>NZ_JAFAJM010000021.1 GCF_019236175.1 Chryseobacterium sp.
ACCTCCGCCGTGACAGGGCGGCATTCTAACCAGCTGAACTACCGGATCAATTTTTTAAAGAAATTGAGAAAACTTCTGCGATCCGGACGGGACTCGAACCCGCGACCTCCGCCGTGACAGGGCGGCATTCTAACCAGCTGAACTACCGGATCAATTTTTTTAAAAGAAATTGAGAAAACTTCTGCGATCCGGACGGGACTCGAACCCGCGACCTCCGCCGTGACAGGGCGGCATTCTAACCAGCTGAACTACCGGATCAATTTTTTAAAGAAATTGAGAAAACTTCTGCGATCCGGACGGGACTCGAACCCGCGACCTCCGCCGTGACAGGGCGGCATTCTAACCAACTGAACTACCGGATCAAAATTTTAAAGAACTTCGTTTCTTTTTCGTGGTTGCAAAATTACATCTTTTTTTGTTATCTGCAAATTATTTTTGAAAAAATGCCTCCCAATACTGGAAGGCATTCATTATCAAACTTATTTTTTTTATAAGTGAGCGCTTAATTTTTCAGCGATTACCTCTTTTGGAGCTACACCTACTAACTTATCTACTACTTCTCCGTTCTTAAAAATAAGAACGGTAGGGATATTTCTGATGCCATACTGCATTGAAATTTCCTGGTTGTTGTCTACATCCACTTTTCCCACTACTGCTTTTCCTTCAAAATCTGATGCAACTTCTTCGATAATTGGTCCTAAAGTTCTGCATGGTCCACACCATACTGCCCAAAAATCTACTAATACCGGTTTGTCTGATTTTAAAACCGTATCCTGAAATGAGCTGTCTGTAATTTCTAAAGCCATTTTGTTTCTTTTATTTTAATTAATATTATATTCTCGTTCAATTCTTCTATTGAATGCTCAAAATTACGATTTTTACCTCATAAGACTATCTATGCTCAACATTAGTTTTTTCTATAGCATAGTCCTTTGAGATTTCTTTTAGTGCATTCACTAATGCATCAATATCTGCTTTTGTTGTCATATGACTGAAAGAGATACGCAATGGGGTACCGTGATCCATTTCATCTTCTGAAAGTACCATCATCATTACCATTGATGGCTTAGAAGCTCCGGATGAGCATGCACTTCCCTGAGAAATAGCAATACCTTTCATATCCAGCTGAAGCCCGATTAATGGGTTCTTATAAGGTAACAGAGCACTTAATACAGTGTAAAGACTATTCTCCTTTTCAGCGCTTCTTCCATTGAATTTAATCCCTGAAATTTCTGCTGAAAGCCTTTCTATAGCATAATCTTTAATCGACTGCATATGATTGGTATATTCTTCCATATGATTCAGAGAAAGTTCTAACGCTTTTCCAAGCCCTACAATACCGGCAACGTTCTCTGTTCCCGCTCTGAGGCTTCTTTCCTGAGGTCCGCCTGTAATAATTCCTTTTAAACCCGTTGCTTTTCTGATGAAAGCAAAACCGGATCCTTTTGGTCCGTGGAATTTATGAGCACTGCAAGAAGCAAAATCTACCGGAATTTCAGATAAATCCAGATTCATATGAGCCATTGTCTGTACAGTATCCGAATGGAAAAGAGCATGGTATTCCTTACATAGCTCAGCCACCTTTTTAATATTAATAAGGTTTCCTATCTCGTTATTGGCGTGCATTAGGCTTACTAAAGTCTTTTTATCCGAATTTTTTAATAATTCTTCTAATTTATTAAGATCAATATCTCCTTTTTCATTAGGGCGGATATAATTTACCTCCACTCCTTTTCTGCTTTTCATATCCAGGATACTTTCAGAGACACATTTGTGTTCTAAAGGCGAGCTGATGATCCTTTCAACACCAAGGTGCTCCACACTGGATTTAATAATCATGTTGTTGGATTCTGTTCCACAAGAAGTGAAAATAATTTCAGCAGGAGTTACATGAAGATAGTCTGCAACCTGCCTTCTTACATTTTCAATAAGGATTTTCGCTTCCTGGCCAAAACTATGCGTTGAAGACGGATTCCCGAAATTCATCTTCATTGTACCCACCATTGCGTCTATAACTTCTTCTGCAAGAGGAGTGGTTGCGGCATTATCTAAATATATTTTATCCATTATTATTTTGAATATTTTAATTCTACGGAGTTAAACTGATAATCTGAAGGAACAGCAAAAATAAACCAAGGATTGGAAATCACCTGAATTTCCATTCCGCCAGATTGTTCTTCACCCGGAACTTCCACGTAAAGAACGTTATTTTTCACAAAAGTATTTTTGATTTCGGTGATTCTGTGACTTCCTGATCTAAACATTCCCATATTATACAAAACAACTTTCTTATTTTTCGGAAACTCAGGATCATTGGCAGCAGGTTCTTTTCCCAGCTCTATAAGGCCAAAACTTCCTTTAATAATACGATGAAAGTCATTTTCATCTTTAATGATTCTGAAACTTACTTTATCTGCGCCACCCTGCGACTCAGAAACAAGAAGTTCTGCTTTTGTATTTTGCATGCCTGATGTTTTCTGGGATGATGTACTTGCGCAGCTCATTAAAGTTGCAACAAATACGATGAACAGCCTTTTCATTTTTTACACTTTTATCACCCAAAATTAGTGAAAAAATTGGTAATGTCCTTCATTTGCCCATTTCAACATTGGCCGATCTCCCGAAGTATCGCCAAATGCAATAATTTTATCGTATCTGGAATCGTTGATTTCTTCTTTAATTCTTACCAGCTTTTCTTTTCCGTTACAATTTTTACCTATAAAATTTCCCGTGAACACACCGTTTTTGAACTCTGCGCGTGTAGAAACAAGCTGCATTTTTAATTCTTCTGCAAAAGGTTTCACCCAGATATCCAGTGAGGCAGTTACCAATAAACTTTGTGTATTATTTCTATCGATATTTTTTATAAAGTCTAAAGCATTTTCTCTGACAATTTTAGGATAATGATGTTCAAAAAACTGTTTAGACTTCAATTCAATTTTTTCCTGCGACTGCCCTTTCAGAATAGAACCTATAAAGCTTTTTTTCACTTTCTCCGTTTCAGCCAGCTTAAGTTTCAGTAAAATAAAAAGGGGTACATGTCTTAAAAATTGAATTCGGTATCTTGTAGAATCGTAGAATTTAAGATACATAAACATAGTATCCTTATACGTTAAAGTTCCGTCAAAATCAAAACAATACAACTTTTTCATTTTTTTAAAGCTTTAATTTCTTGAATATAAATTCAGGGATATTCCTGATAATCATCATAATAATACTCCAAACCGGCAAAACATATGCCACATTTTTCTGCTTTTTGAATGCTTTATAAATGCATGCAGCAGCTTCTTTTGGAGTTGCGGTCAGTTTAGGATTCAAAGGCAGACCTTCTGTCATTTTGGTAGCCATAAATCCTGGTTTTATGGTCAGAACATGAACTTTTTTATCAAAAAGATAGTTTCTAAGACCACTCAGATAGGCTGTAAAAGCGGCTTTTGCACTTCCATAAATAAAATTACTCTGCCGTCCCCTGTCACCGGCTACTGACGAAAGCCCTATAATCGTTCCTGATCTTCGGCTCTCAAATTTATAGGCAAAATAATTCATCACAGGAACCAGTTTCGCATAATTGATTCCGATAATACGTTCTGTGTTTTTGTTATCATAAAGCCCCTCTTCTGTTCCTTCTCCTAAATATCCCACAGCGCAAAATAATACATTTGAATTGATATTATCAAATCTGTTGTAATCAATTTCTTTGGTAAGGTCCAGCTCAATCACTTCAGACTGCTGCAGAAACTTCACATCAATATGTCTTGCAAACCTTTCCGTAGTTTCTTTATTTGAGGTAAAAAGGTAGATTTTTCCAAATTTCTCTCCTTCCTGAAGCGCTTTTTCCACAAAAGCCTGTGCCACTTCAGATGTACTTCCCAGAACTATCATTATGAGTTGTTATTTATAATTCTTTTGTGCTGTAATGACACAAATTTAGAGTTTCGAATATTTTTCAGATAATTGGTGAGTGATGATCTGCTCATGCTGTCTTTGGTAAGATAAATTCTTCCTCCGAACTCCTGAACAATACCATCCAGCTGATCAACAAGTTTTTTTAGTTTAGAATTCACCTTGAAGTCCAAAGCCAGGGTATATCCTTCCATCGGAAATGAATTGTAAGCCTCTGGGTTATTTTTTCCGAAAAGTTTTAAAACAGCCAGAAATGAGCCGTTTCCGCTTTTGGCAATGGTTTCAAGAATCCTTTTCATTCCTTCTTTTCCGGCTTCTTTGGGAATCACCATCTGATATTGGATAAATCCTGATTTTCCATAGATTTTATTCCATTCATTAATTGAATCCAGCGGGTAGAAAAACGTTTCATAATCAATAAAATTTTTCACCTCTTTTTTGGATTGTTTTTTATAATATAGCCAGTTGAAAATTTTTACCGTCAGGGCATTCAATACAAATCCCGGAAAATAAAACGGAACAGTTGGCTGTAGTTTTTTCTTTAATCGTAAAGGGGTTTTTACCAGATTCTGAGGCAGCTCATGCTGAAAAGCATGCTCTCCTCTCATCAGAATACTTCTGCCGATATTTTTTCCTTTCTGGAGGCAATCAATCCAGGCTACCGTGTATGTCCAGTTCTCACTTTCTTCAAATAACCTGAAAATTTCATCTAAATTATCAGCCTTGATGCTTTCCTGACGAATATAGGCGGATTCTATATTTTTGAGCTTAAATTTTGCAGTAAGGATGATTCCTGTCAGTCCCATACCTCCAATGGTGGCCCAGAATTTCTCTGCATTTTCCTCTCTGGAACAGCTGATGATTTCCCCGTTTTCCGTCATCAGCTTAAACTCGATAACATATTCCGAAAAACAGCCTTCAGCATGATGATTCTTTCCATGCACATCAGAAGCAATAGCCCCTCCTACGGAAACAAATTTTGTCCCGGGCGTCACATAAAGGAAATATCCCTGAGGAACAGCTATTTCAAGAACGTCTGAGAGGAGAACTCCGGCTTCACATTCAATGACCCCGTTCAAACGGTCAAAGCTGATGAATTTATTTAATTTTTTGGTAGAAAATATAGTTTCTCCTAATGAGGCATCTCCATAACATCTGCCGTTTCCTCTGGCAATGACCTCATTATGATTCAGTACAAACTCCTTTATTTTTTTGAAGCTGTCCTCAGATCTCATTTCTTTTTCCACTACAGGGAAATTTCCCCAGTTGGTCACTTTTTGTGTGAAATTCGGCTTCATTTTTTAAAGTAAATTTGAATTAAAAATGTGGCAACCCAAAGTAATAGAGTGACCTGTATATAACGATCTCTGTATACAATTTTCGTTGGGGATTCTGTTCTGTTGTATACCAGTGTCTGCTGAAGATATCTCAAAAGCGCGAAGACTACAAAAACTACAGTATAAAACACTCTTTCATGAAATCTGGCCTGAACTTCCGGTGATAGAGTAAACATCAAATAACATACGATGGCAAGAGTGATGGAAATAGATAAGGCAATATCTGCAAACTGAACATTATAGCCATCCAGCGCCCTTCTTGTTTTCCCTGAAACCTGAGCATTGATAAGCTCTCCTCTTCTCTTTCCGATAGCAAGGACCAGTGCTAACACAAATGTCAGTAAAATAGCCCATTGGGAAATACTTATTCCTGTGATATATCCTCCTGCTAAAACCCTTAATACAAAACCAATGGCTATAATAAAAATATCAATAATCGGAACATGTTTTAATCTAAAGGTATAGGCAAGATTCATCACCACATAAAAGCCTATGATTGCTCCAAACTTCCATAAAAACTGATGAAAATATAATTGTGCAAAGAATACCAGAGCAATGTCGGCAATAATGAGCCCGGTAAGAATCCCTATGGCTGTTGATTTTGATATAGCACCGCTTGCAAGAGGTCTTCTTCTTTTTTCGGGATGTTTCCTGTCTGCTTCAATATCGTTATAATCATTCAGAATATAGACAACACTGGCAGCCAGCGAGAAAATAATGAATGCAAAAATACTTTTGGCAAGTAAGTCTACATTGGTGATATTACCTGAAAAAAACAGAGGGACAAATACAAAAAGGTTTTTCACCCATTGCTCCACCCGGAGCAGTTTAAGATATTTCTTCATTTATGCTGTTTCAAATACAAAAATAACAAATTCAAAATTGATAGTATAAAAATACAAAAAAAACCGCCGGAGCGGTCTTTTACGAAAATATTTATATGTTAAATTAATTATTGCCCTTGCTTGGCATCATTAATCATTTTCTCGTTAGCAGTAATAGCAAACTCTACTCTTCTGTTTTTAGCTCTTCCTTCGTCAGTATCATTGCTGGCAACCGGCATATTCTTACCTTCACCTTTCGTAAACATTCTGTTTCCTGTGATCCCTTTACCTACCAAATAAGATTTTACGGCATCGGCTCTTCTCTGAGAAAGTGCTAAGTTGTATGCGTCTTTACCTACGCTGTCTGTATATCCGTAGATATTGATGTTTGTATCAGGGTTATCACTTAATACTTTTGCAAGTTTATCTAAGTTACCCTGAGCCACAGAAGTAAGATTTGAAGAGTCGAAAGCAAAGTTCACAATACTTTCGTTCATGGTCACCTTAATACCGTCTCCTACTCTTTCTACCTGAGCACCTGGTAAAGTTTCTTTAATATCTCTGGCCTGCTTATCCATTTTGTTACCGATAACATTCCCTGCAACTCCTCCGATAATACCACCTAACACAGCACCTATCGCACCATTTCCGCCTCTGCCTACGTTGTTACCTAAGATACCACCTAATACAGCTCCGGATGCAACACCTACTGCTGTACCTCTTTGCTGGTGATTTGAATTCTGAACTGCTTCACAACTTGTCAATAACAAAGCTGATGATAAGAAAAGCGCTCCTGCGTATGTTTTAGTAAATTTCATTTTTTTGATCTTTTATGTTTATAAATTATTTCATTCCGGCTCTTTCAAAATTGTAAACAACTTTTACATTTCCTCCTTCAAACGGAACATCTTGTTCAAGTGAAAACTGGTCTGTACTTTGGCTTACTAATGTCAGCACGTACCCTGCAGTATTTTGTTTTGCTTTTGTGCCGGTAGCGATTTTTTTAAACATAAATGTGCTACCATCTTTTACTTCAAACTTGATCGGTTGTGTAATAGCCGGACAGCTTCCTCCTCCGTTTAGGGTATACGCTCCGGTCCAGTTATTAGGAATTAATCTCCAATGACTTCCTACAAAACATTGCGCGTCTGCTCCTTCATCGAAAGGTTTGATTTTATATCCTTTTTCATAATTAACGCTTACAATCTGCCAATCTCCTTTTAATTTAAGGAAGTCTGCCTTTTGATTTTGAGATGTAGCTGCTCTATTCACTGAGGAACAAGACACTGCAAAAAGTGATGTTCCTAACATCCCTGCAAGTAGTAACTTTTTCATTTTGTTGTTTATTATTTTGTTACCTTAAAGTTACAAAAAACCGTGCCAAAATTGAAAATAAAAAATAAAAAAGTCCGAAAATTTCGGACCTTTTATGGTTTAGCCTTAAATACAGGCAGATAAATTATTTTTTAACCTTCTTTTTTACGGATTTGACTTCCTCGAGCTTACGTTTAGAAGACATATTTCCGGAAGCAGATTTACCGTTATAAAAGTTGGTATACGCATATTCTGCGGCTTTCTTTAAATCGATAACACCACCCGCCTGAGAGTAATCGGCAAACCCTTCTGTTGTGTTTGGGTTGCTGGATTTTACAAGGGCCTCGATAATCTGATATGGTTTAAGATCCGGCATATACGCTAACAGAACTGCTGCAGCTCCTGCAACAACCGGTGAAGCCATAGAGGTTCCCTGAAGGTATTTGTATTCGTTTTTAGGAACCGTAGAATAAATTTCTTCTCCCGGAGCAAAAACATTTACCATTTTCTTATTATAATTAGAGAAACTTGCTCTCAATTCATTATTTTTATTGGTGCTTGCTCCTACTACAAGAACATTGCTTACAAATGGTTTTTCATCGGCAGCATTTTTAAAATTGGTAGGATAAGCTAAATGCTCTGCGACATCTTCATTTTCGTTACCTGCAGCCTTTACTAAAAGTACGCCTTTATCTTCTGCGTATTTAAAAGCATCCCAAACAACGTTTTTCCCTGGGGAAACCGGTTTTCCAAAGCTCATATTTAAAACTCTTGCTCCATTATCTACTGCATATCTGATGGCATTGGCTACGTCTTTATCTCTTTCGTCTCCGTTTGGAACTGTTCTTACAGACATAATTTTAGCGACTTTGGAAGCTACCCCGTACTGAACTTCTTTTCCCTGAGGAAGTCCTGCAATGATTCCTGCTACGTGGGTTCCGTGTTCTGCATCAGGTCCTTCATAATGATTATTTCCATAATTTTTTTCAGCATAATCATCATAATTATCTCCTACAATTTCTTTTCTGGTATCATAGCTCAAATCATACTGTTTAGACTGAGGGGCATAATAATCAATAGCTTCTTTCATCTGATCTTTGATCCCTTTTTCGAATTCAGCAGCAGACTTTCCTTTGAATTCAGGGCTTTGAGAAACCTGTCCTAATACCTGAAGGGCAATAGCATCTTTCTGATCAGTTGGTGATTTGATTGCAGAAAGGGTTTCTGAAGTTACAGGCTTTCCACCCAGCAATTTCATCATATTCGGAATCAAATCATTGATCATTGTATATGTCTGAAGGCCTTGTTTGGCCTCCAGGCTCTTTTTATTGAAAAGATCTTTAGATTTCATATACAAGGCAAATTCTTCCGGCATTTTTGCCTGATTTGCTTTGTTTTTTGTAGAATCCTCTCCCTCAAAAACCGGTTTATATTTGGCAACAACTCTTGTTACTTCCATATTATCGATATCTACATCTCCGTTCTTACCTCCGATGAAGTTCCATCCATGTACATCATCGATATATCCGTTTCCGTCATCATCTTTTCCGTTTCCCGGAATTTCATTCGGGTTAGACCATATGTTTTTTACCAATCCCGGATGATCTATCTGTACTCCGCTGTCCAGAACCCCTACAACCACTGTTTTAGGTTTCAGGCCTTTAGATTCCAGATATTTATATGCATTTGCTGTATTTACACCATATACTTTTGAAGTGGCAAAATCTTTATGATACCACGTCATCAGATCTTTATCTTCTTTAGGGTCAATAGTTTTAGCTTTAGATTCCTGTGCGTAAGAGAAACTGAAACCTGTTAAAAAAACAGCAGCTAATAATACCTTTTTCATATGTTGAGATTTATTTTTATGTCATAGGCAACCGTCATTTTTGTTTCCTGAGAAAAATGGCCAATGGCGGTTTTATACTAATATGATTGTTTAATATTCTTTATATAAGTAAGAGATTCGGGTCCTTTGTTACAAATAAGATCCAGAACCGATAAATCTTCCAAAAATCCAAGTTTATCCGAGAAACTCTGATAGTATTCCTCCATTTCAAATTCTGAAGGAAGCTTTGCGGAAAACTTTTCTCTGTAATTGATACTTTCAGGATTTTTGATATATTCTTCATTCAAAGAGTGTGCCTTTTCCGTTTTAAGTATTTGTTGGATGATTTCCAACCCCTTAAGGTTAAAGTCAAGAAGAAATTTTTCTTTCAGATCAAATATCTTTCTGAATTTGTCTTCATAATACTCAAAATAAGGTGAGCTCTGATAAGCTGTTTTGATAGATTTCCAGTGAAGGCTTCTCCAGTCTTCTCTATATGAAATCTCAATATCTTTCATTTCTCTTTTCCCGTTATGGTTAATGGGAATAATCAGTGAAAGCTTTCCGTTTGCCCCATAGATATTGGCTCTGTTTCTATAGGTTTGCTTTGGAAAGTTTTCAAATTGTTCAAATACAACGTTATTTTCAGCATTTAAAAACACTGAAAACCATGAAACCGGAGGCATATAAAAAGCCGGCAATAAAATATTTTGCATAATAATAAATTCTAATTTTTAGGATAAAAGATCCTTCCTACGACATCATTTTCATCAATAAAACCAAGATAGCGGGAATCTAAACTACTATTGCGATTATCTCCCAATAAAAATAATTTTCCTCCCGGAACGACTACGGGGCCAAAGTTATCTGCATTCCAATCTTTATGATGATATACTTTATCAATATCCGGACTGGGACTGGTATCTATAAATCGCTCATGAAAAAAATTATCATTAAGCTCTTTATCACTCAGCTGGGCAATAAAGTAATTTTCATTCAACTGAAAAATTTCATGCTCATCAGCTCCTTTGAAAATAAGGTCATTGGCATATCCTCTATCTATTTTATAAGGATGTTTCACATTAAACTGATCAATCAGTACTCCATTGACATATACGTTTCCATCTTTAATCCATACTTTATCATTTTCCACTCCTATTAATCTTTGTACATAGACTCCTTCGTGATAGTCCTTATTTCTTTGATTATAGGCGAGCATTGTAAATTTATCATACGGTAAAATATTACTCATAAAAACAACTGATCCCTTTTTAATAGTTGGCTCATTTCCTGCTTGTGGTACAAAAGCATATTGCAAAACCCCTGAGAGTTTTGCAATAATAAAAACAGTTACAATAAAGCTTCCTGCTAACAGGACTCTATTAAATATTTTACTTTTAAACACTATTCTTCTGTGTTTTTCTTTCTGAATAATTTCACGAAATACTCCCAACCGAAGAATAATATCAGGATCATTGCGGCAATCCACCAGTAAGAAGTTTTATTGGCTTCTCCGGTATTGGTTGCTTTAAACATTCTTTCCCAACGAATCTTGAATGGCGCCTGATAGGTGGAGCTGTTATCTGCAAAAGCCCCCTGAAGGCTCATCCATGTAAACATTGGTTTTCCGACAATATTTTCTTCCGGAACGAAACCAAAGAATCTTGCATCTAATGAAGCATCTCTGTTATCCCCTATCATCATATAATAATCCTGTTGGATCGTATACTGGTTTGCTTCTTTCCCGTTGATAAAGATCTTTCCGTTCTTTTTTTCTAAGCTATTGTGCTCATATTCAGAAATAATCCATTGATACATGGGAAGTGTTTCAGTGTTGATAGCTACAACATCTCCTTTTTTAGGGATTCTTAGCGGGCCATACCAATCCTGATTCCAGGGTTTGTTGATCGGGAAAATAGACTGAGTGGTATCAATCTTTGTTTTCGCTTGATCTCTGTAGTATACGGCAGCCTCTCCTTTTACTGAAACGTCTTCGTTCATTTCAGTGACCTGAGGAAGAGTTTTGATATCTTTAGCAATCTTATCCGTCAGTCCCTGGAAAGCATAAATATATCCGCCTTTGTTTTGTTCCACTTCCTGAACTGGTAAAAACCCGTAAGCTTTGTATAATGTAGGAATATCTAACTGACTGCTGGTAGTTACAATATATCTGTGCTGAACTTCCTGATCTCCCAATACAGTTTCCGGCTTTCCGTTCACGAAAAGTCTTCCCGCTCTCATTTCAAAAGTATCACCTGCAGTAGCCACACATCTTTTTACGTACGGATCTTTTCTATCTATTGCAGTGTGTACCGAATCCTGAGGATAGTTGAAAACGACTACATCATTTTTCTGTGGTTTATTGAACTGCAAAATTCTTGTATAAGGCAGTTTTACTCCATCTACATAAGACTTCGGATCATCTTTCGGGTTTCCTTTCTGTCCTGTATCCATAATTGTTCCCTGAAGGAAAGGTATTGCTAAAGGACGCATTGGAAGTCTGTAACCGTAGCTCCATTTGTTTACGAAAAGGAAATCACCTACCAATAATGTTCTTTCCATAGATCCGGTAGGAATCCCGAACGGCTGGGTTATAAAAACGTGGATAATCGTTGCAAAAACTACAGCAAACGTAATAGATCCCAGGAAGGTATCTTTCTTTTTTACACTTTTTTCTTCGTCGGTTAGAAACAGATCATTTGCATTTTCATCTTCCAGCTCTACATCTTTGGAATAATTGATGACGGCCATATAAATAAATGGAAGAATCACCGTAAGAATCTGATCCTTGAAGAGTGTTTTTCCAAATTTCTTTACCAGATAAAGATGAAAAACAGACATCATGATTGGCCCTACAATCGGAAGATAAGATAGAACGGCCCACCATTTCGGGTGTTTCGTTTCTTTAAGAATAATGAAATAATTATAGAAGGGTATAAATGCAAATAGAGGATTGTACCCCATTTTTTTAAACAACTTCCATGTTGAGATCCCCATTAATACGGATAAAATGAGAACATATACTGTATAAGTTAAAAAATAATTCATAAATTTTTCTGCCTATTCTGATAATATAAATGATAAAATGATGAGCAATAAATGATCACAGCTTTCGGCTATTTACAATTCACTATTCATCATTTCTGTTATGTGTCGCAATTTAAAGAATTTGTTACAAATTAAAGCCCCAAAACGTCTTTCATTCCGAAATTTCCTTTTTTATCTTTAATCCATTCGGCTGCAACTACTGCGCCTAATGCAAATCCGTTTCTGTTGTAAGCGGTGTGTTTTATTTCAATTTCATCCACTTCACTTCTGTAATAAACACTATGAGTTCCCGGAACCTCATCTTCACGTACAGCGAAGATTCCAAGCTGTTTCCCCTGAGTTTCCTCAAGTTTCCAGGCATCAAATTTCGGATTGTTACTGATAATGCCTTCTGCAATAGAGATTGCTGTTCCACTTGGGGCATCTTTTTTATGAATGTGGTGAATTTCTTCTAACTGACAGGAATATTCATCTACATTTTTCATTAAGTCTGCCAGTTTTTCGTTCAGTGCAAAGAACAGATTCACTCCCAGGCTAAAGTTAGATCCATATAAGAAAGCGGTATCATTATCAACAGCTAATTGTTCTATTTCCTGTTTTTTTTCAAGCCATCCGGTCGTTCCGCAAATCACCGGAATTTTATTTTCAAGACAGGCTTTGATGTTATCGAATGCTACTTCTGGTAGAGAAAATTCGATGACAACATCAGGATTATTAAGATTTTCAGCAGTTGGTGTTTCCTTCAGGCGGGCCACTACTTCATGTCCTCTTTTCTGTGCGATCTCATCTATGATCTTACCCATTTTACCGTAGCCAACTAATGCTATTTTCATATGCTATTTTATATTTATGATCAGATTATTCTGTTTCTTATCTGAGAAATTCCGATCCTATGTTCTATATTAAAATCTATAACTTAAACTCAACCCTGTTTTTGGAGTATCATAACCATACTGATCCTGAATGACCGTTGGTTTGAAAGAAAGGTCAGGGTCATGACGGCTTTCGTAAAGGTGAGCATCTACTACTGAATCCACAATATTCAGAATATAAATTAATCCTGTTATCGCTATTGCATAATCTCTTTGTCTTTTGGCTCTATCCTGTGCATTTCCTAAAGCTCTTTTATCCAGAAACGGATGACTGTCTACGAATTCATTAGGAGTACCGTTGAGTTTGGCTACATAATATTCACGATATTTTTTGTACTGATTATCATTCCAGATTGCAATTCCCACTCCTGTTCCTACAGCCCCCCATACAATGGGAATTTTCCAGTATTTTTTATTATAATACTGACCTAATCCCGGAAAAACAGCAGAATACAAGCCTGCTCTCGTAGGGTTTAGCTTCAATGTTTTCTTGGTAGGTCCGTTCGCTTTTTCAAGATCTGCAATAATTTTTGCTTCGGTCTTTCCTGGCTTTGGTTTTACCACAGAGGATTCCTCTTTCGGAAGACTTTGCGGTACCCGAACCGTATCAATAGGGGCGACTTGTGAATATGCCTGAGCAGCGATGCACAAGAAAAATGTGAAAAATATTTGCTTCATTATTTAATATGAGACAAAATGTATTCCAGCTCTTCTTCATTTTTGAAGTCCAGAACAATTTTACCTTTTTTACCATTTCCGGAGGCCTTTATTTCCACTTTTACATCCAGGATGTCAGCAATGGTTTTTTGGGCTCTTTTATAATTATTGGAAAGTTCTGCATTTACTTTCTTTGCAGCGGGAGATTTAGGATTTTTCAATGCTGCTGCAGCTTGTTCAGCCTGACGAACATTCAGTTTTTCTTTGATAATCAAATCAAACAATACCTGTTGATTCTCTTCATTTTCAAGACTGATGATTGCTCTGCCGTGTCCTGCAGAAATTTCACCACTTCTGATTGCATTTTGAATATCCGGATTTAATCTTAATAATCGGATAGAATTGGTAATTGTACTTCTGTCTTTTCCTATTCGCTGACTAAGATTTTCCTGAGTAAGACCGATTTCCTCCAACAGCCTGTGATAAGTTAAGGCTATTTCAATAGCATCAAGATCTTCTCTCTGAATATTTTCAACAAGAGCCATCTCAAGAAGCTCCTGGTCATTTACTAAACGTATATAGGCAGGAACAGTCGTTAATCCCGCTATTTTACTAGCTCTGTAACGTCTTTCCCCAGATATGATCTCAAACTTCTCACCATCTTTTCTTAACGTAATAGGCTGAATTACCCCTAGGTTTTTAATAGACTGCGCAAGTTCATTTAATGCTTTTTCATCAAAATAAGTTCTTGGCTGCGTCGGATTCGGATAAATATCTTCAAGCGCAACTTCTACAATATTTCCAACGAATTTATCCGCTCCTTCATCGGTAGCTGAATTAACTGTTGCTTTAGATTCTGCACTTAAAATGGCTCCTAAGCCACGTCCCATAGCTCTTTTTTTGTCCTTCATAGATATAATTGATAAATGATGTTTGATAAGTGATGACTGGCATTCACTCATGGGCCATTTATTATTAATTTAATTTTTTATTAAATTCTCGTTCTTTAAAAGAACTTCTTCTGCTAGCTGAATATACTGTACAGCCCCTTTACTTTCGGCATCGTAATTCAGAATACTTTCTCCGAAGCTTGGCGCTTCACTCAATCTTACATTTCTGCTGATAATTGTTTCAAAAACCATTTCAGGGAAGTGCAAATTAACTTCTTCGACTACCTGGTTTGACAACCTCAGTCGGCTGTCATACATGGTAAGAAGAAGACCTTCGATATCAAGATCTTTATTATGGATCTTCTGAACATTCTTAACGGTATTCAAAAGTTTTCCAAGTCCTTCTAATGCAAAGTACTCACACTGGATCGGAATAATTACGGAATCAGCTGCCGTAAGAGCATTCACAGTAATAAGACCTAAACTCGGTGCACAATCGATAATGATATAATCATAATCTTCTCTTACACTGGCCAATGCTTTTTTAAGCATATATTCACGATCTTCCTTGTCTACCAATTCGATTTCCGCTGCTACAAGGTCAATATGTGATGGAATAATATCTAGGTTGGGAGTTGCAGTTCTCTTGATACAAGCTCTTGTATCCGCACTGTGCTCCAATAGATTATACGTAGAATACTGAACATCTTCTACTCCAAGCCCAGACGTTGCATTCGCCTGAGGATCAGCGTCAATGATTAAGATTCTTTTTTCCAATACCCCTAATGCTGCTGCCAAGTTTACAGCTGTGGTAGTTTTACCAACACCTCCTTTTTGATTAGCAATACCTATGATTTTTGCCATTATTCGAACTTTAAGTTTCAAAAATACACTTTTTTCTTTGCTCTCGGTGAACAGAGAAATTCAAAATTGAGTTAAAATATTGTTAATAAGCAATTTAACATTTAAAAAAATTATCCACAAAAAAAAATCTTTGTGGATAACTTTTAAAATATATTCCGTACTGATTATTCAAACCTCATTGAGATCGGAAATTTGAAATAACTTCTTACGGATTCTCCTTTTTTATTTTTTGCAGGAATCCATTTTCCATTTTTGGAAATAGCTTTAATAGTTCTTATTGCTTCATTATTAAAATCGGCATTGCCACCACTCGCCTTGATTCCCGAAATGGTTCCGTCCATTTCTACGATAAAGGTCACTGAGGTTTTCATCACATCGTCAGAGCTAAATGCTGAGCCGTCAAAATTATTCATCACTTTATTTCTGAATGAATCGATGCCGCCTACAAAATTAGCTTCAACACTAAGTTCAGTTTCAATCTTTTTAGGATCGGTCTTTTCAACTACAGGAGGCGGAGCCACATAAGGCGTACTACCGTTTCCTATTGTCTGAGGCTGAACAGGTATATAAGCAGTGGTTTCAATCTCTTTTCCCGGCGACGTCTGTGTACCTGCTACTGCTTTTTCAGTATCTTCCTGTATCTTTTTTTCATTTTTAACAACAGCCTTAGGTTCTGGTATTGTAGCGTCATATGTTTTAACTTTTTCTGCCTGTATAGCTTCCGGCTTCACCTGTACAGGCGGATCTTTAGGAGCCGGATCATCAGGAATAATCATAGGCGGCGGAAGGAAATATCCACCATCCTGGATGACTTCAGGAGTTCTAAATGCAGAAATCAAAAGCGGGGTAATTGACACAGCTGCCAATAAGCTCACTCCTACAAAAAGTGCTTTGGTTAATATTCTATCTGATTCGTTTCTTAATACATAGGCGCCGTATTCTTTGTTGCGGTGCTCAAAAAGAACTTCGTTGAAACGAAATTCTTGATTTTGGTTCAGGTGTTTCATCACTATTACTATTTAAACTGTTAAAAAATAATGATTATTAGTTTTGTTAGTTCTTATCGATAAGCAATGTTTCAATATCAAAATATCTGCCAAAATTTTATCAAAACACTATTGTTTTTAAAAAAAATATGATAATATTAAAATTTTAACACTTTTAAAATCCTCATTCTGACGCCTTAATTTCTGTGTATTCAAGAAACATATCTCTGGCAGTATTAATTTTAAATTCGTAAATCCATCAGAGATAACCGTATCAATTGTTTAAAAAAAAAGAGGCTATCACAATGACAGCCTCTTGTATTATTTATTTATAAGAAATATTAGAATAATTCTTTTCTGATGATGTTCTGACTTCTTTCAGGACCTACAGAAACTAAGTATACATTGATTCCTAAATATTTTTCAATAAACTCAATGTATTTCTGTGCATTATCAGGAAGCTCATCGTAACTTCTTGCTTTTGTAATATCTTCTTCCCAACCCGGTAAATCCTGATAGATTGGCTCGTAATTGTACAATTTCTCAGTCGAAGAAGTTAAGTAATCGATAATTTTTCCGTCTTCAGTTTTATAATGAGTAACGATTTTAAGGGTATCAATTCCTGTAAGAACATCTAATTTTGTGATCACAAGATTATTGATTCCGTTTATCATACAAGCATGTTTTAAAGAAACAAGATCTAACCATCCTGTTCTTCTCGGTCTCCCTGTTGTAGCTCCGAATTCTCCACCGATTTGTCTGATTTTCTCTCCTAATTCATTATCCAGTTCGGACGGAAATGGTCCGTTTCCTACTCTTGTGCAATAGGCCTTCGCAACCCCGATAAGATTCTGAAGTGAAGTTGGCGGAACACCTGCTCCTGAACAAACTCCTCCCGTAGACGGAGAAGATGAAGTAACATACGGATAGGTACCAAAATCGATATCCAGCATTAAAGCCTGAGCTCCTTCGAACAATACGTTCTTCCCTGCCTGAATAGCTTCATTCAGTTCCAGTTCCGTATCAACGATTCTGTCCTGAAGTTGTTTCCCGATTTCTAAGAATTCATTATAGATTTCTTCAACATCCAAAACCGGTTTTCCATAATATTTTTCAAAAAGAGAATTTTTAACTTTTAAGTTTTTCTCAATTTTATCTCTTAAAATCTCAGGATTTAAAAGATCTACCATTCTGATTCCCACTCTTGCGATTTTATCTTCGTAGCAAGGTCCGATTCCTTTTTTAGTAGTTCCGATCTGAGTTCCTCCGTGCTCTTCTTCACGGTATGTATCCAAAAGAATGTGGTAAGGCATGATAACATGCGCTCTTCTGCTGATAAAAATGTGGTCAGTTTTCAGTCCTTTGCTTTCGATCTGGTTGACTTCCTTAATGAAAGATTTAGGGTTTACCACTACTCCGTTCGCAATGATACATTTCCCTTTGCATTGAAGAACTCCTGAAGGAAGAAGGTGTAAGACGAATTTTTCTTCCCCTACATACACCGTGTGACCTGCGTTGTCTCCACCCTGGAAACGTACTACGTAGTCTGATTTTGCAGATAAAACATCCGTTATTTTTCCTTTGCCTTCATCTCCGTACTGAAGACCTACAACTACATAAGTTGACATATTTTACTTTTGTTTTTAGATTCGTGCAAAATTACTTTTAAAAAAAATGACGACCAAATTCTGAAGGATATTTATTTTTAATCAGGGTGAAAATCATAACGTTTAAGACACTAAAACAAAGTATTAATCTATGTTATCAGGATTAACAAAAAATTAAAATTTTAAGAAAAATTTAATCAAATATCTTTTCATTAATTACGTATCTTTGATCGTTCCCCTAAAAAAATTAAAGATATTCCACATTATGAGATCAGCACAACAATCGGGATACTTGCTCTCCAATGTCAATAATAAGTCTAAACTTTTCTTTACGCATTTTTCACCTGAATCCATAAAAGCCACTTTATTGATTGTTCACGGTATGCAGGAACACAGCGGAAGATATTCGGAGATTGCAATGTATTTTGCCAGTCAGGGAATTGCGGTATTAACATATGACCATCTGGGGCATGGAAAATCGGTAAGAGATAAAAAAGAAATCGGATTTTTCCAGCTAAACAGACCGGATCAAAGGTTAATTGCTGATGCAGAAATGATGGCGGATTATCTCAGGGTAAGATATCCTGATCTTCCTCATTTTATACTCGGACATTCGATGGGATCTTTTATTACACGCTGTCTTCTTCAACAATCCGGTGATCAGTTTGCAGGAGCTGTTATTACAGGAACAGGCGGACCGTTACCGGGCATAAACTTATTAAGAAGTTATTTATCATTAGCCAGTTTCCTTGCTCCCCGTCATCGTACACTTTTAAACTTTGTTTTTACAAGGGTTAACAATAAACATTTTAAAAACGATAAAGACTTCAGTACAACCAGCTGGCTGAGCCTTAATCCAAAAAACAGAAATGATTTTGAACAGGATGCATTATGCGGGATTCCATTTACCAATAATGCTTTTTATACATTGTTTACCGTTTATAAAAAAGCAACGCAAAGGAATTGGTCTGATAGCATTTCTAAATCCTTTCCTTTTTTATTTGTAAGCGGGCAGAATGATCCTATTGGTGATTTTGGCAAAGGCGTGAGCAATACTGTTGAGCATTTAAAAACTGATGGATTTTCGGATGTAGAAACCAGAATCTATCCGGAAATGCGTCATGAGATTCTTAATGAAGAAATACGAGGCAAGGTTCTTAGTAAAATCTCCGGCTGGATACTGAAACACTGTAAACAACCTTCCACAGATCAGGCCGAGCAGTAACACACAGGAAATCATTTTACTAATTTATTAAAAAAGACGGGCTAAAGCCCGTCTATAATACATTTCACATCTACTGTTACAATAGCACGTCCCTGTCTATTCCAATTTCCTCCAGAAAAATTTCATCATGGGAAATCACCAAAAGTGTTCCCTGATAATCTTTAACAGAATCAGTCAGGATCTCCACATTCTGCAGATCAAGATTATTGGTAGGTTCATCGAGAATAATCATATCGGGAGTCCTGTTGCTGATAGAAAGACCACATAAAAGAAGTCTCAGACGCTCTCCACCACTCAGAAAACCGCAGTTTTTATCCCAGGTCTCTTTACCAAATAAAAAGCGGGACAATAAAGTTTTCACTTCAGATTCAGAGACAGCACTATCATTAAAGCCCTGAGCAAATTCATAAACCGTGGAATCATTATTAATTAAGGAATATTCCTGGTCTATATACATACAGTTACAATCTGTTCTGCTGATATTTCCTTCCGAAGGAGTGACATTTCCCATCAAAAGTCTGATCAGTGTTGTTTTTCCGGATCCGTTTGCCCCTTTAATAGAAATACGGTCTCCACTTCGGATGTCAAAGCTAAGATTTTCTTTCCATAGCTTTTCATTGCCGTATTTAAAATTAATATTCTCTGTTGACAGCAAAAGTTTTCCGGAATGCAAAACAGAGTCATTAAAATTCACTTTCATCTGATCAGAATTTCTCAGGGAAGAACGCAATGTTCTGAGATCTCCTGAAATTCCGTTTATTTTTTCAATGTGTACACTTTTCAGTTTTGAAGTATTTTTTTCTGCATTATTCCGAAGAGTATTCATCATAATTCTGGCTACTCCGGATTTTTCCTGTTTTTGTTTGCCTCTCGCATCCAGTTTCTGCTTACGCTCGATGGTTTCCCTTTCTTTTTCCCTGGCTTTCCTCAATGCTCTTTCCTTGGACTGGATATCATTCTGAAGTGCTTCCACCTCCACTTCTTTCTGTTCTTTATAGAAGTCAAAATTTCCGCCATAAGCAGTAATTCCCTGATTACTCAGCTCAAACAGAGCATCCACCAGATTCAGCAATGTCCGGTCGTGGCTTACCATCAACAGGGATGCTGTAGTTTTACCGATCAGATCGTAGACTAATTTTCTACCTTCCAGATCCAGGTGATTGGTCGGCTCATCCATAATAATAATATCAGGCTGATTAATCTGAATTCCGGCCAGAAAAACCCTGGTCTTCTGACCTCCGCTTAATCCGTCTAATGTCTGGTTCAGATTAAAATTCTGAAGCCCCCAGTACCGGAGTGCATTTTGACAGCGTTCTTCAATCTCCCAGTCGTCATTCAAAATTTCAAAGTATTTCTCATCAGCCTCGCCGGCAATAATTTTTTCAAGAGCATAAAGCTTTTGATCTATTTTTAAACATTTTGCAATAGTTAGATGGTTAAAATTCCCGAACATTTGCGGAATATATAACAGATCTCCCTGAATATTTATGTTTCCATCCAGAGGCTGTAGCTCATTGGCAATGATTTTCAGCAAGGTAGATTTTCCCGTGCCGTTGCTTCCCACCAGTGCATATTTAGTGTGGGGTTGTATCGTCAAATTGATATGATTGAATAGCAGATTTCCTCCCGGAAACCCAAAGGACATATGATGAAGTAAAATCATGATTTCTTTCTTAATAAAGGTTAAACACCAGCAACTCGTCCGTTACTGCTTTAATAAATCTGAAAGAAATTATATCCTACATGTCTGTATTTTTGGGTTTTGAAAGAACAAAGATAGTACAAATTCGGGATTAAACACAAAAAGATTTTATTGAAAAATCAAAAATCCGTAACTTTGCCACCTACTAAAAATTTTATGGAAAGTATTAAAGTTCACGACAAAACTTTCGTTCCTTATTTAAAGGATGCCGAAATTCAGGAAATTGTAAAAGAGACAGCATTAAGAATTTATGAAGATTATAAGGATGAAGTTCCTGTTTTCATCGGTGTATTAAATGGGGTTATCATGTTTTTCTCCGATCTTTTAAAATATTATCCGGGTGAATGCGAAATAGCCTTCATTCAAATGAGCTCTTATGTAGGAACTGAATCTACAGGAATCGTTTACCAGAAAATGGAACTGACTAAGGATGTAAAAGACCGTCACATTATTCTTGTAGAAGATATCGTGGATACAGGAAATACAGTGGAAAGTCTTTTCAAATATTTTAAAGAAACACAACGTCCTAAATCTGTAAAACTGGCAAGTTTCTTATTGAAGCCTGAGATTTACAAGAAGGATTTCAAACTGGATTATATCGGGAAAGAAATTCCAAATAAATTCGTACTTGGTTATGGGTTGGATTACGATGAATTAGGAAGAAACCTACCTAATTTATATCAATTAGAAGACGGAAAAATCAACCATTAAAACGGCTATTAGCTTTTAGCTTCTGGCTATTAGCTTTTAAATAAATTTCTAAAAAAAGTAATTATTAACTAAACAAAGCTAAAAGCAAAAAAAAGCAAGTCGCCAAAAGCCAAGAGCCGGAAGCAGAATGCCAATTGCCGGAAGCGAATCAAAATTATGATAAACATTGTTCTGTTCGGCCCTCCAGGAAGTGGAAAAGGAACACAAGCTCAGAATCTAATCGAAAAATTCAACTTAAAGCAGGTTTCAACAGGTGATCTTTTCAGATACAACATGAAAAATGACACTGAACTTGGGAAACTGGCTAAGTCTTATATCGATAAGGGAGAATTGGTTCCGGATCAGGTAACAACAGATATGCTGATCGACGAGATCAGAAAACCAACCGATACCAACGGTTTCATTTTCGACGGGTATCCAAGAACTACTGCCCAGACAGAAGCGTTGGAAAAAATCGTTAAAGAAGAACTGAATGATGAGATTGACATCTGTCTTTCATTAGTGGTAGAAGATAAAATTTTGGTTGAAAGACTTCTGAAAAGAGGTGAAACCAGCGGAAGATCAGATGACAGCAATGTAGAGATCATCGAAAACAGAATTAAAGAATATTATGCTAAAACAGCAGAAGTAGCCGAACTTTATAAGCAGCAGGGAAAATATGTGGAGGTAAACGGTGTTGGAGGAATTGATGAGATTTCTCAAAAACTTTTCGCTGAGGTAGAGAAAATTAAATAAGGATTTAGGATTTAGGGATTAGGATTTAGCATAGTTAAATATTTATTCCCTAACCCCTAAGGCCTAAACCCTAAAAATTATGTCAAACTTTGTAGATTACGTAAAGATTCATTGTAAAAGCGGACACGGAGGAGCAGGTTCTGCGCACCTTCGCCGTGAAAAATATATTCCCAAAGGAGGTCCCGACGGAGGCGACGGAGGTCGCGGAGGTCACATCATCATGAAAGGAAACGGGAATGAATGGACTTTACTTCCTCTCAGATACACGCGTCACGTAAAAGCAGAACGTGGTGAAGGCGGAGGAAAAAATCAGTTAACCGGAGCTTTCGGAGCTGATGTATATATTGAAGTTCCTGTAGGAACGATTGCCAAGAATGAGGAAGGTGAAATTATTGGTGAAATTTTGGAAGACGGACAGGAAATCATCCTGATGCATGGAGGAAAAGGAGGTCTAGGGAATGAACATTTCAAATCTTCAACCAACCAGACTCCGAGATATGCACAGCCCGGTCTTCCGGGTGAGGAAGGATATATTGTTTTCGAGCTTAAAATTTTAGCTGATGTAGGTTTGGTAGGATTCCCGAATGCAGGAAAATCTACCCTTCTCTCTGCGGTTTCTGCAGCAAAACCGAAAATTGCAGATTATGCCTTTACCACCCTTACACCTAACCTTGGTATCGTGGATTACAGAAATTACAAATCTTTTGTAATGGCTGATATTCCAGGAATTATCGAAGGAGCAGCAGAAGGAAAAGGGTTAGGCCACAGGTTTCTGAGACATATTGAAAGAAATTCAATCCTGTTGTTTTTAATTCCGGCAGATTCTGAAGATCATTATCAGGAATTTAAAATCTTAGAAAATGAACTGGTAGAATACAATCCTGAACTTTTAGACAAAGATTTCATCATTTCAGTTTCAAAATCCGATCTTTTGGATGATGAACTGAAAAAAGAAATTGCAGCTGAATTTCCGGAAAACAAACAACCATTGTTTTTCTCAGGGGTTACCGGAGAGGGACTTGTGGAGCTGAAAGATGCTATCTGGAAGCAACTGCATGGATAAAAATTGGCGCTATCCGCCTCAATATACAACCCCGGAATGATCCGGGGTTGCTTTTTTATAGCCACCATCAGCTTTTGGAACAATTATTGAGAGATTTGCTGAAAATTTAAACTATGAAATACATCCTAAGTTTCTGCGCATTTCTATTTTTATGTTCATGTAATTCTCAAAAAGTAAATTCAAAATATACTAAAATTGAGTATGAAGCAACACCATGTTTTGGATTCTGTCCGGTATTCAAAATGACCATTACCCCGGACAGGACGGCTGTTTTTGAAGCTGAACATTTTAATTTTAATGATAAACCTTCTAAAGATGAATTTTCAAAACCCCGTGAAGGAACCTTTAAAGGAACGATTAAAGAATCTGATTACAACAAACTGATCAGCATGCTGGATGGACTGGATGTAAAAAAGCTTCAGGATCAATACGGAGAAAGAAATATTACGGATCTTCCGACATCTTATCTGAGAATTAACTTTGCTGACGGAACCTCAAAAAATATAGAGGATTATGGCAAACGGGGTAGTGAAAAGTTATCTGAAGTTTATCATTTCTTTGAAAACCTCAGAAAAAACCAGCAATGGACTAAGATAAAATAGTTTCATTTTAAAAAAATTTAAATTATTTTTGCCACCATAATTCCTTCATTCGGGAGGAATTTCTTTTTGTAAAAACATTAATCATTTAACTTGAAAAAATAAAATGAAGAAGATTATTTTATCGGCTCTGTTCTTGGCCATATCTACGGTTGTTTCAGCACAGGATTCAACGATAAATTTTGGAGTAAAAGGAGGTTATTCTCTGTCAGATATGAAATTTTACGGGGAGAAAATGGATTCAAAATCTTATTTCTACGCAGGTATTGTAGCTGAACATTCTCTGTCTTCAAAATTCGGTTTACAGGCTGAAGTATTATATACCCAGCTCGGCGGCTCAACTGTATTTGAGGGAGCTCAGCTGATAGGGAATGAAATAGTCAACAAAAATGATATGAAGTTTGAATACAAGCTCAATCAGATTCAGGTTCCTGTTTCTGTAAAATATTATTTTGTACCTGCTTTTTCTGCTTCTGTGGGAATGAATTTCGGATTTAATATTTCATCCAAAACAAAAGCGGATACTACTTTTGGTGAAGTCAGCAGCGATAATGCTGAAGGTATAAAAACACTGAACCTCTTTCCTTTTCTGGGTGCGGAATATAAGATTAATGATAAATTCTTCGTGGATGCCCGATACAATTTCAATTTTTTTGAAGCCAATAAAACGAATGCTGTTCCTACAAAAATCGGCTTCTTACAGGCAGGAGTGGGATACAGGTTCAATTAAGTTAACCATCATCAGAAATACAAATGGTTGCCCGAATCCGGACAACCATTTTTTCATATTCAATATTATCGTTTGATAAACTGTTTGTTAGCCACTCCAGTATCGGTAACAATTCTGATCACATAAGAACCCGCCGGAATATTTTTAACATCCACCTGATTATTCCTGATCTCCGCATTTATTCTTTTACCGGAAATATCATAGATTTCAACTTCCTTAATTTTTCCGGATGCTGAAATATTCAGCATATCTTTAACGGGATTAGGAAATATCCTGACCTCTGTATTCTGGTTACTCCTTTCACCTTTATCAAGGTTTAAGAACATACTTACAGGAGCGTTTGCTTTTGCTATATTCCCTGAAGATCTGCTTACAGCATTGGGGTCACATGTCGTAATTTTAGCAATATACCGGTAAGCTCTTATCAGAGTATTGGGTAAAAGCGTGATGTTGTTTCCTGAATTCATGATGATCCCCTGATCTGCGGTTACCTGATAATTTCCTATCGTTTTAATTTCTTTGGCAACATTATAGGTAAAAAGATTATCGTGAATTTCCGGAGTACTCAGGGTCAGCTGATCCATACACGGAGAATAGGGCGTTACATCATACTGGGATTCCACAGGCTGTGGTAATCCATAACGGGTTCCTCCGGCAGCCAGAGGAACAGCACTCATATTGACCCCCATTGACGGACCATACACATCCGGATTAAGAATTTTACCCAGATAGATATTATTGGACCGGCTTATATAGATATCTCCGTATTTATTTCTCTGAATTCCCAGTTCTTCAAATTGCGGATCAACAGCAGGATGATAAATTTCCATATGCTGAACATTGGAAGGGGTGGAATTAACAAGATCAATCGCGTGGATATTCCGATGCCCCAGGAAGAGGACGGAAGCATTTTTATTAAATTCCGGAACATAGCCCCGTATACCGTCAATTTGCAGTGAATAATCCGGAGTGATCATTCCGGTAGAGGAATTGAATGAATATACTTTATTGGTAAAAGTAGGATTAGGCGTAGCAGTATCATTGAAATAAGAAACGCAAATATAATGCGAATAACTATGATTGTAATTATTAGGAATCTTCGCAGAAGGTTTTATAGAATAATACTTGCTAGAGCCTAAATTTACAGGAAAATTTAAATCACTCACCACCGGGTTTCCATTACTGATCCCCTGATGACTGACTTTATAACTGTACAGTTTTGTTCCGTTCGGGATCAGAACCCAGAAAGACTCATCGAGAACATTGGGAACCACCGTAATGGCTTCAGAAGTAAATGTCTGGCCGGTATTGCTCAGAACCGGAATTGTTTTGGCTCCCTGTACCACATCACCCAATGGTGCACCGTTATATCCGATAGCTCCTAAGGACATATCTACAATCGAATAGCTGATCTTATTTGACATTCCGTTGCTTTCTCCGGTAATGAATACGTAATACTGCATAGAATTTGCAGGATTTTTTACAATGGCGAGCTGCTGTGCCGAATCATTCTGATAAGGAGCAAGCAAAGTACCGTTGGGCATCACCTGATTGTCCCTGTTCCAGATCTTTTCGCCATTCATATAAAAGAGAAGATTTCCTCCGTCGTCACTTACGGCACCACAGGCCTCCAAAGCATACATACTGCTTGTACTTATGCCTACAGGGGTCTGATTATAAAAATTCACGGCGCCCTGGCTTCCAAAATACCAGTTATCATTTTGCCTCTGAGACAAAATGAGTAAAGGTATTGTCATCAATAATGTGATATAAATTTTTTTCATTATAATCATTTATTGAATTATTTAATTTTTTTCTCCAGCGCATCAATCCTTTTCTGCTGCTCAAGGGTATACAACGTCAGTTCTTCAATCTTTTTTAACAAAAGGATGTTCATTTCTTTCAGTTCTATTCCGTTTTTAATGGCATCCTCTGTGGTGGGAACTTCAGGAAGGTGGCCGTTTTCCGTAATAAACTGATCCAGCTCGTTCAGTGGCATCAGCTTGTAATCCTTTTTAAAAACATAATCTGCCCAGCCGTTATCCGGGGCAATATCCACTTTTATTTTTTCCGTTCTGATCCCTTCTTTTACAAAAAGCTTGTATTTTAGTCCGTCTGAAGTAATTCCGTCAGCCGGAAGCGGGCTGATAAACTTTCCGATACCGATAGTCCCGTTGTTCCCGATGATCCAGTTCCCGATATTCAATTCATTTTGAGGAGCTGACATATACGGAATGATGGAATTTCCGATAAAAATATTGTTATTTCCTGAAAGAATCGTATTGGCGTTGGAAAATCCCAAAGCAATATTGTTGCTTCCGGAGGTCATCCCACCAAACGAACTGGCCCCCACGACCGTGTTATTATTTCCTGTCCCGATATACCTCAGGGCGTCTTTTCCAATCCCCACATTATAGTCTCCGGTCAGATATCCTGATCCAATCGCACTGTTACCGATCCCTATGTTTCCTGCTCCTGTCTTAAAGCTTTCCATCGCATTCATTCCCAGCGCAGTATTCATTGAACCACTATTGGTAAGCCGCATACTATTGGCACCTATGGCTACATTCATATCGCCGCTGGTCATAAGAGACATCGCGTTACCTCCGAAAGCGGCATTGGCCCCTCCGGTTGAGTTCATCGTAAAAGTTCCCATTCCGAAAGCTGTATTCAACAGACCTGTAGGATTATCATATCCGCCACCGAAAAACAGATTCCTGTCCCATACCTGACCGGCTGAAGTCACATCAAAAAAGATAAATCTTCCGCCAGGTGTGATTTTCAGCTTATCTGTATTATTGGTTTTAAATACCAGGGACTGATTGTCTGTTGTTCCGATAAAATTAGTTCCGGGAGCCGTTCCTGAATTTCCTGTAAGATTCCACGATTGGGCATGAACTGCCAGACCGCAAACAGCGGCAAGTAAAATGATTGTTTTTTTCATGATTAAATTAGTTTACGCTCAAATATATAGCATAAAAATGAATAATATGATATAAAATAATTAAAATTTATTATAATTTTAAAAATATAATTAAAAACACATTAAATTATAAATGAAAATTCCATTTATGGATAATAAAAAAATAAATGAAAATGAATTGTTTACCCTCGCATAGAACACATGAATTCTTAAAAATATTTAGAGTACCTTTGCAAAATGTAATTCTTTCAGACTGAGAGAATTTTTATTTAAAATTTTAAAATCATTCATTTGAATTTTACAGACTTACAACTTATAGAACCTATTGCTAAAGCAATTCAGGAACAGGGATACACCACTCCTACCCCTATTCAGGAAAGATCTATTCCTGATATATTAGAAGGCAGAGACTTTTTAGGCTGTGCCCAGACGGGAACAGGTAAAACTGCAGCCTTTTCCATTCCTATTTTACAAAATTTATCTAAGAATAAAATTTCTAATAATCATATAAAAGCTTTAATTCTTACTCCAACAAGAGAATTAGCTATTCAAATTGAAGAAAACATCAATGCTTACGGTAAATATCTCCCTCTAAAACAACTCGTTATTTTCGGAGGGGTAAAACAGGGAAATCAGGAGGCTGCATTGAAAAAAGGGGTTGATATTTTAGTAGCAACTCCGGGAAGACTTCTTGACTTTATTGCTCAGGGAATTATCAGCCTGAAAAATCTTGAAATATTTGTTCTTGATGAAGCGGACAGAATGCTTGATATGGGGTTTGTACATGATGTTAAAAGGATTATTAAACTTTTACCTCAAAGAAGACAAACTTTGTTTTTCTCTGCGACGATGCCCGGAGAAATTCAAAAACTGGCTAATTCGATTCTGAACAATCCTGTAAAAGTAGAAGTAACCCCGGTTTCTTCTACAGCAGATACGATCAAGCAGTCGGTTTATTTTGTAGAAAGAGAGAATAAGCTGAATCTGTTGTCTCACATTCTTAAAAATGACATTGCAGATTCTGTACTGGTATTTTCAAGAACAAAACACGGTGCCGATAAGATCGCCAGAAAACTTCAGAAGGACAATATTTCTGCAGAAGCCATTCACGGAAATAAGTCTCAAAATGCGAGACAGAATGCCCTTAACAACTTTAAATCAGGAAAAACAAGAATACTTGTAGCTACAGATATTGCTGCAAGAGGTATTGATATTGATGAATTAAAGTTTGTGATCAATTTTGAACTTTCAGATGTTTCTGAAACTTACGTACACAGAATCGGAAGAACAGGAAGAGCAGGTGCTGAAGGATCATCCATTTCTTTTGTAGACGGGCTGGATCTTCTTAACCTAAAGAATACGGAAAAATTAATCGGAAAGAAAATCCCTGTGGTAAAGGATCATCCGTTCCATACAGATGATCTTGTAGCTCAGAAAAGAGATTCAAATAATAAACCGATGTCTGCAGGAGCAGATAAACAAGGTCCGAGACAACCTTCAAGAGGTCCTAAAAACAATAATAATAAAAAGAAAACCGAAGGATCCGCTCCGGTAGGATTTAAAAAGCCTAAAAACAAGAACTTCACCAGGAAGAAATAAAATACAAAAGCTGTCTCATTGAGGCAGCTTTTTATTTTTTCAGCAAAGAGCAATGTTATAATTGCTTTTATCGGAAAAGTTTCTTCGCATTTTCGGTGGTAATCCTATCTATTTCTGAAAAATCTTTTCCATAAATATTCACCAGCTTTCCTGCTACAAGATCAAGATAAGCGCTCTCATTTCTTTTCCCTCTGTGCGGAACCGGCGCCAGATAGGGAGAATCTGTTTCAAGCACAATTTTATCCAAAGGGACTTCGTGCAGAAACTGATCTATTTTACCGTTTTTAAATGTTACGACACCTCCAATCCCCAAAATAAAATTGAGGTCTATAGCATGCTTTGCCTGTTCCAGATTACCGGAAAAACAATGGAATATCCCTCTCAGTTTAGGATGTTTCTTTTTCTCAAGTACTTCAAAAGTTTCATCAAAACTTTCTCTTGTATGGATCACAATCGGAAGATCTTTTTCTATTGCCCAGTCAATCTGCTGCTCAAAAGCTTTTACCTGAATGTCCAATGTTGTTTTATCCCAATACAAATCAATTCCGATCTCTCCAATTGCCGGAAAATGTCTTTGATCAAGATAAGTTTTAACAAGTTCCAGCTCTTTTTCCCAGGATTCAGGTTTTACATAACACGGATGTAATCCCATCATCGAGAAAATCTGCCCCGGATATTCAGCTTCCAATGTCAGCATTTTTTCATGAGATTCGGAATCTATAGCCGGAAGATAAAACGCTGTAATGTTTTTATCTAAAGCTCGCTGAATAGCTTCTCTTCTGTCTTCATCAAATTCTTCAGCATATAAATGTGTATGTGTATCAATCATTTTGTTATCATTTTAACAGATCTTCATAGGGGTTTTCCAGATTCATCAGCATACCAAATGCAGGTTCTGTTTTTATTCCCCTTTTTTTCAGCTCTATTATTTTTTGTTTAAATTCTTCTCCTTTTTCCTGCAATATTTTATACTCAGCAATCATATGCCTATAAGCATTTTGCTGTATAACCGGTTTATTTTGTCCGAAAATCTCAACCGGAAATTCTTCCAGCATAAAATTCAGTACAATACTTTTTTCTCCTCTTACCACCATTTCTTCAACGTTTATCTCTGCATCAGGCGGAATCAGCTCAGTTGCTGTAATATGATTCAAAAAATTTTCTTTAGCGGCCAGATCAATTTCACAGATAATATCAAGATCACTTCCCTCCACATCAATGTCAATAGGAATGGTTCCCGCTAAAACCGGTGAATAGATACTCAGTTTTTCAAAAACCTTGTATCGGGTAAGGATTTCAAAAGCTCTTTTTTGCTTTCCGCTACCTTCTTTCAAATAATCAAGCTTTGTAAAATCAGTCATTTGAAAATATGTTATGCTTAACCTTTTCCTGCTGATTTTTAATTCTCTGATCCAGCTTTTCTCTGAATTCTATGAATTTAGGATCTTTTTTATCACTTGTTTTATGTTCCAGCGCTTTTATTATTTTGAAATTTTCTTTGATAAAGTCTTTTGTCTCTTCTGAGAAATAAGAATCACCAAATTTTTCAAAAATATAATTAACAGCCTGAGTACTTGGGTGAATCATGTCTTCCTTATAAAAACGATAGTCTCTGAGATCATCCATAAGAACCTCATAAACAGGCAGATAATGACAATTTTCAAACATTGATATAGATTCATGAATGGCGGTGATCAGTTTTGATTTACTCAGCTGATTTTCTACCATTCCGTCCTTGGTATGTCTTACCGGTGAAACGGTAAATAAAATCTGTACCCCTTCCTTGCAAATATCCTTAAGTTCAAGAATAGTATCATAGATGGAATGAGTCAGTTCCTGATGAGAGAGCAGTCTTTTCTGAAAAAATTTCTGAGGAATCTTATGACAGTTGGCTACCAGTTTTTTCTTGGGAAGAAATTCATAAATAAAGGATGTTCCATAGGTGATGATCACCCAGTCTGCTTCCTGAAGAAATGCATTTCCCGCTTCAATAGCAGTATTGATTTTATCTAAAGTCTGATGAATATACCGCGTATCAAAACCGGTATGATGATCCAAAGAGATGTACTCATCATTATATGTGATCAGATCCTCTTCTTCATAAAATGCTGAATCATGAAGAATTTTAATTTCATTACAAATGGAATGAGGATTAAAGATGGTCCCGAAGGGGTTATTCAATGTCTGAAGCTGCCCCTGCTGCAGTAAATCTGTCATTTCAGAAGCAAAACATGAGCCTATTGAAAATATCCGGTCTTCAATCTCAATCTTCTTTTCTGATGTTCTAATATCAACTTCGGTTCTGAATTTCATTGTATAGATGTTAGGCGGCAGGAAATAGGTAGCAGATAAGCTGCTCCTACTCCCTATCATCTGCTTCCTCTATTTAGCTCTCTCTTCTCAATAAATAATTGGCCAGTTCAATAAACGGTTTTTTCTTTTCTTCCGGAATATCAATTTTCTGAAGATAACTTTGTCCGATTTCATTGTGTTTTTCAATTAACCGAAGTGCTTTTTCATCCACTTTTGTTCTTCTGAAGATTTTTTCAACCCCGTAGATTTTATCAACGTTTTCTGTCTTTTTGGAATACCAGTAATCAAGTTCTTTTCTTTCTTCTTCCGTTGCATGCTCTTTGGCCAACAAATAAAGAACAGTCTTCTTATTCTCGTAAATATCTCCTGCGTGTTTTTTTCCAAACTGAGCCTGATCTCCGAATACGTCAAGATAATCATCCATAATCTGGAATGCTATACCGATGTGTTTTCCAAAATTAAAAATCGCTTTAGCATCTTTGAAATCAGCTTTGGCAATTAACGCTCCGATCTCGAATGAAGAAGCACTTAATACTCCGGTTTTATAAGTAATCATTCTGATATAATCATCAAAAGTTACATTTTCCTGGGTTTCGAAATTGATATCATACTGCTGTCCTTCACATAATAAAAGTCCTGTATGGGTAAATATTCTGATACAGGCTTTAAAAATTTCAGGTTCAAGATCTTCAAAAAACTTATACGCTTTAAGCATCAGCCCGTCTCCGGAAAGAATTCCTACGTTAATTCCATGTAAAGTATGAATAGTAGGTTTATTTCTTCTTAAAGGAGCTTCATCCATAATATCGTCATGGATCAGCGTGAAATTATGGAAAAACTCGATCGCTAAAGCCGGCTTTATAGCCTGTTTAAGATCTCCTCCAAACAGATCACATGCCATCAGTACCATAATGGGACGAAGACGCTTTCCGCCATGGGAAATAATGTAATTCATCGGATCATACAGTTCCGTAGGTTTATCTTTAAAAGTATACTTATTGATGGCGTCACCAACGATCTGCTGGTATCTGTCTAAAAATTCCATAAAATCTTATAATTTGAACAAAAATACAATTTTTCGAGGCTTTATAAAACAAAAAACTTTGCCCGGATGGACAAAGTTTGTATGAATATTTTAATTTACAGCTTAAGATAAGAAGGTTACGATAAGATAAGTGATCCCTGCTACAATAGCTGAAATCGGAATCGTCAGTACCCAAGCCCAAAGTAAGCTTACGGTGATTCCCCATCTTACGGCTGAAACTCTCTTTGTTAATCCTACCCCGATGATGGAACCTGTAATTGTATGTGTTGTAGATACCGGAATACCAAAGTGGTCTGTGATAAATAATGTGATTGCTCCCGCAGTCTCTGCACTTACCCCTTCCAGTGAAGTTACTTTTGTAATTTTAGTCCCCATTGTTTTGATGATCTTCCAGCCACCACTCATGGTTCCTAAACCAATTGCTAAGAACGATACCAAAGGAACCCAAAGGTAATGCTGAGCAAAATAATCGAAACGTCCTGCTGCAGGAATATTCAGATAAACCGGATCGTGAAGCATTTCAACGTGGTAGTAAATTAATGCTGCCCCGATGATCCCCATTACTTTCTGAGCATCATTCAGTCCGTGTCCTAAACTGAATAAAGCTGAAGAAGCCAGCTGTAATCTTTTGAAAGACTGATCCGCTTTGTGTGGGTTTGATCTTTTATAAAGGTGAACAATAATTAAAGTGATAATGATGGAGATAATCATCCCTATGATCGGAGCCATGAAAATGAACAGGAAGATAGGAATTACTTTATCAAATTTAACGACACTCTGGTGAGTTACCTGATTGAAAGCTTCCTTAGCGGTCTCCCAGAAACCAAGAGCCGGCTGTGCTGCCGCCACCTCATGATAATCCAGCATAAATGCATGCATCAGTGCTGCTCCCAGAAACCCTCCGATCAATGTATGTGACGATGATGAAGGGATTCCGAACCACCAAGTCAACAGGTTCCAGGCAATGGCTGCCACAAGACCTGAAAAGATCACTTCAAGGGTGATAAAATTCTCATTAACTGTTTTGGCAATTGTATTACCAATTTTGAATTCTCCAATGATATAAGCAGCAATAAAGAATGCTGCAAAGTTCCAAAGTGCCGCCCAAAGTACAGCCTGGAATGGAGTTAAAACTTTTGTAGAAACTATAGTTGCAATTGAGTTGGCTGCATCATGAAAACCATTGATGTAATCGAAGATAAGCGCCAATCCAATAATAACTACAAGTAAAATCGGAAATTCCATTTTTTGCTATGTATTGTTTAGGCGTATTTAATCATGATGTTTTCAATCGTATTGGCAACATCTTCTGCTTTATCAGTTACTACTTCAAGATAGTTTAATACAGATGAAACTTTGATGATATTGATGGCATCGTTTGTTTCAAATAATTCCACCATTGAATTAGACAATAAATCGTCCGCAATATTTTCAATAGAGTTTACTTTGATACAAGCTTCTTTCACCTGCTCCATGTTTTTAAACCCTTTAAGGTTTTTCATGGCATTCTGAATCTCAAGACATGCTTTGTGAATCAGTAAAGAGAAGTCAGAATATGCCTTCATTTCTGGTGATTTGTACAAGAAGATATATTTTGTAGAAGCGTAGATATAATCAGCGATATCATCCAGTCCCGTTGCCAGTGTGTGAATATCTTCACGGTCAAAAGGAGTGATGAAGTTTTTCCCTAATTCTACGAAGATTTCGTGAGTAAGTTCATCATTTTTATGCTCAAAGTCACTCATTTTCTTCAACATAGAATCGTCATTAAGATCGAAATCTTTGATTCCTGCATTGAATTCTTCAGACATTGCAACTAGATTTTCAGTTACTTTTTCAAAAAGTACGAAAAAGATTTTATCCTTTGGTTGAAAAGCGTGGAAAATATTACCAATTCCCATTTTTTAGTATTTATAATTCGTGTGCAAATTTCTTAAAAAAGGATCTTACCTGAAACTATCTAACATTAAGTTTTGTTAACATTACATGAACATCTGATTATCAAATAAAAAAACCGGCAATGATGCCGGTTTTGTATGATCATAATAAGGCTTAGTTTGCCACTTCAGCCCTCATATCTTTTCCTTTGAATTTCATAGACTGAATATTGCTCAGAACATTGTCTTTGAATGATTTTTCTACTTCGAAGAAGGAGAATTTCTCTAAGATCTCAATATCACCGATTTCAGCTCTTTTCTTGCTTTTTCCGCCAGCAGTCGCTTTATTGATAATATCTAAAACATCAAGTTTCTTTAAATGGTCTTTTTTCCCAAGATTAAAGAAGAATCTCACCATGTTTTCATCTTTTCTTCTTGGTTTTCCACCACGATCTCTGTCTCTTCCGCGATCCCTGTCTCTGTCTCTTCCTCTGTCTCTGTCTCTGTCGCGTCCACGATCTCTTCTTGAGTAATCATCATCTCTGCTGCTTAACTTCTGCTCCACAAGATCATGTTTATCTTTGTAATATAAAGCGAGATCTTTCAGCTGGAACTGTAGCAACTGGTGTACCAGTTCTTCTTTGGTAAAATTGCTCAGATCCGGGATTAAACTATCGTCAAATTCGAAAAGATCTTCGTGTTCCGTCAATAATTTTTCGAAAACACCACCTACCTGAGCTTTGATAATCTGATCTCCTGTAGGAATTGTTCTTTCGTTAATTTCAATTTTAGTAGCAGACTTGATTTGTTTCAGCTTTCTGCTTTCCTCAGGCTTGATTAAAGCCATAGAAATACCGTCTTTTCCTGCTCTACCTGTTCTTCCGCTTCTGTGAACGAATACTTCAGGATCATCAGGTAAAGAGAAGTGAATAACGTGAGTCAGAGAGTTCACATCTAATCCTCTTGCTGCAACATCCGTTGCTACAAGGATATCAATATTTTTCAATCTGAATTTCTTCATTACCGTATCTCTCTGCGCCTGAGAAAGGTCTCCGTGAAGGGCATCAGCTGCATAACCGTTCTGCATTAAGAAATCTGCTACTTCCTGAGTTTCCATTCTCGTTCTGCAGAAGATAATGGAATACTGGTTAGGATTTGCATCAATTAATCTTTTTAATGCTTCTTTTTTCTGACGGTACCCTACTACATAATATTCGTGAGTAATGTTCTTTTTCACTTCATTGATAGAACCTACTGAAATACGGTGTGGTTTTGTAAGGTAATTTTTGGAAATTCTTTCCACTTCTTTATTCATCGTAGCTGAGAATAAGAAAGTTTGTTTAGTTTCCGGAGTTTCGCTTAGAATGGTTTCCAATTCATCCTTGAATCCCATAGAAAGCATTTCATCAGCTTCGTCTAATACTAACCAATGAATAGCAGAAAAATCTAATGCTTTTCTGTTGATAAGATCGATTACTCTTCCCGGAGTTCCCACAATGATTTGCGGTTTATCCTTCAAAGATCTCATTTGCTCTACAATACTGCTTCCACCATATACCGCAGTGGTTTTGATGTCTTTCATGTATTTAGAGTAATTCTTTATGTCTTTAGAAATCTGAAGACATAATTCCCGTGTCGGACAAAGCACCAATAATTGGATTTTGCGACTCGTATCGTCAATCATATCCAAAATCGGAAGCGAAAACGCTGCTGTCTTGCCTGTCCCTGTTTGCGCAAGTGCGATCAAATCGCGAATATCTGAAAGAATAAAAGGGATAGTCTGTTTTTGGATTTCTGTTGGGCTTTCGTAACCCAGTTCGCCAATTGCCTTAAGAATATCAGGACTTAAATTGGTTTCCGTAAATAAATTCATTAACTATTTTAAAATTTTTGCAAAGATACAATAATTATTTGATTTGTTTTTGAACAAAGTATTAAATATACAAACTTAAATTCAGAATCCTTTAATATATTTTTAATTTTTTAAAAATTAAATCCAAAAAAATAAGCTTTGGGTTAAAAAGTTGTTAAACATTATTTTTTTTTATTAAATTGGATTGATTTTTTCTGTATTATTTATGAATTTTCAAAAATAAAACCATGAAAAGCAAATTTTTCCTTCTGGCATTCTCTTTTACGGGTCTTGAAATTTTTGCACAAACGTCCAGTTACCCAGCAAATTGGACACTGGATAACTGTATTGAATATGCAAAAGAACATAATATTTCCATCAACTCGTTGAGATTATCTAAAAATTCTGCCGAGCAGGATCTTCTTCAGGCTAAAGATGCAAAATACCCCAGTTTAAACGGAACCGTATCTCAGGGAATTTTTGCCCTCAATGGAGGAAACGGGCTACAGGCTACCGGCGTTCCGTCCCAAAGTATCGGGCTTGGCTCCTCTATGACATTGTATCATGCAGGTTATATAAAAAACAATGAATCTTCAAAAAATCTACTGGTGCAGATGGCCGATTTGTCGGTACTGGAAGCCCAAAATAATATTACCCTAAGTATCACACAGGCTTTTTTAAGCATTCTCATGACACAGGAAAATATTGTATCCCTGGAGGGCGTTCTGAAAACAACCCAGACTCAATTAAAACAAGGAGATCAGTTTTACAGTGCCGGTAATATTTCAAAATTAAATTACCTTCAGATTCAGGCACAGGTAGCACAGGATGAATACAATTTAACATCGGCAAGAAATACGTTACGAACCGATATTGTCAATTTAAAACAATTACTACAACTCCCTTCCGAATATAATTTTCAGATTACACAACCGGATCGTATTGTAGTGGATGATCAGCTAAAGCCCTTACAGGAAGTACAAACATTAGCACAAAACCAACGCCCAGAAGTAAAATACGGAGAACTTAATATAGAAAACTCCAATACCAACCTGAAAATGGCCCAGGCTTCCATACAACCTACCCTAAGCGTAACAGGCAATATTTCCACCAGCTATGCCAATGGAAGCGGAAATTATTTTAACCAGCTGGGAAATAACTTCTATATGCCTGTCGGATTAAGTTTGGGAATTCCTATTTACAATAACAGGATTTATAAAACACAAATTGAAAAATCAAAAATTGCCATTGAACAGGCCAATCTGGATTTACTGAACACCAAAACCGTTCTTAATCAACAGGTGGAGCAATCCTATATCAGTCTTCAAAATGCGGTTTCTCAGTATGATTCCGCCTCAAGGCAACTTGACATTAATAAACAGACGTATGATATTATGAATGCTCAAATGAAAATCGGCAGTATTGATTATGTGCAGCTTCAGCAGCAGAGACTACTCTATATACAATCTATTCAGAATTATCTTCAGGCTAAATATACTGCAGTACTCAACAAACAGATCTACGAATTTTATGCAGGTAACCCTATAAATCTTAAGTAAACGATGAAAACAAAAAATAAAAAATGGTTGTACTGGGTTGTGGGCGGCATCATTGTTATTGGTGCAGTCTGGTTTTTCTTCATCAGAGAGAAAGAAATAAAAATCCAGCTGGAAACGGTTAAACCTGAGATGGGAGAAATTTCAAAATCCATTACTGCCACAGGAACCATACAACCGGTGGATACGGTGGCTGTAGGTACTCAGGTATCGGGGATTATCAAAAGTATTTACGTTGATTTTAATTCAACCGTAAAAAAAGGACAGCTTCTGGCTACGCTGGATCCGGATCTGCTAAAATTTCAGTCAGAACAATATCAGGCTAACCTTCAAAATGCCAAAAGCAATCTCGCCTATAATGAGATCAACATCAACCGACAATCCCAGCTTTATAAAGTGGGAGCTATCAGCAAAGCAGATTTTGATAACGCAAACAATCAGTACAAGATGGCAAAAGCACAGGTAGGTACGGTAACAGCCCAGCTTTCTACCGCCAATAAAAACCTGTCCCTTACCAATATTTATTCTCCGATAGACGGAACTGTTCTCAACAGAAATGTAAGCGAAGGACAGACCGTTGCCTCCAGTTTCAGTACGCCTACTCTATTCAGTATAGCAAAAGACCTTACTAAAATGCGGGTTCGTGCTTCTGTAGATGAAGCGGATATCGGAAATGTAAAAGTAGGTCAGAAATCCACTTTTACGGTGGATGCCTTCCCGGATGAAACATTTACCGGTGAAGTAGCAGAAGTTCGTCTCCACCCTACTGTATCATCGAATGTTGTGAATTACACCACAATCATTAACGCAGATAATTCCAGTTTAAAATTAAAGCCGGGAATGACAGCCAATATCACCATTTACACTGAGGTTTTAGAAAATGTAATGAAAATACCAGCAGCGGCTACCAGCTTCAGACCGGACAGCCTGATTGTTCAGAAATATAAAGTAAATTCCCCTTTTGCCAACGGTAAAAAACATGAAAAAGGGCAATGGAAAAAACAAAATAAAGGAACAGACAAGAAAAATGAAGCCGCAGTCTGGGTTATTGCGAAAGACAGTACCCTATCCCGTAAAAAAATAAAAACCGGACTGGACAATGATACGGAAATACAGGTTATTTCAGGACTGAATAAAAATGATAACATTATTACCGGATACAAAGCCCTTTCCAAAAAAACTTCCGGCGGACAGGCCAAAAGCCCGTTTATGCCTCAAAGAAGAGGTGGCGGTAATAATAAAAACAGCGGCGGCGGTGGCGGCGGACCAAGATAAAAAGAGCCACCGGCAACTGACAATTAAATTAATATAAAGTTATGGCTGAAAAAATTCTTGAGATCATGGATCTTAAACGAGAATTCAGAATGGGCGAAGAAATCGTTCATGCCCTGAAAGGGGTAACATTTTCGGTTGAAAAAGGTGAATTTGTGACCATTATGGGAAGCAGCGGATCCGGTAAATCTACCTTACTGAATATTATAGGCTGTCTCGATAAACCTTCAGGCGGAGACTATATTCTGGATGGAGTCAATATCAAAAATCTTGATCGGGATGAGCTGGCTGTTTTAAGGAATCAGAAGATAGGATTTGTCTTTCAGGCCTACAACCTTCTTCCCAGAACCACGGCACGGGAAAATGTAGAACTTCCGCTTCTTTATAATTCGAAAGTTTCTGCAGAAGAGCGTCATAAGCGCTCATTACAGGCTTTAGCTGCCGTAAAGTTAGAAAGCAGAGTAGACCATCTTCCCAATCAAATGTCCGGCGGACAACAGCAGAGAGTTGCCATCGCCAGAGCCCTTGTAAATGAGCCCGTAATGATTCTGGCCGATGAAGCCACCGGAAATCTTGATACCAGAACATCCTATGAAATTATGGCGGTTATGCAGGATCTGAATAAACAGGGACGAACCATTGTTTTCGTCACCCATGAACCCGACATTGCCACTTTCAGCAGCAGAACCGTCACTTTAAGAGATGGAAAAGTCATAAAAGATGTAAAAAATGATAATATAAAGTCTGCTAAAGACGCTCTGGAAAACCTTCCTATGAATGATGACTATCAATAGTTTAAATTAAAATTAATTATAATGAACCTCACCAACCTCTTTAGAATTGCCTGGAAAGCTCTTTTACGGAACAAACTCCGCGCATTCCTTACCATGCTTGGAATCATCATCGGTGTTGCATCGGTCATTGCCATGACTGCTATCGGGGAAGGTTCAAAAAAGAGCATCAGTGATCAGCTTTCATCCATGGGCTCCAATATGATTACGATCCGTCCATCGAGTAATGTCAATGTTTCAGGAGGGGCCAGAATCGGGGCTTCAGGTTTACAGACTTTAAAACTACAGGATGCAGATGCTATTTCCAAAGGAGCTCCGGATGTTTCTTATGTTTCTCCTGCCGTACAGGCTAACGGACAATCCATCAACGGACCCAACAACTGGCCTACACAGCTTCAGGGCGTGAATGAAGAATACTTTAAAATCAGAGACTGGAATATTGCAAGCGGAAATCTTTTCACTAAAAAAGATGTCACGACATCTAATAAAGTCTGTCTTTTAGGACAAACGGTTTACACCAACCTTTTTCCCAACGGAGATGATCCGGTAGGAAGCATCATCAGGTTCAATAAAGTTCCGATGAAAGTAATCGGGGTACTAGCAACAAAAGGCTCTAATGCATTTGGACAGGATCAGGATGATGTCATCATTGCTCCTTTTAATACCGTTCAGAGACGATTTCTGGGAATTACCTACGTTCAGACTATCTATGCCGCTTCCACTGATGCTAATACCTCACAGCAGGCTACCGATCAGGTTTCAGAAATTTTAAGAAAACAACATAAACTTCCTGCGGATGGAAATAACGATGACTTCAGTGTCAGAACCCAGGCTGAACTCATTTCTACCATGAGCTCCACCAGTCAGCTTCTTACGGTTCTGTTATCTGCTATTGCCGGTATTTCCCTGATTGTAGGAGGTATCGGAATTATGAATATCATGTATGTTTCCGTAACGGAGAGAACAAAAGAAATCGGACTGAGAATGTCTATCGGGGCAAGGGGAAAAGATATTTTATATCAGTTTCTTATTGAAGCTGTTCTCATCAGTATTACCGGCGGGATTATTGGAGTTGCTCTGGGAATTCTTTCTTCAGAACTGGTTACTTTCTTTTTATCCTGGCCTACTTTTATCACGGAGTCTTCTATTATCATCTCCTTCATTGTCTGTGCTGTAACCGGTGTGTTTTTTGGATATTATCCGGCATTAAAAGCCTCTAAACTTGATCCTATTGAAGCATTGAGATACGAGTGATTACCCAATTTAATTTTCATAATAAAAAACTGCCTCTTTTTGAGGCAGCCTTGTTTTTTTCTAACAATTATCCAATCATTTAATGATTAGGAACACATCTCAGAAATGCAGATCCCTATTAAGGACCTGCCAATAGCACTGATACGCATCATTTCCGCATGGCTCTCCTGCTCTGCTGCAATAAGATCCATAACTCTAAGTTTTTCCTCCCTATAATTTTTTCAAACTACCTCTTGATTTTTTTTTAAGATATTTCATAAAAATGAAGTTGTAATGAGCGGGCATTTTAAAGCTAAAAAAGAAAACGTATGAATATGTAAACTCCAGTCTAATTTTTGGTCAACGTAAGTTTATTTTTTAACTTCGTAATTCATAAACTGAGTCATCATTTTATAAAAATACTAACAAAACTGCCATCACAAAATGAATACAATACAACCGGAAACCTTCACATTTCTAAAAAAACTGACAAAAAACAACAATCGTGAATGGTTTAATGAGCATAAAGATCTCTACACAGAGTCACAGGGAAATGTTATTTCTTTTCTGGAAGACCTCATAAGAGAAATGGCGGATTTCGAGGAAGAGCTTGCCAGAACAGATGCTAAAAAAGCACTTTTCAGAATTTACAGAGATACCCGGTTTTCAAAAGACAAAACACCCTATAAAACCAATTTCGGAGCCTCTCTGGGAATGGGTAAAGGAAGTCAGAAAGGAGGATATTACCTTCATATGGAGCCAGGTAAGTCGTTTATGGCCGGCGGAATTTACATGCCTGAATCTTCTGTTTTAAAAGAAGTCCGAAAGGAAATTTCATTATATGGGGCTGATTTTATGAAAGTTTTGCATCATAAAGAATTTAAAAAGTATTTTCCTGAGCTTGACCAAAGTGACAAACTTAAAAAAGTTCCTCAGGGATTTGAAAAAGAAGACCCGATGGCTGAATATCTGAAACTTAAAAATTTTATTATCCTGCATCCTTTGAAGGATGAAGAAGTCCTGAACAAAGATGCGGTAAAAAACCTGACAAAGGTATTCAGAATCATGAAACCGTTTAATGATTTTCTGAATACGCCCTTTCGTGTAGAGTAGTCTGAATCAACATCCGGTTTATCCCTATCATTATCCCCGGGAAAATACAATAAAAAATTTTATTCTTTATTGTATTTCCGGGATTGTCCGAAATAGGCTGTTCATCAGATGAAAAGCTCACGCAGCCCATCAACCGGCTGTTAAAATTTATTTTTCACAAAAAACAGCTGACAAACCATAACAGCTGATTATCAAATCATTATATTTAACATTTTTTAAGAAAAGTTTTACATTTTTGCTTATCTTTGCTGTTCGTCAAAAAGCCAAGGATGTCTTTATACCAAAAACTTGCAGAAAAGCTACAATATATAAGTCCGAATTTCTACAAAAAAAGATATTTTAAGAACTTAAACAATCTTAACAAAGATAATTTTTCGGAACGCAATGTAGAACCGGAACTGGTATGGATCAAAGAATACCTTCCTAAAAATGCTGTGATACTGGACATTGGTGCGAATGTGGGAACATTTCTTTATCAACTGGAAAATAAGCTGGATCATGAGCATATTTATGCTTTTGAACCTAATAAAAAACTTTACAGCCGCCTGAAAAGACTGTTTCCCCATATGAGAGTTCTGCCTTTAGCTCTTTCTGACGAGAATGTGGTAGCGGAATTTAAAGTTCCTGTCATCAATGGAAAAACAATTGCTTCCCGCGGAACCTTAAATACTTCTTACAAGGAAAAGGGTGAGGAAAAAAGCTATACTGAAAAAGTAAAAGTCATCAAACTTGATGACTGGGCTGCAATAGAACACTTTAACAAACTGGACTTCATCAAAATAGATGTTGAAGGCAATGAAATAAAGACACTTTCCGGAGCTAAAGAAACCATTAAACAGTTTCTTCCGACTTTAATGGTTGAGATGGAACAGAGACATCACCAAACACCTATATGGAATGAAATTGCTGAAGTGGAAAGCTGGGGATACGGGGCTCACTACCTCAACAGAAACAGCTTTAGATTAGAAACACTTACAGAAGACATTCTGCTGCAAAATATAAACGACGAAAAAAATAAAACTCAGTACATCAACAATATTATTTTTATACCTAAAACAAGTTTATGAGTGTAGTAGCGAGACAAGGCTTCAAATATTCCATTATCGGTTATATTGGTTTTTTGCTGGGCACGGTTTCCGCAATCTTCATCTTCCCGAATGATTTTGAATTTTACGGTAAACTCCGCTATATACTTCCTGCTGCTGAGATGCTGGTTCCTTTTGTAGTGCTTGGAATTTCATATTCAAATGTAAAATTCTTTCACAGGGTAGAAAAAGACGGTAAGAAACAAAATATGCTGTCATTATCATTGCTCACTGTTTTCGTCAACTTTCTTGTATTTACTGCAGTATTTTTTATACTGCCTTATTTTTACCCGAAATTCAGACATTCAGAAGCCTGGAAGATTAAAGAAATGATCCTTCCTTTAATTCTTATTCTTTCATTCTGTGCTATTTTCAATAAATATACCTCCAATTATAAAAGAATTGTAGTTTCCAATATTTTTGATAATCTGCTTCCTAAAATTGCTAATCTGGGAGCTTTTTGTCTGTTCTATTATTTCGCTTTATCTCAAAAAATTGCATTTGCTTTCTTCTTCGGAACATTTGCTTTCATGCTTTTCGGATATATTTATTACACCAACAGACTGGAAAAAATCCAGCTTGATTTCAATACGGATTATTTCAAAAAAAATAATCTGTGGAAAGATTTCTTTAACTATAGTTTTTTTGGTTTTCTGGGAACTTTCGGAAATTACCTGGCTATCAACAGTTTTATGATCGGAGAATTCATGGGCATGGAAGAGGTTGGAATTTATTCTGTCCTGTATGCGCTTATTTCACTGATATCCATTCCCCAGTTGGGATTGTTTAATATTTCAGCTCCTATTATCAATAAAACACTTGCTGACGGAGACATGGAAGAGCTTGACCGGTTTCACAAAAAAACCTCCCTGTCTTTATATTTTCTGGGCGCCGTATTATTCTCCTGCATTATGGTGGGTTTCCCCTATCTGACACAGTTTATGCCTAAAAACGGCACTATGCTCCGGGAATACGAACCGGTAGTCTGGATCTGGGGCTCTGCTGTTTTAATTGATCTGGCTACAGGATTTAACGGTAATATCATTTCTCTTTCAAAATATTACAGATTCAACATTCTGGTGATGCTTTTACTGGCAGGATTAACCATCGGACTGAATTATTATTTCATCAAAAATACAGAGCTGAAACTGATTGGGATTGCATTATCTACCGCTATTTCTCTTAGTATTTACAATGTTATAAAAATTATTTTCAATTATATTGTATTTAAAGTATCTCCGTTGAGTATTGAAATGATTTTCGTTTCAATTATCTGTACTCTGGCGATCACCGTTGCCATTGTTCTTCCTAATTTCAGCAGCAACCTGATCAATCTGGTTTACAAACCTTTTGTAGTCCTGTTACTGATCTATATCGGAAATTATTTCACCAAAATTTTCCCGATAGAAGATTACCTGAACATGAGATTTATTAAAAGTGTTTTCAAGTTTAAATAAACGATATACGGATCTGAAAACTCAAAGATTCCGGTAATTCAATATAAAAAAACGCTCCGGTTGGGAGCGTTTTCTCTTTATATTTTACCTCTTATTTTTACTGAACCGGCAGTTCCGGTGGCCTCATTTTATATTTATAGCTATTAAGGGTTTTGAGAAAAGCTACAATATCAAATACCTCATCATCCGTAAGATTCAGCCTGACAATCATTGCAGATTTATGTGGAAACTTCGGATCATTCGTCTGATGAGCTTTAGGAATTTCCCGTCCCATTCCTGCATTATACATCATCACAACATTGGCGAGTTCCGGAAAAAGGCCATTATGCATATAGGGCTTATTATCTGTCACTTCTCTCAGCGTCGGGGTTTTGAATTTTCCTACATCTTCATTCTTCAGCGTTTCCTTATACCTTCCAAGGTCTTCGTATTTTCTTCCGTAATAAGTAAGCCCCAGATTATGAAACTTCTGATCTGAGAAATAGGGTGTATTATGACAATTGATACAGTTAGCTTTTGTTCTGAATAAATGCAGCCCGTTGACTTCAGAATCCGTCAGCTCATTTTTCTTACCTCTTATGAATTTATCAAAACGGGAAGCCGGGCTTACCAGGGTTCTTTCAAAAGTAGCAATCGCTTTAGAAATTCTTTCTTCTGTAATATCCTTAGTTCCGAACGCTTTTTCAAAATAGACTTTATAGCCTTTTACCTTTCTTATATTTTTTGTAGCCAGCTTATAATGAATATTCATTTCCACCGGATTTTCAATCGGTGATTTTACCTGCTCCTCAAGGGTCATGGCTCTTCCGTCCCAGAATAATGTTTTTGCATATCCTATATTAATCAGTGTAGGAGCATTCCTGGTTCCCGTTTGTCTGTTGTGTCCAAAGGAAACTCTGCTTCCGTCTGCCCATCCCAAATCCGGATTATGACAGTTTGCACACGAGATCTGACCTGAACCGGATAAGCGCGGATCAAAGAAAAGCATTTTTCCCAGTTCTGCTTTATCTTCGGAATAAGGATTATCCGCGGGAAATGTCATTTCAGGAAGAGAACCTATATCCTGAAATCCTGCTTTCGCTTCATCAAAGAGCTGCATTTTAGGCCACAGAGAATGATGACCACTCCCGTACAATTCGCGCAGTTCATTTACGGTATATCCCGTCGGATCATTAGTGGTATAGGCAGACATTATAATTATTGATGCAACAGCCAGTATTGCAAGATATCTTTCCTTCATTTTAATAAAATACTTTCAATGCAAAACTACCCATAAAGTTTGCATTACCATTATAATTAGTCACAGCCTGCTGATACTGATTTCCTGCAAGCCAGTTTTGGGTTAATATTCCTTCAATCTCATAGCGGATTTTTGCCCGGTTCATCTTATATTTCAGGTGTAAGGTAAACCCTGTTTTTGCGGAAGCGTCATATCCGTAATCAGGGATCGCAATTTTTTGTACAAATATATTTTCTTTTGTACTCTGATAAGGAATATACATAAAATTTTTCTGAACAGGGAGATACAGATACTGATCTACCCCGACTGCCAGTTTATCCTCCGTATTCACACGAAATTCTTTTTCATATCCCATACAATACTGGAAATAATTGATTTCCCTGTCCAGAACTACGGAAATATCCTTCACTCTGTTTCTTCCGTATAAAAAATCCAGACGGATTTTCTGGGACTCATTCCTTGTATTGAACCAACGGATATTATTATTCCAGCTTAGCTGATACTGATGCAGTCTATAGGTTTTATATTTAAGTTCATAATTGAAATTATCATCCATCTGATCCCAGAAATCCAGTCGTGAAACCCAATGATATCCATTCAACTTCCCGAGAAAATTTACATAAGCACTGTGCCTATCCGTTCTCAATCCCGAATATTTCATATAGACCCGTCGCTCTACATTATCCGTATCTTTATAGCTGTATTGTTTATAAAAGCGTTCAATAAAATACTGATAATCATATCCTGCACTTAGATGGATATTTTTAGTATTGAATGCATATTCTCCGCCCCAGATATACCCGTCAGATTTATATTCGGTATAGGAATAAAGATCTCCTTTATACTGATTCCCGTAGCCTTCATTATACCGGATATACACACTATCACTGGAGGGCACATTGGTATTTAAATTCACATACATGATATCATTCTTCCGGTAGTCATTGAAGTATTTACCTTTAGCAAAAAGGCTATGCTCTTTCCAGTTCAGTCCTATTTTAGAAAATACATTATAAACGTAACGGTCTGTTTTAGGACGCGGATCTGCATCTCTGTATGCTTTTGTAAAATTTCCTTCGACCCCTAGCTGGGTGATCATAAAATCTAATGGCCGGTATGCTAACACCCCATAAATATTATAATCCTGCTTTAACCAGTCTGCCGGTCTCGGCGCGTAGAAATAAGACGGATTATGGATAAAGGGCTGGTTAGTAGTTCTCTCATCCGTTAGAATAAAAGGAACCGCATGTTCTTTCTCCCGAATAGCATTCAATCTTCCTGAAAGGACGATTTTCGGAGAGAGCTGAAATACACCCTGTGAATTAAAATTGAAAGCTTCTGATTTTTCCGGAGACTGCACTCTTTTAAATCCCTGTTTATTCACGGAATAATTAAAAGAAGTTGCTGAAAAATCCAGGGGATGAAAAAAGTTCAGATAAGGATTTTCCAGCCTGATATTTTTTTCTATATCACTGATATCAATGCTATCCAGTCTGGTATTCTGTGAAAACACCGGTTGATTGGCTAAAATCAGGACAAACAGGATAAAATATCCGTACCATGACAATTTACTTCTATGATTATTGTGCATTTCCTCTTGGGCTTACTTTTATCGTTGTAAAATCATTTTGGGAATTATTCGTATCCATCAGAATAGTCCTTCCGTTGACCACCTGTTTTATTTTTCTGATGATGGAATAAGAACTGTAATCAGGATAAGGAGCTCCTGACAGATCTTTAATAAAAGCTCTTGTAGCATCTATATCCATTGGTAAATCTTTTGGTGCTTTTAATTCTTTATCGGTTGTATCTACCCCGTCAATAATGATTTCTTTAGGAATTCTGGCAAATAGCGGCCCAGTTACGCTTTTAGGACTTGGTACTTTTGCAAAAGATGCAACCTCATCCGGAGAGGCTTTAAATATGATAAATGCCGGTCTGGAAGTCACACTCAACAGCATATCTTTAGAACTGCTTGCCCAATGGACAATCTGCATATCAGGAACCATAATATTTTGTATATCATACATATAAGGACTTCCACCGTTAGCCGTAAGATAATCTCCAAGGTAGGTTTCAAAATCTGCTCCGCTGAGATCTACGGTCAGTTCAGGTTTTTTAATTCCAACCGATTGTCCGTTGGGAGTATCATAAGGTGCTTTGTGATTAATTGCGGTCTGCGCAATGACAATACTTTCCCCTGGTAAAATCGGGTGCTGATTTCCATTACCGGGAACTCTGATCACGACATTGGCATAGACGTAATCTGTATTTGCACTTGCCCCAATACTGTTTCCTGTAGATTTACTCCAGTCATACTGCCCATTGGCCAGGGTATAAGACGTCACATTACTGTTTGTATTCCCTTCCAAAAGTCCAATATATAAACCATCTGCATAAATAGTTTCATCAGAATTATTATAAATTTCCAGAAAATGATCCCTGAAAGAAGCACCTTCAGTGGTGGAAGAACCGGCATAATACACCTGCTTAATCACCAGATCTCCTACTCTTCCTGAAGAGAGTATAATTTCCGCTGCGGAAACATTCACATTCACAATCGCTTTTTCCTTCATTCCTCCAAAATGAACTTCGGTATTGGATGTAGACATTCCGAATATTGTTTCATATTCCTGCTTAGACATTGCTGATTCCGCAGTAATATTATAAGTTCCGGGAAGAATGGCATTAAAATGTAATTCTCCGTTAATATCTGTTTTCCCGATTACTTTGTCACCGGTAGAAATATTTTCTAAGGTTACCGTGGAATTGGCAGCTCCTTTCCCTCCCAGCTGACCGAATTTGGCAGCATCATATCTTACCTTTACCATATAAGGTACCGGCTGAAGATCACTGCTGCTTCCGAAGTCATCTTCTCTTTTACATCCTAAAACCACGAGAATTAGCAGTGGTAAAAACAAATAGGTTATTATATTTTTCATAATACAACTGATTTTAAAATTTATATGAGATATTAGCTCCGAATGATGTTGGACTAAAGTTCCCGTATTGGGTTCCGTATTCACTATAGGCTTTAAGATTGAAAACATTATTCACGTAGATGGATATTCTGAAACCACTCAGGAAATCCTTAGTTACCCGAAGGTGTATATTATGCAATGTTTTACTCCCCAACCCGGATAAGGTTTCATCTGATGATTTTCTAAAAAGGTTCTGGTACCTCGGATCGCTTCTTTCTCCTTCCGGAATCATGACCACATTAAGTTGCGGATCGATATAACCGACCGGATAAATGCTTCTGCCCGAAGTCTGTCTCTTATCTATTAAAAAATGATCGGTACGAAGACCTATGATCAACCCTGAAGACGGCAAATGATAGTCAAAACTAAAACTGGCTCTTGCCATATCCGCGTTGGAATAGGTATCATTGTAGAGCCCGTACTGGAAAGCCGGATCCGGAACTGAAAGTGCTGAAATGGTAGGAATTCCTTCATTCTTTTTACTTTTTGTGGTTACATAAGAAGCATTAAAAGCTGTTACCAGATTCAGGGCTTCTATTTTTTTAAAAGAAACCATAAGCTCCAGTCCTTTATCTGTAGATTCATATCCGTTGGTGATTCTGTTTTGCAGATAATAAAACTTGTCACTTCCTACAATTTCAAAAGTAGGAATTTGAGTTCCGGTAACATTTACTTCCACTTTGGCTTTATCCACCACTTTAGCTACTGATATCGTGCTGAAGCCATCGAAAAGTCTGTTGTAATAGGCCGTAAGGTTTATCGTTGCAAATGGAAGTTTATAATCTATTCCGAATTCAGTTTTCCAGCTTTTTGAAGGTTTGAGATCTACATTATCTCCGGGAGTCACCACGGTTTGCATAATTCCCACTGTATAATATCCCGGGAGGCGGTAATCTCCCAGAAGAAGATCAAAATATCTCGGTCCTGTATATAGCTGATTGAGCGAAGGCGCTTTGGAGGTAAGTCCAAATCCTGCACGCAGGCTGAGATTTCCCATCTGATAAGAGGTATTTATCCTCGGCGACAGGGTTGATTTTCCGTTTTGAATATCATAACGGAGTCCCAGGTTTGCTCTGATGGCATGTTTATTATTTAATCGTTTGAAAATATTATCCTGTGCATAAAAGGCATACTGGAAAGTAGCGAGAACATTATCCTGATAATTATAATCCCGTACTCCGTTTGCTGTTCCTCCGGTTGTGGCAATAGTGGAAAATTGTCCGGCTGTTCCATACTTCCCTCTTCCGAGGTTATCTCCATACCTGAAATTAAATCCTGCCGAATACATATGTACCCATCTTTTAGAAGTGGTATACACCCCGTCAGCACTTGTATTGACAGAAATACTGATCGGTTTACCGTCCACATACGTCATATTTTCATAGCTGGGCGGAGTGTAGGGCGCATAGTACACACTGTTTTCCAGAGCATTTCCGTAAGGGCGCGCGCCCTGATTCAGGTAATATTTTCTCTCCGTCAGCTGGGTAGCATAACTTAATCCTACATCTGCACTTAAGGTATTGAATATTTTACGGGCCCGACCTCTCAGCATATATTTAAAATTATCGCTTATTGAAAAGCTCTTATTTTTACTGTTGATGACAATTCCCTGCAAATCATCCGGATCTCTTTTTCCGTTGCTGGTATTCTGAGAAAATGAAAAAGAGACTCGATTTCTTATCCTTTTGGTATTGATTCCCCAAAGCATATTGGTACTGAACCTATCATACCCGATCAGACTGGTTCTGGGATCTGTAATGGAATTCATATAATCTGCGGAAACATTCAGATTTTGATCATTCTTAAGAGCAAATCCTCTGGTAAGCCCCAACTGATAAGTTCCCTCCCTGAGCGATGCATCCAGGCGCAGCGGGGATCTTTTGGCAAATGTCGTCACCTTAATAAGTCCTGAAGTCAGGTCTCCGTATTTAGCATCGGGAATCCCCTGAACGACTTCTATACTTTCAATATTCTCTGTAGGAATTTCACGCAGGTCAATCCCGAAGTTGGGCTGTGCCGGAGTTAATGTACCGGACCTTCCCGTCGTCGTAAAATTGATTCCAAAAGGAGAACTATACGCCGAATTATAGCTTTGCATATTTTCATTATTTGATAAAGCAATATCATTCACCATAAGCTGTACACCGAAGGCTTTATTTCCTGCTTCATCGCCGCTTAAAATTGTCGAACCTGAGGTTACCGAAGCACCACTTGCCGTACGGAAGACAATATTTTTAAACTGGGTATTATCAAAAGGCTGCACAAATTGTCCCGGTAATTGCTGAAGAACATCCCCTACTGAAAAAGACTGAATATTCTGGAGTGCTTCCTGTTTGATTTCTATTTCCGAGAAATTCTTCTTTTTAGCAGTAAGTTCAATGCCATCAATTCTGATATCCGAAATGGCATCCGTGTAAACGATAGAAGCTTTCTTGTCTTTTACAACAAGTTTTTCATTTTTTTTCAGAAAAATAGTTTTGGGAAGCTGCCCCGGTTGGCTGAGAATAATTTCACATCCGCCTGTATAGGTTGTAATGCCTTTTTCAACATAGATCATTCTGCATCGCTTAACTTCAAAAGTCCCGTTATTCAGATCTATATTTTTTTCCTGACCGTATAAAATCGTAACAGACCCTATAAATAGGACTGCGCTCAATACAATTCGTTTCAATTTTTTATAATTAGGCCGCTAAATTATTTATAATTTTTCTAAATAAAAATAATTAAGAAGTGAATTTTATCATTTTAATAAAAATAAACTTATAAATTTAAAGAATAAATAATTAAACACCATGCAGTGAAAAATTAAAATATCTAAAACAAAACGAGCTCCGACAAATGTTGGAGCTCGTTTTTATGCTTTTATCATGCGGTCAGGTAATATTATCCTGAAGTCAGTTTCATTAGAAGTTTTTCTGTTTTTTTAAGGATTTCTTCTTTCCCGTATTCCTTTCGGAAATCATAATTCAGCCTGGCCAGCTCGTTCACTTGCCGGAGGAAATTTTCACCTTCGGGAACGATAAAATTTAATTTTGAAGGATAAGCTGAAGGAAAAACCGCCCATTTTCCATATACTACTGCATCTCCCAAATTACCGGTCATTTTCGTAACCCCATAGGTTTCTTTCATGCTGAAAAACTCAGTTTCCTGTTGTATCGGACACCAGAGCACATCTGCTTTCTGCATCCACTGATTAAACTCATAAGAAGAAACTCTATCGGAGAAATAGGTGATCCGTATATTTTCCGGCAGTTTTTGTGATAACTCCCCCAGCTGCTTCAGTTCGTGATCTTTTGCCTTTCCCAAAAAGACAAATTCATAGCTTTGATCCGCTTTTATATGTTGAATGGTCGTAAAAATATATTGATAATTCCTTCTTTTCTGAGAAACTCCACCCGGAATCACAATAATCCGATGTTCATTGTCTGTTTGTGGAAAATCCTTTGTATAAAAAAGAGGTAAAAACTGATACCTTTCTGAAGCCATCGCTTCATCAAGAACCAAGAGTGATTGTGAAGTCAGATATATTTTAGAAGAATATAGCAATCCTTCTTTTAGCCATAGCTTCAGACGGTAGATTACATCTCCTTTGAAAATACTTTTCAAAAGGCTCGGTTTTGAGGCTTTGGTAAAATTAAGATTATGAGCTATAACAGCCGTATTGTATTTTTTAATGAGGGTAAAAAAAGTAGTAAAATAACGGTGAACAGTCCCGATCATAATCAAATCATAATTTTTTTCTTTTAATTGATCCAGAATCATGGAACTGTCTGAAAGAAATACAGCCTCATGCCCTGATCTGATCTGATCTTTAATTTTCTTTGAAAAATAATAATCTACAGCAAAATCCTGAGAATCCTGCATAATATCCATGAAAGCCTGGGCGATTTCAGCGTGGGTATCTATTTCTATGTAGGCTATTTTTTTCACTAATGAATAACAGATATATAGGTTAATTTTTTATTTACATTTCATTTATAAATCTCCGTTTCGCTTACATTTTCAGCCACTTTTTCTTTAGCATTCTCCAACGTTGATCATTAACCAGCTTCTGTTCTTCTCTGGTAATTTTCAACACTGCTTTTTGAGATCTGCAGCCTTCATAAGTTTTAACAATATCAAAGAAAAATGACAAAGACTTACTTTTCATTGCTTCTTTTGAAGAGGCAACATAAGCCAGAAATCTGTTTAGACCCAGAAAATAGAAATACCTGCCATAATAATCTGCGGGTCTGATGGTATAATCTGCTCCTTTTACTTTAATCAGTTTTACCTGTAATTCAGGAAAAACAACTTCCTTCCAACCGAAATGTTCGAGAAGTATAGAATCTATATTATCCCAACCCAATGTTTCCCTTAGACCTCCGATCTGAATAAAACATTCTTTACGATAGGCTTTCATTGGCCCTCTTACGTGGTATTTGTTGGAATTCCCTTCATACACCCAGTTTCCGTCTTTCTCTATATACAATAAGCCACCTACCAAACCATAATCCGGATTATCGGCGAATGCTTTTTCTACTGTTTCCAGATAATTTTCAGAAAGGATAATATCCGCATCAAATTTACAGATAATATCAAATTCATGGATAGACTGAGTCTGCAAGCCATTTTTAAAAGCATGAACAACTTTAGAACCCGGCTGATGTTCAGACTTTTGAAGATTAATGGTTTCAAAACGAGGATCACTTTCTGTATATTTCCGGATGACTTCCGGAGTTTTGTCTGTAGAGCCATCATTGACAACAACTACTGTAAAGTCTTTGCAGGTTTGTGACTGTAAAGAATCCAGGGTGAATGAAAGATTGTTTTCTTCGTTATGTGCAGGAATTATGATTAAAAACCTCACGAATTATAGTATAAATGATGAATAATAAGGGGTAAATGATCTGCGAACGACCATCTACCCCTTATTGATTTTTATTTGTTATGCGGCTTCAGCATATTTTTAGGATCAAGAATTTCGTCTAACTTCTCCTGAGAAAGAATTCCTTTTTCCAGAACAAGGTTATAAACGCTTTTTCCTGTTTCCAATGCTTCTTTAGCGATTTGCGTAGACTGCTTATATCCGATATAAGGATTCAGTGCCGTTACAATACCAATACTGTGTTTTACCATATTCAGGCAAACTTCTTTATTAGCAGTGATTCCTACCACACATTTCACACGAAGGGTATCCAGCGCATTGCAAAGGAAGTTGATATTTTCCATGATCGCATGAGAAAGTACCGGTTCCATTACATTAAGCTGCAATTGTCCTGCTTCTGCAGCAAAGGTTACGGTAAGATCGTTTCCGATAACTTTAAAGCATACCTGATTCACTACTTCAGGAATGACAGGATTTACTTTTCCCGGCATAATGGATGATCCGGGCTGCATAGGAGGAAGATTAATTTCAAAAAGCCCTGCTCTTGGTCCTGAAGAAAGCAATCTTAAGTCGTTACAGATCTTAGATAATTTCACAGCAAGACGTTTCATTGCTGAAGAATAAATTACATAAGAGCCTGTATCCGGTGTCGCTTCTACCAGATTTGGTGCTGAAACTATAGGAAATCCTGTAATCTGCGCCAGATTTTTAGCACAAAGACTGGCATAACCTACCGGGGCATTCAAACCTGTTCCAATAGCTGTTGCCCCCATATTCACCTCTACAAAAAGAAGCGCATTGTTATCCAGTTTGGAGATATCTTCTTCCAGAGTAGCAGCATATGCTTCAAATTCCTGCCCCAAAGTCATTGGTACAGCATCCTGAAGCTGAGTACGGCCCATCTTAATAACATCCTGGAATTCCTGTCCTTTAGCTCGGAAAGCGGCAATAATTTTTTCAAGCCTTTCTACCAGACCGACATTCATCTGCAGCAATCCTATTTTGATCGCTGTAGGATAGGCATCGTTGGTTGATTGTGAAAGATTGATATGATCATTAGGAGAGCAAAACTCATACTCGCCCTTATTTTTTCCCAATTTCTCCAATACAACATTGGCAATGACTTCATTCGCATTCATATTGATGGAAGTACCTGCACCACCCTGAATCATATCTACCGGAAACTGATCATGATATTTACCTGCGACAATCTCATCACAGGCTTCTGCGATTTTGAAATACAGGTTTTCATCAAGAAGTCCTAATTCATAATTGGTTTTTGCTGCTGCTTTTTTTACGAAAGCTAAACCTTTGATAAAGTCCGGATAAGAAGACAAAAGCTGTCCCGAGATTTTAAAATTGTCGATTGCTCGTTGTGTCTGAACCCCATAATAAGCATCTAAAGGCACATTCAGTTCGCCTAATAGATCACTTTCTTTTCTGAAATTTTCCATTACAGATATTTTACTGTTTTTGATGGGTTAAAGTTAACAAAAACGCATCTAACAGATGCGTTTTAAGTAGAATTTATTTTACCGGATATTTTTGATTCAAAGCTTGCAGTATGGCCCAGGTTTCGGCATCCATAATTCCGTCATAATTCTGAGGACGGAAGTGGTACTGGAATGCTTCTATTGTTTTCTTGGTCGCATCATCCCATTTACCGCTGAGCTCAATCCCATACCCGAACTTCTGTAAAGCGGTCTGCACCTGAAAAATAAAAGCAGTATCTATATACCGGCTTGCAAAATCCAGTTGTGCCACTTCCAGATAATTCTGTTTGGCTGTTTCATCATACCACATTCCCAGCTGATACTCATCATATAGCTTTTTCCATGGGAACATAGGCCCGGGATCCTGTTTTCTTGTCGGAGCAATATCTGAATGAGCAAGAACATTGGTAGCCGGGATCTGATATCTTGTGGCGATATCTTTGGCCAATGCAGCTACTTTTTTCATCTGCTCATCACTAAACGGAGCAAATATTCTTTTTCCTGTACCATCCGTAGAATAACCTGCATTCACAATCTCAATACCGATTGAAGTATCATTAAGGTTTTTATCATTCCTCCACGCACTTACTCCTGCATGATAGGCACGTTTGTTTTCATCTACCAGCTGGTAAATTTCATTGTCTCCTGTATTATTAACAAGATAATGGGCGCTTACTGCCTGTTGTGTAAGAACCATGATCGACTTATCGTCCGGAAGAGCTGTATAATGTAATATTAAGTAACGCTGTCTGAAATTCTGTGCAACAGCAGGAAAATAAGTCTTAACAACTTTATATCCCACCGGTTTTGCAGAAACGATAGAACCATAACTTGCGGTATTATCATTTTTTGTAGGGTCTGCTATATTGGTAGTAAAAAAGTCAACTCCATGATCAGAAACAATTTTTGGTTTTGGAGCTTCCGGAGTCGTTGTTTTAACGACCGGTTTCGGCTGTGCCACGGGGGTTTTCGGTTTGTACGTATTTTTTTTCACATTTTGTTGGGAAGTACATGAAAAAACAAAAGCGCTTAATCCGATGATATATAATGTCTTACGCATCAGTTTGGTTTTTTAATGATTTATTACCTCAAAAATACACAAATTTTTCTTGAAAAATATTTGGTAAATAAAGAAATCTGTTCTATATTTGCACTCGCAATAACGGAACAACGATCATTAAAAAATAAACAAAAAAGGAGGGTTGCCGGAGTGGTTAACGGAGCAGTTTGCTAAACTGTCGACGCGAAAGTGTCGCAAGGGTTCGAATCCCTTACCCTCCGCTCTCTTATATATTCTCGGGGCGTAGCGTAGTCCGGTCATCGCGCCTGGTTTGGGACCAGGAGGTCGCAGGTTCGAATCCTGCCGCCCCGACTTTTTAATGAGCTTATTTAATTAAGCAAAATCAACGTTTAAGGGTGCGTAGCTCAGCTGGATAGAGCATCTGCCTTCTAAGCAGACGGTCAAAGGTTCGAATCCTTTCGCGCTCACTTAAAGACTTACTGGAAACAGTGAGTCTTTTTTGTTTATATTAGTTCTATGTATTTTTGTTATATACTTCATTCTAAAACTTTAGATAAATTCTACATTGGACATTCTTCAGAATCTTTA
>NZ_JAFAJM010000002.1 GCF_019236175.1 Chryseobacterium sp.
AGCCAGCTTATTGAGCCAGACTGTTTTTATCATGGCAAACCAGCTGATCAAAGGCCTGAGCCTTTACCAAAAGAAATTATTTTGACAAAACAATAAAGTTACATTCAGGATGGATTAAATTCTTTTAATCAGCCTTTCTTTGAAATATATTACTAAATAATACTATATCGAAAAGCCCCGTATTCCAGGGCTTTTTTATTTCTTATTCCTAACCATTCGCCATCTAATTCCCAATGACCATATTTTTCTCCTACCGGTAATAACTCTGCGACCTCACAATCTAGCACATCAGTAATTTGCTTCAATCTACTAAGCGGAGGCTCAATTGTGCCGCTATTATACCTACTCATGGTAGTTATATCTCTACCGCTGAAGGGAAATATATTGCTCCGGAGCAGGATAAACAGGCAGATATCAATATTCAATCTTTTGGGCTATGTAAATTAAAACCTACTTCGGGCGGATATTTACCATGTATTCCTGCACCAATTGCCTGAGAAAAAACAACAGAAAAAGATACCATCAATAGTTATAAAATTCTTACAGAAAATTCATTTTGTCTGTGCGAAACAGATGGGAAAATTGAAATAACTGACACAGGACATAGTAAAATCCATGAAATTTTAAATAATAGATCGGTCTGATTCAATTATTATTTAAGAATTATACATAAGAACAGGGCTATTAATAGAATATTCTTCTTCCGTCAAGTTTTATTGTGTTATTATTGACCATCTTCTTAACAGTTCTGATTACCGTTTCTACACGAAGACCCGTGAGATCAGCAATCTGCTGGCGGGTAAGTTCTACCGGAAAACACTGTTGACAGTCTCCGTCATAATAGCTTTTAAGATAATCCATTAACCCCTGTAAGCGGTGAATAGGATCCTGTGAAGCCATATTGCGTACCATTAAGCTATTATAATACAACCTTTGTGACAGACATGCATTCATTTCAAGAGAGATATCGGGGTGCTTTTCCAGCATTAGCAAAAAGTTATTTTTAGGCATTCTGATGACTTCCGTGGTTTCTAAACTTACAGCATTGGTAGGATAAAGCCTGTCAATAAACAGAAGCGGATCCCCAAAGCTTTGATTTTTCCCTAAAATATTCTGAATAAATTCTTTTCCGTTCTCATTAAAGGTGTTCAGTTTTACCTTACCACTGAGAATCTGAAAATAATAAAGTGAGTGATCACCTTCTTTGAAAATAGTCTCTTTACGGATATATCTGATGTTTTCGCCGCCAAATTCGTGGAGAATAGCCTGGTCGATATTCATACAGCTTATTGTTTTTTTCATGCTTATTATTGGTCTAAAGAATTAGAAATAAGGTTAAAAAATATAGTAGTTCATTTCAATCCTCATGCCATAGTTTTTTTGAGCAGAAAATGTGGTATGAAATACCTATTCATAATACTGTAAAAGTTAGTGTTTTTTGAAATATTGTCAGTATTTTTGAACCCCGAGTACCTATAATTAATTATTGATTTTAACTTCTATGATTTTAATTGTTGATGACAACCCAAGTAACCTGTATTCACTGCAGAAATTACTCGAATCTAAAAATTTCCATGTAGACACGGCAGGTTCCGGTGAAGAAGCTCTTGGTAAAGCACTAAAAAACGATTATGCCTTAATTATTCTGGATGTTCAGATGCCGGATATGGATGGTTTTGAAGTAGCTGAGACACTTGCCGATTACAGTAAAACCAAAGAAGTACCTATTATATTCCTGTCCGCTGTCAATACAGATAAAAAATTTATCACAAGAGGCTATGCTTCCGGTGCTAAAGATTATGTAACGAAACCGGTAGATCCTGAAATCCTTTTGCTGAAGGTGAAAACTTTTTATAATCTCCAGGAACAGAACAGGGCAATGAAAAAAACACAGCAAAATCTGGAACTGGAAGTAAAAGGCAGAAGGGAATCCCAGGTAAGTATGAAATCCCAGCTCGATCATTTTCATCTGATGTTGGAATCTCTTCCCCAGATTGCGTTTACTGCGAATGCCAAAGGAAATATAGACTTCGTAAACGGTAAATGGTATGATTATGCTCATTCCGAACAAAACTTTCCGGAGACCCATGCGGATGATCACAATATTCTGGAAGAGTTTGAAAGGGCCCGAAAAAAGGGGAAATCTTTAGAGTTAGAAGTCAGAATTAAAAATGTACGTTCTCACGATTATCGGTACCATTTGCTTCGGGTTACACCGGTATATGATGAAGGGCAAATTAAAAACTGGGTAGGAACTTTTACGGATATTGACGGGCAGAAAAAGGCTGAAAAGGAAAAAGATGAATTTTTAAGTATTGCCAGTCATGAGCTGAAAACCCCTTTAACCAGTATTAAAGCATATATTCAGTTGCTGGATAGAAAATTGAAATTAGATAAAGACAGTTCCGAAGCAGGATTTGTGGCAAAAGCCCAAAATCAGATTGAAAAACTGAATACCCTGATCACAGACTTGCTGGATGTCTCCAAAATAGAAAACGGTAAATTAAAAATCAACAAAAAACCGGTCAATCTGGAGCAGGTGATCAGCAATGCTATTGATACCATTCTTCAGACTCACGATGAGAATAAAGTGAAAATTGACCGCCATGGCGTCAAACCCGACTTGTTGATTCCGCTGGATGAAATAAGAATTGAACAGGTACTGATTAACTTTCTTACCAATGCTATCAAATATTCACCCCATAATAACCAGGTGATAGTCACTACTTTTGTGGATGATGAAGCACAGGAAGTAAGAGTCAGTGTAACCGATTTTGGAATCGGAATTCCTGATTTTAAACAGGAAGCCGTATTTAAGAAATTTTACCGTGTTGAAGAATCTTCATTACAGTTTCAGGGGATGGGAATCGGATTGTTTATCTGTTCAGAGATTATCAAACAGCACCATGGAACTGTTGGGGTTTCAAGCATTATTAATGAAGGATCTACCTTTTATTTCACGCTACCATTAAATTGATTTTTATGCCGAAAAAAATTATACGAAATCTTCAGATCGGAATAGGGCTGTCACTTTTGATTTTAATAGCCAGTTCAGTTGCTTCTTATTGGAGTATTCAGAATCAGATGAAGCATCGGGAAAGCCTTTCCAAAAGCAGACGCTCTGTTACCGCAGTTAAGGATGTTCTGGTTGCCCTGCTGGATGCCGAAACAGGAAACAGAGGATATCAGCTGACCGGAAGAGAAGATTTTCTTGAACCCTATAAACGAGGAGTCCGGGAATATTCAAAAGCTCTGGTACTTGCTGAATCATTGGGAGTACAGGATCAAAACCAACAGGAAAGACTGGCCGGTCTGAAGACAGCAGTTGATCAGGTGATGAGTAATCTGAACGATCTGGTTGAAAACAGACGCAAAGGTATTGTCATGACCCAGGAGCAGATTATTACCGGTAAAGCATATATGGATGAATGCCGTAAAATCGTAAGAGACTTTGTACAATATGAAGAAAGCCAGGTTGAAATCAAAAATAAGGATTTAACACGCTCTTCCGATACCACCGTTCTTTTCATTCTTTTCTCAGCCATTGCAGCAGTGGTAGTGACTGCATTTTTCTATTTTAAAATGAGGGCAGACCTCATCAGAAGAGATGAGCTCGAGAAAATGCTGAAAGATAAAGATCAGGAAATGACAAAGCGTGTAAGTGCCATTCAGAAGATTGCCAACAGAGTAGCCAATGGGGATTACAGCGAAAAGGCGATTGATAATGCAGAGGATGATCTGGGAGATCTTGTAGACTCTCTGAATCATATGACCGAATCGCTTAAAACTTCTTTTGAAAAAATAAACAAAAGCGACTGGCGCCAAAAAGGGCTGGCTTTACTCAATGAGTCCCTCGTCGGGAATACATCCGTGAAAGAAGTTTCTGATAAAGCTTTGCATCAGCTGATTGAATACGGAAATTGTATCAACGGATCGCTATATCTTTACGATGAGGGTATTTTAAAACTGAATAAAGCATTCGGACTGGAAGCAAACATGAAAAAGATCTTTGAACCGGGAGAAGGAATGGTAGGCCAGACTTTCATTAATGCTAAAACACAGGTGTATAATAACCTCCATGAAGAAGATTTTGTAGTAACCTTTGCAAGCAGTACGATTAAGATCTACGGAATACTACTGATTCCGGTTTTTGCAGACGGACATGCTATAGGCATCCTAGAGTTAGGTTCCACCTCTAACTTTGATGAAGACAGAATCAGCTATTTTGAAGAATGCTCTGTCAATATCGGTATTGCGCTGAACGCTGCCAAAGGAAGAGAGAAAGAACAACAACTATTAGAAGAAACGCAGGCTCAGTCTGAAGAATTACAGGTTCAGCATTCTGAACTTGAAAATCTGAATACAGAGCTGGAAGCACAGACCCAAAAGCTTCAGGCCTCTGAAGAAGAGTTAAAAGTACAACAGGAAGAGCTGATGCAGGCCAACGCAGAACTGGAGGAACGCTCAAGGCTGCTGGAAGAGAAAAACCATCTGATTGCTGAACGTAATACGGAGATTCAGAAGAAAGTAGAGGAACTGGCGTTAAGTACCAAATATAAATCAGAATTTCTGGCCAATATGTCTCATGAACTGCGTACTCCTTTGAATTCAATTCTTCTTTTATCACGACTGATGGCCGAAAATCCGGATGAAAACCTTAATGAAGATCAGGTGGAATCCGCAAAAGTAATTCAGAGCTCAGGAACAAGCTTATTGACCCTGATTGATGAAATTCTTGATCTGGCCAAAATCGAATCCGGTAAAATGACGCTGGAATATCAGGATGTAGTGGTGGAAGAAGTGGTTAAAGATTTAAAGAGCCTTTTCAATCCTGTATTTCAGGAGAAAGCTCTTCAATTTGATATTCAGATCGATTCAGGTGTTCAGAAGGTAATAGAAAGCGACCGCTTGAGAATAGATCAGGTATTGAGAAATTTACTGTCTAATGCCTTAAAGTTTACCACACAGGGAAGCATTGGTTTACATATCAGAAAACATGCTGAGAAATCTGATTTTATTGTGTTTTCTGTAAAAGATACGGGAGTGGGAATTGCTGAAGATAAGCAAAAAATTATTTTTGAAGCATTTCAGCAGGCAGACGGATCTACCAAAAGAAAATTTGGCGGTACAGGTTTAGGTCTGTCCATAAGCAGGGAGATAGCGCGGCTTTTGGGAGGGGAGCTTATTTTAAAAAGTGAACTCAATAAAGGAAGTGAATTCAGCTTTATCATCCCTGTATATGCTGTTACTGAAATAGATCAGAATGAAACAGATCAGAATCTGGTAGAAACCATCCGCGAAGATGTTGAAGAAATTCAGAATATTCTTGAAGACGGAGAATTGGAGTCTTTTCAGCTGAATACCCTGGAAATTCCTGAGGATGTAGCTGATGACAGAGATCAGATCAAAGAAGGAGATAAAGTAATCCTGATTATAGAAGATGATATCAATTTTGCCAAAGCACTTTTAAAGTATGCCCATTTACAGAAATACAAAGGTATTGTAGCGGTAAGGGGAGATCATGGGCTGTCTGCAGCTCAGAAATATCACCCGCACGCCATTTTGCTGGATGTACAGCTGCCTGTAAAAGACGGTTGGGAAGTAATGGATGAGCTGAAATCCCATGCAGATACCAGACACATTCCGGTACATATGATGTCTGTGCTGCATCTTAAAAAAGAAAGCCTACTGAAAGGCGCTGTAGACTTTATCAATAAACCGGTGGCTCTGGATAAAATGACAGACGTGTTCAGAAAAATTGAAGATGCATTAAAGAAAGGACCTCAAAAAGTACTCATTGTTGAAGAAAATGCCAAACACGCCAGCGCATTATCGTATTTCCTGAGTAATTTCAATATTTCGCTGTCTGTAGTTCATAACGTTGAAGACAGCGTAGAAGCCTTAACGTCTGATCTTGTAGACTGTGTCATCCTCGATATCGGAAATTCAAAAGGGAATGAGTATCAGGTAATAGAATCGATAAAGAGCAATGAAGGGCTGGAGAATCTTCCGATCATTATTTTTACAGAACAGAATTTATCGAAAGAAGAAGAACTGAAAATAAAAAAATATGCGGATTCTATTGTGGTTAAAACTGCACATTCTTACCAAAGAATTTTAGATGAAGTAGGTTTATTCTTACATTTGGTGGAAGAAAAAAATAACTCACCTGAAAATAATTCAGGCAGAGTGTTGGGTTCTTTAAAAGAAGTGCTTGAAGGAAAGAAAATACTCATTACCGATGATGATGTACGCAATATTTTTTCTTTAACGAAAGCGTTGGAAAAGTACAAAGCCGAAGTGGTTGTCGCGATGGATGGAAAACATGCCCTTCAGCAAATTCAGGCAAATCCTGAGATTGATGTTGTCTTAATGGATATGATGATGCCGGAAATGGACGGGTATGACACGATAAAGGAAATCAGGAAAATGCCCGCATATAAACGATTACCTATTATAGCCATTACTGCAAAATCAATGATTGGGGAACGTGAAAAATGTATCACTGCGGGAGCTTCAGATTATATCTCAAAACCTGTAGATATTGATCAGCTGTTGTCTCTGCTCCGTGTGTGGTTGTATGAAAGTTAAACAGATAGAATTCTGATGAGTAAGAAAATTTTAATTGTGGATGATGATCCGCGTAATATATTTGCACTGAAACTGACCTTAAAGGCCCGTGGATATACCATCGAAAGCTGTATAATGGCGCAGGAAGCTTTTGAAATTCTGAAATCTGATTCTGAGGTTTCCGTGGTGCTGATGGACATGATGATGCCGGGAATAGATGGTTATGAAGCAGTCCGGACCATAAGAAGGACCCCGGAAATTAAAGACATTCCCGTTATTGCAGTTACTGCACAGGCTATGCCTGAAGATCGTCAGAAATGTATTGAGGCCGGTGCCAATGACTATGTATCCAAGCCAATCGATGTGGATCTTTTAATAAAGGCTATAGAAAAATTATCGTAAATGCTGGAACCGAGTATTGTAAAAGATGAAGAAGTAGAATCTCTCATTAATGATGTTTATGAGATGTACGGTTATGACTTTTCAGGGTATAGCAGGGCTTCTTTTAAACGAAGAGTAAACAGAATATGCCTGCTGGACAGATTTACCAGTTTTGCTGAACTTCGATATACCCTTATGAATGATCCTGAATACTTAAAACGTTTTGTAGAGGAGGTTACGGTAAATGTTACAGAAATGTTTCGCGATCCCGTTTTTTTTAAAGCATTACGGGAAAAAATTTTACCACAGCTCGGTACTTACCCGTTAATCAGAATCTGGATTGCAGGGTGCTCCACAGGTGAAGAGGCGTATTCTATGGCTATTCTGCTCAAAGAAGCAGGTCTTTATCATAAATCCCTGATTTATGGCACAGATCTGAACCCTTCAGTATTGGAAACGGCAAGAGCCGGTGTTTTTCCTTTGCAGCAGATGAAACTTTATTCTGAAAACTATATGCTTTCAGGAGGAATAAAGGATTTTTCCGACTATTATACGGCGAATTATGACAGTGTGAAGTTTGATAAAAGTTTACAGGAAAAGCTTATTTTATCTACTCATAATCTTGTGTCGGACAGTTCGTTTAATAGTTTTCAACTGATTGTTTGCCGCAATGTACTCATCTATTTTGACAGAGAATTGCAGGAAAGAGTTTTCAGGCTTTTTGACAACAGTCTGGAAAACCTGGGTTTTCTCGCATTGGGAGCTAAAGAAACACTGAAATTTTCCACCATAGACAAAAATTACCATCAGGTCGAGGAACAGAAGATCTGGAAAAAACTGGATCACCATTAATTCATTCCCTCATGAAAGCACAAACGAATATAGAACTGATCATTATCGGAGGTTCCGCGGGAAGTTTACAGGTCATTATCGAGATGATCAAAAAGCTGGATGATTCTTTAGCGGTGCCTATTGTACTGGTACTTCACCGTAAAGCTCAATCCGGTAACGTTTTAAAGACTTTATTACAGCAGTTTACCAGAATACCGGTGATAGAAATTGAAGATAAAACCGAAGTTCAGGATAATACCATTTATATTGTTCCTGCAGATTATCATCTGTTATTCGAAAACAGAAAGAATATGTCATTAGACAGTTCGGAAAAAATGAATTATTCCCGCCCTTCTATTGATGTTTCCTTTAGATCCGCAGCGGAAATTTACAGAGAGAATATGATCGGAATTCTTTTGTCCGGTGCTAATGCAGACGGAGTGGAAGGGTTAAGCTATATTAAAAGAAATAACGGGCAAGTGTGGATTCAGGATCCCGAAACAGCAGAAGTAGACTATATGCCCAGACATGCTATAGAAGAAATTGATTATGATTTAGTGATAAAACCTGGTAACTTAGCAGATGGTATCAACCAATTGTAATTGAACCCAATAAAGATAATCTAAATAAAATGAATAAAAAGAGAATTTTAATTTTTGATGATGATACGGCTATTTTAGAAGTAGTTACCATTATATTTGAAGAAAATGGTTATGATGTTAAAATCTCAGAAACATCACACGATATTCTTGAGAAGGTAGCAGAGTATCAGCCGGATGTTATTTTAATGGATAACTGGATTCCTAAAATAGGAGGAGTAGAAGCCACAAAACTTCTTAAAAGCAGCAAGGAATTCAATCATATTCCGGTGATCTATGTCACGGCCAATAACGATATTGTTGCTTTAGCTGCAGAAGCAAGGGCAGATGACTATGTTTCAAAGCCATTCAATCTGGATGATCTGGAGGAAATCGTTGCTAAACATTTGAAAGAACAGGTATAAAAATATCCCGGAACGGATCAGTAAATAAAAATCTCTCAATTTTTTTGAGAGATTTTTATTTAAATTATTCTGTGTTTACTGATTCGATCTGAGTGTTTCCAACACTTTCATCATCTGCTTTTTGTCCAGTACTCCGGTATTTATTTTTTGAATTAAAGACTGCATTAAAAAGTAGAGCTCAGGATTCATAATAATGGTCTCCGAAAAGGTTTTGACCAGTATTAATTTTTTTGACACAATGTTTTGTGCCACAACATATTCATTGCTGAGATTAATATCGATGTTTAATTCCCTTTTTACAGTTAAGCTGAAGTATTCATCAATAAAATTTTTATCTCTTGCCGGATGTATCCGTTCAGTTTCTGTATGATCCATACCGTTATTTTTAGCCTTATTTATTTTGAAACAATTTTTATACCGTATAAATATTAAGTTTATTAATAGTCTTAATGAAATATTTAATAGTATATTTGTGTACTATATTTCAAAAAATAGATTATGGATAAAGTGAATGTTTTCTGGTTCAGAAGAGATCTCAGGCTGGAAGACAATACGGGTCTTCATTATGCTCTTAATTCCGGACTAAAAGTAGTTCCGGTGTTTATCTTTGACACAGAGATCCTGGACCGGCTTCAGGATAAAAGCGACAGAAGGGTAGATTATATTCATCAGGCTTTACAAGAAATTCATAAAGATTTACAGAAATATAACAGTGGAATTTATGTTTATTACGGAGCTCCAAAGGATATTTTTAAAGAAATAGCCCGTGATTTTAGTATTGATACCGTTTTTTGTAACAGGGATTATGAACCGCAAGCCATACAGCGGGATCAGGAGATAGCCGGGATGCTTTCAGAATATCTTATTCGGTTTAAAGATTGTAAAGATCAGGTTATATTTGAAAAAAATGATATTTTAAAAAATGACTCGTCTCCTTATACGGTTTTTACTCCTTATTCTAAAAAATGGAAAGAAAATCTGAAAGAGCTAGAAACGATGTCTGTGAACAGTTCGCATTTTGCAGAATATCAGGGGTCTTCAGAGATTATCCCGCTCAAAGAAATAGGATTTGAAAAAACCGATATCAAATTTCTAAAACCCGTATTAAACAGAGATCTCATAGATTCCTACGGTAAATACCGGGATTTTCCTGCTATGGATCTTACTACCCGTCTTGGAATTGCACTTCGTTTTGGAACCATTTCTGTCAGAAGATGTGTACAATATGCTGTTGAACATAGTGAAACATGGCTTAATGAACTCATCTGGAGAGAATTTTTCATGCAGATTCTGTTTCACTTTCCAAATGTTGTGCATCATTGTTTTAAAAAGAAATACGAACATATTGTCTGGAGAAACAATGAAACAGAATTTAAAGCCTGGTGTGAAGGTAAAACAGGATATCCAATCGTAGATGCCGGAATGAGGCAGCTCAATGAAACCGGATTTATGCACAACAGGGTACGAATGATCACAGCAAGCTTTCTTACCAAGCATTTGCTTATCGACTGGCGTTGGGGAGACGCTTATTTTGCTCAAAAACTGCTGGATTACGATCTGGCAGCCAATAATGGAAACTGGCAGTGGGCTGCAGGTTGTGGCTGTGATGCGGCACCTTATTTCAGAATATTCAATCCTTATGAACAGACGAAAAAATTTGATAAAGACAATCTCTATATCAGGAAGTGGCTTCCGGAAAATTATAAAGAAGAACCCATTATAGAGCATACAAAAGCCAGGGAAAGAGCATTGAAAGCTTATAAGGAAGCATTGGCAGAATAACCTGTAATATCAACTATATTCACTATAAAAATAAAATACATTGGCTAAAAAAGGAATCTTATTGATCAATCTCGGTTCTCCGAGATCAACGGCGGTAGAAGATGTAAAAGAATATCTGGATGAATTTCTGATGGACGAAAAAATAATCGATTATCGATGGTTTTTCCGTGCACTTCTGGTTCGCGGAATTATTTTAAAGACCAGACCGGCGAAATCGGCAGAAGCTTATAAAACGGTCTGGACAGATGAAGGTTCTCCCCTGATTGTAATTACAAAAAAGATACAGCAAAAACTTCAAAACATAGTAGATGTACCTGTTGAGATAGGAATGAGATATGCAGAGCCCGGGATTGAAACGGGAATAAGAAATCTTGTGGAACAAGGTGTTACAGAAATTGTACTTTTTCCATTGTATCCGCAATATGCCATGAGTACTACTGAAACTGTGATTGAAAAAGCAGAAGAAATCAGAAAGAAAAAATTTCCCGATATAAGAATCAATTATATTCAGCCCTTTTATCATCGGGATGTATATACTGACTGTCTTACAGAAAGTATTCGGGAGAAACTTCCTGAAAACTTTGATGCTCTGTTGTTTTCTTACCACGGGATTCCGGAACGGCATATTTATAAAACAGACCCCACCGGAACATGTAATATGAACGATTGCTGTTCCAGAGACAGCAACCCCAGTCATCCGTTTTGTTACCGCCATCAGTGTTTCAATACCACTGAACGGGTCATCGGAAAACTGGGATTACCAAAAGATAAAGTCATTGTTTCTTTCCAGTCAAGACTTGGAAAAGATAAATGGATAGAGCCTTATACAGATCATACATTAGAAACTATTCCTGCTAAAGGAATTAAAAATCTTGCCATTGTTTGTCCGGCATTTGTTTCAGACTGTCTTGAAACGCTGGAAGAGATTTCTGTTGAAGGAAAAGAACAGTTTCTGGAATCAGGTGGTGAAAATTTCACCTATATCCCTTGCCTGAATGATGAAGATCGCTGGATTCAAGTGATCCGGACTTTATGCGAAGAAAAATTAAACCAGTTTTATCTGGCGTAATTTTTTATATAGAGATCCAATTATAATTGAATTGTTGCATCGCTTAACAGCAATGTTTTTATGAAAAAGTATATTTGTAAACTATTTAACTGAAATGAATTATACGCTTATTAAAGATTTTATGGTTTTATTGGAGCAATTTGAAACTGAAACCCGACATGATTCCGATAGTTATCCGGAGACTATTCAGGGTTTTAAATCATGGGTGTCTGATAAAGAACAGCTGGACAAACGGGAAAACATGAATGAGCCGTACTGGGAAGGAAAGGAAAACGGACGAACTCCCGAAAGCGCTATCAACACTTTACTGGTTCATCTTAACCGGTATGCAAAGACCTATTCAAAATCAGCCATTTCAAATTCTGAATTTTCCACCCAGGAAGACTTTATTTATTTAATTAATCTTAAAGCATTCGGACAGATGAGCAAAATGGAGCTTATTAAGAAGAATATTCATGATAAACCGGTGGGAATGCTGATTATAGCCCGTTTGCTTCGTCAGGGCTGGATAGAGCAGGCAGAATCGGATATAGATAAAAGAAGCAAACTTATTCATATTTCAGAATCAGGATTACTGGCATTGGAGCGTCAGATGGAAAGAATCCGTCAGGCTACAAAAATTGTCACCGGAAATCTTACCTATCATGAAAAAATGGATCTTATCCGGATCCTTAATAAACTGGACAGGTTTCATTATCCTATTTTCGCGAGAAATATACAGTCTGATCTTCTGATTTCAACAGTTTCTGAAGAATATCCGCTGGGAAATTGATGCATCATTAAGAATAGCATACCATATTTTGATATCTTAGCCCGCTGATAGGCAGTGTTGGCTTGTAAATTGATACTACAAACTGTATTGAATTTTGATGACTAATGACTAGATCGACTGTAATTTTAATTTTCTTTTTGAGTGGTTTTTTCTTTTTAAATGCGCAGGAGAAGAAAGATTCATTGTATTATAAAATAGAAGAATTTTCAGATAAAAGAAAAGTCACCAAATTTATCCATCGTTTCATATTCCGTAGGGAAGCTGATTCCACTTCAGTAAAGTCCAGAACGAATAAACTCCCTCAGGAAACTTACAATAAAAAATACATCAGAAAGGTGAGAATAGAAACCATTGATCCCTTTGGTTATGATTCCAAAGATCAGAAAGAAAGGCTCAAATGGTATGACTGGCTGGCTGATCATCTTCATTCTACCACAAAAACGTCTACCGTTAATAACTATTTGCTCTTTCAGGAAGGCGAAGAATATAATGCCCAGAAACTCTACGAATCTGAACGTTTGCTGAGAACAATGCCTTTTATAAACAGGGTTAATATCAGCGTTTCCGAAGATCCTTCCACTAAAGACTCTATCGATGTGATCGTAAAGGTTCTTGATTCCTGGAGTCTGAAGCCGAGAATCAGCTATTCAGGAAGTAAAATCGGCTTGGGAATGACTGAAGAGAATGTATTCGGGTTAGGTCATGAACTGAATTTCCTTTACAGAAACGATTCCAAAGAAAAACAAAATTATCTTTTCGGAAGTTATACCGCCTATAATCTGTGGGGTTCTTATATCAATGCTCAGGTTTTAGGGGAAAGGGATTTCCTGAAAAATGAAAGAATCAATTTTAATGTAAGAAGAGATTTTTTCTCACCATTGACGAAATGGGCGGGTGGTTTTACATTCGAATATTTTATGCGGAATGTATTACTTCCTTTAGAAACGGAAACCGCTTTTCCTGAAGTTCAGATCAAGGTATACAGTCAGGACTTATGGGGTGGCTATCAGATTCCTGTTTCATCGGATCCCAATGAAAAAATCTCCAGTAATATTGCAGTGATAGGACGATTCCAGAATTATCAGTACAAAGACAGTCCGGGAATCGACCAGTTTCAGTATTTTAATTCTTACAGTAGTTTTCTGATGTCTGTCGGGTTTATCCGGAGGAACTTTTCCATTCAGAGAAATATTTTTCAATATGATTTACCAGAGGATATTGCATACGGGAATTCAGTGAATTTTACAGCGGGAGCTTTATCCAGGAGCAATGATGTAAAACCTTATTTGGGAATTTCTACGTCTTATGGTACTTTTACAAAGTTAGGGTATTTCAATCTGAAAGCTGAATTTGGAAGATTTTTTAATGAAGATGATCAGAATCGTGAATCTTTTCGCCTGGACGGAACTTATTTTACCAATCTTATGGACTGGAAATTCGCCAGAGCCAGACATTTTTTTTCTCCAACATTAGCATTAGGAAACCCCCAACATAATTATTCTTATAAAGACAGGATTAATCTTTCTTCTCCGGACGAATTTCCTGTTTATAACTCAGACTATATAGGAACTAAAAAGCTTGTTCTGAGATATCAGTTACAGCTTTTTATTAATAAAACCTGGAAAAACTTCCATTTCAGTCCGTACTTAACAATGGCTGTCGGCTGGCTGGGAATGCCTGATGAACAGCTTCTGAAAACAAAAACAAATACGAAAATAGGAGTTGGTGTATTAATTAATAATCCATTTCTGGTTTTCAACAGGATTCAGATTTCTTTTATGTATTATCCCCGCGTTCCTTTCGATAATAATTCGGTTTTTGATTTCAACAGTAATAGGAATAATCTTTTACCAATGAATAGTTTTGCAACGGATATTCCGCATTTTGTCAACTTTGGAAACTAATACGAAACATCCATATTACATTAAATGAACTCCCACCCGGAGGTTAGATTGGGTAAGAAGTGCACGGTTGTCAATCAATAAAAACAAAAAAGGGATATCCATCTATATCTGCCTATTGTAAAGCCTGGAATTTTCATAAATTCCAGGCTTTACTGTTTCTTATTGCTCTTAGATTATAGGTTTCCTGTCTGAAGAGGGATATTAATTAAGGTCATAATTGGCAATGACCAGACTCAGAATAAAATGAACATAGTCCTGGTCAGCATCTTTTCTGTTGATCAGTTTGTTTTTATATTCATAGGAGCTCAGCCTTTTTGATAATCCGTGATAGGTTTCAAAAGTATCGCCTTTAATTTTTACCCTTGTATTACCATCTCTTCTCGGAATAAGCTGATCATCTAAAGTTCTTACTTTAAATAAAGCTTCACATAGCGTTAGACGGGATTTTGCCGATCCGATATATCTTTCCACTATATTAATCTTGAACGAATCAAATAGGATTGTATTAAAAACAATTTTAGAGTTGGGCTCTTGAGTATTGAGTTCAAGCTTATAGTTCATTATTTTAAATTTTGGTAAAGATAAGTTTAATTATTCCAAATAGTGGTACCATTTTAATAGATCATGCCCATTATAATGATTGAGGTGATGGGAAATCACACGCTACAAAGATACATTTTTTTAGATAAAATATTGAAATTTAGTCTTCTTTGTTCGTCAAAATAAATTGAAAAAAATGTAGTTTTTCTTTGAAAAAAAATGATGTACGTTCTAAAATTATCAGCTTATAAATGAGCGATCAAGGAAAAGATAATAATTTTTTTACATTCTTTATTTTTTTCCTCCTGTGCATTTGCGTAAATTTATTCTCTGTATAACAAATTCATATTAATACCAATACAATGGAGAGATATAATTACGGGATGATTGGCCTTGGAGTAATGGGGCGAAATCTTCTTTATAATATTGCAGATAACGGTTTTTCAATTGCAGGATTTGATCTTGACGAAGAAAAAGTAAAAGAATTAGAGGAAGGTGCCACTTCGGAAATGAAGGTGAAAGGCAAAGTTTCTTTGGAAGATTTTGTATCAGTATTGGAATCGCCCAGAAAAATTATTCTTATGGTTCCTGCCGGAAAACCTGTAGATGCTGTTCTGGAAAATATTACCCCGCTTTTGAATAAAGGTGATATCGTTATTGATGCCGGTAATTCCTATTTTGAAGATACCAACAGACGTGTGACTGCTTTAGCCTCAAAAGGACTTCATTTTATGGGGATGGGTGTTTCCGGAGGAGAAAAAGGAGCAAGAACAGGACCGAGTATTATGCCGGGAGGAGATCTTGACGCTTTCCACCTGCTTAAGCCAATGCTTGAATCTATTGCTGCAAAAGTTGAGGGCGAAGCATGTACTGCCTATATGGGAAAAGGCTCTGCAGGAAACTACGTGAAAATGGTTCACAACGGAATTGAATATGCTATCATGCAGTTGATCAGCGAAGCTTATGATATACTGAAAAGAGGAGCAAATCTTACTAATGATCAGTTGTATGACGTTTTCAAGGAGTGGAATGACGGCGAGATGAATTCTTTCCTGATTGAGATTACAAGAGATATTTTCAGACAGAAAGATACCCTGACAGACCATTACCTTGTAGATCAGATTTTGGATAAAGCCGGAGCGAAAGGAACCGGAAAATGGACTTCTGAACAGGCAATGGAAATCGGAGTTTCTATTCCGACCATTGATATCGCAGTGACATCAAGAATTTTATCTGCCTATAAAGAAGAGAGAATAAAAGCTTCTCAGCTGTATGGTGAAAAAGAAATTACAAGTCCGGAAGACATCAAACTATTCATTCAGGAAGTGGGAGACGCTCTTTTCCTGGCTACACTCATCAGCTATGCACAAGGGCTGGCTTTACTGGTAAAAGCATCTGAGGAGTACGATTTCCGGATTCCCCTGAAGGATGTTGTAAAAATCTGGAGAGGAGGTTGTATTATCCGTTCAGTATTGTTAGAAAAGTTCTATCAGGCTTATACTAAAAATCCTAATCTTTCTAATATTTTACTGGATAAGGATATCGCAATTCTTGTTAAATCAAAGATTAAATCATTAAGAAAAACTGCCGGATATGCTGTGTCAAACGGGATTTCCAGTTTAGGAATTCAAACGGCTTTAGGATATTTTGACGCTTATACGACAGCGTCTTTACCCGTTAATTTAATTCAGGCCCAGCGTGATTATTTTGGGGCACATACCTATCAGAGAATCGATAGAGAAGGAGTCTTCCATACTTCATGGAATAATGAAAACAACTAAAATTCGGAAAAAATGAATCAAAATAAAATCTTGCAGCCAACGACTATTATTATTTTTGGGGCTACAGGAGACCTTGCCAAAAGAAAACTTTTTCCGGCATTTTACAACTTATATATAGACGGGAGAATGCCTAAAGGCTTTAATATTATCGCATTGGGCAGAGCTGATAATACCGATGAGAATTTTAGAAGTTATATCAGGGAAAATCTGGAGAATTTTTCAAGAAAAAAAATAACGGCTGAGGACTGGGCAGGTTTTCAGGCTCATATTACTTATTTCCAGCATCAGTTGGACCAGGAAAATTCCTATACCGGTTTGCGTCAGAAATTAGAGAGTCTTGACAATATTTACGGAATGAGAGCCAACAGATTGTTTTATCTGTCAATCGGACCGAATTTTATCTCTACAATTTCCAATCATATCAAAAATACAGCACTGGCTTCTGATCCGAAAAAAGACCGTATTATTATAGAAAAACCCTTTGGACATAATAAACAGTCTGCGATTGAACTTAACAGCCTTCTTTCAGAGACCTTTGAAGAAGAACAGATTTATCGTATAGACCATTACCTGGGAAAAGAAACTGTACAGAATATACTGGCCTTCAGATTCGGAAATTCTATTTTTGAACCGCTGTGGGATCATAAATATATAGAATCTGTACAGATTACCGTTGCAGAAGAGGTAGGTGTGGAGACGAGAGGTGCTTTCTACGAACAGACAGGAGCACTGAGAGATATGATTCAAAATCACCTGTTGCAGATTTTATGTATGGTTGCCATGGAACCGCCGGCTTCTTTAAAATCAGGTGAAATCAGAGATCGTAAAGTAGATGTCCTTAAATCCATTCGCAGAATTACATCCGATCAGGTGGATCATTACGCAGTCAGAGGACAATATGGAAAAAGTACCATCAATGGGGCAGATATAAAAGGATATCGTCAGGAAGAAGGAATTGCTCCGGATTCCAATACAGAAACTTTTGCAGCGATCAAATTCTATCTGGATAATGAAAGATGGCAGGATGTACCGTTTTATGTTCGTACCGGAAAAAAAATGAAAGAAAAGCATTCCTATATTACCATTCAGTTTAAACCCCTTCCTCATTCCACTTTTTCAGGAAGCCCGCATCTTTTATCAGCCAACAGGCTTATTATCAATATTCAGCCGTTAATGGATATCAGATTGCAGTTTATGACTAAAAAACCGGGACTTTCAATGGATTTGCAGCCGGTAGAAATGGTTTTTGATAATTTTGCCTGTCAGGAAGATACACCGGAAGCCTATGAAACTTTATTATTGGATGCTCTTCTGGGAGATCTTACTTTATTCATGCGCTCTGATCAGGTGGAAGAAGCCTGGGATGTGGTAACCACTATACAGGAAGCCTGGGAGAATAATAAAGATTCTTCATTTCCTAATTATGAAGCAGGAAGTTGGGGACCAAGAGATAGTTTTACATTGGTTGAAAGACAGGGACATAACTGGGTATAAAAATAATATTAAACAGACTAACAATGAATATTACAGTATTTGATAATTTAGAAAAACTGTATAAGGAGGCAGCGGATATTTTTGTGGATCTTTCAAAAAAATCGATTGAAAAAAATAGCCGCTTCGTAGTAGCATTAAGTGGAGGGTCTTCTCCTAAAGCTATTTTTACTCTATTGGCAACTCCCGAATATGCAGGGAAAATAGAATGGAACAAAGTCTTCTTTTTTTGGGTTGACGAACGATGGGTTCCACTGGATGATGAGAAGAGCAATGCCCGTATGACCTTCGAGACGTTACTTGGTAAAGTGGCGGTCAACAAAGATCAGGTTTTTCCAATGTATCAAGAGGGAGTACTTCCGGAAGACTATGCGAAGGAATACGAACAACAGATCAGAAATGTTCTGGGGAATGATGGTGTTTTTGATTTTATTCTTTTAGGAATGGGAGATGACGGCCATACCGCCTCTTTATTTCCGGGAGAAGAAGTACTGAATGAGAAAGAAAAATGGGTTTCTGCTTATTATCTTAAGCCTCAGGAAATGTTTAGAATTACTTTAACGGCACCATTGATCAATAAGGCTGAAAATATATTGGTTGTCGCATTTGGAGAATCTAAAAGACATGCGCTGAATGAGGTACTTAACGGGGAATACAATCCTGCGTTGTACCCATTGCAGCTTATTGAAAAAAAAGAAGGATTCAGGTTTTTTACAGATGAAAAAGCCAGAGGATAGTATGCCGTCTTTTTAAAAAGTAAACATGATCTGCTAAAAATTATATAAGCCTGTCTCAGCATTGAAGCAGGCTTTTGTTATTTAAGAACATGAATAGAGTATTAAAACATTCATATGTGATGGCCAAAAATAAAGGATTATACATGGGATCATTTGAGATTCAAAAACGGGAGGACTGTTGTTTACAGCACGCGGATAGTAAAAAGCTTACAGTATGGCTTCTGAAAAACGGATAATATATTATTTATAAAAATAAATTATGTCAACATATGTATAGGTTTTAAAAAATGATCGGCGGTAGATTTGCTTTCATAATTCAATACCAAAAATAATGAAACGTATATTATCTGCAATTCCGGTACTATGTATAGGATTTCTGGCTTTTTCACAAAATATTCCTAATCATAAAACAATTAAAAAAAATATAATGAGCACTATCAGTCATAAAAACCCAAAAGACCTTTTTGATCCGACACCATTTGCATTCTCTCATTCAACAACAGCTGAAGGAAATGGAAAATATGTATTTATATCCGGACAAAGCGGAGGAGAAGATTTAAAGCATACGCTCTCGGAAGATTTCAGAACCCAGGTTAGGTTTTCTCTGAAAAATTTAGAAACAGTTCTCACTGAATATGGATTAGGAGTTGGAGATGTTCTTAAAGTTACCGTACTCATTGTAGATCATAATCCGGAGAAGCTATCTATATGGACGGAAGAAATGCATAATGCATGGAAAAAGAATCAATTCCCGGCAAGTACTTTAATTCCGGTTCCCAAACTGGCACTGGAGGGAATGCAGATAGAAGTAGATGCTGTTGCTTTTATGAAAAAATAAAAAGGAGTATTCTTTATCCCCGAAAAGATGAATAAAATGAAATCAATAAAAAGGCTTTCAGAATAAACTGAAAGCCTCTATGTATTATCTGACAGGTTGAAAATTAATCTTCCATAGCCTCACCAGCCTTTCTGTAGGTAAAATTTCCATAAATATGTCTTCTGGCAAACCGGCTTGGAGAATCAGCATTTACCATTTTAATATAGGTATTTCTTGGAACCCCAATGTATTCATACATTTTTCCGTTTAAATGCTGGATATTCAAAATCTGCTTTTCAAAATAAAAATCCTGAATATTAGATTTTGAGATCGTTTCGGTATATTCTTCTTTGTATTTTTCCTGGGTTTCCGGGTTGATACTTACCAAAAAGTGGTAAGCTTCAATCACAGCCTTGCTTTTTTCTTCTGCTTCCAGTTTTCCTTCTTCGTTATTAATGAATTTATCAGGATGCGAATCTTTCATCGTATTCCTGTAAATGGTCTTTAACTCTTTTAAAGTCACGTCTTTATCTACTCCAAGAAGCTTTCTGTGCTCACCTATTCTTTTCATATTTTGAATCCTTATTTTCGGGGTGCAAAATTAGGAAAATAAATCTGAAAAAAGGTAAGTTATTCATTATTAATTTATTTGAATGTTCCTTAATATAAGGAATTTAACTTAAAATCAAAAAAACAGCACCATTAGTTTCCTAATAGTGCCGACAACATTCAGTGTTTTTACCCACTTGCTTGTTCGAAATAATTTTTTACTCATCATGTACACATCATCATCATTTTATGCGTTTCACTCCCTCATCATTTTTAGCATTTTGTAAGTTGACAAAGCCATTTAATATGCACGTCATCAGGTTTAAATTCTTTTTCAGCAGCTTGAATAACTGCTTCGATTAAAATTAACCATAAGCTCAGTACAAAAATCCGGCAAATCGTTTCTTCAACTTCGATTGTGTTTTTGATATATTGAATGGTTGATTAGTTTATACAAATATATAAAATAAGACACTAAGTAGTGTCTAAAATTTTGTTTTTTTTCAAAAAAAAGATATTTGCTTTGTTTTTTTATTGATATTCAGAATCTTATTTTTATGTTTTGACATTTTCTGCCGCACATTCAAAAATCAAATTTATAGAACATACAGGTTTTTCCGTAAGCACACACTCCTGTTTATGAGTTCTTTTGCTCCTGATACCAGAAATAATATTCCCAGATAGCGTGAGGATCATTCAGTATAATGGAATTCATAAAAGCTACTTATAACAGTGGTTTTACTGGCTGATCCTGCACGATAAGTGGATTTCAATTTTTCAATGTCAATATGACAGTGAAATTGAAAATGGTTATTAGTTTTTACAAATATATAAAATAAGACACTATGTAGTGTCTAAAATTACGAAAATTTTTATTTTTTTTTAAAATTACTGTTAGATAGGTAGTTATACGTATTCTTTATTCAATGAAGTAAGAGGTCAGAATGAATATCTTGTCTATTTTTCAGGGAGTATTTCTTTACGAGTCAGTTTTGAAACTCCCATATAACGAGCGGACCATTCAGTATTATACAATTTATAAAGCTGCTTATGACAAGGTTACTGACTGATCCTGCACGATAAATGGTAATCAGGTTTTTCTCAGTTTGAAAACTGGCTCCTGAAATTTGAAATGGTTATTAGTTTTTACAAATATATAAAAATAAGACACTTCTTGGTGTCTAAAAATAAAAAAATGTTATTTTTTTTTGAAAATCACTTAAAATGAGAATGTTATATTTTGTAAGGGCAGCGATTTCATTCCAAAATGGTGTTTCGGAATCGGAGAGACCTGTTGATTGGATCAAATATATAAAATAAAACACTGATTAGTGTCTAAAATATTCCTGAATTTTAATTTTTTTTTAATTGCTGAAAGATAAGTGGTTATAATAATACACAATTCTGTAGGTCGTATTTCGATCAGAAGCCCAGATTCAAACGTGCGGATTACCTTTTTAAATTTTTTTTTCCCGGTTTAAAATTCTTTTGCTGAAAGATTATTATGTGTGAGCCTATCTTTTACAATACCCATATAGTGCTGTTTTTATCGGTATATAGAGAAATCTGTCTACTCATATTGACGATGTTTTTTATGAAGCCTGATGATTAAATTTAAACAAATATATAAATTAAGACACTTTAAAGTGTCTAAAATAATAAAAAATTTCATAAACTTGTATATTGAATCTTAGTCATGGAAAGAAAATCAGCAGCAGGGAGTATCCGAAACAAAGAACGCAGTAAAAAGAAATTTTTGGATGCAGTTGGGAAAATTCTGAAAACAAAAGGATACGCAGCATTAAAAATCAATGATATCGCGGCTACTGCCGGGGTAGATAAGAAAATGATCTATACGTATTTTGGCGGAATGGACGGTCTTATGGACGAGTATATCCGCTCACAGGATTTTTGGAGTAATGTAACGGCGGGAGAATCACCCAATTTTGAGGATGGCGGAAAAGAGCTGGGTATACAAACCTTATGTGCTCAATTTGACTATGTATACAATAATAAAGAAGTACAAAAATTACTGTTGTGGCGTTTATCCGAACATCGGAAATCACTGGTAAAGCTTACCGAAGTTCAGGAAGCTAACGGAGAGATGATGTTTAAAGCAATCAGTGATCCTTTCTTTAAAGAAAATGCAGATGTTTTTCGTTCCATAATGGCTATTTTAATTTCAGGGCTTTATTATTTAGGAACATCTCCCACGGCAATGAACGGCAGTATTTTTTGTGGTATTGATATGAGTACTCCCGGCGGACGTGATAAAGTGAAAGAAGCCATATCTTTTTTAATGAATCAAACCTTTGAACATTTGCCGGGTAAAACAGATAAAAAAGAATAATTGTTGCTGGATTTTATATAACATAAAAAAGAGGCAGTAAACTGCCCCTTATTGTATCGTATCGTTATGTACTTTTATTCCTTATGATAAGGACACCCTTCAGGTGGATTTTCCATGCTGTTACCTACCACAACTCCGGGCTGATTAAGCAACTGATCTTCTATCACTTTTCTCTGGTCTTCAGGAATATCTTCCAGTTTACGAAGTGTATTGGTCTGAATGTGCGGCCAGCTTGTAGTACCTCCGTCATTTCCGAAATCAAATTCAAAGAATACAATCTGCTCGTACTGAAGCTGAAGAATTTCTTTTTCATCTTCAATTACGGTCTCAATCCACATTTGCATATCCACCTCAACAGTCGGAACAAAACGATTGACAAACGGAACATTTAAAATTCCTCCCTGTGCACCGGTCTTCATTTTAGATGACATCGTTACATGAACATAGTTGGTGATATGCTGGCCTCTTACTGTATCGCGAAGGCGAAGATCCGGGCGTACAGAATAAGGATATAGATCATTAGCCAGAATTCTCTGGGTGTATATTTTATTTGAACCGGGGTCATTCTCATCCGTCAGTGTCTGATCTACCCATTCCGGTGCAGGCTGATCAAGATCGATGATATTAGCTGCTGTTACTCCGGCGCCACCCATGGTACGTGAAATGCTAAGATGATCAGGGTCCCATGCCGCTTTACCATATGGAAACTCAGGAGACCCTTCAATTAAAAAGCTTCCGTCCTGAGGAGCAATATCACCTAATAAAGTTATCGTACTGCCATGAGGAATGACGCCGCTTCGGGAAATAGAGTAGTCCGGAATAAAATAGGGCCCGTCCAGCCCGTCTCCCGGTTTTAATTCCTGAGCCGCGATGATTTCGTAATAAGGTTGGTCTGGTTTCAGCTCACTTTGAAGAATGTATTTTTTCTCCTGTCCGTCAGGCGATACTCTTACGAGAGGTTCGTCTCTGTAATTTCCGTCATACCCGTATTTTTCATAATCACTGGTAGAAAATGCGTGAATACCGCGGTCTTTTTTTATCGATTCTTTACTTGCTGCATGGTTATAAACATCACTCAGCCATAGATACATTCCGTTTTCTTCGTGGATGGGAGTGTATTTCAGGTCCGGTTTTCCCTCTACAGTATTTACACTTTTAATGGTTTGTTCATATTTAACAGCTCCGCAGAATAATTCGCTTGCTCCTCCTCGGTTACGAACTCCGCCCGGAACCAGAGAAAAGGTTAATTTTTCAATATACTCTTCACAGTCGAAACTGAATTTTCCGGGAATGGTACCCGGATTAGTACCCGGTGAAGGCATAATCGTAGTATGTATTCCGCTTGCTAATGAAGGTCTGGTAACATTTTTATTGTAATTGGCATTATAGCTTACCCAGGTACCTTCCAGAGCTGCTAAAACTCCATAATCAACATTATTTCCTATAGCATCCAGATTTTCTTCTTTAAACGGCCTCATAGGATCATCAATAAGAAGTTTGGAGTATCCATCCATCAACTGGGCTAAAAAGCCTTTGCTTGTATCAATACTTCTGCGGAATAGTTTACCTTCCGCCTGTGGGGTTTCTTTTTTACGTTTAAGCATGATCTAAAGTTTTTATGATTATAAATTCGTGTATTCGAAAGTAGGCCCTGCATTATGCTGAGAATCCAGAGGCTGTTTCATTAAACCTACCGCCTGTTCTTTCAGGGCATACATATACATGATTGATTTTTCCAGCTCTCTATGGTTTCCTTCTACAGCGCTTTGAATAGCATCTAATAAGCGTCTGTATGTTTTATTGAATTCAACACCTTGTGCATACAGTTCTTTATTACCAGCGTAGTCATTTACTTTCGGATTGGGTTTCATAGGGTAGGATGCACTCCAGTCCACAGGAAGAGGTTTACCTGTGGGCGGAGTAATGACAGGCATCATTCCGTCCTGATCTGTGAAAGCTTCATAATTACCACCCATATAGAAATGTTCATGGAAAACTTCTTTAAATCTGAAATAATGAGCCAGTTCAGCCCCTTCTTCAAACTGTGAAGGATCCACGTCATAAATAGAATCATCGGCACCTTCTCCCTGTCCTTTAATCTCCTGGAAAACTTGGATAACACCGGTTAGCGCTTCTACCGGATGTAATTTTCCTCCGCTTCCGTAATATTGCTCAGGGCGGATTTGCTTTTCCGGATTTCCTGTGAAGATTCCACCTGTATTTAATTCCTCAAAATTCTGTGGAAGTACTTTATGTTCCTTGTAATAAGCTGCGATCTGGAAAACAGAGATATAAAAGAATACGACATCATAATATTCACCTATAGTATGCACATTATCCATGATAAAGCCTTTCATATTCTCAAGAGTCCAGAAGTTATTTTCCTCTACGGCAACGCTTTTAGCAACTAATGCCTGCGGAACTTTCATTAAGCCGGGCTTGGGAGCTTTTACCAAAGGATTGGTGGGGCTTTCAATGGCGATAAAAGTAGCGATACTATTCGGAGAAAAAGTTTCCAGCCCTACATAGAAATCAACATTCATCGGAAGCTTCATCGGGTAAGTAGGATAGTTCTGTGGTTTGTTGACAGAAGGCTGAATGTGTATGGCATTTAATACATTACAAACCATAATCAGGTGAAGCATTTCTTCCACAGCAACACTTCTTATAATCTGTGAGGCCAGTGCATTGGTTCCGTCTTTGATAGAATACAAAGCTGTAAGATAAGGGGGAATCGTGGAATGTTCAATAAGAATTGCTGTTTGCAACAGATCCTGTAAAATAGGACGGTAATCTAAATCGATTAAGCCGCTTTTAGACGGATAAAGGTCTGCGCTAAATTCTGCGCTTAAGTACTGGTTAAATGCTTCAATCTGATCGTTTAATAAAAGATTTGTGAAGATTTTGCTGTGGTGTTTAATTCCTCCTGTCCAGTCATCTTTACTGATTGTGGTATCAAATAACAAGGATTGTAATGAGATACTATTTTCTACGGCTGCCGCACTTCTGCCGGTCATGTTTACTCCCTTTACCAGGGTAGATTGAGGTTCTGTTTTATGGATAAGTCTTTGTCTCATGTTTTCAGTTTTTAAATTGTACTTCCAGATCAGTCAGGATAGATTCTACTGAACGGATCGTGAATGCAGATAAGGTTAAAGTAGGGTTTGAAGTTCCCAGAGTTGTCATATTTCCGGCTCCAACAATGTATAAGTTGGGATGATCCCATGATTTACAATAGCTGTTTGTTACAGATTCATCCGGTGATGATCCCATTCTGTGGGTTCCCACAATATGGCCGGCTCCGTTGTAAGAATATCTTACATTGTTGTAAATGAATGTATTATTATCTGTTGCGTTATAGGTAGTAAAATCTTCAACGCCTAATTTTTCAAACATTTGATCTGAGGCTAGTTTAGCCTGTTCCATTGCTTTTTTTTCATACTCTGTAAGCTCATAATGAATAACAGGACGTGGAATTCCCAGGACATCCATGTATTGATTATTAATGGTGACTCTGTTATTAGGATTAGGCAATTGTTCAATTTCAAAATGAAATAAAACCTGTCTTGAAAGCCTGTCAGCCAGGGCTTCTTTTAAGTCGGTTCCGAAAAGACCGTCACTTAAAAATTCTGAAAGGTCAGATCCGGGAGAGAATGTTGGCCAGCTCCATCCCCAGTTGTCGAGGGGTGAAATCCAAGCTGAAAATTCGCTTCTGAAGCTTCCGTCACGGAAGGAGGAAATATTGGTTGTAGAACCTGGGCCTCTGTAAGCATACACCGGTTCAGGAAACAATCCCCAGGTCAGCATGACCATATGATCCATAAGATTTCTTCCTACCTGATCACTGCTGTTGGCAACGGTTTTTTCAACTTTCTGCCTGTTTTGGGTAACCGTATATTTTGAGTTCAGTAATATTTTGGGATTTTCAAAAGCATTGGCTGCCAGAATTACGATAGAGTCTGAAGTATCAATCATCTCTTCAATGAAATCTGTTTTTTCTTTTGAGGTATATCTTCTCAAATGAACTTTTGAAATTTTCTCATGATCCTTTTCATCAACGCTTAGTTTGTAAACAACACTCTGGGCTCTGACTTCAATGTGCGGGTTGCGTTTAAGATTATCATTTTCATTAACTTTATATAAAGCTTTTTTTAGCGTTTTTAAAGCATTGTATTTTGCCTGAACCGGACAGATCGGAACACAGGAAGCATTTCCTTCACAACGTTCTCCCATATAAGGATTCCAAAGAGAGCCAAGAGCTTTGTATTTCTCATCGGCAGTATGATCTAAAACCAGTTTGTATCCCGATATACCGGTTTCAGCTTTAATTATTTTGGTATTACCATACTTAGGATTCGGAATAGAATTTCTTCCCTGAGGAGAAGGAACCAGTAATAACGGAATAGGCTGGAAATTTAATGTGACACTTGTATCCTTAAGGCCTTCTATGATTTTTTCATCCATATAACTCTGGGAGATTTCTTCCATCGGGAATACATAGTCTCCGTAATATTCTTCCCTACTTTCGGAAATAGGATATTCCTGTTTGGAAACATTCCCTGAAACCCCGATTTCAAATTCGGCCATTTCATAATAAGGTTTTAATGTTTCATAGTCTATCGGCCAGTTGATAGGTGTTTTTACCTTAGCATCAGGACTGTTGATTTCAATGCCGTATTTTTCCGTAAGTTTAAAATCATTCGGAAGCATCCTTGGAGTGGTACCCAGCCAGTGAAGGGTGGTTCCCCCTCCGACTCTTATCGCATCACTCGCAAAGGGCATTGGCCCAAACTGAACCAGATAGCCCTTTTTTTCAGGAAAAGGAGGAACAATTTTTCCCATATCCAGAACATTCGGCGAAGGAGCCTGCTTTAAATTAGGATAGGGTGAATTGGGAACTTTAGCTTCCTGCATATAAAAAGTACGCATATACTCATTATAATTGGTCATAGATGATACAGAATCCAGTTCCAGACCAGCCTCCAGACCAGCTTCATACATCAGAACAGAGATCTCGCGGAAGAATTCCAGAAAGAAGAAATCTTTGAAAACGTCAATTCCGATTTGGTTTTTAAGTGTTTCAGGATTAATATTCCTTTCATTTGCCTGAATCTCTATTTCTTTACCGGTTTGATTCTGAGCATTTTCGATTTCTTTTTTATAGGATTTTGGCTGCGGCAGATCTTCAGTTTTTTTAATGTTTTTAAGGCCAATTTCTGCAAGGATTTCCTTAAAGGCGTGAGTGGCTATCGCACGGTGAATAAATTTTTTTTCACGCAATGAATACACGTGGTCCGTAAGAAGTTTCGCGATCAATGAACCTGCAATCCCCGTCCCTACGATGATCACATTCTTTTTGTTGTCTGTTTTTCTCATAAGTTGCTGTTTACAGGTTTAATGGCCCAGGATTTATAACCAGGTTGTTTAGCTCCCGGCGGATGCGAATGCATGACATTCCAGACCAGCCCTTCCTTGTAGGAAAGATCATTGACGTAAGCACCTTCCCAGGTTCCCAGATACCAGAGCGTGATTACTTTTCCCGCAATATCATTTAATCCTGGATCTGCCATGATTTCAGAAGCAATGGAATTTTTCAGTTGATCTGCAGTAAACGAATTTTCGAACACATTTTTAGAAACCGTCAGGAAATCTACAAAAGTAGCAGCCTGTAGATTTTCCAGAATATGCGTGTAATAGGTTTCTGCCAGGCCTGTGGCCTGTAATTCGTTCAGCGGAAAACCGGTGAGTGCCTCCGAGACAGACATGAACACGTCAAAGTAATAATCGTCGATGTTGAGGATTTTGTTACTAATAATCATTTCGTTAAAAATTTGATGGGTTAAAATATCTCTACTCAATAAAGAGCATTTAGTAATAGGGGTGTATTTTTCCTGTCTTTCTTTTGGAATACTGCAGTAGAGCCCATCTCTGTTCCTGAAAAGGTTGATTGTTTTCTAAGCTATCCATTAGTATCAGTTTTTGTTTATTCGAAATTAATCAGATCCTGCCATATACGATTCAGTATTTCTACGTAATTTTTACGACTGTTTAAATATGGATTCCTGTAAAGCCTTTAAACAAGGGGATGTGTGGTGATTTGTTTTCACATTGTTTAGAATTATTTTAAATAATGTGGTAGCACAAAGGCTATGTGTAATAAAAAATATAACATAAAAGTGGAGTTAATTTTAATAAATGCTTTTACAACGATATTTATCATGATATCTTTATTCAAACTTACTTAACACATACTTCATATTTTATTCATAAGTTTTGAAATTATAGCGAATATTTTTGTGAGTATAAATAATTTTAATGAAATCAGTTCTACAAAAGACTTTCTTCATTACCCTATGTACTACTGGAGTATGGGCATCTGCACAGGAATTTAAGGGTAAAATTTTCAATTCAGAAACCGGAGAAGTTGTTACAGGTGCCGAAATACAGATTTTCCCGGGTAAACAAAAGGTATTTTCGGGGTTGGATGGTGAATTTAAGTTTAAGAATCTTACCCCGGGTCAGTATACTTATACGATTACTTACAACCCGTTTAAAGCGGTTCATAATACCATTCTGATTGCTGAAGAAAAAAATGAGATAGAAGTATTTTTAAGTACCTCACCAGGAAAAGAAATTGAAAACATCCATATTAAAGGAAGCAAAAAATCAGATACAGACGGTTTTGCAAGAAAAAGAGAACAAAAACTTCCTCAGGTGGCTAATATTGTTTCAGGAGCCGCTATTGCCAAATCACCGGACATCAGTGTGGCCAATGTTATCCAGAGAGTGTCGGGAATTTCTGTAGAGCGAAGCAGTAACGGAGAAGGGCAATATGCAATCCTCAGAGGAATGGATAAAAGGTATAATTATACGCTGGTAAACGGAGTAAAAATACCAAGTCCGGATGGTAAAAACCGCTATATTCCTCTGGATATATTTCCTGCAGAATTACTGGAAAGACTTGAAGTTTACAAATCCCTGCTTCCGGATATGGAAGGGGATGCTGTAGGAGGAGCTGTAAATATGGTAATGAAAGAAGCCCCTGCCCGTGAAGAAATTAATGTAAATCTGGCGCTAGGGTATAGCCAGATGCTGTTCGATAGAAAGTTCAAAAGCTTTCCTTCGGATCAGGTTAAATTCCGGTCTCCTTATGAAGTTTTCGGAAAGGCTTATCAGGCCAATAATTCAGATTTTCCAAAGGCTGCCTATACAATTGAAAATATGACGGCAATGCCTAATTTCAGTGGGGGAGTTTCCTATGGAAAAAGGTTTTTTAACCAGAAGTTTGGAGTTATAGGTGCGGTAAGTTTTCAGAATACAAGCCGCTTAACGGAAAGTCAGTTTTTTAATTCCAGTAATGTAGACGTGATGAAATATGCCGTTATTACTTCATTAAACGACAGAAATTATTATGAAAATCAGCAAAGACTGGGAATTCACACCAAATTGGACTATAAATTTAATCCGAATCACAGTATTTCATTATACAACCTTTTTGTACAGCTAAGAGATACACAGCTAAGAGAAACGATAAATACAAATTTCTCCAATTCTGTTTACGACCCTGTACAGGGTAATGCTTCCTTAAGTTTTCAGAACCGTACAAGACTTCAGCAGCAGCGTATCTGGAATTCCACCTTAAAAGGAGAACATAAGCTTATTCCGGGCCGCCTTAATATGGACTGGTCTGCCGTAGTATCTTCTGCAAGTAATGAACTCCCGGATACGGCCTTTTTCGGGACCCTGGGCGTACGCAATAATTTTACGGATACGCATACTTCGCCAACAGATGCCAACAGAAGCTGGCAGAGAAATACAGATAATGATTATGCCGGTTATCTGAATCTGGGATTAAATCTGGGAAAGAAAACAGAACTTAAAGCCGGAGGATTATACAGAGACAAAAAAAGAAGCAGCTTCTACAACAATTACGTACTGAAACCAGCCCATCCTGCAGCACAATGGGGAACAGACTATCAGGATTATACCGAGATCGATTACGAGGTACAAAACCCGAAAGGAGCTGTTGCCAACCCGCTTACGTATGATGCCACCGAAAAGTTGGGAGCTGCCTATATAATGTTGAATACCCAGATAGAAAATTTACACATCAACGGAGGGCTTAGAATGGAAAATACCAAGCAGGGATATAAACTGTATTTTCCTCAGGGAGAATCAAATCCTGAACTGAATCAGAAATATACCGACTACTTACCAAGTCTGAGTCTGAAGTATACCCTTCATAAAAATCAAAATTTCAGAGCTACTTATTTCCGTTCGGTAAACAGACCCGGTTTCTATGAAATCGTACCTTCCAAAATTACTTACGAAGAATACCAGGAGCGTGGAAATCCCGATCTTAAAAGAGCTTTGGCTGATAATTTAGATTTCAGATACGAATATTTCCCTACAGCAACAGATCAATATATGATCGGTATTTTTCATAAAACCATTAAAGATCCTATTGAATATACCTTGCAGCCGGACCCTACCAGACCACAGGATATTTTTTATTCACCCGGAAACTTCGGAACTGCCTATAATTTAGGACTGGAAGTGGATGTTATTAAATTCTTCAATAAAATCGGATTGAAAGCCAACTATACTTTTACAGACAGTACCATTGAAACACCTAAAAGCCAGAAGATAAGAAATCAAGCCGGCGATCTTGAGACCATTCAGGTCATGCAGAAAAGACCGTTGTACGGGCAGAGTAAACATATCGCCAATCTGTCATTATTGTATAAAGATGTACAGAACGGATGGGATGCCCAGCTTGCGGGTTCTTATACAGGAGAGAGAATCAATACTATTTCTCAGTATCTGGATAATGATATCTGGCAAAAAGGATTCGTTCAGCTGGATTTTGCCGTTGAAAAAAGATTCAAAAACGGGGTAACTGTTTTCCTGAAAGCCAACAACCTGCTGAATACTCCGATGGAACTGTTTATCAAAGGAAGTAATCCTGAAAATGCCAATATTCCGTATCAAGATATTTCTAAAAATGAAACCCTTATCAGAAAGGACTATTACAAACAAACCTATTTACTGGGCATAAAATTCAAACTCTAAGAAGCTATGAAAATGAAATACTTTAAAATACCGGCATTCATTGCTTTACTGGCAATTACTTTTTCATGTGAAAATGCCAATTCCATGGTGGATACAACTGTTGAAGCTCCCAATACCAATGGTGTACACGGGGAAGTATTCGGGATCTGGAATAAAAATTCTACCGTGTATGTTTCTGGAGATATCATTATTCCGGAAGGAAAATCTTTAACCATAGAAGAAGGCGTTACCGTGATTATGGATCCCAATGCAAAGCCTGAGATTATTGTAAAGGGAAATCTTTACAGTATGGGAACGGCTGCTAATCCTGTAAGAATTACCGGTCCTGCTGAAACCAGAAAACCGGATTCATGGGGACAGGTTTGGGGAGGTATTCTGGGTGCACAGTCTTGTCAGGAACTTTTATTGGATCATACCATTATTGAACTGGGCGGAGCTACGACTACGGAGGCGTCTACCTCAGTCAAAATGGGACTTTATAAAGCCAAAGCCGGGGAAAATCTACCTGCAATCTGGTTTTCCAATACCAAAGGAAAGCTGGTTATGACCAATTCGGTGATCAGGAATTTTCAGGATGACGCTACTTATCTGGAAGGAGGTGAGCTGATTATTACAAGGAACAAATTCTACAGTACCGGAAATAAAGGCGGCGAAGGTGTTAACATCAAGTCAGGAGTTCTTGCCGATGTAAGTTATAATTTATTCTTCTCCAATAATACCAATGCGTTAAAGCTATCTAATGCCGGTGGACGTACTCCTCAGGCGCACGTGGTTGCTTATAACAATACAATCATTAATACAGGATGGAGAAGACCGGATATTAAAGGAGGTTCTGTATGGCTGGAGAGTTCTGTATATGCAGAAATTTATAATACGCTGTTTGCCAATACCCGCTTCGGAATTAAACAGGATACTAAAAATAAACCTGATTCACGTTCCAAATCATCCAATAACCTTTATTACGGATATACAGCCAGTGCAGTAACCGGATTTACTCCTAATAACGGAGATATTCTTAGCGGAACTAATGATATTATCAGTACAACTCCCCAGGCTAATGATCCTAAGTTTAAGAATTATCCGTTGGATAATAACCTGATGAGTTTTATATTCAATGACGCATGGGATTTTCACCTGTTACCGGGTTCGCCGGCTTTCGGAAAAGGAAGTGTTGTGATTACCCGTAATTTCCCGAAAGGAATTACCATTAATAATATATTGTATGAATCTCCCGAACCTGCTTCCTATATTGGGGCATTCGGGCAGTAAAATATTTTATTTTTATAAAGACCAAAGAGGCGGCTCGAATGTGAGACCGCCTCTTGGTTTTCGGTAATTTTTTAACTTTAATAAAAGTCTGCGCATTTGTGGCCGGAGCCCCCGCTTTTATTCCACTACAATGCTCTCAATACCTTTTTGTAATGCCGTCTCCTGAATTACCGGTACCGAAAGCCCCTCTGCACGGACCACCGCAATATCCGTCATTCCCATAAACCCAAGTGTTTTCTTAAGATAAGGAACCACAAAATCATAAGCCTGTTTTTCTCCTTCCGAATAAATTCCGCCACTTGAAAAGGCAAGGTATACTTTTTTGTCTTTAATTAATCCTTCAGGTCCGTTTTCCCCATAACGGAATGTAACACCCACTCTTGCGATATGATCAAGCCATGATTTCAGTGTAGAGGTAATGCTGAAGTTATATAAAGGAGCCTCAATGATAATAATATCTGCTTCCTGTAATTCTCTGATCACCGTGTCGGAAAGTGCTACGGTCTCCAGTTGTTCAGGAGTACGGTTTTCAGCAGGTGTGAAAAACGCATTGATCTGAATCTCTTCCAGATGTGGAAAAACAGGATCTGTAAGATCTCTTTTTTTAATTATACTGTCGGGGTATTTGTCTGTAATTTTTTCCACTACTGCTTTTCCCAGTTTTTTACTGACTGAAGATTCCCCTCTTGGGCTTGAAGTAATATGAAGTACTTGTTTCATTTTTTATTCTTTTAAAAATTTGATGTTTCAAAATTATCTATATTTACTAAATAAAAGTTAGTAGTTACTCAAAGGTTAGTACTAACATTTAGGTTAGTCAGAAGAGAAAATTGTAATATGGAACATGAAAAATTAACATATTCACAGCCACAATGCACGATGCATTTATCAGCTACTGAAGACGCTTTGTATGTATTGGGCGGAAGATGGACAATAAGGGTAATGATTGCTGTTTTAGGGGGACATACCCGGTTTAATGAACTGCAGCGAACGATAAAAGGAATTTCGGCAAGAGTCCTTTCCAGTGAATTAAAAAAACTAGAGGTTAATCATTTGATAGAAAGAACTGTTCTGGCAGAACAAAAACCTGTATTGGTAGAATATATACCCACAGAATACAGCCAGTCGTTAAAAGATGTTATTGCTGCTTTAGCAGATTGGGGAAGAAAACACAAAACGAAAATTACCACTTAACCGCAAAATGTACAGGGTGACAGGTTTATTCTTTTCGTGGTATTGATTAAGTTGTATTATTCGTTGTACTTTTCCTAATTTTACTAAAAATAATAATGATAAGATGATTATATGTGAAGATTTGTTATTTTCTCGTGGAGCCAAGTTAGAAAAATACAGTGCCTCAGAGTCTGTTTTTCGGGAAGGAAGCAGTGCTAAATATTATTTGCAGATAAAAAGCGGAACGATAAAACTGAACACCTTTTTGGAAGACGGAAAAGAATTTGTTCATGGACTACCGTTTGAAGGACATTGCTTTGGAGAAAGTTATTTATTTACGGATCATGGCTATGCCGTGAATGCTATTGCGGTAACCCATTGTGAAATCATTAAGCTTCCGAAAAATAAATTCTTAGAAATTTTGCTCGAAAAACCGGAACTCATGTTGGAAATCAACCGGTATACAGCAGACAGGCTGCACTTCAGATATATGATTTCCAGTTTTCTGGCAATTTCCGATCCTATGATAAAGCTTCAGAAGTTATTTGATCATCTTAAAAACTATTTTGGATGTAAAGAAGTCTATTCTTTTCTGATCCCCTATACGAGACAACAAATTGCTACGCTCACAGGATTGAGGGTAGAAACTGTAATCAGGAATGTCAAAAAAATGCAGGAGCAAAATCTGGTTAAGCTGGATAGTACAAAGATCTATTATTAATGCTCTTGATCATGAAAAAGACCCCTAAAAAAGAGCCGATATTATTATTTTAGAATTAAAACAGGTTGATTAGTATTTTGATAAATTCCTTCGGAAATACTTCTGCTTGCCATATAATACAGGAAACTATGCCTGCCCGGTAAAGCGATAATAAGGTCCGCATGATTGGAAGACGCAAAACTTAGAATTCCGTTGATAACATTGTGATCATAGGAATAATAAATACTGCTTGGGATTTCTGTTAAATGTTGACGAATATATTCTTCCAGCTCTTTTTTGTGCTCATTACCGGTATCATCTCCCTCATGGGTGTCAATATTCAAAAACAGCAACTGTACATCCTGTTTTTGAATGATAGATTTATGATGAAACAATCTCTGTAATTTTTTGATTCCCTTTATATCACAAGGAATAAGAATGTTTTTTATAGGACTGTAGCTATAATTATTAGGAACAATTAATGTTTTTACAGGACTTGTTCTCGCAATACTGATGATATTCTCTGAAACATAACTGTCATTGGAAGACTGGTCATCACTTCCCAGTACGATAAGTTCTATAGAGGGCTGGTTTTTCAATAATTCATTGATACTTCTGGTAAGTGCCCAGTCGCTCAATACTCTTGAAACTTTTATGTCAGGAGATTTTTCTCTAATCATATGACTTAGCTGGTCTAATAATAATTCCGTTCTTTCCAGCAGATTATTAACATTTTCTTCATTTACGAATGAGTGACCTTCTGAGATGTGCAGAAAATCAAATTCAGATTCTCCGGCCGTTTTCAAGAGAATAATGTGTTGGTATTCGTAATGATTGGCCCATTCAGCAGCAAGCTTTACCGCATTTTCTGTAGTTGATGTAAAATCAATAGGTACAAGAATTGTTCTCATATTGTAATGGTTTAGATCTTGATTATTCGAGATTGGCTGTCATTTTTTTTACAAGAAGTAGCGCATTGTTAATTTCATCTTCATGAAGATCACCCGCTGCCTTTTTATAAAGTTCCAGCGCCCATGGATAAATGGTTTTTACAACTTCTTTTCCTTGAAGTGTCAGAAAAATCTGCTTGTTTCTTCTGTCGTTTTTATAAGCAACACGCTCTACCAGCTCACGCTTTACAAGACTATTGATAAGATAGGTGATGCTTGATTTATCTTTACTTACTTTATTCGCTATTTCCTGTTGATTAATCCCGTCGTTCCGGGATAAAAGCCCTAGGATTTCAACCAGCTCAACAGAAAGATCCGGATCGTACTCATTCACGCAGGCCTGAATCCTTTGTCGCAACCGGCTTTTCATTTCACTCATGGCCAAGCCCAGCTCCAATGATAATTCTGATATTTTGTCCTGTTTTGAAGCCATTTTTTCTGTTAAAATAAAATTAAGCCATGAAATCTATTGAGAAATGAGCTTAGCTTCATCCTCCTAACAAATATAATTAAAATTAGTTTAATTTAAAACTAATTTTTAATGAAAAAGCTTTTGTTTTTAAAGAATCATTGAGTCACGATGTTTTCTAAAACCACATTTTTAATAGCCGCTTCTTTGTAGCTCCAGTATTCACGGTTTTCAGGCATTTGGTTTTCAAGAATAACCAGACTTGTATCTGTGGAAGGGAAGTAAACATTCAGACAGGTAAATCCGTCACCTAATCCGGTTACTCCAAAGTAATCCAGTCCTTTTTCCTTAATTACTCTGACATTATAGCCAAATCCCATACTCTCTTTTCCGAAAACATTATGCTGAGACATGGCCGAAGGAGTCAGCATTGCTTTTTTAAACTCTGTAGAAAGAAGGTTGCCATGGTAAAGTGCCTGATCCCATTTTGTCAGATCCTGAACTGTGGAAACAATTCCCGCAGCCGGTAATATATCAGTATTGATGAATGATTTATCTACTTTTTTGAACTGATTATCCGTATTCATAAAACCAGGAACCAGCGCCTGATTATTTTGAGAATCAAAGCAAAATGTTTTCGTCATTTTCAACTTTTTGAAAAGAGCATTTGCCAGTTCTGAATACTTCATTTTAGTCGTGTTCTGAAGAATTTTACCCAAAAGCATATATGATAAATTCCCGTACCTGAACTCTGATCCCGGCCTGAATGCTAAAGGCTTATCCGTATCAGTAATTCCATGGGTATGATTCAGAAGATGATGAAGGGTTACCGTATCGGACCAGGACTGTGTCAGTTCCGGTAAATATTTCCTGATAGGAGCCTGAAGGTCAAGCCTGCCTTTTTCGGCTTCCTGTAAAATTAAAACAGCTGTAATTTGCTTTGAATTAGACATGATTTCAAACTGATCATCTGTTTTCAAAGGGATCTTCCTTTCAAAATTCTTATATCCGTAAGCTTTAATATACTTTGGTTTTCCTCCCTGAGCCAGAAGAACAACCCCGTTGAATTGTATCGGACTGGAAGCTGTCATAATGCTGTCTATCTTTCTGAAGTAAATATCATGCTTTTGTGCCTTTATAGAAATGCTCAGTAATAAAGCAATCACTGATGGGTAATATATTTTTTTCTTAGTAATCATATTTTTTTGCAGAGGATTAGTTCTCTAAATATTTTATTATTTTTTGAGTCATATATTTTCTTTCTTCAGGAGTGGCATCATTATCCATATTACCATGATTCACTGGGGTGAAGTCTACCATTATTCCGTATTTTTTCTGTTCGCCTTCCGTAGGTAAAACGCCTTCATCGGCCGGATAATCATTGGATCGCAATGTATATATTTTTGGATGCCGAGTTCTGGGTAAGGGCATTCTGCGATTATCCATGGTGATTACTTTATCGACAAGTTCCGGATGTTTGGTTGTAAATAAGGCTGTCATATCTCCGCCATTGGAATGTCCTATTACAGTCAGTTTATTATATTTAAGGTCTGGAAAATCTTTTTTCATTTTATGTACAACAAAAAGAATGTTCTGAGAACCTCGTTCCCAGTTAGGTTTTCTTGTGACCTGAAAGTTTCCGTCCATAGCCAGCATCTCATCGGTAGGTAATTCATGTTGAATACTGACCACAAAATATCCTTTTGAAGCCAGAAATTCAGTCAGATAGGAATAAGCAAAATAATCCCCGCCTTTATTTTCTCCCCAGCCATGACTGAAGATAACAGGAATTTTATTGGACTTTACTGCATGGTTGGGTGTATAAACAGCAACCGGAATTTTTCTGTTTCTGGAAGAGTCAAAATAGATGAACGTATCGCATTTAAAATCCTGATTATTGGTGATGAACGATTGTGCACTAATTGGTATACCCATAATACAGACGGAGGTCATAAACAGTATTTTTTTCATTTTTTTTTGTGAAGTTTTTTTTGATGATGGATATTTTAACGTCTCTTAAAAACAGAAGGATATCTATTTTTGTATTGGCACTAATTTAATGAAAAACCTTATGGTTATGAACGTTTAAAAATACTATATGAGAAAGAAATATAATGTTTTTTCAAGGCTAATCATTTTCAATTATAAATTACTTAGCCCAATAACAAAAAAAGCAGAGATTAATTCTCTGCTTTTTCTTTTTTCACTGCCTGTTTCATAATGAGGATAATCCCCAATAAAAAGAAAGCAATAATCAGATAGCGCCATGACAGGCCTTTTTGTTCGGTTACCGTTCCGCTTACAGATATAATAAAGCTGGTTATGGAAGTGATTACATAGACCAGTCCACCCATTAATCCGCCGGCTGTTCCTGCATTTTTCGGGAAGTACAGCATACTTGTTGTGAAAAACGAAGTAAATAAAATCCCGGAACAAATGTGGATGAAGAAGGCAAAAGGAATCATAATGAAAAGACTCTCTGCAAAATTACTGGTGATAATTAAAGCTATAATCAGGATCAGCTGCAACAGAATGGGCTGCAGGATACGGGGATTGAAATCAAGACCAAGCCTTCGCTTGCCGATAAAGCCGCCAATCATCCATGAAAATCCTAAGATCAGCGTACAGTATCCAATAACTACAGGCGTAAAATGGAAGGTGTTTTCTATAATAAAAGGTCCTGTAATGTTAAATAGCATTACGATAGAATAACTTAATCCCAAAATAAAAATTCCCAACATAAAGATTCTGTTTTTAAGCATCATCTTATAAAGGCTGATATTTTCTGACAGATCAAGCTTCTTTTTCTGCGGAAGGCTTTCTCCACTGAAAAACCATTCAAACAAGAATAAGAACCCTGCATAAAAAGCCAGAAAATAAAAATTAGCATGCCAGTTAAAAAGCTTTTCAAGATATCCACCAAGAAAAGGGGCCAGAATAGGGCCGCAAGACCATACTATTGTAAAGTAACTCAGGTAGTGTTTCACCCTTTCTGCATCATAGATGTCTACAAAAATGGCTCGTGTAGCCACTACAAGTACGGAAACTGCAGCTCCCTGAAGGATACGGAGCAGACATATTAACAGAATGCTGCTGGTCATGGTAATCAGGATACTGCTTACAATCAATAAAAACAAAGCAAGCAATTTAGGACGGTAACGTCCGATGCTGTCCAGAATTCCGCCCACAAACAACTGAGAGATTCCGTAGCTCAGCAGATAAGAGGTTAGAGTAATCTGAATATCTTTTTCCGAAACCATCATTTCCTTTGCCATAGAAGGGAATGACGGTAAATAGATATCTGTAACAAATCCCGAAAGAGGAATGGATACAAATGCCATAATGGTTATTAGTCTGATACGTTTTTCAGACGCTGCTCTCAACATATTCATTCTTTTTTTACCCTGCAAAAATACTCCAAGAAATAGAAAACTGAGTTTTAAAAGACAAAGTAAAAATTACAAAAATCAAATAATTGATTAAGAGTTCTTGAATTTTAGCGGAGAAGTCTGAGCATGTTTTTTAAAGAAATTGTTGAAATGGGCAGGTTGTTCAAAGCCTAATGTGTATCCTATCTGAGCAATATCCCAATTGGTGTACTTCAGTAAATTTTTAGATTCCTCAAACATCTTTTCTTTAATGATCTGAGTCGTCGTAAGATTCGTGACTGATTTTACAGAAGAATTTAAATGATTCACATGTACATTAAGGTGATCTGCAAAGTCAGACGGCGTTTTTAAAGCCAGCGGATAGGCGGGAGAATCCAGTGGAAACTGTTTGTTGAGCAGTTCATCAAATAGCCGGTACAGACGTACGTTAGCCGGAAGTTCGTTGGGACTCAGATCTTCCACACGGTGTTCCAGTGCAAGGTGTAAAACAGAAGCAAGATGGCTTTTAATGCTATTACAACGATAGGGATATGCTGAATTATTCATTCTGTATATCTGATCAAAATAGACTGTTGCCAGCTGTGTCTGTTCTTCTGTTAAAAAAACAACGGGTTTGCTCCATTCTTTAAACAGTGATGTTTTTTTAAACAGGTTAAATTCTGTATTTCCATTAAAAAATTCCTGATTGAAAAGACAGAAATATCCTTCCTGTATATCACTTTCACATTCCCAGGAATAAGGAATACTCGGAGAAGGAAAAAACAAGGCCGGCCGGTCGATATACAGCTGATGTGCTCCGTAATGAATGGTGCCTTTTCCTATGATAAAGCTGATTTTATAATAATCACGACGATTGTAGGGGCTCTTGAAGCTGCAATACTTCCGCATAGAAATATTGAAATGTGATTTCCCTGTTTCAAAATCTTCAGAATCAAACAGTTTTATCTGATCTTTACGAATACGTCTGTAATAATCTTCTATAGTTTCCAGCTGATCACTCATGGGTGTAAATTGTAAAAATCAAAGATACGAAATTGTAGATAATCATTGTGGGAGATCTTTTTTGATCTCCGTTTTTTTAATTTTTGTGAATTTCCATGGTCAGAATCTTCGATGGCAACCGGAATGGCCCGGTTTGCGAGTCGGCAGCTGATGTAAAGCCGGTTTCTTTTAAAAACTCCAATAGAGGATCATGAGCAAGTATATTAACCCATATAATATCGGTAAAACTTACCGCTGATCTGCATTTTTTCCAGAGAGACTGTTTGATTTCCGGTGAATCAAAATCCGGAAGAATAACAAAACTGATTTCCGTAGCTCTTTTGCCTTCAGGTATTCCGGCATAAACAGATCCGCTTTTTACTATGCTGTATCCTACCGGTTTTTGATCCGCATAAGTCATGATAAGCTGATTGGAGAGGTCATTCAAATCATTGATCATCTTTCTCGGATCTATTTCTTTATTGATATACTGATTGATATCCGACTCTGCAACAAAGTCTTTATGAAGCGTATACACAGAAGAATCAATGATGGTTATAAGATCAGAAATTCCCTCTTCAGAACCTACTGTAAATTTTGAAATGATATCCATGGGTCTTTTTTTATTCAAAATTAGAAGATTAATTCATTCGGAAAGGATACAGTTTGTTAAAATATGATCGGTACAGGTGTTTATTTTGTAAATTTGGTCAGTACAGTTTTACGAAGTCTTATGAGATCTTATCAATACGAAGTTTTTACCACAATTATAGAAGAACAGATTCTTAGCGGAATATTAAAAACCCGGGACCGTTTACCATCCGTCCGTGAAATTAAAAAAACATATCAGCTGAGTACAAGTTCGGTTCAGAGCGGGTTTGAACACCTCATCATCAAGGGCCTCGTTGAAAGTATTCCGCGTTCCGGATATTTTGTTGCGGAAATAGAGGACACAGATATTCCTAAAGGGAAAATACATCTTCCGCCGGTAGTTAGAGATGAGGAATTTATGAAGAATATACTGCTGACTTCCAGAAGAACTTCGGATGTGGGTTCTTTTAACACAGCAATTCCGGGTGATCTGATGATTCCGCAGAAACTAATCCTTCGAACTATGCAGGAAGTCATCCGGGAAAAAGGTGCTTCATTGTTACGCTATTATCCCTCTAATGGGCTTGAGTCATTAAGGACCCATATTACAAAACAAATGGGAAGATATGGCGGAGGTTTTCATCCTGATGAACTGGTTATCACAGATGGTGCATTACAGGCATTAACAATAGCCTTGCGGGCTGTAACGAAACCGGGAGATGTTATTGTAGTTGACAGCCCGTGTGTATTCTCCGTATTGGAAGTGATTGCTAATCTTGGGCTTAAGGTTATTGAAATTCCTGTACATTATGCAGATGGTTTTGATACGGAATATTTCAGACGGGTTTGCCATGAATATGATGTTCGTGCCATAGTTGTAACTCCAAACTTCCATAATCCGACAGGGATACTGATGACTGATGAAACCAAGAAAGACTTGTTAGCAATTGCCCTCGTTCATCAGATTCCTGTCATTGAAAACGATATGTACTCTGATCTCTATTTTACAGGCAGCAGGCCTAAATGTATTAAAAGTTTTGATGAAACAGGACTGGTCATGACGTATTCTTCATTTTCAAAAACACTGGCTCCGGGAATTCGTTTAGGATGGTTATCTACAGGGAGGTTTTATGCAAAAGTGGAAAGAAGCAGGTTTATTCTGGGAAGATCTGTATCCCCTGTATATCAGGAACTGGTTCTGAAACTACTACAGGGAAATACATATGAAAGGCATCTTCGTTCGTTCAGAAAGAAACTAAGCGAGCATGCCTTTCAGATGTTGGATATACTCAGACAATACTTTCCGGATAATTGTTATTTTCACAGGCCGGAAGGCGGGTATAGTATTTGGGCCCGATTTCCTGAAAATATAAATATGGAAGAGTTTTACCAATATTGTGAAGAAAAAAAACTCTTATTTACTCCCGGACATACTTTTTCTTTTACAGAGGAATACAGCCATCATTTCCGTATTGTTTTTGCAGACCGGATGAGTACTGAAAGGATGGTTTTATTGGAGGATACCGGAAAAAGAGTACAGGAGTTTTTATCTGAGAAATAATTATAAACCGGGTAGATATTGCAGGGTTTTATTAGAATCAATTTGTAATTGTGGAATATTATCGATGGATATAAAATTAAAGCCGTCAATCCATTTCTCATTAACAAGGTCGATATCTTGCCCACTGATGATATGTTTCTGGAAAAAATAGGAAATATTACTGCCGAGATAGCCTTCTGCCAGATCAAGGAACATTTCATCTGTAAACTGTACTTTAGTGCCGGTGCATTTTTTTAATAAGTCCAGCATAAGGTTATCCAGAGATTTTTTATTCCCGGTTTTTAACAGAATCTGATTATCCAGCCAGAATGCAAAAATAGCACCCCGTCTGTAGGGAACTTTTTCAACATTGCGATCTTTCCAGAAATCATCTTTTATGGTGTAATTCTGAATATTCCGGTAAGGATTTTTCCAGTGCTTTTTGATGATTTCCTGGTTAAATAATGCAAGCCATTCTTCCGTAGAAATATCTTTTATTCTCAATCTGTTTTTGTAAACATAATAATCTGTAAAACCTTCACTAAACCAGAAATTAAGCTCTTCATTTTTAGTCTGAATTTTATTGCCGATCCATTCATGCATGAGCTCGTGATATAAAAGGTACAGATAAGAATCCTTACTGTTGAAAGGGTTATTGGTACCCTGAATCATGAAAGCATCTTTAATAGCTGAGCCCTTCGAACTGTAGCCTTTAAATAAGCTGTCCTGTTGAGAAACGGTAGGAGTCATCGTTACCGAAAAAGTCTGCTGGTCATAGTCTTTCCAGAAATCTCTTTGAGACTGTATCGCTTTTTTTAAATTGGAAACTAAAAAATCATCGGAAAAACCATTATACCACTGATCTCTAATCACAAAATATACCGGTTTGTCTTTGATTTTAAAAGTATGAAACCTATAATCTCCGCCGATAAATAAAGAATTGTAAAAACCATTCCATAAAGTTGTCTTTATTTTCTGACTTCGGATCTGGGTGAAAAAATTATTATGGAGTTTAAATTGTGGTGGGAAATTTACCCAATCTATATAAAATTCAAAATTCTGATCATCCGGCCCGCTGGTAAATGATTGAGGAACTATAAAAAGATTTTTACCTAAAATATGAAAAAAATGATTATTGATTCGGGGACGGTTGAAAATCTGGTAGTTCGGATCTGTGAAATCCTGCTTAATACGATAAACAAAGGATACTTTCTCATCCTTTTCTTTAAAGATCTTTATTCTGTTTGCTTCAGGACTGACTTCAAAACTAATGCCCGGATTATCCTCCTTTAAGATGATCATATTTTTCAAAAGATTATTTTCTCCCCAGTTTTCATTAGCATAATAAAAAGAAATCGTATCAGAGGGAGTGGTAAGGTGATAATCAATCCGGACTTTTAAGCCGGATTGTTGCAAATCTTCATCATAGTAGACTTTATAACGAACCTTATCTTGTGAATAGACCAGAAAAGGGAATAGAAAACTTAAAATGAGTAATCTTTTAATCATGGATATGCTGTTTTTTTCAAATTTAACTTAAATCTCCTAAAAATTGTATGATATATTGTCATTTTTATAGGCAGTATCTGAAAAGCAATTAACGTGCAAATAATCGTGTATAAAGGCCTTTTCTTCCGACGATCAGAATAAAACTGGCCGTTATGAGCAAAAAAATAAAGATTTTCATCATTTACCCTAAACTTTTCCCCCCGCAGTTAGGCTGGAATCACCATAAAACCTATATTTGCAGCCTAAATTTTTAAATATAATGAAAGAACTAATTGAAAAAATCAACGCGGAATTTGAAGCGTTCACTACTGAGGCAAACCAACAAGCGGAAAAAGGGAACAAAGCAGCAGGAACAAGAGCTCGTAAGTCAGCTTTAGAACTAAGCAAACTGTTCAAAGAATTCAGAAAAGTTTCTGTAGAAGAAGCTAAAAAATAATTCACCTTTAGCCGGCTTTTGAAGCCGGTTTTTTTTATCCGTATTTTCTTACGGAATCACCGGGCTTTAAGTACTGCATAAGTCTTGTTTTCCTTTATTTCTTCTTTCATTCAAACGATATTTTGTCATAAATTTGTTATTTTACACTAGGTGGTGAAAATTACATTCAGAATTCGTATTTTCGGAAGGTCAACTCACAGATTATTATGAAACATTATTATTTCCTGTTCGTTTTTCTTTTTGGATTGTTTTCTGCCCAGAAAATCAGAGTCATAGATTCGGAAAACGGAAGCCCTGTTCCGAATGCAAGAATTCTCCTTCAGGATCAGATTGTATATACCAATGAAGACGGTTTTGCACCGGTGGATCAGGGTGCTGCCGATTTTGTGGTTTCGGCATCCGGTTTCCAAACGGTAAAAAGCCCGGGATTTCGTTCTTCCATACCATTAAAACGTGTTTATAAAAGTATAGATGAAGTAAAACTGGTACGTGTGGATATCATGAAAATTTTTGAAGACGTCAATAAAAATTATAAAAAAAGATATTATAATGAGCCTTCTCTTTACAATGTAGTCTATAAAGAGAAAAAAAGCGATAATAACAGGCTCTATTTTTTAGTCATTGCAGAGACTAAATTATGGAGCAAAAGCAATTACTACAATTATAGAGACGGAGCTCAGAAAAACTACGACAATATCCTTCAGATGCAGCTTAATAATGTAAAATATCTGAAGAATATAAAGTCAGACAGTATTTTTACAGGCGGTGGTAATGAGTTTTCTCATGAGCATGTAGGTAATTACTTTTTCAATTTTGAATTAAATCGTGTATTGTTTCATGTCAAAGAGAAAGAGTCAAAAAGTTCCGGATGGATGGTTTTTGAAGAAGGCGATGAACAATTAATCACGTTTACGATTAAGTCTGCAGCGGGTATTGAGATGGAGGGTGAATTTAAATTCAATAAAGCGGATAAAGTCATCACTTATTTTGAAATCCATTACTTACAGGATCACTACCCGATGGTGAAGAGAAAAACGGCAGAAGGTGAAGAATATGACTATCAGCTTGGAAACGCAATTCTTGTTTTTGATTTCTATAAAAATGGGGGAATGTATGTTCCGGCATCAAGCAGGCTTGAGGGAAATAAATATGTAGCGTATTACAAAGGGGTAAAACATGAAAGGAAAATAAGTAGGGAACTGATCTATAATACCTTTAAAAAAGCTGATGAAAAAGGGCTTAAGCCTAAGGTGGATTTCAGTAAAAATATCTGGGATAATGTTCCGGTGAAAGAAAACAGAAATAACACCATTCTTCTTTCCGCTGAAGAACAGGCTTTTGTTAATAGGAAGCTTCCTGATTTCGGATCTAAATAAAAAAGAATCAAGATATTTGCAATAGAATTTAATTTTTGAAAAAAAAGTCTTTAAATACTGATGTTTAAAGACTTTTTTTTATTCATTTCTTTATCATCTCCGTAATTTCTTTTATCTTTAAACCAATCAATATATACTTATGAGGATAAATAGATTTTTTGCAGTACCGGCTGTGATGTTGGCTGCCCAGTTTTCATGGGCTCAGGTAAAAGTAGATCCGAAAGAAAAACTGGATCCTATTGTCAAAAGCTTTGTAGATGAGATCAATAACAATTCTCAGCTTGAAAATATGGCATATGAGCTGTTGGATGGAATAGGACCGCGTCTTGTAGGAACACCGGAAATGCTGGCCGCGAATGAGTGGAGTGCAGGTAAATTGCGCTCATGGGGAGTAGATGCCAATCTCCAGCAGTTTGGAACATGGAAAGGGTGGCAGAGAGGAATTACCCATGTCGATATGGTATATCCGCGTATAAAATCTTTATCTGCAACACAACTGGCATGGAGCCCTGCAACTAAAAAAGCTGTGGAAGCAGAAGTAATTGTACTTCCTAAAGCTTCTTCCAAAGCAGAATTTGATAAATGGCTTCCTTCTGTAAAGGGAAAAATTGTATTGATGGCACAATATCAGAAAATCGGGCGTTCTGATGAGCAGATTAAAGAATTTGCCACTCCGGAGCTTTATGAAAAACTTAAAGCAGAGAAAGAACAGGCTACTAAAGATTTCGCTGCCTATATAAAGAATATCGGATATGATAATACGACACTTCCGGAAGCCCTTGAAAATGCAGGCGCTGCAGGAATAGCTATTTCAAACTGGACTGGTATTATGGGGGCAAACAGAATTTTTGGAGCTAAAACAGCAAAGATTCCTATGATTGATATTGATGTGGAAGACTATGGAATGCTTTACAGAATGGCAGAAAAAGGAGCTCAGCCTAAAATCAAAATCGAAGCTCAGTCGAAAATACTTCCTGAAGCTAAAAATTTTAATACCATCGGCATGATTAAAGGAAAAGAAAAACCTGATGAGTATGTGATTCTTTCTGCCCATTTGGATTCATGGGACGGAGCACAGGGAGCAACGGATAACGGTACGGGAACGCTTACCATGCTTGAAACCATGAGGCTTTTAAAAAAGTATTATCCAAACAATAAGAGAACGATTGTGATAGGGCTCTGGGGAAGTGAAGAGCAGGGGTTGAATGGTTCCAGAGGCTTTGTGGCGGATAATCCTCAGATTATCAAAGGAGTGCAGGCTGCTTTCAATCAGGATAACGGAACCGGGAGAGTGGTGAATATCAGCGGGCAGGGATTTGTAAAAGCATATGACTATGTAGGAAGATGGCTTGACGGAGTTCCGAAATCAGTAAGAGGTCATATTAAAACTGATTTCCCGGGAATGCCCGGAGGCGGTGGTTCTGATCATGCTTCATTCGTAGCGGCTGGAGTACCGGGAATATCCTTAGGTTCTCTCAATTGGGGGTACTTCGGTTATACATGGCATACAACAAAGGACACTTATGATAAAATCGTTTTTGATGAAGTAAAAAATAATGTGGTCCTTACGGCTGCTCTGGCTTATATGGCTTCAGAAGATCCTGAATTCAGCAACAGAGAAAAAAGAGTGATGCCAAAGGATGATAAAGGAGAAATAATAAAGTGGCCGGAAGTAAAAGAGCCGAGAAGAAGTTCAAAAGATTATAAATAATCCTATTGATACTTTTGAATTGTATTCAATATAGAGTATAAATAAAAGAGGCTGTTTCAGTATAGAAGCAGCCTCTTTGTTTTTTTAATTCTAAAGATTTCAAGAACGAAATGATCCTGGTATTTTAAAACCTTATAGATGAAATTTTATTTCTGAAAACTGCGATACGGCAGGTCTATAATCAGTGTTGCTTAGTTTACCAAATCCGTAGGTACAGAAAATAAACGCTAAATCATTCGCTTTTGCCGAATGATAATCAGTCTGTGTATCCCCTATATAGATTGTGTCTTCTCGTTTCATCTGATTTCTTTCCATGATCAGGTGTATGTTTTCAGATTTTATTCTCCGGGTTCTGCCATGAGATTCGGAATCAGTAAACAGATGGTTGAATCCATAGAAGTCTAGAAAAGCTTCAATATACCCGTCCTGACAGTTGCTGACAATGAAAAGGCGATGCTTTTCGGATAAGGCTGATAATGTAGCTTTAACACCTTCATAAAGAATGCCACCCTGCGTACGAAGAACTTTATTTTCCTGTTCGCTTATTTCCGAAAGGAGGGTGTTGACTTCCTGATCACTGATTCCCGGAGCAATTTCTCTTACAATATCATCGGTAAGAAGTCCCATATACTGATTCATATCTTCAGCTTTCAGTTTCTTTTCAATCAGTTGATGCTTTGTCAGTACATCATTCCATATATTGATAATGGAAGCTCTGGAATCCCATAAAGTTCCGTCTAAATCGAAAATTAAATTTTTATAGTTCAATGTGTATTTTTTACTGGATGAATAATATTTATAAGATCATACTCAATTGTACTCTTTTTCTGGCCTCATCTACTTCCGTTACCTTTACTCTGACATGCTGATGAAGTTTTACAACCTCATTAACATCGGAAACAAATCCGTCTTTCAGCTGAGAGATGTGTACTAACCCGCTTTCTTTAATTCCCAGGTCAACAAAACATCCGAAGGCTGTAATATTATTGACAATTCCGGGGAGAATCATGCCTGCTTTTAAGTCTTTAATACTTTTAACATTGGGGTCGAATTCAAATATCTTAGCTGCTTTTCTGGGATCTAATCCCGGTTTTTCCAGTTCTTTCAGAATATCTTTGATTCCCAGAATTCCGATTTCTTCTGTAATATAAGCTTCAGGTTTTATTAATGCTATTTTTTCTTTATTGGCAATCAGATCATTGGTTGTAAGACCAAGATTTTTAGCCATTTTTTCAATAATTTCATAGGCTTCAGGGTGTACCGCGGAATTATCCAGAGGATTTTCAGCATTGGTTATTCTTACAAAGGCTGCCGCCTGCTGAAATGCTTTCTCTCCAAGTCTTGGAACTTTTTTCAGCTGTTTTCTGTTTTCGAATGCTCCGTTTTCCGTACGGTAATTAATGATGTTTTCAGCCATTTTCTCTCCGATTCCCGAGACATAGCTTAATAATGATTTGCTTGCGGTATTCAGATTAATGCCAACAGAGTTCACACATTTCATGACGGTAGAATCAAGTTCATTTTTAAGCCGGGTCTGATCTACATCGTGCTGATATTGTCCCACTCCAATGGATTTCGGATCAATTTTTACAAGTTCCGCCAAGGGATCGGAAAGTCTTCTTCCGATGGAAACTGCACCGCGTACAGTTACATCATAGGATGGGAATTCGTCTCTTGCAATCTTACTCGCAGAATAGACTGATGCACCGGCTTCTGAGACAACAAAAACCTGTAATGGTTTATCAAAAGCAATCTTTTTAATAAAAAATTCAGTTTCCCGACTTGCGGTACCGTTTCCGATAGAAATTGCTTCAATATGATAGGCATTAACCATGGAGCGGATCTTTTTCATAGACATTCCGCTTTCGTTTTGAGGAGCGTGAGGGTAGAGGGTTTCGTTGTGAAGTAAATCTCCTTTCTCATCAAGGCAGACTATTTTACATCCGCTTTTGTATCCCGGATCAATGGCTAAAATTCTTTTTTCTCCCAAAGGAGGAGCCAGAAGTAGCTGACCCAGATTTTCAGAAAATATTTCAATCGCTTTTTTATCTGCTTTCTCTTTAGCTTCCTGTAATGCTTCGTTGGAAATAGCAGGCTCTAAAAGTCTTTTGTAACTGTCTTTAACAGCTATTGCAATTTGTTCCGAACTTTCATTATCTGATTTTATAATGGCTTTCTCTATAAAGTCAATAGCCTCTTCTTTGTCAATACCGACATTTGTTTTCACAAAACCTTCTGTTTCCGCTCTCAGCATAGCCAATAGCCTGTGAGAAGGTATTCTGCTGAGATTTTCTTCCCATTCAAAATATTGAGAAAATTTTTGAGCGCCCTCTTCTTCTTTTTTAGTTTTTACAACTTTAGAAGTAATGACAGCCTTACGTTGGAAGAGGCGACGAAGATTTTTACGGACGTACATGTTTTCATTGATCCATTCCGCCATAATGTCTCTTGCCCCCTGTAATGCTTCTTCTTCAGTATTTACATCGGAGTTTATATATTTTGATACCAGAAACTGCAGGTCGTTGTTTTTCTGGCTCATAATGATTTTAGCTAAAGGTTCAAGCCCTTTTTCTTTGGCTGCATCAGCTTTGGTTTTCTTCCGCTTCTTAAAAGGCAGATAGAGATCTTCCAGTTCGGGGAGATCAAAACTTTCTTCAATTCTTTGCTGAAGTTCAGGGGTTAAGGCATTCTGTTCTTCAATGGATTTTAAAATGCTTTCCTTTCGTTTGGTGATTTCCTCAAACTGTTTATTGATTTTAGCGATCTGTTCAATCTGAGTTTCATCAAGATTTCCGGTTTTATCTTTGCGGTACCGGGAGATAAAAGGGATCGTGCAGTCTTCTGCTAATAATTGAAGGGTATTGTTGATACTCTTTTCAGAAATGTTGAGCTGTTTCTGTATAAATTCTACGGTCGTCATTGTTCTGTTTTCGGGTAGCTAAAATAAGGTTTTGGAATGAGAAAAGAGAGCGTGTTTGGTATTAAATGATCTGAAAAGACTATTTGAATACTCGTTTCGATAGGCCGGGTTATAGATTATTCTGAGCTTTATAATGAATAAACTCCATTTTTTTTAATTTCTTGATGTATGTTAAGGATATGGAAATATGGTTTTTCTATTTTTGTATCCGAAAACAACAAAGATTTCAAACAAACTTTTTTAAACATTTCAATATGAAAAAAATTAGCGTAATTGCATTAGTAGCAGTAGGATTACTGGCAGCATCATGTAATAGTAAAGAAAAATCAGATACAGGAGTAGCTAGTGAACAGACCGTTGCAGAAAGCAAAGGTGAAGTATTGGCAGTAGATACTACCGCTTCAGTAGTTAACTGGAAAGCTTTCCATAAGGGAGGTTTTGCGCCTCGTTGGGGAACTCTTGCCGTTAAATCCGGAGATTTAAGCATTGATGGAGGACAGATTGCAGCAGGAAACTTTATTATTGATATGACTTCTATTAAAGTTGATCCGGCTTCTGTTACTGAAAAAGATAAAAAACCGGCTGACCTTGAAGCTCACCTGAAAAATCCTGATTTCTTTAATGTAGAAAAAAATCCGGTTTCAGATTTTAAAATTACAAGTGTAACAGACTTAAAAGAGACACCAAAAGACGCTGTAGCAGGAGCTAACAAAACCGTAAGCGGAAATCTTACTTTATTAGGAAAAACTATGAATGTGACTTTCCCTGCTAAAGTAGATGTAACAGAAAATTCAGCAGCTGTTCAGGCTAAATTTACTGTAAACAGAACAGATTGGGGAATCAAGTTCGGTACTTCAGAAGCTGATCCTGCAGAATGGATGATCAGTAAGGATATCGAGATCGCCATCGATGTAAAAGCTAAAAAATAATTGTTGTAAACAATGAAATAATAAGAAAAGAGCTGCTTTTTATAAAAGCAGCTCTTTTCTTATTATTTGAACTGCCTGATCTACAGACAATACATAAGAAATCAGTTTAACAGTGATGCATCCTGAATACGTACTCCATACTCACTTCCTAGATATAAAGGATTACCCTGTTTCTCAGACCAGAACCCGTCCAGGATATCTTTACTTGGACAGCGGTATACGGCAACTCCTTTATAAATTGTATGATCATCACCTTCATAGTTGAAATTGATGACTAAAATCTGATCTTTGTAAAATCCTGTTCCGTTTTGTATGTGATCACCAATGATCCATTGAGCAATAATACGGTTGTTTTCATCAACGGATAAAATTAAGATGCCGTGATACGTAAACTGATTGGACTCTTCCTGATTGCTCCCCTCGATAGCATATGTGCCTGCAAGATCGTGTACTGTCATTGATTCATTTTTATGGAGAGCAAATTTAAAAAATCTTATTGTGATCTTACGGTAAATATTTTCCGGTGGTTTTTTTCATATATAAATTAAACTTTATTTTTGCTGCAAATTAATTGTAGATGATTTCTTTTCTGCTGATCGCTAATCTGATTACTTTCGGAATTTTTGGATTTGACAAACTGCAAGCCAAGAGACACCAATGGAGAATCTCAGAAAATGCTCTTTTAGGACTTTCCTTTATTGGGATCATAGGAGCAGCTTCCGGAATGATTGTTTTTAATCATAAGGTTTCCAAAAAATCTTTCCTTGTTAAATTCATCATTGTAGTTTTAATTGATCTTGTATTACTTTACCGTTTCATCAGGCATTAAACTAAAAGACTGCCTCAATCTGGCAGTCCTTTACATGTTCTTAGGGTTCCGTTTTAATGGTTTTCCATACGCCGCCTAAATAGATTTGCGAAATATTTAGGGTTTCATCATAAAAAATATGCCCATTTGGCGGAGCCGAATTTCTGAATTGTGTCGGAGCACTTTCTCTCAGCCACGAATAATTCCAGGTATACATAGCGGTGTTATGATTATTTCCGGTATAAGTGTTTGTATTTTCCTGTGTGCTGTGCGCAGGTCCCATTACGATAGGATATGCAATTAATTATTAATAATACCAAAAGGTTTCCAGATATTCACTTCGTGTGTAGTATTGATCCATCCGATCGGTGCATCAACGGAAGGATTTGTATTTAAAATAATATCACCTCGTTTCCAGTCAGGAGAAGAAATAACGGGGTAAGTTTCAGCATAGGCTATTTTTACCTTGTCCATATGAGGAACTTCATTTAAATTTTGGTAATACAGGGTTCCCAGATTGTTATTAGTAATATAATTACCTTTGATATTGGGGCAGATTTCAGATAAACATTTATTGTTGGTGATCGTGGTTTTTAATCCGGGCTCTGCTTTGATATCATATACTTTGAAATTTCTAACGGAATTTCCCCTTACCTCATCATAAAGAGATCCTCTTCCGGTAATATGGATACCAATAGAAATAGTATCCGGCTCCTTATGTTTATAAATTAATAGATCATTGTCAATAACTTTATTTCCTCCGGTGCTTAAAGAATGTTGGGTATTATTGTTTAAAGAGATTCCGTATCCGGGTTGTGAAAGAGCAATATAATTGCTGTTGATATTCCAGTGGTTACAGTCTTCGGTAATTATAATTCCAATATGTCTGCAGAAATCAATCGTGGAGTTACATACATTAACATGTGAAGTTTTTTCAGCAAAAATCCCTTCGTAAACGTTAACTATAAGAGTATCAGAGATTTTCCAGCCTTTTTTTAATGTATTTCCTTCAAACCAGATCCCCCGACTGTCCGGAATATCATAAGCCTCATGGATTGAAATGGATGTATTGTTGGAAATCTCATTATTGGCAGATACCCCTTTGATCAAGATCCCTGTCCGACAGTTTTCTGTTTTTACCGTCTGAATTTGAGACGACCAGAGATAGTTGACTTCCAAAGCAGTTTGGTAGCCTCTGATAAGAAGATCTCTGCATACTGTGTCATAAATATGATTGTCTGAAGTGCCGTTGATTCTGATTCCGGTAAAAAGGTTGTCTGAAGTAGTATACCAGATGATATTGTAAATTCCGAAACCTTCCAGTACCACTCCGGATGCATGGATGTTGATTCCGTCATTGTTGTGGGTAATAAGAAAAGGAGGGAAGCTTACCAGACTTTTTGTAGAAGCACCTGTGATTTTGATCGCCTTATTGATTTGCAGTGGCTTATGAAGCATATATCTCTTATTATCAAGATGCAGAATCTGTCCGATTTCCATTTCATCAATGAGTTGCTGGATTTTCTCTGAGTCATCCGTATTACCATCTCCGGATGCATCCGTAATCTTTATGGAAATATCATTGGTAACAATTCTTTTATAATAAGCTCTGGACTCATCACTATTGATTTTTGTCCAATACAGATAGCGGCCATACTCCGGAAGCGGAGTATTTTGTTTTCTAAAATTAACGAGTTCCCCGCTATTGTGATCAATCAGAGTGATAATCTCTCTGTCTAATGTAGAATCTTGAGAATCAATAAATTCTTTGATCGTCAGTAATCCTAAACTATTTGTCATTTTTTGTTTTTAAAAGTTAATAATTGAGCATCGATAATCCTGTAGAATGATCATGAAAACAAAGATAAAAACGGGTAACGTCAGAACCTGGCGCATTATTTTTATTTTCAAGAAAAAGGCTTTGTAAAGTGGTGAAATAGTTTCTCTTTTTGGAAGCAAAAACACCTCGGATGAGGTGTCTTTTTATTATACAATAAGCTGTATGTTTCCCTGGATGATATAATTAAGATTAGGTTCGTTAAATCCTGTTATTTTAATTACCAGAAATCCACTTTCATTTTCAATGGAAGTAATTTGGATATTTCCTTCATCTTTAGAAGAAAGGTTTTGCCCGAAAATGTCGCCATAAAACCATCTTCCATAAGAATAAGTAGCAATATGAATATTGTATTTTACAAACATCATGTATTCCTGGAATTTAATTTTAGTTTTAATTTTGATGCCAAAATTAGCAGGATCACTTCCGATCAATTCGTGAGTGCAGTCAGGAATAAAACCTGTTTTTCCATCCCCTACATCTCCGCTTCTTGTTACCGGAATGACGCCAAATTGTCTTTTGATATTACCTACAGCTTTATTATCTGTACTTTTTTCCTGGCCGTAAGAAGTGATGTTGGTAAAATCACCTACGATCCAGTTAGGGGGAAGAGCCCCATCACCTTCATAGACTGGAAGCTCAAACTTGATGTAATTTCTTGCCTGAGATACATTCATAAGGCCTCTGTAAGTAAATCCGTTATGTTGTTGATTGATGTTGACAATCGTATTGTTTTTCCATGTACCGGTTGCTTCTCTGTCTTCTGACTGTCCTCTGTAGTCAGGACCAATCAGAGGCCGGTCAGTATAATTGAAATAGCTGTTGGAAATTTCAAAATTTCCTGTACGTACCTCGGATAGATCGATGACATCTTTTATGAGTTCTGCATACAAGCCATTAATAGTTACTCCCAAACAGTCTTCTTTGAACTTCATGCCCGTATTTCCGCCTTCTGTTGTAGGTGAAATTAGAGTAGTTGCTGTAGTGCCGCCCTGAAATAAAAATCCTAAATTTCTGGTGGCAGTAACGCGTTCCAGAAGCAGGGCATTATTTTGACCTAGAAACTGATAACAATATTCATCCGGAATGTTTTTTCCGGAATTTGAAGTGGAAATTATATTTTTTAATACGGTATAATAGCAGTTGTCAAATTTTATTGAACAGGTTGATTCAAAGAAAGCTATGTTTTCCAAAACGCAGCCGATACAGAAATTTACAAAATGCAAACCAATATTACAGTTTTTAAAATTAGCATCTCTAATTTGAGAATAAGAAATCATATTTGACCCATATGGATCTAAAAGGTTTGAGTGCAGAGAATATGGGATGTCCTCACCATTTCCCTGCCGATAGGCTGTTGCTACTATTGTATTATGGGTATTTCCGATGAAAGAAGCTCCATTACCATAAAAAGTAACATTAGAAGTAATATAAATGGTGTGATTGATACGATAGCTTTTTTGGCCATTAAATTTCAAAGAACCCCGCTCGATAATAGAGAGATAAAGCACAGCTTTGTTGATGCTTTCAGTGTCATCAGTGAGACCGTCACCTTTGGCCCCAAAAATACCAACGTCTACAGGATCACTGCTATTGGTTACAGTCCGGTTGATATAAAAGGCACCATTCCTGTTTCTGTAAACCGTTCCGTCTACGTATTTAAGGCTAAGAACTCTTTCATAAACATAAGGTTCAAAAGTAAATTCATCAATCAGTTCTATCACATCCTGATCGGGAATTGTACTTGTAACTGAGAAAAATTCATTGGTAAAAATCATAAGCTCTGTTTTTAAAGGTTAATAAATAATCACAGATAATCCTGTAGAATGATCCTGAAAACAAAGATAAAAACGGGTGACGTCAGAACCTGACGCATTATTTTTTCTTTTTAGAACCATTAGGAAATGAAAAAACAGTCATTAAGACTGTTTTTTCATTAATTGTTAATAATGCCAAAAGGCTTCCATGTATTTTGTCCGTCTGTTGTATTGACCCATCCGATCGGTGCATCAACAGAAGGGCTTGTATTTAAAATAATGTCACCTCTTTTCCATTCAGAAGAAGAAGCGGAAGGATAATGATCAGCGTAGGTTATCCTTACTTTTCCTAGATGAAGACTGTCATTTAAGTTTTGATAATATACTGTTCCCAGGTTATCATTGGTAATACAGTTACCGATGATATTCGGATTGATTTCTGATAAACATTTATTGTGGGTAATAGTGGTCTTTAATCCGGATTTCGCTCTGATATCATATACCTTAAAATTTTTAACAGAATTTCCTCTTACATCATCATAAAGGGAGCCTTCTCCGACAATATTAATACCGATAGAAATATTGTCTGGCTGGGCATGATCGTAAATTAATATATCGTTATCAATAATCTTATTTCCTCGGATAGGGGCTGTGTTCGGATCATTATTGGCTAAATAGACTCCGTATCCGGGATGAGAAAGAGCAATATAATTACTATTGATATTCCAATTATAACTCTTTTCTGCAATCACAATTCCAATATGTCTGCAGAAATCAATCATACTGTTAAGCACATTGACATGGGATGTCTTTTCAGCATAAATACCCTGATAAACATTAAAAATGAGAGTGTCAATAATTCTCCAGCCTTCCTGAGTGGTATCTCCATCAAATAAAATCCCCTTACTTCCCGGTATATCGATAAGCTCTTTTTCTCCTGTTATTGGATTTTCGATAATGATATCTATTGAAATTGTAGTATTATTAGAGATTTCATTGTTCACAGAATTTTCTTTCACGTGAATTCCTACCTGGCAATTACCTATTTTTACCGTCTGTATTTGTGAAGACCAGAGAGCAATTACTTCCAGCCCTGTCTGATAACCATTAATGGTGAGATCTTTTAAAATAATATCATAAGCATGAACATCCGAAGTTCCGTTTACTTTAATTCCGGTAAAATTATTAGGGGTGGTGGTGTAAAGGGTCGTATTATAAATGCCAAATCCTTCTAAAACAGTACCTGATGCATTGATGGTGACCTCATTACCATTAACGAGTGTTTTATAGGCATTAATGACGATACCATGATTGTTATTTGTTATTAGAAAAGGAGGGTAACCGTCTTTTCGTTTGGTAGAAGAACCTGTAATTTTAATTGTTTTATTAATCTGTAATGGCTGATAAAGCATATATCTTCTATTGTCCAGTTCCAGAACCTGTCCTGCTTCCATTTCGTCAATCAGTCTTTGGATTTCACCGGAATCATCAGTGAGACCATCTCCATAAACGTCTGCGATTTTTATTGAAATACTGTTACTAACCACTCTTCGATAATATGAAGTCGTGGAATTGTTATTTATTTTAATTCTATAAAGGTATTTGCCATTCTCCGGAACAGGTGTATTCTGTTTTCTAAAATTGACAGTTTCACCACTGAAGGAATCAATCAGGCTTACCATTTCAAGATCTAAAATAGGATCTGAAGATGAAAAAAAAGAATCAATAGTCATCAGATTTAAATTGTTTGTCATTTCTTGCTTTTTAAAGGTTAATAAATAATCACAGATAATCCTGTAGAATGATCATGAAAACAAAGATAAAATCGGGTGACGTCAGAACCTGACGCAACAAGTTTTTTAAAGAAGATAAAAGTAGATTTATCTAATTTTCTCATTATGAAATTGTTAAATATTGCATAAACTTTTTAATTAATTAATTTAAAATCACTATTTTTGCACCCGTAAAAATCCTATATGCAAAACATTAGAAATATTGCGATTATCGCACACGTTGACCACGGGAAGACGACTTTGGTTGACAAAATCATTCACGCTACCAATATTTTCAGAGAAAATCAGGAGAGTGGAGAATTAATTATGGATAACAATGATCTTGAAAGAGAAAGAGGGATCACCATCTTATCCAAGAATATTTCTGTTACTTATAAAGACACAAAAATTAACGTAATTGATACTCCTGGTCACGCGGATTTCGGTGGGGAAGTAGAAAGAGTATTAAAAATGGCTGACGGAGTTATTTTGTTAGTGGATGCGTTCGAAGGACCAATGCCACAGACAAGATTCGTACTTCAGAAAGCTTTGGAATTAGGTTTAAGACCATTAGTGGTTATCAATAAAGTAGATAAACCAAACTGTCGTCCGGACGAAGTTCACGATCAGGTATTTGATTTATTCTTCAACCTTGAGGCTACTGAAGAACAGTTGGATTTCCCAACATTCTACGGTTCATCTAAACAAGGTTGGTTCAACACTTCATTAGAACAAACGGAAGATATTTTACCATTATTAGACGGGATTTTACAATATGTACCTGCTCCAAGTGTAACTGAAGGAAATCTTCAGATGCAGATTACTTCTCTTGATTATTCTTCTTTCTTAGGAAGAATTGCTATCGGAAAAGTAACAAGAGGAGAAATCAAAGAATCTCAGTGGATTGGTCTTGCTCAGGCAGATGGTAAAATTGTAAAAGGAAAAGTAAAGGAACTTTACGTTTTCGAAGGATTAGGAAAGAAAAAAGTAACTGAAGTTCAGGCTGGAGATATCTGTGCTGTAGTAGGTTTTGATTCATTCCAGATCGGTGATTCATTCGTAGATCTTGAAAACCCTGAACCATTGGAAAGAACGGCTATTGATGAGCCTACATTGAATATGACGTTCTCTATTAACAATTCACCTTTCTTCGGTAAAGACGGTAAATATGTTACTTCTAACCACCTGAAAGAAAGATTAACAAAAGAATTAGAGAAAAACTTAGCATTAAGAGTTCAGCAGACTGATGATGCCAATACTTTCCTTGTATTCGGTAGAGGTATTCTTCACTTATCTGTTTTGATTGAAACAATGAGAAGAGAAGGATACGAAATGACAATTGGCCAGCCACAGGTTATCCTGAGAGAGATTGACGGAGTAAGCTGTGAGCCTTATGAATCTTTAGTAGTTGACGTTCCTGAAGAATATGCTTCAAGAGTAATCGATTTAGCAACTCAGAGAAAAGGTGACCTTCACATTATGGAAACTAAAGGTGAAATGCAGCATATGGAATTCGAAATCCCTTCAAGAGGTTTAATCGGATTACGTTCTCAAATGTTAACGGCAACCGCGGGAGAAGCTATTATGGCACACCGTTTCACAGAATATAAGCCTTTCAAAGGTGCTATTCCTGGAAGAAATAACGGTGTATTGATCAGCAAGACTACAGGACCTGCTACGGAATATTCTATCGCTAAATTACAGGACAGAGGTAAATTCTTCGTTGATCCGGGTGAAGAAATCTATACAGGAATGATCATCGGTGAGCAAAATAAACCGGGAGATTTAGTAGTAAACATCGTGGAAGCAAAACAGTTGAACAACATGAGAGCTTCCGGAAAAGATAAAGATACCGGTGTTGCTCCGAAAATCTTATTCTCACTTGAAGAATGTATGGAATACATTCAGGGTGATGAAGCGATTGAGGTGACTCCAAACTTCATCCGTATGAGAAAGAAAATCCTTTCTGAAGAAGAAAGAAAAAGAGTGGAAAGATCAGCGAAAGCTTAATCAACTCTAATATATAAAATCAAAGCCTCGATTTTCGAGGCTTTTTTTCTACAACAATACTCTAAAATGCTTATTTTGGCATAATAATCTCTAAGAAATAAAAAATAAATTTTAAAGTAGTTTTGTGACTATGAGAATGAATCAATTAAAACTTATCGTTTTATTAGGAGTTTTTGCATCGTACAGTACATCATGTTCCGTTCAGAATAGTGCAGCAACCAAGACTCCGCCCGTTAAAAACGCTACAAAACCCAACAATAATACCACTCCGCCAAAACCTCCGGTAGCTGGAATAAAACCAGTAACAGAAACTGCTACAGACGATGTTTTCAGAACCACACTTCCTGAAATCAAAAGAGAATTCAGGGGAGCTTGGATTGCGAGTGTTGCCAATATCAACTGGCCTTCAAGAAATGATCTTAGTGTAGAACAACAAAAAGCAGAAGCAATTGCCATGTTGGATATGTTGAAAAACAACAATTTCAATGCTGCTATTTTCCAGATCAGACCTTCAGCAGATGCTTTGTATACCAGTAATATTGAACCATGGTCTTACTTTTTGACCGGGGAAACAGGCACAGCCCCTTATCCCAACTATGATCCGCTTCAGTTTTGGATTGAAGAAGCCCATAAAAGAGGCCTTGAACTGCATGTCTGGTTAAATCCTTACCGTGCACACCATACCAACGGAGGTTCTGTAAATAAACTTTCCATGGCCAATAAACTGTCTGATATCGTTGTAAGATTAAAAAATGGAATGTATTGGTTTGATCCTGCAAATCCAAAAACACAAGGACATGTTTCCAATGTTGTAAAAGATATAGTACAGCGATATGATATTGATGCGGTTCATTTTGATGATTATTTTTATCCTTATGCCACTTACAATAAAGGAGCTGATTTTCCTGACAATGCAACATGGAATGCCTATGTGAGCAGTGGAGGTACGCTCTCCAGAGCAGACTGGAGAAGAGACAATGTGAATAAATTTGTGGAAAGGATCTATAAAGAAATTCATGCAGAAAAAAGCTATGTAAGATTCGGAATCAGCCCGTTCGGAATCTGGAAACCGGGATATCCGGCAGGAGTTGTAGGTTCCTCACAATATGATGAACTCTATGCTGATGCTAAATTATGGTTGAATAAAGGATGGGTGGATTATTTCTCCCCTCAGTTATACTGGCCTATCAATTCAAAGGGACAAAGCTTTGAAGCATTACTAAGCTGGTGGCAGTCTGAAAATACAATGAACCGTCACTTATGGCCGGGGCTGAATACCGTAGAAATTAAAGCAGCGGACCGCCCGACAGAGATTAAAAACCAAATTGAAATTTCAAGAAATATCCTGAAAAATGATGCCGGAGAAATTCACTGGAGTATTGCCGGATTGACGAAAAATTCAAATATGCTTCCTGTTCTGAAAAACGGACCCTACAGCGAAAAAGCATTAATTCCGAAAACACCGTGGATCAAAGCAACACCTGTTCAGACTCCTACATTGTTTGTTACTGATAACGGAAGTTTTGCGCAGACGAGCTGGAGCTCAAAAAATCTGAGCGGTGTTTTCCAATGGGTACTTTTCAAACAGTATAACGGAGTATGGGAAACGGAAATTTTAACACTAGACACACTTTCAAAAGATATTCCTAAGTTTAAAGACGGTAAAAAACTAAATGCAGTGGCAATCAAAGCAATTGACAGACTGGGCAATGAAAGTGATTATATGGCGAGAAGAATTAAATAATTTCGTTGCCAGACACCAAAAAAACAAAATCTGCTGTAACAGACGATAACTGCGAATGCATAAATAGAATAATTCGTGCATTCGTGGTTAAAATAACTACATCCATAAATAAATCCGGTTCTGAAAAGATCCGGATTTATTTTAGAATAACTATAAATTATCAACGTATATTCCTGGTAATTAGTTCGTTGCGTTAGGTTTTGAGTTCTTGTTAAGCGCCTCTGAAGTCTTAGCGGAATCATTTTTGCATGATGAGTCTCATAATCACCAAAATATAACATTATGAATACTAACAGACTTTCCGCAAAAGTGGAAAAAGCACTTAGTGACCAGATGAACAAGGAAATTCATGCATCACACGTTTTTTTATCTTATGGAATTTGGGCAGATGATAAAGGCTATCAGGGAATTGCCAACTTTCTTTACAGACATGCTCAGGAAGAAAGAAACCATTCGATTAAATTCATGGAATATATTTTAAACAGAGGCGGAAAACCTAAAGTGACTGCCATTCCGGCTCCTCCTGCAGATCCAAAATCACTCACAGCCTGTTTTGACGGAGTGTTTAAACATGAAGTGGATAATACAACCGCTATTTACAAAATTGTAGACCTTTCCATGGAAGAAAAAGACTGGGCAACATGGAATTTTATGCAGTGGTTTGTACAGGAGCAAATAGAGGAAGAAACATTGGCGCAGAATTTAATTGATAAATTAAAAATTGCCGGTGGTGACCGTGCTACAGATGAATCTTTATTTACTTTAGATAAAACTTTACAGGAAACACCGAACGATGTGCCGTTGGCACAGAATGCTACAGGAGATAATCCGTAAGCAGTAGCGGTACCGTTAATCCGATTTTAAAATCTGCCGGAATACTGGCGGATTTTTTTATTATGAAACTCTCTCAAAAATCACTATCTTTGCACACTCGTAATTCAAGGTTTCAGGTTCAATAGTTAAAGTTGCAGAAACCTTGAGCTACCCTTAAACCTTAAACTTTGAATTTTACAATATGAAATGTGGAATCGTAGGCCTGCCGAATGTAGGTAAATCAACTCTTTTTAACTGTTTGAGTAATGCAAAAGCTCAGTCAGCCAATTATCCTTTCTGTACGATTGAACCGAACCTTGGAACGGTTTCTGTACCGGATCAAAGATTGTTTGAACTGGAAAAAATTGTGAAACCAGAGAGAGTATTGCCAGCTGTAGTTGAAATCGTTGATATTGCAGGTCTTGTAAAAGGAGCCAGTAAGGGAGAAGGGTTAGGGAATCAGTTCCTGGCTAATATCCGTGAGTGTGAAGCGATTATCCACGTTTTAAGATGTTTTGATAACGGAAATATTGTTCACGTTGAAGGTTCCGTAGATCCGTTAAGAGATAAGGAAATTATTGATATCGAATTACAGCTGAAAGATCTTGAAACGGTTGGAAAAGCAGTAGAAAAAGCTAAAAAATTCATTAAGTCCGGAAAGAAGGAAGATATTCTTACTTATGAAACGCTTCAAAACTTACAGAAATTTCTTGAGGATGGAAAGAATGCAAGAGAATTTGCTGTAGATGATTTTGCAAAATCTATTATTGGAGAAGTTCAGCTTCTAACCAATAAGCCCGTACTGTACGTGTGTAATGTAGATGAAAACTCTATCAAAAACGGAAATGACTGGATTGGTAAAATCGAAGATATGGCTAAAAATGAAGGAGCTGAAGTAGTTGTTTTAGCTGCTCAGATTGAAGCTGATATCAATGAACTTGAAACTTTTGAAGAAAGAGAAATTTTCCTTGATGAGCTAGGCCTTACTGAGCCGGGAGTAAACCGTCTGATCAGAAAAGCCTACGACTTATTAAAACTTCAAACGTATTTTACTGCAGGAGTAAAAGAAGTAAGAGCATGGACTATCGGACAGGGATGGACAGCTCCTCAGGCTGCAGGGGTGATTCACACTGATTTTGAAAAAGGATTTATCCGTGCGGAAGTTATTAAGTATAATGATTATATCACTTACGGATCTGAAGTAAAAATAAAAGAAGCCGGAAAACTTTCTGTAGAAGGTAAAGAATATATCGTTCAGGATGGAGACATTATGCACTTCAGATTTAACGTGTAAAAAATAAAATATTAAAGTTAGTTTGTAATAAAAAACGTTTCCATGTATTTGGGAGCGTTTTTTGCATTCTTATGCCAAACTTGTATCATGAGAATTTTATATTTTGCAGGCCTGTATTTATTTTTTTCCTGCTCATCACCGATCGAAAAAAAATGCTTTATGAATCGTGATGATCAGATATTCGGCGACTATAAAAAACAAAAGCCCTTTACCGTAGAGCAAATACTGGATGAAAAGCCGGGTTACCTTGAAATTGAAAATCTCAAAAAATATCGAAATTTCAAAAAAGACAGTGTAGAAGCGCATTTTTCTGATTCTAAGGAGCCAGAAAATATTGGGGCAAGGCAGGATCGGGAATTTAAAATGCTGCAGGATCAATTTTCAGATCAGTTTTTGTTTTATTCCCAACAGATGATCGGAAATATTCTTTATGCCTTAGGGAGAAACAGATTAGGATTCTGGCTTCTTACTATTGAAAATGATAAACCTGCCGCTTATTTTCTTGGATTAAGCTTCAGCCATTATTATATCAATCAAGTGCAGAAGAGTCCTCTTATAAAAGACGGATTTCTTCAGTTTGAAGGAAGTCTTGTGAAAATTATAAAGGTGGCCGGACTTCCGGGTTATGATGATTATTCTGCGGTGGAAGATGGGAAACGGTTTAAAATTAGTGTAAAAGAATTGATAAAAGATTCCGATAGCGATGGATATAATGATATTTTTGAAAAAAGTTTTGGCTTAAATCCTGACAATAAAGATACAGATGGTGATGGAATAAACGACTTTGAAGATATGAACCCTATGTTTAAATCTGAAAAAAATAAGTTCTCGCAGCTTTATGAATTGTTACTGCCAAACTATGGAACCGTAAATATGGAAAAGTTGAATTATACGTTTCAGGTTTATCAGACTGATTGTGATTATTTTCATCAGATCAATCCTGAGCTCAGGGTTTTGTTTATACCTGAAAACAAAACTAAGCAGACTTATTATACCCGAATAACCGATGTAACGGATGAAATTATTTCCAAAATCCAGAGAGATGATAAAAACCCGGTTCTTTTTTACATGTATAAAGCAGGTAATGGTTTTACAACTGATTATTCTGCAGAATATGAGAACGGTAAATGGATTCTGCAAACTATCGGAAGTACTGTCAGCTAATTTTTACAGATGATAAGAAAGATAGATAATAAAAAAATCGCTTCCCGACAGGAAACGATTTTTTTATATTTCCTAGGCGGAAAATACATGTTTAATAATTTCTGATTATGCCATCTCAAGAATAGGCTGACATTGCAGTTCCGCACAGCTAAAAGAAATTTTGCTGCATTGTAAGTTAGGAAGCCAGCACATTTCTTTTCCGCCGGTAATCACTCTTAGTTCTTTTTTGTTTAACTTTTTTCCGTGGTTTAAATGTTGATTTTTCATAGAATTGTTTTTTATAGTTATCTGAAACTAAGTTAGTTAAATATATTCTTAATATATCACTTTGTCTGGAAAAAAATGAATGAATATTTTATTTTAAAGTATATTTAACTTTGTATATTTGAATTTTACAAATTACCTGCTATGGAAAAGATCGCTCATACTTCTCTGGAAGATTTTTATAAAGAAATGGCGGCAAAGCTGGGAAAAGATCTTGAAAGTATTTTTCCTAAAGGTCTTCATAAAGATATCGGACATTTTAATGTTTTTGATATAGCGCAAACTATTGAAAAGGTGAAAATGACCTCCGAAATGCCTTATAACAGGAGAAAGTATTATAAGATAAGCATTATAAGAGGTAAAAACAGAGCAGAATATGCAGATAAGGTGATTTCAATAGAAAAGAATGCGCTGTTGTTTGCAACGCCTAAGGTTCCTTATCACTGGATTCCTGAATCTCCCGATCAGTCCGGAAGTTTTTGTGTATTTACCGAAGACTTCTTTATGAAAGAAAAGTCTTATAACAGTCTGGAAGATCTGCCTATATTTCAGCCTGGCGGAGTGCCTGTATTTGAGATTGAAGACGAGCTGGCTACTGAAATTGAAATGCTTTTTAACAAAATAAAAAAAGAAATTGCTTCAGATTACATTTATAAATATGATCTGATCCGAAATTATGTATTAGAGCTGATTCACTACGGTCAGAAGCTCCAGCCTGCTACCAAAATATCGGCGTCTAATGATGCTTCAATGCGGGTGGTTTCTCTGTTTATTGAACTGCTTGAAAGGCAGTTTCCTGTAGAATCTTCCGAACACAGACTGGAGATGAAAGCAGCGAAAGATTATGCAGACAGACTGGCGGTTCACGTGAATTATCTGAATAAAAAATTAAAAGAAAGCACTGGAAAAACAACGACAGAGTTTATTGCAGACCGTATTATTCAGGAAGCTAAAATTCTTTTAAGACAGACCAGATGGAATGTTTCCGAGATTTCTTATGCATTGGGTTTTGAGGAAATAGCCCATTTTTCAAATTTCTTTAAAAGGAAAACCTCTTTTACTCCGCTGGAGTTTCGTTCCTGATTTGAATTTTGCAAATTTCAGATTGATTGAAGCAACATCTTCAATCCGGAATTTGCCCAACTTTGTACCATCAAAATAATCAAAATAAAAATGGACACAAAAACAAATATTGCATTAGTCACCGGTGGAAGCCGCGGACTTGGGAAAAATTCAGCACTTAAAATTGCTCAGAAAGGATTGGATGTAATCATCACTTACAGAAGTAATAAAGAGGAAGCTGAGGCAGTAGTTAACGAAATCAAAGCTATTGGAAGAAACGCTGTTGCTTTTCAACTGGATACAAAAGATACCAGAAGTTTTGATCATTTCGTGAGAGAAGTAACGGATCACCTGAAACAGAATACCGGAAGCTCCAATATTGACTTTCTTATCAATAACGCCGGTACAGCTTTATATTCTCCTATTACAGAAGTGACGGAAGAACAGCTGGATGATATGGTAGATATTCATTTTAAAGGAGTGTTTTTTCTGACTCAGAAATTATTGCCATTTATGAATGACGGAGGGGGAATTATCAATATCTCTTCAGGTCTGGCAAGGTTTGCAACACCCGGATCATCTGTCTATGGCTCTATAAAAGCAGGCGTGGAAATGCTGACGAAGTATATGGCAAAAGAATTAGGCGCAAGAAAAATTAAAGCCAATGTCGTAGCGCCGGGAGCTATTGAGACAGATTTCGGAGGCGGAAGAGTAAGGGATAATAAAGAAATCAACACCATTGTTGCCAATGCTACAGCACTGGGCAGAGTAGGACTTCCTGATGATATTGGCGGAGTAGTTGCTTTTCTGTGTACTGAAGATGCAGGGTGGATCAACGGACAGAGAATTGAAGTTTCAGGAGGAATGTTTTTATAACTTTTACCGTCCTGTTTTGAAATTTATTGAAATAAAAAACCAGCCTTTCCGGCTGGCTTTTTATATAGGTAAACTAGCCCAAATGATTAAATTTTTGAAAGGCTTTCAATAGCTTTTTCTAATGTTTCCTGTTTTTTAGCAAAACATAGCCTGATCACATGTTCATTCACTTTATTCTTATAGAAAGATGAAAAAGGAACGCTTGCAACTTTATGCTGAACAGTGAGCTCAGTGGCAAAATCAAAATCGTTTTTATCTGAAATTTTATCATATCTGACCGCCTGGAAATAGGTACCTTCGCAATCCAGCAGTTCAAAAGATGTTCCGGCCAGTCCGTTTCTCAGAAAATCTCTTTTTTCCTGAAAAAACTGGTTCAGGTGAGTGTAATGCTCTTCGTTTTTCATATATTCTGCCAAAGCAAGCTGAATAGGTGTATTTACGCAGAAAACATTAAACTGATGAACTTTTCTGAATTCATCGGTCAGGTTTTTAGGTGCAGCACAATAGCCTACCTTCCAGCCAGTAACATGGAAAAGTTTTCCAAAAGAAGCGATGAGAAGACTTCTTTCTTTAAGTTCAGGATATTTGCAGATGCTTAAGTGCTGTTTACCGTCAAAAACAATGTTTTCATAGACTTCATCACTTAGAATAAGAATAGAAGTTCCTCTTACCAGTTCAATAAGTGCCTGCATGTCTTTCTCTTTTAATATTTTGCCTGACGGATTATTAGGGTTATTAAGAATGATCATTTTGGTTTTATCGCTGATCAGTGTTTTTACGGCGCTCCAGTTAATTTCATAGTCAGGTGCTTTCATTTCAAAACGTTTTACGATGCCTCCGAAAAGTTCTACTGTGGGTTCATAGCAATCATAAGCAGGTTCAAAAATAATGACTTCATCCTCTTTCCTGATAAAAGAAGCAATAGCCGTAAAAATAGCCTGTGTACCACCTGCGGTCACTGTTATTTCAGCATCCGGATGATAGACTGCCTGATGACTATTTTCAATTTTGCGCACGATTTCTTCTTTTAATCCGATCATGCCACCCAGCGGTGCATATTGATTAAATCCTTTCTTAATAAAATGATCAACCTGATTCAGAAGTTCCATATCAGGCATGAAGTCAGGAAAGCCCTGGGATAAATTGATTGCCTCATTCTCGTTGGCCAGTTGCGTCATTTGGCTGAAAATAGTAGTTCCTACATTCGAAAGCTTTGATAATGGAAGTTGTATCATAAAACCGATTTTATTGAACCCGAATTTAATAAATTATTTAAAACAGTCAGATGCTATCGGAAATTTTATTTTTGAAAAAACATATTTTCCATCTTTAAATTTAAATAAACATTTGTTTAATTTTCTCTTTTGAATCCGCAGAAAGATACTTACATTTGTTATAAAGATAACCAAATACCAAATACATGAAAATAAAAAAGACCGAGTTTCCTGCAACATCAGTATTGTTTAAAGGGAAAAATGATTTTGACTACATAGACAGCTTTGTAGGAGATCTGCCGGACTGTCACCGGAAGATAGACATTGCGGAAATTGGAAAGGCTTTTTTTACCAGCGGTCCGAAATGGGGAAAGAAAATGTTTGCTTTCCGAAATAAAGTAGTTGGGCTTCTAGGGCTAAAAACAGGATCAGAAACAGATCAATTAAAGGACGCAGAACATTTTACCTGTGAAGTAGGGGAGCGGGTAGGACTTTTTAAAGTATTTGATAAGACAGAAAATGAAATTATTCTGGGTGAAGATGATAAACATCTGGATTTTAGGATTTCACTTTTGTTTAATGGACACCAAAACCTTCCGGATCATCATTCACTGACGATTTCTACTACAGTAAAATACCATAATTGGTTAGGTGTGCTGTATTTCTTACCGGTACGTCCTTTTCATAAACTCATTGTTCCGGCTTTGCTAAAAAATATAGCAGGAGAAATAGGAAAATAAAACCTTAAAAACAAATATGGAAAATGCTGCCTCATACGGGCAGCATTTATTTCTTATATAATTACAGGGGTTATTTTGAAATCAGTAACTTTTGGGAACTTGTTTTGTCATTGGATTTTAGTTCAACAACATAAGTACCCTGTAGAAGTCTTTCCGTACTCAGTTTAATGATCTGGCGTCCGCTTTCCAAATTTTCAGACTTTTCAAGAAGTACTTTGCCGAATGTATCAATAATCCGGACAGTAACCAGTTCTTTTTTTGAAAAATCTGTTTGCACATCTACATAACTTTTGGCAGGGTTGGGAACCAGAGAAAAATCTTTCTGCTCCCCTGTCTGGAGTTCTTTTTTTGCAATCATCTGAACCTCAGTAAAAGGTGACCGGGTGTTGGAAACAGTTCCTGTAGGTGTAGTCGGCGCTTTGTAACAGAAGGTAAAACATTTTGTACATTTAATGAGTTTCCCCTGTCTTTCAGTGACACATACCGTATAACTTCCTGCGTTCGGATAATTATGAGGTACCGTTGGGTAAATATAAGGTGATGAGGTACCGTCTCCCCAATCTATGGTGTAGGTAGGACCAGGATTGCCGGGAGTTGAAATAAGAATAGGGTTGGTTAATGTTAGTTTAACAGAAACAGCATTCGTGGATGTGCTGAATGAAGTATCTAGAGTAAAATCTGCTGTACAGCTTTCACACGGCTTTACACAAATATTGTCAAAATACATTACTTCCTGTTGTGTCGACGTCAGATCGGGAGTTATTGAAATTGTTGTGGTATTCATTATGATGTTATCAAATACGGCTGTATTTACTGTAGTCATCGTCCACGAACCTTCCGAATTGCTTGGAAGCAGACCTCCGCTTGAGAGCTGAATAGGAGCTTTGACCCGTACCCATCCGCTTCCGGGAGTTACCGCTACATTGGCAACAAATGATGTACTGTTTGTTCCGTCTGAAAGAGTAATGTAAGGGTGAAAAGGAGCTCCGTATCCACTGTCATTTTCAAGATAAAAATCAAAATAAATACATTGTCCCATAAATTTTTTTCCAAGACTTCTGAAATCAACACTGTTTTCATACCATGACCCTCCTGACCGGTCTTTCAGTATCAGGTACTGAGAACCGTCAAAAACATTGGGAGCGCCAAATCCCACACTTACGTTTCCGTTAGGATACGGTGAGGGGGTCCAGTTACCGGCCGGGTTTGTAGCGTCATTAAAATCAGAACACGGGCTCTGGGCATTCAGTGGTATCAAACAACTGAGAATGAAGCTGATGGTTAAAATGTATATTCTTATCATAACGAATATTGATTTTATAAATCAAAAACCAATAAAAACTTTAAAAATTAATATTGAGTGATGCGCTGATGTTTCAGAGATTTCAATGCAATAAAAAACCAGCTTTTACGGGTGCAGAATTATATGGAAAGAGAATGTTGACGAAACAACACGATGAGAAAGAATTATTGTAGCTTTCATGATCATAGTTTTATTGTTCATAAAAGTATCAGGATATAAAATATCACACAGCTATGAATTGATAACTGTGAATATTTAATCAGTAAGTGAGCGTGTTTTCCCTGTAATTGTGAATTGCTGTAGAAATATTTACTCCAGATAGCCTATTTTGTGTAAAAAATCATTCTTTTTACGAACTGAGACATCCAATACAGAATGATCCGTCATGATTACCTGGCCGCCTTTTCCCTTAATGTATTCTTTTAAATGGCTCAGATTAATAAGATGTTTGTGGTGAATTCTGAAAAAATTATGATCGGAAAGTAATTCTTCGAACTCATGCAATGTTCTGGATACTATGATTTTGGATTTATCATTCATATAAAACGTAGTATAGCTTGAATCTGCTTCACAACGTACAATACTGTCGATGTCAGTTAATTTAAAACCCTGTAAAGTAGGAAGACTGATTTTATTCTGATAAGAAACTGTTGAAGAAAGCCGGTGCTTTCGGTGGGTATCCAGCGCTTTACGGACTGCAATAATAAAATCAATCCTTTTGATAGGCTTTAGAAGATAATCTGTGGCTCCATTTTTTATAGCCTGAATGGCAAAGTGCTCAAAAGCCGTAATAAAAATAATCAAAGAATTGATCTCCTTGAACTTGGAAAGCAGGTCAAAGGCGGTGCCGTCTTTTAGCTGTACATCGAGGAATAAAATATCCGGGGCATTCTTTACCAGACTAAGATAGGCCTCTTCTACACTTGAAGCCTGAAAAGATTCCTGAATATCCGGGAACTCGTTTCGTAATAAAAGAGCAATATAGTCTCTTCCGTCTTGTTCGTCATCAATGATGGCGGCTTGTATTTTAGTTTTCATGGGGCGGTATGTATAGTTTAATTTGTGTTCCTGAGAGTGATTGCTTCTCCTTTAGATCTTCTATTTCCAGAATAATATCAACTTCGAAAAGCTGTCTGAACGTCTCAATTCTTTTCTTCGATAGTTTTACACCAAAAGAATCATCTTTTTTTAAAGACTCAGAATTGCTCCCTATGCCTATGCCGTTATCGGTAATGGTAATACAGAGATAAGGAGCATGGTATTCAAATGATATATCAACCTTTCCCTTTCTGTTTTTCAGACCGGAAATTCCGTGCTTTATTGCATTTTCTACAAAAGGCTGTATAAGTAAGGAAGGAATTGTCCATTTATTATTTACTGCTTCAGACGCTGTGATCTGATAGCTAAACTGATCTTTAAGGCGTAATTTTTCCATTTTCAGATAGAGCGACAGGTATTCTATTTCATCTTTAATCGGCATAAAAGTCTTCTCAGAATAATAGAGGGTTTTTCTGATCATTTGAGAAAAGATATCCAGATAGTTTTCTGTTTCTGAATAATTCTTTTTATAGAGCAAAAACTGGATGGAATTTAGGCAGTTGTAGATGAAATGTGGGTTAATCTGTGCTTTGATAGCCTGTAGTTCCAGCTCGGCGATTTTTTTTTCGTAATAAAGCGTTTCAAGTTTTTTATTTCGTTTTTTTTGAAAGTATATATTCAGACCGGTGAGAATAACGGATATTCCCAAAACGGATAATAAAAGCCTGAACCACCATGTCTGCCAGAAACGGGGCTGTATTTCAAATATCACATCCGTTGAGGTATCCGACTGTTTACCGTTGTATCCCAATCCGAAAATCTGTAAAGTATATTTACCGGGAGGTACCGCATTCAGAATAATTGAAGAAGAATTACTTATTTGCCAATTGTCGATAAGACCGGCAATTCTATATTTGTAGCTTATTTTTCCCTGTGAAGAATAGTCAGGAAAGCTCAACCTGACAATAACTTCTTCATTATTGGAAGAAAGCCCGACCAAATTCTGATCAGGCTCAAAATATTCTTTATCTCCTATTAACACAGAGTTGATAATGACTTTTTTGTTGATGAATTTTTGTTGCGAAAGTAATTTGTTAATAGGTAAAATAGCAAGGCCTTTTGAAGTTCCGGCGTAGAGCGTATCCTTTCTTATCACACATCCGGCTACTACATTGGAAGGAAGACCATCTGTCTGTGTAAAGCTGCTGATAAAAATCCTGTTCTCTTTAAGCTCAATCCTGTTGATACCTGAATTGGTACTTGCCCAGAAAACATTCTCATTTTCGACGGTGATTTTTTTTACCTGTCCGGAAAGAAGTCCGTCTTTCTCAGTAATTTTTCTCAGTACTTTTTTATTGTTGAAAAGAATAATCCCGTTGAGGTTGGTACCGGCAGCATACAGATTTGATCTCAAACGCTGTATGTCCTTAAAGTAATATCCTTCCAGGAATAAGGTCTTAGTTTTAGTGTTGATATTAAATTTATACAAATCTTTGAAATTTCCCACAAACAAACTGTCTTTATGATATGGTAATGCAGTATAAACTCTTTCATCAGATAAATAGTCTGAGTACGAATCTTTAATAAAATTATAGACAATTAATCCATTTGAAGCACAAAGTAATAAGGAGTCGCCAGAATAAGGTAAAATGTTTTTCAGGCCATAGGGTTTTAAAAGTTTCTTTTTTCCGGTGATGAGATCGTATTTGAAAATGCTTTTGGTCAGTCCGAATATGATCAGGTTATTTTTTGCGAATATAGCCTTGTGTTCGGTTTTCTTATTGGGCTCCAGGGAAATATCGGTAATGGTGTTGGCGTGAAAAATTCCGCTTTCAGACTTGTTATATCCCAGAATAATATCCTGTTTACTGGCTGTGATGGCCGTGATAAATGCTGTGTTGTTGCGAAGAGGCAGGCTGATGTAATTTTTTAAAAATGAATTTGTGATAAAAAAGATTCCATTATTCCTGGTAGAAAACCAGACATTATTGTCTGTGTCAACCAGAATATCATTAATAATATAATCTTCAAGAAATCGTAGGGGAGAAGTCAGGTGCTTTTCGATAGAGAGAGGCTGGTCAAAATAGAGGACACCCCCTTTGTCAAGACAAAGCCAGAGTTTATTATTTTTATCTACGATAATCTGATGAATATCCTCACGGATATAAAAAGTATGTATTTTAGTAAACCGAGAAGTATGCTCAATTTTATAAACGTCAATTTTATTATGATGTTTGTTGATGAGAAAATTGTCTTTTTTATAAGTAATATCAGACTTTCCTAATGAAATATGACAGTTTATTTTTTTTCGGGTTATAAAATTATAAGCTTCAATTTCATTTTTTTCATTCTTTATGTAAAGGATATTTTTATTGGTGTCCATCCCGATGGTCTGAATCTTAGCTGATGTTTTGTTAGAAGTATGATTCAGCAGCAGATTTTTTATTTTACCATTGTTATAAAGAAAAATATTTTTAGGATTAATAACATTGCAGAGATAAAGAGTTTCTTTTGTGCCGGAAATAAGCGGATTGTGTTCAAAATGAAGCTTTTGCAGCTCCCGGTTCTGATCCGAATTGATTACTTTTCCATGTTTCAGACTGGCAAAATCATTCAGAAAAGAGATAATAAGAAGTTCACCATTGGGAAGGGGTTCACAGGATAAAACATCTATATTTTTTAGGCCGTCTTTTTTGCCGTATTGCTTAAATTCTTTTCCGTCAAAACGGAATAGGCCATTGTCACTTCCAATCCAGATAAAGCCGTCCTTATCCTGTCTTAGCCGATAAGTATAGGACGTGTTTAACCCTTCTTCTTCGCTATAGTTGATCAATCCTGGAATTTGGGCTATAAGAGAAGAAGAGAAAAATATTATTAATGAAAATAGAAGAATAATATATTTATATTTCACATTCCTTCGAATAATTTTATAAATATAAAGTTTGCCCGATAATCATGCAATATATGTTATGGAATATTGCAAAAAATGATTCCTTAAATTCGGATAATTTTGTACAATTTCGTACTTTTGTATGTTTGCTGAAATCATATATGTCACAAGAAATAAATCCAACCTACTCCGAAGATAATATCAGAACCCTAGATTGGCAGGAACACATCCGTCTGCGCCCCGGTATGTACATCGGGAAGCTTGGTGACGGGTCCTCTGCTGATGATGGTATTTATATTCTGCTTAAAGAAATCCTGGATAACTCGATCGATGAGTTCAGGATGAAATCCGGTAAAAGAATTGAAATAAAACTGGACGATGGCAAAGTTACCATTCGTGACTTTGGTCGTGGAATACCTTTAGGAAAGGTAGTAGACGCCGTCTCCAAAATGAATACCGGTGGTAAATACGATAGTAAGGCGTTCAAGAAATCTGTCGGACTGAACGGGGTCGGTACAAAAGCTGTAAATGCCCTCTCAGATTATTTCAGAGTACGCTCTTTCCGCGACGGAAAGATGAAAGCTGCTGAGTTCTCCCGTGGTCTTATCAAAGAAAACTTTGATGAAAAGGAGACTTCGGATAGAAACGGTACTGAAATTTCCTTCATTCCTGACGGGGAAATATTCCTGCATTTTAAATACAGAAAGGAATATATCGAGAGAATGCTCCGCAATTATGCTTATCTGAACCCCGGGTTAAAAATCCTGTTCAACGGGGAAACCTATTTCTCTGAAAACGGGTTGAAAGACCTTTTGGAAGAAGAACTGGAAAATGATATTCTTTATCCGATCGTTCATTTGAAAGATAATGACATTGAAGTGGCCATTACCCATTCTGATAAGTCTCAGATGGAAACTTATTTCTCATTTGTAAACGGACAAAATACAACTCAGGGAGGGACGCATCTTAATGCATTCCGTGAAGCCTATGTGAAAACAATCCGTGAGTTTTTTAATAAGAATTTTGATGCTTCCGATATCAGAAAGTCTATCATAGCCGCTATTTCAATCAATGTAGAAGAACCAGTCTTTGAATCTCAGACGAAAACAAAATTGGGGTCTAATGATATGGGACCTAACGGACCTACCGTAAGAACTTTTATCATTGATTTCTTAAAAAGTAAACTGGATAATTTCCTGCATAAGAATCCGGAAATCGCTGAAGCAATCCAGAGAAAAATTCTAATTTCCGAAAGAGAAAGAAAAGAGCTTTCGGGAATTCAGAAACTGGCAAGAGAAAGAGCAAAAAAAGTATCTCTTCATAATAAAAAACTTCGTGACTGCAGGCAGCATTATAATGATCAGAAAGCCGAAAGAAAAGGAGATACACAAATTTTCATTACCGAGGGAGATTCTGCATCAGGATCGATTACAAAATCCAGGGATGTGGAAACACAGGCTGTTTTCTCATTGAAAGGAAAACCCTTAAACTGCTATGGTCTTACCAAAAAAGTAGTCTATGAAAATGAAGAGTTCAATTTACTTCAGGCTGCTTTAAATATTGAAGAAAGCTTAGAAGATCTGAGATATAACCAAGTGATTATTGCAACCGATGCCGATGTCGACGGGATGCACATCCGTCTATTAATGATCACATTTTTCCTGCAATTCTTCCCTGATCTGATCAAAAACGGACACCTTTATATTCTTCAGACTCCACTATTCAGAGTTAGAAACAAGAAAGAGACAAGGTATTGTTATTCAGAAGCGGAAAGAGTAAAAGCACTGAATGAGCTTGGAAAGAATCCTGAGATTACCCGATTTAAGGGATTAGGAGAGATTTCACCTGATGAGTTTAAACATTTTATCGGGAAAGACATTCGCCTGGAGCCTGTAGTTATAGGGAAAGACCAGACTATAGACCAGCTTCTGGAATTTTATATGGGAAAAAATACACCGGACCGACAAATATTTATTCTTGAAAACCTGGTGGTGGAAGATGATACAGCTATTGATAAAAAAGAAATTGCAGATGAAATAAATGACTGATAACCAAATCATAACACAAAAAATTAAATGAGATTAAGTAACCGTAATAAAGCACCAGTTTATAACACAATCAATACATTGTTGTTCATGCTCCTGTTATTGGGAACTGGAGGTTTTCTGGCAAATGAATACCGATTTCATGCGCTGAAAAATGAAAGTTCTTTGATGATTATTGTTCCCGCTCTGATGTTGATCCTATTTCATCTTAACGGACGCCAGATTTTTGAGTATGACAGTGACGGAGAAGCTCTGAATTTTAAAAACAGGAATATTATTCCCTTTTTAAATAAGCCGCTCTATGATGAGTTCCCAAAATATAAACTGATAAAATATGATGTAATTACTATATTCTTTATTAAAAGACTATACATTACCGTTTCAAGTAAAAATAGCGGTTCTACCGTACTGAAATATCAGATTTCTTATCTGAGCCGAAAAGAAGTAAACGATTTAAAACTCTCTCTGAATAAAGTAGTAAAAGCTAATAAAGAGAAAAAAGATTAACAACAGATGACAGAAGAATATTCGCATGAGGGTGAAAGCTTAAAGAAAGTTTCCGGTCTTTATAAAGACTGGTTTCTGGATTATGCTTCCTATGTAATTCTGGATAGAGCTATCCCTTCGGTATATGACGGTCTAAAACCCGTTCAACGAAGAATCATGCACTCCATGAGAGAACTGGAGGACGGGCGTTACAATAAGGTCGCCAATATCGTGGGAAATACCATGAAATATCACCCGCATGGTGATGCTTCCATTACAGATGCCATGGTACAGATCGGGCAGAAAGAATTGCTGATAGATACTCAGGGAAACTGGGGAAATATCTATACGGGAGATTCCGCTGCGGCAGCAAGATATATTGAGGCAAGACTGACACCTTTCGCATTGGAAGTAGTCTTTAATCCTAAAACAACAGAATGGACAAAATCCTACGACGGAAGAAATAATGAACCGGTAGATCTTCCCGTAAAGTTTCCATTGCTGCTCGCTCAGGGAGTAGAAGGAATCGGGGTGGGACTTTCTACGAAAATACTCCCACATAACTTCAACGAGCTGATTAATGCATCCGTAGCCTATTTAAAAGGAAAGAAATTTGAACTGTTTCCGGACTTTTTAACAGCAGGTTATCTGGATGTTTCTGAATATAATGACGGACACAGAGGCGGGAAAGTAAGAGCCAGAGCTAGAATTACCCAGACCGATAAACATTTGCTGGTGATTTCTGAGCTTCCGTATTCCAAAACCACCAGTGACCTGATTGATTCTATCCTGAAAGCTAACGAAAAAGGAAAAATCAAGATCAAAAAAATTGAAGATAATACTTCGGATAAAGTAGAGATCCTGATCCATATTCACAATGATGTTTCGCCGGATAAAACAATTGACGCCCTGTATGCATTTACCGATTGTCAGGTTACCATTTCACCTAATGCCTGTGTCATCGTAGGAGATAAACCTATGTTTATGAATGTTTCCGAAATTCTGAAAATGAATACGGATCATACTGTTTCACTGCTGAAAAAAGAACTTGAGATTGAACTTCATGAACTTCAGGAAAGCTGGCATTTCTCTTCACTGGAAAGAATTTTCATCGAAAACAGAATCTATCACGATATCGAAGAGGTGAAAACCTGGGAAGACGTATTAAAAACAATAGATAAAGGATTAAAACCACATACCAAACATCTTTTAAGAGCTGTAACCGAAGAAGATATCTTAAAATTAACAGAAATCAGAATCAAGAGAATCTCAAGGTTCGATTTAGATAAATTTAAAGAAAACATCGCAGCCCTTGAAGGTAAAATAGAGCAGGTAAAATATAATCTGGCTAATCTTATTGCCTATGCCATTGATTATTACTTAAATATTCAGAAAAAATACGGGAAAGACAAACAGAGAAAAACCGAACTTAGAATCTTCGATACTATTGATGCCACAAAAGTTGCGGTAGCGAATGAGAAATTCTATGCCAATTTTGAAGAAGGTTTCATAGGAACATCACTGAAAAAAGATCAGTATATGTTCGACTGTTCAGATATAGATGATATCATTACTTTCAGAAAAGACGGAAGTATGAAAGTGGTGAAAGTAGAAGCCAAAACATTTATCGGAAAAGATATTCTTCACGTTGCAGTCTGGAAGAAAAACGATAAAAGAACGGTCTATAATATGATTTATCGCGAAGGCAGAGAAGGACCCTATTATATGAAACGTTTTTCGGTAACCGGGGTAACACGAAATACAGATTATCCGCTGGCTTCGGATAAAAAAGGTTCTGAAACCTTATATTTTTCAGCCAATCCAAACGGTGAAGCAGAAACGGTAACTGTGCTTTTAAAACCAAACCCTAGAATCAGAAAAAATAAAATGGATATCAATTTCTCCGAACTGGCCATTAAAGGACGTGATTCTAAAGGAAATCTGGTAACCAAATATGCTGTTAAAAAAGTAGATATGAAGGAAGAAGGAGTATCTACGCTGGCTCCGAGGAAAATCTGGTTCGACGATACGATAAGAAGACTCAATGCTGATGCAAGAGGTACATTACTGGGGAATTTTAAAGGAGATGATAAAATACTGACAATCAATACCAATGGTGAAGTAAAGCTTGTTTCCTTTGATCTGGGTAATCGTTTTGATGACGAATATCTGGTGCTGGAAAAATGGAAACCTGAACAACCCATCACCTGTATTTACTACGACGGAGACAAAGATATCTACTTTATCAAAAGGTTCTTACTGGAAAATACGGTCAATTTACAGACTTTCATGCCATCTGAACATCCTAAATCATTTATTGAAAATGTAATTGTAGCGAACGATGCAACGGCTGAAATTATTTTTGCTAAAGATAAAGGAAAAGAACGTGATTCTGAAACCATAAATATTGATGAGTTCATTACTGTAAAAGGAATTAAGGCCATCGGAAATCAATTTACAAAATTTAAAGTAAAAGCCATTAATATTACAATTCCTGAACTTATAGAAGAAGAACCGGAGGTATATGAAGAACCGGAACACACAGGTGAAACCGATGAAGACGGAGGGATTATAGGTGATCTGTTCCAGAGTGATGAATCTGAAAATTAAAAAACATGAATATTGTAATATTATGTATCGCAATAACAGCTATTATAAGCTTTGTCGCTTTTAATAATCCTGCTATTACTGAAAAATATAAATTCAATGTAGGAGCGATTCTCCATAGAAAAGAATATATACGTCTGCTTTCATCAGGCTTTTTACATGCTGATATTATGCACCTGGTATTTAATATGCTGACTTTGTATTTCTTTGCACCCATTGTTATGCAGGGGTTTGGAAATATAGGATTTATTATTGTCTATCTGGGCGCGATATTATTAGGGAATTTCCTTTCATTGTATATCTACCAAAAACAGCCATGGTATTCTGCTGTAGGAGCTAGTGGAGGAGTTTCAGGAATTCTTTTTGCCTCTATAGCGCTGATGCCGGATATCGGTATTTATATGTTCTTTATTCCGATCGCCATTCCCGGTTATATTTTTGGGCTGGTATATTTCGGATATTCAGTATATATGATGCTTAACCCCAGACCGCATGATAATATTGGCCATGCAGCTCATTTAGGAGGTGCATTTCTGGGGCTGGTTTATGCTGTGGTCAATGCACCGGAAAGTGCTATGCATAACGGCCTTTATATAGGTATTATGTCACTTCCTTTAATTTATTTAGCTTATGAAATATTTGTAAGGAAACGAATAGGATAAAAGACTATTTTTACTTAAAATATCAAAACCAATGAACACATCAGAGTTAAACAGTTTCATCGTGATACTTATCTATGGTTCATTGGTTTTGCTTTCTCTATTAAAGCTGGCCAATCCTTTGAAAGTGAACCGGAAGGCCAACCTTTGGTTTGGAATTTTCCTTTTTCTGTGGTCTACTTTCTGGCTGGATGAGATCTTGTTTTTAGTGACAGGTGGCAAAGTAGAGTTTCAATCTCTGTTTCTGGTCCGGTTTATACAATTCTTTACGCCCGTTTTCTTTTATTTCAGCGTATTATTGTATACCAATCCCTCTTTTAAATTTACCATTACAGATCTCAAATTCCTGCTGTTTCCTATTGCCTTTCTGATTTGTCTTGTAGGTATTTCACTAGGGTATTCTTCCCCTTTTGAATATCTGAATATTATGCTCATTTTAGCTCAGGCATTGCTGTATACGGGGGTCTCTTATATTACCATTAGACAGCATCAAAGAAAAATCCAACAGTTTTCTTCCAATACGGAGGAGATTGATCTGAACTGGCTGGAGTATATCATTGTCGTTCTTTTTATTGTCAATATTATTTACATTATTTATAATCTTTTTTATGACCCGAAATCATTAAATTTTTTCATCAATTCGGTCTTTCTGCTGGTTATTTATTGGGTAGCTTACTATTCTCTGAAGCAGAAGGAGATTTATCCCATAGAAGAAAAGCAGCGTCAGGAATTAATTTCTATTGATGAGGAAGTTCATGAAGAAAAAATTAAAAGAAAGCTTATTTCAGATGAAGAATTATTGAAAATTAAAATGGAACTTGAGGAGATTATGAACAGTCAGCAACCTTATCTGGATAGCGAACTGAATCTGATTAAAATGGCCGAGATCTTATCAGTGTCCACCCATCATTTGTCTTACGTAATCAATACAGGATTTGAGAAAAACTTTTTTCAATATGTCAACGAATACAGAATTGAATATGCCAAAATATTATTAAAAGATCCGGAAAGTAAATTTTCCATTTTAGGAATAGCTTATGAATCGGGATTCAATTCCAAGACTTCCTTTAATACCACCTTCAAAAAAATGACCGGACAGACCCCTTCTGAATATAGAAAAATAAGTCCGGATTTATAGATGTTAACCTTTTTTTTGTTTAGTTGATTGATTTTCATGCTTTTGCTGCTTTTTGGTTTCCACCTTAAAATGGGTTCACTCAGATCATTCGGAACATTAAAACCTACTATCACCGATAGTTTTGTACACATAAATTTTATGTGTATGAAAACCGAAGAATTGTATGCGGTAATTACAGGAGCCAGTCAGGGTTTAGGAAAATCATTCGCCGAACAATTGGCAAAAAGAAAAATTAATCTCATTCTGGTAAGTCTTCCCAATCAGAATCTGAAAGAATTTGCCCGTGAACTTGAAAACAGATATACGGTAAAAACCTGTTATTATGAAGTTGACCTCTCAGTCAATGAAAATGTAATGAAGCTTACGGAATGGCTTAATACCTCGTTTGAAATATATATTCTGATCAATAATGCCGGAATTGGAGGAACGAAGAAATTTACAGAAGCTTCTCCGGATTATATCAATACTATTCTTCAGGTCAACGTAGCAGCGACTTCACTGATTACGCACCAGCTTTTGCCTAATCTTTTAAGGCAATCCGGAGCCTATATTTTAAATGTCTCCAGTATGGCCGCTTTTTCTCCGATAGGCTTTAAAACAGTGTATCCGGCTTCTAAAACCTTCATTCATTCATTTTCCAGAGGCCTGTATGAAGAATTAAAAGAGACCAGTGTTTTTGTAAGCGTGGTCAATCCGGGAGCGATGAAAACTAATCCAGAAGTCTGTAAAAGAATTGAAAAACAGGGGCTTTTGGGAAGGCTTACACTTTTAAATCCTGATAAAGTGGCATCCCGATGTATTGAGAGACTATTTAAAAAAGATTCCGTAATTATGGTGAATCCTGTAAGCTGGCTGATAATGAAGGTTTTACCTATTTGGATAAAACTGCCACTGATGACTAAGGCCATTAAAAGAGAAATTGAAGTATGAAAAAAATTTTTGTCACCGGAGCAACAGGGCTTCTGGGAACCCATGTTGTTATTAAATTACTAAATGATGATTATTCTGTTATTGCTTTGGTGCGTAAGAAAAGCAAGTATTTGGGTGAAGAGAACGAAAACCTCGAACTGATTGAAGGTGATCTGTCTGCTGATATTTCATCTTTTCTGAAAGGAGTGCACAGTTTCATTCATATTGCTGCTGAAACGGGTCAGAATCTGTTGAATTATGAGGATTATAAAACCATAAACTATGATCGTGTTGTAAGTCTTTTCAATCAGGCAGAAACCTGTGGAGTAAAGAAATTTCTGTTTATAAGCTCTGCCAATACATTAGGCTATGGAAGCCTGGACAATCCCGGAGACGAAAAGAATATTCAACGTTATCCCTTTACAAAATCTTTATATGCTCAGAGTAAATTGCAGGCAGAAGACTATCTTCTGAAGCATTGTCAAAAGACTGAGGTTGTTATTCTGAATCCTGCTTTTATGATAGGCGCTTATGACAGCAAGCCAAGTTCAGGGAAAATTATTTTCATGGTCTGGAAAAAGAAACTGGTCTGGTATCCGAAAGGCGGGAAAAATTTTGTACACGTGAAAGACGTAGCCAATGGAGTCGTACAGGCGATTGAAAAAGGAAAAAATGGTGAAAAATATCTTCTGGCAAATGAAAACCTGAGCTACAGAGAATTTTTTCGAAAAATAAATGAAACGACCTGCCAAAAGCCAATTATGATTCCGATTCCGGATATGATACTGAGTATTTTAGGATGGATTGGAGACAGGGCAAGAAAACTCCATATAAAAACGAATCTGAGTTCTGTTAATATGAAAGCCCTTCAGATTCATAATTATTATTCCAATCGGAAGTCGGTGTGCCGGTTAGGCATACAATATCAATCCATAGATCAGGCATTGAAAGATGCTGTTTCTTTTTTTGAAGACCAAAAATAAGTGAACTTCTGATCAATAAGACAGGAACAGGCTTTAATCTGTTCCTGTTTTTATCGATTATTTAGAAAAATTTTCCAGCGCTTCCTCAAGAATCTCCACAAAGTTGATCTGCTTTGTTTTGTTACTTTCAAAAATGAAATCCTTCATGCTCTTACTTTCATATTTGCTGAAATCTCCTACAATAGCCAGAGCAATGCGATAATTTGAGAATTTTTGAAGAATTTCACCGGCTATCTTTGTTTTCAGATCAAAAAAATCAGGAGTGATATTCTGCTCGTACACTACGATTTTATCAAAGCCCTGATAATAAATATCTCCCATTAAGTCCAGTCCGTCCTGAGCATTCCGGATGATAATATCATCTGAGATGATTTCTGCAATTTTGGTATTGTTGATGGTATGTGATTTGATTAACATGGTTTTCGTTTATTTACGTAACAAAGATACTCAAACTATAAAGGGAGGAAAAGAGAACAGTTCACTTATTTTATTCCGAAAATAAACCTGTCATTTTCAGATAAATCTTTCAATAGCTGAGAATCAGAAAAAAAATGATAGAGCGCCAATGTTTCAGGACCTAATTTTTGATTAATTTCCAAAAACAAGAATCCATTATCATTCAGGTGCTTTTTCGAATCTTCTGCAATTTTTCGGTAAAAAATAAGGGCGTCTGAAGTGGGAGAGAAGAGCGCCATTTTAGGTTCAAATTCCTTCACGGAATCAGCAATTTCAGTTTCCTCTTCAATGCCTATATAAGGCGGATTTGAGATGATAATGTCGTAGGTTTCTGTGATTTCAAAATTCAGATAATCGGCATGTATCAGATTGATGTCCAGTTTGTGGAAATCTGCATTTTGCCGGGCAGTTTTTAGAGCTTTTTCAGAATAATCTATAGAAGAAACTTCAGCTTCAGGAAAATGTTTTTTCAGCACCAAAGGAATCACTCCGCTTCCGGTTCCGATATCCAGTATCTTTAGAGGCTGAGTTTTTTCCGTTAATTGTTTAATCTCTCTGATCGCTATTTCCAGTAACTCTTCCGTTTCCGGACGGGGAATAAGAACATTTTCATCCACAAAGAATGTCATTCCGTAAAACTCAGTTTCCCCTAAAATCTGCTGATAAGGCTTTCCGGTTGTAAGCTCCGAAACAAGGCTGTAAAGTTTTTGTTCATCATCGATTAAAAGTTTCTGATCAGCAAGTCTCCTCTGCTGAAAATGATCGAAACCTGTAATTTTATGAATAAAGATGGAAGACAAAAAAGCACTTTCCGGCTCAGTGTAAAGGCCGGAAAGTGTTTCTTTAAAATATTTTTTAAATGCTGAGATGGTCATTTATCTTGTAAAAACGAGTTTTGTATCTGTAGATTTTTCTTCATCGATTCTGTATCCCTCGTAATTGAAGGCTTTAACATCTTCCAGTGTTTTCGCATTGGTTTCCGCACAAAACCTTACGACAAGTCCTCTTGCATGCTTGGTATACACAACAATAGTTTTTAGTTTACCATCTCTCAGCTCATAGAAATCAAAATCAATAACCTTATGGTTAAGTTTTTTTCGGTCGATTACTTTTCCATACTCATTGCTGGCAAGATGAAGCAGGATTTCTCCTTTTTTCATTTCGGTATTCAGCAGTTCGGTAATTTTTTCTCTCCAGAATTCATACAGGTTTTTGTACTGATCAAACTCAAAAGGGCGGCCCATTTCAAGTCTGTAAAGCATTACTTTGTCAGACGGTTTTAAAAGGCCATACAGCCCTGAAAGCATTCTGTAATTTTTCTGAAGATAATCTACCGCTTCTTTGTCCAGGGTCTTAGCATCCAGTCCCCGGTATACTTCTCCTGTAAATGCAAACATCGCAGGAGCAGACTCTTTTGCCGTAGGTCTGGACTTCCATTTTTGATTTCTTTCCCAGTTTTCATCAGCCAGCTTGGGTGATATTTCCATTAATTCGGAAAGATATTTAGGAGACTTTTCCTTCAAATAAGTTTGTATAAATGCTGCCTCTTCAATGAATTTTGGTGTTGTAGATTTCAACAGGTCCGTTGAATTTTCCACATTCATTAATTTAGCAGGTGAGGTTACAATTTTCATAATGTTAAAATACAGATAAGTGTTTAAAATCAATAGAATTCATAATCATCAGAGAGATAAAATCAATCATAAAATGGCAGATAATCAGAATTTTAATGTTTGAATATTTTTTATAAAACAAGGCAAAAATAAATCCAATAAACGAGGTGGCTACAACCTGGCCTATAGTTCCGTAGGTGCTGTGAAGAATTCCAAATAAAAGAGACGAGACGATTACTCCGGCCATCGGACTATTGTATATTTTCTCTATCCTTGGCTGGATATAGCCCCTCATCAGCAACTCTTCCATGACGCCTGCGGTAAAGCATGTAAAAATAATTAAAAAATAATCATTTTTAAACAAAATTGAAAACTGAAGGAGTTTATCACTGGTGCTTTCAAGGGTTGTCAGATGAATCAGTAAATTGAGGAAGGCATTGCCTAAAATACAAATCAGATATAAGCTGATGACAGCTTTAGCATAGAACAGGGCATTATATTTTTTCTCTTCTTTGAGTAAAAAAGGCCCTTTTTCTACCACAAAATTGTAGATAAATATAATAAGCAAAATCATCCATAACACCATTCTGCTGATATAAAAACCAAGAGTCGTATTACTTTTGATTCCCGTAAAAAAACTGATAATAGGAAAAGCATACAACATCAATAAGGCCAAAAGCACAAACGTGAGCAGGATCCCTATAGAATATTTTCCGTTAAGACTAAAATTTTTCAACCGTATATCCAGAATTAAACCGTTCCTTTTCCCTGACGAATGATTTCCGGCTCTCCTGAAGTAAGATCTACAATGGTAGAGGCAACATTATCACCATATCCGGAATCAATCACAATATCCACAAGGTGATCATATTTCTCAGCAATCAGTTCAGGGTCTGTAGAATATTCGATAATTTCATCGTCATCGCGAATAGACGTTGAAGCAATAGGATGCCCCAATTTTTCAACAATAAGCTGTGGAATCGGATGATCAGGAACACGGATCCCGATTGTTTTGTGTCCTTTGTAAGCTAAAGGCAGGCTTTTGTTCGCTTCAAGAATAAAAGTGAACGGCCCCGGTAAATGACTTTTCAAAAACCTGAAAACTGAAGTTTCAATAGGTCTGGTAAAGTCTGAAAGATGGCTGAGATCATTACAAATAATAGAGAATTTTGCCTTTTCAAGCTTTATTTTTTTCAACTGAGCCAGTTTTTCCATGGCTTTTATATCAAAAATATTACAGCCTAATGCATAAATGGTATCAGAAGGATAGATGATCAGTCCGCCGTTGTTTAATGTTTTAATAACCTCATTTACAAGATTTTCTTGTGGGTTATCCGGATAAATTTTCAATATTTTTGCCATAAAACAAAGATACAAATAATAAAATAGTTTTCATAGAAGTCCTTTATTTAAAAGAAAAATTAGGATTTTAAAAAAAAAGTCGTACATTTGCAATCCAATAACGCGGGATGGAGCAGTAGGTAGCTCGTCGGGCTCATAACCCGAAGGTCATCGGTTCGAGTCCGGTTCCCGCTACTAAGCAAGTGCTTTCGGTAGGCACTCTAAAAATACACCGCGGGATGGAGCAGTAGGTAGCTCGTCGGGCTCAT
>NZ_JAFAJM010000020.1 GCF_019236175.1 Chryseobacterium sp.
TTTTTCATGTCAGTGTTTAATTTAAGTTATTATTATTCGTTTATTCGGGTGCAAAAATATCCTTTTTACTCCATAACAGAAAGATTTGTGATCTTAATTTAATATTGATCTAATCATACAAAGGTATTGCCGTAAAGCGACAGAATAGGTCGTATTTTATTGTAAAGAAGAAATTATCACATTCGTCTGATAGCTAAAAAAGCCACTCTTCCGAGTGGCTTTTTTTATTTTTTTAATGATATTATTGATAGATTACGACATTATCCTTTTTAAGCTGATAACCGCTTTTTTTGAAAGGAACCAACACATAACCATCTTTTTTCCAAGCTCTTGCTTTCCCTGCTCTGGTAAGAATGATACTTTCATTACCGGTATCTTTAACGAAAACCTCCGCCTTCTTCATATCTTTGCTGAAAATCACAGCAGCCATGGAAGTAGAGCTTCCCTTAGGGGCAATTTCCGTTAATTTAATCTTTTGTTCAAATACTCTTACACAATCTTTTTTAATTTGAGAGTAAGTGTAACCTGCTGAACCGATACATCCGTGAGCATCTCTATCGCCACCTACTACAGGTGTTTTTTGTGCGAATACCAAAGAACCAAGGAACATTGTACTGAGTAAAATTGTTTTTTTCATGTTTTGTTGTATTAATAGGATAACTATCGTGGGTATTATTAAAAATCATGCCAAAACACACACAAAACACGTTCCTGTGAAAAAATTGATAGTCTTTACTTAGTCCAGTTGATTTTTAAATGCTGTACCTCTGAAGAGCTCGTTCCGATCATAATATCAAAGTCTCCTGATTCCCAGTCATATTTCAAATCACCATTGTAGAATTTCAGATTCTCAGGGGTAATATCAAAGGTTATTTTTTTTGATTCCCCTTTCTTTAAGAAGATTTTCTGGAAACCTTTCAGTTCTTTTACCGGTCTGGTGATACTTCCTACCATATCTCTGATATACAGCTGTACAACTTCAGCACCGTCATAGTTTCCGCCATTTGTTACCGTTACGGAAGCCTGAATGGTCTGATCACCTTTTGGACTGGTGTTAGAAACTGTCATATCCGAATAATTGAACTTTGTATAGCTCAATCCATATCCGAAAGGATACAACGGCGTATTGCATTCATCCATATAATTGGAACGGAATCTCTGGTATTCACATTTGTCTGTGAGTTTCTGATCTAAAGGGCGGCCTGTATTTTTAGCATTATAATAAATCGGGACCTGTCCAAGGCTTCTCGGGAAGGTCATCGGAAGTTTTCCGGATGGATTTACTTTACCAAAAAGTACGTCTGCCAGAGCATTTCCTGCTTCCGAACCGGGAAACCATGCGTTCAGAATAGCATCGGGTGTATCTTTTACATTTGTTAAAGCCAATGGGCGACCTGTGAAAAGAACCATTGCAATTGGCTTTCCGGTCTTTTTCAATTCATTCAACAGGTCAACCTGAGACTGTGGAATGGTAATTTCACTTCTTGACGAAGATTCACCACTCATTTCTGCAGATTCGCCAATCGCCAAAATAATAACATCTGCTTTGTTGGCAATATCTACGGCTTCTTTTAATAATTGTTCTTTTGATCTGTTATCTCTGTCTGTTTTTTTACCATGAGCCGCATAGATTTCTTCCAGTTTAGCATCATCATCAATATTGGCACCTTTAGCAGAAAGGAATTTAACCTCTTTGCCGTAATTAGCCTGAAGTCCCTGCATCAGATTGACAGAAATATTATGTTTTGTAGCAACACTCCAGGTTCCGGCCATATTCATTGAATTATTCACCAGTGGCCCAATCACAGCCACTGTTCCTGTTTTTTTCAACGGCAATACCTGATTTTCATTTTTCATCAAAACCATGGACTGGGCAGCAACGTTTCTGGCTATGTTACGGTTTTCCAGATTATATACCTCTTTTGCTGCTAATTTGGCATCTCCGTGTTTATAAGGGTTATCAAATAAACCAAGATCATACTTTGCTTCAAGAATTCTTCTTGCCGCCATATCGATTTCAGCCTGTGTAACTTTTCCCTCCGATAAAGATTTTTTTAATGTGGTTAAAAAACCTTCTCCTACCATATCCATATCAACTCCGGCTTTTAAAGCTAAAGCAGAAACCTGCTGAAGATCTCCCATTCCGTGTTCTACCATCTCATTGATACCGGTATAATCGGTCACTACAAAACCTTTAAACTTCCACAGATTTCTCAACACTTCGGTCTGCAGCCATCTGTTTCCTGTTGCCGGAACGCCGTCCACTTCATTGAAAGAGGCCATTACGGAAGCTACACCTGCGTCTACGGCAGCTTTATAAGGCGGAAAATATTCATTAAACATTCTTACATGACTCATGTCAACAGTATTATAGTCTCTACCGGATTCACCGGCTCCGTAAAGTGCAAAGTGCTTTACACAGGCCAGTATATTGGTACCGTTTGCCAGATCTTTCCCCTGATAACCGTATACCATATTCTTTGAAATTTCACTTCCTAAATACGGATCTTCACCGGAACCTTCGGAAACTCTTCCCCATCTCGGTTCACGGGAGATATCCACCATAGGAGAAAACGTCCAGTTGATTCCGTCTGATGCGGCTTCTCTTGCTGCCACTTTTGCAGACTGCTGTACCAGATTCATATCCCATGATGAAGCTAATCCTAAAGGAATCGGGAACGTCGTTTCATACCCGTGAATAACATCCATTCCGAAAATCATCGGAATTTTCAAACGGCTTTTTTCAACAGCTACTTTCTGAACGGCTTTGATTTTATCTGCTCCTTTTATATTGAACAATCCACCTACCAATCCCTGCTCTACTTTCTTCCCGATATCGGAACTCTGAGCCTGTCCTGTAGTAAAATCTCCGGAAGTCGGCAGGTTAAGCTGACCGATCTTCTCGTCCAATGTCATTTTAGATAAAAGATTATCTACAAAGGCTTTCTTTTTTGCCTGATATTGGGCTGTCTGATAAGACTGTACGGGTTTATCTACCATTTCCTGCGCCGAAAACACCGGTGAAAGGGCTAAGGCAGCGAGTACGATTAGTTTTTTCATAAATCTAACTTCTTATTGTTCTATTTTGATTAACGTCTGACGTTATTTTTAACTGATTCTGTCGGATCGACCTGTTTTCATTGTCTCTAAAAAAGACAATACTCAAAAATATGAAAATTATTCAATACTATTATATATTTTCAGGGTTTTCCTCATTTTGATAAGGATCAATTTCCTTTGGATAGCCTAGTATTTCTTTTTTGAAAGCATCCATTCATATAATTTAGGATCTGAATAAGCAGAATCCCAGGAATTATGGTTGTCATTTGGAAAAATTATCAATTCTGCGGACGGGTTTACGGGATGAAGCTTTTGATAAAATTTAAAAGCATTCTCCGGCAATACAATATCATCCATTCCGCCATGAAATATTTTCATATTTAGATTTTTGTATTGCTGAATATTAGCTGTCATCACCTGATCCGTAGGGGCACAGACGGAAGCTACTGCAGCAAACATCTCGGGGTGTTCCATCGCTAATTTCAATGTTCCCCAGCCTCCCATAGAAAGTCCTGTCAGATAAATTCTGGAGGCATCAATTTTATACTTCTTCTGAATTTCTTTAATTAAATTGTAGACTGTAACGGTATCCCACCAAGTACCTTCAGGACATTGAGGAGCCAGGATAGCCACCGGTTCTTTAATCAGATCCTTATACGTAAAAGGACTATGTGCTTTTACCATATCCAGCTGCGTCCCTCTTTCTCCGGAACCATGAAGGAAGACCATCAACGGAACATTTCCCTTGGTTTTTTGAGGATAGTCCAGAATATAGGATATTTTCTCTGTTTTTTTAACTTCTTTGTTGAGTTCTGCTTTTATTTCCTGAGCGTTCAATGATAATGAAAACGGGAATAATAAAAGGGGAACATACTTTAATTTTAATTTCATATTGTAATTGATGTTTGGGGTAAAGGTATGATAAACAACCATGAATGCACCCATAATTTCGGGGAAAACATTCATGGCTGATGGGTGGTTTATTTTATTCCGTATTTCGAAGACTTAAAACTTAGCTTTTTCAGTCCCTCTTGGATTTCCGGAGCATTCATAAACAGTTTCCAAAGGAATCCTGATCTGTAATTTTCAATCATCGGGGCAATGGTTCCCTGATCAATCGCCAGATATCTTGGAGTAAACCAGTTATTATAATTAATGGATGTTGCATCATAGGGTCCTGCAGAACCTATAAACTCAGGTTTCTGGGTATAGATGAATCTCAGAAAATCCATTGATTCTTTCGGAGTATACGGGAAGCTGCTTAAAGCGGCAGTAGGAGTAATCACTCCGTTGTCATTACCCGGCATATGGGCAGTATACCCTGTGCTTCCGTCTTCATTTCTGGTATAACCGGCTGTCAGTCCCCAATAGTTTGGACCGTAACCCTTCCATTGTTTTGGATTCTCAACACAGTATTTATAGTCAATAAGCGTTTGATTTTTATTAACTTCAAAATAGTTCTTCACCAGCTTATCTGATAATCCTGTAGGATCAAGTCCGATATAAGAATATTGCGCCCAGAAAAGAGGGCCGCCATATTCTTCGGCATAATTGTGTTTTACATACAGAGGCAATCCGTATTTTGTTTTTTCAGTAAGGTAGGTTCCGTTTCTGGTCCAGCCTTTATAATAGGTTTCGGCATCAATAGAATAAGTAGGTGAAGACGCTGCCAAAATATAGGTAATGAGACATTCGTTATACCCTTCTAAAGGAAAATTCATTTCCCATTGGTACTCCGGTGACCAGTGCCAGTATAATACTTTTTCTCCTCCTTTTGTATACCAGTTCCACTGAATTCCCTTCCACAGTTCATCACATTTTGCCGCTAAAGCTTTTTCTTCCGCATTTCCGTTTTTAAAATATTCCCGGACCATCAGTATTCCTGAGGTAAGAAATGCTGTTTCTACAAGATCTCCGCCATTGTCTTTTTTACCAAAAGGGACTGTTTTTCCGGTTTCCCCATTGATCCAGTGAGACCATGCTCCTTTATGGCGGTCTGCTTTGGCAAGAAAATCCATGATATGGGTCAGTCTTTTTACGGCTTCTTTTCTGGGAACGAATCCTCTTTCCACACCCACCAGAATAGTAGCCAATCCGAATCCTGAACCACCGGTTGTAATCACATGTTTGTCATTATCCGGATACATATCGTCTTCATGATAACGTTCTCTTCCCAACATTGAATGAGGTTCTGCATATTCCCAAAAATATTTCAGAGCATCTTTCTGCACTCTGTCCATCAGCTGCTCATTAGTACTATTAGTCTTAACCACTGTTTTGGAAGCCGATCCGGACTGAGAAATCTGAGAATTTTTACAGGAAACCGTTAATGATGAAGCGATAATAGCTGATAATACGATCTTTTTCATAATTCAAATAATTTAAAAATTCATTCCTAAAAGAAGAGGAGAACTCACATTCTCCTCTAAGTTTATCATTAATTTTAATAGCCTGGGTTTTGTGCCGACAGACCACCTGCTTCCATAATGAAGTCTTGCGGAAGCGGAAACAATTCATGTTTTCCAACTTTGAATACTTTTCCACCATCCGCAGCCATGGCGGCTTCAGCCTGTCCTGTTCTTACCAGATCAAACCATCTGTCATGTTCGAAAGCCAGTTCAAGTCTTCTTTGCTTCCAGATATCTGTTCTTACATCTGCTTGTGAAACTGCTGGAGTATTTCCGATATTCGCTCTGTTTCTTACCATATTCAGGAAAGGAATGGCAACAGAAGTCTGCCCCAGCTCATTCATAGCTTCAGCTTTGATCAGTAAAACCTCAGCATATCTCAGATAACGAATATTAACATCCGTGGAAGCTGAACTTCTGTAATCAGATGAGTAAGCTTTATAGTTATAGAATTTATTTTCAACGTTAGGCCCTACATAATATCCGTCATAAAGCGTCATATCTTTATGGATAATAGTAGCATCTCTTCTTGTATCAGTGGCAGAATAGGCATCATATAACCCCTGGGTAGGAGTTGCAAATCCCCAACCCCAGCCTGTGGTTCCTCTTGCTCCCTGTACCTGGCTGTATTGTTGAATTGCTCTTCCTGCCGTTCCTCCGCTACCATTGATTTCGAATACAGATTCAGCATTATTTTCGCCTGACACTTTATAGATATCCTGAAAATTCTGTGTCAGAGAATAGCCTGTTACCAGATTAGATTCATCTACAGCCAGTTGCCATTTTTTCTGATACAGATATACTTTTGCTAACAATGCGTGTGCTGCTCCTATAGAGGCTCTTCCAACATTGGCTCCTGTATAGGCCGAACGGTCCGGTAAAACGGCAATAGCATCTTTTAGGTCTTTTTCAATAAAGGCATAGATCTCCTCTTTTGTTTTTCTGGTAAGTACCATTTTCTTATCTTCTTCAACTCCTGAAACAGGAATACGGTCTACCAAAGGCACTCCGCCAAAAGATTTTACAAGAGTAAAATACATAAAGGCACGCAAAAATTTAGCTTCACCGATCAGTCTGTCTCTCAATGCAGGATCTGCTTTATCTAATTGGGGAATATATTTCAATGCCTGATTACATCTGTTGATCCCCTGATAATTGGAAGCAAAAAGCTCTTTAAATGAAGGGGTGGAAGGGGTAAAATTTAGTGCATCAAGAATATCCTTATCTGAACCTGTATCTCCCGGGCTAGATCCTTTATCTGCATCATCAGAAACAATGGAAGTTACCCCGATCCAGGCAAAGGTACTCATATTCCAGTCTAAAAACTTCGCATAAATAGCCGTTACAAAGCTAGTGGCTCCGTCATTATTATTATAGATATCAATACTGCTTTCCGGAATAGCTTCCGTAGGTGAAACATCTACGAAATCATTACTACAACTTTGATTTACGGCTCCTAAAATTAAAAATGCTGCCGCTATGATATATTTCTTATTCATTTTTTTAAAAATTTAGGTTAACGCCAAATACGAAAGATCTCAGGGTTGGATAGTTATTCAACTCTACTCCTGCCAGTTTGTAAGGATCTCCTTCCGATGCAGGTTCTGCAGGGTTATATCCTGAAAGTTCAGAAGAATATCCTGAATATTTCTGGAATACAAATGGGTTAATTGCACTTACATAAAGTTTAATAGACTTCATATAGGTGGTTACATTTTTAAACGTATATCCTACAGAGATATTATTAATTCTGAAGTAATCCCCATCTTCTAAAAAGAATGTAGATGCGATAGGAATACTAGTGTTCGGAGCAGGATTAGCTGCATTCGGATTGGCTGCAGTCCAATAGCTGTTGGCTACTGATGCTTCAATATTCTCTCCACTGATTCTCTGTGCTTTTTTACCGTTATAGACTTTGAATCCGAATGCTCCATATCCGTTCACTGCAAAATCCCAGTTTTTATAAGACATGGAAATATTGATCCCTAAAGTAGATTTTGGAATGTAAGAATCAAAAAACTTTCTGTCTCCTGCATCGGCCTTACCGGTAATACCATTACCGTTTAAGTCCTTAAACTTCATATTACCGTTGGCATCATATCCGTCAAACTCCCATAAATAAAAACTCCCCAATGCATGACCTACGGTTGCAGCGTTGAAGTATTTTGTTTCTTCACCGTTTCCTAAGCTTCCGCCCGCAATTTGGGAAACCGGCTTGGACAGGTTGATACTTGTCAGTTTATTATTATTGTAAGAATAATTAGCGCCGATGGAATAGGTAAAATCCTGTCCGATGGTATCAGACCAGTTAAGGCTTACTTCCGCTCCTTTATTAACAACACTTCCCATATGCGAATAGTTCACTTCTGAAATTCCGGTAGCCATATAAGGGGTCACAGCAAGGATGATATTTTTAGTTTCTCTGTTATAGAGATCAAAACTACCTGTTAGTCTCTTATTTAAAATGGCAAAATCCAGGCCTAATGAAGTTTCTTCTGTTACTTCCCATCCCAAATCCGGATCATATCCTTTATTAACGGTAACTCCATTACTTACCGCCGAGCTTCCGAAACCATAGTTGTATGAAGAACCCGACAATAATGGTAAATAATTAAGGGGAACGTTCTGATTTCCGATTCTACCCCAGCCTCCTCTTATTTTTAAATTATCAAAGAAACCGCCTTTCAGGAATTCCTCTTCTGAAATAATCCATCCTGCACCGAACGATGGGAATGTTCCCCACTTATGTCCATCTGCAAACTGAGAAGATCCGTCGCGTCTGACAGTACCGCTCAACAAATAACGGTTCATGAATTTATATTGCAGTCTTGCAAAATATGAAATCGTTGTATTTCTGTTTTCCTTAATAGATTCAAGTGCTTTCGTGCTGCTATCACTATATAGGTATCCGTAATAGTCTGTTCCTGTTAGGTTCCAGTAATCAGACTGGTTCGGAACATTTTTTCTATTGATGATTGTAGTTTCCAAACCATCTTTTACAGAGGCTTCAGTACCTGCCACCAATTCAATATCATGATTATCAAACTTCTTGGTATAAGTCAGATAATTACTTAATACCCAGTTGTAATAATTCTGGTTTTTGTTGGTTAGCCTGTTGATCGGATCTGAAGCTCCGTATCCGCTTACTACTCTCATTGGATCGTTCCCCAGCCAGATGGCTCTGGAATCAATAAAGTTATAGTATTTATAGGTATTATACTCCCCGTTAAACTGAGAAGTGAATTTCAAATCCTTATAGATATCGATGTCCAGTTTAAGACCACCCTGTAATAAGAAATTCTTTCCGCGCTGATTATCAAAAGAAAGATCCATTACCGGATTACCGACATTGTTGAATCGTCCGCCGGTATAACTTATATTTCCGTTAGCATCATAGATAGGCTGCCCCCACTGTCCGTTAGCATAATGTACCGGTACAAGAGGAGACTGCTTGTAAGCAGTAGTAAAAACACCCAGAGATTTTGGAGTGTCGTTGGTAAAGGTCACACTTAAGTTTTGTGATAACCTGATCCCTTTGGTGATTCTGTATTCGTTATTGGATCTTACAGTGGTTCTGTTATAGTTTGTCCCTTTCAGAATGGACTGCTCATCATAATTACTGAAGCTTAAGAAATACTTAACAGCATCTGAAGATCCGGAAATCGAAACATTGTGCTGATTGTAAACCCCGGTTCTTGTAATTTCTTTAAACCAGTTTGTATTATAAGGCTGATTAGGATTTAAAAGACCTTTCCCCAGACTTGACAGACCTATGTTATTATAGGTTACAAATTGTGAAGTATCTGCCATATCAATGGTTTTTAACGGAGTTCTAAATCCAACCATCCCGTCGTAAGAAACACTTAGTCTCCCTTTACCGGACTTTGTTGTAATAATAATAACTCCATTAGCAGCTCTGTTCCCGTAGATAGCCAACGCAGCAGCATCTTTAAGAACATCATAGGTTAAAATATCATTGGAATTAATATTATTAATGTTGTTGGTAAACATTCCGTCTACAACATATAATGGCGTTCTTCCTCCAAGCACGGTACCAAGTCCCCTGATGGTTACGGTGGGAGTAGATCCCGGCATATCGGAAGCGGTAACCTGAACTCCGGCTGCTTTACCCTGAATAGCCTGTGAAGCATTAAGGACCTTGGTTCTGGTAACTTCTTCTGCACTGATGGAGCTTACGGAAGTTGTATTGTCAACTTTCTTACGGCTACCATATCCAATCATGACTACCTCGTCTATTTTCTGGACTTTGGCAGAATCCGATTTAACCTGTGCATCCACATTCATCCCAAAGTATAAAACCGCGATGAGGCATGGATACTTTAAATTGCCTTGTTTCATATAGTTTCAATTTTATTCGTACAATCAAATTTCGGTAAATGTCATTGTAGTGAGAATTATATAATCTCAAAAAAAGACATTAGCCAAAAATATAAAAACTATTGAACAATGTTAAATTATCTTAAAAATTTAAAAAATAAGGGTGTATTTTAAACTAAAACTAACAATACAACACAATCAAACCATTAAAACCAAATAAAATGTTAATAAACAATAATATTCCTAATGGTAAAATAATGGTTTTTGGAAAAAAATTCACCAAATCATAACATTGATTTTAATATTTTGTTAAATAAATAATAGTATTAACTTTGGTGCAGTTTTTGAAAAATCAAGAAAAAGATCAATGAAAAAATATATTGTTGCAGCGGCTCTCCTCATCGGAACCGGTGCAGTTATTACCACTACCGTACAATCCTGTACCACACTGGCTACATCCGATATGGGGCTTTCTATTATTAAAAGAATGCTGCTGAACGGAATTGATAAAGGAATGGGGATCTATACCAATAAGGAAGCTTTCCTACAGAATAATATGGTAGATAAAGCTCTTCCCAAGCAGCTTAGAGACATCAACTCTATGCTTGAGAAAATTGCTCCGTCACTGGTAGCCAAAGAAAGAGACTATATTGCCCAGGCTGCAGCCTATACCGTTACGACTTCAAGACCTATTTTACAGGGTGCCGTCAACAGCTTAAATGCTTCGGATGTAACCAGAATTATCCAGGGCACTACTGCAACCCAGATTCTGAAGGAAAAAACATCCCAGCAGCTTATTGCGGCAATAGCTCCTAAAGTGGATGAAAAATTAAACGAATACGGAATTGTAAAAACAATCAATACGGCTTTATCAGGAAGTAATTTTCTGGGCAACCTTTTAGGAGGGAATACCAATACGGTAAATGCAGGCGGATTAAGCCAGCTGGCCTCTGAACAGCTGGTAAGCGGACTGTTCAATATCATTGAAGATTACGAACACCAGAACTCCAAATCCCTGTTGGGACCATTTGGAAAATAGGAAAATTTTCGTTATATTTATATTAATTATACAATTGCAGATGGATATATTACAAGGAAATCAACACGCAAGTCCTGAAGATTTTTACAAGTCTTTAAAGGAAAAACTGGAAGGTCATCATGATTTTCCTGAGGATTATTTATTTAAATTTATTATACCTACAGACCAGTCGAAGCTTACAGAAATCTACAAAGTTTTTGACGGCATTAAATTTACACTGGGGAACCGTGAAAGCAAAAATGGGAAATACACAGCCTGCAATATCAATGCATTTGTTTTAGATGCAGATCAGGTCGTGAAAATTTATAAAGAAGTATCAAAAATAGAAGGCGTTATTCTATTATAAGAATGAAGAAGCTGTCTGAGAAGGCAGCTTTTTTTAAGCTCCGGATATTCCCATAGCGGTAACATCTATTGGCTTGGAAATAAAAAAGAGATTATCAGTGGATAATCTCTTTTTTACAGATATATGAATATATTTTGTGTATCTCTATTTTTCAATAAAGAACTTGACATTGTCAATAGGTCTTCCCAGCATCGCCACTGAACCTTTTACCAGAATAGGTCTTTGGATCAGCGAAGGATTTTCGGATAAAATTTTGATCCACTCTTCTTCTGAATAATTCTTATCCGCATAATTTTCGATATACAGTTTATCTGTCTTACGAATGATGTGAAAAACACTTTGATTCAGCTTCTTCAATACTGTTTTAATCTCCAGCATACTTAACGGATCTTCTATGATATTGATGATCTCAAAAGGCACACCATTTTCATCAAGATACTCCAGTACAGCATTGGATTTCGAACAGTTTCCGTTATGTAAAACTTTAACTACCATCTTAATTATTTTAAAATTAGACTTGTCATTAACAAATTTAGAAAGAATCCGGCAGACCGTATCTTAAGGGTTTAATAAATGTTTGTTAAAACAATCCGTGTAATTCCGCTTCAATTTTTTCGAGAATAAAACCGAAGTCTTCCGGTTTTTCTACAAAATCCAGATTATCAACTTCAATAATCAAAAGTTTACCTTCCGTATAATTGGAGATCCATTTTTCATATTTCTGGTTCAGTTTTGAAAGGTATTCAATACTGATAGACGCTTCATATTCACGTCCTCTTTTGTAGATTTTCTTAACAAGATTCGGAACATCCGATTTCAGATAAATCAACAAATCAGGTGCCGAAACAAAAGACTTCATCAAATCGAAAACCGATGAATAATTATTGAAATCCCTGTCGGACAGAAGTTTCATATCATTTAAGTTTTCTGCAAAAATGTGTGCATCTTCATAAATGGTACGATCCTGAATAATGTTCTTGCCACTTTCTCTGATTTCTTTTACCTGACGGAATCTGCTTCCCAGGAAGTACACCTGCAGTGCAAAGCTCCATTTGCTCATATCTGAATAAAAATCCTCCAGATAAGGATTGTGATCTACGTCTTCAAATTGTGCATCCCATCCGTAATGCTTGGAAAGCATCGTGGTCAAAGTAGTTTTTCCTGCCCCGATATTTCCTGTAACTGCAATATGCATATTTTTTCCTTTGTATTTACTGATTAATTGATAAGTTTATCTCCCCCTTTCGTCTGAACTTCGGAAACATCTTCAATCAATTGTTCTAGGGTATTGTCTGAAGATTTTCCTGCCGGTGCCCCTTCCTGAGGCTTTATTTCAGTATTTTCCGATGATTTCTCTACAGACTGCTGAATGGTTTCCTTTTGAGACTCCGGCTGTTTTTGTTGCTGAGGCTTCTTTACTTTTTCAAGGCTGTAAAGATAAAGTTTGTTCCCGTTGATTTCAAAATAAGAGAGGATGTTTTTATCCACAATTTGCGCTTCGGGATCTTCAAAAACAATTACCATCCCTTTTTCAGGAACATATTTCACTATAGAATTATTGGTGACCACTAAAATAGAATCGTTTTCTCTTCTGAATCTTTTTCCGTTGGTCACCGGAGCTTCAAAAAGCTTTTCAAATTTCGGAGTATAGACCCGGATGTGATTGCGGGTCAGAATATAAATTTTATTTTCATACACCAGCATATCCGTCAGATCTTCAAAACTGACATCGAAAGGATATGAATTGATGGTGGTATCATTCCTGAAATTATACTGTATCAGACGTTTTGTACTGTCATCCAGCAACCATAACTGTTGTAAGTCTTCAGCATACGCCATTCTGATAAATCCGAACTTCTGTTTAAAATCAATTCGCTGAATTTCATTCAGATTCTGGTCTACAAATTTCATTTCCTGTGCATTTTCAGAAAACAAAGGAACATTCAAAGGATTCTGTACGGTCTGCACTTTATAAGGGACTGTAAGCATCATCTTTCCCAATTGTTTCCCTAAGGAATCATATTTGGTAAAACTGAAGTCTTTGTTTTTATAGATATACAGATTTCCGTAATCATCAGCAAGCATGTCTTTGGCTTCCTTCAGCTTCAGGGTATCTAAAGGAAGAACTTTCTGCGCCGCGGATGTGCAGAAAATGAAAATCGTTATCAGATATAATAATCTCAAAATTCTTTTTTAAGTAAGATAGCGCTCCGTAAGGAACGCTACCAATTTACATACTTTATTTTATTCAGACAGAAATTGTTATAAGACTTTTCTTATTTGATAACAACTTCATAAATCTTCGGCCAGTTCTTCCCTGTTACCAGCATATTTTCTCCTTTGAAAGCAATTCCGTTTAATACATCGTCGCTTCCTTTGGTATTTTGTTTGGCAATATCCGTAAAGTCAAATGTACCTACCACTTCTCCGTTGGCCGGATTAATTTTTAAGATAATAGGTTTCTGCCATACATTCGCATAGATAAAGCCGTTATGATATTCCAGTTCGTTCAGCTGATCATATGCCTGAGAGCTTCCTGCTACGGCAATATATTTGATCAGTTTTGAAGGATCAGCCGGATCAAGGAAATATAATAATTTACTTCCGTCTGACGCGATCAGGTTTTTCCCGTCATATGTAAGTCCCCATCCTTCGCCCAGCACATTAGGATAAGCGAATTCTGAAAGCAGCTTTAAAGAATTTTTATCATAGATATATCCTTTTTTACTCTGCCATGTCAACTGATAGACTTTATCTCCTACAATAGTACTTCCTTCTGAAAAATCCTCAGGGGCCTGTTTTGTAGAAGCAAGCGGTGTAGTGGTCCCCAGTGTATATTTCAGGATTTGTGAAGATCCGTTCTGACCGTCACTTTCATAAATGGTATTTCCTTCAGCCTGAAATCCCTGTACAAAATTTTTAGGATCATGAGGGTATTCCGCTACAATCTGATAGCTAATATTTTTTTCAGGATTTTTTGCAAATACATTAATCGTAGCATCCTGGTTCAATACTTCTCCTCCCTTCGTCTTCACATTGAAAGTAACCGCATTATCTCCCAAAGTAAAGAACTTAGGGTCGATCACGAGATCAGATGTTTCTTTATCTCCAAAGCTTATGGTAACGCTCTCTGCATTATCTGTCACTTCTTTCGGAAGGGTAAGCTTATCGCCGAAGTGATAGCCTTTTGCTTCCATTGAGTTATTATAATTGTTTAATGTATTAAGAATCTCTTTATCATTATTACAAGATGCCAATAATAAAATCGCTGCGAAACCCGCTATTATATTTTTTTTCATTGATATTCTAAATATTTCCCCAAAAATAGCAAATTTTATTCCGTATTACCAACATTATCCACAGGTTCACCAAATTGTAATATGTAACCGTTGTTATCATAGATGGCAAATTCCCGCATTCCCCAGTCGAAAGTTTCTATTTCATAGCAGATTTCCGTCTTTATTTTCAAATCTTCCCAAAGTGCATCCACCTGATTTACATTGAAATAAAATGAGCCCGTAAAACCAATTCCGTGGTTCTTTTCATGCTGATTCGGTTGTGAAATCATAATATATACTTCATCTTTACGAAGGGAGGCCCATTGCCATTCATCATTTCTTCCCGCCAGTGTAAATCCTAATACCTGAATGTAAAACCCTATGGTATCATCCAGGTTTTCTGTCCAGAGTATGGGACGAAGTGCTGTAAATTTTGTCATGATTCCTGTAATTTAAATGTATTTTTATGTATCTTCATATTAATCGACAGCCATGTTTCTTCTTCTATTCTCACTTCACTTTTTACCTCGGGATCAATGGTGAAACCTACTTTCTTATAACATTTTATGGCTCCGCCGTTCCAGTCGTAAACATTAAGCTCTGCTATTTCTTTATCAAACCTTGAGAATCCATATTCCAGAAGCTTTTGCACTACTTTCTTTCCATAGCCTTTTCCCCTGTTGTTTTCATCCCAGATCAATATTCTTCCCAGCAGAAATGTGTTTTCTTTCAAAAACAGCTGGGCATGGCCAATGGTATTTTTATTTTCCTGATCAATGATCTTGAATAACGTTCTGTTTCCATCAGAGATGTCTGCCTGCAATTGTTCTTCTGTTAATGGAAAATGATAGGCAGGACCGGCAAACTGAAGGAGTATGCGGTAATCTCGAATGTTTGAAATCAGTTCTTTCGCATCATCAATGGTAAAGGGCAATAGTTCAATCATATATTATGTTCTAAATGTCCCCTCAGACTTTGTCCTATAATCACATTCCAGCCTTCCGTAAAGCTTTCTCTTGAAAAGCCTTCCCCCAGATCTTTAAAGTTTTCAATTCCTTCATGAGTCAGCCTGACCAGTGTTTGTTCTCCTTCCGGAAACAATTCCCAGGTTACCGTTGTTTTTAATGGAGAAAAATCCGGATAGGACCACGAATACACCAGTTTATGCTCTGGAAGTATATCCAGAATCTCACATTGATGATGGTATTTTCTGGCACTTCCCGGTTCATAGAAATTAAATACATTTCCCACTTCCGGTTTAAAATCCTCAATATCAAAATACCAGGATTTCATGTCATTTTTATCTGTCAATGCTTTCCAGACAGTATTTGCCGGAGCATTTATTTTGTACTGAACAGTGATTGGTGTGCTCATAATTTATATAGATTGGTATTTTCAATCAATTGACTATCCATGTGAGAATCCCGTAATTTTTGCTTCATCAAAATCCAGCTGCATTTCAATCGCACGCATGACATGGTCATCAAAGATTTTTTCTTTTTTCATTCTGTGCAGTTCATTTCTCTGGGCCTGAATAACCTGACGCAGTACATCTTTGTTCTCATTAATAGCCGTTACATAATCTCCTGTAGAAGCCATACACTGAACTTTATCCGCCATCAGCATCATTTCATTTTCAAGTTTATGTTTCTGGTGCTTTACCAGACTGTTTCTCTCCACCAGTTCCGAAAAATCATTATCCAGTTTATGAAGTGCGGTCTCTTTTAGTTTACGCATCAGAATAACTTCCTGTTTTTCCTCCGGCAGTTCACTTCCTGCATCTTTTATATTTAATAGTTTAAGAATCGGAGACAGCAATAGTCCTTGCCCGACCAGTGTAATCAATATAATAACGAAAGTTACGAATAAAATAATATTTCGGTGCGGGAAAGCTTCTCCATTGGGTAAAAAAGCCGGAATAGATAATGCTGCAGCCAATGAAACCACTCCTCTCATCGCTGCGAAGCTGATGATAAAGGGTTCTCTCCAGTCTGGCTTGGGAACTTTTAATCTTAGTTCTTTTGAACACAGTCTCGGAAAATACATCAGTGCATAGCTATATATAATTCTGGTTCCGATAATAGCCCCTCCAATCACAACACTGTAGAAAATACCTTCTGAGAAAGTATAATCCTGCAACCCTTCAACAACTACAGGCAGTTCAAGACCGATCAGAATGAAGATAATCGTGTTCATTAAAAAGATCAGAACACTCCATACATTCCCGGATTGAATTCTGGAGGTATGACTCAGGTAGCAATGTGAGTTATAGGACATCAGCAGTCCTCCGGCAACGACTGAAAGGACGCCGGAAAAATGAAAATGCTCAGCCCCCACATACATAATGTAAGGCACAATAAGCGTTATAACCGTATCAATATTAGAATTGGTAGGAATAATCCTTAGTAAGGCCCCAAACAATAAACCGGTTGCCACTCCCACTACAATACCGCCAATAGCCATGGTAAAAAAGTCCTGAACGGCATCTCTCCAGATAAACTGTCCTGAAATGACTGCCGCCAGTGCAAATTTGAAAACAATTAAACTGGAGGCATCATTAATAAGACTTTCACCTTCCAGAATGCTTGTAATCTTTTTAGGAATCTTCATATGTTTCAATACGGAAGTTGCTGCTACCGCATCAGGCGGAGAATTCACTCCTCCCAACAGGAATCCCATGGCTACGGTAAGCCCGGGAATAATGGAAGACGAAAGATAGGCCACCACGATTGAAGTTAAAAACACCAGCCCGAAAGCCATTGAAAAGATCTGTTTTCTCCATTTATGAAAGTCCTGCCATGAAGTAAACCAGGCGGCTTCAAATAAAATAGGGGGCAGAAAAATAAGGAAAACGAGATCGGGTTCTATCTCAATACGGGGCATTCCCGGAACAAAGCTGATCAATAGCCCTGCAATGACAAGAAAAATAGGATAAGCAACTTTTAACTTCTGCCCTATCATCACTAATATCATTACAGACAATAGGACTACAATGGATATTATGACATAAGTGTGAATCATTTTGATTTAGTTTTTTTAAGTGTTATTTTTTTATTTAAACCGGAGTCCGGGTTCTGATTAAAGTACAATATTATTTTTCGGACTGATGGCCGGCGGAAGATCAGATTCATCCAGCATATCTCTCATATCAATTTCAATGGTACGGCTAATCTGAGTAATCGGAACATCATTCGGACTTCCCTCAAAAGGATTTACGGAAGCTTCTCCTACGCTGTCTAATGTATGAAAACACCAGGTCACCAGTAAAGAAAAAGGAATATTAAACCAGAGTGTCCATCCTTCCACCATTGTACCTTCACCAAGTTTATCAAATTCTTTCAGCAGCCCGAAAGGCACAAAAACAATAAATAAAAGCAAAAGATAAGTGGTTATTGAAGAGAAATTCCTTGGATAAGGAAAGTTTTTTATTCTCTCTGCTTTTCCCTGACTGTCTGTAAATTTAACCAGCTGCTGATTGATCTGTACCCATTGAAAATCATTGATTTCTCCTTTTTCATAAGCTTCTGACAAGTCTTTACTCTGACTGGCCATCAACTGGGTCGCTCTGTTTTTTTTGCTTAAAATATACTGAAGTTCTGGTTCAGAAAGGTAGTTCTTTAATTCCTCGTCCAACGTAGTAAGTCGTTCGGGAACATCATATTTTTTTGCATATTCATCAAATTGGGCGGTATTCATATTTTCCCAGGCTCGCGGCTCGCGGAGCTGAAACCTTAAAGCAGTCAGCCATGCATAATGACGAAGAAACATATCTTTTACTTTAGCCGGATCTTTTGAAGTCAGAGCATCTCTTAGAATATACCCGAAACTCCGGCTGTCATTGATAATAGCGCCATAAATCTGTCTGGCTTCCCATAATCTGCTATAGCTTGCATTATTCTTAAAGCCTACAATAAAGGCAACGGCTGTTCCCATAATGGCAATCGGCTGCCATGGAACGGAAAGGAATTTCCAGCCCAGAAAATACAATACCGTAGGGATGGCAGATAATACCGTTAAAGCGTAAATGCTGCGCCTGGTCCAGTTGATGAACTCACGTGCGCCAAATCTTTTTCCTGAATGCATATGTGTTATTTTATGTGTTAATTCATTATCAATTTTAATTCATCAGGCATTCGGCATTCATGGGTATGATTAGTTTTTTGTGAACGGGATATTGTTATAAAATCCGATTTGAATCTGCCCGCGGTTTTTATTTTCCTGAAGCTGATTCATATACCCTGCTTCTATTCTCATATTTTTATTGATTACATATCCCAAAGCTCCATATACCCTGTTTCTGTCAAATACAGGGCTGTTAAAATGAAGAAATATTTCGTTATAAACTGATGCATAGATCGTTTTTGGCAACATATCTTTTTTTGTAATAGGAATATTTACGCCAAGCATATACCGGAATCTCATTCTGAAATCATCTTCCAGAAAACGTTCTTCCAGACGGTAACGGTGCTGAAGATTAAATCGTCCAAACTTTTGCTTGGTAATAAACTGTTGAAAAATTCTGTGTTCTACGTTCTCCTTTTTTTCTCCGTTTATATAAGGCTGGCTCAAAATAAAGCCATAACCTAGTAAAACATTATTGTTATTTTCTGTCAGATCATAGCCAATACCGGTACGGATTAAAAGTTGTTCCAGGTCTCCTACCGCATCAAAATTCCTGTATTGGATCTCATTATGCCAGTTCAGTTTTTTACTGATTTTATTATTTCCAAAATACATATACCATGCACCCAAATCGCTTTTCTGTGCAAATGCAAATACCGATCCCAGTCCTAAAATGGTGAAAGCCAGCTTCGTAAAAATCTTTCTCATGTTTATCAATTACTATTATCTATCGTTTTTAACAAATTTAATAATTTAAATCAATAATAACAAACAATACATAAGCTACTGAATACAAGTGATTTGAATATGTAAAATCTTATTTTCACTCCTTCTTAGTCTCACTTTAATTTCAAGCCGGGGATCTTTCCATAAGAATTTCTTACTTCAAATTTAAAAATTTTCGAAATGCAAATATAGCGTCCAATAAAAAACCGGCAGAAGATCTACCGGTATGTTTAACTATATTTCAGATTTAAAATATGAATTTTAAGGGTGCTGTTGCATTTTTGCAGGATCATCGTAATTCACCATCCAGTTGATATTGAATTTATCCGTAAACATTCCAAAATAAGCTCCCCAGAAAGTATCTGCCAAAGGCATCGTTACCTGACCGCCTGCGGAAAGACCATTGAATAACTTTTCGGCTTCCTCTTTAGATTCTGCGTTGATAGAAATGGAATAATTATTTCCTTCTTTAAATTGGGATGCCCATTCTCCTCCGGTATCACTCCCCATCAGTATGGTTTCTTTAGAGATCGGAAGGCTTACATGCATGATTTTATTTTGGTCTTCCTCAGAAGCTTCCTTTCCTTCCATTGGAGGCATTTCTCCAAAGGTTCCGATATAAGGATATTCTCCTCCGAAAACTGACTTATAGAAATCGAATGCTTCTCTGCAGTTTCCATTAAATGTCAGATAAACGTTTACTGTTGCCATGATTGTTTTTTATAGGTTAAGTTTTAATTATTGGGTAAAATACTATCTGTGCTGATCTATTAAAATCATATTTCCATCCGGATCTTTAAGATAGATATGTTCAGGGCCTGATGTATTTTCATCCGCCTTTCTGTCGATCTCAACCCCATTCTCCAGTAAATGTTTCTGAATATTCCTTACGTCATCAAAAGACTCAAGGTTTTGGGCATTTGTATCCCAGCCCGGGTTGAAAGTAAGCATATTCCCGTCAAACATAGCCTGAAACAGGCCTATCAGTGTTGACCCGTTTTTCATAATCAGGTAATTTTGCTCCATAGCTCCTCCCATGGTGGTAAACCCCAATTTTTCATAAAAATCCTTAGATTTCTGAAGGTCTTTTACACTTAAGCTGATTGAAAATGCGCCTAGTTTCATATTGTATTATATCAGGTTAAAATAATAGGGAGATGATGATTCCTTTTATTGATTTTTCAGATTGGTTTTAAAACTAAGCGTTCCGTCATAGCTTTTCCAGTCGCCGATCAGTTCGATATATTGTGATTCTACTTTTTCGGTTTTCCGGTTCCACTTAAAATTATAGACAAACTTTCCTTTTAAAATCCCTGAATGTTTTCCTTTATTCTCTTCCGCCAGTTCATATTCACCGAATATTGTTCCCTGTCTCTTGGTATCTTTGTATTTTGAAACGATCAGTTTTCCTTCAAATTTCGCATAATTATTATCTACCAGAGAGTAGCCTGAGACAAAATATTCCTGATCATTCTTTTTATTCTGTTCAGAAATATTGATCTTCAGCTTCATGTCCTGTCCTTTGTTCCCGATTGTTCCGATATAAGGTTTACTGTTATTCAGCCATACATTTGAAATATCAGGCATCTGCCCCCATACAAAATGGGAAGTCAGAATAAAGAGTAATAAAAGTTTTTTCATAGGTTATGTTTTATACGCCAAATTGAGCTAAATGGTGATTCAGATGTTTTGCAAACATATTATTCCACTCCTGGGCATTAAGTTTTCCGAAAGAAAATGATTCTTTGCCATCAAAAGCAGTAGCCCCCAATTGTTGTGTTTTTTGGATAAAACCAATCAGTCTTGTTTTTTCTTCATCAAAGTTTTTTCTTCCTGTAACTAAAAACTGAGGTGCTGTAGGAGAATCTCTGGGATATGCTTTTTCTCCCACGACTTTAGGTTTTACGAATGTCTTAAGAATAAACTTGGCAATCGCTCCCGGTTTTTTATGTTTTTCAGGTTCGTAGACCATTTCGTAGGTTACACTACAGTGAGCCAGCATTTGGTCAACAGTCATTTTCCCCCATAATCCGTGGGTATCTTCTACAAGTTTATTGATTCTATCGATGTAATTCTGAGCATCTTTTGCGTCAAATACATTTTCCATATTCGTTCTATTTTACTAGAGACAAATATATCAGTTTTTTTGCTTGATTTTACAGGGTATTGAAAATGAGATTGAGATTATCAAATTATTGTTGCGGATAAGGGATCCGATATAGGAATACCGGATTGGATACAGAGATTTGTAACGGAGAAAAATCTTATTTTTAATTTTTATTTCCGGCAGTTGATCGTCAGCAAATTACCACCCCTATTATTCGATTTCCTTTTCAGTATTTTCTTTTGCGGCAATTTCCTGTGGTGCGGCTTTTTTGAAAATAAACCAGAGTTTAATTTTTAAAGCGATCCAGCCAATGATTGCATATATTACCAGAAGAATACTCAAATGTTTTAAATAAGGGAAAGTAAGTTCTACGGATCCTTTCTGAATAAGCAGGATTTTAAATGCCTGCAGAAAAGGAGTGAGCGGAATGATATTGGCAATAAACTGTACGAAAGCAGGCATTGCGCTTAAAGGCCAGGTAAAACCACTGATGATAAAGGCAGGTGAAGCAATCACCATCAGAATCTGAGTAGCCTTCAGTGCATCCGGAATCAGGATACTGATGAATACGCCCAAAAATGAAACAGATCCTACAAACACAGCTGTAAGGAGTATAAAATTGAGAATTCCTTCCGGCATCGGCACTCTGAAAATCATATGCATAAAGTAATATATACCTACAATAAGAACAGAGAACACCCAAATCGGGATCACTTTGATAAGCATGGTCGGAAATGCCCATTTTTTCATTCTCCGATATTCTTTGACAAAGAATCCTCTTTCAAATTCTGCGGCAAAACTTACAGCCATGGCCAGTAATATAACCTGCTGCAAAACGACCGCTAACATCGCCGGCCACATAAAAATAAGATAATTACCGGTGGTATTGAAGAGGGTAATATAATTTGCTTTAAACGGCTCATATTGTGTTGCTGCTTTCGCAGCAGGCATTCCTGCCTTCTGGAGGGCTTTCATGGAAGCTCCTGCAGAAAAGGTTCCTATGGTAAGTTGAAGAGCCTTGGAGGCAAAGTTTGCCGTAAGTACGTTTCCTGTATTGATATAGACATTCAGTTCCGGATATTTCTTCTGCAGCATATCTCCTTCAAACCGGGAAGGAATAATAACGACTGCTGCTGCTTCATGCCGTATCACTTCATCTTTAATGCTCAGGGGCTCCTGAAGATATTTAATGGTGCTGATACTTTTATTGTCGTCCAGCATTTCCGTCAATTGGTTAGACAAAGGAGTATTATCTCTGTCAATCACCAGTACCGGTGTATTTTCAACTTTTCCGCTTTTGTAGACAAACCCCAGCAAGGTTGCATAAAAGACCGGCGCCAAAAAGAACACAGTCCTTAAGGTAGAATTGCCGATAAAAAGTTTGAACTCACGTTTCAAAAGACGGAAAAATTCTTTCATCTGTTTTTGTTTCTGTTTTTTAAATGGTCAGACGGAACTTGGTACATTAATAAGAAGTTACAGTGTACTTCGTTTCAAATTATTTATTTCAGGATCACATTAGCATTCACCAGAATACTTTTGGCTTTATTCATATCCTTGGGCTTTACTTTGATCTCATAGATAGCGTCCTGCAGCTGATAATCGGGATAAGCAGTGGTAATATCCGCATATCTTGTCAGCTGTTTGATATAAACGATGTTTCCTTCCAGAGTTTCTTTATTATAAACGACCTGCATGGTTACATCCTGTCCTTTTTTATATTTTGAAATTGCACTTTCAGGTACGGTAAATCTGAAGAATGTACTTTCAGGGATATACCCGTTGAATAATGCAAAACCGGCTGTTGCCAGCTCTCCCGGGTTTAAGCTGATGGTTTCAATTTCCATATCATTGGTCGCAATAATATACCTTTCGGAATAAGCAACATTAGCTTCCTGCAATGCTCCTTTAGCCTGAGAGGCCTGGCCTGCAGCCATTTCCACTTTTTCAAAACGGGTTCCTCTTTTCACATCATCCAGTTCTGCCACTACGGCATCATATTGTGCTTTTGCTCCCTGCAGCTTTGCATATACTTCATCATGAGCCTGCGGAGACATCAAGCTGTCACGAAACATATTATTGGCTCTGCGGTAGGATTTCTGGGCAAAATCATACTGTTCTTTCAGTCCTTTATATTTTGCCTGAAGCTGTTTCATCTGGTCTGCCGTAGCTCCGTTTTTAGCCATTTGTTCCTGAGCAGTAGCTGCATTTACAGCTCCCTGAGCCTGGGCTATTTTCGCGGAAACTTCAGGTACATCAAGCCGGGCAAGGGTATCGCCTTTTTTCACAGTCTGACCTTCAGAAACATATATTTTTAAGATTCTGCCCGTTACTTTCGGGGCAAAAGAAATAACCTCTTTTTTTGTTTTCCCTTCCGGTTCCTTTATCTTTTCGTTTTTCTTGTCACAGCTCCCTAACAGAAGCAGAGCAGCAAAGAATACAGGTATATTTTTATACATCATTTTAATTTTTAAGGGATTAAATAAAATTTGGTGATATCCAGCTCCTGGGTAGACCTCATCAGTTCTATTCCCGCTCTTCTCTGGTTGAAAACTGCATTCTGATAATCAAGTTCCACGGATTCCAGATCATTTTCTGCTTCGATAAGCTGCGATGATTTACTCATTCCGTATCGGAATTCTTTCTCAGCCTGAACCAGTGCACTCTTCGCCAGTTCTTTTTCTTTAGCTTTCAGACTAATCTGAGCTGTGGCAATATCATAACTGGTCTGATTATTAGCCAGATTCAGACTTAGCTTTTTCATGGCATCTTCTTTTTGATTCTGCAATACTTCTTTGCCTACTCTGGCTGTTTCCTCAGCATGTTTTCCTTCTTTCCCGTCAAAAATTTCCCATTTAAAGCCTACTCCGGCTGTAATCAGAGGAAATACATTAATATTATTCGGGCTCCAGTCTAATTTCTTTCCTTCATATCCTAATAAAGGTACGGCAGGAACTACATTTTCTGAAGATTTAATCCTGTTTCCGTACAATCCGATATAGTATGCTGAAGCCATTAGCTGTACTTTAGGGATCATCCATGTCTTTTCAGCTTTAATTTTATAATCGGCAGCCGAAATCCCATGTTCCAGTGCTCGGATTTCCGCTCTCTGGTCGATTCCTTTTTCCGGTGAAAGTAAATCTACCGGTGACAAAACAGGTTCCATGATTCTCAAACGGTCTCTGTTGATGCCTGTTAAAATATAAAGCTGGGTAAGAAGTAATTCTTTTTTCCCTTCATATTCTACCATTTTTGCATTTAAAGTTGCCTGAGCCAGTTCTATTTTCTTATGATCATAGGGAGTGATCAGGCCGTACCCTAAAGCTTTATCTGCAGTTTTCTTATTAATGTCAAGTCTTTTCTTACTTTCATCCAGAACTCTTTTAGACTGATGAATCAGAGCCAGCTGATCATAAGCTCTGGAAACAGTAGCTGCTACTTCATCTCTTGACTTTTCCAACAGGATGTCTTCAGATTTCTTTTTTTCTTCAATAGCTTTTTTCAGGTATTTGACTTTTCCTCCCGAATACAGAAGCATTTTAGCATCTGCTTTGGCAATGCCTGAAAATCCTGATACATTAAAGTTATTGTTGAAAGTTCCTTCCGGAATATTGATAAAAGGAGCCAGATTAATTTCCGGCGACGTAAGTCTTGCTGTTCCGTTTAGATACCCTACTTTTCCGCTCACTTCCAGAGTGGGAAGAAAGATATCTTTTAGTTTGTGCTCATCAAGGTCGGTAAGTTTGTTTTGGGTAATCTGCATTTTCAGATTCGAGTCCCGAACCATTGCACTGTCTAAAAGTTCTTTAAAATCCGGCGCCGACTGTGCCCAGCCAAAAGCAGGAAAAGCGAAAAAACTAAACGTAAAAATCAATAAATTGTTTTTCATGGTTTATGTTTATAACAAATATAATGCAAAAAATGTTAAATCACTCATAAATAAGTTAAAGAAATCAATGAATTTAAAGTAAGTTTAAATTCTGTTTAATCTTTAAAACACCTTAAATTACACCCCTGATAAAAGCGTTTAAAATTCAATTAAACATAAAAAAAACTGAAAAAAAAATAACTCTACTTTTAACGTTTATCTTATATAGAGATTTCTGCGGGTCACTTTAACATATTTCCGGATGACATCTTCCTGAAATCATATCAAAAAACTCCCCACAATGACTGTGAGGAGTTTTCTATATAATAATAGGTTTTTTGATATTACTTCTGAACTGCTTTTTTCATCGCAGTATCCGGACGCAACACTCTGTAACGTACTTCAACGTCTTTTGGAACGTAAAATACTAATGGCAGCTTGCTGTTGTATCTTACAATTTCCGGTCTAAGTGTTACAAACTTCTTAGTCAGCTTTTGTCCCGGACAACCCATCAATGTACCGGCTGTTTCTCCTTTAGACTCCACTTCATAATAGTTGTAGCCCCATCCCTGAAGATCCTGGCTTTTCATTTCTCCCATTAAGGAATAATTGTTGCAGTCTAACATTTTTTCAATTCCTGCAAAAACCTCAACTTTTAGGTCGCTTTCATTTTTTGCAACCGGAAGCTGAATATATACTTGTTTATATCCTTCTTTTGCTTTTGGGAACATTTCAATCTGTAGTTTTTCAAACTTTTCTGCTTTCTTTTGTGCGAAAGCATTTACTCCAGCCATCAATACCAATCCTGTAATTAAAGTTTTTGAAAATTTCATTTTATTTGGTTTTAAAATTTAATTACTTCCCTATAGCCAAAAATCATTCCAAAATCTGAACACCAGTTCCTTTTGTATGGGCATTCATCTGCGGAGCATAGTAATTCTGCATTGTTGTAATTCCGTTGGAGAACTTACCGGACGCATTGGCAACCACATCATATTCAAAGACATACTTTCCTTTCGGCATATACTGAATATAGAAATTGGTAGAGGCATCCTTCGTCGACTGATAATAGCCTAAATTATTTTTCCACTGGTAACCCGATAATGCCTCCACAGGTTCAAATCCTGCTGCGCGCATATCTTTAATATGGATAAATTCCATTGCTCTGTCTGTATTCAGAATCATTCTTACGGTTACTTTATCTCCGACTTTCAGCGGAGTTTCAGGGCTGATTTTCTGAAGTTCTTCCCCATTTACCGTTTTCACTTTTTTATACAATTCTTTGGTTACGGAAATATAATTTTCAGATGATTTAATCTTATCAAGATCTTCGTAATACTGCCAGAATAATCCACCCTGAACAATTCCCGGGCCTGGTTTGGTAACCGTAACGGTTCCTAAGTTCTTATCCACCGCTTCTGTTCTCACAGTAGATTTCACATATCCTGTAGCCTGAGTCTGAGGAGCGAGTTCTTTCCCGCCCCAAATGATCGTTGCTTTATCACTCCCTGCTCCTGTCCATGATTTTCCGGAATTTAAGATCGTAAAGACGACTTCAGCTGTTCCTCTTGAGCTTCCCCATGAATTGACTTCTTTCTGAGTCACCAGCCAGATCTTCATGTCTTCGATGAAGTTCGTGTCACTAGCCTTTAAGGTATTGAAAGCTTCTAAAGCACCAGCATGGTTCACCACTTTTGAATTGAACCAACCCCAGTCATTCAGGTTCTGCTTCCAGTACACTCCCTGTGTTTTGGTATCTGTAGAGGTTTCTTTAAGATAAGTCATCAGCTTATCGGATACATCCTTCACTCCATAATTATTCATTAATAAAGCGGCGCGATGAAGTCCGAAGAACGTAAAGTCGGTCATTTTAGCTGTATTCGCCTTTTGTTTTACCAACGTTTTCAGACTGGCACCTTTCCCATTTAATGGATATTGCTTTTCCCAATAGCTTCGGGTATCCAGGTAATCAAGAACCCAGTTGCTCCAAACGTTTTCTTTTTTAAGATCTGCATATTTACTGATTTCATGATCTACATACTGAATCAATTTAGCAACCAAAGCTTTCTGCTCTGCACTTTGATAGTCTTTTACATTATCTTTTAACCATAAATTGATTTTTCCAAGGTTCTTAAGAATATATAATGATGTACTGTAAGAACTTGGATATCCTGCATACCATGAGAATCCGCCATCTGGGTTTTGTAGTTTACTGAAATCACTCCAATCCTGATTAATTGAATTCCTCATGGTATTAGTATCAAACAGAAGCGCTAGCTTTTGCATCTGTTCATTTTCATTCATAGTATTAAGTACCCAAGGGGTTTCTTCCAGCAACAGTTGTTTCAGCTCCGGATTTTTTTCAAGATTTGAATTTAATATCCCTTTATTCTGATACTCATCAAATACAGTCTTCATTTTAGGATTAGCTTTGAAGATCTCAGAAGCCAATACATCTGCAAACCATTTATTGAAAATAACATCTGCAGAGCTGTTCTGATCATTTTTCAGACTTGGAAGGGCAAACATGATCTCCCAGATCGGATTAGTCGTCAATTCCAAGGTATTTGAAACATTCGTGGCTGTCGTAGAAGTATTATTTTTAAGGTTATCCAAAACAAAAGTTTTGGTTTCCCCTTCTTTTACAAAGACAGGCTGTGCATCTGTCACCAGCATTCTGTTCGGCAACACAGCTATAGCCTGTTGTTCTCCGTCGGAGTAAACTCCTGCTTTAGCCACAATTTTTACAATAATGGAAGAAACATTATGGGGCACTTTTAGTTTCCATGTCAATGCTCCGTTTCCGTTCTCATTCAGACTAAAGTTCTGTGCTCCTGAAGTCATTCCGAATTGTGAGGAAATATTTTCATTGGTAAAGGCATTCAGAATCTGAAGTTCTGCAGTTCCATTCAGTTTTTTATCTGTTAAATTGGATAATTTTGACTGAAGGTTTAGTTCGTCGCCTTCTCTCAGGAATCTAGGATAATTTGGAGTTACTGAGAATGCTTTCTGTGTCACCACTTCTTTTTCCAGCGTCGCTGCTCTTGCATCTTTCGTATGAGCCAGGAACATCAGTTTCCATTTTGTTAAGGCTTCAGGAGAGGTAAACTCAAAATTCACATTTCCTTCAGCATCGGTTTTAAGATCAGGATAAAAGAATGCTGTTTCGTTCAGATTCTGACGTACAGGAACTTTATCCAAAGATTCTTTTTTGGATCCAGATTGATCTAAAATTCCATCAGCATCTGCCTCCTGACCTGCAGCCACATCTTTAGCCATAGCCCCGCTTATTGCAGATTCCTTTTTTATTCCATATGCCGTCACTACGACCTCATCAATAGTAGCGTTTCTAGCAATAGGTGAAGCTGGCATTGCACCAGGAACACCTTTACGGCGTAATTTAGGCGACACCTGATTATAAAACAAACTACCATCAAACCAGTTAAACTCAGGAACTGTTACGTAGTTTCCGTTATAATATTTTAGTCTATTCTGATACCTTTTCTGCAATAGATACTCTTTAATATCGTAAGACATAATGATGTTAAATGGTGTATAGAGTTTATCCCAGCTGTAATTATTCACTTCAAACTGGTCTAAAGACATATCATACATATTAGCCAACACCTCTGCATTTACCTTTTCTTTATCGTTTCCGCTCACTTTCACAGTCCATTTTTCCTTTGAATTAGGTTCCAGTTTATCTCTGAAAGTTACCGTTTCTATTTTCAAAGGTTTCTCAGTATCTTTTATCTTCAAGATAGCCGTTTCAGTCTGTACATCATTAAATGCCACGATTTGGAATTGAAGATTAAGTTCTGATACACTTTTTTCTTTTGGAATGTCTACAGTATATTCAAGGATTCCTTTTTTTAGCTGCTGAGTTTCGGTCATCGTTTTACCAGATCCATTCTGAACAAAAATATTGACCAATGCATCAGGAATTGCAGAATACACATATACTTTTGCCTTTTCACCTCTTAAAAGTTCATTTTTGGGGGCAATTACGGTTAAGAATGTCTTCTGAGTTGATTTCAATGAATTTTTATCCCAAACACTAAAATATTGTGCAGCCTTAATGGTATCTTTCCCTTCCATATTGAACAACTCCAACTGGTAATCTCCAGCCTCCAGTTTTCCTAAATCAAGATCTGAAGACTGACTATCAGAAGAGGGCTGCTGCTGTCTTTCTACCACTACTTTTTCTGTTTTCCAGTTTTTGACATCATCATTTTTATCAAATAAATCATGTGGAAACTTTCCAATAAATTCTGATCTTGAATATTGTGGAAGGTTCTGAACTTCTGATTTAAAGTTATCTCTAAAAATCCGATCAGGAGCCGCTAATTTAGATAACTTAACCTGGTATGATTTTTTAAGAGCCTGTTCATTATAATTCTTAGTCTCTACTTTTAATTTGACGTTTTCATCACTGAATATATTCTTGATTTCATCTGCTTTAATATAATGGGATACTGAAGCAACCTTAAGGTTTGTATTCGCTGACTGAGTTTCACCATTGATATCGGTAACAGAGGCATTAATTTCGTAATTATCAATCTGTATTCCTTCTAATTTTTCATCTTTTTTCAAATCCAGACGAATTACAAACTCTCCTTTTTCGTTGGTTTTAGCCTCGCCTAAAATTGAGTTCTCATTATCATTATCTCTTGGGTACCACCAGAAATATCTCCATCTGATATTGTGTTTCTTGATCTCGTAGTTGACTGTTGTGTTGCTTAAAGCTACCCCGGAAAACATCATGGCTTTTCCTTTCAGTTCTATAGTCTGACCATATTTATATTCATCCTTTACCGGCTCAAAGGTTACTTCAAACTTTGGTCTTTTATATTCTTCTACTCTGATATCCTTATACCCTTGGGTATTTCCATCAGTACTCAGATAAAATACACCGTTTAACTTTCCTTTGGGTAAAATGAAGCTGCCATGATATGAACCAAACTCATTTGTAGTAAAATCCTGGGAAGAAACTACCTGATTATTCGCATCATTGAGTGTAATTTTTTGTTTTACTCCTGAAAGTACCGACTCCAATTCATTGTTCAGTCGGGTATTGATTACTTTGAAATAAACAGTCTGCCCAGGTCTGTAGATCGCTCTGTCTGTAAAGATTTGAGCTTTGGAGCGAGCTTCTTTATTAGGATTATAGTCTACTGCATTATTGTTGTTTCCATATACCTGCATGATCTGGAAATCATTGGTTTTAGGCTGCTGAATCAGAAAAACCCTGTAGTATTGATTGTTCGCAGTAGCAGGAAGCTTAAAAACACCCTTTTCATTTGTTTTTCCTTCTACTTTGTTGATTGAATTATTATTGACAAATTCATAAAAGCTAAGATTTTCGTTGGCAATAGGCTTTCCGCTTTCACTGTTCACTACTTTCAAATCATCTGAAAGCGAATTCTGTGAAGATTTAGATTGATAAATAATTTTGTTTCCGGAAACCAAAAAATAGAAATTCTTCTGTGAATCATTATCTTTCACATCAGCTCCTGCTACGGAATATTCTACTACATAAATTCCTGATGGAAGGGGCTTTATTTCCAATGAGGTTTTATGAAGCTGATAATCTTTAGGATCAGAAAGCTGGTAAGCCTCTTTTCTCACCAGACTCTTTTTTACGTTGCTGAAATAATTATTTGCATAAGAATTCTGTACATATTGTAATAAGGATAGGTAATCTTCTTTTACCTCATAAATATTCAGTGAAAATGCTGAAACATTCTGATATTCTGCACTAAAATGAATAGGCAGATTATTCTGTGTCTGCTTTTCATATTTAATACTCAGTATTGGATTGGTAATCTGAGCTTCTTTACTTTTAATATTTTCAATAAAGGGAGATTTCGGATATTCACTTTTAGCTTTTGCAGCCACTGCAATAGCTTCTTTTGCCTTCTTTTTCATCACAAGTTCATCCATAATATCACCCATGATGAGCACTTTGTAATCCCCTTCTACATCAGAATTAGCAAGCGCCTGAAGCTGTTCAAGTCTATCTTTACATGCGTTGAAATTACAGTTATCCACCAACTTTTCCTTCATGAAATACAGCTTTGGATTTCCGTTATTCTGCGCAATGAGCTCATCGAAAATTATATTGATGGACTTTCTGTTGTCTGCAAGTTCATTTTTTGTAAAAATACTACTCTGAGATAAAAAGGTGATCTTTTTCAAAGAATACCAATCATAGAGGCTTGGAAAATAGGCAATATCTTTAGATTCTGAAAACAATGCCTTATACTTTTCCAGAGAAGTTTTTTTCATTTCCTGTTTCTGTAGATCCAGTTCCTGATAGCTTTTGGTTAAATAATTTTTAAAATCAAGCTTACTCCAGGTTTCAATCTGTGAAGCATCTTGTGAATTGATATTGGTTCTCCCATTGATTTTCCAGGAATTCTGATGATAATAATCTAAAAAGAAACTATTCAGCAAGACTTTATATACCAAAAGATCCTCACCTTTTAATTTCCCTTCTGCTTCCTGAAGCTTTTTAAAGAATTGGGAAGCGGTATCATTCTGAGTATCATCTTCAGTCTGATTCACTATACTGAATTCCGCTTTCAGGGAACGGATCAGCTGGAGTACATTATTTTCTTTCATGGCCTGGCTTTGTATGTTTAAAATAATGGGAAGATTCGATTTATAAGCTCCCTTCGTACTATTTTCAACAATTTTGTTCCACTGGTCTTCGTATTTTTTCTGTGCGAAAACCTGCGAAAAGCTAAGTATTAAAAGCAAAAGCATAAAAATCTTGGAAAATCTTTTCATATATATTATTTTTGATAAATGAACATCTTAAAAATACTGAAAAAAACCGTCATAGACAGCCAGCTTTATGTCTCCTTAATGGGAACTCTTTTTGCAGTATTTTTCATGAAAGAGCAAAACACATTCCGTTTTCCTACTATTCTCCTGATATTCATCACCTATTTCAGCGGTTATCTTTACACGAAATATCAATACACAAAATATTTTCTCAGGATTGTTGTCCTGAATGCCATTGCCGGAATTATATGTGCTTTTCTGATTATCCATAATCATAATGAAATTAGATTATTGAAATGGTTTATCATTGTAGTGCTTGGGTTATTGTATAATAGTTTTTTTCTTGATGTTTATATCCGGAAAATCCCTTTACTTAAAGTTTTCTATGTGGGTTTGGTTTGGGCATTGGTCAATTGCTGGCTCACTCTTCCGGAATTTGATATACCTATTTTCCTGATTAGTTTTTTCTTTATTACGGCGCTGGTTCTCCCTTTCGATATCCGTGATATGAATAATGATACAGTAAAGACCTTCCCTATGCTGATTGGCGTACAGAATACAAAATATATTGCTTATGCCCTTGTTTTCATCAGCAGTCTTATCGCTGTTTTTTACCTTAAACCGCTCTATGCCATTTCATTTTTTCTGTCGAGTATTATTACTTATATTTTCATTTATTTCTCTGAAAATAAAAGAGATGACCTCTATTTTTCGTTTGGTGTAGAAACATGTTCTGCACTTCCTTTTTTATTTTTACTAATAATGGAGTATTTTTGACGAATGATTATCAAGCAGCTTTCCCTATATAATTTTAAAAACCATTCTGAGAAAAAATTTGAATTTTCCCCGCAAATCAACTGTTTTGTAGGAAATAACGGTGTAGGGAAGACCAACATTCTGGATGCACTTCATTATCTGTCTGTCGGAAAAAGCTTTTTGGGCAATACAGATTCCAATAATATTAAAAAAGAAGAGGACTTTTTTACCATTGATGCTGAAATTCAAAATGAAGACAGTGCAGATATCATTAGAATTACCCAGCCTAAAGAAGCCAAAAAAGTCATTAAGAAAAATGACAAAAGCTATGACCGAATCGCCGATCATATAGGATATCTCCCCAGTGTAATGATCTCTCCGTATGATTCTAATCTCATTTCAGATTCCGGAGAAAGCAGAAGAAAATTTCTGGACTCTATGATTTGCCAAACGGATTCGGAATATCTTTTTGATCTGATCCAATATCAGAAAACTATTCAGCAAAGAAATGCTTTATTGAAATATTTCGCAAAAAACAGAGTCTGGGACAAAGATTCACTGGAGATTTATGATGACCCTATTGCCCGTTTCGGAACTAAAATTTTTAACAAGAGAAAAGAATTCGTAGAACAATTAAATCCTATTGTTCAGAATTTTTATCAGATTATTTCCGGCGGAAAAGAAAGCGTGTCCGTAATTTATGAGTCTCATTTATCAGACAATACTTTTGAAGAGCTTTTAAAGGAAAGCCTTGAGAGAGACCGTATGCTTACCTATACTTCAAAAGGAATTCATAAGGATGATCTTCTTTTTGAAATGGATCATGTTCTCATCAAAAAAATCGGTTCACAGGGACAACAGAAATCTTTCCTGATTTCTTTAAAACTGGCTCAGATGAGTCTTGTTAAAGAACTCACCAAAAAGACACCTATCCTTTTGCTTGATGATATTTTTGATAAACTTGATGACACCAGGGTTTCACAATTGATTGAACTGGTCAACAGAGAAAACTTCGGACAGATTTTCATTACAGACACTCACAGAGAACGAACGGAAAGCGTGGTTAAGAAAATCAATGAAGAAAGTATTATTTTTGAAGTATAACAATGAGGATATTCGGATTTCCCAGCCGGATTTGAAGCATTAAAAATGAATACAACTTATTCACCACTCATATAAAAAACGGGCCTTAGAAAACCGGAATAAAGACAAACGACAATAGCCTCATATTAATAACATATCCTAATCTCGAAAACCGTATCCCAGATTCGGAGCCTGCATTATGAAGAAGAAAAAACGCGAATACCAATCATCTGAACTTGTAAAGTCCTTTGCCAGAATCTATGGTTTTGAGGGTAAACTTGTAGCTTTTGAAATCAAAGATTTCCTTGAAGATTATCTTGACGAAAGTCTTTTTAATGCGATCAAAAGTGTTAATCTTGAAAACGGATGCATCATTATTAAAATAGATTCTCCTTTGCTTAAACATGATTTTCAGATGCGTAAAAGCTTTTATCTGAAAAAGTTTCAGGATAAATTCGGGGCAGAAAAATTCAATGATCTGAAAATCCTTTAAGTCGAACTTTATTTGTTTTCAGCTACGAATACACAAATCATTTATTTATATGGATATCCGTGGTTAAAAAATAAGGCTGCCTCTTTGTGAGACAGTCTCTTATATAGCGTTTTGATATTTTTAATGCCCTTCAGATTTATGGGAAATCGTACTGTTCATAAGATCATCAGCTTTTTTATCCAGTCCTGAGCTTAACGGCAGGAAAAATTTCAACGGATGCTTTATAAAATATCTGAAAATCTCTTTATAAATTTCACTTACCTGTCCAAAATTCATTTTTCTTGATCTGAATGCCAGAAACATGGAAAGGCTGAAACTTACCAGGAAGTTGAAGAACCCTATCAGGAATACGGTAACAAAAGAAATCCAGAAGGTATATGAATCTACTGAAAAATCTTTGCCATAAAGTCCTAAAGCGAAGTTTCCGGCAGCAAAGGTGATGTGTCTGATATCGAGATCCAGACCGAAAAACATTCCTACCGGAGCTGTAGCTCCCAGGAAAACCCCAAACCAGAAATTGGAAATAATTCCGGGCCAGTTTTTAGCATAATATTTAGACAGTCCTTTGGCAAATTTTTTACCAAAAAAGCTTCTGATAGAAAGGTTTTTAGCAATCCTTTCGGGAATCTGATAAAATACAGAGTTATTCCCGATATTCCCTGAAATAATTCCTGAAATAAAAAGGTAGAATCCTGCAATACTGGCATGCAAGATGGCTTTGGACTTAAAGGGATCCAGATCTTTTAATAATTTATCGGAACGGTCAACCGCCAGATTCTGAGAAAAAAACACATCTAACCCGTAAATGATGGCCAAAGCAATTGGAAAAGCAAGCAATACATTTCCTACAAATGCAATAAACTGACTTCTGAACAATTTGGACACCAAATGAGCAAATTCGGTATTATTTCTTTTACTGTTCCCTTCTTCAGACAACACTTTAGTCATAGTAGCCGCTGTCATTGCCGGCTGTTTGGTGGCTAAAGTAAACCCCATCAGATAAATCATGACAAATCCCATAGCATAATTCATCGAATAAAGGAATGCATGTGAAAAATCACTTCCCGGAATATATCCGTAGAGCATTTTCAGTACACAGAGTGCCCCAACAATGATTCCACCACCACTGGCCTTGTAGAACATGGTCATATATTCTTTTCGGGTGGAGGTGATATAATGGGTTCCGGCCTCTGCTGTATGATTCGTAATAAGATGGGAAATCAGCCTTGTACTGTCGTTGATCAGGTCTGCAATATTATTTTTATGAGATTTATAACTCAGGATATTAAAGATCAGCTGTTTAGACCTGATCATCACATCTTCATCAGTATCTATCACCAACAGCTGTACAATTTCGTAGATTCTTTCCGTCTGCTGTCGGATTTTCAGCAAAGACTGATTAATCTTTCCTGAAATACCATATTTAGCAGAATTTTTAAAGGCAATATCAACAAATTCAAGACAGTGCTCCGTATAGATTTTAATCTGTTTAAAACGGCTGTCCTTTGAATGCAGCTGAAGTTCCGGATCTTTTACAAGATCATCTGCCAGTGTCTCCAGCTCATTCTGAAGCGCAAGAAAAGGATTATCCAGATTTCTGTACTGAGGGGCCATTCTTACCACCTCTACTTCCATCGCCATTCCTGTAACCCTCCACGAGAGAATATTCATAGAGAAAATCAATTCCTTTTTCACATTGGCTCTGGTAATAAAATCAGAAGCCGCAATAAGGGTTAAAAACTCATTGATTTCGTTTTCAGGAAGATTCTGGATATAATGGAGGTCTTTTTTGGGTCTCAGGCTGACATTGTCAATCATATACCACACTGTTTTTTCATTTTCTACAGGGGGTAAAACCTTGTTCAGAATTCTTTTTTTAAGTTCCGGAAAAAAGGCATTTTCAGAAAGGATATTAGCTTCTGTCAACGATAAATTGAAAGGTCTTCCTTTGAAAATATTATGAATATAGTATTTAAAATTTTCAGCAAAATTGGGATTGCTTCTGAGAAAATTAAGCACATCAGTAAAGTCTGCCCTTTTAATACTCTCTAAAAACTCTGCAAAAGGTTCTAAAGAAAGGGTTTCGTTCTTAAAAGAAAAATATTTTTTAAGAACTGACTCAAAATTTGTGCTGGAATTTAAGAATTTCATTAGTACAAAGATACTATTTCAAACTCACATTCCTCATCTGTCTCATGATCCAATTATGTTTCTTTCTTAAATAAGGGGATGGGTTTTTAGGATCATACTTCTTAGGATTGGGCAATACGGCAGCTATCCAGGCTGCATCTGAAGCACTTAAGTCTTTGGATGATTTTCCGAAATAATATTGCGCCGCTGCTTCCACTCCAAATACTCCCTGCCCCATTTCGATGGAATTCAGGTATCTTTCAAGGATTATATCCTTAGTCCATACTTTTTCAATAATAAAAGTATAGACGGCTTCCAGTCCTTTTCTGAACCAGCTTCTCCCCTGCCATAGAAAAACATTTTTCGCCGTCTGTTGGGAGATTGTACTTCCGCCTCTTATTTTTTTTCCCTGTTCATTATGCTTCATTGCTTTTTCAATCGCTGTATAGTCGAAACCATTATGATCAAAAAATTTCTGATCTTCAGAAGCAATCACTGCTTTCTTCACGTTATTTCCCATTTCATCATAGGAAATATAGTCTCTGTGTAATTTTCCGTATTCAAAAAGTCCCCCTATCTGGGTAATAGTAATAGGCGGATTAAAAAATCTGCCCCAGATAATAAAAACCACATTCAGAAGAAGAATGATGAAAATAAGCTGTTTAATTTTTTTCCACATAATATGATAAAAAGGAAATGCAAAAATAAGCAAATAGTCTGAGTTACTGCAATTCTTTCATATAAGTCAGCTGATAATTTGGTAAAAGCTCGGGATGGAAGATTTTAATATAATCTTTAAGGATTAAATCGGCTCTTACTCCTCCGCTTTCAAAGAAGTCATTCGCTTTATCTCTTTCTTTACCGGACATGGTATAAATTTTACCTTTATTAAAGACATCCAGTTTTCCATAGAGAGGATTCATTTTTAACAATTCACTCTTAGAAGTATGGCTTCCGGCATTCACCCAGTACTGAACCCCGCCCGCTTTCGCATATACCTCTTCAAAGCTCATGGTTAAGGCCTTCTCATCTTTATTATCTTTAAGAATATATGCTGCATTGGCATCTGCAATATAATGGGCCACAGAAGTATTTCCGCCCGGAAGATACCATACGTTACCATACATTTCGTTGGCTAATACAACAGGTTTTTCTTTTGAGGTCAGCGCCAGTTTCTTCAGTTCGTTATAATTTTTTTCAACTTCCTGATACTTATTCTCCGCTTCTTTTTCTTTACCCAGTAATTCTCCGAAAATCTTTATATAGCCTGTTTTTTCCAAAGGCTGCTGCTCCATGTATTCATCAAGAAATACTACCTGAATGCCATTATTTTTCAACAGATCGTAGGTATTGTCAAAACTGGCAATATGGTTGGTAAAAATAGCATCCGGTTTCATGGAAATAATTTTCTCCACATCATACTTCTGTTCGCTCCCTACATTCTGAATTTTTCCTTCTTTAATCAGGTTTTGGATCTTTTCCGAATAAATATACTCCGGACTCGAAACTCCAACGATTACATTTTCTGCACCAAGCTCAGAAATATATCCGGCCATACTGGCATTAAGGAGAATGATCTTCTTAAAAGGAGTCTGATTTTTTCTGAAATGATAGGTGAAATTTCCGGATTTTATCTCCAGTTCTCCGTCATGTTCTTTAAATTGGGTCCGTGCTGAAATATTTGTCCAGTCTGAGGACGAAATTTTTGGTTCTCTTTTACAGGCAATTAGCGAAAATACCGTAAATAAAAGTAAAATTTTCTGTTTCATCTTTCAAAGAACGGAAAAAAGTGGTATATTTGCAACCGTTAAATAACAAGATAACACAAGGCCTCGTGGCGCAACTGAATAGCGCATCTGATTACGGCTCAGAAGGTTACAGGTTTGAATCCTGTCGAGGTCACTTAAGGAGACAACTATTTGATAGTTGTCTCTGTTTTTTTACACATAAAAATCTCTATATCAAGCTTTTACAGCCTGACATTTTATAGTTTGAATTTTTTGATATGAAATCCCTAGTCCACCTGAAACAGACAGTCTAAAAGTACTCTATCAGAGATTTCATCGGTATTGAAGCGTAGTTTGAAATCCCATTAAGGTTCTAGTATTTTTTCCTCTTTTGGCTTATTGTAACTTTTTGACACTAAATATAGTAATTCTAATATAATTTTAGCTTCTTTCTCATTTACCTGAACTCCATTCTTAGCTAAAAGAATAATCGCTTGTTCAACTGAAACATTCTTATCAATAAAATTCATTTTTCTTATTAGTTTTTCGGTTACTTTTTTTTGATAATATTTTTAAAAATGCTTGATTCAAGTCCAAAGAAAGATCTCCTGTTTTATAATCAATATCAACTGGTGGAATAAGACTCACAAGACTTTTTTTATCTGAGGTGTCAAACTCGGAAAATTTTCGAAAAACTTCGACTATTTCTTTATCTTCTATTTGATCCTTTTTATCAATAGCTTTTAATTTAAGAAAAATATCACGCGCTTCCTTCTTAAGATGCCTAATGTTAACTTGATTCTCTTTTTTTAATTCATTGTAGTCATCAATTTTTAATACTCCTGCTAAAAACAACTTTCTGCCTCTAGAAAGAACTTGCCCCTCTTCTTTTATTTTTCTCTCAATTAAATTTTGATTGTACAAATAACTTGCTTTCAGTGTCTTTATATTCTGGTCTTGTAAAATACATTTAAATAAGTCAATGGTATTATTTGATAGTATTAATTGCTGAAGCTTATTTTGATAACAATCATTCAGAAAAACTGCGTTTATCCTTGTTCTACAGCGATCATGACAATGATAATATGGGTATTTTTTTGAACTTCCTTGTGCAATACTTCCAGTGAGTTTTCGATCACAAACAGGACAAATCAAAAAACCTCTAAGAAAAAACATTGCTTTTAAATCATCCCTTTTAGCTGTAGTTTTTCTTTTTGTATTAATGACAGACTGAACCTGATAAAATAACGATTCAGATATTAAAGGTTCATGCAAACCTTTTATCATTTGTTCTTCATTAGATTTAAGTTTGACTGATATAAGCCCACAATAAACTGGATTCCGTAAAATTCTGAAAAAGTGTGATCGTGAGCATATCAATCCTTTCTCATTAGCCATTCTCATGATTTCAGAAATCTTATGATCGTTCTGGGCAACTTGATGAAAAGACCATTTTATAATATCAGCTTCAGGCTCTTTAGGAGCAATAGTTTTTTTACCATCCATTAATGTCAAATTAATAAATCCAATAGGTGCTTTATTAGGATATCTACCCATCAGCTTCGCTCGACGAATACCATTTGCTGTATTTTGAGCCCTCCGAGTATTTTCCGCTTCCGGAACCGCTAAATATACAGCCAGCATAACGGTACTTTCCGGCACAGAGAAATCAATTGGTTGATCAATAGCCATTGCTGTCGTTTTATATTTTCGCAGCTTTCCAATCATTTCGTAAGCATATTCAACATTACGACTGAATCTGTCCCATTTTATAAATAGTATGTTTTTATCTTCTCCTGATGATTTCTTTTTAATTTCTGAAAACAATTCTTTCCACTCAGGTCGGTTGAAATTTTTGGCAGAATAATCTTCACGATAGATTCCTTTGACTTCAATATTGTTATATTTACAATATTTCAATAATCTATCTTCTTGCTCAGGCAGGGAGTAACCTTTTCTTTTTTGTTCATCTGTACTTACGCGGACATATAAATAGGCTGACTTCATATAATTAATGTATTTATTTGATTTACAAATTAATATTTTTAAGTATATGAAATGATAAACAAAAAACAGTTTATGCTGTATCAAATTAAAAAAGGAAAATTCAGTAGAAAACTTTGATAGTAACAACAGTAATTAATGACACTGTCACATCAATATGACACCTACATATCACAATAATGATTTAATTGCATAAAATCTACTTTAATATTTCATCTTTAATTCACGGGTAGATATTCATTGGCAGAATCATGGCAATAATTTTAATATATTTATAATCATTCCCTTTTAAAAAGGAGAGTTCGGAATTAGATAGATATCAACACCTAAAGTCGTTTCCATCGTATCAAAGAAATATTTTAGCGTGGATTTTATGAACTTTTCTTTGCAAAGCTTTCTATTACCAGTGTATAAAATTTCTTCACAAGTTTTATTAAAATTCGCTTGTACATCTACTTTGGTATATCCATGATCTTTTAAGCATTCCACAATTTTAATGAACCAAAACAGTCAGATGGAACAAACAAACTCCAGATGCTCTGGTTCTGTTTGGGGATTTAAAAAGAAATTAGTAATTCCTAATTGCTTTCAATATAACCAATTAAATTACTATACGACAAACTTTCTTCTTTTTCTATCGTATAAGTTATCATATCTGCAATTACTACTAAAAAATCATTAATTGATTGATGAATATACTTTGCATTTTTCAATTTTTTAATTTCTTCAATTGCACTAGTTTGATCCAATTTCGATAACATTTCCTCAAGCTCTTGCACTTGCTCCTGCCAATATTGAATATAGTGAATCCTTTCAGCTGTCCTAAAAATTTTCAGGTCTTTATCTCGAATTGGAAGAACTTTCTTATGAAAATCCTTTTCTTTGAGCAGATGTAATACTTCCGTCATACAATTTTCTGATTTAAGGTACTTATCACTAATCAGCAAAATCGAAAAATCTGAGGCTCGAATTGACTCCATAAATGTGGAAATTTTGTTTTTATAGCCTAAATTATGATCATCCATGTATACGATATAACCCGCAGAGCTCAGAAAATCATAAAGCTTTTGCGCAGCATCTTTAAGATTCCAATTGTATGATATAAATACATTTTTCTTTTTACTTTGAATAGCAAGGTTGCTTGAAACTCCACTAAAACCACCTGATGCAATAAAAGACGCTGTATCAATTGATACGCCGATGTAATTTTGACCATAAGATCTTACATAATTCGTTGATCTGAGCTTTTCAACAAGTTGTCTTGCCTCTGATAAAGAGGTTCCATCATTCAATATTACTTTTTCAACAGTATGTTTATTTACATTGATGAGTTTAGGATGTTCGATAAGATAAATTAGTACATTATCAAGTTTTTCTTCAGTTGACAATTTAGATTCTTTTTTGGTTTGGGGAGCAATTCGCAAATCCTGGGATAATACTTTTGTTATTTTTTTTGTGATTATTTCATATTGATCATTATTAAAGGTAATTCCTTGGTCACTCTTTTCAACATTAATGGCAAAAAGTTTTTTACCTTCATGAAATACAAAACCACTTTCCACTTCAGGTTTGGGATCTAATTTTGATAACGCATTGTCAAGTACTGATTCTACACGAAAATCATCACTTAGTCCCGTAAATGTAACCTTGTTAAATTTACTTAGAACACCCAAAATCAAAAGTCCTCCATCAGTATTGGCAAACGCACAGATCGTGCGCGCAATTTCGCTGTTGGAAGGCAACAATACTTCATATTTCAGTCGGTTACTTTCTGGATAACCCAACTGTTTTTTTATATTTTCTTCAAACTCCATTTTAAATTGGGAATTTCTTAATATTGTTAATTTTTAGGATATGGCCAAGGCTGATCTGTCTTACGATGCTTCCGTCGTCAACCCACAATTCAGCATCTGCGTAATCTAAAGCATCCTTTTCCGCCCCATAATATACAATCACTTCCTGAGAATAAGCAGGTCTAAATACGATTTTTACCGGCATATGATTTTTATTTACACCTGCCAAAATAGTAGGTGCCGTATTTGTATCAAGTTCACTGAGATCATATTCATTAAGTGTCTCTAGATGCGCAATAACTCTATGTCGTGCCCTGAGAATATGTCCCTGAGAAAGCACAAACATATCTGTTGTTGGAACGGACTGATGATCAAATAATGCACTAAGATCAGTATCTTGCATCGCTTCCTCCCATTCCTGAATATTTGTGATTCCCATTGAAGTTAGGATATCTTCGGTTACAGGCAATAAACTTCTGCTGTTTTCTTCCATATTCTCGAACTTCCTTCTTAACTCATCCGCACTGGAAACATTAAAAACTTCCAAAAGATCTTTAAGCTCTTCAGCTTTACCAATATTGTCCATTATTTCTTCGTCATCGTACAAGAGATATTTCCTGGAATAAATACTTGGAAATAAAGATTTAGCAGTTGCAGGATTCTCATTGAAATATTTTAACACCAGGTTCAAAGCAGGACGGAACTGTTGTGCAATATCTCTGTCACGGGTTTTCTCTTCGACCTCCGCATTAATTGCCCGAATGGCATCTGATTGCTCATACTGATCTACATCTTCAAAATCGATAACGATTCTATCATCTACTAAATCCGCTCGAATATCCTGACCAAAAAGTTTCAAAATATCCTTAAAGGCAGGATCAATCGTACCAACTTGTTTACTTAAGAACTTCTTTTTGACGAAATCGCCATTTTGATTGGGAAATATTTTTATTGAATCGGTAATTTTAAGGTATTCTCCATTATCTAGGCTCAAAGCCTCATAATAAGAATTAAGCCAGTTAATGGAATCAAAGTTTACTAATTCTGGCTCTAATACATTTAATTCCCCAGAAATCTCAATTAATTTTGCCATCTCTAGTAAAGTTAACCTCGCACAATCAGGCCAAATATTTGAATTCCAATACTCAACCAGATCTTTCTTTGGAATCAATTCGGGAAACCACATTTCGGCAAGCTCCCACATTTTTTCGCGTACTTCCTTCGATATGCCTGACGGAAATTGCATGGATTGTTTACCCTGGGAATCTAACATTGTGCCATAAGTATCTTTTGCGGTCCAAACAATGCTACTCATGTTCAATTCGTCCCTTATCGGTAGTTGTACATTATCTTCAAACCACGGAACTGAGGTATTACTCTTAACAGGCTCCTTTAATGTACCAAGTTTAGCAAGAAAATGCAGGTTTCGCCAGCCATGATTAGTGGCAAAATCTAATAAATTATAATAAAGTTCTACTGCATCCTTTAAAATTTGCTTATTCTCCTCAGTTAGCGGATCCTTTCTAACACTATCTGTTAAATAAATGCCGTCTCTCGGGTCGGTTGGGTTAAAACCAGGATTATTGATTATCGCTGGAAAAGGAAAGGTCTCTGTACCTAATAATGGGAAATCACAAAATAACTTAGGTACATGAGGGTCAATAGACAAAATCGATATACTGTTAGCATTAACTTGCACTGGAATCATGATACTCGTTAATCCGTTTGTTAAAGAAGCGAATTCCAGATATTTTGGTTCATTCCCCTTTTCACTGATTTTAATCGTAATAATCTTAAAATTCTTTTTCTTATCAAGTGTTTCCTCATCATAAACCTCGAAAACTTTGCCCTCTGGAAAAACGCTAACCGAATTTAATTTATCGACAAAACATAATGTATAGGGTAGATTTATATCTAAATCATTTAATCCCTGTTCTCTTATTGTTATACTCAGTGGGTCTTCTAAAGAATAAATAAAAGCCGTATTAAAAGCTTTATGATCATACTCACTATATGGTTCTTGTGAGTCAATATTCAAAATTTGCTGCTTTGAGCTTTCTACAGCTTTTATGATTTCATTTATTTTGAATCCTGACCTATCTAGCTTAAAGCTAAATCTTCGATAGTCCAGACCTTCTTCTTTTGCGACTCCTTTCACAAAGACTATTTCAGACAGCAAGTGCGTTGTAAGAAAACCTGTCCCAAATTTCCCTGTTTCTTCCCTTTTACCTTCCTCATCTTTTTCCCGATCTTTTGACGATGTCTGCTCTATTAAAAACCTAATATTTTCAGCTGTGAACGGACGCCCGTCATGCTCAAAAAGCAAATATTTTTTTTGATCTTTTTCCGCCTTCGAAATTTTCACATTAACACCCTCTCCTCCATTTACGTCTTTAGCATTTTGAAGCAACTCCCAGACCCATCTTCTCGGAGTGTTTGGGGAAGTACCAACGCTAGCACGTAAAGTAGTCATCTCTCGCAATATTTTTGTTGCGATGCCGTGAGAGTGTGCTTTTTGCTCGGATTGGCTTATCTTGTCACGATATGTCATCATTTGATTTTTTGATTACAAAATAAGAATTTACCTTCATTCAATAAAAATTTATCCGCATATTTTTATAATTAGAGTTGCTAATTCTTATCATAATCTTTACTTATTTTAGTTTAGCTTTGACAATAACACGTAAAAGGTTCCATCAATGACTCTTTTACGGTAGCTTCCCAAAACCTTGATACAATATTCTATTTATATTACTTCACGTTATATTACTTCACGGTTTTTGACTTCCACTCACCAGTAGAAGTAGAAAACGCATAGATCTTTTTCTCACAACTATCTTTAATATAATAAAAGCTGGAAGTATTGTAAATAATATACCTGCACCTATTTCTTTCGGTTAAGATGGGATCTTTTAAACTGCTTAGCACAAGATTCACTTTTGGCTTGATTTTCTCGTTAAGTTTCACATCCCTAATTGCTCTTACATGTGCGTAGAAAAAACACATCAATACTGCCAATGCTATTCCTGCTCTATTTGCAATTTTAAGATAGAGGTAACTTGCCAATGCAGCACCCGACAAAAATACAATAGTCGGTAAGGCACCAAATTCGTAAACCTGAAGCAGGACGTAAAGTCCGGCATGGATTATAAGTATAATAATGATGACCGCCATGTTCGAGAGCCCCATTGATCCCTCCTGCCCTATTACTTCTCCAGAAAGTTTGGCTCCAGTAGTATTCCTAAGATTATTTTTAATAATCCCTGGAACTAAGATTAATAAAAAGAAAGATAATATGAGTGCTACATAGATCATCGGCATAAGATTATTGAAAAGAAGTGAATATGCGTCATTGACTTCAAGCGCAGCAAAACCTATCATTTGATATTGATCAAAATATACCCATAAGTAAAACATCCCCAGGAATGTGACTAAAATTGTTGATCCCGCGAGTGTAAGCCATGGTTTACCAGGTGACGTTTTGTACTCCTTTTCTAAATTCTCGCTAATGCTAATAATAAATTCTTTTATTTTTGTCGCTGTCATTTTGTAACTTTTTATTGGTTGACAGATACAAAGAAAACATCTTTCTAAAGAAAAAACAGAAGTTTGTTACGATTTTCCGGGATGAAAAATCAGGATGATTGTTTTATCCTATACTTTATATTTTATTCGTAATAATACAGAACGGCAGATGGCATCATTTTTCAATTTTTTTTAATCTGGATTTTAGTTCTTTTAATATAATAGTATTCATTTTGGAAAGGTTCTCAATATGTTCAATTCGACTTTTTATTACTGCCACTTCATATTTGATTAATTCTTTGTCTTGGTTACTTTTCAGAAGATCATCATCCTGTTTGTCATCTAAGAAACTTGAAATGTCCAGATCGGTTAGTTCATCAATAATCTGGATATCGATTCCAGATTCAATTTTGCGCCCGTATTTTAGCCAGTACTCCGTCTCATCATCTTTTGCTTCTTCAGCACATTTTTCAATTGCAAGTTCTATGCATACCCTGGCCGCTTTATCAATATCTTCTGCAAATTTTATCCATTTCTCCTGTTCTGGATTACGCTGGATGGAAAAATCTTCACGAGACGGAATCTGATGATAATAAAAATTTCGGGGCCTTTCTGGATCTAATCGTTCGAGCACAGAAAGAATTGTTTCAAAGCTTTCAAAAGGTCGTAATGCGGATGGTAGTTGCCATCTGTGTTGCCAAAACTTGAGGATAGTTTCAAAACATACTTTTTCTGCTATTTCTTTTTCAGCACCAACGGAGTTATCAGCCCTCACCATTTGTTCGGCTATATAGTGGCACATCCATCTGCCAAATGTATCTACCCCTGGTTCCAAACCATTTTGTTTGACAAGTTGTTTACCCAATTCGATAGCTGCCTGTTGTATGTCTAATTTCTCCATCTTCCGTAAATAATATTATTTTATGTTTAGGGGGCTTATAGCCGGAATTGTCGGACGAACCTCCATATCTACTATAGTAGCTTCTATCTATCTGTATTTTAAAGATCAAGGCTGATCTATATTTTTTGCAAAGTGATTTTAAAAAATCTGTCGTACAGCTCAGCCTTTCTCCCGACTGTTCAGCTTGTTCGTCATCTCGTATAATTTCGCTTACCCAAGTCTGGTTCATTGCAACAATTTCTCCAGTATCATGAGTCGTAAAGAACTTCCTATCATCGGAAGTTTTAAGTTGCATATCATCCTTGAATTGTTTTCCTATAGAAATCGGTGAAAAGATTAGTTCTTTTGCAAAAGTATCAAACTGATCAATCCCTTTCGAAATTTCGTTTTGATGAAGCCAACCTTTCAGGGTAAATACCCCCCAATCGATTTCCATGTCCTTCTCATGATAGGCAGGAATCGTGAAATCATGGGTATCCTCACAGGTTTGTAGTGCATTTAACAACGAATTTGCGGTTTCTATCGAAACTAGAGCAGATTTAATGTAATATCCTTCTTTATAACTGTTCTTTCGTTCTGCCCACCAACCCATAACATTTAACCAGGTTGAATTGTCCTTCCGTAAAATCATCGAATTGATAAAATCATCATCCGATACCTTATCCATCCAACCCTTCTCTAAATTAGTGAAAACCCAGCTTGGTCTTAACAATGGAAGATTATCTCTGTATTCTGAAAGGAATTTCCCATTAGGTACTGTTAAATACTGCTCTTCAATCCAATTCTCCCATCTTTCATCATCCCACTCGATATTTGTCACAACAGGCATTTTTTCTATAAGCATACTGGCAACGACCATCATCCCATGATAAGAATTATAAAAATCAAGGTTATCAGCTTTGGGAAAGCTACTTTTACTATAGCTTGTACTTTCACCTCTAGTTGCTCTATTCCAGAGTCCTACCCTTGGATCTTTATTATACCCACTTTCTACAACCTTCCATTCATTTACTACTACTTTACCAACAAGATTTTGAACTTGTTTTTCGGAAACACCAAAAATACGTCCGAGTGGAGCAAACCAATATTTATCGAAATCCCAAGCGCCATGAAAATCAATATCGGTTGGTACACTTCCATTTGAATGCCAATAGCTATCTACTGTGAAACCATATTGTTCCCTACGCTCTGAGATAGGAATACCGACATTTGCAAGATCATCTACAATTTCTTGCGAATAGGTCCCAGGAAATGCAATCTGAATATTTTTGGCTGAATTTACAGCAGCAATCTGGATTAGAATATGCTTTTCCTTCAATGCATATTTTGCAAAAATATCACTATAGTCTCTAAGATATTCTGGGTTAGCTAAAGAAATTCTAGAGAATGCGATCAAAAGGTACTGCTTGGCATGCAGGTTATAAAATGGATAATCTTTGAACCCATATGCTCCAACCTTTTCAAAGGCTAGCCATTTGAAAAAACATTTAAATATTTGCCCATATCCAAAATTTGCAAGACGATGAATGGCATGAACAGCACTCCATCGGCACTCTCTAAATGGAGATCCCAAAGCAGACCATAAATATCCAGAAATTCCAGAATCCGTGTCACCATCAGTTTTTAGCCATTCCGCCCACGGCCCATCTCCAAAATCAGTCTCTATATGCATCTCAAACCGTGACATCGAATAATCCAATGCACTCTTTGCCTCCTCAGCAGATATCATCGCAGAGCCAGTTCTGACAAAACCAAAGAAAACTTCAGCATCGGCAAATTCTGCACCATCGGCCAGCCCCTCGAGAATTCCGGCGTTAAGGGAAGTTTCTACATCCTGATGTTTGGGTAGTGATTGCAAAAAGTTATCATAACTATAGCGGTTTGTCAATTTTTCACAATATTTCCTGCCTAGCCTTTTTAAAATCGACGGATAATTTTTTTTAAAGCCAGCAGTTCCCAACCAATCTTTCGGTAAGTTTTTAAAAAGGAATTGAAAATCATAATGTTCTATAATTTCACAAAGTTGCATTGCTTCTATGAGTTTTAGCATACTTGAAGCGCTGAGTTTGGTTATTGCTCCCTTCCAAAATGAGGGCCTACCGAAATGCAGTTTTCTACTTTCAGCATAGGCTTCAAACCGTGATTTAGCTTTCTGAAGTCCAACAGGTGTCAGCAGATCTATTTCCGAAAAAATATCATCCCATGGAACGCTATCGTCCTGATCAAAAATAGGCTCTTTGTAATTACCATCCTGTATTTTATTAACCGGTAAGCTGGAAATGACTTTTGACAGTTCCTTGTCCACAATGCCATTATTTGAAGCACATTTTTGTAGATCATGCCAATATACTTCGTTTGCATTTTCTCTCCTAAAACGGGATACGGCATCACTTAAAATGTGCTGCTTATCTGATAGGGATAGGACATCTATTTCCAAACAATCTTCAAGCAGAGATTTCAATTGCTCAATCCTTAAAAAAGGTATTAATGCCCAGGTCCTCATAGTCTTTGTAGGTTCCTTGCGCAAAAGTTCCAAAATCATATCTGCATGTAGCCATTCAAAGCGCCCAATGCCGCGATCACGCCACCTGCTCAAAGCTGCAAGACCACCATTAGTGGAGAGTCTTGTCGCAATCTGTATCGCTTCGCCTCTGCTCCAATGCTTTTCACGATTTTGTTCTCCAACGATTTCGGCAATTCTTATAAACCGATAAGATAGTTCGTTTTGAGATTCGAAAATTGCATCACAGGTTCTTTTTGCCAATGCAACTACAGCTTCCCACCTGTAGACGATCTCATCACCAAATTTTGAGACAATCCCAACGGCATCGTCAAAATAAGCACTTGCATCATCTTTTGAGTTGACCAGAACCGAACGAGCCAGAGAGATATATTTTTCAGCCAGTTCGTCCGGTCCCTGATCGGCAAAGCTTTTTATTTCCTCATAAGTATAGTTTTCAAGCCTGATGCTGAACGGCTTGAGATGTTCCAATCTATACGAGGCTGATACAGCTGATAACCAGCTTGTAATTTTAAGAGATTTAGAATTCTCAATATAAGTGACGAAATATTTTTCAAGATCATCAGTAGTCATTTTATTAGCAAAGATCATTATACTCAAGTGCACCTCTGCTATTTCTTGGGGGAATGTATCATGTCCCTTATATCTGCCCTTGAGACCATTTTTAGAATTAGTGTTCGCATCTTCAAATGCGCCATTATCTAGCAGTCCAGCAGATGACAGTACCGATAGCCTTAAAAGATACCATGGTAGCAGGCCCTCAACGATCTGAGTAAAGTCGGTTATCTTGCGATTGTTTTCATAATTACTCTTTTTAGTTACCAAGCCCTCGGGCATGATTTCCTGAATATCAGGAGAGATGCCGCCGTTAAGACCAAACCTGATCGCTAGTACGCGCATGAACAGCGTTCTAGATGAGTAAAAATGATCATCTAAAACCATTCGTTCTGCACGAACCGGAAAGTAGTAGTTCAACACTCCCAAGATCGAATTGTTATCAAGACCTCGATAGATGCAGCACTCCAAAAAATCAAGAAGCACGCTTTTTAATAACTCATTATTGTTTTCAGGAAGCTTGATCCGAGTCTTGGGGTTGTTTAGTCGCGTTAGACATGACTTGATTATTTTTGCAGGAGGAATATGACCTACTTTGTGTAACTCGCTTGAAATAGCAATTGTATAATATGGCTGTTGCTTCCAACTGGCAAGAAGACCATCCAAAACATCAAAAGCACCTTTATCTACAAGGTTTCTGGAAAGTTCACAAACAATCCTAAAAACACTTTGTTTTGGTTTTAAGCTATTTAAAAATTCTGTACAGCTATCAATCCCATCCAAATTGAGCTTTGCTACTGCAATTTGTACAATATCTCTATCCTCCAATCTTTCCTCATGATCATGACGCTTTCGTTGCTTTGATTCCTCAAAATATATAGTTAACCAGTTTAAAGATGCTCGAAGATAACCTCTTGCCTCTCCGTGATATTCTGGAAACATCGAAAGTAGGGAAGCTGAATAAATATTTTCCGACCCCATCCAGTTACCAGATAATGTCCTCTTGAAGGCAATACTCTGAATTTTTTCTTTTCCTTGTAATTGGCTTAATAGGTCCAGGTTCTCTCTCAATAACAGAATTTGGCGCTCGTCTCCAGCAACTTCTTCACCCGCACGCATGGCAAGTCTGATAGCATCACTGCTTCTATTTTCCTTTAACGCCGCTTTGAATGCGAATTGAAGCCTATAGACTTTTACATTTCTCGCATCTATTGGATTATTATGTGGAAGAAGTTCATCAGATAAAGCTATGGTAATCAATTTTTCATATTGACCCGCCATCAAGTAAAGCTGTGGCAGTACCTCAGAGACATAAGCTGAGTGATCTGCAAGCGGTTCTAACTTTGTAATGTAGTTAGCAAAATCGGAAACACCACCAATAAAAGTTTTACGAAACCAAGTCTCCGTTGGTTCATCACGGAACTGGACTGAAGAATCTGATAGCCATAGCGGTCTTCCAATATCAGCTACAAAACTCCTAACGCTCTGTTCAGGTACACCAGAGGCAAGTGCTAGAACGTCGATCGGAATGTTTGGCGATAGACTAGCTAGCCCCGTGCAAATTGCGTCAATTTCCTGCTGAAATACGGTAGGGAGTAAATCTTTAAGCCTAGAAACCGCAAATCTCAGTTGTGCCTCGATCTGATCTTCAACGGAAGTGGGTTTTGGACCTAAACTATTTAATAATGCCACCACAGATTCTGATCTATTATCCAGCGCGTTTGACTGAACCCTTGGATTTCCGCTGGTCAGTCTGTGGAACTCCAATCCGTCGGCATCAGTTGCAGAGGGAAACCTTGTTTTAAGATAAACTGAGGATTCCTGTTCTGAAAACGGCTTCAGCTCCAATAATTTAATTGTACTTTGTGGCTCCAAAAGATAAATTCGCTCGGGTCTACACAAATAAACGAGTTTACATCCTTCAGGCATTTCTTCTCGTAAAAGTTCACGTGCAAAACAACTCTGGTTAAATTCCTTAGCCGCCATTTCTGCGTTGTCCGCAGCATCAACAAGTAGCGTCAAAGTGGCGGAGGAAAAAGCTTTTCTGAGATTTTTCACTGCATTTTCAAGACGGTATAAAAACATTCTTGTCAGCTCCCTTTCAGAAGACGTGTTGTTTGAAGGAATAAGCGGTTCACAAAGCCCCATCGTCGCTAATTCATTAGAAATTTGAACCATGGCCTCTTTATGTCGATGGCGAGTTTCACTGGGATTTCGGTATTTTCCAGCACCAAAACAATCATAACCAATTCCTACGGATCCTTCGGGAAGGTTTTCAATGAATTGACGTGTAAATACTGATTTGCCAACACCGCCCTCGGCATGAATTATAATAGAATTCTTTGAATTATGTATTTCTCTGCTCAATTCCGCATGTTGAGATCTAGGTATCCTCTTAGTCAATTCTTCCCAAATTGGTTCAGCAGGATAAAGTTCTCGCTCTGAGCTTACGCCGAAGCGTTGCAGTATGTCTTCCTTGACAATTTTACCATTTGAGTCGGGCATTATCCTCTCCCTTACCAAAGCAGTAATATTTTCAACTTGCAAATTTGGATTTGCATCATAAAGAATCCGTGTAAGTTCAACTCTCAATTCGTTTTTTTGTTCCTGGTAATTACCGTGACCATCTTCAATCCTAATTGAGGAACAAAACTTTTGCAATTTCCCATTATCAAGAGAAGTGTATTTTTTAATAGTTGTCAGAAATCGATTTTCAACGGTAGTTCCATTGGCAATTGCGGCGAGGTTATTCTTAAAGTTATCTGCAAGAGCCCTATTGGTCACCAGTATAAAAGATATTACTTTGTTTTCTAGTTCGCCCTTTTCATCATGTTCTACAAAGCGCTTGAAAAATCCTTTAATTGTTTCCTTAAGATCACTTAGCAGGAACGGACTCTCTTTTTGTACGGTGGTATGTTTTAACTGATAATAATCAATATGCTCAACCTTTTGATTCACTGCATATTCAGTAAGATCGATTACGTATTCACCAGGTGCATTAACCTCATTCGACCCTTCGATTACCACACTGGTAAGCTTGCTGTTTGGAAACAGCATTCTAAGACATCTACGCGCTGCCCATCGATAATGAAATTCATCGCCTGCCCTGGAATAGCCTACAAGATTATCTGCCATCTTAATAATTTTTTTTTATAAAACGTATTGGTAATGTCTAGTTAAATAATCAAACCTTTTGTAACACAATTTAGTCAAATGAAAAATTCTCAGGATATTTCCAGCCTATAAACTCAACATCATCATAAAATTGCATAAAAACAACAAACATATCTCTAAAGTCTAAATATTGATATTTGAAAACTTTAGGATTGTTACATTCTCCATTTGACAAAATATCAGAACTTAAATCCTCTTTCAAAAAATCAACTCCAGCAATTGTATTTACGCCATTTTCATAAATAATCCTTTTTGATATACTTTGAATAATTCCTTTTGCTGGTTTCTCTTTGTGATAAAAGTATATTCCCCGCACTATTTTTTCAATAAATAATTCAGCTTCATTTTGTTCTAAAGGTAAAAACCAATGTGGTTTCCCATCAATTTTTCCAGATCTACTATTTTCTTCTAAATTCTTAATAAATGACTGTTTCTCCTTTCTTTCAAATCCTCTTTTAACTCTCGTATTTAAATCGTTGATAGCAATCTCATTTGTTTTAAATGCCTTTATTAAAAACTGAAATTTCTCGTCTAAATAAGATAAATTATTGTTATGATCCGAACAAGAGGGTACTGTCATAAGATTCTCCCTATGCCCTCTTGGAAAAAATGTAAAAGGAGGAACATGCTCCTTTGTAGTATTATTTAAAGGCAGATTTACACCGCACCAATAACATATTTTTGGTAAATTATTCTTCAATATATTCTAATATTTGATTTGACAAAGGATTTTATTTTCGGAATTATATCAAACGGAGAAAAAAGTCGGCGATAATTAGCCTCTTTAAAATTAGACGAAATGAATTCTTTTGAATACAGTTGGTTTACAAAACTTTCAGCATTGAAAAGCATATACATAATAAAGAAGTAATTTACACTTCTTCACGCAAAGTATTTACACTGATATATTTACTAATCTGTTCATACCCTATTTCCTGAAACATCTTATTTGTAATTGGATTATTTGCATCGGAAACTATTCCGCAACGATCACCATCTTCTAAAATCTGTTTCGTGATTTCGTAGACCAGACTTTTTGCATACCCCTTACCCCTATGGTTTGGTTGGGTATACAAATTACCTATAATAGACATTTCACTTTCACTGTCCAATATTGTCGCAACAGAGACAATTTCACCGTTTACTTGCCAATTGACGCTTGTTTTAGAATAAATCGATTGTAAAGATATTTTACTGGCATTTACTTGGTCTCGTCCTTCTCTATGTCCCCATTCTTCAATCCCAAAATCATAAGTCATTTGTGCAATTATGTCAAGATCATTAATTGAACTTAAGTATGGTTTACCAATAATTTCTTCTTCCTTCCTATCCTTAAGTTCAAAACATTCAAATAAATTACGCTCTTTGAAAACTTCATATGTGATTCCACTCTTTTCAAACAGATCCTTTATCAAGTCGAGGGTTCCGCAAAAACTAAATCGTTTTGTATATTTATCTATTTCAATTTTACTTAATAAGCCTAGAATAATCGAATCTGACCACTTTAACGCATATAAATAATATACCGAATCAGCCCATACACAAATCACATTGCCCCCGTTCTGATCAATAATATTATAACCCGCATATATAGATTGATTACCATTATTAAGCTCATTAAAATATTTAATTAAATGATAGTGCGAAAGCCTATTTTTAAATATTAATTCCTTATTGGCATTATAAAAATCATGAACTCTTGAATATTCAATAATTTCAAACATAATTTTGATTTATTTGTCAATAACAATTAAAAAGTAAACACCTATTTATATATAGTGAAAACAAATAATTATTAAATTAATTTACTACCCTCTTTACTCCAACGATATTTAATGAATTGAGAAAATTCTTCTTCGTCAGCGTGTTCTAAGACAATAATTTGAGGTTTAAATCCACATTCCGATTCTATGGTTGTAATTTCATGAGATAATACCTTAAAAATGTTTTTAACCTGTAGAATATTATCATCCTTTTTATTATTATCATTCGCTTCCTCTTCTTCCAATTTCCCATAAACTTTTGGAAAATAAACCTGGCTAGGTTGATCCAATATTAAAATTGAAGGAATACGAGAAGACTCAGTTACTGAATGTAAATATAGAAAGCCTAGAAAAGCTGATAAATGGATGGCCAACCAATTGGATCCACTCCCCATCTCCGACAACAGTATGTTTTCTCTTTCATCAATAGTGTATTTAAGAGCAAATTTCTCTAAATCAAACCAAATTTTTCCTGGTTTAAATTCATCTTCAAAATCTAGCTGATTACAAATTTCACTCATTTTTTCGCTCAATAAAACCTCAGCTTTTTGTAATTTTTCTTTGAGATTATACCCTGACAGTTTTGATTTTAATTCTTCTATATATTCAATGAGTTCAGTGAAGTCATTTTTGTCAGCTGCAAGCAATTGGCTTCTTTCAATAAGGGTCGCAGCAGTTGCTTCTGTCCGTCCTTTCAATAACAATCCTTTTTCATAATCTTCACGACTGTTAAATTCCAACGTAATTTGATTATTAATTTCCTCAGCTTTTATAGAGAGCGATTTTATTTCTTTTTTAAGCTGATCTCTCTGTTTTCTTAATGTGCCACTTTCTTCACTTGTATCATTAACATACACGCCAATTTTTTCAAATTCGTTGACAAGCATTTGGTTTGACTCCTGTACTATATTGATTTTTTCTTTTATCTCTTTAACTTCTTGTTCACAAAGTGGACAATGAATTTCCTCAACAACTTGAGGTATGGAAGCCATTGCCTTCAATCTTTTTATGTTGCTCCCATAATTTTTTGATAGACTGTTATTATCCTTAATTGTATCAATAAGATTTTCAACATTTATCAGCTCTTTCTTTTTTTCAGTGATTTCATGATCAATTTTTCCCAATAACAAAGGTAAATTTTGATCTGCTACTGAATTTGCATTCGCCTTAGGTAAATCTTTAGAGAGTTTTTTTAAATCACTTAAGCTAATTTCACTGTCTAAATTTTTGCCTAAAAATGTGTAATATATCGACAAACTATTATACAAATCAGTTCTAAGTTGCTCGCTATTTATTTTTAGCTTTTCTGCTATTTTTTTATTTCTTGAAAGCTCTTTCTGTTTTTCTTCTAGTTCCCGTCTTAAATCGAAATACTCGGCATTTTCCCAACCCATAAGAATAGAGTAATCATCAATTGTTTTTTTTCTCTTATAGAAATCATCAAAACGATAAAAAAGACTGTGCTTGTTAGCTATAAGATTTTGATGTTGAAATATGAATGGCGCAAAGCTCCTCATAGTTACCTTGCCACCTGAGGTTCTTTTGTCCTCTTCGATATCTGTTCTAGTATCCAAAACTGATATGCCGAGATGCTTTTCAAATTCCTTTTTTGCATCATTCAAATCCATTAAAGATTTATCAGAAAAATATTCAAGAGAAAAATTTTCTAATACTTTTGGATCAATTTCTACAACAAAATACATTGAATTGCTGTTTTTTTTCCTGGCAATCACTAAGAATTTCTCCATAATTTTCAATACAATACAGTAAAATTCAGTCCAATCTGTAATTATCCCCTTTGGAATTGTTGACCGACTTGCAAAAAGACAGTAATCTATTATTTCGATGACAGCACTTTTTCCAGTTTTTGAATCCCCTGTAATTATATTTAATCCCTCTTCAAATTTTAGATTTCTAACTTGATCGCCGTTAAATAGAAATATATGTGATATTGATGCTTTCATGATATTAAAAACTATAGAATATTTTGGTATAATCTTCTTTGGATAATATATTTCCCAAGTTAAAGGCTGCCTTATAATATTCTTTAAGCAGACTATTTGGTTCTTGAGAATATTGGATTTGAATCTTCTCTTTTAGTAATACATAAGAATTAAGCTCTATAGAATACAAGTTTGAAAGAGTTATTAATGCTTCTTTAGATTTATAATTATAATTTTTTAAAAGCTCTTCAATCCCAATCATTTTTTTTCTGACATCACTATCAAAAAATGTTTTAAATGAACTTCTAGAATTTGATTTCGCCAATTTATTCTTGATATGTTCATCATACAGCAACGGCAAAATGTAATAAATGAGTTCTAATTTTAACTTCTTATCCTTTGCTCCACACAAAGCAAACATTAATAATTTGGATGTGAAGAGAGGATTAAATAGTATTTTCTCTACTTCTTTTATTTTCATTCTAAATCTGTTTCTTTAAACTGCCACTCAAAATCTGTTGTTTCTGTGATGTTATGAATTCTTCCGTCCCTATAAAATTTTTCAGTTCCGTTCACTCCTCTAATATTATTACAGCTTTTTCTTATACTATTGAAATACACATTTCTCGAAGAAGAGAGATGTGTATTATCCAAGAAAGAATTTAATGTTAAGCTATAAGATACAAAACTTTTTTCCGTATTCATTTCTGATTGAATATCATTTTCATACGACAGAAGGTTTTTCTCCAGTCCCGGATTAACAATCAATAATTCCTTATAAGCTTCCTCAGATCTAACATAATCTTGAAAAGCTTGATGCAAATCGGTTCTTTTCAAACAAATATTTTCTAATTTTTCAATAAACTTATATCCTTTTGATAGATAATCTTTAGGCACCTGATCTCTATGAATTATAGGAAACGGTGTATAATCTTTTGCGTATTGCCCCAAACTGTCTCGAAGGTCGTCTTTAAAATCTGTGATATTAATTTCCCATTTGTCAGAATTTTCAATAGCTCTATCAGTTAGATAACCTTGTAAAATCCAAATCGCAATTCTTTTAAATTGATCATGTATTAAAGAAAATGCTGGATGCTCTTCCAGCTCCTTTAATTTCTCCTCTATTTTAGGCTGGTTATGATAAATCACAAATTTCTCCAAAATATTTAGTAGTTTATCCTTTGTAGACTTGTTACCGTCAATAATTATATCTTTAAATGGTTTAGAAGTCGTAGAAATATTATGTTCATTCAACCTTTTGTACTTGATAGTCTTAGAAAGCATATTCCAACCAAAGAAAATACTATCCTCTTTAATATTTTGTGTAGTATGCAAAATAAATTTGTCATTAAATTTCAATTTATCATATTCCTCCACGAGGTTTTTTAACGTTTTCCAAACATCAGTAGAATTACTGGTCAGATTTGAATCTGATAGATGATGTTTCACTTCTGTAGCTTTTACTCCTTGTTGGATATCACCAAAGCATTCGATGTAAACATGTTCACCTTTTTTAGCATTTAGGCATGACTCTAGGGCAATTAGTTTTTGATATTCAAAACCTAACTGCTTTTTGGTAGAATCATTATCTACTGTTTCTTTAGCCATTATTATAAATTTCTAGGTATTAATAATTATTTATTGTTAGCAAGCATCTGCTATTTTCCAATAAATAACTTCAGAATTCATATGTATTATGCAACATTCGGAATAAAGTAAACCAAATTTTTACGGCTTACCGTAATGTGCTTTAATAAAATACAAAGAAAAGATTAGAATTGATTCTCTAACTTTTATTTCATGGTTAATTTTATGGAATAGCCTACACTAAGGATAACCAAACATATTTTATGCAATATAGTAAATTTGTTATTTAATGATAACATTTTACTCAATACTATTGGATTTCCTAAAGAAAGAAAGAAAGAAGTCCAGTATTTTTTTATTAAGTTCTAATCTGTACTGGATAACTAATATTTTTAGTTATATTTATTAATAATTTAAAAGAATTATATTGCTCTTTTTAATAATGTAAAAGGTTACAAAATATAAGGATTGTTGGAATTATATTCTATGGCAGATTCATAGCAGTCTTTTGTTATATTACTTGAAATATAGGTTTTTTGAAAGTGAAGAGGGTTAGTTCGAATCCCTCCCTTTTATCATCATTCCTCTTAAACACTAGTTTTTAATGAAAAGACTAAATTCTAGTTGCTAAATAACCAACACTAAAAACTCACCAATACGGATAAAAATAATTGGAAGTAAGGTGCGCAATTGATTAGAACCAAATATTCAAATTTTCAAAATCACAATCCCATGAAGATAACTTAACAGAAATCAAACAAAAAGAATAAAATAGTAACAACCTTATTTTCAGATATATAGATCTAAAATATTTTCAATATCATTATAAAAATAGTTTGGGTAGCCTACCAGCGAGTTCACTTAAGGAGACAACTATTTGATAGTTGTCTCTTTTTTTTTATTCACAAATATCTTGAAATTGCGACAAAAACCGATTTAAGGCCATATCTTCCCCCCTACTTATTCACATTATCGCATTTTTTTTAATCTTTAGCTTCTTTTTCACTTTTTTTCCGAAAAGCAAAATATATAATAATTACACTCATCAACATTAAAATGGATGCTAGAAAAAACGGAGCTCCTGAAAATTGAAATGGTGCTTTATCATGAGTGAAATAATAGAATAAGTTGGTCATCACTGGAGGTCCCAAAATAGAGGTAGCACTCACTAAACCTGATAATGCCCCCTGCAGTTCCCCCTGTTCATTTGCAGGAACATTTTTACTGATTATTGATTGAAGTGCGGGTCCGCAGATCCCACCTAAGGAATAGGGAACGAGAAAAACAAACATCATCCATCCTTGATTGGTAAATGCAAAAAGCATTAAGCCTAATGCATAAAATAGCAACCCAACATATACACTTTTATATTCTCCTAATATTGGAGTTGTCCACCTAATCAGAATTCCTTGTACTAGGCCAAGCAATAAGCCAAGCAGACCAAGTGACAGACCTACAGTTCTTTCTGTCCAATTAAATTTATACATAGTAAAAAAATGCCAATTGCTTTGTACAGCGTGGAGGGCAACATACACCAAAATTAAAGCGATGACGAGATTTGATATTTTCGACTGTTTTCTCAAAAAATTTACTGTTCCAATAGGGTTTGCACGTTTCCAGCTAAATGACCGACGCTTATCTTTTTCTAAACTTTCCGGTAGTATGAGCAGGCCATAAAGAAAATTCACCATGCATAATATAGCAGCGAAATAAAAGGGAACTCTGGCTCCATAATGTCCAAGCAAACCGCCTATTACCGGACCTATAATAAATCCTAATCCAAAAGCTGCGCCGATTAAGCCGAAATTTTTAGTTCTATCTTCTTCAGTGGATATATCAGCGATATATGCACTAGCTGTTGAAATACTAGCCCCAGTAAGACCGGCAATGATTCTTCCTAAAAACAACCACCCGATAGAAGGCGCTAGTGCTAATAGTACATAATCAACAGCAAATCCAAAAAGAGAAATTAAAATAATTGGGCGTCTCCCATACTTATCACTAAGATTACCCACTATAGGTGCAAATATAAATTGCGTAATAGCATAAGCAAAGCCAAGCCAACCTCCATATTTCGCAGCTTCACCAAGGTCACTATTGATAAGTTCTCCAATGAGTTTAGGAACCACGGGAAGTATAATTCCCCAACCTGTAATATCAATCAACAACGTGACAAATATAAATCCAACAGCTGCTTTTTTACCTGTTTTTTTCATATTGTAAAATTAAACAGAGATAAAAAGGCAGGTATTAACAATTTAATGGTGTTTATGTACAATCTGAAAGCTCATCATATAAATAGTTTGGGCATAAAAGAATATAAATTAGTATTCGTTTCTATAGGTTTTTGGCGACACTCCCACTATTCTTTTAAAGTATCTGCAAAAAACACTTGTTTCTTCGAAATGAAGCTCATTGCTAATTTCTTTGATTGATAAATTAGAAGATTTCAGTAGTGTTTTAGCTTGTAGAATTGTGATATGATCAATCCACTGTAATATAGATTTTCCCGTTTTCTGTTTCAGGAAAGTGGAAAGATATTGTGGTGTTAAATGTAATTTTTCAGCATAAAACACAACGCTTCTCTGTTGATTCGCATGTTTTGAAATAAGTAGATAAAAATCATCTATAATCTCATGTGTACGGTTTTTCACTAAGCTTTTGTTATTCGGTAAAGAAGAATATACTTCAGAAATCATACTTATTAGAACCATAACAAGATGTCGAAGCATTTCCGTTTTATTATGGCTAGGTTTTTTATTGTAGAAATTCTGTATAAGCGTCAATAATTCATTTTGCAAATTTATTTCTTCAGGCTTAAGTCTGATAACGGGCTGCCATCTAATTTGGTGGTTCATTACAAACTCACGTAAAATGGGAAATGCTGTAATAAAATCTAAGGAAAGACCAATGGTTACAATTTGGGCATCGTCACTTAATGATTTTGTATCCATCATCAATTGCGGCTGTAAAACAACAATATCACCCGCGTTCATTTCATATTCTAAAAAATGAATCTGTGCTTTCATGGATCCCTGTATCAGGAATCCTAGCAATAAACCATCAAATAGACGGCTATTATTTGTATATTTCTTTTTAGGATCATTTTGTTGATTAAGAATAACGATCCCTTCCGTCTTTTTTGAAGAATCAAGATTGTACAATGTATAGACATTATCCAAAGTTATCAATAGAGCCATGTGCAAATATCTAAAAAATGAAATCATCTATTAAACTAATAAGGTGCTAAATCAGCAATATGAGATAATTCATCTCATTAATAGATATATTGAGCTCCAATATTCATTTTAGATGTTTGAAAACTTTTTCCGTCAAATTCGACTTTTGAGGGAAATATCAAATACCCTCACGTTATTTTCATTTGTAGAACCCTATGATAATAGTTTTAAGGTTATCCATTGAACAAAATAATCTTTTTGAAGATTCATTTTCTTTTAGCTTTTATGTGAGGCGTGAACTATTTATAATTATCTAAAAACAATTCCTTTATTAGTTCTTTATAAGCAGATTGTATTCCAGTTTAAACACTTTAAAGCGCAAAGAGTTCATTCAATGTATCAGAGTCAGATCTGAGAAATCTGTATTAACTGATTGTTTAATTAATCTTTCAGAAAAGTAAGCGATGTAGTTCCTTAACAGAAATTTTGGATACAATAATTTTCCACAAATTCGTTGAAGTTTATGAAATTATAAGATAGGAGACTCAATTAAATACTACCCGAAAATTCAGCAACCAATCCATAATACATTACTTCAAAATTCAGTATTACTACTGAATTATTTTTAAAAAAATAACATTAATATTGTTTTTATAGTAAACATAAAAGTTTATGAAATATAAAATGGAATCTTTAAAATAATGTAATATTTTTTTTACAATCACCTAGTATAACTAAAGAATGTTATTGCGATTTTAAAAATATCATCAACTCAAAAAACTAATATCATGAAATTAAAATTCAAAAAACTGATGCTTTTGAGCATAACGACAGGCAGTATTTTCAGCCTTATTTGTTGTAAAAAATCTATAGAATCTATAGAAATGGATAAAAATGACAAGGTGTCTCTAGAACATTTTGAGAAAAAATATTTTTCAAACTACAACAAATCATTCATCCCGGATACAGATGACGATAATCTCTGGAAAAATGATACTTTAGTGGTAACCAAAGAAGATTCTGCGAGGGCATTTCACACCTGGTCCTGGCAAAAGTATTTGCATTTAACACAGAACATTAAAGATTCAAAAAATGAAAAAACTCTAGATGGCTTACCATTGTTCCTGGATGATTCAAAAAATATTTTTCAAATTACCGAATACGGAGAACCTGTAAAATCACCTTTCAAATTATTTGCATTTCATCAGGCAGGTAGTGACCATCCTGTATTAAAATCAAATACAGACTTTGCCGGGATTTCTGAAGAGTATACTGTTTTTTATTCCATACATATGAATAAAATTATGCATGATCAGATGGTTAAAGCGACAGATTCTGCTATAGAGAAAGCAAAAAAAGGGATTAAGAATATAAGTGATTCAACAGAGGTCTATACCAATTCTTCATTAGAACTAAAGGCTGCCTGGGTAGATCTTAATGCGATTCCCAAAGATCAGCAGAAAAATTACCTGATTGTACACAATGTACCACAAATAAAAAAAGATTTTTTAAACAAACTAGATTATTTCACCAGAAAAAATGATTATACTAATGTTAATCTAATAATTAATAATCCTCAAAACTATCAAAACATACCCGCGGTTGCTCTTATTGGTTTACACATCGTTGCCAAAGTAGAAGGATTTCCAGAAATGCTTTGGGCAACTTTTGAAGGTCAGGATCTAGCTCCGGATAATCTAAATAACTTAACTGATTTGAATTCAAAACAAAGACATGGATTTAAACCAAACACAACTAACAGTCAGCCAATTGCCAAAACAGAAACCGATTTTTTATTCTTTAAAAAAGGTGAACTTAGTGCAAAAGATTCTCTGAATGCTATTAAGTTTGATACCTTAACTAAAAAAGGTAAAATAGCTGATAAGGCCTATCGTAAATATCCATTGGGCATATCACAAAAAAAATATGATCATCCAAATAATTCTGAATATAAAAGACATGCTGATCTTGCTAATGAATTAAATAAAAAAGCACTTACAAAAAGTGAAATTAAGCAATATTATAACGGTAACATCTGGCTAGGAATGCTTAATAGCAAGGAGTCCAGAAATGTAGATGTTTATCAGCAATTTAATAAGGGAAATTTAAAATTGGCAGGAAGTCCAAATGCGACAAATATTACGATGGAAACGTATCATCAAAATACCACCTGTTTCTCTTGTCACGGAATAACAAATTTTTCATTAGATCCTAAAAAAGATATTCAATACAAAACCTTACTAAATGTTAGTCATATATATGGAGCTTATTTTGCCGAAGCCTATAGAAAAAAAGATAAATCAAAAAACAATATGCTATTAAATATCAACAACATAACATCTTTAAATGAATTGATCAAAACACAAAACGAACAAAAATTAGAAGCCACTTTTAAATAAAAAGCAAACCTCCTGTTGTTCTTTGAAACAGCAGGAGATTTTAAAAATGTGTTAGATTATTTCTTCAATCATAATATCCATAACAACGCTTATCCTGATTGTACTTCCATACTGTAGGAGGTAAGGCGGGTTCCGGCAAAACAAGCTATGTATTTAATAAAAATGACCTCTTACTACCCATTCAATCTTGGCTTCCTGAGAATTTTAATGAAAACAGAGCGAGGAATGTACAACTAAAGATTAGAGCATACATCTTAAAAATTGTCAACAGGATTCAAACCGGAACAACCAAATCATAAATAATTATTAGTCAGCAACATCAACTTAAAACATCCTCTAACTTTGTAAAAATTGGTTTGATGTTCCAACCAAGGAGTTGACAAAAAAACAAATAGCGCCAGCTCTCTTCAGTTGGCGCTATTTTTAAGATGCTTTTAATAAATTTCAGCTCTTGAAATGCCAAAATACAGATGATTTTAGCCTCAATGCCTGACCAGACCTTGAGATTTATAATAAATAAAATGTGAGTATGACTCACAGAAAGCCACACTCACAATAATACCAGATCGGATTGCCAAGAAACAGAATAATTGACTGTCTCTATTTTTTAAGAACTTTTATGGTCTCTACACCTTTTCCCGTTTGTACTCTGACCCAATAAGAGGCCGGGGTAAGAGATGACAAATTAATTTCTGCTTCAATGCCGTTTATTTCCTGTTTTATAACAGTTTGCCCCAGAAAATTAATCACTTCAACATTTAAAATGGGTTGTTCGGATCTGAGGAACAATTTATTGGCAGCAGGATTAGGAAAGAGTTTAAATTTCGTTTTTTCTACTGAGGATACGTTTAGATAACCAGAACAAATAATTCCGCTAATTACAGCACTGTTGTCAACCCAGTTGGATGAGTTTCCATTTAAAGCAAAGCCGTTAAGCGTTCCATTGTAACTATTTCCGCTGCTGTCTTGTAAGAAGGTTATGGCTGCATTATTTGCATTGGCAATGCCCTGATTAAATTTATAATACGCAATTAGTCCTATTTGTGGACCTGGCAGCTCACAGTTCATATGATTGGTTATTTCTCCGGGAGACAAAGCTCTATTCCATATTCTCACTTCGTCCATGGTTCCTGTAAAACTGTTTGCAGCATTATTAAAAGCGCCTAATCTAACCATATTTCCTCCATCAACCGGATCAACATCAGTATTGGTAGATACCAGTTGTCCGTCTTTGTATAATTTCAGTGTGGTAACAGCAGCATCGTAAGTTACTGCAACGTGATGCCAGGTATTAACAGACAGAGGAACATTGTCTTCTACAGCAAACCAGTCACCGTTATGCCCTGCAGAAAGTTTACCGGAATTATTGGGGATCCAGAAAGCGTGCAGCCCATCTGAATCGCCACCAGAGATAATGTTGTTTTGGGTATTTAAACTTTTCACATAAACCCACGCTTCTTTAGTATAACTTGTAGGCAAAATATTTCCACAACTTACATAATCGTTTACGCCATCAAAATCCAACGCTGCTCCCTGCTGAGAAAATCCAAATTGGAAAATCATTACAAAACAGGCAATCCAAATTTTTTGAAAATTTAGTTTGAAAGGCATTAAAAGTATTTTTCTTTTCATAATAATAATTTTTATTAATTACTCCACAAAATTCCATTATTCTTCCGGAGATTCATACAGGGGGAAACCCCTGAATTAAACATTGTATAATTTTCAAGATTAGAAATTGATACATTTGTAAAAAAATATAGGTATGCCTACGATTAAGAAAATCATATTCTTATTCATTACTTTTTTTACCTTATCATGTAGAGAAAAAAAGGAAAATTTTTATTTTGAAAAAGAAAGCCCGTCAAAAGAGGAATCTACAAAAGTCTGGCTAAAAAAAAATGAAAACTATAACGCAGATAAAGAACGTTACCTGAAAGTTTTTCTGGACTACTACCAAAGTAAAATGGCAAAAGGGGATTATTCAAACGCCTCCAAAATTCTGGATGTAGTGACTACAAAATGTGTTTATTTTTATGATTTCGACCCTCGTATTACCAACGTTGTAAAAGAATTTGATGAAAGGTATAGAAGTGAATTACCACCCTTAAAAACAATTTACATTGACAGTTATTATGGTAATTTAGAATTTGACAGGGATCATCTCAACAAGGCTAAGGATTACTTTTTAAAAATTACCGCTTTAGAGCCGGATGATTATAAAAGCTGTTACAAAATAGCCCGTGCTTATTATGATTTATCTTATACTTATTTTGTTTTAGGGGATTTAAAAAACAGTATAGAAGCGAATGAAAAATCAAGAAACTACTCCCTAAAAATTAGGGACAGGGAAAGCATAGCTTCTGTAGAGTCGAATTATGTCAATATATACAAAGCAAACGGTTCTTTTCAAAAGGCAGTCGCAAGTGCGGATGAGGCGATAAAGATCTCTAAAGAAATCGGGAACACCTATGATTATTTTATGGGCAGATACAACAAATGTTCTGTGTATGGTTTCTTTAATCAGCATCAGTTGAAAAATAAATACATCCACGAAACTTACAAAGAATATTTAACCAGTCAATATGATAATGATGTGCTTCTGCTTGGTATTTCTGATTACGAAATAGAAGCTTTAACTGAAGAAAATAAATTAGACGATGCCAAAATAGTTTTAGACAGAATAGAGCCTGTTGCAGAAAAAAATCCCTCTCAAAACTGGCAAAAGGATTACCAGGCGACATTAGCTTTATATCAAATTACTAAAGATGTAAAAACGTGTAACACGAAATATATAGAAAATTCACTGCCCAATTTGCTTGAACATAAAAACTATGAAAGAGCCAACCTGTTTTACAGTGTTTTATTAGAAAAAGCAATTCAAAGCAAAGATCCGGACAAGGTTGCTTTTTATAGTAATGAAGTGTACCGTACAAAGGACAGCTTATCAAGCGCAAAAAGTAAGCTGATCAATTTAGAACTCGCCGCAAAATATGAAACGAAAGAAAAAGAGCAGGAAATTAAACTCCAACAAGAAACCATTATCAATAAAAATGCTGTTATTGTAGCTCTAATACTCGTCTTTATTGCATTGTTATTAGCCATTATTATCTATTATTTAAAACAAAAACAAAAGAAATTGTCTTTAGAAAAAGAACAATCATTGCAGTTTACTAAAAACCTTCTGGATAAAACCGAGGAAGAACGCAAAAGAATTGCCTCTGACCTCCATGATAGCGTGAGCCATGAACTATTGTCGCTTAAACATTCGTTCGAGGCAGGACAGCTTCAATTAAATGAAAAAGTGGATAGCATTATTAATGATATCAGAGCTATCAGCAGAAATTTACATCCCGTTCTTTTTGAAAAAATAGGACTTGAAGCCAGTTTGGAGCAGTTCATAGAACGAATTCAAAATACCCATCTTTTTATGATCTCATCCGAAATCAATTATCAGAATGGTCTCACGACTGAAAAAGAATTACAAATCTACAGAATTGTGCAGGAAGCTGTTTCAAATATTATAAAATACGCCGATGCCATCGCGGCAAAAGTAATTTTAACTGAAGATAAAGACACCGTTATTTTAGAAATTATGGATAATGGAAAAGGTTTTAATGTAAAGGAAACGCTGGAAAAAAAGGATGCTTTCGGACTACACAATATGATAGAAAGAAGCAAAGCAATTGGTGGACAGGCTCATATCACATCCACTGATAAAGGCACAAAAATACTGGTACAAATAAAAAAATAATACAATGAAAATTCTGGTTGCAGACGATCATCCTTTAACCCTGAACGGAACGGTTTCTTACCTTACCAATTTGGGATATAACGTAGTGAGTGCCTGCTCTAATGGAACGGCAGCACTTAATTACATTCAGGTTTATTTGCCGGATGTAGCAGTCTTAGATTTAAATATGCCGGGGTTGGACGGATTGGAAGTCGCCAAAAAAGTAATGGAAAATAAATGGCGTACTAAAGTGATCATCCTTACCATGCACAATGAAACCGGAGTTCTGAACAAGGCAAAAGAATTTGAAGTAGATGGATATATTTTAAAAGAAAAAGCTTGTCCGGATTTAGAAAAATGCATGAAAGAAATTGCTTTAGGAAAGAAATACTATTCAGGAGCTTTACTTCAGAATTACACGATAGAACATACTGAAGACCTCGGCAAACTCAACCTGTTAACATTTTCTGAAAGAAAAATAATAGAATTAATAGCGGGTCAAAAAACCAGTAAACAAATTGCAGAACTTCTTTTCCTGTCTGAAAAAACAGTAGAAGGACACCGTACCAGAATTATAGAAAAACTGGGAATTCCAAAAGAAAAAAACGCATTATTGATTTGGGCCATACAGAATTATAAAAAATGAAAAAAAAGTCCTACCCGATATTGTAAGTACCTTCAAAAAAGCCTGATAGCTCTACTTTAATACATTATGAAAAGAATAGACTGCGTTAAAATAAAAAACCGTCTCATACCAATAATGAAACGGTTTTTTATTAATCTATAAGATCGGGAATTCGTTTTATCTTCTGCCTCTTCCACCACCACCTCTGTTCATTCCTCCCATTTCCATTTCTCTTCCTCCTCTGTCAAATCCCTGTCCGCCCGGAAAGTTCATGCTGTGGATCATTGGGCCGGAATTATGATGAAACTGTCCCATATTATTTCTCATATTCATTTCATGATCCATTTGTTCTTTGCTTGCGGAAACACGGTTATCATGCATACCGTCCATTTCATCTTTATTCGGATGATACATTACGCCTTTTCCTCCATTAAAGCTCATACGATTGTTATTGACAATATTCACTTTATTGATGTAGGTATTATGAATGTTTTTATTCACTCTCCACACTGAAGTGTTGTACATAAAGTGTCCATGATCCCATCTTCCGCCATAGAAACCACTTCCAAAATATCCGAAACCATAGTTGATTCCTCCATAATACCCTACTCTAGGTCCCCAATATCCAGGATGCCATCCGTAGAAGCTATCGTAGAATCCCCAGTATCCGGGAGTCCATAATAGGCCAACAGCAGGAGGCAAAATCCAGACTCCTGGAACCCAGTAATATCCGCTTACATCCCAGGCCCAATATCCGGGCGTCCACAAATAACCATCTCCTGGACACGGAGGCTGTACATAATCCGGTAATGCAGGGGGGGCAAGCTGAGTTTTTACAGTGACAGTCGTCTGATCATCAATATACCCTGTATTCTGTGCAAAAAAAGAAGTCGTTGCAAAGAGAGCAATAATGGAAAGCATTATCAATTTTTTCAGAGCCAGGTACAATTTTGCGGCAAGCAATTGAGTACCGTCTGAGATCATATTATCCTTCATTAGAAATACGTCTTCATGATAGGAAATTGTGTGTGTTTTCATAAAAAAGAGATTTAAGGTTTGATTTAAATTATTATATCATACCTCATAGAGGTTATAGTTATCAAAAAATTAGAATTGAAAAACTATAATGTATGGGGATTACTCTTAATTATTGGGGATAAGAATGTAAAGTCATTATTTATTTTTTATTGAATAACATCCTTTTTCCAATCATTTATATCCAAACTACAGACCAATCTCACGAATTAAGCATCAATAAAATTAAAATTATATTAAATATTGAATACCAGATGAATACAGTAGTACTGAGAGGACAAAAAAACAAATGGTATAAATCCAAAAAATTTTTATATAATTTCAGCCTTTAAAATAAAACGGTTGTCAAAACGGTCTACTTTAATTAGATTTAGAAACGTAACATTTTTGGACATACTATTTTTTCTGAGGTAAATTGATCCAGTGAAAGCCGTCTTTGGCGATGAGTGCATCTGCATTTTCCGGACCCCACGAGTTGGCGGGATAATTCGGGAAGCTTGTCATTTTATTGTTCTCCCAATGATCAAGAATCGGCATGACAACTTTCCACGCTTCCTCCACTTGATCAGCCCGCATAAATAAGGTCTGATCTCCCGAAATAACATCCAGCAATAGTGTTTCATAAGCCTCCGGCGATTCGGTCTTTGTTTTTTCCGAATAATCAAATACCATATCCACCGTATTCAGCATCATTTCAAGACCCGGCGTTTTGCTTTCAAGCTGAAATTTAATCGACATATCTGGTTGGATACTAATAATAAGCCTGTTTTGTTTTGGAATAGTATGCTCTTCATTATTGAACATATTATGCGGCAGTTCCCGAAATTGCACCACAATATAGGAAGCTGTTTTAGAGAGTCTTTTGCCGGTTCGCAAATAAAAGGGAACGCCTTGCCAGCGCCAGTTATCGATATTGAATTTCATCGCGGCATAGGTCTCCGTATTTGAATCCGGCTGCACATCAGGTTCTTCAAGGTAACCGGGAACTTCTTTGCCTTCAACCCAGCCGGAGCCATACTGGCCTCTGACAGCAGTAGTATCAATCTTACCCGGAACAATTTTCCGAATGGCCTTCAAAACATCAACCTTTCGGTCACGCACAAGATCAGCATCGAAGTTGACAGGAGGCTCCATGGCAACAATACATAATAATTGCAGCAAATGGTTTTGGATCATATCCCGTAAGATACCTGCACGGTCAAAATAACTTCCCCTGTTTTCTACACCAATCTGTTCAGTCACCGAGATCTGAACATGTTCGATATGCGTACGGTTCCATAATGGTTCCATAATGGTATTGGCAAAGCGAAAAGCCATCACATTCTGAACTACTTCTTTCCCCAAATAATGATCTATCCTGTAGATTTGCTTTTCATCAAAAATGGTCAGCAGGTTTGCGTTTAACGCTTTTGCAGATTCCAGATCTCTCCCGAATGGTTTCTCAATGATGATGCGCGTGGTTTTCTGATCATTCTCCAGTTTGCTTTTAGAAATATTCTCTGCAATGGTACAGAACAAATCCGGTGAAACAGCGCAATAATACAGTATTGAAGGGTTCTGTTTCCACTCCTCCTTCCACTTGCTTACTTTCAGATAAAACTCGTTGTAAGAAGCCACATCATTAATATCAGCTGCCTGATAAGAAATATTTGAGGAAAATTCTGCCCACTTTTCTTTTTTAGCTTTACCCGTTCTGGAAAACTGATTGATTCCATCCAACAGAGAATCCCGATATTTCTGATCACTCAGTTCAGTTCTTGAAGTTCCTATGATGGCAAATTTTTCAGGCAATCTGTTTTCAAGAAAGAGGTTATACAATGCCGGGATAATTTTCCGTTGAGTCAGATCTCCGTTTCCTCCGAAAATAATCAAAACTGTAGGGTTTACTTTTGTATCTGATGTTTTTGACATTTTTATTTACTTTTTTTAAACTTAGATTAAAAACAAAAGGGTTCTTCTTTAAGATTTTCTGTCCTCCTTTTGGTATGAAAACAGCCGGTTATTTATGATTTACATTAAAATACTAATATTTGAAAACACTTACTATGACGGACGATCTTCCAGATTCCGAATTTTTTCCAGGCGTCGCAGATGTCTTTCAGCACCGATGAATTTTGCATTAAGAAAAGCTAAAACCAATTCTTCCGCGATGGCATACCCCGTTACACGTCCGCCGAGACAGATTAAATTCATATCATCATCCTCAACACCCTGATGTGCTGAGAAATAATCCGTAATTAATGCTGCCCGAATATCGGGAATTTTATTTGCGGCAACACAGGCTCCCACACCACTGCCACAAATTGCAATACCGCGGAAAACTGCTTTTGAAGCCACTGCTTTTGCAAGTGGAACTACAAAATCCGGAAAATCATCTGCATTGTTAAGTTCCATTGCACCATAATCCACCGGTTCGAATTGATTTTCAACTAAAAAAGATTTTATTTTTTCCTTAAGTTCAAAACCCCCGTGATCTGCGCAGATTCCAATTTTTATGAATGTTGACATTCCAATTTTGTATTTAATTCTAAAATATTTTGTAACTGTAAGAATACATGCTCAGCTTGTAAAAAGTCTATCTGCTTTTCGAAAATAAAGCGACAGCTCTTTGTACTATATTTTCAATGCTAAATCCATATTCTTTCATGATTTCTTCTCCCGGTGCGGATTCGCCAAATTTATCGATTCCGATCACATCACCATCGTCAGTTGTATATTTCATCCATCCCACTGATGAACCTGCTTCAACGGCCAATCGCTTACGGATATTTTTAGGTAAAACCTTTTCTTTATAGGCATCAGCCTGCTGATCAAATAAATTCCAGGAAGGCATGCTTACCACACGGGCATCAATCTTATTTTTCTTCAATTCCTCCTGTGCCTTCAATATTAAATGAACTTCGGATCCACTGGCAATCAGGATAATATCAGGCTCCCCTTCCGAATCTGAAAGAATATAAGCCCCTTTCTCCAGGTTTTTTGCATTTGCATATTTTTTTTGATCGATCATCGGAATTTCCTGTCTGGTCAGTGCAATGGCAACAGGCCCGCTTTTGTGTTCAATAGCAACACGCCATGCATGTACGGTTTCGTTTGCATCCGCCGGACGAATGACTGTCATATTCGGAACGGTTCGTAATCCGATCAGTTGTTCTACCGGCTGATGCGTAGTCCCGTCTTCTCCGAGACCAATACTATCATGGGTAAAAACCATGATCTGACGTATTTTCATAATCGCTGCAAGCCTGAGTGGCGGACGCATATAATCTGAAAATATTAAAAATGTTGCACCATATGGAATTAAATAATTGCTTAGAGCCATTCCGTTAAGCACGGCTCCCATGGCATGTTCGCGGATTCCAAAATGGAAATTACGGCCCTCACGGTTGGCTGCGGAAAATGATTGATAAGCTTCCAGAACTGTATTTGTAGAAGGCGATAAATCTGCTGAACCACCTATTAATTGAGGTAAATATGCTGCGACCGCATTCAGTATTTTGCCTGAAGCCTTACGGGTTGCCATATCTTCACCCTGTTCAAATACCGGCAGCTTTTCTTCCCAGCCCTGAGGTAATTTTCCGGAAGAGATCAACTCATATTCTTCAGCAAGATCAGGATATTTTTTCTTATAATTTTTAAATAAGTCATTCCATTCATCTTCATTTTTGGAGGATTTCCTGCCCGCTTCACGATAAAAATCTAACACATCATGAGGTATGATGAAGCTTTTTTCAGGATCAAACCCGAAGTTTTCTTTTACTAACCGAACTTCCTCTTTTCCCAGAGGTGAGCCATGTGCTGACGCAGAATCATGCTTATTGGGACTCCCATAACCGATATGGCTTCGAACTTTTATTAAAGAGGGACGCCCGGTTTCTTTCTGCGCGTTCCTGATGGCATCAGATAATGCTTCAAGGTCATTGATATCCGGTACTTCCTGTACATGCCATCCGTAAGCTTCAAATCTTCTGACAACGTCTTCATCAAAGGCCAGATCAGTATTTCCTTCAATAGTAATATGATTGCTGTCGTAGAAGTAAATCATATTTCCTAAACCCAGATGTCCGGCAAGCGATGCCGCTTCTGCAGAAACACCTTCCATTATATCACCGTCGCTGCATATGGCATAAATTTTATAATCAAAAATAGTAAAATCCGGTTGATTATAGCGTTTTGCCATATATTGCTGTGCAATAGCCATTCCGACTCCGTTTGCAAACCCCTGTCCTAACGGGCCGGTTGTCACTTCAATTCCGGGAGTAAGCCCATATTCAGGATGGCCCGCAGTAATGCTGTGTAGCTGTCTGAAATTTTCAATGTCACTTAATGTAACTTTATACCCTGTCAAATATAAATAGCAGTATTGCAGCATACAGGCATGGCCACAAGAAAGAACAAACCTGTCACGGTTCGCCCAGTCTGCATTTTGTGGATTGTAATGCATGACTTCAGACCACAGCAAATGTCCGAGTGGTGCTAAAGCCATGGGCGTTCCGGGATGTCCTGAATTTGCTTTCTGTACTGCGTCTGCTGAGAGAACTCTTACTGTATCAATACTTTTTTGAGTTAAATTTTTATTTTCCATTCTTACATTTTTGATTAATTATTTTTGTAAATGGGTAAAAGAAAAAGATCGAAAAACCTGTTGAATTTTTTGTTTTCAGTTTCCAAATTCAATGTTCCTTTGTTTTTACATCAAAACTGTGACCATTTAAAAACAGCCAAAGATTCAATACTTCAAAAAAATCTAAATAAGATGGTAACAGGAAAAGCCTATAGCCTGTTTCAGGAATGATGTAATTATTTCTCATCAGTCATCAATTGGGAGATTACGAAGCTTTACACCATCTTGTCAATAACCACCTGAGTTCTTATTCTTAAAATTATATTAATTTATTCATTAAGGTACGGCGCAAAAAAATAATTGATCAGACTAAATTGCCGATAGTAACAATTGACAGGATCATAATGAGTAAGATTTGAGTTGATGATACTCATCTTTGGTACAGTATCAAAATTTCAAACAAAAAAAAATCCCGGATTAACGGGATTTAAATTTCTTTTATTTAGATTTATTTGATCTCTACAGGAACTGAGATTTTATCCCAATCCATTGTGAATCCGTTATTGTTTATTTTATACACTAAAGTTTCCTGTGTTGCCGGTAAAGACTTTGTTTTTACATCCACACGTAAAGCATCTTTAGCTTCTTCATATTTATAAGCACCCCATTGTTTTGGCTCTTTGTTAAAAATCGCAGTCCAGGTTCCGCTTTCTTTAGGGATTAAGAAAAAGCTGTATTTACCTTTAGGCAGTTTTTTCCCCTGAACGGTAATATCTTTATCCGTTTCGAAAGTAGTGGCTTCATTAGCTCCTGCGCGCCAAACTTTATTATAAGCTTCTAAGCCACCCCATATGGTACGCCCTTTAACAGAAGGGCTGCTATAGGCTATTGTAATGTTTGCATCTTTAATTTTCCCTGTAGCAGTAGCTGGCGGGCTGGCAGGTTTTTTAGCCTCCTGAGCAAAAGCATTCACTGAAATCGTCATTGCTGCGAAAAGTACAGTAGCAGATTTAATCATTGTTTTCATACGATTTTTATTGGTTTGTTTTTGTTATTGTCTGTTTACGAATTTACGGTTTTCGGCTTATAAAACACTAACCCGATTGCTGAAAATATAATTACTGCTGCTGCACCAATTACATTAAGCCAAAGGAAAGATACGATATCGAACTGATAAACGGCAATTACAGCAATTTCTGATAAAATTGCCGCCATAAAAACAATTGCACCGGTGATTTTTTTATAGTAAAATGCTACAAGAAAAATCCCCAATATCGGGCCATAGAAAAGAGAACCTAATACATTGACTGCTTCAATAAGAGAACCCATCTGAGTGGCAAACATGGCTACACCGATTGAGAAAATACCCCAGGCCAGAGTGTGCAGGCGACTGTACCTCAATTCGGTTTTCTCATCAGGAATTTCTTTTTTAAATAATAAATGAACATCTTTTAATGAGCAGGCGGCAAGGGAGTTCAGCGCTGCCGAAATAGAACCCCAGCTGGCTAAAAAAATGACGGCAAACAATAGACCGATCATCCCTACAGGCAGGGTATTTTTTACGAAATACAGGAAAATATAATTTGTATCCGTTTTCTCTGCATTATAGTTTGAACTATTAATAGCTTCTTCTACCCTGCTGTGCAGTGCTTTTGCCTGAGTTTGCGTATCTTTAAAATCCTGAATTGTTTTTTTGAGTTGGGGAGAATGAGTTTCTTTCAGCTTTAAAATTTCTTTCGATTCTGCATTAAATTTTGCCTGCAAATCTTCATGCTCTTTTTCAAAAACTGCTGCTTGTTCAGGTTTTGTTTCTTTTAAATATTGATAAGATCGCTCATTAAAATAAATCGGAGCCGGTTTTAAAGAAAAGAATGCGAAAAGCAATGCGCCGATCAGGAGAATGGCAAACTGCATCGGAATTTTAACCAATCCGTTCAACAGCAACCCCATTTTTGCATTAGTCGTGTCTTTCGCACTAATATACCTCCCTACCTGACTCTGGTCTGTTCCGAAATAAGAAAGTGCCAGAAAAAAACCGCCAATCAACCCGCTCCAGATATTATATTTATCTTTCCAATCGAATTCTGTGGTGATCACATTGAGTTTTCCGGATTTTCCTGCCAGATAAAGGGCGTCATTAAAGCCAATTCCGTTCGGCATATTCTGAATAAGCAGATATCCCGCAAAAGTCATGGTGCCTAAAATAATAAGAAACTGTAATTTTTGGGTGTGAGCAATCGCTTTTGCTCCGCCAACATAGGTATAAATTAACAGAATTCCCCCTGTTAAAACATTGGTTAAATAAATATTCCAGTTTAAAACGCTTGATAAGATGATACTCGGAGCATAAATACTGATTCCCGTGGATAGACCTCTGGAAAAAAGAAAAAGCAGTGACGTAAGTACCCGTGTTTTTTTATCAAATCGGTTTTCTAAATATTCATAGGCCGTATACACATTCAAACGCTGAAAAATCGGGATGAAAGTGATACAGATCACAATCATCGCCAAAGGCAAACCAAAGTAATACTGAACGAACCGCATGCCGTCTGTATACGCCTGTCCCGGTGCTGAAAGAAATGTAATGGCACTTGCCTGCGTAGCCATAATCCCGAGAAGTACAATGTACCAGGGCATTTTATTATCTGCTTTCAGGTATGATTCGTTGCTTTTTTGGCCACGGCCGATCAATACGCCATACACCACTACTGCCACAAGTGTAACAATAAGAACTGTCCAATCTATACTACTCATGCCCAGAATTTAGTAAACCAATAATAAAATACGATCTGCAATACTAATGCAACTGCTAATAGTATGTACCAGATATTCCAGTTTTTAAGTTGCTTGCTCATCAGTTTTTCTGTGCAGATAAAAAGTTAAAAAATAAACGTGCCGCACCCACATTTCCCGCAGGCAACTGTCTGAAAAATGCCAAGGGTGTATAAATGAAATTACCCTTCCCATATTGTGCATATAAAGTTGATCCCTGCAGAGGTTCTTCATTTGTATCGTGCATTTCAAAAAGCGGTTCATATGCTGTATCCCACTGATCCGGGAAATAGGCACCACGTTCCTGTACCCAGCCATTAAAATCATCGGCTGTAATTTTATTCGGAAAGTTCAGTAATTTATGATTAGGATTTAAAAATTTAACCGCCGCATTTTCTTCGGTAACCCTTTTATTGGCAATATTGAAATTATAGACTCCCAGTTTGTCAACGGTTGTATCCTGGTTGGTATTATACTGCATCACCAAATTACCTCCGGCTTTTACATAAGACCATAAAAAGGGCATCCAGCGCCCCAGCTTCTTCTCTGTGTTGTTCGCACGAACTCCCAGTATAATGGCATCATATTGTGATAGCTTGTTTTGACGACCATTTCCACCGGATTCATCGATGTTGCCATAAAAATCTCCGTCTTTCAGGACATCTACCTGTACCCCTGCAATACGCAGAAACTCAGGAATGAAATCTCCGGCACCTTCTATATACCCTACTTTTTTAACCTTAGCCTGAATATCACCTTTCATTACGATAGCAGTGGCAGGCGCAAAATATTGTAAAGAGGGTAAATGCGGGTACTGAATTAATATTTGCTTTTTATTATAGGTTACTCCGTCTGCAGTATAATTGGCATCCAATTGCAAACGAGATGAGTTTATGGAGGCAAGTTTAGTTTTTGGAATAACGTAATCAACAGTAAAATCTTTCCCATTGAGCGGATTTAGATCAGCGCCGCCTAATCGTTCTCCACTATACATCAGGTTTAGAATCCCTTTATTCAACTGTTTGTTAGAATTAACCTTAACATTTAAACTTAAATGCAAATCTTCATTTTCTTTGACCACATATAATGGTTGTGTAAATTTCAACTCCAGTGCAGGAACAATACGCAAAGCTTCCACCACATCACCACGCACAGGATCTAGCTTTTTGAAAGATAAAGGAAGTTTAACCTCAAAATTTTCCGAACCTATTTTTAAACTAAGCAACACATTCAGCGGTGATTCTGCCTCTGGCAAACCGACTAAAGTATCGTTCGGAACAGAGAACGTTGCCGCGTTTACAGGAGCTTTTGCCAACCAATAAGGTTCCGTGAGTGCTGCATCAGCAGGAATCTGAATATCATGCTGAATGGTAATTAAAGAATCTTTGGATAGTTTTGTGTTAAAGCTTTCTGATTGATTTAACCATTTTATATGATCTAAAACGACAGGATTTTCAGCTCTTGAAACCAGATTTAATCTGAAATTGTAATGATCTCCGGCCACTGCTTCAGCCTGGCTGGTAACTGCCTCACCCATAAATCCGGCACAGCTTAAAATGATATTGTCAAGAGATTGTAGTTTATCCTTTTTTAAGTCGGTATCGTTTAGTGCGATCACTTTTTTTCTTAAAGCAAGCAACGCAGGCAAACTACGGTCCGGCTTGTTGAAATTAAACGCTGAAATAATTTTATCAAGTGATTGGTCAATATCGGCATTTCCTTTTGTCGTCCAGGTGTTTACTATTCCATCAAAAAGTGTTGCTTTTGCGGGTTCACCAGCAACATGGGCAAAGTATTCAGTTCTGATCCCGGCTACAGATTGTGTTCCTGCACCCTGGCTTTTATGTAAACTTCTGCTTAATCCGGCCAGTTCACCATAGCCCATTCCCAGTTGGGCATCATATTGTCCTACGGTAACTTTCAGTTGATTTTCAGCTGTGGTATTGACTGCACCAAAACGAAAAGTATTCCACAATACGCGTTTTGGCTGCCATACATTCACATATTTTAACTGATTCGGGAACGCCGATTTATCACCTGCCAGTTTAAAAGCTTTTTCTGCTACCACTGCCGAAGCTGCATGTTGTCCATGACCTGCCGCAGCCGTAGGAGGAAAACGACAGATGATCACATCAGGACGGAATTTGCGGATTACCCAGACTACATCTGCTGTAATACTGTCTGCATCCCATTGTTTAAAGGTATCGGTCGTATTCTTAGAGAACCCGAAATCAATCGCCCGGGTAAAAAACTGTTGGGCACCATCTAACTTTCTTGCCTCTAAAAGCTCATGTGTTCTGATTAAACCCAATGCAGCGCCCTGCTCTGTACCTAATAAATTCTGTCCTCCATCCCCTCTGGTTAAAGACAAATAGCCCGTTTCTACATTTTGATCGTTGATTAACCAGGAGAGCAAGCCTGTATTCTCATCATCGGGATGAGCCGCAAGGTATAAAACTTTAGGAAGGTGTTTAAGGGTTTTGAGCTCACGGTAAATTTCAGATGACTTTGATGGACGGACCTGTTGGGCCGAACAAAAAACCGTATACAATCCAAGGATAAATACAGTGCTTACTTTTTTGAACATTTAATTTTACTTTGCGAGGCAAATATAAGTAAATCATCTTTCTTTCAAGCTTAAAAGAATTAAACTATGAATTTCACAAAAAAAATATCTTTTTTTTATTAACCCGCAAAAGGCACACTCCCGCTTTTTGGAACTCAGGCTATTATTTTAAGGTATATACTTTGTGTATAAAAAGTACTCTACAGGTGTATTGAAAATCAAATATCTCCATCCTAATATATCTGATTATGCGATAGTTATACTAAAACACTACATCTGTCTTAGATTTCACCACAGATTATACAGATCTACTCGGATGATTGAGGATATTTTTTATCCGTTGGTCAAGATTAGTTTATCACTAAATAAACTCAAGTGTTTAAAGCCTTTTGTGACTATTGTGGGTAAGGTTAATAATTTATGTTTTTTTAATTGTATTTCTGGTAAGATAGATATAATTGAACATGCAAAATGTGGCTACCGCCCCGAAGGTATGCCATAAAAAGTGGGTTCCGAAACTGAACCAGTCCCATTTATCCGCGACCCGAAAGGTTAAAGCAAAAACAAATGACAATAAAGCAAAGCCTACCCATTTACCGGCTTTCCATTGGGTATACATCAAATAACTTACTACCGAGAAAAGTACAAACAAGGCCATAATTGCATAGTTTACATTGATAAAAAGAGAAGATTTATCTATCAAAATCCAATTTCTCAACGCAAACATAAGCACCATATATACAAGAACCATTACAACAGCATAATACCATCTGATACTTTGAGCTACGAAATAAAACCCCGCAGACAAACAGAGCAGCATAATGGGCAGCCAATCCATCATAATAAATACCGGCCACAGTCTGAATGAATGATAAACCGTTCCCCCTATCGCACCAATATATAATAAAACCAAGCAATAGGTTAAAAAAGGATATTCTTTAAAATTACCTTTCATTTTAATGGTCCAAAAAATGGCTATGGCTAAAAAAAATACGGCAGTTATTGCATTTAACGGCTCAGGGAAAAAATGAGCCATATCTGTTTCTTTGTATAACATGCCTCCGTCCGGAGGTATTTGGCTTATCCGCATAGTCTTTTTTTATATTATATGTACTTATGATAACTACTTCTAAATATAGAAAAAATTATAGCATTATATACGTTGTTGTGTCCGGGTATGTTTTATAAATACTAATTCCCTTTCAGTTTCATTCAGGCATAGTCTGATATTCTTTTTTTATCATAAAACCTTTTTTTAATAAAAGATTAGGTATTACTACTGACAGAAAGGTATTTTTTAAGTAATACTTTTACAGGGTGAATGAAAGCGAAAAACATTTTGCTTCCATCCCACAACTATTAATCATAAATCTATTAATACATGAAAAAATTCTTACGAAAAAATGCGTGGAATGAGGAAGGAACGTTTAATAATCCCGATTTATACTGGTATGCAAGAGCAGTTGCTGAAATGCAGTCCAGAAAATTGGATGATCCAACAAGCTGGTGGTTTTTTGCTGCCATTCACGGGGAAAATTTTGCCGGGGACCCTGATGGTATTGACTGGAATACTATTAAAGCTCCGCCAAAGGTACCTACAAGCCCTTTTCCGTCTAAAGATATAAAAGACAAGTATTGGAATCAATGCCAGCACCAAACCTGGTATTTTGCCCCATGGCATCGTGGCTACCTTATGGCTTTGGAAATTCAGATCAGAGCAATAGTGATAGAACTTAATGGACCTGATGACTGGGCTTTACCATATTGGAACTACTTTGGTGGAGAAAAAGAAAATAAAATACCTCCGGCATTTACCCGCCCGTTTTTAGACCGCGATACGCCTAACCCTCTTTTTGTTGCAGAGAGACACGGTCCTGATAATGACGGAAATATTTACATCAAATTATTTAAAGACGGCAAGCCAAGAGTTACACAAAATTGTGAACTTAAGACAGTATACACCGGTAATCAAAATTGTTTCGGCGGCCCTGAAACTGATTTTTCACATTATGGAACGATATTTCCTGAAGAAAGTTTAGAAACCAATCCTCATAATTTTGTTCATAATGACGTAGGAGGAGTTGTTAAAGGAAATGAAGGTCTGATGTCTGATCCTAACGCTGCCGCACTGGATCCTATCTTTTATCTTCATCACTGTAATATTGACAGAATGTGGGCATCATGGAATGCCAAGGGAAACAGTAATCCATCAGAGAAAAAATGGCTGGGAGGCCCGAAGGAAATTGGAGAACGTGAGTTTGTAATGCCTTTACTTGATGGAAAAGAATGGACGTATACGCCTAATGATGTAACCAATCTTGATCTTTTGGATTACAGCTATGATGATCTTAAAACAGAAGTACAACCTGCTGCTGCAGAGACTACTACTGAGAGACTGAAAAAACTAGGAATTCCGATTTCGGATGATGCTCAACTAACTGAATCTACTATGGATAATCATGAGAAACCAACAGAATTAGTCGCTGCCAACCAAGGTTCTTTTGAAATTAAGAATGCAGTCACCAAAACAACCGTTAATTTTTCCGATAAAGGATTAAAGAAAGTTTCTACAAGCCTTTTAAGAGCGTCTGCAGATGAAATTCCTGACCGTATCTATTTGGTTCTTGAGAATGTGAAAGGAAATATCAACGCCAATACGCTTGAAGTTTCTGTCAACAATCAGCATATAGGATTTATTTCGCTTTTTGGACTTCGCAATGCATCACTGGACGATTCTCACGGAGGAGGTAACGGGCTTAGCTTTTCTTTAGATATTACCAATATTATTGATCAACTGCATCTTGAAAATGATCTTGATAATTTAAAATCTTTAGATGTTGCCATTACTCCTGATAACGAAATCTTATCCGATGCGAAAATTACAGTAGGAAGAATAAGTGTTTACAGAGAAAAACAATAGCAATGAAAAGATCAAATGCTAATCGGAGCCTCATCAGTTACAGTGTATGGGGTTTCAGCATTATCTGTTGGTTTATCCTGCTTTTCAATCCCGGCAATTTGCTCACCGCAGCACATTGCCAGATGAATTTATGTAACGGAAGCAGCGCTTCATTAAAAATGATCCTTACCATAAATCCTTTCTCTGAAATGATGACCGGATGGATATTGATGGTATTGGCAATGATGCTTCCCAAGCTTATTATTCCCATTCAGAGCATCATTAATCAAAGTTTTAAAAGTATGAGCTTTTTATTGGTAATTCTTTTTATAACAGGATATGTTTTGATGTGGACTGTAACCGGCTTTTTATTAAACATTTTCATCATTTTTGTGAGTATTCAGATGCCCGGATCTTTTATTCCGGCAGCTATTTTTGGGATCATCACCTTAATCTGGCAATTTTCTCCCATTAAGCAAAAGTGTCTTAACAGGGGACATTATCATCCTGTTTTGGCAGCGTGGGGTTCAAAAGCTTATAAGGATGCTTTTTCATTTGGGATTACTCATGGCTTCTGGTGCGTTGGCGCAGGCTGGGCATTAATGCTTCTCCCGATGGTATTACCACAGGGACACCATTTGGCAATGCTAATCGTCACGTTTATGATGCTGAGTGAGCATATGGAACATCCGCAAGCTCCCCGTTGGCGTATAGATCTGAGGTTGAAACTGCTGAGAATAATAATCCCTGAAAATCCTATCAGACGTTGATCTGCTATTAAAAAGATCAGATTACAATATCCCAATAGCGCCCTTTTTTATAAAGTGGCGCTATTTTTTGTATTCGTATAATTTTCAATCAGCTGGTTTTTAATTCAATTTACTTATTAAATTTGCTTCACTAATGATTAATTTGCATTAATGGATCTACAACAGCTCAAATATTTTCTGGCTCTGGCAAAAGAACTTCATTTCTGGAATACGTCTGCGAAAATGAATATTACGCAATCTGCTTTGAGCCGGCACATTCAGTCTTTAGAGAATGAACTGGGAGTTCAGTTGTTTTATCGTGATAAGCGAAATGTGAAACTGACACCTGCAGGAAAATTTTTGCAAGAAAAATGGGGTGAAGAACTCAGCCAGATGGAGTCTTTTCATCAGCTGGCCCGGCAAATACATTTAGGTGAATCCGGAACCATAAGAATTGCACATCCCGATTCTATCTCCTCTTCGGTTTTGCCCGATTTTGTGAAAAAGGTTTCGGCAGCTTTTCCCCGTCTTAATCTGGAATTGTTCCAGCTCACGAATGAAATTCAGGAAGATTATCTTAAAAATTACAAGATAGATCTGGCATTTTCGCGGGATATCAATACCTATTCGGCAATTAATGAAAAGAAATTATGCCGGGAAAATCTGTCTTTCGTTCTTCCCGAAAATCATCATTTTAAAACCCTCGCAGATATTACCGAAGAAACCCTGAAGGAGCAAAAATTTCTTCTGACAACGGGCGATGACGGCAGCAGCTACAATCTGCTGGTTCAGGAAGTTCTCGATTTTTATAAAATCAATCCCGGTTCTTATATTCGCTGTGAGTTTGGATCAACCATTATTTCGCTGATAAAAAACGGATTGGGTATTTCAATTCTGCCGCATTCTTATCATCTTCATCAAAATACCGGAATCCGCTTTATACCGCTACCCTTTCTTACCGATTTGTACATCCAATGGCGAAAAGACGACCCTAATCCGATTCTTAAAAATATTCTGGAATTAGTGTAAAACCATTTCTATGTGCGGAATTCCGTCTTCTTCATAAGGTTCTCCTACTTCACTGAAGCCCAATGAATTGTAGAATTTCAACAGGTAAAACTGGGCACTGATTCTAATTCTGGATTCTTTAAGAATATCCTGACAGCCTTTGATGGAATGTTCCATCATCTGTTTTCCTAATCCCAGTCCTCTATACGCTGTACCAATCACAACACGGCCAACAGAAGCGTCTTCGTACGTCAGACCAGGCGGAACAATTCGGGTATATCCCGCCAGATTTCCATCCACGAAACACATCAGGTGATGGCATTGTATATCTTTATCATCAATGTCCTGATACACACAGTTTTGTTCTATAATAAATATTTCGCTTCTTAATTTTAAGATGTTGTAGAGTTCGATTGTGGACAGTTCTTCGAATGATTTTATAAAAAATTCAATTTTCATTGTGTTGCTTTTTAAATCCAGTTTCATCATAATATCGGTCTGTTCTTCGTTTCCGAGCATAAAAATATGTTGATCAAATTCTTTAAATCCGTTTTTCCTGTAAAAGCCAATAGCCCGCAAATTGTTTTCCCAGACGCCCAGCCACAAGTAATCTACCTTTTTTTCTCCGGCAATGGCCATCGCTTTCTCATAAAGAGCCTGCCCTACTTTCTTTCCGTGAAATTCTTTAGAAACATATATTCTTTCAATTTCAAGGGCATTGTCCCCTTTCATTTCAGTTTGGGATGAGCCGGTATTGAGTTTTAAATACCCAATGACTTTATCATCCAGTCTGGCAAAGTAGAATTCGGAGTTGCTGTCTTTGAGTTCACCCTGAAGCTTTTCTGTTGCAAAACTTGTTTCCAGATATTGCGCCATACTTTCTTCCGTATTATTTTCGGAGAATGTCTCAGAGAATGTTTTTTTACCGATCTCCTGTAATGCTGCTATCTCGTTGTCTTTAATTTTTGTGATACTGATTTCCATTTCTATACTTTCCATTCGTAGTTTAACCAATCTTTATTTTCTTTTGCCCCAAGGCGTTTGTAGAATTTTTGTCCGGCGTCGTTCCAGGGTGCAACCGTCCATTTTATCTGTGAGCAATTGTTTCTTTGAGCTTCGGCTTTCAAAGCATTCATAAGCTGTTCGCCAATTTTCCGACCGCGGAAACGTTCATCCACATAAAGCTCTTTCATATAGATTGCAGGTTTATTTTGTGCCGTGTAGGGAAGAAAATAATACACCAGTATTCCTGCAATTTTGCCTTCATTTTCAGCAATTAAACAATAAAAATCGGGTGGACTTTTTCTAAATCCGGATTCTTTTACAATCTCAGGGGTAATTTCAAAACTGTCGATGTAATTTTCGAAAACCGCCAGCTGCTCCATCAAAACCCAGACTTTTTCACTGTCGGATTCTATTGCTTTTCTTATGATAATATCTGTACTCAACTCAATCCATTTATTGCTGCAAAATTAGCGCGTAGATTAATGCGGAAAAATGCTATTTTTTGATTATTTGATCTGATTTTTGCATTAAAAAATTGAACGCAAAGCTCATGAATAATTCCTTTTTATTATAGGGAGGCAACGTGAGGCGACTTTGTCGCTGATGAAGCGGTATGCTTATACGCACGCTTCAACGAATCAACAAAGTTGATTCTGTTCTTTGCTCCCTTACAAATCAGCAGTTTCAAAAATGAAAGCTTTGCGTCAGAAAAAATATCATCACACATCATTATAATTACAGATCATGCTTGGGATTATTTTTTGATGAAAAGATTAAACGCAAAGTATATGAGTAATTCCGCCTTATTGTAAGGAGGCAAAGTGAGGCGACTTCGCCGCTGATGAAGCGGTATGCTTATCCGCACGCTTCAACGAATCAACAAAGTTGATTCTGTTCTTTGCTCTCTTACCATCAACAGTTTCAAAAAAGAAAGCTTTGCGTCAGAAAAAATATCATCAGCACATCATTATAATTACAGATCATGCTTGGGATTATTTTTTGATGAAAAGATTAAACGCAAAGTGTATGAGTAATTCCGCCTTATTCTAAGGAGGCAACGTGAGGCGACTTTGTCGCTGATGAAGCGGTATGCTTATCCGCACGCTTCAACGAATCAACAAAGTTGATTCTGTTCTTTGCTCTCTTACCATCAACAGTTTCAAAAATGAAAACTTCGCGTTAAACAAAACGTTATCAGGGCATTATCATAAATCATGCTTGGAATTATCTTTTGATGAAAAGATTAAACGCAAAGTATATGAGTAATTCGGTCTTATTGTAAGGAGGCAAAGTGAGGCGACTTTGTCGCTGATGAAGCGGTATGCTTATCCACACGCTTCAACGAATCAACAAAGTTGATTCTGTTCTTTGCTCTCTTACAAATCAGCAGTTTCAAAAATGAAAGCTTTGCGTCTGAAAAACACCTCATCAGTACATTAATTATCTGAATCAATAATGTATACAAACCCTCTTATCCTCAATGAGTGTCAGCCGTTTTCTTTTCTCTCCTTCTTTGAATGATAAGGTGCGCAGCATCCAGCATTTTAACCGTATGAATGTAGGGCATCACAATATTCCTTTCCGGTAGATGTTCATAAACACCCATGGAGAAATAAACGATTCCGGACATAAAATAATCAAACTCCCTGATGTTGTATGCTCTGAATGCTTTTTTGAAAACCAGCAGCGGATTCCGGTATTCCTTCTCCGAAAGCAAGCCAAGAACCCACGGGGAAATCTTCTCCGGTTGGGTATCTACAATCCATTTTCTTTCCTTTAGCATGAGGAGATATCCTGCCCGGATTAACGACCTCATCGATTGATGAAACCGGAAGATCACTGCCGGATCTTCATGGATCCAGCTATTTCTCTTTACAGCATAGTTCACTAAGCTGCTGAGCATTTCTTTGGAATCATCCAGCTCATTGAAATGGAAGAAAGTTTCCATCAGCTGTAGCCCAGAGTGCTTATTGTTTGCCCGAAAGCGGGTATCGAAATGTGTTTTTATTTTTTTCATGAGATTGTATTTTTAGAATGTATGAAACCACCAGCCTACCGATGTACGCTGAGTTGTATGGTAAATAATGAATAGAAATAAAATCTGTGTTCCCGTGAAAGCCCTGAAGCCGCAATGGATTGTACACTCCATTGTATCGTATCATGATACTTTATGTGGTGAAGCGGCTTAGAAAAAAATGATTGTAGAAAGCAGAACTGCATGAAATAAAAACGGCATGGGACTCTACAATATCTAAACTGAGGTACTGGTATACCTTGCACACAGATAAGAGAGCCCACGCCTAGGTCGTGAGCTTCCTGCTTATCATCTCGTGTGTTAAAAATTACCAGTTTTCAGTTTGAGATTCTAAGCAATAGCTTCTATTATTCTTTGAAGTATCGCAAAGCTACTTTATTGTAGCTTATTGTACAAATGTAATATTTTTTTTGAAACTGTGACATATTTGTCAATGAAAATTTTGACAAATATGTCACTTTTATTTAATGGAATATATTGAAGATAAATATTTTATTGCAATAGCAAACTATCTGAAAGCATTTATTGATGAGAAGGGAATTGATATTGCAGATTTAGCTGCCGCTGCTAATGTTGATAGAAAACAAATTTATAGATTAATAAATAAGGAAAATATACCTAAATTATCTACTCTAGTAAGAATATTACTAGCTGCCGGACTAGAGCCTTCAATACTTTTCTCAATCAAGTTTGATTTCGAAGCATATATGAAAGAAAATAATATTCTGAAGGCTATTCCTAAAAGGAAGAAAATCAATTAATTTTAACTAGTTTCTATCAAATCTATATCACTTTCCACCTTTAATACTTTTATAGAATTTCTATGTTTAAGCATTTTAAAATATATTTCAGAAAGTTCTTTATCAAAATTTTCAGTTAAGCAAGACTCTAGTTTATTAAAAATTGCATCACACATAGCATATTTAAGTAAGAAAACATCCCAATTAAACATTTTTAACCAATTAATATTTAACTTTTCAATATCAAATATTTGAGGTGAATTTAAAAATTTATATCTCTCTTCTACAATACTTTTTTCATCAATATCAGCTTTTGGCATAATACCTTTTTCTATAAGAAAGTAATATTGAGCTATATAAAAGTCAATTCCATTCTTTTTAAAAGAATAATTTTGATTATTCAATCCAAGATATTCTTTGATTTTGTTTTTATATATTTCTTTTGTTTTGTTATCTATTAATATTTTCTCTCGTAAAGCAGAGAAATAAAACTCAACATAATCATTATTCTCTAAAAATATTTTTAATTTTTCTTTGAATTTTATTCTTGTTTGTTTATTTAAGTAAAGATAGAATTGATCAAATGTTGATTCTCGATCATCAAATTCAAACAAATCTATATTAAAGCTTTCATTAAGATATCGTTTATCCTTTTGTTTAAGCGCATCATTAATCATAAGATATTCATCGTTAAAAATATTATTTTCAGTTAGAATATTTAACAATTCAATTAAAATCTCACTATCAACTAATTTATATTTGTTTTTAACCACATATTTAATATTACTTTCGTCCAATAAATAATTCACATCTTGATATCTAATAAAATTATTTATATGTTTAAAAAGTTCAGTAAGCTGTTCAGAATTAAAATTAAAATTTGCGATTACCAAACAAATATTGTTGAACATTTTCCTTTGTCTCTTTCTAAAATTATTATTTTTAAGTGTATAAGAATGGAAAATATTATTTCTAGTTAACTCTTTTGAAAAGTCGTTTTCTTGATCGACTGGAGATTTTAAAAAATTTAGAATCCAATTGAAAACATAATCTATATTTTCTTCACCGATCTTTATATTTGTTAATTTTCTTTCTTGGATCAGTTTGTGAATTTCTTTCCATTCTGCCTTTTCAATTAAAAGCCTGAACAATAAAGAATCAAAATGTTCTAAATGAGATAAACCAAATATTTTTTGATCCTCATTTAGATCTAGTGTTCCCATATAGTAAGCTAAAATAAAAGTATTTAACGATTTTTTGAATGAATATTCTATTAAAGAAAAACTATTTCCTAAGATAAAGTTATCATTTAAAAAGCCATACAAAGTAGCTGTAGTATTATAAAGATTATTTACACTGCTATCACTTCTAAAACCACCATTTTCAATTCTTCTTAAGTTCTCTGGAATATTAGCAAATTCCTGATCGATAGCATTACATTGTTTTTGTATAAAAATTCCATTTTTTATTTCTTTAAGAAAGAAATAAACATCTTCATCAACAAAATATTTAACTCTTGTCAATTCTTCTTCTAAGTCAATATTTCCTGCTTCTTCAAAAATATCTTGTAATTCTTTAAACTCATATCCATCACCAAAAAAGCTATTCATTATTTGACGCCCTAACATCTTCATATTGTATTTAGCTAAAAAGCTAACTTCCATTACTTTTAATTGATTTGCTTTAACCTCAATTTGCTTAAATGAATTATAAGATTTGTAATAATCACATATTCTATAATGGCTATAACTATATACTAAATCCTCCCATAAGGTTGTTTGATTTGTTATTTCGTATTTATTCATCTTATTGATTGCAGTAGAAAAGTCATAAGCATCAAGCGAACAATTAATACAATCACAAGAATCATTTAAATTCAATTTAGAAATCAAATCAATATTTTTAGAAACTTTTTTTGTCCTATTTTCATTTAACACTAAATAATTAAACCCTGAATACACTAATCGCGTAAGGCAAAAGTTTATGTTATCTAATGTTTCTTTATCATATCCAGCATCTTGATATCCTTCATACTTTTCAAAAAACTCATACAATTGTTTATTTTCTGTAATTAAATACTGTCCATTATAATTTCTATTTGATTCCCAATTTGCATTTTTATTTATAGGATATAAATTTGAAATAATGTATTTAGGTAGACGCCGGAAGTAATAAAATTTTTTTATTGACTTATAAAGCTCATTAATTAATATTTTATCAGTGTTTATATTTGTAAGTGAATTTCTATATAAGTTGATATTAAACTCAGTAGATATATATTTTATTAAAGAATAAACTTTTTTTCCGGTAGGCAACAAATCATTTATATCCTTTCCAGTTATTAATTCTTTATCAAACTTTATTATATTGACACCAAGATTTTCATAATAGTTAATTTCAGATTCAGAAATCTCTTCATTATGATTTAATAAATAAGCACGTTGATGATGTTTCTTTAAAATATATTGAATGTCTTTTATTAATATTTTAAGGTTTACGTCCCCAACTCTGTATCCAATAAACAAAATAATCTTATTGCTAAATAAGGATTTTATAAATATTTCTTTTAAAGTATGTTTCTTACTAAAGTTTAAATAATCATCTTCCTTGAAAACTATATTATGATTTTCAAAATCTCCATGATATTTAATTAGTAAATTTTTAAACTTTGCATATGGTAAATCAATATCTTTTGAGACTATTGAATAAGGCAAACCTTTTAATTTAATTACTTCCTCGAAACAATTATCATAGTTTGTCGTTATTATATGTTGAGGTTTTAAGTCAAATATTGCTTCATGTAGTTCATTATATCTTTGAAAGCCCTTATATATAAGTTTTTTTAAGATTTCATTGTATTCTTTCTCTCCCTTTTCATTGTATAACATCTGAGCAATTTTTAATGCATCAGTCTCATAAGTGCTTTCATTAAGGTATTTTTTCACTTCGTCAATAAGCTCACCCCATAAGGGAATCCCTGAATCTTTAGAAACTCCTGCTCCTGCAAATACTACTAATTGATCATTGTTTATTGCCTCTTTAATTAAGGATACATCATTCTGAAATTTACTTTGCATTATTATTAGTTTTTAAAAAAAGATTTGATGAAACTAATGTAGTGAATTGAAATGAATAATAATACTGTTAATAACCAATTTCAAATGTACTGTAACCCCAATTTACCTGACTTTCGAGCAAGCAGAAGGATCAAGTTTTAAATAATACGGTTTTCCGTAATGCAAGAGATTTAACTTACTTTAAATTTAGTGTGTTAAATAAATTTATAATGGAAACAATTAAAGCAATTAAGCCTGGCCCAAAGCCTAACAAACCTGACGGAACTCCAGACAGAAGACGAAGAGTTACACCAGAAGAAAGACCAAAACACCCGGAATTAAAACCTCACAAACACAAACCTGGAGATTCAAAATAATCTTAGAATTATTACAAATGTCTCTTAAAGTCTCAGCACTGCTGGGATTTTTTGATTGCCGGGAACAGTAAGTTTAGCAATAATTTTATGTAGCTATGAGAGAAATACTGAAATCAAGTAACAAAAAGTCAAAAAATTATCCTATACATTTATGACACTTAAAGAAATTGAAAAAGCTATACAAGAAAATGAAAAGCTCTATGAGGAAAAGGTCATTAATAACAATGATTATATTGAAAAATTATTTGAACTATTAAAGGAATTAGATGAATATAAATATAGACTAGAAAATATTCATCTAGAGTTTTTTAAAAATATAAAGAATTGGCTTAGAAAAAAAATTAACAAAAAAGAATAACCTGCTCAACAGAAATCAAAAACAAAAAAAATCCCAGCTTTTGTTGGGATTTTTAAGTAAAGGATATCTTATATTATTTAACCATCCAAAAACACATCTTAATGTATATTGTCCTTCGTTGTTTTCCATACAAATAATAACTTAACCAATCCTACAAAGAACAATATTGTAAATATGAGTATGTAAATGAAAGTACTGGGATAAATTTGTGTTTTAAACATGTCTCATAAAATAAAGTGGATAATTAAGAACATGATTCTCTTCAAAAACCTGGAATCCGGATTTTCGGTAAAAAACTACATTTTCATGGGCAGTAGTTTCTAGTATGATTGTTTTTCCTTTATAATATTCTAAAGTTTCTCTCAATAATACAGTTCCTGTACCTTTTCCTTGTTGTGAGGGTCTTGTCCCCATCAACCATAGGTGAATATAATCGGAACTGCTATGGTTCATTTTTAATACCTCTTCTCTTTTTAAAACTTTTAAAATATTCGTAATTCCTATTACATTTATTGCTAACTGGATTTCTAAAAACAATCTTTTTATACTAAAATTCTTGCGATGAATGTATAGTATTACTGAATTCATTTCCTCATTTATAAATACTTTTCCAAACATCATGGCCATTCTGAACTGATATTTGAAAAGTCCTCTTAGTTTATTCTTCCTATTTTTCCCTTTTCCTACAATAAAATTGATTGAATTATCAATCATAATGTTTTCAAAGCTTTCAGTCAAAATTTCGACTATAATTTTCTCGTGTGTGTTATTGGCGTTAATCATATTTAGTGGAATAATAGCTCTGTATCACAAGGGGAACCTCCATTGTTCGTAATAATAGTAGTAGTCTATAGCATATCAGCATCAGCTTCCATAGCCACAGATCCTGCAAAAATTGATTTTAGATCACTTAATTTTTTCCCTTTAAGGATTCTAAGGTTATGGGAATCGGATAAAACTTTTATCCGGTTCAATTTCCGGCAGAACAGGGAGAGCCCGCTAGAAAACTCGGATTTTAGATAATTGGACATACATCGGTTTCGCCTATTTGTATTGTAGATTCTTCCTTTAATTCGTATTCAATTTTAAGAATTTCAAAGATAATATAAAATGAAACTTTACCCATGGTATAAAGCATATCCTATGGATATTTTACTGCATCTGACAGCTCAATAGGGTTATTATTATTTTTTATAAACTTTTGTTTGAATTCAGTAAGTTGCTTAAAGTTAGGGGTTACTAGTCTTCCTGACTCATCTACAACCTTCATTACTGCTTTTCCTGCTTTGAGTTCCTTATAAGGATCATTATAATAATCCAAATAAAGTTTGTTTAATTGTTTTTGAGTAACCGGAATGAAATCGTTGTCCATATTAACTTCTCCATTATCTTTTTTAAGTTCCGTCATTGTAAAAATATAATTATCTCCTGAATCTCTCATGTCTACTATAAGACCCGGCAAAGAGTTAAAAACATAAGGTCCTTCCTGAAAAGGAATTTCTTTAGCAAACCAAGCTGTCCAGTCTCTCCCCTTATAATGTAAAGTAGCTTTCTGGCAGTTTACATTATCAATATTTTTTGTTTCTTCTGTAATTTTCCAATTTAATTTAGGCCAGTCTTCTTTCAGAGAGTACCTGTCCAATCCAATTATATAATATTTATCTATTTTATTTTCTTTTTTGTTTTTTGTTATCAAAAAATCAAAATCCGTAGCTTTTGTTCGAACATCTACATTACGAAGAGCTAACGAATCTATATGATACAAATCGTAAGAGTAAAACTTCGAAATTTCATCTTTGACATCTAATAGCATCTTTTTATTTACTGATTCATTTTTTGTTGAATCTATTTTGTACGTCATCTGATAATAAATTCTAAATGTCTGTCCATGAAAAGCGGTAAAGCAGGATAAAATAAAAAGGAAAGTTAAAATGTTTTTTTTCATAAAACTTTTTAATTAAGAGGTTCTACATATCCATCCCATAATAAATTATTATTTTCAAAGAACATATCATTAATTTCTTTGTTAAACATTTTATAGCCGGGATCTTTGGGATAGTTAGGATTATTTATTGCTACAAACCTGATCACTCCGCCATCTACTTTTTTGAATAAATCAAAAACCTGAAATTTTTCGAAAGGGTAACGAGCAAGGACTTGGTTTAGGTCTTCTTTATGTGGTATTTCAGAATATCTTTTTTTCACTTCTTCAATAGAAACTCCTTTATAATAAAAGGCTAAAATATTTGAAAATGTAGGCTGATAAGTATACATAAATAAAAACTGCTCTGTATAATTTTTAGGAATACTATGATATAGTAATCTTTTCATTTCTGAAGAAGTGAAATATATATACTGTTTTTTCACTTTGTTATATACATAATCCCCATAAGTATAAAAATCTAATTGATTTTTGCCTTGATCAAAGTATAGTTTAAACTTCCAGCATGACTGCTTGTCAGATTCTACTCTTTGCTCTTTCAAAAAATAATAATGTTGACAACCCGTTAAGCAGAATAAAGATAATATACTTATATGTTTAATCAATCCATTCATTGGTGTGAATATTGTAATTACAATTTACGAAATATCCTTCTCTTTCCGGGATATATTCTGGGATAAAGCTTGCAGTACAGACATATCTTAATTCACAATCTTTACATGGGTTAATTTTATCTCTATTTAGAACCCATAAAGTAAAGAGTATCTTATAAAAAAGTATCATATATTTGATAGATACCAGCTCTACTCTACGATTTTGCGCCTTCCCTTGTTCAGAACTATTATCTGCTATCGGATTTTTGCTGCCGAAGCCTTTTGACCTGAAATACGTTTAAAGTAAACAATCTTATTGACTCCCCCAAACCTGTAATATTTTGCGAAGCATAGAACTCCTGTCAATCTGTAATCTATATATAATATAACAAACACTCAACTTAATCGTTTTTTTGACTATACTTGTATCATTAAAAAATGATTATCCCTGTGAAAATTGCAATACCGTTTCGCTTTAGCTTATTGATGATCCTTACTACATCTGCTTTTACCCTAATCCCGGCACAATCAACCGCTGTTCTTCCGATAAAGAAAATAGATAACGATACGCTTTTAGTGGCTTATAAGAAATCTATTGATGATGTTTCACATGGGTTGTATCTGGATGCTTCATTCGGGATGCTCAAAAGATTGCATGTAGAAAGTGTGGATCAGCTTGATGATCCCGATGTGGTGGATCAATGGGCACAGGTGATGTCTGCAATGACCGGAATACCCACATTCAATAAGGCTAAAAGTTCGGACTTCCACGTACCCAAAGAACAGATTGCGAACCTGCGTTTATCTAAAGGGGCTAATGCCATCGATGAAATAGTAAAGCGTGCCCATCATACCCGTATCGTTATTCTGAATGAGAATCACCTGGATCCTCGTGGGCGTGCTTTCGGACTTGAAGTGGCTCAAGCTTTACAACCACTTGGCTATACCATTCTTGCTATGGAAGCTTTGAGACCGTATGCAGATGATCAGGAAGAACGCCGCAAAATGGATCAGCTGTCGGCAGATGGAGTCGTGAGAGGCGCAGGTGATTTCTATAGTGGTTATTATTTTGATGATCCCATTTTCGCTGATTTCGTAAGACAATCGCTGGCAATGGGTTATCATCCGGTATCTTACGAGACAGCCGGCCGCGGATATACGGCTCAGGAGCGCGAAGAGAAACAGGCAGACAATCTTATTCGCCGTGCTCTGCAGTCTTTTCCGGAAGCCAAAATTCTTATGTATGTCGGCGAGCGCCACGCCGCTGAAGGACCTATTCTCAACGAAGAAAAACCTTATCTGAAAATGGCCGCTATTCTTAAAGCTAAAACCGGCATAGACCCTCTGACAATTGATCAGGCCGGACTATCCCCTATCCCAATGAACAGACCTGACGTTGACCTATACAAAATTGCCTCATTAAAGGCTCCGAAAACATCAGTCATTTTATTGAATCAGGGTAAACCTTTAACTACGGGCCTTTTATCCGGAGCTGTAGATTTACAGGTCGTTCATCCGCCGGTTAAACTTATCAATGGACGCCCAGAATGGCTAGTAAAGATGAGCAGACATTCCATTTCCGTTCCTCAGAACCTCCTGCCGGAATCAGGTATAAGACTCATTCAGGCTTTCGTTGCAGATTCACCGGCAGACGCCCGTCCTATCGATCAGGTATTAATCATGTCCGGTAAAAAACCACCTGTTTTAATGCTGCCTGACCTCAAGGTTCGTTATGCCACTCATGATTTTCCGAATCAGATAAAAACTTCGGATCAATAGGTGTCAATTTGTATGCAGCTCTTCGGCTTCCAACATCTTTGTTCATCATAGCAACCAGCATTTGTAACTTTCCTTATCATTCATTTAAATAAGGTCTGCAGGCTTTGCTTTTAACAATAGACTTTTGCATTCGGTGGTTTGGAAAAGCTCCAGTCCTTCCTGCCACCATTTCGTCATCTCCTCTTTATCAAATATAAATGAATGGGTGGTAAGTATCCTGTTGATAAAAAAGAAATTGATGTGTACATTGGTGGTTGCCGCTTCCAACTGTGAAATAATAAGATCGTCACTGGCAATCTGATTCAGCATAAAATCTGTGGTACGGGCAAAAACATCCAATACATTCTGAAGAGGTGGATTATTGTATGACGTTTTTTCCAGCCGCAATACAATGGTATCTATGGATGATGCTCCTTTTTCCAGGGCGTGCTGTAAAGGGATAAGGTTTCCAAAGCCTCCGTCAGCATATTCATTTCCGTTCTTTTGACATAAGCTCATCAAAGGAACCATATTGGACGAAGCCCAGATCCAGTCACAGAAATCCTCATAACGGTGTTCATTAGAAGACTTATACTCTATTTGCTGCGTTGTCAGGTTGGCTACCGTGACTACAATTTCTTTTTTCAGTTCTTTTATTTTTTCAAAATCCTGCTTGGTAAAGCTATTACGGATAAGATTTCTGAGATTGGTACTATCTCCTAATGTCTTTTGTCTTTTTATAAACTGTCTGATAATCCCCAGATGGTTGATCCCTACTTTTACTTCACCGTTCTTCTTCGTTATTTTAAACGGACAAACCGTAAAAATATCGGACTGCTCGATGGTGGTATACAACTTTTTAATTCTTTGGATATCTCCAAGAGCCAGAAAAGGAATCAGAAGACTTCCGGTTGAAGTTCCTACAAAGAGTTCATAGTCGTTTTTATTATGTTCTATAAGATGTTCCGCTACCCCGCCTGCAAAAGCCCCTTTGCTCCCTCCTCCTGAAATGACCAATGCTTTCATAATTGTTTAAAAATTAACGTGGTACTAATGTAACAATAAATCAAATATGTGAGTCATAATACATTCAACCCAATACAAGACTGAACACAGCAAAGCATACGTTCACCTGACTGTTCCATGTATGGAAAATAAATCCCCACTCCGAAGTCTCCTGACTATGGAACAAGTATAACGGGAATCATCTTATTTACCGGCTCAAAGTCAGAAGACTTAGCGCAGCGGATAATTCATCATAATATCTATAGAACCACAAAAATGGATAAAATAACGGGCAGGTGATTTCTGGATAAGCAGATAGAAATGGGTAGAAAATATAAATGATTCATAAAATTTGAGGGATTATAGATGAAAAAATAATAATCTACAATATTTGAAAAATGATTATTAACAATCCTATTTCTTTATTCCTTATATCTTATTTTTACAAAAAGATTACATGGATAAATTAAGTTTTCTGGAAGTTATTGCTGCGATTACTGCTTTTGTATCGTTATTGCTTGCAGTATTTTTGTTAACAGTAAAAACAGAAAGAAAACTTGAAAACAGATTATTTGCGGCTTTCCTTATCATAAATGCCATTGACATCAGCGGACTTTTTATGCATCTTTTTGTAGAGAGTTATAATCTGAAAGCTTTCAAGATATCTGCCTACTTATTGGTAATGCCTCTTTTCTATCTGTACGTAAATGCAGTTTGCTATTCGGATTTCACTTTAAAAAGAAAACATTTACTGCATCTTATTCCCTTTATTGCTGCCAATTTAATTTTAGTACCAAGGCTTTATCTTGCAGAAGGTACTGCTAAAGAAGATTTCTTTACAACAATGTGGAACTCTCCGGAAATGTTTTTTTATCAGGGAATCGGGGAACTGCAATATTTCTTTTATATCATTGCTGTATTTCTTATCCTAAAAAAATATAAAGAGATTTATCTTGAAAACTATACCAATCCAAACACTTTATTATACAAATGGCTGTCTCAGCTTACCATGATTTTCTTAGTCATTCATGTATGTATTATTTTTAAGAACATCGTAAGATACACACAGCATAGAGATCTGTTTATCTGGCTGAATATTATTGCAGGAACAGTGTCTTTATTGTCCGCGTGCTGGTTTATTTTAAAGGCTTTAAATCATCCTGAACTTTTCCGAAGAATTGATTCTACCCTACAGCCGACAAAAGATTTTGCTGAAACGCTGGAAACTGAAAATAAAACGGATGATGCCAAAAGCCTTCAGATCGAACAGCTTAAAAAATTCATGGTTGAAAAAGAACCTTTTTTAGAACCTTCATTAACGATTCAGGAATTGGCAGATCAGGTGAACATTCCTGTTCGCGAGTTGTCTGTCCTCATTAATCAGCACATCAATCAGCACTTTTTTGACTTTGTGAATGAATACCGCATAAAAAAAGCAATGACCCTTCTGAAAGATCCCACGAAAAAAAAATATACCGTGTTAGAAATTTTATATGAAGTAGGTTTCAATTCAAAATCTTCTTTTCACACCTCATTTAAAAAATATACGAATCAAACTCCAACAGAATTCAGAAACAATTGATAATTAATAAATTGCCAATAATCGGACATTGAATTGCAGATAGTCGGACTCATTTTAATCAATAAAATGAGTCCGACTTTTTTACATGGACTCTTTTAAGGATTCCTTACAGGATATTTGCATCAGATTATCAATCTCAAATTAAAATTCTGACCATGAAATATGTAACCCTTATTTTGTTTTTTGCCCTACTTGGTTGTAAAAGTACTCATCCCATCCATCAACAAAAGATTGAAAATGCGATTACAAAAAATGCACTTCAGCTATTAGAGGACAAAAGATTTCATTCTGTTTCTGTTGCCGTGCTTAAAGACGGAAAATCTACCATAAAACATTTTGGAGAGCTAACAATTGGAAAAGGAAACAAACCCAACGATTCTACTCTTTATGAATTAGCTTCTGTAACGAAAACCTTTACAGGATATATAGCCGCAAAAGCCGTTCTTGATCAAAAACTCAATGTAGAGGATGATATCAGAATCTATCTTAATGGGTCTTATCCTAATTTAGAATATAAAGGTGAACCTATCAAAATCAAACACCTCATCACCCATACAAGCGGCTTTCCTAATTTCCCGATAAGAAGTGAAAATAAAAAGGCTTTTTTGGAAGGATTAAAACTCATCAAAATCGAAACGAAACCTGGAGAAAAATATTTCTATTCAAACACAGCTCCAGAGTTGACAGCTTACATCCTTGAAAAAGTGTATCAAAAACCTTATGAGGAACTAGTCTCTGAATTTATTTTGAAACCCAATAAAATGAACCAGACGAAGTTTACCCTCAGTAAAGATGACAAAACAAGATTGGTGAAAGGTTATAATGATAAAAACGAGTTAATGCCCAATTTCAACAGAACATTATGGGGTGGAATTTCAGGCTTACATTCTACGACTACGGATCTGGTGAAGTACATGAAATTGCAGCTTGACCCGTCAAATCCTATTGTCAAAGAATCTCATCAAAAACTGTATAAAGAAGGTTCTGATTTTTGGGAAGGTTATCATTGGTATATTATAGAAAATGATCATCAATTAATCTACAGACATCACGGCGGGATATATGGGATGCAGAATTGGTTTGTGATTTATCCTAAAAAGAATATGGGAATATCCATATTGACAAACACCAGCTTTAATGAAACGGGAGAAATCTTAGAAAAATTGGTGGATAACCTGTATGACTCCATCAATGAAAACCAGGAATAAAACCAATCACAGCATTTTTGGGGAAAACATAAAGTTTATGAATAATTCCCACTCTCCGAAGTCTTCCAGCTCTGGAATAATTTTAAAGAAAATAATCTTATTTTCATGAGTTCAAAGTCGGGAGATTTCGCGCAACAGAGGAAAATACGATGAGAAACATTTTTAAAAATTGAAACTCAATAAAAAAATAAAGCAGAACACATTCTAAGATTTTATACTCCCATGTAATAATATCATTTTTTCAGTTGTTTTTAATATTAAATTAGCACCATAAAATAACCATAGAATCAATTCTTTATATATGAAAAAAACGATACTGCTTATCCTATTTTTTTTATCACTCAATATGTTTGCACAAAACAAAAAAGAATTCCGAAATGACCTTCAAAAGAAAATAAATCATTACCTAAAAGAAACAATTGAAATTAATGAAATTCCCGGAGCTTCAGTCGCCGTTATTAAAAATGGAAAGATTATCTATCAGCGATATTATGGGAAAGGTTCTCTCGAAAAAAATACAATGGTAGATCAAAATAGTATTTTCAGATTATATTCTACCACCAAATTAATTACTGCGGTTGCTATTTTTCAGCTTATCGAAAAAAATAAAATTTCCCTGGAAGACAAAATTTCTAAGTATTTATTTGATTTGCCTAAAGAGTGGCAGGATGTAAAAATCAAAAATCTGGTAACCCATTCTTCCGGGTTGCCGGATATTGTAAAATTTGAAGATATTCCCTATTCTTTAGATGAAAACGAAAAATGGATCAGATTGTACAAAAAACCCATAGAGTTTAAGACGGGCGATCATTACAGTTACAATCAAACCAATTATTGTCTACTCACAAAAATTATTGAAAAAATAACAGGTTCTTCATTTGAAGATTTTGTGTTGCAGAATCAGTTTCCAAATGTAAAAAAAGGAGTGGTTTTTTCAGCCAATTCATCAGCATTTATCCCGGGAAGAGTCAATCATTATGTGTTTGATTTTAAAAAGAAAAGATACGAAAGGTTTAATGCTGATCATGGGAAAATTCACAATTCAGGAAGTGGATTAAATCTCACCCTCCAGGAATTTATAAACTGGAATGAAAGACTGGATACCAACAAACTTTTAAATCAGGAAACAAAAAACTTAATGTGGCAGCCCTTTGAGTTTGCAAATAAAAAAGACAAGTTTCTTTATGGCTGGAGCGAATACTCAACAAATAACATTCATTCTTTAGGGTTTAGCGGTGGTTACATGACTGCATTCAGAAAATTTACAGATGAAGATTTAACCATTATATTTCTTTCTAATGGATACAAATATTTTCATATTGAAGAAAAAGTGATTGACCATATCGCAGGAATTATTGATGAGAAACTGATCGATAAAAAGGCATGGGCCGAAGAAGAAATAACAAATGCTTTCTTCAAAAATGATTATACAAAAGCAATACAAACCTACCATGCATTAAAAAGTAAAAATCCTATATTAAATTTTGAAGATGCATTGCTAAACATTGCCTATACTTTAATGAATAGTGATCGTTTAAATGAGTCAATCAAAGTATTTGAACTCAATGTAAAGGAAAACCCTACATCATTCAATGCATTTGATAGTTTAGCAGAAGGGTATTTTAATAATAAGCAATTTGAATTATCAAAAGAAAATTATGAAAAATCTCTGGAGCTAAATCCCAAAAATGAAAATGCCAAAGAAATGCTTCTCAAAATCAATAATCTTATCAAAAAATAAAGCACATTCATTGAAAGTAATAGGAATCACTTTCCGTCTGAAGTCTTCCGGCTTTAAACAACAGCAATAAAAAATCCCAGCTTTCGTTGGGATTTTCTAAGCAAAAGAATATCTAATCCTTATGCCTTCATATGTTTTAATATCCAGTGTAAACATTCTTTAGAATCCATGATACTCCAGGAATGGGGATGTCTTGTCCCGTCCGGACGAATTCCACGATCATTGGTGATAACAAGATCAGCGTTTTTGTGACCTTTTAGTCGCAATAGATTAATCATAGCCGTAATATCTGCCACATTAAGGTCGTAAATATCCCTGCCTCTGTTTTCCATCTGCCATATAATCCCCGGTTCTGTATAAATCAGAATAGGGATATTCAGAAGATATTTTGCATTGCCACCATCTTTTTCACGATAAGAAAACATAGATTCTCTTAGGTAATTGGCTCTGTTTTTATCCGGTGTACCAATGGCATCAACCATTTCAGCAGTTAGATATTTAGCTTCATTAGTTCCAACATCAGAATAATTTCTTTCTATCTCTCTCTGCAACCTGTAATACATATTCTCGTAATCTAACGGTGCATCAAGAGCGAATACAGAATTGGGGATAAAATAGGTGTTTTTGTCCCTGATTGCTCTTTCAGCATAGGTAACAGCCAGCATACCTCCGCCGGAAAGTCCTCCAATTGATATTTTATCTTTAGAAACGTTATGCTTTTCCACCGTATCTTTTACCATTCTGTCTAAAAACTTCTGCTCTGTATGAAATCCAAAATCCCCGTCTTCCCAGGTTGGGAGTAATATGATAAGATTCTTTTCCAATGCCAGATCATCCAGATTAATCTGATTCATTACTTTTTCGCCATTTTCACCTCCACCGGGTAAAATAACAAGTATTCCTTCAGCTTTAGCCTTCGGAACTAATTTCAAATAATGGTTCTCTGTATCTTTAAAAGTTATTTTTTCAGATGTCTGTCCAAAAAGATGAGCACAAAACATTCCCAATAACAGAGTAAAATATCTGATTTTCATCATTAAATAGTTTATTACGAGTTTACATTATTTTTTCACCAGCTCTACTCTACGGTTTTGCGCCTTGCCTTGTTCAGAATTATTATCTGCAATAGGATTTTTGCTGCCGAAGCCCTCTGCTGAAAGTCTTGCTTTATCGATACCTGAAGTAGTTATCGCATTCAATACTGCGGTAGCACGGTCTTTTGACAGTTGGAGATTATGGACATCATTTCCGCTGTTATCGGTATATCCGTTAATAGCCAATTTTAGATTGCTGTCGTTTTTCAGAACTTTTGTGATTTCATCTACGGCTGTTTTGCCATCGGGTTGTAAGCTCGCTTTGTCGGTATCAAAATTAATATGCAATACGGCCTTACCTTTTGCATCCAATTCTTTTTTAATTTCATCAGATTTTAGGATGGAAATCGTTTGCTTAAACGGAGCTTTCTGTAGAATTTGTATTCCTCCGGTAGACGTATTTCCATACAGCTGAATATAAATATCATCGCCATTGGTTCTTCTGATGACATAGACTTTTACAGGTTCATTCCAATAGTCTATAGAACCTTCCTCGCCAAAGTATTTGGCGTCATCTTTTATTCTGTCAAGCTCCTGCTGAGAAACTTTACCGTCAAATATTTTTACACCGCCTACTTTTGTAATCGCATCATCATAGCTTTTCAGAAAATACGGCAATGACCATTCTTCTGTATTGCTTTTCTCGTTGACAACATAGGTTTTCCATACTTTACCTTCTATCGGGGTCATTACGCTGTTAAGTGGAAAAAACAACATATCATAGCTTCTTTGTACCGGTTTGTTTTGGGATTCCAGCCCTTTGGGAAAACTGAAAAAAGGAAGATCACCCACCTCAGCGGTAGAAACCGGTATGGAATTGATATCAAAACTGTTGGCTCCTCCCGAAGATTTTTCTGTAGCAGTAGTATTTCCTATGGCGACAGGATCTTTCGCAGGATCTGTTTTTTGTTCAGCTTTTTTGTTACAGGCAACAAGCAAAGCGCCTATGGACAGAATAATCAGGGTCTTCTTCATATTAATAAATTTAGGTTTTTGGTGTATAATTTTTTTTAAAAACAGCAAGGAATAGAATAACACGAATCCTTCTTCATCAAAATCGTCCGGTCTATTTTCTGTACTATTTTTTTGCGGCACTAACTTACAAATAAAATACGAATGGGAAAGTACCTATATTTAAGGATTTTAGTGATTAAAAAGATAATGTGCGGATGATTTTTTTGACGCAAAGATTTCATTTTTGAAACCGTTGATGGTAAGAGAGCAAAGAACAGAATCAACTTTGTTGATTCGTTGAAGCGTGCGTATAAGCATACCGCTTCATTAGCGACAAAGTCGCATCACTTTGCCTCCTTACAATAAGACGGAATTACTCATGAACTTTGTTGCGTTTAATCTTTTAATCAAAAAAATTCCAAGTGTGTTCCTGGATGATGTTCTGACGCAAAGCTTTTATTTTTGAAACCGTTGATGGTAAGTGAGCAAAGCTTAGCATCAACTTTGTTGATTCACCGAAGCGAATGGATAGGCATACCGCTTCATCAGAATAAACACCATCATGGCCAATATTAACCTCCCAATTGATATATGGATTATGAGCTAATCCATTTTCCGTATGATGATAAACTTTCGCTTTTTTTAGAATTATAGAATCATTATTACTAATTCCAGTATTCTTCATTCCTACTTTTTCAAATATATTTTTTTTCAAAAAAACCGCATATTTTTCACCAGATACTTTTTCAATAATCTTACCTAATAGATAATAACCAATATTGCTATATTCACTTTTAGTACCTGGCGAAAATTCGTAAGGTATTTTTTTTATTTCATTATAGGCAGAATCAGCAGATATGGTACTTAAAGCCAAATCTTTAAATCCTAAGGAAAGTCCGGAAGAATGTGATAATAACATATGAATGGTAACATTTTCAGCATGGGGATAATCTGGAAGAAATGTACTTAACTTATCATCAAGGGATAATTTTCCTCTTTCTACTAACTGAAGAATTGCAGCTGCTGTAAATTGCTTTGTTACTGATGCCAACTGAAATTTGGTGTCTACTGTGTTTTTAATATTCCATTCGTAGTCTGCCAAACCATAAGCCTGCCGCAACAACACCCTGTCTTTTTTAACAATCAGAACGGTACCGCTAAATCCATTCACGTCTTTCTGGGCATTCATATATTTTGATAACTTATGGGAAAGATCGTTCTGATTCTTTGTTAAACCGAGCTCTTTCTTCATCGTTTTGGTCTGGGAAAAACCTTTAAAAGAGAGTAAGCTCATTCCTAAAAGGAATATTAATTTTGAATTTTTCATATAAGGTATAAAATTGTTTGCAATAGCTAAGGAGTCTTTTTATCTATTTCAAAACCGTATCATAAATTTTATTCAACAGATCCTGTCTTATTTTTGAGTTTCTCTGGTCAAGAAGTATGATAATCCCCCATTTTTTATTCCTGTTGTAGCCAATAATCGAAGACTGCCCCATAGAATCTCCTGATTTCACATAAATGGTATTTTTATCATCCGTCACAACATTCAACCCTAGGCCCATTTCTCTTTTCTCATCTTTATACACTATTCTTTCAGCGATGATTGATGCCTTTCCTACTGTTGTTTCTTTATTGAGAACTGCTTTTAAAAAAGTAACCATATCGGATGTATTAGATTTTACCAGTCCGGCTGGTGCAGTAATATTCCATTTGAAAAACTCCTGAATTCCTCCATTTGGATTGTGGCCAGTTGTTATATTTTTTACATTAAAGTCCTTAGTTAATGTACCTTTCATGTGTAATGGTCTAATCATTTTAGCTCTGATAATTTCATCATAACTCTTATCATATACCTTTTCTAGTATCTGTCCCAGTAGCGTATATCCAATCGTAGAATATCTGTATTTACCATAATCTTTTAACTCAGTGCAGGTATTCACCAATGAGGTTAATGTACTTTGGGTTACGTTGCTTACCGGCTGCTGTGGGTTCATTTCTATCAGTTGGGCAAAATCTATATCAGGTAAACCGGATTGATGGGATGCCAGATCTGAAATTTTAATTTTATTTCTAAGATTCTGTTGCAATACATATTCTTTAGGAAGGAATCCGTCTATATAATCATCCAGCTTTAATTTATGATCTAAAACAGCCTGAGCAATTAAGTTTGAAGTCAGGATTTTAGTGATGGAGGCAATTTCGAATACAGAGTTTTCATCAATTTTTGTTTGACTTTCTGCATTCAAATTACCATAGGCCGTATAATACTCTTCATTGTTATTGACAAAGCCAACACTAATTCCTATTTCAGGATTTTTTTTATAATTATCGCTTATGATAGAATCAATTTTTTGGGAAACGTTTTGTCCAAAAGAGAAGCTGCTTACCAATAATGCGATTGCTAAGAATTTTGATGAAGTTTTCATTGTATCGTTTTTTTGTGTTAAAAATTATTTCGATACAAAGATGTGGGAGAAGAAAAAACTATGCGACCGAATAAAAGTATTCAACCGCATTTGCAGAAAAAAATAAGTACAAATCTTTACAAAAAAGAGTACGAATAATTACAAATGACTATTATTCAGATATTTACGATATTGAGTCGGGGTATTCCCTGTATGTTTTTTAAAAGCAGTATTAAAGGAAGATTTTGAATTAAAACCAACTTCGTACAAGATTTCAAGGATCGTTACTTTAGTCTTGGTCCTATCTTTTAAAATATCCATAGCATTCTCAATCCGATAGGTGTTCACAAAATCATAAAAATGCTGTCCAATCTGATGATTGATTAAAAGAGACAGATTACGAACCGGAATTCCGATCTCATTGGAGATATCCTGAATGGTGAGTGAAGAATTAAGAAAAGGTTTTTCCTTCTCCATATACTGTTTTAATTTCAAAAGCTCTTCATGATATTCTCTTTCATCTGTTGTTGGTGGTTCACTGTTTTTTTCTTCTGAAATAATCTCAGAAACAAGCTTTAATTTTGAATCAATATTTCTAAAAAGCTCCGGATTATTTAATGCTTTGAAAAGGTACCAACAAAAAATAAAAAGAGAAGACACTAAAAGACTAATCTTTAGCCATTCGGAAATATAGGGATAATCGGAAAACTTAAAGACGTTTTTTAAAAGAACCACCATGTATATAGCAGTCAATACAATAGTAAATTGAAATAGCCAGTTGTAGGAACTGATATTTTTCCCAGCATAGTTTTCAAGATAAAGCTTCTTTGATTTTCTTAACACTCTAAAAACCGCTATAATATAAAATACGATCTGGATATGTATTAAAATATGATTGAACTGGAACTCTATCATATTCTGACGATTCTGAATAAAATTTATTTTCGAGACTGTATCTACGGTATAAAAACGCGGCAGTAAAATGAAGTTGGCCACTAAAAACGGAAGCAGATGCAGTAAATATTTCGGCTTAAACTTAAAATCAGAGTAACAGACTGAGATTATATAGAGATAAAAAACCGGAGTTTGCAGGAAAGCGAAAGAGCTCCTAAACATTCCAAGGTTTGATGGGCCATCAGCTATCATATTAAACAAAGGCTCGCTAATGTCTATCGCATTTAATATCAGAAAAGCAGCAAACAGAAAATTACTTATTTTGTAATTTGTTTTAACTGTAATCATAAAGAATGCAAGGAACACTGAAATGAATAAAGAAATAATAGTCACAATAATTAACAAATTAATATTATCCATCCTTTATTCTTATTTGCTTATGGTTATTTTTATTTAAAGATTTTATTAAAGTTCTATTAGTATTTCCAGAATTAGAATCCAATATGTGCAAATATAAAAATTAGATTGATGCTGTTTCATTTTTTTAATATAAAATACAGCCTCTAAATACAAAGAGTCTTTATTAATTTCAATAGAAATTCAATAATAAGCATTCAAAGAAAAACAAACTCTATCGCCAATCAAAGTTTCTGGTTTTTGTCTATGTACACTCCTGAAAACCAATCAGAAACCACACACCACACATATATTCCCGGTCCTCTATTCTTTGGGCAGAATCTTAACCTTTCTAAAAGAATTTCACTGTTCATTTCAATGGGTATTTTGCATGCAAAACATTTCCGTAATTCAAAGAGCATTGATTTAACTTAGAATTAATTGTACATAAAATACAGTATTTATACGTAATCATAAACATAAAAATTAAAATAAATTTGTCACATGAATGACGACGTCTAACTATCTTATTATCACAGCATAATGAAATATATTAAACCTCTCTACATCAAAAAACTAAAAATTCAATACCCAGAAAACATGAAAATTAAACTACTTTATTCTCTGATCACTTTATGTGTAACAGCAGCAACCACATATGCACAGATAGGGATCAATACAGACACCCCACAAGCAACATTAGACATTGCAGGAAGTACAGATCCTAATATGAAGGACGGTCTTCTACCCCCCAGAGTTTCTAAACAGCAATTAGCCGCCAAAGATACCGGAACTTACGGAAGCGATCAGATTGGCGCCATTGTTTACATCACTGATATTATTGCACCAACCGGAATTACGCCAAGCATAGCGCAGGTAGGCAGTATTCATAATACCGGATATCATTATTTCACGGGGCTACAATGGGTGGCTATTTCAACCAATATTTACAATTCGGATGGAAGCCTTACGGGAAATCGGGTGGTAACACAAGATGCCAATACTTTAGCATTTACTTCAACTTCTGTCAACGGTTTTTCTGTTGACGGGACCAGTCTGTCGGTAGATGCAGCCAATCACAGAGTCGGGCTCGGAACGGCTTCTCCTGAAACAAGATTTCATGTCGTCTCTACCGTACCAACCTCGAACCGGTATAATTTGATTGATGCTACAGCCGGAGCCAATCAATACGGAATTGTAGCTTTAAGAAATACTTCTGCTTTAGCTACCGGAAATTATTCATTACTTGGTTTTACCAATAGCGGACCATCTTCAGGAGGAGCCAACTGGGTCGTAGGATCCGTTCGTACAGGATCATTATTAATCAATGGTTCGGAAGAAGATTTCTATATTGGAAACTCTACCGGAGGAGGCTTGATTGAAAGAATGAGAATCAACCCGATAACCGGAAATGTAGGTATAGGAACATCCTCAGCAACAAACAGACTTCACATCAATGCTACAAACCCTATAAGACTGGAAGGGCTGCAAGGTGCTTCAGGTACTGTAGGAAGCTTATCTGTAAATAGTACAGGAGTTGTACAATTACGCAATTCATCCAACATAAGTGCTGCTAGAGGTACCGGCACAGTGATCATAACATTAAATAATACCTTTACCAATACAGCCACTTCTGCAAAAACTTTTGATAATCTGAATGAAATGTCAGGAAATACTTTTACTGCAAATGCTACAGGATTATATAAGGTTGATTTTATGATTAATTATCCCCAAAGAGCTGCAACCGAAGACGATGGTGACGGATATATGGGATATTCCCAAATCAGTTTAAATGGAATCCAACAGTCATTTACCAGTACTAAAGTGACTCTACCGGAGGTAAACGGAGCTGCAAGCTTTGTTACATGTTCTAATTCAACCGTGCTAAAGATGAATGCAGGACAGGTTCTTTCGTTTCAGGCACTTACTTTTGGATCCACCCCAAATTCAACGAATATTGTAGCTTCTTTCACCATCAATGTCGTTCGATTAGAATAATCGTTTAAACTAAAACACAACAGGTAAAAGTTCCCACTTACCCTGAACAGGCAAAATTCTATTAACACAAATAAAAAGAACATTTACATTGCTGTAAATGTTCTTTTTTGTTGGAGAAACTCAACACTGATCCGGCACTGATCCATAAAGTATAATACCTATCGTGATTTCAACATGGTTAATCACCTTTATGAAAAAAATAAAAAGAGGTTGTCTCAAAAATCTCCTTCTGAACACAGGCTGAAAGTCTGTGAACGCAGTTCATAAATGCAGTGAAGAATCTCAAACGACTGATAAACAATAAGACTCTTCCTTCGTCAGAAACCGAAGATTCGACATAGTCAATGGCAAAAGCCAAATTATTTGGCTTTTGAGACATCCTCTTTTGGCTATGACATTTATTTATTCATTATTTTATCATATGAGATGTCATAAAACCTTTTACCAGATCTTTATTCTATCTTTTGGTTCTTTGTACATTTTGTCACCAGGCTTCAGGTTGAATGCTTTATAAAACGGCTCAAAATTCATTAATGGTCCCAAAACTCTCCATTTATCCGGGGAGTGAGTATCCACATTGATGAGCTGACGGGAGAGTTCATCGGTCATTTTCGTACGCCATGCATTTCCCATGGCCAAAAAGAAGCGTTGGTCCGGTGTAAATCCGTCAATTTTCTTATCTCCTTTTCCCTGCTCTGTCATTTTAAATGCATCATAAGCAATCGCAATTCCTCCAAAATCAGCAATATTTTCCCCAGTGGTTAATTCACCATTCACATGAAGATTATCAAGAATCGTGAAGCCGCTGTAGAGTTTTTGAATTTGTTTTACCTTTTCATTGAACTTGTCTTTGTCTTCTTTCGACCACCAGTTTTTCATATTTCCGTTTTTGTCATACTGAGCGCCCTGATCGTCAAAACCATGGGTTAATTCATGGCCGATGACCATCCCAATGCCACCGTAATTAACGGCGTCGTCCGCATCTTTATCAAACATCGGATATTGTAGAATGGCAGCCGGAAAATTAATGTCGTTCAAATAAGCATTATAGAATGCATTCACGGTTGACGGTGTTGTTATCCATAAGGTTTTGTCCACCGGTTTCCCCAGCTGGGATAATTGAAATTCAAAATTGTTTCGTTTACAGGCTATCGTATTTTCAAAATATTTAGTCTTATCAATATTCACTTTACTATAGTCCCTCCATTTATCCGGATATCCGATTTTTCTTGCAATAGCATTCAGTTTTTCTTCTGCTGTCTTTTTTGTAACATCACTCATCCAGTCCAGATTCCGGATGCGGTTGGCAAAAGCTTTGGTAAGATTGGTAATCAGCTCATCCATTCTTTTTTTTGCTTCCGGTGGAAAATATTTTTCAGCGTACAGCTGCCCTAAAGCATCACCAAGCTGGGTATCGGTAGCGGCTCCCAAAAGCTCCCATCTCGGTTTTTGCTTTTTCTGACCGGTTAAAGATTTTCTGTATTCAAAAGATGCTTTTTCAAAATCACTGCTCAGCAGATCTGCATAAGAATTCAGCGAATGGGCTTTCAGATATACCTTCCAGTCCGAAAGCGGAACTGTTGTCAACATAGAATTCAGCTTATCATAATACGCAGGCTGTTCCATATCCAATGATTCCACTTTTACCCCTAAAGTGGTGAAGAACTGTCCCCAGTTCAGATTAGGCTGAGTCTTTTCTATCTGGGATAAGGTCACTTTGTTGTAATTCGCTGCCACATCACGAAGCTCAACATTTGTTTTATGGGATGAGGCCAGATTTTTTTCGATATTATAAACAGTTTCTGTGTTTTTAGCAGCGGTTGAAGCGTCCGAGCCTGTAAGCTTAAACAAAGTGGTCAGATAGTTTTTATAAGCCTCCTGAACAATTTTGGTTTCTTTATCATCTTTAAAATAATAATCCCTGTCAGGAAGTCCAAGCCCGCTCTGAGTCAGCCAGGCAATATTCATAGCACTGTTTTTCTGATCAGCATATACCATAAAATTAAGGAGACTTTCGGTACCATTCATTTCTTCTTCCGCCACGAATTTCATAAGTCCCAGTACAGATTGGATAGCATCTATTTTGGTTAGCAGCGGTTTTACAGGTTCAACCCCACGTTTGTTGATTGTTACAGAATCCATTCCTGAGGCATAAAAATCACCTGCTTTCTGCTGAATGCTTCCGGCTTTCCCCTGATTTTTTGCAGCATCTTCCAGAATAGATCTTATTCTTTTCTTTGTTGAATCTACAATATCATAAAAGCCACCCACATACGTCTGATCACCGGGTATTTTTGCTGTTTTCATCCAGTTCCCGACTGCATATTCGTAAAAATCGTCACCCGGTTTTACTGATTTATCAATGTAACTTGTCTCAATAAAATGTTCACGGGAAGCCTCAGTTTTATCCTGTTTACAGGCAATAAAGCATAGGACAGCGATTCCCAATGTTGCAATAGTCAGATTTTTTGTTTTCATATTTTTTGATTAGTAAATTTTTATCATTGGTATTTTTCAAAATTCCAAAGTCTGATGGAATCTTAAAATCCCCCTATTTTGTACCAAATGTATCAAAATATTGCATACAAAACAGATCACTGATTCCGGAAATTTATGAAACCGGTAAATACATTACAAAAATATCATTCATCTACAAATCACAAGCCTGAGGAATAGGTTATCTTTACATTCTCAAATTACATCAATTATGAAGTTAGAATTATATCAGATAGACGCCTTCACAGAGGAAATCTTCCATGGAAACCCTGCGTGCGTTGTCCCGTTACAAGAATGGCTGCCCGATGAGACCCTCCTACAAATAGCCCGTGAAAATGCTGTAGCAGAAACCGCTTTCTTTATTGATAATGGTGATACCATTCACCTGAGATGGTTTACTCCTGAAATAGAGATGGATTTATGCGGACACGCCACTCTTGCTACCGCTCACTGCCTAGCTTCCATCTTAAAATATCAGAACGACAGAATTGTTTTTCAGACCAAGAGCGGTGAATTGACCGTTGACGTAAAAGACGGGGTTTATTATATGGACTTCCCGTCAAGAATACCTGAACCGGCCTCTCTCCCTGATAACATCGCCCAATCTCTCAATATACAGCCTAAAGAAGTCTTCAAGTCAAGAGATTATGTGCTGGTATATGAGTCCGAGGAAGACATAAAAAAGATCCAGATTGAAAGATCTGTTTTCGACCTTATTAATCTGGATCCGGGAGGCGTTGTTGTAACAGCAGCGGGTACCGACAGTGATTTTGTTTCAAGATATTTTACCCCGCAGTCATCCATTCTTGAAGATCCTGTAACCGGCTCTGCCCATTGCTCACTCATTCCGTTCTGGTCATTAAGATCAGGAAAAGATCAGCTTTTTGCCCGCCAGTTATCAGAAAGAGGCGGTGAGCTCTATTGTGAAAACAAAAATGAAAGAGTGATCGTGGCTGGCAAAGCCAGAACCTATTCTACAGGACATTTATGGATAGAATGATATTCTCCTGATCAGGCTGTATATCCCTGACAATAAGGAAAAATCCATCATTTATTTTTAATTTAATCTGAAAGACCGCCATACTCTGAAAAAACATCTATTATTCAGACAGGAAAGTTATGCCCTATTGATCCTTTATTTCCAAAAGGCATCACGTTACATGATATTTAGCATAATCCTCTCTGCAAGGATTTCTTTTACCTATTTTTACGTAACTATACATCTACCATAACATGAGAAAAATCGTATTCACCGGAATCATAACTTTAGGAGGATTTCTGACAACACAAGCACAATGCAAAACCGTATCTACCCTTACAGAGAATTTCGATACATGGAAAGATATCAACAAATGCTGGACTGCCCAACAGGGAAAAGCAATGCTGTATGCAAGTGATAAAAAGGTTATATTTTATTCTATGAAGGATCCCCGGGAAAATATGTATCTGGTAACTCCAAAAATTAAAGCGGGAAAATATACCCTTAGTCTTGATCTTTCAGACAACGGCGGAGAAACTACACTGGAACTGTTTTCAATCGGCAATACCTCCGATACAAAATCATATACTTCAATAGCTAAGCCTGCGAAGATAACCGGAAATAAGAAAGTATATACCATTTCTCTGAAAAAAGATTCTTATCTGGGACTGAAAGTCTTACTTAGCGGAGTGCATCAGGCAGTTTATATGGATAACTTTTCTCTGAAACCGGAAAAATAAATTACATTCCGGTTATTAGCCGGTACTTTAAAAACTTCATCAATACCATTATTCACAATGAATTATTTTATATTTAACGCCGGAAACATAAAATAACTCATGACTACTTCTGTTGCAATTATACTCGGATTATTAATCTCGTTCACAATCATTTATATCATCCTGAATCTGGAAAAATTCAAACCGAAGAAAAAATCCGAACATCAGGAACTGATCGACCAGATTCATTCAAGAATTGCAAAAGCCAACGGGGCATCAATTGAGCAGTTTTCCCTTGAAAATAAGGCTTCAGAAGATCAGCAAAAGAAAGAAAACTATCAGAATCAGGAATTTGTAAATAAAAACTGTACAAGGATTGAAGATTTCATCATCAATGATGAATTAAATTCGTATGATTTAAGGAAACTTGCAGACTTAAATGGAATTCAGCTGCAAATTTCAGCAGGCTGGTATCCGTTGGTTATTGATCTTATCAGGGAACTTAACGATCACGGATGGGACAGGAAGGTATCCTGTATAAAAGAAAAATATGCCGAGTTAAAATTTTACACCCATCACGAATATGCAAGCGAGATCTACACAATCATTGAAAAATACGGTGCAAAATCTGAACACATCTGTGAAACATGTGGTGAAAGAGGAGAAATCAGATACCATACCGACTGGGATTATGTCGCATGCAGAAAACATTATTTAGAAAATCGCGGAAAAATAACCCCCGAAGGAGAAGGCTTTCAGCATAACGGAAAAAAATACCTCTGGAAAGAAATACGCCATGCTGTTTTAGAAGATCTGGACTATTCTCAAAAATACCGTTTTGTGATATTAGAATTCAGACACAATACAATCAGTCACGCCGGCTGGAGTGATAACAAACTTTATATTTCTAAAAACCTGATAGGTTTCGGAAATTTTCTGAGTTCTCTGCCTGAAACACTCCCGAATCCGGACCGAAATTATATTCAACAATTTGAGAATCCGAAATTTTGTGAATGTTGCGGATACAAAGCCGTTTATCAAGATAAATGTGAATGCTGTGAAAATGAAACCTGGAAAAGTAATCTAAAAAAACGGAAAGAAAAAGACACGGAAGAAAGAAAACTTGATTTTATTAAATACCAGCAAATTTCCTGGACAATAGATGAAGGAGAAATCTATGAAAAAACGCAAAACAATTATCAGAAAAATCCTGATTACCGGATTCTATTTACTCCGGAAGAACTGAAAGAATACGAAGAAGCCTAAATACAACTCCAGATAAACAATAAAAAAATCAGAGCAGAAAACGATCTACTCTGATTGATCCCTGATGTATTAATCAGTTATTTTTTTTCAGAATCTGTTACGAGTTTTCTGAATACATGATATCTTTTTCAGTCAGTACTTTTGGATTTTTCTCATATACAGGTATTCCTCCTACCCAGGTTTCCGATACCGGAATATCCCGCATTTTCATGTATTGTGAGGATTGCGTATTCAATGAAAGAGGATTTTCGTCCAGTATCACGAAATCAGCAAAATGACCTTTATGTAATGAGCCCACCCATTTATCTGCATAACATTGCCATGCCGCATCATAAGTAACGGCAATCAATGCCTGCTCAGGAGTAAGACATTCCGCACTGTTTAAAACTTCAATATTTCCGGGCTTCTTTTCCATGATTCTGGTAATCGACTGTTCCATCATTCTCAAAGGACCCAGCGGGCTTACCTCATTATCGCTGTGAAGAGAAATTCTCATACCGGCAGCAAGAGTAGAGCCACAAAGATCGAGCATCTGCGCTTTTTCACCGAATATCACCTCCTTAAAAGCATATCCCCAATAGCCTACATGGCCGATAAGGAAGCTTGGCGACACCCCCATTTGCAGCATATTGGTAATCTGATCTGCAGTCAGAAGTGAGCAGTGTTCTATACGATTACGAAGCTCCGGGCCTTTATACCGGGCAAGTGTACGCTGATAGGCATTGATAGCGAATGTTACCGCCTGGTCGCCATTAGCATGAATCATCAGCGGCCAGCCTTTGACAGCTACCGCAGTATTGATGAGTGTATTATAGCTTGGCGGAATCGTATGTGCAGGAATACCTGTCTGTGGGAAATTAAATACTCCTGTAGGATAATTGGCTTCACACTTATACCGAGCACTCTGATAACCGGTCAACCCCTGGTTTGAACCATCTGAAACGATTTTAATATGCCCACGGTATGCCTGTTTATATTCTTCAGGCTCTCTATACTGATGCAGTTTATCAACATCTTCCTGACCGGCACAAAGATATGCCCCGCCCGTTCTTACCAACTCATCATGAGTCTTAAAATATAATTTTAAAAGAATTTCAAAATTTTCATCCAGTCCGGCATCATACATAAAGGTAACCCCTCTTTTATTAGCCTCCGCAAAAAGTTCAGTGAGGCAGTGATTAATATTTTTACTCATACGAAGGATCTGCCCGCGTACGGTCTGTAACGCAGGTCCCATTTGCAGGGCTTCCTGTAGCTGACCCTGGGTTTCCTTAATATAATTATCAACCGTTCCATATTCCTGACTCACCTTATCATTATTATTGAATACATATTCAAAAGCTTTAGTGTTTAAATAAAGTGTATGCATAGAAGCGCTCAACAATATGACAGGTCCTTTATCATAAATACCATCAAGCACCTTATTATCGATCTTCTGCAGCTCATTTGATCCCACAAAAGGCATTAATGACGGATCCAGTCCTCTTCCTAAAATAACCTCTCCGTTTTTAAAATCCCATTTCTTAAGCTCTGATTTAACAAATTCCAAGTCATAATCAGCCCGTAAATTCTGTTCTTTAAAAGGACCTACATCCATCCATCCGGTCTTCATCATGGCTGCCGGAACGATATGAACGTGGGGTTCAATCAGCCCGGGAAGTAAAGTTTGCGTTCCGGTCAATTCTCTTGTATGATATCCCGGATGACTCAAGGCCATATAGGCTTTCACATAGTCTTCTTTACCGGTTATCACCACTTTTCCGTTAGCAATACCAATAGCATCTACAGACTCTGTTGATCCGCCGATCATAGGCAGGATCGTTCCGGTTCCTTTACTGATTACCAGATTCAGTGGGGCTTTGCTGGTCTTATTCTTGATCACCTGTTGTATTTTTTCCAGGTTTTCCTGACTAAAAAGTTCTTCTTTAAGAATTTTTAAAACAGGATTGTTACAGGCGCAATGCGTGCAGCCATGAGTGTGGTTGTGTGATTTTTCCATAGGATTAATTTGGTTTAAGTGAATGGTTACGTTTAATTCTGCCGGTATCTATTTTTAATTATATATTTCTTTTTATGCCATAGAAAATCCGGCCTCTCAAAAGACGAAGCTTATTATATAATTTAAATAAATAAAAGATTATTTTAAATAATTACACTTTAATAACTGTAATAGAATACATAATTCTCATTTATTTCCGTTTATTAGTTTTACTTTATAAAAGTATGGAAAAATATTCTTTCAAAACAAATTTTATCACCGATTATTGATTAATATTTTCTATCTAAAATTTTAATTATCAGTACGTTTTACTTAAACCTGCTATAAGAGCTCAAAACCAGCACCTTTTTACCTCCTTGCCAATACAAGAAATGATAGGCTGAATAAAGTCATGAGAAGATAAAAAACATCATGCCCACCTGCTTTCCTAAACAAGTGTTTACTTTTTTATTATCATTAAGGTTCTTATTTTGAATCCAGATAATTTTTCAGGTCTGAAATATTTGTAATCTTAAGTTCCCTGGCCTGTTCTCTTCTCATCATCAGAGCATACGCATTATTAAACCCCAATGGATTGAGCCATTTAATCCCATATTGCTTCTGAAATTCCAGATTCACATAATCAAACGTTTTTCCGGGACTTTTAGAAACCTCTTCTACCGTTTTTGCAGAGGGTCTCAGCAAAACCAGAAGCCCGGTTCCTGTATATTCGGGATAAAAATCTATCGCATCGTTCATTAAAGCATCGAAGCAGATTTTTGTTCCGCCCAGACCTGTTTTGGTTTCCACTTTATAATCTGTATAGCCCTCAATAAGGATTTTATACATTTCAGTAAGAATGTACTGTTCGCCGAAAATTTTGGACCCTATTTTTATAGTTGGGGAGTTTTTTCCTTGGCGCGGAACTTTATATAAATTTGTTTTTATCAGAAAGTCTCTGGCGATTTTTTCAGGAGTCTGTTTGAGATAATCTGATTGATAGTTCAGGTCTGTCATGATGGAATCATTCAATTTTCCTGACAAAAGATTCAGTGTTTTTTCAAGATCCGGAAATTTCTCCAGTGTTTTTGTTTTGATAACCGGAGCAGCAAAGTAAGGCGGAAAAATCTTTTTATCATCTTCCAGAACGTACAGATCAAAGGCTTTGATTCTTCCGTCTGTAGAATAACCGCTGATCAGATCCAGTTCTTTTTCATATGCTGCTTTGTACATGATGGCATCACTTACCACAAGAGGATGGACATTCAGTCCATACACCGAGCGCAGTCCCAGATCTCCGTCCTGTCTTCCCATAAATTCAGGGGTAAAGCCAGCTTTAAGTTTGGTATCCGAAACGGAAGTCACCAGATAAACTATGCCCATAATGATCAATACACCCGGAATAATATAGGGTAACTTTTTGACCAGCCGATAACCCGATTTCTGTAAAACAGCAATCGTCTGATCTAAAAAAACTGCCAGTAACGCTGCCGGAATAGCTCCGGCCAGAATCATATGTGTATTATTAAGAGAAATTCCGCCAAAAATAAACTCACCCAACCCTCCTGCCGCAACAAACGACGCTAAGGTAGCCACTCCCACATTGATTACTGCCGCTGTTCTGATTCCGGCAATGATCACCGGCATAGCTAAGGGAAGTTCAACTTTGAGAAGCAGTTGTTTTCTATTCATTCCCATTGCTTTTGCGGCTTCAGCTACCGTTGGGCTTACTTCCGTAATTCCGGTATAGGTATTTCTGATGATAGGTAAAAGTGCGTAGATCAGTAATGCAACAATGGCAGGAGTTGCTCCTATACCGAAAGCGGGAATCATAAAACCAAGCAAAGCAATACTGGGAATAGTCTGTAAAATTCCGGCGAGCCCTAAAACAGAACCTGATAATTTTCTTTTCCGGGCGATTAAAATTCCTAAAGGCAGCCCGATTATAATAGCCAGAAATAAAGCCAGAAAGGTAAGTCCCAGATGCTGAACAATCTGGGTGAGTAATTTTTCATGTTGTTCTATAATAAACTGCCAAAAACTCTGTCCGCTCATAGAATCTGAAATTTTCGGTATTCATTAAAAGCTTTAATCAGATTTTCGTAATCTTCGGAATGTATCATATCTACACTCAGCTGCTGCAGAGCATCCCAGAAACGGGTATGTTCTGAAAACTGAAACTTTTCATAGAAACCACGATCATCACTCCATGATTTTACATCTTTCAGTCGGGTGACTTTGTATTCCAGTAAAAGTCTGTTTTGGGCAAAAAAATCTTTAACAAAATTATTTTCCGGCTGGTACAGTATTTCTTTTGGGGTACCGGTCTGAATAATTTTTCCTTTATCCATCAGAGCTATTTTATGACCTAACTCAAATGCTTCCTGTACATCATGGGTAACCAGAATAATGGTTTTGCTTTTAAGTTCTTCCAATGATTTAAATTCCGAATGAATATCGGCTTTTGTGATATTATCCAGCGCTCCGAAAGGTTCGTCCATCAGTAAAATTGGTGGGCCGGCAATCAAAGCACGGGCAATTCCTGCTCTTTGCTGCTGTCCGCCGCTCAATTCGTGAGGAAACCGGCTAAGTATATCTTCTGAAAGATGAAGTTTATGCAATAGTTCCTGTATTTTTCCGGCCGTCTTTTTTTTGTCCCATTTCAGCAAATCGGGAACAACGGCTATATTCTGCTGAATCGTATAATGCGGAAACAATCCGGAATGCTGCATAACAAAGCCAATTCCCATCCGCAGTTCTTCCACCTTTTGTGAATGAATATTTTTACCATCAATGAAAATATTTCCTGAATCGGCTTCAATAAGCCGGTTAATCATTTTCAGCATTGTTGTTTTTCCGGAACCACTGGTTCCCAACAATACCAGAATCTCCTTATCATCTGCCTGAAAAGAGATGGTATCAACTGCCTTTTTCCCGTTAAAACTTTTTGAAACCGATTCTACTGTAATCATAGGCAAAATTATTGTGCAAGTCTGATTCCCGTAAACTGCCACTGCAGCCGTGTCTGGAAAAAATTCCGGTACGTATTTCTGCTGTGTCCGGAAGGAGTGGCTTCAGAAGCACCACGCAGCACCATCTGGTTAACCATAAATTTCCCATTATATTCTCCTACGGCTCCGGCTTCTTTTGTAAATCCAGGATACGGAAGATAGGCAGAATTTGTCCATTCCCAGCGTTTTCCCCAATTGAAATGGCCTGATGCCACTTCCCATTCCTCTTCTGTGGGCAGGCGTTTTCCTTTCCATGCAGCAAAAGCGGAAGCTTCAAAAAAGTTGATATGACATACTGCTTCACTGAGGTTTATTTTCTGTAATCCGTTTAGGGTATAATTCATCCATTCTCCTTCAATCAGATGCCAGTACAATGGGGATTTCGCATTGCTCTGCTGTACCCAGTCCCAGCCTTCGGCGTGCCAGTGCCTGAAATCTTCATAGCCTCCGGCTTCCATAAATTCCAGGTATTCTTTATTGGTAACCAGCCCGCTGCTTATTTCAAAATCATTCAGATATACTTTGTGTCTTCCCAATTCATTATCAAAACAGAAGCCTTCTCCCATAAAACCAATTTCATAAATCCCTTCTGAAAAGTGTATCATTCCTGAGTTTTCAAGATTATCTTCTTTTGAAGCAGGTCTTTTTCTGTAAGCAGGAAACAGCGGATTGTGCCCTAAAATATATTTAATATCCGTTAGCAATAATTCCTGATGCTGCTGTTCATGGTTTAAACCCAGTTCCAGAAGAGGCTCCAATGATGCTGTAAGATATCCGTTTTCAAAAAATTCGGACATCTTCCGGTCTACATATTCACGGTATTTAAAAACATCTGAAACGGAAGGCCGGCTCAGATTTCCTCGGTCTGTACGGATGACGCGGGCTCCTATGGTTTCATAATAACTGTTGAATACAAAATTATACTGAGGATCAAAAACTTCATATCCCGGGAAATCAGACTGTAAAATAAAGGTCTCAAAAAACCAGGTCGTATGCCCTAAATGCCATTTCGGCGGGCTTACATCTACGACCGGCTGAACTACATAATCTTCAATTTCCAGAGGCCGGCAAATCTCAACCGAATGATTCCGGATTTCAGCATACTTTTCTGTCAGGTTTTTATGAGAGAGGGTCTTTACAGATTGTGTATCTTTTTTCATAAGAAATCATTTTAAATTATATCACCCAGACGGAATCCACAAACCAGTTTTTGGCATCATTGATTTCAATAAGAATATGAAATCCCGAATCTTCTGCCAGTTTCCGGATCTCTTTTTCTGAGAATTTCTGAGAAACTTCCATATCAATCAGTTCGTTTTCCCTGCAATGAAACACGTGGTTTCCGATATGTACTTTCTGATCGCAAAGACTCACCAGAAAGCTTCTGCAGGCTCCTGAAACCGGATCATAGTTTTGATAATGCTGAAACTGCTCCAGTTTAAAGTCGGCATTCAGTTCCCGGTTGATTCTTGTGAGAAGATTAAGATTGAAGGCAGCGGTAATTCCCGCAGGATCATTATAGGCGGCAAGAATGGTATTAGGGTTTTTCTTCAGGTCAAAACCTACCAGGAACAAATCTCCGGAGTTCAGCTTTCTTTTCACTTCTCTACAAAAATGCCGTGCTTCATCAATTTCCATATTTCCGATATTTCCCCCTAAGAAAAGGACAACTTTTTTTCTTTTCGAAATACCGGTTGCCTTATCCAGCATATCAAAATATTCTCCTTCCAGAGGCAGAATTTTCAGTTCAGGCAGTTTCTTATTCAGATTTTCCTGCAAAACGGAAAGAATATTTCCTGAGATATCTATAGGCATATAGGTAAAGTCTGTTCCTTTCTCTACCAGTTTTTTAAGAAGATAAGATGATTTCATCGCATCGCCTGCACCTAATTCTATCAGGTCAAAAGATTCGTTGATATGGGAAATTGCCGTTGCCATTTCCTCTGTTTTATTCTGAAATATATCCAGCTCACACTGGGTGAGATAGTAGTCCGGCATGGCCATAATCTGCTGAAAAAGATGATCACCTGTTTTGTCGTAAAAATACTTGGATGATAGTTTTTTCTGATGAGCAGACAAGCCTTTCAGAACATCCGAGCGAAAACTATCGGTATACTTATTTTTAAACTGATGATCCTGTTTGAACTGTACATTCATAGTTTATATTTTGGTTGGTATTAAGTAACTACAAGTATCCTGCCGTCAGCGGAACTACTTTCCCTCTCTTTTCATCAACATATGAACTTCTTCCGTTTCCTCCAATTAAAGATAGGATTTATTTGCGGTTTTCATCCTACCACACTTCATCTTATTTGAATAATCCTGAGTTCTATGATAAAAAAACTGAGCAAGTTGGGGGAATAAATTCCTGGATAATATAATACCTACAAAGACATTCCTATGTATTTATCAGGTTAAAAAAAAAATGAACAAATACTAAAATCCTCCTGCTACAAAAAATCCTTTCGTGTAGTCTTATTACATTTTCCATCATAAAAAAACAGTATCTTTCAAAAGAAAATGCTAAATATTCCGTTTAATTCTTAAATTTGGCTAATGCGAAAGAATCTTTATTTTATCATTATAGTATTTTCTCTTAGCAGCTGCTATACATATCAGGTAAAAAAGCAGGCGGATACGGCGGGCGACAATAAGCAGGAATCTAAAAAGAATGGAGCTCCTGTGAATACAGCATCTGCGCCAATGCAAAGTCCGGCAGCCGGATCTCCCAATGTAAAGGCACAACAGGCGACCCCTGTTCCGGTGAATATCCAGGAGAAACTTGCCCCTAATAAAAATGTTAAAATAGATGTTGAAGGCAGAAGCTATAAAATAATCGTTGACAGATGGGAAAGTGACAGTCTGGTAGCCCATCCTGTTCACCATCCTAAAAAGATTCTGAAATTCCATAAGAACCAGATCAATAGTGAAAAAATTGCAGAAAAGCGTTTTTCACAACCTATCGCTGACATTATTACGGTGAGTGTATATGCCGGAATCGGTGCATTAATCTGGTATCTTCTCCACTAATTTTTATCGATAATTGAGAACATATTTTTGTTTCTTATCAGCTCTTACTTCTTTTAGTTGTAGCGGGGCAATTGAATATATGGGTTCTAAATCAGTCGATTTTGCGCAACATACCTATCTTTAAATGTAATATATTTGATGTGCGTATTGTTATATTTACAACTCATAAAACTATTTGCCATGAAACATCAGATTTCCTTATTACTTCTTCTTATTTCCCATTGCTTTTTTTCACAGACCATTGTTCCGGAAAAACTGGACCATTACTTCAGCTATATTGAAAACAACAATATAGGAGTCGGAAGTCTGTCGGTTTTTAAAAATGGCAAGGAAGTCTACACCAGAAACTTCGGACAAAAAAACATTCCTGAATTAGTTTATAACCCAAGCACCAGATATCAGGTAGGTTCGGTAACCAAAATGATGACTGCTGTTTTAATTTTCAAATTAATTGAAAAGCATGCTTTAGATCTGAATGATAAACTGTCAGCATTTTATCCTGAAGTTCCCAATTCAGGTATCATCACCATTAAAAATCTATTAGAACACACCAGCGGACTGGGAAGTTATGTAATAAAAGATGGCGAAGTCTGGGTTACCGGAAAAGCAACCGATCGTGAAATTGTAGATCTTATCATTAAGCAGGGGAAAAGTTTTGAACCGGGGGAAAAGGTAGCTTATTCCAATTCCGCCTATTATCTCCTGACGAAAATTCTTGAAAGAAAGCATAAAAAAACCTTTCACGAAATCCTTGATTCAGAAATTATACAACCTCTGAAACTTAAAAATCTGGTTTCATTCGAACCTCATCAAAAAAATGTATTTCTGCCTTACCGGTATGAAAACAATTCCTGGACTCTTCTGAAAAAGGAAATAGACTTTCTCAACGTCATCGGTGTGGGTGATGTCTCCGCTACGCCTTATGATCTGAACATATTCATCAATAGTTTATTCCACAACAATATTCTTAAAAAAGAATCATTGAAACTCATGGAGCCCGTATTAAAAAAAGAAGACTGGGGAAGAGGAATGGCCATTTGGGATTTTGACGGTATCATATTCTATGGACACGGAGGTGATACTTTAGGATCACATGCAGTTCTTATCTATAATAAAGAGGCAGATCTCTCCATCGCTTACGTCACAAACGGAGAACGAATTAAGAAAGAAGATTTTATAAAAAATGTAGTCCGTCTGCTGTATAACAAAGAAATTACACTTCCGGAAATAAAAAACAGAGAATGACGATTTGTAATGATAAATAATGATTCTTTGGATCATTTAAAAACCTCAGCAGTGCTGAGATTTTTTTGTTTACTCCCGTCTTATCTTGATACAGCAATCTACTTACCTGAAACCGGAGATTTAATTTTCACCAGACAATAGCTGAAAGCAGATTCCCAAAAATAAAGAAGCATCATTGGTAACGATGCTTCTTTTTTTAAACTTCCGAGGTAAATTTTCTGTTATTCATATTTGGAAAAATCAACGGCAAATATACATCGGTTGACCTGGCTGCCATTCTGAGCTCCGGCATTGGGTTCATATTCTGTAAGGCTCCACAGATATCCGTATTGAGATTCGTAATAGAGTGATTCTGCTCCATAAGGCCATCGGTAACGTACCGTATCATCTGCTCCGTCGGTATATCTTGCCAGCCGCGCATTGGAACCATAAGAGTTGCTTGGAGATCCGGTACAGGAAAGCCATGTTCTGTTCCCTTTCCGGAATACACCCTGAATACCATGGGCATGGCTATCGGTAAAAAGGCTGTTCTTCGGACTTACGGTGACAATCCCTGAGTTTTGAAGCATTCCGCCGGCATCCACCGGAAAACCAAAAACCATGGGAACAATAGAAGCATCGGCGCTCCCTGCATAGTATTGACCGGTCCAGAGTTGAGTTCCTTCATCATTAACCTGTATGGTGGAGAAAGGACTCGCATTATTGATCTTCTGATACCCGGTCTGCGGCAGTATATACCGGTAATTGAAGGCGAATAAATTACCATTGGTATCTTTACCGCATTTGTCACCGGTACTGTCTCCTGTGCTTACTTCAATTATTTTATCCAGATCGAAGATCCGAACTCCCAGACTGGTGCTGCTGAGATATACTTTCCCTTTAAAACAGGCAATACCTCCGGCATGTACTTTCAGAGGAGCATAAGCACCATATTGCGTATAGGTTGTAGTACCGGCCGGAATATCGGGCTGTACCAGCAGGATATGGCGATACGTCAGGTAAGTGGAAGAACTCGGGCTGATATCAATCAGGGTAATTCGGGACCCTTTATATTCGGCATCATCCTTGGCATACCAGCTTACCAGCAGATAACGAACCCCATTTTTTGTAAACCCTGCAATTCCCTGAGGCCGCCAGATAGAGGTGGTCTCATCATCAGTATTCCAGCGGATTCCTCTTACCCTGTTTTCTTCCGGTATATTGAATCCATAGACTTCAGTATAAGAATTTCCGCCAACCGCCTGCCGGTTTTTATCGATCTGAGCCGGATTTAAAAAACTAAAACCTGAACTGATATAAGCACTGGTGTCTGTATAAGGGTTGACACTGACATCAGCAGCTGCTCTGCCGGTATTGAATTGTGCCGAAAGTTCCTCCCCTGTTACGGAAGCTATTTCAGTATTCTGGCATCCGGTGCCGGTAAACATCAGCATCAGCATCCATCCCCATATTTGTTTTTGAATCATGATTAGTTTTTTGGTGTTTAATAAGATATAAGAAGCCTGATCAGCAATTTATAAACTGCGTACGAAACTAATATATTCCGTTTTGATCCGGATCACCTCAGTATTAAGCCTGTATTAATTTTATGATTTCCCTATTCTGCTTTGTTGATTCAATAATTAACCCTATTGAAAATAAAATTGTCTCAATAATGAGACAATTTTCGTAATTTTGAGACCGTAAGAAATTATATGAATACCCAGCAAAAAATTATTGATGCCGCGATATCCGTTTTAAATGAGAATTTTTCTGCAACCATTGAAGACATTGCAGTACGTTGTGGTATCAACCGGAGAACGCTTCACCGGTATTTTAAAAGCCGACATGAATTATTGGAAGCATGTTATAAAAATATGAAGGAGACCTGGGAAATTGCAGCGATTAATGCCTTTAACAGCTCGGAAGATCCTTTGGTACAGCTTGAACATTTATTATACGCAGGCATTGACAGCGGAACAAAATATGCTTTCCTCATGAAGCTGAATGATGATATTAAGTCTTCTTCAACAGCTTATGAAAGTGAGCAAAATGCGGCGTATTTTAAATTAAGAAATCAGTTATTGGATACTCTTCAGAAATTACAGAAGGAACAGGTAATTGACGACCGTTTTCCGTTACCATGGATAAGAATTCTTTTCACCAGTGTCATCAGTGCAACGATTACAGCATTCAGATCCGGAGATATTGCCCCCAATGAGGTAAAGAAGCTGGCCTGGTATTCATTCGGCAGAAGTATCGGTATACCATTAAACAGATAAAAAATGATACATTCTTTTTTAATGATGGGTCAATCTAATATGGCCGGCCGTGGCTATACTAAAGAAGTACCGCCTATCTTTGATGAACATATTAAAATGCAAAGAAACGGATTATGGCAAATCATGTCCGAACCCGTTAATTTTGATCGTCCCAGTGCCGGTGTGGGGCTTGCCGCTTCATTTGCCGCCTGCTGGAGACAAGACAATAAGCAAAATGAGATAGGCCTGATTCCATGTGCTGACGGAGGAACCAGCCTTGATGACTGGGCTATAAGTGGCGCTTTATTTGAAAATGCCATTTCACAAGCCAGACTTGCACAACGAACGAGCCGGCTTGCAGGTATCCTCTGGCATCAGGGTGAGAGTGACTCTTCTCCGGAAAAAGCACTGCAATATGGTGAAAAGTTTTCTGTCATTATCAGGGCATTGCGTCAGGAATTACATATTCCGGAAGTTCCTCTTATCATAGGTGGTTTGGGCGATTTCTTATCCAATGGCATTTTTGGACAGTATTTTACCTCCTCTCCTCTCGTAAATCAGGCACTGGAAGATTTTGCCGCAGCTTATGCCAACTCTTATTTTGTTACCGCCAAAGGGCTTACAGCGAATGCGGATGATATTCATTTCAATGCCCGGTCACAAAGACTATTGGGAGTAAGGTATTATAATGCCTTCCGAAACTTGCAGCATCTTTCCGATCCTCTCTGCGATGAAGAAGATATACTGGCAAGTCTCTATAACCGTCCTTATACCCCAACAGAAAAAATCAGACTGCTGGAACATGAATTTGCAGCCGGAAATATTGAGCCTAAGGAGTATCTGGAAGCACTGACCCTGCTCAGCCGGAAATAAAATATACCTGCCCTCCAAGGTCAGTTGACTCCGGAGAACAGGTAGAAGATTACTTTGAATTATTGGCACAAAGTCCTGAGATTTCGCAAAGCGGGCTGATTTTCAGGCCTTCCTAAAAAGAATAAGCAAGGCCTAACTGCAGATTGGAATTTTTTGAAGCCTCTCCGCCTCCATTTTTTACAATATCCGTTAAACCGGCCGTATAGCGGGCATTGATTCCAAAGTTCGGAGTCATTTTATAGCCTAAACCTATACCCAAACCGAAATTAAAGGTTTTAAATGAGTCTATATTCCCTGCGTCATAGGAACGTCCGTTAAAATCTCCTTTTGCACGGGCATCCACAAGGTATCCAAATTCAGGGCCCGCCTCTATATAAAACTCAGAAGTAGCATTATACTGAACCATCACAGGAATATTGACATAACCCAGATTTTGTTTCAAAGCCGTAATTTTATATCCTCCAAAGACATAATCGTCTTTTGCTTTTGCTCCCTGCAGGCTATACACCAGCTCCGGCTGAATACTCCATACAGATGAAACAGCAAAATTGAGAAATATCCCGCCATAAAATCCTAGTTTTGATCTGGTATCACTTCCCGTTACACTTGAAAGATTCCCCCCTGCTTTAAGACCAAATTTTGGTCCTGATGTCGATTGAGCAAATGCCATAGTTGACACAACGAGGCACAGGCTTAATAATTGCTTTTTCATAAAATAATGTTTTTAAAAAATTTGTATTTTAATATTGATCGATAAGAAGGTTCTGCTGTATTTTTTACATGATAATACAGCTTCTTATTTTATTTTATCTGAATCCGGTATATTTTTATAGTATCGATAGCAGGTTGATTTTCATTAAAAGATAAAAAACATCCCTGATAACCAGTATTATTCCGCCAATAATCAATAAAACGGTAATTATCCAGATTGTTATTTCATGAGCATACTGATATCTGGAATCCTCTCTGGTTATCCGGTTGCTTTTAAAATTTAACAGGAAGTACAGCATTCCTATTCCGATCACTAAAGGTATCAGTCCCATGATTTCATATTGTTTTTTATAGAATAATGAATAAGAAAAATACATCATCATTTGTTTTATACCAATGAAGTTCTTTAGCTATTTTCTTTGCTTTTGGAAAAATCATATGTGTTTATTTTGTTTTCATTATTTTTGGAACAGATGGTATGTTTTTGTACCGCCTGAAATAATAATTATACTATCCCCGCTACCTCACGAATCTTTCGTGTGGCCATACTCTTAAAAATCAAAGATTCTAAAAACTTCAATACCATCCAGTAATCCTTTTTCGTCAGTATAATCTATTGCACTGCTGTACCGGTAATCTTCTGCTCCTTAGAACCTTTTTACTTCTAAAATTTATCCGCAGGTTTTAAAATTAATTTATTGTTTTTCCATTTAAATAATATCCAAATCCAGGCAATTGATGCCAGTATAAAAGAAATAATACTATTCTGATAAAACGCTTCTTTTACGGCCTGGTCTGACTGAAATTCCAGAAACACTTGCAACGGCCCCTCCAAAGACAGCTCCTCTTGCTATTCCTTCCAAGAAATTACTTATTAATAAATAAAGAATCTTTTAAATAGGGTAATTTCCTATAAACTTGATAATCTATTTTTTCTTTTTCCAGCAAAGAATCTAATATCTTAAAATTATTAGGATAGTCTATTATACTTAAATTAATTTTTGATAAATTATCATAAAAAATACCATTACATTTTTGTGGAGAGTCATTGCAGCTTTCATATAAATTAAATATCAAAAACATTCTTTTTTTTGTTTTTTTAGAAATAAATAACAAAGAATTTGCAAAACCTTCATAGTCCTTATATATTGCCATTTTATATGATTGACGTGAAAATCCTTTATAAGAATATTTTTCAGTATAATCGTCTAATAAAAAATTCATTTTATAATCATTACTATCAGTAAAGTCTGAAGTAATTATGCGTCCAAATACTGGATTAAATAATTTTTTCCTATTTTCTAACATATAGGTGGGAGATACTGGTAGCAAATAGTTAATATCAGAATTATTACTAAACCATAATTCTATCATAAGACTATTGTTATCTAACATATCCTTTTTTCCAATATAAACTGAAACTTCTTCGTTCCGATTTATCTTTTGGTCATCTTTACAACTTAAACAGACAATTAATATAATTAGCATTAATTTTTTCATTATTTTATCTTTACGGGTAAGTGCTTTATGTATTCATATACTCTATTATACTGTTGTCCAGGTAAAAACCAACTATTAAAATATGTTGCATTTTGTGGATTAAAAAAAAGAGGTAAATCTTTCTTTCCATTAAGTAATAAGAAATCTCTTTCAATACCCCAAATGGCCCCATGTTCAATACTAATTGGTTTTAAGTCGGATCCAGGTATTCCAGGTAGCATTTCTGGTTCATATCCGCTTTTAGTTTTGACCTGTAAATACATATTTAGGCTTGGATTAAGATTTATTGTAGAATGCCCTAATTCATGTGTCATTACAAATCCAAGCTTAATTTTAGAAGCAAAAGCTCCTTTTGAAAAATTTATACTAGAGGTATCTTTATCCCAAAAATTTCTTCTTGTATAAGCAATTACATCTTCTCCTTTTTTTGTATCATAATAAAAATCTCCTTTTCTGATATATCTTCCGGTAGGATTATCTGCATAAAACTGTTTTGCTCCGGTATTCATTTCATTCCATCCCGTTTCTTTAAACATTTTCCTTAAAGTATCTACAGAAGGATCCAGTGCTTCACCAGATTCTGGAATACCGTAAGAATCATATTCTGCTTTTGTCAATTCCCAAGTTCTTGGATTGGCAAAATATGAAATCATATAGCTTACTGCTGCTACAGTTCCTCCAAAGGCAGCACCTCTCAACACCCCTTCGAGAAAATTAGTACCATTAAATGCAGCATCAATTCCTCCTCCCAGACCTCCTGTTAAAGCTCCCACACCAACGGTACCTGCAAAACTGCCGACACTAAACAGACTGGATACTCCTCCTGTAACAAATCCCGAAAGACCACCGAGCAATATCGCTTTAGCGAATCCTTATAGGATTACTTTCATTTATTAGCTCAAGGTTAGGAGACTTTGTGCAGCGGGGGACCTGTAGATTAAGGTAAGATAAGTTGATTAAAATTAAATATAAAGTCTCCTGTAAAATAAGTATACCCATTACAATTGTAACCTTTTAAAACATGTAACTTTTCAATCTCTTTAGTAGAATTTGAAGCTTCCATGTCCTTCAAAAAACTTACGTATGGATTAATCGGAGATTCAAGCTTTAAAGTTCTTCCAGAGATATAATTTTTAATTTTAAACATGTAAGTCTTATTAGAATTACCTTTTAGAAAAATAGGATATTGATAAAGATTTTCTTTTCCATAATTATTATAAGTATTACAGTTGAATTTTTCTAACAAGTCATCATGATTTTTTTGAGTAATAGGAATAAATATAAATCCAAATGTGCTTCCTCCTTCTGGTAAGATCTTAAAATGGCTATCATTCAATTCAGGAATAAAATCTATATAATAATTTTTTTGATTTAAATTAGTGTATTTAACAACTAATACAGAATCTTCTTTATTCAAGGAAAGATCTACATATATTTCTTTTTCTTTAGTCCTGCATGAAAACAAAGTAAATATTTGTAATATTAAAATATAAATTACATTTTTTTTCATTTTCTAGTATTTAAAAGGTTTAATTAATTTTTTTAATAATATATCGAGTTCTGGTTTTGAAGAGTTTATATATCTCATAAGTTCGCTACTTTTAAAAGCACTATTTATCCATTCTACATTCATCCATGGGTTCACTTTTTGTAACTCTATAGACATTCTCCTGATAGCAACGTGCCCCCAATTATCTAAAAATTCATTATCAGCATATTTGGAAAAATTAGTTGCCGTGTTGGCTAATATTGCAAGATTTGAGGTATTTAAAATCACATGCCCTGTTTCATGAGTTATCACTTCTGTGAAAAGACCCTTTGAAGCGAAAGCTGCTTTTGATAAGTAAATATTATTTTTTGAAGCTATGCCAAGATATTGACCACGAGCAACTATTCGATTATTATTCCATAGATTATCCCACCACGTTTTTTTGTAAAAACTGTCATCTTGTGCTATACCATAACCGTCTGGTGCAAAAAGATAATAATGTTCGACTCCTTCATTTCCTAGACTACCATAGCTTTCTTCAAATTTTTTAATAGTTCCGTATGAATATTTTTCTTGATCTATAGATCGGTCTATGTTGTTATAGGAATAACTATCGGTCTTATTATATTCATGATTACCTTTTGTAATATTGGCAGCATTAACCATTTTAGTAATAGTCCAGCTTACCGCTGCCACAGTACCTCCAAAGGCAGCACCTCTCAACACCCCTTCGAGAAAATTAGTACCATTAAATGCAGCATCAATTCCTCCTCCCAGACCTCCTGTTAAAGCTCCCACACCAACGGTACCTGCAAAACTACCGACACTAAACAGACTGGAAACTCCTCCTGTAACAAATCCCGAAAGACCACCGAGCAATATCGCTTTAGCGAATCCTCCCATACTGAATTTATCTGTAATAGCTGCTTTTATCAGATACAGCCCGGCTCCGATAACGGCTCCCCAGAACGCTGCGGTAATAGCAGCGGTCAAAAATGTGTGGATCAGAGCCCACATAGGTGCTATAAACCAGAGTAGTTCTCCACTCGGATCATTATACATCAACGGATTATTCAGCACATACCCGTATTTGTTATAATTCTGGGTATTATAAGGGTCCTGAATGTTTTCATCGGTATTTAAGAATCTCCTCAATAATGGATCATACAGCCTTCCGTTCATATGGATGATGCCTATTTCCATAAAGTGCTCGTGGGAAGTGTAACCTCTGTCTAAGATGAGATTCTTCGCTTCGTTCAGAATGCCATTTTTGTCTGTGATGACGGGTCCGTTTCCAATTTGCAGATGGATGAGGTTGCCCCATGCATCAAAATGCCTTTGTTCCAGCTTATTTCCGGCTTCATCGCTGATCGCTAAGATGCTTCCCAGGTAATCTTTATGCAGGAATTTATAAGAACCACTACTCTCCGTATAGTTTTTTAAATATACAATATTGCTTTCATAAGGACTTCCTCCGATATAAATGATATGCTTTTCTTTTCCTGTGGTATTGTCTTTTACGATTTCATAACTTCCGTCTTCACTGTAGAATTTGGTGAATTTACCTTCGCCGTCT
>NZ_JAFAJM010000022.1 GCF_019236175.1 Chryseobacterium sp.
TTTTTCATGTCAGTGTTTAATTTAAGTTATTATTATTCGTTTATTCGGGTGCAAAAATATCCTTTTTACTCCATAACAGAAAGATTTGTGATCTTAATTTAATATTGATCTAATCATACAAAGGTATTGCCGTAAAGCGACAGAATAAGTCGTATTAAAAGAGAAATCCCTTCATCGTATGGATCGTATACAATAAAAAAACCGCTATATTACTATAGCGGCCACCTGATGTATATAATCAGAATTATTTTAACTGATAAGAACTTCCGTTCCAAAGATAAGTTTTGGAAGAGCGCTTTTTCTTTTCACGATCTCTGTCATCCTTTTCCATTTCTTCCATTCTGAAGAGAAAAGCATCCGGAATACCTCCTTTATCGTTGGGAAAAATATAGTGTTCGGAATGGTAAAAAACATCTGCATCTCCCACATTCATCAGCTGGGGAAGTGCTATTAATTTTTTATCTTTAAAAAGAACATACTGGTCGTAGCTTGCTATACCACAAGCCTCACCGGAAACCATCGCCTTTAAGGTCAGTTCAACATTCTGCAGCTTATGGTTACTTTCGATATTGAATGTCGCATAGCTCAGCTCTTCACCTCTTCCGGTATCAAAATAGGTTTCATCAACCAGCACATTGCCTTCCATTACTTTAATTCCGGCAATGTTTTGTTTTATTATTTCATTGAAATCTTTACTTTTCCGATCCACTGTTTTTGAAAGTCCGAAAAGGAAGTCGTAGCCGTTTTTATTTCGGTATCCTACACAAAGATTTCCGCCCCATACATAGCCTTCAGCCGTATTATCACCTTTCTGATAAGAAATTTTATACCAATGGGCACCTCGTTCTCCCAACCTCAGCACCGTTTCTTCTTTTGTAAGAATCAACACAGGCTGATTGGTCTGCAACGAATCCAGAACCGGGGCCTGAACATGGGGTTCTTTTCGGATCCTCGTCCAGTCTGTAAAAATTTTCTGGGTTTTATTCTCTTCAAACCCAAAAATACCATCTGCATATGCTTCATTGTCCTGTGCTGCAAAAAGCTGTACCATCAGGATCAATAAAGCGGTCAATAAAGTTTTCATATTTGTATTTATTTTTCCAGTAGCAGGCTCACCCATTCTTCACGCTGCAGCTGTTTCTTCAGTTCAAGACCACTTGCAGTACATACTTCAAGAATATCATCTACATCAAAGAAACAAAGCCCGGAAAGCAATAATTTTCCTCCGTCATTCAAAACGGAAACATAGGTTGGAATATCTGAGATCAGGATATTTCTATTGATATTTGCTAAAATAATATCATACCTTTCTTTTCCTAAATTTTCTGCAGTTCCCTGCTCAATATCCAGTTCTACATTGTTTCTTACTGCATTTTCCTTTGAGTTTTCCACAGACCATTCATCAATATCAATCGCTTTGGTTTCTCCCGCTCCCTGTTGTTTGGCATAGATAGCCAGTACGGAGGTTCCACAGCCCATATCCAGTACTTTTTTTCCATTGAAATCAATGTCCATCATCTGTTGGATCATCAGGTGTGTCGTAGGATGATGTCCGGTTCCGAATGACATTTTAGGCTGAATGATAATTTCATGCATTCCCGGAACAGACTCATGAAATTCTGCTCTGATCAATACTTTATCATCAATATTGATGGGTGAAAAATTCTTTTCCCATTCCTCATTCCAGTTGATATTAGGCATTTCTTCGAAAGAATATTCAATCTTTACGTTTTCGTTTTCAAAAATCGGAAGTGCCTTCAGCTGCTCTTCATGAAACAGATCGGTCTGGATATATCCTAAAATTCCGTCAATTTCTTCCGTAAAACTGTCAAAACCTATTTCGATAAGTTCTGCCATTAATATTTCATTCCAGGGTTGCAATGGAGAAATTTTGAAATTGAATTCTAAATAATTTTGCATGTGATTAATTTGCTGCAAAAATACTAATGTTATTATTGTTAAAAAAATAGAAGGGATAAGTTTTGATCATCCTTACCGATTATTTCCTGATTTTAATATCCCCCTGATTCCATACATATGATAAAAAACACGGTTAATTCCTTTAAAGAGAGGATATTTTTAGTCAACGGGCTCTAAAAGCTCTTATAAAATTCGTAAATTGCCCTAACAACACAACAGGTTTTCAGTCTTCAATAAAACTAAGCAATCCGTAAAAATGGTAACCTACGAAAATTTACATGATACACTCTCTTTTTACAATATAGATTGCCGACAGTCTTATTACATTTCCTCCGGAAATCCTATTTTTAAATTTCCTACAGCTTCTTTCAGGATGGATTATTATGCATTATGCATCTGTACCGAAGGTGAAATCAACATAGAGATCGATAACAGAAAATATAAGGTAGATGCTCACAGTTTCTTTATTGCGGCACCTTCTACTATCGTAAAATTCCTGAAGACCAGTGAAAATTTTATGATGAAACTGTTGTTTTTTGATAAAAACTTTCTGATCAAAAATATTTCCAATCCTTTTATCATTGAAAAAATGAATCTTTTTACGAAAGGCTCCTACAGCATTGTGAAGACAACGGAAAAAAATTCAATACAACTTCAGAATTTACTGGATTACCTGAAAAAGAAATCCGAAAAGCAGGGAAAATTCACTGAAGAAATCATCCGTACCATTATTTTCAATGTGTTGCTTGAAACTGCTGAAATTATAGAACAGCAAAGCCATACCCATTCTGAAAAAGAAGAGGGCAAAAAGGATCTTTTCCTGAAATTCAGCCAGCTTGTCCGTGAAAATATCAGAGAACAGAGGACCGTTCAGTTTTATGCGGATCAGCTCTGTCTTTCTCATAAATACCTCATCGAAATCATAAAAAAAGCAAGCGGTAAAACCCCGCATGAGGTTATAGATGAAACTTTACTGAAAGAAGCTTATGTTATGCTCGGAAATCCTGAGATTACGATTTCAGAAATTGCTTTTCGGCTTCAGTTTAATTCGGCATCTGCCTTTGGACGTTTTTTTAAAAAACACACTGCATTTTCCCCTTCCGAATACCGCGTAAAAGAAAACATCCAGTCCTGAGAATTTGGGGATAATAATTCCGACATTGGGGATATGTATCGCTTTATGAATAGAAGTACCTTTAACATGTTAATTAAAAACAAAACAAAAAATGAGTACGATCAATTCAAAATTCGACAAAGTTTTAAATGCTTCTGAGCAGTTTGGAAAAGTAAATCACGAACCGGATTCCAGTAAAGAAGTTCAGATTAACACCCCTGAAAAAACAATGCCTTTTTCCGATCAGATCGGAAATTATCAACGTAACAAAGGGATTCCTTTGCAATCTTACGAAAACAGCAAAATCTATATTGTAGGCAGCGGAATTGCAGGCATGTCTGCCGCTTACTATTTCATCCGCGACGGCCGTATTCCCGGTAAAAATATCATCTTCCTGGACCAGCTTTCCATTGAAGGCGGATCACTGGATGGTGCAGGAAACGCAACAGACGGATACATCATCCGTGGAGGACGTGAAATGGACATGACGTACGAAAACCTCTGGGATATGTTCCAGGATATTCCTGCATTGGAATTACCGGCTCCTTACAGTGTGCTGGACGAATACCGTCTGATCAATGATAATGATCCTAATTATTCCAAAGCAAGACTGATTCATGATCAGGGACAAATCAAAGATTTCAGCAAATTCGGACTGGAGAAAAAAGACCAGCTTGCCATTGTGAAACTTTTGCTGAAAAAGAAAGAAGAGCTTGATGATCTTACCATTGAAGATTATTTTGCAGAATCCTTCCTTAACAGTAATTTCTGGTTCTTCTGGCGTTCCATGTTCGCCTTCGAAAACTGGCATAGTCTGCTGGAACTTAAATTATATATGCACAGATTCCTGCATGCCATAGACGGAATGAAAGACTTTTCCTGTCTTGTATTCCCAAAATACAATCAATATGATACTTATGTAACTCCTCTGAAAAATTTCCTTGTTGAGAAAGGGGTACAGATTCAGTTTAACACTCTTGTGAAAGATCTGGATATCCATATCAATACCGAGGGGAAAACAGTAGAAGGAATTATCACCGAGCAAAACGGGGAAGAAATTAAAATTCCGGTTGGCAAAGATGATTATGTTATTGTAACAACAGGCTCTATGACTGAAAGTACTTTTTACGGAGACAATACCACTGTACCTGAAGTAACGATAGATAACAGCAGCGCAGGACAAAGTGCAGGATGGAAACTTTGGAAAAATCTTGCCGCAAAATCCGAAGTATTCGGGAAACCTGAAAAATTTTGTAGCCATATTGAAAAATCTTCATGGGAATCGGCTACTTTAACGTGCCGTCCTTCTGCTTTCACCGAGAAACTGAAAGAACTGTGTGTCAACGACCCTTATTCGGGAAGAACAGCAACCGGCGGAATTATTACGATCACCGATTCCAACTGGGTGATGAGTTTTACCTGCAACAGACAGCCACACTTCCCTACTCAGCCGGATGATATTCTTGTAGTATGGGTATACGCCCTACTGATGGATAAAGAAGGAAACTACATCAAAAAAACAATGCCTCAGTGTACCGGAAATGAAATCCTTGCAGAATTATGCTATCATTTGGGAATGACAGACCAGCTTGATAATGTGGTGGAAAACACCATCGTACGTACAGCATTTATGCCTTATATTACGTCTATGTTTATGCCAAGAGCCCAGGGAGACCGCCCGAGAGTTGTTCCTGAAGGCTGTACAAATTTAGGACTGGTAGGACAATTTGTAGAAACCAATAATGATGTGGTCTTTACGATGGAAAGTTCCGTAAGAACAGCGAGAATAGCAGTGTATAACCTCCTCAACCTCAACAAGCAGGTTCCGGATATCAATCCGTTGCAATACGATATCAGACATTTGTTAAAAGCTACACAAGCCCTGAATGATTACAAACCTTTCCTTGGAGAAGGAATTTTAAGAAAAATATTAAAAGGAACCTATTTCGAACACATCCTGGTTAACCGTCCTGAAGAAAAAGAAGAACAACATGAGTCTTTCTTTATGGAACAGGTAGGCAGATTCCAGGACTGGATCAAGGGAGTAAAAGGATAAAATAACAATTTAAAATAAGCCGTCGTAAGGGCATTAATCTGAAAACGGCTTACTTAATCATTCATAAAAACAAACCTCATGGATTTTAAAAACATAACGGTAGCCGGAAGCGGTGTATTAGGATATCAGATCGCCTTCCAGACAGCCTATCACGGATTTAAAGTTACAGTGTACGATATCAATGACGATGTACTGGAAAAGGCTAAGAAAAAATTTACGGTACTCAGTGAAGCTTATCAACACGACCTGAATGCTACACAGGAGCAACTTGATATTACTTTTAAAAACCTCAGTTATTCATCGGATCTTGCAACTGCTGTAAAAGACGCTGATCTTCTGATAGAGGCTGTTCCGGAAGATCCGGCAATCAAGACGGAATTTTATCATCAGCTGGCCAGAGTAGCACCTGAAAAAACGGTGTTTGCCACTAACTCTTCCACCCTTCTTCCCAGTGAATTTGCAGAAGCTACAGGAAGGCCTGAGAAATTTGTGGCGCTTCACTTTGCCAATGAAATATGGAAGCATAATACCGGAGAGGTCATGCGTCACTCCGGAACATCACAGGAAGTCTTTGATTCGGTCATTCAATTTGCCAAAGCCATCGGAATGGTCGCACTTCCCATTCATAAGGAACAACCGGGATATATTGTCAACTCACTGCTTGTTCCCTTACTTGGTGCTGCAGTCAATCTTTGGATCGACGAAGTTTCAGATATTGAAACGATTGATAAAACGTGGATGGTGGCCACCGGAGCGCCGACAGGACCATTTGGTATTCTGGATGTCGTAGGAATTACAACCGCGTATAATATTAATAAAATGGAAGCTGAGGAAACTCAGGATCCGTTAAAGATCAAGGCGGTAGAAAAACTAAAAACAGAATATATTGATCAGGGAAAGCTGGGTGTTCTGAGCGGCGAAGGCTTTTATAAATATCCTAATCCGGCCTATCAGGATAAGGATTTCCTGAAATAAACTTATCGTTGGAAAACGCAAAAATGCTAGTTTTTCCGATACCTTTTAAGACGAAAGGTTTTAGCTCCGATACCATCGAACAATGCCTTACAAAGAAAAAAGCAGGACATTCCGGAATGTCCTGCTTTTTAATAGGTATATATTCCTGAAATTATTCAGGCTTATAAGAATCTTTTAAGGTTACCGTACGGTTGAATACCAGTGTTTCTTCCGTAGAATCCTGATCTTTCGTAAAATATCCGATTCTCTGGAACTGAAGGGGCTCACCTACCGCTACCTCTTTTAAACCTGGCTCAGCAAATCCTTTAACAGTAGTTACCGACTCTGGATTGATGAAATTCAGGAAGTCAACATCTTTCTCCGCATCAGGCTGTTCCACCGTAAACAATTGGTTATAAATTCTAACCTCTACAGGAATGGCATGTTTGGCAGAAACCCAGTGTAATGTTCCTTTTACTTTTCTCAGACTTTCTTCTGTTCCGCTTCCGGACTTGCTTTTTTCGTCATAAGTAGCATAAATGGTAGTAATCTCACCGTTTTCATCCTTCTCTACTCTTTCCGCCTTAATGATATAAGCAGATTTCAAACGAACTTCTCCCCCCAGTTTAAGTCTGAAGAATTTATTATTCGCTTCTTCTTTGAAGTCTTCACGTTCGATATACAATTCTCTTGAGAAAGGAATTTCTCGTGTTCCTGCATTCTCCTGCTCCGGATTATTTTCAGTTTCTACCCATTCTTCTTTATCTTCAGGATAGTTTTCGATCACCAATTTTACAGGATCTACTACACTCATCACACGTTTTGCCACTTTATTCAGGTCTTCGCGTACACAGAAATCAAGCAACTGAATTTCAATCAGGTTTTCTCTTTTGGCAACCCCCACTTTTTCAATAAAGTTTCTGATTGCCGTAGGAGTAAATCCTTTTCTTCTCATTCCTGAAATCGTAGGCATTCTCGGGTCATCCCATCCTGTCACCACTCCTTCAGCCACAAGTCTCTGAAGCTTTCTTTTGGAAGTAATCATATAAGAAACGTTCATCCTTGCAAATTCTCTCTGCTTAGGTGCTACTTTGGATTCATCATATACCTGCTCAAGATACCAGTTATAAAGAGGTCTGTGGTTTTCAAACTCTAATGAACATAAAGAGTGAGATACCTGCTCCAGATAATCTGATTCACCATGTGCCCAGTCATACATCGGATAAATTTTCCATGCTGTTCCGGTTCTGTGGTGAGGTCTTTTCAGGATTCTGTACATCACAGGGTCACGCATATTCATATTCGGAGACACCATATCGATTTTTGCACGGAGCGACATCGTTCCTTCTTCAAATTCTCCGTTTTTCATTCTTTCGAATAAATCAAGAGACTCTTCAACAGGGCGGTTTCTGAATGGAGACTCCACTCCCGGCTCTGTAGGATTTTTCCTTTGCTCAGTAATCACTTCTGAAGGTTGCTCATCCACATACGCTTTCCCTTCTTTAATCAATCGTACCGCCCACTCATAAAGCTGCTGGAAGTAGTCTGATGCATACAACTCTTTATCCCATTTGAAACCTAACCATTCCACATCTTTTTTGATAGAATCCACGAATTCCTGTTCTTCTTTTTCAGGGTTCGTATCGTCGAAACGAAGGTTTACGGGGGCGTTGTATTTTTCACCCAGCCCAAAATTGATGCAGATCGCTTTGGTATGCCCTACATGCAGATATCCATTAGGTTCAGGGGGAAAACGGAAACGAATCTGATCTCTTTTCAGACCGTTTGCCAAATCATCTTCTATAATTTGCTCAATAAAATTGAGTGATTTTTTTTCTTCTTCCATTAAATTAGCTTTTGTTTTTAGCAAAAAAAGTGATACAAAGTTACGGAAATTTTAGGTTGTACGAAAGTGATAAATAAAAAGTACAATAGCTTAGCATTCGGTATTTTTATGTAACTTAGAGACAGTTATAAAACTGATAATCATGGCCGTTTATATCCTAAGCAATCGGAAAATCATTCGTCACAAAGGCGAAAGAGTAGATTCTTTTTCTAATGAAGTCTACTCAATTCCAAACTTCAGAATTGCCAAATGTGATTTTGAAAACTATAAAGAGCCTACTGCACAGGCTAAAAAGAAAAAGGATTATACCAACAGAAATATTCTTAATTACCGCCTTTTTTCCGAACCCGAAAAGCAGGGATATGAAGATGTACTGGATGTTCTTTTAAATGAAAAAGGAATCAGAAAGTCATCTTTAACAGCCGACAATCTGGGAGGAACCCAAAGAATGTTCTATGAATTGTACAAAAATATGTCTTCCACCAAAGACCGGAGCGATGTTTTGATATTCATTCATGGTTATTTATATGATTTTGATGATGAATTAAAAGCAATGATTGATCTTAAAAAAATTTTCATCGATAATCCGGAATCTCCGGTTGAGCATATTTTATTTATAAGCTGGCCGGCTTCAGGCAGTATTGTTCCGCTCTCCTATTTTGATGATAAAGCTTCGAGTATTAATTCAGGCACCTCATTATTGAGACTCTTTTATTTCTATACTCAGTTCTTAAAGGATATTTTCTCTAATCGTGATCTGGCGCCCTGTAATCAGAGAATCCATATTATGGCTCATTCCATGGGGAACAGGGTACTTCAGAGTATGTTGTACAGTTTAAAGAAAGAAAATATTTTAAGAGTGATCGACCAGGTGATCTTATTGAATGCCGATGTCACCTACAAAGTATTTGAAGATGCTGAAGATTCGTTCAATAAACTTCCTTTACTTGCCAATCGTATTTCAATTTATTTAAACCGACAGGATGCCATTCTGGGTATTTCTCAGTTTACGAAGAATATTCTTACCCCAAGACTGGGAAAAAACGGGCCTAGTGATCTTGAGAAATTTAAAGATATTGTGTCCGTGATTGACTGCACGTTTGTAAAAGATGATCTTTTAAACAGTTTCAAATATGAAGTAGGCAATCACTGGGGATACCTTTCCAGCTCTGAGGTTCAAAAAGATATTTTTCAGAATTTATACGGCATTGATAGAAATTTAATAACCAATAGATCCAAGAATAACGAAAATATTTTCACAATTATTTCTTAATTATAAATTAAAAAAATCCTATAAAAATGACAGTACGTTAAATTTTATTCAAACCGGAAAAGTGGCATAAAGATTGCCAAATCAAACAATAGAGAATTACAATTTTTTTATTATGAAAAACATTAAAAAACAGTTTTCTTCTATCATCAGGTATATAAAGAAAGCAATTTTCGTAAAAGATGTGATTTAACTAATATTTAAAATCTTAAAAAAAACAAAGACTATCCGATCCTATCATTACTTTATCCATTCATGTAAGCGACTCAAAATTCTTATGAATTCCTGCAATTATTGAAGGAATTTATTTTCATATTTACGTTTTATAATGAAATTTTTATATCCCGTTAAATATCAATAAAATACATATAACGAAAATCGTTCGATTAGAAAAGAATAAATGTATGTTTAGCCGTGTTATCCTAAGTACAGGATATCATAGATAGCGGGACGCCAAACAAATAATTGCTTTCGGAAATCCCGCTCTGTAATGGTATTATTTTCTGAACCACAGCAACTCATTGCTGAGCTCCAAACTTGATTCGAAATTATTGACAAATAAAGCTCCGGTACCTAATCCCTGAGGCATCGGATTGTTTTTTGTAAAGGTATACTGAGCAATGGCATTCAGTCCTATATTACTTTCCAGTGCAGAGGTAATCCACCAGCCGATATTCTGGGCTTCCGCCAAGGCAATCCATTCATCAGAACCGGCAAAACCTCCTACTAAAGCTGGTTTTAAAATAATATACTGAGGTTGAATTGTTTTCAGTAATTTTTTCTTTTCTTCAGAATCAATGATTCCGATAAGTTCTTCATCCAGCGCAATGGGCGTAGGGGTTACAGCACATAGTTCCGCCATATCGTTCCAGTTTCCGGCTTTAATAGGCTGCTCAATGGAATGAATATTTAAATCTGCCAGTTGCTGTAGAACAACAACAGCTTCTCCTCTATTAAATCCTCCATTGGCGTCCACCCGTAATTCCAGCTGATCTTTAGAAAATTTCTCTCTTAGTTTCTGAAGGATACTATGTTCTTCCTTCCAGTTGACTCCAATTTTCAGTTTAATACAATGAAATCCTTTTTCAAGCTTTTCCCGAATCTGCTCTTCCATGTATCCGATATCTCCCATCCAGATCAGGCCATTAATGGTAATTGCGGACTTTCCATCCGTAAATTCACCCGGAAAATAAAGATGATCACCATGTTTCAGATTCAAAACAGCCTGCTCATATCCAAACCATATCGATGGAAATTCTTTAAGCTCTTCTTTCAGATGATCCGGAGACTGTTCAATATGATCACAAAGCCATTTCAGTTTCTCCTCATAATCCGGTCTGTCATCAAAACTTAATCCTCTGAAAATGGCACATTCTCCAGTTCCTTTTTTCCCGGCCTCGGAAATTTCCAGAATAAAAGTTTCTTTTTCAAGCAAAACGCCGCGAGATGTTCCACTCGGGCGTTTGAATTCTAATACGTATTTTGAATATTTTGCTTCCATTTATTTTACGCTGTCAATACGCATAAATTCCTCTGCCTTCTCTACCATTTCAATACTTCCGCAGAAGAAGGGGATTCTCTGGTGAAGTTCTGTCGGCTCTACCTCCAGAATTCTTCGGAACCCGTCTGTGGCTTTTCCTCCTGCCTGCTCTGCAAGGAACGCCATAGGATTACATTCATACAGTAATCTCAGTTTTCCGTTAGGAGCCTGAGAATAAGAAGGATAAATATAAATTCCTCCTTTCAGCATATTTCTATGAAAATCTGCTACTAAAGAACCGATATATCTTGAGGTATAAGGACGATCTCCTTCTTCCATCTGGCAATATTTAAGGTAATTTTTTACTCCCTGAGGGAATTTAATATAATTTCCTTCGTTAATCGAATAGATTTTCCCTGTTCTTGGAAAAGTCATATTGGGATGAGAAAGGTAATAAGTCCCTAAAGACGGATCTAATGTAAATCCGTTCACTCCATTTCCAGTTGTATAAACGATCATGGTAGAAGAGCCATAGATTACATACCCTGCTGCGATCTGATTAACTCCTTTTTGTAAGAAATCTTCAAGTTTTACAGGAGTTCCCGGTTCCGTCACTCTTCTGTAAATAGAGAAAATAGTTCCTACGGAAACATTCACATCAATATTTGAAGATCCATCCAAAGGATCGATCAACACCACATATTTACTCAAATGACCGTTTTCTCCACATTTAATATCAATGAAATCATCATTTTCTTCAGAAGCAATACCACAAACAACCTCTCTTTGAGACAAAGCCGTAATAAAAATTTCATTTGCAATGACATCCAGTTTTTGCTGTTCTTCACCCTGAATATTCTGGTTTCCTGCAGCTCCTGTAATATCTACAATTCCGGCTTTATTTACTTCTCTGTTAACCACTTTCGAAGCCAATCTTATTGCACTTAGAAGACGAGAAAATTCACCTGTTGAATACTGAAAATCGTCCTGTTTATCGATAAGAAATTCTCCTAAAGTCTGTAATGGTTGATTTGACATATTTTACTTTTTACGTTTTCCCAAATTTCGGAAAATTTATCACATTAGAAAAATTTAATTACAAAAGCTAAAAACAACTGTATATCAGGTAAATATAGTTTAAATAAAATATAAAACACTACAATCAGTGTGGATGATAAATCCAAATTGGCTTCAATAAGGTGACAAAAAATCGGAGAAATTCATGGAATATGCATTTTAAGGAAATCTTAATTCCATCCGGAAATCTTGCTATTTCATATCTCGTTGTAAATTTATAATTTTGACGTCCGTAAAAAACTCATGTAATTTTTTATCTAACAATTTTATTTTTAACAATTTAATGAAAATTTTCAAGTTTGGTGGCGCGTCAGTAAAAGACGCCGACAGTGTGAAAAACGTGTCCATGGTATTACAAAGCCAGGGATTTGCCAAATGTTTGCTGGTAATTTCAGCAATGGGCAAAACGACGAATGAGTTGGAAAAAGTTGTAGAACTTTATTTCAAGAAAGATAACTATCAAACTGAGATTGAAAAGATAAAACGAAAACACATTGAGATCGCGGAAGGTCTGTTTCCAGAGAATCATGCAGTTTTTGCTGAAATCAATCTCTTTTTCGATGACATCGACTCATTTTTAAGAAGAAACAAATCTCCTAATTACAACTTTGTCTATGATCAGGTGGTAAGCTGTGGAGAAATGATTTCCACTAAGATTGTAAGTGAGTATCTGAACGAAATACAGTTTACCAACCAATGGCTGGATGCCCGTGACTATGTCAAAACGGACAATTCTTACAGAGAAGGGACGGTAGACTGGACAAGAACCGAGGAGTTTATTTCCAATTTAAATCATGAAATCTGCTATGTAACACAGGGTTTCATCGGTTCTGATGACAACAACTTCACGGTGACTTTAGGAAGGGAAGGCTCAGATTATTCTGCGGCTATTTTTGCATACTGCTTAAATGCCGATGCGATGACTATCTGGAAAGATGTACCGGGAGTAATGACCGGAGATCCGAGAAAATTCAGCGATGTATCTCTGCTTTCGAATATTTCTTATGAGGAAGCCATTGAAATGGCCTATTACGGGGCGAGCGTAATTCACCCTAAGACCTTACAGCCGCTACAACAAAAAAATATTCCTTTCTATGTAAAATCTTTCGTAGATCCTACCAAGGAAGGAACAAAAGTAGGTGCTTCAGACAAGAATCAGCAGGAGGAGTCTTATATTCTGAAAGAAAACCAGAATCTTCTAAAGATCTCAACAAGGGATTTTTCTTTCATTGCAGAAGATCATATGAGTTTAATTTTCGGATATTTATCCAAATATAAAATTAAGGTTTCCCTGATGCAGAATTCTGCCATTTCACTGGCTTTATGTCTGGAGGATAAGTTTAACCATCTTGAAGAACTTAACGAAGAACTTCAAAAAATTTTTAAAACCGAAGCAATTAAAAATGTATCTTTATTCACAGTAAGAAATGCGAAGATGGATCACATTGACAAATTTTACCACGAAAAAAACGTGTTATTGGAGCAAATTTCCAAAAATACACTTCAAATGGTAACACAATAATTATTAATTGCGACTAAACACACATGAGTTTAATTTCGAAAAACGATCTGATCAAAGCTTCCGGCTTAAGTAAAATTGGATTCCTAAAGAATCCCGTAGCATCTGCTGTGATGAGCATTGCTAAAATAAATGAAGTAAATAAATTATACGATAAACTAAAAGACAAGGAAGGCAAAGACTTTTTCGACTCATTTGTGAGAGAAAGAAACTTAAGCTATATAGCTTTTGAAGAAGATCTGGCAAAAATTCCGAAAACAGGACCGTTTGTTCTGGTTTCCAATCATCCATTGGGTGCGATTGACGGAATTTTGATGTGCAAGATCTTATCGGAGGTTCGTCCGGACTTTAAGGTAATGGGAAATTTTCTTCTGGAAAAGATCAAGCCTATGGAACCGTACGTAATCGCTGTAAATCCTTTTGAAAACAGAAAAGAAGCTTACAGCAGCTCTTCGGGAATGCGTGAAACACTGAAGCATTTACAAAACGGAGGTTGTGTAGGTATTTTTCCGGCAGGAGAAGTTTCTAATAAAAACAATTCTTACGGGGAAATTCTAGATAAAGAATGGGAAAAAACGGCACTTAAGCTTATCAGAATGGCTAAAGTGCCGGTAGTTCCTATGTATTTTCATGCCAAAAACAGTCGTTTGTTTTATCAGGTGGCAAAACTTCATCCAAGTTTACAAACCCTGATGTTACCTGCTGAAATGATGAACGACAGGGAAAAACCTATCAGAATCAGAATCGGGCGTCCTATTACTGTAAAAGCAATGGATGAGATGGAAACGATAGAGGAATTGGGAGAGTTTTTGAAACGTAAGGTATATATGATGAAATCTTACTATGAGAAGAGAAAATCTCTGGCTCAAAGCATCAATCTCCAAAATCTTTCTGTCAAATTCCCTTTATTAAAAGAAGAAAATATAGTTCAGAATATCATTGATGAAACTCCGAAAGAAGATATCGTTAAAGATGTTGATAAACTGAGGGGTACTGATAAGATGTTATTCAGCAACGGGAATTACGAAATCTACTTTACCACTTATGAAGAAATTCCTTCCATTATGAGGGAGATCGGTCGTCAGAGAGAGCTTACGTTCCGTGCAGTAGGAGAAGGAAGTAATCTTCCGTTTGACCTTGATGAGTATGATAAACATTATCACCACCTTTTCCTTTGGGACAACGGAGAACAAAAGCTTGCGGGAGCCTACAGAATGGCACTGGGTAGAGAGGTCATGAAAAAATACGGAATCAAAGGCTTCTATACAAGCTCATTATTTGAATTTGAACAGGACATCCATCCTTTCTTTAAAAAAGTCATTGAGATGGGGCGTGCCTACATTTGCCAGGAATATCAGCAAAAACCACTTCCTTTATTTCTTTTATGGAGAGGAATTGTACATGTCTGCCTGAGAAATCCGGATCATAAATTCCTGATGGGAGGCGTAAGTATTTCTAATAAATTTTCGGAATTCTCAAAATCTCTGATGATTGAGTTTATGCGATCCAATTATTTTGATTCTGCAGTAGCCCAATACATCACCCCAAGAAATGAATACAAGGTAAAGCTTCGTGACAGGGATAAAAATATCTTCTTTGAAGAGATGGAATCTGATCTGAATAAGCTTGATAAAATTATTGATGACCTGGAACCGGAACTGAGATTACCTGTTTTAATTAAAAAATATATTAAACAGAATGCGAAAGTAATTGCATTCAATGTTGATCCGAACTTTAATGATGCGATCGACGGACTGATGTATATCAGGATTAGTGATCTTCCGGAAAACACGATTAAACCTGTATTGGAAGAGATGAGTGAACAAATCAGAAAAGAACAGGAAAATAATCAAACTGATAATCAGTAAGTTTTTAACTTTATTCAAAAAAAGTACGATGAATACTTGCTTTGTATACTAAAACTTACTACTTTTGCATCACTTTAAAACAACGAAGTAAGTCAAACAAAAATATAAATGGTTTCTTAGCTCAGTTGGTAGAGCAATGGATTGAAAATCCATGTGTCCCTGGTTCGATTCCTGGAGAAACCACTTGAAAACCTCTGATTAGTCAG
>NZ_JAFAJM010000016.1 GCF_019236175.1 Chryseobacterium sp.
AGGTAGCATACATAATGAATCTTTAAAACTAAAAATAGAAAGATTAGTCTTTCAATACGGGAATATTGTGTAGAATGAAATGGCTATTAATGGTCAAATTTTTTCTATAGCTATTTAGATATAAAATCCTGAAATAAGAAACACTTAGGGCAGGGGAATAATTTATATAAACAATGTAGAAAAAGTTTTATAGGATATGGGATTTTATTCTGTGGTATTAGTTTTCAGTGTGTTTTAAAGAATGCTAGCTTTGAGATAGTGAAATAATTTATTTTCATTATTTGATATTATTGAGATGACCTGCTGTAGAAATACAACAGGTTTTTTTATGAGGTCTATCCATCTTTACTGAGCGTTTTTATGGAGTACTTTTAACAAGAGGATAGAAAAAATTTTACAGAATATTCTATTTTATTCTACAGAAGTTATTGTTTTGGATCAGGAATTTCATTGTAATTTTGTGAGGCAATGAGATAAGTTTTTTAAAAGTAAAAACTTTTGAGCCTGCTGTGATAATACGGCAGGCTTTTTATGTGAGAATAAGAAAAATAAAGGCTGATATTGAAAGAGTCTGAGCTCGAGTACTTTGCGTCCGATAATAATGGTATAAAAAACCTTAGCATCAAAAATGCTAAGGTTGTGTAGGTGTTTCAGTAAACTGATACATTATTAGCTTAGTATCTCACATGGAACTATGCAAATTACCCATGGACATTTTTTAATACCCGGAGGGGGACAGCAGGCTTCGGAACATCCGGATGCTCCGCCCTGAATACTTTTTAATTGATCTCTTGAAATTTTTTTAGAATTTTTCATAACAAAGTAATTTAGTTAATATCCTGTTTAAGGCTGGTTTCCGCCACCACATCCGTCGTACGGCATGCAGGTCCATTTTCCGTTGATCATGCATATCTGACCTCCGGGACAATTGATCCCTCCTTTAATTACTTTTAGCTCCTGTCTTTCGATTTTTTTTAAATTTTTCATAATATTTTGGTTTAGTTCTGTTCGAAATTAATCAAATTTTATTAATTGAATTAAATTATTATAAAATATTTATCTTTAACCCAATATAACCCTATAACAGGAGCAAATACTTGAATTATGAGACAGATCGCTTTGATCGCTGTATTTTTTTTATCTATCCAATTTGTAACGGGACAGAAAGTTTCTCATGACAGTGTCGCTATTTTTTTTGATGAAATTAGAACAGCATCCAAGAAGAATACAGAACTTTGGGACAGAGATCTGTATGGGCCAACGATTCTCATTGATCCGAAAACCAGAGAAATATTGGCCAATGAATCTGACACAGGAGGCTTGTTAAAAGCTGACGGAAGTCTCTATTCCGGAATATTACCCGCTCAGATCAATATTGCCAATACGGCGTTCAGCTGGAATGGGAAAAGATGGACTATGGTAATGCTTCCTCTTCCTCAGAATAAGCAGAACCGTATTCATTTACTGGCTCATGAATCCTTTCACAATATTCAACCCGGTTTAGGATTTAAACTGAACAATACCGAAAACAATCACCTTGATCAGAAGGAGGGAAGAATTTATCTGCGCCTGGAACTGGAAGCTCTGAAGAAAGCGCTTCAGTCTTCTTCTGAAAAGGAAATGAAAGAACATCTGACCCATGCTCTCATCTTCAGAAAATACAGACATCTGTTGTATAATGGGGCAGCAGCTGCGGAAAATTCATTAGAATTAAATGAAGGAATAGCGGAGTTTACAGGCGCGGTAGTAAGCGGCAGAAATATACTACAGTCAAAAACTTTTTTTATAAACGGAATAGATGAGTTTTTCGGAAATCCTACTTTTGTCCGTTCATTTGCTTATTATACGGCTCCGGTTTATCTTTATCTGTCGTATCATAAAGAAAGAAACGGGCATAAAAAAATTAAGTCAGACACTGATTTGACGGATTATTTTATACAGGCATTCAAGATATATATTCCTGCAGATTTAAAAACAACGGCCGGGAAAATATCCGGATATTACAACGGAAACGTCATCATTAAAGAGGAAAAAGAACGGGAAGAAAAAACAAAGAAACTCATTGCCGCATATCAGCTCAAATTCATCGACCGGCCTCATTTTGAAATTCAATTTGAAAAAATGAATGTTTCCTTTGATCCCAGAAATATTATTCCGCTGGGAGATCAGGGAACCGTTTATCCCAATATCAGGGTTACCGATCTGTGGGGAATTCTGACTGTTGAAAACGGAGCGTTAATGAGCCCGAAATGGGATAAGATTTCCATAACAAATCCTACCGGAACAGAAGGTGAAAAAATTGCCGGTGATGGCTGGACACTTGAACTCAAGGATGGCTATAGTTTGGAAAAAGATCAGACCAATGGGAATTATAAATTAAAAAAAAATAAAAACTGATGACAGAATTTAGGTCGTAAATTTCAAAAATACTGTCATAAGATAAGTCCTTGTCTTTATCAATTGTATTACTTTGTATACACATTAAAATATAAAATATGAAGACAATCTTTGAAGCCGGAATTAATATTGCTATAAAAATTCCCAAAAATAAATATGAAAAAACAGTGGCTTTCTACAAAAATATTTTAAAACTGGAAGTAGAAGAAAAGCCTATCCATAACCCGACCGTTTCCAGAACCCATGAAGTGAAATTCGGGAATAATATAATATGGCTGGATTGTGTGGATAATTATACGCATTCCGAAACCTGGCTGCAACTTACTGTTCCTGATGTGGAGGAAGCTACACAATATCTTCAGTCTAACGGAGTAGAGACCTGCGACGAAATTGAAAAGCTTCCGGAAAATATGCACTGGATCACAGATCCTGCAGGTACGGTATTTAATGTACAACAAAAATAACGGGGAGACCGAAGGAAGATATGGTTATGAAAAATGACTAGACTAAAGAATAATACAAAACAATTAAATATTCCTGCCAATAAAAAAGATGAAACAAATTCTTGTCTCATCTTTTTCGTATGTATTATGGTAAACTAATTTTCTTACCCTGTTCAGGGAAAATATAATTTATTTTTAAAGGATTGTTTTCCAGAAGTTCCTTTCTAATGATTTCCGGATTGTCTTTTGTAGGTTTTCTGTGGGTGACTACAATTGTTAGATTTTCCAGGTTTTTTTGTCCTGTTTTTTCTTTGAGTTTGCTCATTTCTTCTGTCAGGAGATTAGGAGTAAGATGGCCAAACAACAGGTGTTCAGGCTGGCTATTTGGGAAAGAGACTTCAATTAATAGGGTATGTAACTGTCCTTTTTTTATAAGCGGGGCAACACTTTCCCAAAGTTTATTAAGTTGTTCTGATTTCTCAATTCTATCGGCTCCCGTGTCTCCTAAATAAAGCAGATAGTGGTCATTATATCTTACCAGTGCAGCACTGCTTTTATAGGGATTTATATGGCTTAATTCATAGCCTTTTATAAAAAGCGGAGTTTGTTTTACAGGAAGTTCTTTTCCTTCCTGAAGTTCATTGTAATGATATTTCCCGAGCATGGGCTTTTGTCCCTGATCTGCAAAATTGATCCAGGTATCTGTAATAAAATAATGGTTTTGCAGAATTTGAAGTACAGGAGCTATTCCGAAGATATCTTTTTTGCTGTCAGCAGGGGAGTTGATAATAAGACCTGCAAGGTGATCCAGATGGCCATGTGATACAAAATATCCTTTTATCTGATCTTTTAGAACTGTTTCTTCAGATCCGGTAAGACTATTCAGCTGAATGGCTTTTCGTATTCCTGTATTAACAGTTCCTGCATCCAGACATAGAAATGCAGGATCTTTAGGGGCCCCAACCAGGTAAGCTGATAAGTTATCTTCTTGTTCTCCGCCATATATTCCTAACGGAACAACATCAAAATGTTGAGCCTGACAGGCAATATGTACAAAAAATGCAAATAAAGAGACTGTAATTTTTTTCATGAATTTTAAGCTAAAACATCCTGTATATAAGGATGGAACAAATTTACATTATTTTTATGGACTGACAGGGAAGCTAAGCAGATGAAAGCTTTTTATTCCCTGTGTTTTTTTTCGTATATCAATAGAAGGCACATCACGATGACAAAAGCAGCATATGCATACTGACTGCGGGAAACACCGACTCCGAAAGGAAACCAGATCCCCTGAATATGAAGTTGGGAAAGTTCTTGGGCAAACAATCCTGTGGAGATTAATAGGACTGCCGGTAGAGAAAGCCAGCCCCTTGCTCCTTCTTTGTAAACTCCACAGATGATAATGAGTATCATCAGTAAAGCAAACAAAAAACGGGTATATCCGGAGATTAAATGAAAAGGAGCATCCGGAATAGAGCGGGCAACCCATTCCAGGCCTACAAGTTGTGAGGCCATATAAACAGAAGTAAGGAGAATGATAAACGGCGGAATCCATGACGGCCGGTACAAGCCATACCAGTCCCGCCATGCCATAAGCCAGGAACCCAGTACCAGAGGCGTTAATATCACAGTGGTTATGATATCAATTCCATGGGTAGTTTCTATCTGCAGCCAATAATAAAAAGCCTGGTTGGCGCGAACCATAGCCAGCAGAATTAAAGCAACAATCAACCATTTGTATGGTTTTACAGGTTTAAACAATATGGAAATCATGATTGCCAGAAAGATAAATAATAAAGGTTCAATAACTTCCAGGATATATCCTTTGATCGTTTGTCCCCACTGATCTCTGTATTTTAATTCGATACTATTTTTTTCTCCCAGCTCAGGAGCGATATGAATTCCTCCGGCATCAGAAATCTGATCTAGTGTAGCAGGACTCATCCATACTCTGAATGCAATGGTGATCTGCTTTTTGTTCCTGATATAAGGAGGAAGCAGAAACATTTTGGGTTGTATACTATAGGCTACCGGTACCGGATCTGAAAAATCCCCGGCGCCACCCAGTAATTTTCCGTTTACAAATACCTGATAAGCATCATCCACAGATGGGGGGCCAGTGAATGCAAGTGTATTCCCTTTTATAGAATCTAATGAAACTTTTATACGATACCATGCATATCCCGAGTATCCCCGATGGCCTCTGGTAGTCCATCCTCCGGTATATCCGGTAAGTCCTACATCACCGTCGTGTGCCCCCGGAGGAGCGGTAAGGTTTATATTTTCCCATGTCGAATCATTAAAATTAGGGGCAGCCCATTCCATACTGTCTCCTGTTTTGAATTTCCATGGGCCATTGAGCGTTATCGTTGGATAATTGCCATTCAAAGCAGCTGCATGAAGGACTGGGAAAAGTAGAAATACCATGAAGAGGAGATGATGTATTCTGATGCAAGTATACTTCCTGATAATATGATTCATAAAATGACAGTTTAAATGATAAAGCAGATCAGTGACATAATTGGATACTATAAAAATATGTAAAATATTGACACCTAGTATTTTTTATAGTTTAGAAAGGATACTAATGGTTAATATTTTACAGATTATTATTGTAATTTAAGGGGCCTGAGAGGGGGATTATCACTATACGGATTTCTATTTAACGTCTTATTTGCCATTTTTATCGACTAAAAATCCTGTTCTGTCGAAAAGAGTTGATAAAAATCATTCATCCTGATATTTTTGAGATATAATTTTGAAGGTAATGAGAAAGTCAGTCTTTATAAGTGCTATTTTTTTTATGGGTTTAGGAGCATTGGGCGCACAGACTACAGTAACAGGTCGTGTGGTAGATGCGGAAGGAAAACCTCTGTCTTTCGCTTCACTTAAATTTTCTAAAATCAATGATACTTCAAAATCCATTACTGAAAAAATTACTGATGAGAATGGGAATTTCCAAATTTTATTTGCAGAAAACGGAACCTATAATGTGGTTACGTCTTATAAAAACCTGGCCCCTTTTTCACAACAATATGATTTTGCTACTTCTGAAGTAGCGGTTACTATTACTCTTCCAAAAGAGAAAGTGACAGATATCAAGGAAGTTGTTCTGAATAAAAAAGCGAAATCAAGTATTGTAAGAAAGATAGACAGAATCGTAATGAATGTTTCTGAAAATCCGATAGCTGCAGGAAAATCTTCTTTAGAATTATTTAAACTCGCTCCGGGTGTATTTGTAAATAACGGAAAAATTTCTATTAATGGAGTCTGGGGCACGAGGGTTATGGTAGATGGTAAAATGCTCAATCTTGCCGGAGCAGATTTAAAAAGTTATTTGCAGAATCTGAGATCAAATGAAATTCAGTCTATTGAAGTAATAGCGCACCCGCCGGCAGAATTTGATGCGGAAGGTTCCGGAGGTATCATTAATATCATTCTTAAGAAAAATACGAAAGAAGGCATTAACGGATATATAGGGAATGACTACTCAATCGGAATGGGTAAGTACCCGACTTATAATCCATATGCAGCTATTAATTATAAAAAAGGTAAGCTGGGATTAAGTGCAAGTTATTCTTATAACAACAGTAAAAGTTATGAAGAATTACAGCAAAAAAGAAATTTTCCCAATGGCGGTAATTATGACCAGTCGACCACAGATGTTCAGAAGAATAAAAGCAACAGAGTCAAAATAGGTTCAACTTATGATATTTCTGAAAAACAATCTATAGGCCTTCAGTATACAGGACAGTTTAGTAATTTTTCCAGTAGTTCCGTATCAGATTCATATATTACTTATCCTGATGCTACTAAGAATTTGAGATCTGTAGGAAGTTTTCCTACCGAATCTAAAACTACTTTTCATAATGCAGGGCTGAATTACAATATTAAGACGGATAGTTTAGGTTCAAAATTCAGTTTAGTTGCAGACTATACTTATAACAAAAGAAACGGAAGCAGTTTAAGTGACAGTAGAGATCTTAATGCTCAAAATATAATTGTAAGAGATACTTTATTCAGGTTTTCATATCCCAGCACGGCAAAGATTTTTACTGCTGATGCAAAATACAGCTGGAATTTTAAATCTAAAGCCAACCTGAGTTTCGGTGCGAAAGTTACAAGTACGGATATTGATAATGAAAACCGTTATGATGTATTTCAAAACACGTGGTACAGCATTCCTGACCATGATTTTAACTTTAGCTACAGGGAAAGAATATATGCCGCTTTTGCAAGTTTTACCGGAGCATGGAAAAAAATAGAATATAAACTGGGCCTTCGGGGTGAACAATCGGATGTAAAAGGTATCCTTTCGGGAAGTCAGGCAGCAGAAGTTTCTCAAAATTATTTCAGCTGGTTTCCATCGGTATTTCTAAAAAGGAATCTGGATGAAGAAGGGAATAATTATTTGGCTCTTTCCTATAACAGAAGGATTAAAAGACCATCTTATTTTGATCTTAATCCCTATAAATACTATATAGATAACTATTCTGTGACTACAGGGAATCCTTATTTGAAACCACAGTTTACGAATTCTTATGAAATCAGTGGCATGTGGGGCGGGAAATATTACACTGCTATAAGCTATAATTATACGACGGATATTATTGCCCAGATTATAGAAAATTATCCGGGGCAGGAGCTGGTTACAATTATCAAAGCCAATGCCGGTACAAATAAAGTACTGACTGCAACGTTAAGTGCTCCGGTTACTATTGCCAAATGGTGGACAACCAATAATAATTTACTATTAACCTATACGGTTTCAAAGTCACCGTATTTTTTAATAGAGAAGCCGTCATTTATTTTACAGACAGAGCATGAAATATCATTAGGTAAAGGATATACTTTCACTTTAAACGGATTTTATACTCCGCAAATGGTAACCGGAAATGTGGTGACTAAAGGAATTGCCAGTGTAGATGTCGGGGTACAGAAGAAATTTTTCAAGAACAAGCTTACCGCAAGGGCTTCTGTAAGTGACATTTTTTATACCAATAATTACAAAGCGACCAGTTATTTTAATGATACAAGAATCTGGATCAATCATAAAGAACAGTCAAGGGTGTTTTCTATTTCTCTGATTTACAGTTTTAAAACAGGAGAGAACTTTAAAGCTAAAAAGATAGAATCCAGTAATACGGATGAAAAAGGAAGATTATAAGATCCTGCTGTAAGGTGAGAGATTGAAAAAAGAGACAAAACCATAAAATACAATTAACCTGAAACAGGCCTGGATCCTAAATAAATACAAGATAAATAAGTAAATGCCAATAAAGGCAGACTTTAAAAATATTGTTGCAGCAAATACGGGGAAGCTGAAAACCGGTAGAACAGAGTAGGCAAAAATAACCATAAATACAATTAAAATGTCAAAAAAAGATTTAAACAACGCAAATGAGAAGGCTTTAGAGCAATTATCAAAATCATTACAATTCGAATCTGTAAATGAAAACGAAGCTGGTCAATTAGCTGGTGGTTTTTCAGAAGCTGTTTCAGAAGAGCAATTGGAAGATATCAACATCAACATCTTCAAGTGTAAATGTGCTACTAAGCCTGAAACAGGTTTAAACCCAGCATAATTAAAAAACAAATCAAGTTAGCCTGGATTTCGGTTTAGGCTAACTTTTTCCTAAAAAAAAACTAACTAATTATGAAAACAAGTCAATTCAATCATATTATTTTTCATAATAATACCAACTATATCTATAATTCTTTCAGCAATAAATTCATTGCTATAGATACAACCATCTCCGACCTTTTTAAAGCCTTAAGAACTGAAGAAGATATCAATGATCTTTCAGGCTACCATCCTTCTTTTTATAACTCTTTATATAAAAATGGGTTTATTGTAGAGAAAGAGGTGAATGAGGTAGATAAAGTACGTTCTTTGAGTAAGAAGATTGATACTGACGAGACTCATTATTCTTTGATTGTAAACCCGACAATGAATTGTAATTTCAAGTGTTGGTACTGCTATGAATCCCACGTAAAAGGATCAAAGATGAATAGTCAGACGGTAACAAAAACCTGCCTTTTGATTAATAATATCATCACTACTAAAAAAGAGTTAAAAACATTTCACATTTCCTGGTTTGGCGGAGAGCCTTTAATGTATTATAAAGAAGTAATTGCTCCTATCATGGCATTTGCTGACAAAATCTGCAAAGAACACGGAGTAGAATTTGATACTCAGTTTACAACCAACGGATTTTTGTTTACAGATGAGATGATAGAAGAATTAAAAGCTTATAATGTCAATGGGTTTCAAATCACATTAGACGGAAATAAGGCATCTCATGATACCGTAAGATATGTAAACGCTAAACGTGGTTCTTATGATGTCATTATGCAGAATGTGAAAAAACTTTGTGAAAATGATTTTAGCGTAGGAATCAGAGTCAATTATACAAATGATAATCTGGAAGATTTTGAAGAAGTTTACAAAGATCTTCAAAAAATTGACGAAGAAAAAAGAGATTATGCAGGAATTGCTTTCCATAAGGTTTGGCAGGTAGTAGAAGAGACGCAAACCTCTGACAGAGTCAATGAATTAATTAGAAAAGTAAAAGATTTAGGATTTGCTGCTCATGAGGGAGCTGTTCCGGATAACGTGAAACACTCATGTTATGCAGATAAAATTAATAATGCAACCATCAACTATAACGGGGATGTATTCAAATGTACGGCAAGAGATTTCTCCGGTGGTTCAAGAGAAGGTATCTTAAAGGATAACGGTGAAATAGACTGGAATGAAAAGTTTGAAGACAGAATGAACATCAAGTTCAATAATAAGCCTTGTCTTTCCTGTTCAATACTACCATTATGTAACGGAGGCTGCTCGCAACATGCACTTGAAAACAAAGGTAAAGACTATTGTGTCTATGATTTTGATGAAAATCAGAAAAAAGAAATTGTCAGAAAAAAACTTATCCGTATAGCAGGTTAAACAATGCAGAAAAATATCTCCTCTATAATAAACGATGATCTCTTCACAAAAATTTATAACAGAGAATTTATTAATAAGAGATCTTTAGATGACAGTATACTGTATAATCACCTGGAAAATACGTTCCTTGAGGCATTTGATCTCATTAAAGAGAATAAATTAGAAGAAAGTAAAACTTTATTTAATAACGGAGAAAAATTATTCCCCAAAAAAGATAATGAAGATGTTTTCGGCCTTATTCTAAACGATACGCTTTACCCGAAGAAAGCTTATTTATATTACAGAGAAGGAAAGATAAGATTGGCCGGATATCTTACATTAAGATCAATCATTACCAATCAGAAAATTAAAGAAAAGAGCGGTGTCGATCTGCCGGTTTTTGTTCAGATACAGCAATATCAGAATATTTCAGTTATTTGTTTCAAAACGAAATATTTTTCTGAAGGAATTATTCTGAACTGCAGATTGTTATTGTTTCTTTTTACGAAAAAAGACGTAGGTGTAAAATATCTTTCTCATTTTGCATTTACAGATAAAACAGAAGAGTCGGGTCTAAAATGCAGTATGGCCTATCAGATTGTTTTTGCAACTATCCAGAATCTTTACAGAATCAAAAACAAAAGGTATCTGTATTCTTTTATAGAATTTGTATCGAATATTTTATCTGAATTTGCACCTGAATTTGAAAATGAAATGGTATTGAAAGAATTTCTTGAAACTATTTCACAGTATGATTCGGAAAAATATTCTGAAAATGCAGCAGACTTTATTGAAAAAAATAAAGATGTACTATTCCCCGGAACCACTTCAATACTTACTGTAATAAACAAAATATACGAAAATGAAAAAGTTATTTGACAAACTAAGGATCACAAAACTTAAAGTGAAAAATATAGAAGACTGTAAGCAAAAATTAGACATACAGGAACAGACGGAAGCAGATAAATTTTTCGGAGGATTCAGAGAATATCAACCCCCGATTTACACCCAGGATCACATTGAACATACAGAACTTAAGATAAAAAATCTATTTGCGGACAGCCATTCACAATAAACCTATAAGCCATGAAAAAAACAGATAAAAAAAATAAGGATCAGAGCAATAAAGAAAATCCGATTGTCAATCGTGAAAAAATAAAATTCTTAGGAATTACAAAAGAATTACCTACTGATATTGAAAGTGTGGATCCGGAAAGTATTACCGGAGGGAAGCAGACAGACCCTACCGTTCGCACGCAATGGCCTACTATTAACCCATAATATTGTATCAATGTCATTTCTTAGTAAAAAATTTAAGTTTTATAAACAGTTGGACTACATGGATTGTGGTCCAACATGTCTGCGAATGATATCTTCCTATTATGGAGAAGAATATTCACTGGACTATTTGAGGGCCAATTCATATATTACTAAGAATGGTGTAAGTCTTCTTGGACTGAGTGAGGCGGCTGAAAAAATAGGATTTAAAACCCTTACTGCCAAATTGAATTTTGAGCAACTTACCAATGATGTACCGCTTCCTTGTGTGTTGCACTGGAATCAGGAACATTTCATTGTGCTTTATGATATTAAAAAGAAGAATCTTTTCCGTAAAAAAGATCAGATTATCATTGCAGATCCGGGCCATACCATGGTGAGGGTTGAAAAAGACGTATTTGAAAAATGCTGGATATCTACCGCCAATCAAAAGGGAATTGCTCTCTTATTAGAACCTACACCCGATTTCTATCGTAATGAAGAAGGAATAGAAAAAAATAAGAATGGCTTCGGATTCCTTATGGGATATCTCAGACCCTATAAAAGCTACTTCATGCAACTTGTTTTGGGGATGATTCTGGCCAGTTTGATCAGTATGTGTTTTCCGTTTCTTACGCAGAGTTTGGTAGACTTTGGGATTAACAGAAAAAACATCAGCTTCATTCACCTTATCTTATTCTCACAGCTGCTGCTGTTTTTAGGAAGTATTGCGATTGATATGTTGCGAAACTGGATTCTCCTCCATATCAGTACCCGAATAAGCATCAGCATTATATCCAACTTTTTAATCAAGCTGATGAAACTCCCGGTTAACTTTTTTGAATCCAAAAATGTAGGCGATATCACACAAAGAATTAATGATCATCACAGAATTGAAACCTTTTTAACAGGGTCTACCTTAAATACTCTTTTTTCGATCATCAATTTATTTGTTTTTTCGTTTATTCTGGGAATCTATAACATCAAACTTTTAGGCGTTTTCGCAATAGGAAGTCTTTTGTCAATAGGATGGATCCTGCTTTTCCTGAAGAGAAGAAAAAATATTGATTATAACAGATTTCAACGGTCAAGAGAAAATCAGAACAGCTTGTATGAAATTATCACAGGAATGCAGGAGATAAAACTCTATAATAGCCAGAAAAGCAGACGATGGGAGTGGGAAAGAATTCAGGCAAAATTATTCCGGGTCAACATAAAAAGTCTTTCTCTTGAGCAATATCAGGAAATGGGAGCTACATTTTTTACCCAATTGAAAAATATTCTGATCAGTTACATTGCAGCCAGCCTTGTGGTTAATCAGCAGATTTCTCTGGGGGTAATGCTCAGTATATCTTATATTGTAGGACAGATGAACAGTCCGCTTACCCAGATTATTTCATTTATCAAAAGTATTCAGGATGCTCAGATAAGTTTGGACAGACTCAACGAAATTCATAACAGAAAAGAAGAGGAGAGTGAAGAAGATCTTATCGGGTATAATGACAGCAAATATCCTATTCGTCCTGAAAATGATTCAGACTCTTTATACTTGAGTCATGAATTGTTTACCAAAAGATTAAAAGAAAACAGAGGCTCCGGTATTGAAATTTCTAATCTTTCATTCCGCTACGGATCCCCTAAAAGCCCATTGGTACTGAAAGATGTCAATCTGTTTATTCCTAAAGGTAAAATTACAGCCATTGTAGGAGCAAGCGGAAGCGGGAAAACAACATTACTGAAATTACTTCTTAAATTTTATCCACCCAGTGAAGGTAATATCAGTGTAGACGGAATTTCTCTTCAGGATATTTCAGCACAGCTTTGGCGTAATAATGTGGGAACGGTAATGCAGGAAGGGTATATTTTTTCAGATTCTATTGCCAGAAATATTGCCATGAACGGCGAAAGAATTGATGAAGAAAAACTTTTTGACTCTGTACGAATTGCCAATCTGCATCCCTATATTTCAAAACTTCCGCTAGGATTTACAACACGTATAGGAAATAGCGGCTCAGGGCTGAGTGGTGGTCAGAAACAAAGACTATTCATTGCCAGAGCTGTCTATAAAGATCCGAAGTATCTGTTTTTTGATGAAGCTACCAGTGCTTTGGATGCTAATAATGAGAAAATTATTATGGAAAACCTGAATCGGTTTTATGAAGGGAGAACTGTTGTGGTGATTGCGCACAGGCTGAGTACTGTAAAACATGCAGATCAGATCATCGTGATGAAAGACGGAGAAATTGTAGAACAGGGCAACCATAACGAACTTGCCAGAAACAAAGGATATTATTTTGAACTCGTTAAGAACCAATTAGAATTAGGTGCAGCGTAATTATGCCAGAATTAAATCAAATTTTAGAAGAGCGTAGTGCCGAGATGGAAGAAATCGTTGGCATTATACCAAGTTGGATAACCCGTTGGGGATTGACATGCCTTTTTATTATTGCTATGATAGGATTGTTTGTATCTTTTTTCATCAGCTATCCTGAAACGCTACAAACGACAGTGCTTGTTCAGTCTGAAAATCAGCCGGGAAAAGTTACCGTAAAGAGAGATGATGCCAATCAGATCTTTAATTTTTTAGTAAAGAATGGAGATGAGGTGAAACCGGGAGATACTCTTCTTATTCATGTAGATAAGATTACAGGACAGAAATATACGACAACAACGCCAATGAAAGGCAAAATTTATTTGTCTAACGGGACAGATGAAAAAAATACATTAGACAAAATTATTTGGGTGGTACCGGAGTCTACCGGCTCCGAAGTTAAAATTAAATATCCGACCAAAGGCTCCGGGAATGTAAAAACCGGGCAAACCGTAAAATTCAGCCTTCATGGTTTTCCCAGCCACGAATACGGATTTATTGAAGGACAGATATCCACCATTCTTCCTGTAGAAATAGACGGAATGCATCAGGCTTATGTCAAGCTTCCGGGTAAAAAAATAATGACTTCCGAACAAAAAGAAATTCCTATAATGCCGGTAATGCAAGGCGAAGGCGAAATTTTATTAAGTGATAAAAGTATTTTTTATCGCATCTTTGGAAGCGTTTTCTAAATTGAGCTAAATTATTTTATGTTTTCAGAAAAATCATTTAAAAATTTTCAAAGATATATCATAAGAAAACCTTCTTTTTCTTATGATATTCTTTTTATAGATAGTCATAAAACAAAACCTTTACAGGATGTTGTCCGCGATTTACTGGAGGATGATTTTTTTATGGCGTCAATCTACTGGAGTTCACCGGAACTGTATAAAACTGTTCAATCGTATAAAAAAGGAGAGCTTAAAGAATCAAAAAAAGAAAAACTGCTGGCTTCTCTGACCAAATATGCTTTAAGGGCGAGCACCCGTGCTACGCCTTATGGTACATTTGCAGGACTTGGCTCAATTGACCTGTCAGAAGATCATCATACAGATCAGAATAAAAGGGTGGCCAGAATTGATCTTTTGTTTTTGGATGAGCTGAAAAAGACCATTGAAAATGATTTCAGAATAAAACCTTACTTAATGTATGCTGTGAATGATTCAGTCTATGAGATTGCAGACAGTTACAGGTTTACAGAGCCTTTTTTTTCAGATAAAGAGGCCGCTCAGTATCAGCTGAGCTCATTGGAAAAAACGGAATTTATAGATATTATCTACCATCAGCTGAAAGAAAAAGGAAAGGCCACATTGCAGGAGATCAGATCCATACTTCCCGATAGCTTTACAGATGAAGATGTAAGGAATTTTATTTTTGACCTGATTGATTCCGGATTTATCACCAGTGAAGTTTTTGGAATTAAAGATCTTCAGAGTTTATATAAAGTCGTCAGCAGAATAGAAAATGCTTATTATCCGGATGATAAAAGCTATTCCGTTTTACTGGAAAAAATATCGGAATGTATTGATATGATCAGCAATACTGAACAGGATTATCTTCCCCTACAGAAAATTAGTGAACTTGAAGAACATATTCTCAAAAAAGATATAACATGCAAATGTATTTTTCATATTGACTTTCTGAAAACAGCAAAGGATGATCTGATCTATAAATCTCTTTACGGGCAATATTCGGGAGACTTATTGTCAGCTATTGTACTATTGACTAAACTGTCTGTAAATGAATCAAAGATTGACAGGCAGCTGAAAAATTTTATTAATGTTTTCAGAACCAAATATGAGAATCAGGAACTTCCCTTATTGAGTGTTCTGGACAATGAGTTCGGAATTGGATTTCCGGCTGAAAAATCATTGGGAAATATTGCACATGATGATTATTTTGTGGAAGCTAAAAAAAGCCACAGCAATGAATCTTTAGCAGGGAATAAGAACTCCAGATTGAATTGGCTGTATGATAAAATAGATCAGGCAGGGGATACTTATGCCCTTGAAATCAATGACACCGATATTCCTTCTCATTTTACTCCTAATACAACAATTTCCGAAAACTTTGCCGTAATGGGCAGCTTTCATAAAGAACATTTCTTCATTCAAAATATAGGTGGGGCTCATGCTTCTCTTTTAGGACGGTTTGCGTATATGGATGAAAAAATAGACACCTTATGTAAAGACATCCGGGAGACGGAAAAAAAAGATAATCCTGATCTTATTTTTGCAGACGTCTGCCATATACCTAATGGTAAAATTGGGAATGTGGTGAGAAATACTTCTTTTTCAGATTATGAAATTCCTATTCTTACGGAAGGGCCTGTGACGGGCAGAACACAAATCCCTTTACATGATCTGATGATTTCTATTGTTGACAATGAAGTGATTTTAAAATCAGAAAAACTAAATAAAAGAATCATTCCGAGGCTTTCTAATGCTTATAATTTCGATAACAGTACTATCCCTGTGTTCCGGTTTTTATGCTCATTACAATACCAGAAAATATCAGGATTAGGTTTTAGTATAGATTATCAGTCTTCCTATAAGCGTTTTTTCCCGAGAATCGTTTATAAAAACATAATCTTACACAGGGCCAGCTGGGTGCTGAGAGATTCTGATATTTCAGGAATTCTAAAATCAGAACAACCGTTACAGACCCTGAAAGAATTCCTGAAAAATATAAAAACGGAACAGTTTGTTATGCTGATGGATGGAGATAATGAGCTTTTTATTGATATCCGTAATGATTCCTACCTCAGATTGTTGCTGGAAGAAATTAAAAGAAAATCTAATATTGTACTTACTGAATGGTTAAAACCTGCTGATTGTCTGGATTCTGCCGATCAGGTAATTATTCCGTACAGAAATCTAAATTACCGACGGTATAATTCAAATATCGAAAAAAGAGAAACGGTAAATATTACAAGAGATTTTGTTCCGGGATCAGAATGGTTCTATGTTAAAATATATTGCAGTTCTCCTTTTTCAGATACTCTGTTAAAGGATATTCTGAGCCCTTTGCTGATGGACTGGAAGGCAAAAAACATGATCAGCTCATTTTTCTTTATAAGATATACTGATCCGCATTATCATATCAGATTACGGCTTCATCTGAATGAGGCATCTCATTTTGCTGAGATTTTAAGAGCATTTTATGAGGCGGTAAACCCTTATATTGAAAATCAGGCAGTATGGAATATTCAATTGGATACCTACAAACGGGAAATTGAACGATATGGTGTTCAGAGTATGGAAAATACTGAAATGCTTTTTTATTATGACAGTATTTTTTTCGTTCAATGTCTTATGGCGGAATATTTTGATACAGATGAAAATACCAGAATATTTTCAGCCATTAAAAGTACGGATAGTTATTTGTCGGTATTCTATACAGGTCTTGAAGATAAGTTTTTCTTCTGTAAAGAAATGGAGCTGGCTTTTGAACTGGAATTTGGAGGAGAAATGAAAAAATTATTATACTCAAAATTTCGTGACTGTTCAAAACCCCTTTATGATTATATGAGAAGTGATGATTTAACAGAACAGTTTCAGTCCAGAGCGGATAAAATAAAAAGTCTTAGCCTCGACAAAGAAAATTTACCTAGTTTTGTTCATATGAGCATAAACAGGTGGTTTGATTCCAGCCAGAGAATGTTTGAATATATGATCTATATCTTTTTAAAAAACTATTACAACAGATTGTTAAATAACTAAACTGAATTTTAATGAGCCCTGCCCAAAAAGAGAAAGGTTTTTTCGCTTTCACCAATATTAATTATCTGATAAAAAATAAAGAATCACAAAGTCTGAAAACCAAGATTTTATTACACACCGCCATGTGGTTGTCATTTAGTCTTTTACTGTTCTTAGATTATTATTTAGCACTCAACATTTCCTTTTGGCAGTCTGTTTTCTTATCCGGACGGGTGTTATTCAGCAGTGCTGTGGTCTTTTATCTGTTTTTTTATCTGTTTTTGCCTTTTGCCCGGAAAAATAAAAAAATATGGATTTTAGTCATTTTCTTTCCTGTTTTTATTGTTATATGGCTTGTTATTAACAACTTATGTTATGTGATGGCAGATTATTTGAAATTTGATCTTTCTAATCTGTATCCTATCATGGGAAAAGGAAAAGATTATCGTCCTAATCTTAAAGAAGTTTTTAATTTTAAATTTATCATTCTGAATTCTTTATCTGTCATTTATTCCTTATCTCCATTTTTCTTTACTAAGATCATTGTGGATGTCACAAGGCTGAATGAAGAAAAACTTCGCATACAAAAGCAAAAATCTGATCTTGAAATTAATAATGTAAACATTGAGAAAGATTTTCTTAAAGCCCAGCTTAATCCCCATTTTTTATTTAACACACTGAATAATTTATATGCTCTGACCGTTAAAAAAGATGACAAAGCTCCTGAGATTGTTTTAAACTTATCAGATATAATGGGCTATACTTTATATGAATCCAATACTGAAAAAGTTCCTTTACATAAAGAGCTGGATTTTATTTCCAATTATTTTGAGCTGGAAAAAATGCGCTATCCGGAAGACACAAAAATTCAATTAATTATTTTAGGAGAAGAGGCAGCAGCAGGGCTGGAAATCGCTCCCTTACTGACTTTCACATTTATAGAAAATGCTTTTAAATATGGATTGAAAAATATTAATAAGCAATTTGTTAAGGTTATTATTGATATTAAAGAAAATATTTTTTTCTTTGTAGTCGAAAACGATATTGAAGAAAAAGAAACTGCAAACCGGAACAAAAGTTATTTTGGAGGTATAGGTCTTTCAAATGCCAAAAAGCGTTTATCATTATTATATCCTGATATGCATGAGCTTGTGGTGGAAAATAATGATGAGATTTACAGAGTTTCTCTAAAAATTGATTTGAATGAGCGAAATACTGCGTTGTATAGTAATAGATGATGAGCCACTTGGAAGAGAGGTTATTGAAAACTTTGTAGAAAAGATTCCTTTTATTACATTATCATCTTCATTTGGAGATCCTCTTGAAGCATTAGATTATTTGCAAAAATCCGAAGTCGATATTGTCCTGACCGATATTCAAATGCCTAAAATCAACGGACTTGAATTGATACAATCATTGCCTAATCCTCCCGTCGTTATTTTTATTACAGCTCACCGTGATTTTGCTCTTGACGGTTTTGACACCGGTGCCGCAGACTATCTGGTAAAACCGGTAAGATTTGACCGGTTTTTAAAAGCAATCAACAGAGCCAAAGACTTTATAGGAAATAATAAAAAAAGCAAGAAAGAAAATCTTACAGACAGGATTTTTATTAAAACAGACGGAAAGCTGGTTAAAATCCTTTTGAAGGATATTTTATACGTCGAGGCTCAGGGAGATTATCTGAAAATTGCTACAGAGAAAAATTCTTATACCACACTTTCTACCATGAAGTCTATGGATGAAGCACTGACCCTTCCTGCATTCTTTCGTGTTCAGCGTTCTTTTATTGTGAATGTTTCTGCTGTTCAGGCTATTAACGGGAATATGGTGGAGCTTGTTAACGGAAAAATCATCTCTATTGCGGTGAGTAAAAAAGACGAGTTGTTCACTCTTTTGGGATTGTAATTATTTATTTAAACCTGCTTTTGTTTATTTCTATCGGTAAAATTTGATTTTTCAGCGACAGATTTTGTGTAAGTTTTAGTTATGTTACATTTTTGTATCAAACTAAATAAAACATGAATACACAATCAAAAAAAACTGAGATCGAAAAGTTAAAAGTGAAAAAGAAAGTTGTAAAGAAAAACGACAATTCTAAAGAGGCAACTTCTATAATAAATACAACCCCAACATTAACCTGGACAATTTTTTGAGTACTTCTATTAAATGCTTTATGGTAAGCAACAATGATCTGGTTCTTAATAAACTTACATTTTTTATTGAGCAAACTTATTTTTTAGAAATTTTTGACGAAGAGGAATTATCATTTGAAGACGGATATCCAATGTTTATGTTTTTTGATATAGATTCATTAAAGATTGGCGTCCAGAATGTTAAGAAAATTTTGTCATTGCCGTTTCTGCCTGTTTTTATTTCATCCGTATATTCACGGGATTTTATAAAACAGCTTATGGGAAACAGTTTTTCAAACTTCGGATTTTTAAATAAGAAGTCTAGCTACCACGATTTTATTACAGAAATAAGTCATGTTATAGATAAAAATTAACAAATATCTCTTACCATGTGACCAAAAAAACTCAAATGTATCATTTGAGTTTTTTTATTTTATAAGATAGTTTGATTCAAAAAATCAGAACCATAGTACCGATAATGATGAGTAGAGCTCCAATACCGGTTTTCAGGGTAAGAGATTCTCCCAGAAACAAAACAGATAATACAATCGTTAAAGCAAGGCTCAGCTTATCTACAGGTGCTACCTGTGTTACTTTTCCGGCCTGTAGTGCCTTAAAATAAAATATCCATGAAAGTCCGGTGGCCACTCCGGAAATAATGATATACGTAAGATTATGCCTGGAGAGAGCAGGGATTCCTTTATATTCGCTGCGTGCTATAACAATTCCCCATGCAACAAATAAGATAATGATACTTCTTATAGCTGTAGCCAGATTAGAATTAACCCCTGTAATCCCGATTTTTGCAAAAATTGCTGTTAATGAGGCAAAAAATGCAGAAAGAATTGCGTAGACCCACCACATATTTTAAAATTTACTGGTTTGAAATATTGTTAAAGTTTCCGGCATAATAACTTCATTTTTTATTCTTTCATATTGCCTTTATCATGTGCAGCAAATCCTGTACCCAATATCAGGTTTATTTTGACAGGGTGCCTTTTGTCATAGACAAATCAAATTTTTATGCATTTTTTATACCTTCTATTTTGTTACGATGAATTATCACCTGTCAGACTCTTAATGACAGACATTCCTGCAGTAATTTATCTTATTGGGAAGCAGGGAAATAAACTGAGCTTATTGTAACAGGCTCAAAATATCTTCAACACCTAAATTAATTCCTGCATAAACAGCATATTGCGGAGAATAATAAGGCAGGAAGCCCCGAATATCCGTTCCTATAATCAACGATGTTTTTTTACCGGTAAGGCGGTACGCAATATGAGCTCTTATTAAATAGAAACCATAAGCAATATGACGGCTTTCATAGCCATAGGCTGGAAAGCTGAAAGAAGAGCTGTCTTCCCTTTTGCCAAAATTCTGGCCTGAAACGCTGAACCCGATGGTAGGCTGAACAAAAAATTCCCATTTTTGCCTGTTATCCTGCAAATAAAATGTGGCTCCAATTCCAAAATATCCGGTTAATAAAGACGACTTTTGAACCTGTGTATCTCCGTTAATATTATGTTTAACTACTGTTTTCTGCACAGAATCATAAACTAACGTTTTCTGAAGAATAGTTTTAATAGTTGTCGTAGTCATATTTTTTGAATTGTAGAGCTCAAAATGGGTATGAATAAATATTTTTTGATTTGACTTTGAATCGGTAAGCCGAAATAAGGGCTGGACATACACACTAAAAGAAGAATTCTTTACTTCAAAACTGTACTCATTCAACTGCTGATAATACTCTGAGCCCTGTTTAACCTGGTCAAGTGGTGATTGGGCAACATAATCGATCTGTCGCAGGACTCTGATATTATCTTCCGTTTCCGGAGTGACAGAATAATCAATTCCTGTGAAGCCTGCATTAAAGCCCCATCTTGTTTTTCCCAGATCCGGAGCCATTAATCCTAACTGCCATACATAATTAGATTTTAAGCTGGTGGGAGAACTGAAATTATAAGCATTCAAAAATACAAGTTTTGACAATAAACTTAAAGTGTCCGCTGATTGTATCTTTGTATTTATCTCTTTTCCCTCTTTTTTAAGGGAATCCGGTTTTTTATCATAAACCATCATTTCCCTTTCGGTCTGATTGATATTCTGTCCCCAGCCGTACACTGCAAACAATAACAATATTACGGTAAATAATTTTTTAGTTTTCATGACATTAAGGTTTTGTTAGTAATTATTGTAGACTTTCCGCCAGGTGAAAACCTATGTAAATTTATAAGCAAACCTTAATGCATTACAATAACACAAAAGGGTGATTCTTTGCCGCAGCAGTATGCGGTACAATGAATAAATAATACGGCTATTTTGTATCCATCAGCCGGACTGAACTCGGAGGGTAGCCAAATTGTTTTTTGAAGGCAAATGAAAAATGAGAAAGATTTTCAAATCCCAGATCTAAGTAAATATCAGAAACCGAATTTCCATTCTGACTAAGCAGAGTATGAGCTTCTTTAAGCCTCCGAATCTGTAACCATTGCCGCGGCGGGAGCCCAAAACATTTCTGAAAATCTCTTTTGAAAGCCGATAAACTTCTTCCGGTTAAATAAGCAAACCGTTCAACTTTAACATTGAAATGAAAGTTTTTATTCATAAAAGACTCGATATCTATTTTATAAGGATCAGAGAAATCAAATAAAACATGAGCAAGATCCGGATCGTAGCTCATCATCAAAAGAAGAGCCTCCTTTTGCTTTAAACGAATAAGCTCTTTAGAATCAGGATTACTGAGGAGCTCCTCATAGGGAAGAAGGCCATACATAAAAGCTGATAAAGCTTTACTGTCCGGCTTTATAAATGCCTGGATATTTTTTTGCTTTTCGGCCTGGTACCCGTATTCACGACTGAAATCATGCAATATATCATCATCAAAATAAATAGTTACCGTTTTAATTTCACCGTTTTTAGGCGGATATTTGGCAAACTTTACCAGGCTGTTTTTTCTTGAAGAATAAAGTTCACCTTCCTTAAATAAAGTTTTAACAGTACCATCATTTAGCTCCATTTCACCAGAAAGTATTAAACCTAAACTATGAGTCAGGCTGAATTGCTCTCCGTCTCTGAACTCTGCAAAATGACAGGAGTAATTAACAGGCATAAGGGTCTTTTGATCTTTCATGATTTGAATATTATTATCGGGAATGATTTCTTTTTCAAACTTACAAACTTTTATCAGCATATAGAGATACCATCCGGTTCAATCACATGAATACTGATTTCACCGGATGGTCATGATATTTTATCCCAATATTGCTTTAGGTTCTAGGTAAGCCTCAAGCCCGAATACTCCGTATTCACGGCCAATACCACTTTGTTTAAACCCTCCGAAAGGAGCCTTTGGATCATGCGCAAATCCGTTGATACAGATTCTTCCCGCATCAATCTGTGCTGCAATGCGTTCTGCATGTTCTTTATCGGAAGAACTGATGTATGCCGCTAAACCATAGGTAGTATCGTTGGCAATAGAAACGGCTTCTTCTTCATTTTTATAAGGAATAATAGATAATACAGGCCCGAATATCTCCTCCTGGGCGATACGCATATTGTTACGGACATTTGTGAAAATGGTTGCTTTTACAAAATTACCATTTTCCAGCCCTTCCGGTTTTCCTTCACCTCCTGCAAGCAATGTAGCTCCTTCAGACTGCCCAAGCTGAATATAGCTTTGGACACGGTCGTATTGTTTCGCGCTTACCATAGGCCCTACAAGAGTATCTTCTTCATTGGGATTTCCAACTTTTACATTTTTTACAGCCTCTATGGCAAGTCTGTTCACCTCTTCCAGTTGATCCTCAGGAACAAGAAGACGGGTAGGAGCAATACATGCCTGTCCGTTATTCATATAAGCTCCGAAAACAGCCATAGGAATTGCCGTTGTAAGATCAGCATCTTCAAGGATAATGTTGGGAGATTTTCCACCAAGTTCAAGGGTAACCCGTTTCATCGTATCTACAGCTCCCTTGGCAATTGCTTTTCCTGTAACCGTAGATCCTGTAAAGGAAATTTTGGCAACATCAGGATGAGCGGTAATCTCTGTGCCTACCACATTTCCTAGCCCATTAACGATGTTAAAAACACCTTTTGGCAAGCCGGCTTCATGAAAACACTCTGTAATGATCTGGGTTTGTCTTGCACTCATTTCGCTCGGCTTAATCACTGCTGTACATCCTGCAGCAATAGCTGTAGCCAGTTTGGTACATATAAAACCGTTACTTGCATTCCAGGGAGTGATGATGCCGACAACACCCAGAGATTCAAAACGTAATTTTGAGTGCCCGATGGTGGTTTCGAAATCAAAAGACTCCACAAGCTCTATGGTATTGGTAAAGGCTGAGATTGCATTTTGTACACTCATTCTGCAGAATTGTAATGTACCTCCGTATTCACTGACCATAACGGATACCAGCTCTTCTTCTCTTTTGCTTACCGTTTCATGAAGCTTTCTAAGAAAATCAATACGTTCCTCCTTGGTCGTTTTTGAAAACGCTTTGAAAGCCTCTTTGGCAGCTGCAATAGCGGCTTTTATATCCTCTTTATTTCCTAAAGTAACTTCTCCCGTTTTTTGATTGGTAGTGGGGTCAATAAGGTTAAAAGTTTCTGTTCCGCGTGGCGAAACAAATTCGCCATTGATGTAAATTTTATTAATCTGTATCATTTTGATTGATTTTGATACAGCAAATTTCGGTTGAAAAATAAAAGATGAGTTTGTTGTATAGCTCAAATTTTGTTTGTTGTATGGCTCATTATTAAAGATTGAAATTCATATTCCGGATATAAAAAGGATGTTTTTTGTTTTTATTAGTAAAAATTGATTATTTTTATTCCATTAATATAAAAAGGTCACATTTTGGGAACCACCCGTAAACCTATATTCGCTTAGTATTAGCCTTCCAAACCAGAGGCTAGTCATTGTTTCGTTCAGGTAATTCTCCCTGAACGGGTTTTCATCATATTATTTTCGCACCAACAACCTGCTTTTTGTTTGCCAATAAAACGACAGAATTAGTCTGGAACTTCCTGTATTACATTGAAAAGGATCCTTGAAGCTGTCCCGGATATTGTCATTTTCTCAGATACAACTGAAGGAAAGTTTCATATAAGAACAAACAGGATATCAGGTCAGGTCATGCGTGAATAGTATACAAAAACTAAACAGATAATACTAAGCACGATTATAAATAATGAGTCAGGAATATATATGGGAGGTAAAAGCTAAAAATACCCCCTTTCTCAAAAAGAAATGCAATCATTGTGACAGCGAAAGGTTTTACTGTAGCGATAAATTCAGAATGAATGCTCAAAAAAAGAATATCGATATATGGTTAATTTACAGGTGTACAAAATGTAAAAATACTTATAATATGACGCTGTATTCACGTACCAGGACAGAATCCATAACTAGAGATCTCTTTAGTAAATTCTCAGAAAATAATGCAGATACAGCCTGGGAATATGCATTCTCTCTGGAAACAAGAAGGAAGAATAATGTAGAATCAGATTTGGAAAGTGTGGAATATGATATAGAGCATGATCCTATAGAAAATCTTCTTTATTCTGAAAGTGAAATACTCACATTTACAATTAAATATCCGTTCGATTTTAATCTCAGGGTTTCAACAGTGATCAGAACATGTCTGAATCTTTCTTCAAGTAAACTTAATCAGCTGATGGAGATAAATGGCGTTTTTTTTCAGGGAAAACCTTTACGGAAGAAATATAAATTAAAGAATGGGGATAGGGTGCAGGTCAATAAAAAGAAGCTGACGGAGCTGTATGATCCGGAAAAAGAAAGACGGCAGGAAAAGCAGTAATAGCTGTCAATGATAAACCTTCAGATTTTGATGCACAGGTTTTATATTTATGATCTGCATTAAAAATAGAATAGCCCCGGATAGACAAACCGTTCATTCGTGTATTCGGGGCTATTTATAATATATCTTAACGAAAATTTTCAGATTTAAGAAGAAAGATCATCCAGCATATCGGCAGAAGGAACGAAAAATAAGGTTCCGGTCTTTGCGGTACTGAAATCCAGAATTCGGTCATAATTTCCAGGTGGATCTCCAATAAACATATTGGTCAGCATTTTTTCTACGGTACTGAATGTGCTGGCGTAGCAGATAAAATAAGTGCCCATTTCATTGGTAGATACATTGCCAAAAGGCATATTATCTCTGACTACTTTAAAATCGTCACCTACATTGGCTAACGCGATATGAGAATTTTTAGGTTTGACGTCATCATCCATTTCAATATCCTGTTCTTTTGACCTGCCAATCACTTGTTCCTGCTGTTCAACAGATAGCGATTTCCAGGCATTCATATTATGGATATATTTCTGAACAAAAAGATAACTTCCCCCTTCATACTGAGGATCTGACTCTCCGATAACAGCAAAATAATCACGATCTTCACCATGAGGGTTTTCAGTTCCGTCTACAAACCCCAAAATCGATCTGCTGTCCCAATAACGGAAGCCCTGAACCTCAACAATACAGTCTGCAACATCTTTCATAAAATCAGAAATAGTTGCAGCCATGTCATAGGCAAAACTCTTTTCATCGGCACGAATGTGAAAATGAAGATCCCCTCTGGTGCTCACAGCAGTGTGCTTATTACCTTTGATTTCTTCAAACTTTTTAAACTCCCTGGGTAGCGGCGTCGGAAGTTCCAGCTGAAGCCATGCTTCATACCCGATACCCATTACACAGCTTGCTTTGGAATCCGGAAACCGGTCAAGAGCAGAATTGTTAAGATTGATGATTAAAGAACACATTCTCTGAAATACTGATTTGATCTGTGCAGGATCTGCATTCTGTTTAAAATTCCAAACCAGAAAATAAGTATTGTTGTTAGGATAGTCTGTAACATTTTGAGAATGCATGTTTTTTTGTGTTTTGTCTGTTGGCATTTTTTATTATTTCTAATGAATCAAATATAATAAAATGATACCGGTACCTCACTATTTTATTCTTGAGATACACAATTGATGACATTTTTTTCACAAACCACTGTATGACTTTTATATTCTATTTTACTAAACAAACTATAATAATGAGTATTATTGTATAGAATAAACCTTCAACAAAATAATATGGGACACTGGGAGATTTTTCTCTTTTTTTTAATCATTGCTTTCGTGTATTCATCAGTAGGATTTGGAGGCGGGTCCAGTTATCTTGCCGTATTGGCGATGTATAATCTGCCTTATCAGGAAATCCGGTTAACAGCATTGATCTGCAATGTTATTGTAGTGATGGGAGGCGTCTATATTTATATTAAAAATAGCCAGATCGACTGGAAAAAAGTAGTCCCCATTACCCTTGTAAGTGTTCCCATGGCTTATGCAGGAGCTATACTTAAAATAAGTCAGGAAACTTTTTTTCTGATTTTAGGAATTACCCTTATCATTGCTGCCGTATTGCTATGGATCAAAACAGAAACAAAGAATGATGGAAAAACAGCACCGGATTCCGGATTTTCTTTAGCCGGAAATAGCTTCTTAGGAGGGGGAATCGGTTTTTTATCCGGATTAGTGGGAATCGGCGGCGGAATTTTTCTCTCACCTTTGCTTAATCTGATGAAATGGGATACTCCAAGAAAAATAGCAGCCACTTCCAGCGTTTTTATCCTGGTCAATTCCGTGTCCGGTATTTTCGGGCAACTATCAAAACTATCAGTAGATATGGATTATTTCAGAATTCTGAGTTTATGTCTTGCCGTTTTTATTGGCGGACAGATCGGTTCCAGAATGTCCCTGAAATGGAATCCTCTCATCATAAAAAGAATGACAGCTATTCTTGTTCTTGTGGCAGGTGTAAATGTTTTAATAAAATATTGGTAAATCTAGATAAAGAATAAAAATGAAACTTAAAATATTGGCTTTTGGGATTACGAAAGATATTTTCGGAACATCTGAAAAAGAAATGGAAGTCATTGAGGGCCTGACTGTAGGGCAATTAAAAAAAATACTGGAAGAGGACTTTCCGGAATTGAAAAAGCTAAAATCCTATTTTATTGCATTGAACGAAGAATATGCAGAAGACCATCAGGTTGTGTTCAATACCCATGAAATAGCCATCATCCCTCCTGTAAGCGGCGGATAAAAGTAAAAAACATTCAAAGTCTATCTGTTTTGGAGTAAAAAATAAGTAAATGATTGATATCAGAATCACAGAAAATGAATTAAATAGTACCGAATGCCTCGCAATAGCACAAGATCTGAATAGTGGAGGTATTGCAACATTCATAGGAACAGTCCGGAATATTACAAAAAATAAATCTGTAATCCGTCTGGAATACGAATGTTACCAGTCTATGGCTGTAAAGGAAATCAGAAAGGTTGCTGAACAGGCTGTTTTTCAGTTTTCTGCACGTAATGTAGTCGTTCATCATCGTACCGGTATTTTATTTCCGGGCGATGCAGCCGTAATAATAGTGGTAAGTGACGGACACAGAGATGCTGTTTTTGATGCCTGCCGTTATATTATTGATACCATTAAACAAACAGCTCCCATATGGAAAAAAGAAATTTTTGAAGACGGAGAAGAATGGGTTTCTGCCCATCCGTAATTTGAGGTGTGAAATTTCGTATATTTACTATACCAGATTATTCAGATATGAAAACCAGTATATTAGAAAATAAATCTGTCCGGCAGATAGATATTATCAAAGTAAAAGGCAACGATAGCTTTTCTTATACCGATGATATTTCTGTAGAAGAACCTCTGGAAATCAGGATTTCCTATGGTAATCAAAAACGGAGAGAAATCAGAAATATATCAGTAACTATGAGAACTCCCGGTAATGATGCGGAACTCGCAACCGGTTTTCTGTTTACGGAAGGAATAATTTCAGGATACCATCAGATCAAAAACATACAAAATCCCGAAGCAGAATGCTCCAGAAACCGGGACAATAGTATTGAAGTAGAATTAATAGAAGACTTTATCCCTCAGCTGATGAATGCTGACAGGAACTTCTATACAACATCCAGTTGCGGAGTCTGTGGGAAAGGTTCTATAGAATCTATCAAAACGGTAAGTACTTTTAAGAATGAAAAAAAAGAACAGCAAAATATAACGCTGGAAATTCTGTACAGGTTGTCAGGAAATCTGCAGTCTTTTCAGGATAATTTTAGTGCCACGGGCGGGATTCATGCTTCAGGAATTTTTGATGGGCATGGAAACTTACTTGCCTTGCGTGAAGATGTAGGACGGCATAATGCATTGGATAAACTGATAGGCCACGCTTTGTGTACAGGGCAGCTTCCTTTAAAAAATAATATCTTAGTTTTAAGCGGTCGTGCCAGTTTTGAACTGATTCAGAAAGCTGCGATGGCAGGTATTTCTATTGTTGCAGCAATAGGGGCACCTTCCAGTTTAGCAGTAGATCTTGCCAAAGAATTTGATATGAGTCTGCTGGGATTTCTACGGGATAACCGGTTTAATATTTATAATGAAAGCAGTGCTCATCGTATTATAAAAAAATAATCAATTCTGGTCAGTTAGATTCACATTGATAGTGAATTTTGGAGAGTTAAAATTGAATTATAAACGAATAGTAGTATGATATGTAATGAATCCATAGACAATAAATTCGTGTATTCGTGGCAAAATCAGATAATTTAAATAATAAAAAATTAGCCACGGATACACGAATGAAAATCTAAGTGGCAAAAAAATAAACCTATGAAAATTAGAATAAAAGATAACTCAATACGATTCCGGCTGACTCAGCCAGAAGTATCGGAATTAAGCAGAGACGGTATGGTTTCCAGTGTGACTCAGTTTGTGGACAGACCATTTGTGTACCTCATCGAAAAAACAAAAGATGAAGTTTTATCTGCCGTATTTATTGAAAATAGAATCGTCATGAAAATACCTGAAGCCATGGTACAAGAACTGGTATCTACAGATACTGTCGGTTTCAGCGGAGAGGTAGGGATGGTAAAGCTATTGGTAGAAAAAGACTTCGTATGTATAGACAATACGATAGAAGACCAAAGCGATAACTATCCTAATCCCAATATGAAATGTTGATCACTTTACAAAATAAACGGGTATGGAAGAAAATAACAAAAAGAAAGTAGAAAATGAAATCAGCAAAGAACCCAGTGCTGAGAATCCTTTTACATTACTTGATCTTAAGCTGACCCATGTTGAAAAAGCAGCAGCGGGAGTACCGGCTGTAATGGCCGCTTTTAGTGATTTGTTTGAAGAAAAAGCACCTGTCCGGGGAATGAGAGCCCTGTTTAAAATGAATCAGATGGGAGGCTTTGACTGTCCGAGTTGCGCATGGCCTGATCCCGATGATGAACGTTCAGTTCTTGGAGAATACTGTGAAAACGGAGCAAAAGCTCTTGCCGAAGAAGCAACGACAAAAAGGGTAACTCCGGAATTTTTCAGACAGCATTCAGTATATGATCTGGCGAAACTGGATGATTATCAGATTGGAAAAATGGGACGACTTACTGATCCCATGTATCTTGCTCCGGGAGCCACTCATTATGAACCTGTCAGTTGGGATAATGCCTTTAAAAAAATAGCAGAACATTTCAATGCCCTGGAAACTCCGGATCAGGCAGCATTTTATACTTCCGGACGTACAAGTAATGAAGCCTCTTTTGTGTATCAGTTATTTGCCAAAGAATTTGGGACCAATAATATGCCGGACTGTTCCAATATGTGCCACGAGACTTCGGGATCCGCATTGCGGCCTACCATAGGAATCGGAAAAGGTACGGTAACTCTGGAAGATTTTTATGATGCCGAAGTGATTATCATTATAGGTCAGAATCCGGGAACCAACGCTCCCAGGATGATGAGTGCTTTGGCAAAAGGAAAGAAAAACGGAGCTAAGATCATTGCCGTTAATCCGTTGCCGGAAGCCGGTTTAATGGGATTTATTAATCCACAGAATGTAAAAGCCATCCTGACCGGAGGTGTACAGCTTGCAGATCTTTATTTACCGGTAAAGATCAATGGAGATATGGCGCTCTTAAAAGCACTTGAACTTCTTTTAATAGAATTTGAAAAGCAAAATCCCGGGAAAGTTTTTGACGAAAGCTTTATCAGAGATAAAACGGTAGGATATGAAGATTTCCTGAAACAATTTGATGCGTATAGGTTAGAAGAATTAGCTGAACTTTCAGGTGTTTCCAAAGACATGCTTTATAAAGCAGCAGAAATGATCGCTTTTAAAAAACGGATTATCATAAGCTGGGGAATGGGGCTTACACAACAGCCTAACGGAGTGGATATGATTCGGGAAATACTTAATATTCTTTTGCTTAAAGGAAGTATAGGTAAACCGGGATCAGGGGTTTGCCCTGTACGGGGCCATAGCAATGTACAGGGAAACAGAACGATGATGATTGATGAAAAACCTACTGATGAACAGCTTGATCGTCTTGAAAATTTCTATGGTTTTAAAGTCCCCCGTAAACATGGCTTAGACGTAGTACGTACTATAAAAGCAATTCATGAGGAAAAAGTGAAAATGATGTTTTGTATGGGCGGAAATTTCCTTTCTGCAACACCGGACACTACTTATACGGCACATGCCCTGAGAAAGCTCAATCTGCTGGTATGTGTTTCCACAAAACTAAACAGAGGACATCTCGTACATGGGAAAGAAGCATTAATCCTGCCTACTTATGGACGAAGTGATAAAGATATCGTAAACGGAGAAGTACAGATCGTAAGTACAGAAAATTCAATGGGGGTTGTGCAGAGCTCAAAGGGAATGCTGGACGCCGTATCGGATAACCTCATCAATGAAACCCAGATCGTATGCCGCATGGCTATGGCTACTTTAGGAAACAAATCTGTAGTAAACTGGCAGCGGTATCATGACAGTTATGATGCCGTGAGAGATGATATTGAACAATGTATTCCCGGATTTAAAGATTATAATGTCCGTGTAAGAGAAAAAGGCGGATTTTATCTTCCCAATGCCGCAAGAGATGAACAGGTATTTTCGAAAGAATTCGGTGGGCGCGCTCCGTTTACATTAACGGAAATTCCGGATAACAGCCTTGCTCCTGATGAGTATATGATGGCAACCACACGTACCCATGACCAGTTTAATACAACGATTTATGGATTGGACGACCGCTATCGTGGGATTAAAAACGAACGTCGGGTGATCTTTATGAATCAGAAAGATATTGATAAGGCCGGATTTAAGGCCGGAGACAGGGTAGATCTTTATAATTACGATGACGGGATTGAAAGGGTGGCTCCTTTATTTATCATTGTTTCTTACCAGATTCCTGAAAAAAATACAGTAACTTATTTTCCTGAAACCAATGTGCTGATCTCTGTAAACAATGTGGTGAAGGAAAGTAATATGCCGGCTTCCAAGTATGTGAAAATTAAAATAAAAAAACACGATCCGGAAGTGTATAAGAAAGTAGATCAGATGCTTTATCAGGGAGCTGTTCAAAGACCATAAATTATCGTGTTATATATGAAAAAAATATTGCCTTTAGCGTTGTTTTTATTTTCAGGATGGGTATTTTGCCAGTCCGGATTTACACTTAAAGTGAGTGGAGACGTTTCAAAACCATTGGAAATGACTCTGACCGATTTATCAAAAATGCCCAGAAAAGAAGCTTCATTGAAAGATAAAGACGGAAGCATTCACCTATACAAAGGTGTGTCATTACAGGATATTCTTGCCAAAGCAGGAGTTCCTTCCGGTAAAGAGCTTCATGGTGAAAACTTATCAAAATATCTGCTTGCCAGATGTACCGACGGGTATCAGGTATTATTTTCACTGGCCGAACTTGATGCTTCTGTTGCAGATAAAAATGTCATTGTAGCAGATATGGTAGACGGAAAACCTTTACCCGAATCAAGAGGTCCGCTTCGTCTTATTGCGGAAGGAGAAAAGAAACCGGCCCGAAGTTCTTACCAGCTGGAATCTTTGATAATAGGACAGATTAAAAAATAACTTTAGGAAAGACTTTACAAAAACACATTATGATTATAAGGAAGAAGGAACATTGGTTTAAAATGCTTTTTGTATGGCACGGCTCTGTATTACCGGGGTTGCTGCCACGTCTTTTTTTACTTTTTATTTTATCGGTAGGAGTAGTGTATCTGCGCGGAGTGATCTTTTCATTTAAAGTTCCGCTTAACCCTGCACCATTAACTTTATTTGGCTTTGTACTGGCCTTATTTTTAGGTTTTAGAAATAATGCAAGCTATGAAAGATTCTGGGAAGGGCGGAAATTATGGGGTGCTTTATTAAATACAGCACGGTCATTGACCCGGCAGGCTTTAACACTTAAAAATATGAATACAAATGTTTCTGTTCCTGAATTTATCGGGCTGGTGGGTGCTTTTATTTTTGCTTTAAAACATCAGCTTAGAGGAACGGATGCCTCTGAGGATTTAAAAACCAGATTGAATGAAGATCAGTTTAAAATAGTTGCTTTCTCAAAATATAAACCTGCTGTTATCCTGCGTTTATTAGGAGAATGGGTACAACAATTAAAAGAGGATGGTGGTATAGATTCTATTCAGCAGGCACGTTTTGATGAGAATTTTGATAAACTTTCTGATATCGTAGGAGGTTGTGAACGGATAGTTTCCACACCAATTCCTTACAGCTACAGGGTTTTATTGCATCGTACGGTTTATATTTACTGTTTTCTTTTACCTTTTGGACTGGTAGATTCGCTAAGATGGTTTACTCCTCTTATCGTGGTATTTGTAGCATATACCTTTGTAGCCTTCGAAGCTATAGCAGATGAAATTGAAGAACCATTTGGTACGGAAGCCAACGATCTTGCATTAAATACGATGTCCGTCATGATTGATGAAACCATTCATGAGATGTCCGGAGAAGAGATTGTGATTTCTCCAAAAACAGTACAAAATATCATTGACTGATATATTAAACGACGAATACATGGGAAATTCGGAAAAACCTGTGATGTATACGGTGGGACACTCCGTGCATTCTCTGGATTATTTTCTTGAGATGCTGAATTCATTTGATATTAAAATACTGGCAGATATCCGGAGATATCCGGGATCAAAAAGGTATCCATGGTTCAGTAAAGATAATCTGGAGAAAATATTACCTGAAAATCACATAGAATATATCCATTTTGAAGATCTGGGAGGGCGGAGAAAGGTACAGCCCGGTTCGGTGAACAACAGATGGAGGAATGAGTCTTTCCGGGGATATGCCGATTATATGCAGACTTCAGTATTTGTAGCGGCTATTGAGAAACTTGAGCATATTGCCATGGAAAAAACAACTGCTTTTATGTGCTCAGAAGCAGTATGGTGGAGCTGTCACAGGTCTATGGTTTCCGATTACCTCAAAGCGAGAGGCTGGAAGGTGGAACATATTATGAATATCGGAAAAGCGGAAGAACATTCCTTTACTTCACCGGCGAGGGTAAGAAACGGACAGGTTTTTTATTCTGATGAAAGTCTTTTTGATGAATAGGATCATTGTTTACATCACTTAATCAGATCAAAGCTTATGAAAACCAAATTCAAAATAGGAGATCAGGTTAGCTGGAATTCCGAAGGGGGAAGAGTTTCAGGAACGATCATTAAAATCCATATGAAAGATTTTGATTATAAAGGGTATACTCATCATGCCAGTGAAGAAAGTCCTCAGTACGAGATCAGGAGTAATAAATCCGACCATATTGCGGCCCACAAAGAATCTGCCCTTACAAAGATCTAGTTACAGCTGTATTTTACTGATTCCGCCCTTTAAAGAAAAAACCTTTTTCTTAGGAAAAGCTTCTTTGATTTTTTTAACGGCCTCCCCACTGCGTTTTCCGGATTGACAGTAGATGAGAATAGATTTAGATATTGCAGAAATGAGGTGTACATGATGATGCAGCTCATCGAGAGGAATATTTCTGCCACCGATATTGAATTGAGAATGTTCCAGCTCTGAACGGACATCTATTATTTCAAAATCATCCTGATCCTGCTTCCACTGTTCCAGGGTAATGACAGGAACAGTCTGTGGTAAATCGATAATCCGGACTGATGTTTTTTTAAGCTTAATGATTTGTGTTCTTCCATTCAGGACATTCATCATCCATAATTTTCCTGCTAAAATATCTTCCGAATGCGTGAGGTATTTTATAGCTTCATTAGCCTGCATATTCCCGACAATTCCTGCCAGTGTAGGAATAACTCCGCCTTCTCTGCAGTTCGGAACCTGGGATTCCTCGGCATCCGGAAAAACATCCCGATAATTAGGAGAATAAGTGCCGTCCTTTTGTAAAACATTCCATATACTTACCTGTCCTTCGTGCTGATAAATAGCACCATATACCAAAGGCTTTCCGGCTAATACACAGGCATCATTCAAAAGGCATTTGGTTTCAAAATTATCTGTTCCTTCAATAATGAGGTCAAATTCTGAAATCAGATCCGTAACATTAGAGGAAGAAATCCTGATACGGTAAGGAATAACAGAAACAGAGGGATTTTGCCGCTGTAATTTTTTTGCGGCCACTTCCACTTTAAATAATCCGATATCTTCAGGCGTATAAAGAATCTGACGGTGCAGGTTGCTTAAAGAAACAATATCATCATCTGCAATACCGATGGTTCCGACTCCTGAAGATGTGAGATACTGAGCGGTGGGACAGCCAAGGCCTCCCATACCTACAATGAGAACTCTGGCATTGGCGAGCCGTTCCTGAGATGAAGTTCCAAATCCTGGTAAAGCGATCTGGCAGCGGTAACGTTCAAACGAATCACTCATTGTTATCATTATTTCCTTTCGGGGTTCAAAATATTTTATTTATGCATTGCCTGCTTATTCAGAATTTCCTTTGCTTTTACTGCATCCTCAGGAGTATTGACATTCATTAAGGCCTCCGGATTATCAGGTTTTAAAATGAGGGTATCACTATTGATCAACACTTTTCTGGGACATGTATTTCCTACTCCCAGAAAATGGAGAAGCAATGGATAGCTCTTAGGCTCCCAAATAGTAATCAGAGGTTCCGGAAACCCATCAAACGGACTTTCGTAAGTTGTAGCTGCTTTTTCAGGATCTCTCGACCGTATTAAATAGTCCAGTGACCGATGATCCAGTAAAGGAAGATCACAAGCTGCCACAAGCCATGCTTTATCCCTTTGAGCTCTTAACGCAGAGAGAATTCCGCCAAAAGGCCCCATATTCAGAAAAGTATCGGTAAGCGCATGATATGAATAATCAAAATTTTCCAACTGATCCTGCCTGCAAGAAATAAACACTTCATTACAAAACGGAGCAAGAAGATCAGCCGCAAAATAACGTTGTTCTTTTCCATGCCAGTTAAGAAGATCTTTATCACTCCCCATTCTTCGGCTTTTTCCTCCTGCGAGAACAAGACCATTGATTATTGGGATGTTATTATATTCTGGAGAAGTCATTTTTTCCACCGGTTTTTTCGATTAATTTTATTTCTTTAATAACGATATCATGGCTTAGTGCTTTGCACATATCATAAATCGTTAATGCAGCAACAGAAGCACCTGTAAGTGCTTCCATTTCCACTCCGGTTTTCGCTTCTATGCTTGCCGTACATTCGATTACGATTTCATGATGCTCATTAAGCTCAATCTGTACATAGCAGTTGTCTAGTCCTATGGGATGACAAAGCGGGATAAGCTCACTCGTTTTTTTTGCGCCCATAATTCCGGCAATAACAGCTATTTGGAAAACAGATCCTTTTTTTGTTTTAAAATCTCCTTGCTGTAATGCTTTCAGAACGGGAAGAGGCAATGTAATAACCGCTTGTGCAACAGCTTTTCTGTGGGTCACTTTTTTGTCACTTATATCTACAATGGCCGGCTGGCCGTTTTGATTAAGATGGGTAAATTCTGACATATTTGTTTCGTTGTGTTTTTAATAAGTATATCTCCAGATTTTATAAACCTCTCCCTTTCGGAAAATTTTCTGTTCCAGGGGAAGTTCCATAAAGGCATGAGTTTCGGCAAGATGAGAAAAATCTCCCGAACCGTTTGTATTGACAGATTCGGCAGTGAGTTGTCCGAGATGATTGACGTTAAGCTTTACCTGTGAAAAGTACTGAAGCGAAAAAGGAAATTCAATATCATTTTGTAAAACAGCAAACTGATAAGGATTTTCATTCATTTTCAGTGATCTTTCCAGCCAGGGAATAAAATAACGGTGAAAGCACATCAGAACGGAAACAGGATTCCCGGGAAACGCAAAGACAAGTTTCCGGTATTTATTTTTACCGAACCAAAAAGGTTTTCCGGGTCTTTGCTGTATTTTGTGAAAAAGCTTTTCTATTCCCAGTTCTTCGCAAACCTGAGGGAGATAATCAAACTTTCCCATGGATACGCCACCACTCATGAGAAGGACATCGTATTGATTAATGCAACGGGATAGTTCTTTTTTAATCTCTTCGTAATCATCGTTAAGGTGAAGAAAATCTGCTTTAATTTTATATTTTTCCAATGCCGATTGTAATGTAATTCCATTAGAACGTCTTAGTTGAAACGGACTGGGAACAGATTCTGCACTTACCATTTCATCTCCGGTGGAAACAATAAGAATATTAGGTAGTTTTTTTACCGATACAGAAGTCTTTCCAATAGAAGAAGCAATTCCGATAATAGCAGAGGTAATGACCTCATCAGCTTTTACCAGAATTTCACCTTCTTTTTTATCCCTTCCTTGCAGATGGATATTTTGTCCCTTTTTAACGTCTGTATTAATGGTCGCTATCCCGTTGTTTATTGAAATATCTTCATACCGTATCACCGTATCTACGGAAGGATCCAAAGCGGCTCCTGTCATTATTTCAACGCATTCATCCTCTGAATCAATAGGTATCGAGGGCTCTCCCGCAGGTTGCACGGCTTTAATAGTGAAGGAATGTCTGTCTTTACTGATGGCTTCATAACTGATGGCAATCCCATCTACAGTGGGGCGGTTAAAAGGAGGCAGATCCCGGTCTGCAGTAAGATCTTCTGCAAGTACTCTTCCCAATGCTTCGTGATAAGAAATATCTTCTTTCCCAAAGTCTTGTACCTGAGAAAGTATAATATCTTCTGCCTGTTGTACGGTAATCATTTCCATAGTTATCCTCCGATTGTAGCCATAGACTGGTGGATTTCCGAAGCATCCGCATTTAATTTTTCAGCTTCCCATCCATCTTTTGGCTTTTTATGTATACTGTTGATAATTATATTTTTGAGTTCTTCATTGGTTTTCCCCGATCTCATCTCGTCTTTTAAATTGATACCACCATTTTCATATAAACAGGTTCGCAATAAACCGGAAGGTGTAATGCGGATTCTGTTGCAGTCACCACAAAATGATCGGGTATAGGCGGCTATGATTCCGATATCTCCGGTAAATCCGGGAATTTTATAATTATAGGAGGTAGAACTTTTCGGATCTTCAGTCTTCCGCAGCTCTGGAAAATGGTTTTTGAGGTGGTGGAGAATCTGCAGATGGTTCCATTGCAGGGATATTGCTGCGTGATCATTGCCGTTAAAAGGCATTTCTTCAATAAAGCGCACATCTATGGGAAGATTTCTGGCCAGCTCAGCTAAAGGAATAATGTCCTCCATATTCCGGCCTTCCATTACCACGGTATTGATTTTTACTCTGATGTGATGTTTTAACAGAGCATCCAGTGTTTTCATTACTTTATCAAAGCTTTTCCGGCGGGTGATTCTGAAGAAACGCTCTTCATTCAGGGTATCAAGGCTCAGATTGACAGATTGTATTCCATACTCTTTAAGCTGTGGGATATATTGTTCGGTAAGAAGTCCGTTGGTTGTTAGACTCAGACCATTAAGCCCGTTGAGTTGTGAGATTTTTTTGATAAGTCCGATACAGTTCTTCCTTACAAAAGGTTCCCCTCCGGTTATTCTTATTTTATCAACCCCCAATTCGGTAAACACAGAACATATTCTGAGCATTTCCTCATCAGTCATCAGCTCTTTCTGTTTGATCCATATAAGTCCGTTTTCCGGCATACAATAAGTACAGCGGAGATTACATCGGTCTACAACGGCCAATCTCAGATAGTTGATATGTCTTCCGAATTTATCTGTTAACATCTTTCACAGCAAAAGAGCCTTATACAAATATACTTATTGTTTTAACGATATACCAAAATCTCAATATTGAAAATTAAGCATTAATCATTGGCCGATTCTGTTTTAATATTTTGGAATAATGACGAGTACGTAAGGTTTTCTCTTAATTTGAGTTTGGATATTAAGAAAAAATGGGATGAAAATATGATAGTTCTTTCACCATTTGTGATATTTCTGAAAGGAAAGGACAGCGTAACTTTGCATGCTGTTAAAATATGCTCTTTGTGCATAGAAAATATATATTGTATTTTCATAAATTAGTGTACCGCTTTATGGAGAGTGAAAAGAAATTGTATGGTAATAGATAAAGGTTTAATCAATAAAAATTCCGTAGAAGAAGTTTTTAATAAAGGGATAGATGTTGTTTTTCAGGATGAAATCAATGCTGAATCATTAAATTTTTTCCCCGAGAACTGTTTTACGATTATCCTGTTAGACAAGTGTGAAAGCGGACGTTGTATTACAGGCCTTAATACCTATGATCTGGTATCTCAGCAACTCTTCATTCATCTTCCCAAAAGAGAATATAAATGGAATTTGCCTGCCGGAACTGCCGGAAGAAGACTTATCATCAATGATTCTGTATTAAAGACATTTTCTCCTACACTCAAATATACTTTTTCTTCCTACAGCAGGTTTGAGATGATTAAGCCCGATGAAGAAACATATCATAGATTCAGTGTTGAGTTTAATGCAATCAGGAAAGAAATCGTTGCAGATACCATTTTTCCCGAACTGATTAATGCACGGATCAGGCTGCTGGCTTTGATTATCAATTTGTGGGTAGAACATGCTTATGGAAATAAAGCGCTGAACACTCCGGATAATTTAGCTTTTCGTTTTCATATGCTGGTTGATAAGAACTTTAAAACCCAGAAAAATGTAGCGTTTTATGCCAGAGAATTATGTATAACACCTAATTACCTTGGAGTTATTTGCAGAAAACAATATCAGGTTTCACCACTGGAATTTATTAAGGAAAGAAGTATTCTGGAAGCAAAAAATCTTCTTCACAGTTCTGAGCGGTCTATTAAGGAAATTGCTTTTGAATTGGGATTCCGGAACTTTTCTCACTTTTCCTATCTTTTTAGAATTAAAACGGGATCAACACCTAAAAACTACAGAAAGAGGCTCCAACAGTCGGATCCCAGTACGCCCTAATCATCATTCAGCCATTCAAGAAAATGCTGAACACGCACTCTGCTTACGATAATTTCATGAGGACATTCAGGATCAAATTCAATGGCAAGACGGCTGTTGACTACTTTTTTAACTCCATTGATAGCTTTTATATTGGTAATACAATTGCGGGAAACCCTGAAAAATGTATCTTTCGGTAACTGATTTTCTAACTGATCCAGGGTATAGTTGACAATATACCTTTTATCATCAAAGGTATGCAGCATGACCACTTTTTCTTCACTGTAGAAATAGGCAATATTTCTGGATTCCACATAAAGATACCCTTCTCTGGAATGTACAAGAAAACGATTTTTAATCTTTTTCATCAGAGAAGATTCTACCATACGTATACCTATCGCTTCCTGCTCTTTATCAAAATGCAGATCTTCCAGTTTTATAAATGCCCGCTCCAGATCTTCTTCAGAAATAGGCTTCAGAAGATAGTCTATACTGTTGACTTTAAAAGCCTGAATGGCATATTCATCATAGGCAGTGGTAAAGATGATGGGAACTTCCACTTTGATATGATTAAATATTTCAAAACAACTGCCATCTGACAGGCTGATGTCCATCAGAATAAAGTCCGGCTTATTCTCCTGTAAAAATTCTACAGATTCTAAGACGCTTTGAGTTCTTCCCTGTAAAGTATAATCCGGACGTAGTTTATCCATCATTCGTTTGAGTTCGGAAAAAGCCAGACGTTCATCCTCAACAATTAAATATTTTTTCATTCTATGAAAGGTATTTTTACAATAAACTGATCATTATTCTCTTCTATCATCAGTTTTTTATGATATCGGTCATATTGCGTATTCAGAAAAGATAAGCCTATTCCTTCTCCTCTGGTAATATCGTTACGCAAAGATATTTTGTTTCGGAAAGATATTCCGTTGTCATCTATAGAAATATAGATAAGCAAAGGATCGGCAACAGAACTTACATTATGTTTAAAGGCATTTTCAAGAAGCAACTGGAAACTGAAGGCCACCAGTTTATGCTGTTCCCATTGTTCAGCAGGCTCTATTTCAATTCTGAATCCGTTTTCAAATCTTATTTCCATTAAAAACAGATACTGTCTGAAAAAATGCATCTCCTCTTTCAAAGTATTTAATGGTTTTTTACTTACCGAAAGAACCTGTCTGTACACCTGAGATAAAGCCTTAGTATATTTATTGGCCTGATCCTGATTTTCATAAATAAGAGAAGATAATACGTTCAGTGAATTGAACAGAAAATGGGGGTTTACCTGTGCTCTCAGGGCATTATACTGATATATGAGCATATTTCGCTTCGCTTTTTCGGAAATCTTAATCGCTTTACGTTCTGCCCGGAAATAAAATAATAAATCAAGAACCAGAAGAATCGGGAGATTAGCAGTGATATTGAGAATAAGGCCTGTTTTATAGGAAAGAGCCTGCTTTATTCCCACATCAAATATCTCGGTAACCATAAAATTAAATGTAAAATACAACAGGATGCACAGCAAAATATTACTTACGAATAATGAAGAAGCGTGCCTGTACATACTTGTATGCATAGGCGTGATCCCGTTGATGAGTTTGATCAGCAGATAATCCAGGAAAGTCATAACCAGTACTATAGGATAGAACAATACAAACTGGAGCAGAAAATTATCCCAGAGATTTACTTTCGAAAGGATGCTACTCTGCATAATGGTATTGAAGAAAAAAATCTGGTATACCGTATAAATGGTGGTGACTATAAAATAATAGAAAAGAATCACATATCGCCTTGATTTCATTTCCTGATCCCGGAAAATTTCAGAAAAATTCATATACCGTTTCAAATATGGTTTTGTTAAATTGTAAGTTTATCATCGATGTTGCCACTGATTATTTTTTCTTTCCTGCAAAGTTATACTTAATCCCGGCAGAAACATACAAGGAAGGATCAAAACTGGCATCCCCCCATTTCAGAAACTGAGAAGGTTCTCTGTCCCGGTACCGGTCGGTACGTCCAAAATTAGCCCCGAATGTACCGCTGACTATCCAATTGTTTACTTTAAACTCAGGCTCCAGGCCTAAACTTACATAATGATGATCAAAATATTTTTTCTGCCCGTCGATTTTAGCTGTAGAAAAGAAAAATCGGGGCCGGTTTACAATGCGTATGGCCAATTCATCATTGAATTTGTAACCTACAGAAAATTTAGGATTGTAACTAAGCTCTGCATGGTACTCCATACCGCGCTTTTTTTCACTATGGTATTGGAAATAGGGCATAGGGATAAGCATGGGTTTATCAAAGGCATTATTAGCGACAAGGGCAACTCCGATTTTAATTTTGGGCCGGAGCTGCCATATAAATGACGAATACATATTAATAATAATATTATCTGCCTCTAGTTTTTTAAGATCAGTATGAGTAGCATATACTCCTGCCGATACCCCTCCGATAAACATTAGCTTTTCATGGATGGGGCTCATATACAATACCCCGAGATCTGCAGAACCCATTTCTTTAGGTAAAACATCTGAAGCGACCCCGTTGTTATTAAAAGAAGTATAGGACGCATTAAGCGTTGTTGCCCACATTCTGGGCTGCTGATACCCTGTCGGTCTAATACTGACAGGAATACTGGCAGTCAGAGTAGTGGTAATCGCAGAACTCTTTCCCGCTGTTTTATCACCGTTGTCATCAATATACTTTTGCTGCGGAAGATATTCCGATCTTAATTCTATTTGGGCAAAAGTATGAACTGCCTGTATCAGTGCAGCCATTATAATCCATTTCTTTCTCATTACTTTCTCATTTGAAAGCACAAAGAAACTTCAATAATTTTGTAATATACTGGTATTTAGCATATTAAATGATAAGGTTTAGCGTTTTAAGGATGAACTGCATTATTTCAGGAATGAATTTTTTATTCTATTTGCTTTCTGATAACAAAAAGGTCTGAATGATTAATGAATCAGCTGCCGGAAGGAAAAATCAGGATTGCGCATTTCTATTTCATTATTTGAGGAAGCCAGCTGAGCTTCGGTGGCATACACAAACATTTCCTGTTCATAATGAGCAATGGCTGCCTCTACAGAAGTATATCTTACGCCGGTAAGTTTTTCGGATAGGATCAGGGCATCCATTAATCCGCTGTTAACACCTTGTCCTGCAAAAGGAGGCATAAGATGAGCTGCATCACCAATAAGCGTTATGGGTAGAGGACGATCGCTTTTCCAGGGCTGGTTCAGAGGTAATTTTCGTGTTGGCAGACTCCAGAAAGATGCCGTTGACTGAAATAAACGCAGATAGCGGGTATCCCAATGAAAAAATCTCTTTAGAAGGAATTCACGAACGCTCTGAGGATCTGAAATAGTTAATTCATCATTATCCGGTTTTTTGAGAATGATACCATAAGCTAACGCTCCGTTATTATTGGGATTGATCACAATTAAATTTCCCTGATAGGCCGTCATTAATCTGTTTCCGTTACATATGTGATAAAATTCAGGACAATCTGCTTCAGGATTGGAAATGTCGCCCTGAATGATTAGAGTTCCGGTATCTTCAACCTGAGCGTCTGTCACATAATCTCTGATTCCGGACATTCCGCCATTAGCCACAATGACAAGATCCGCAGTATCCTGTATTCCGTTTTCAAAAATCAGCTGCCACTTTCCCTGATGAGGTTCCAGCGTCATACATTTCCTGTCCCAGTTCACGGTATGTTCCGACAGGCTGTTGAGTAACAGGGTCCTTAAGTTATTTCTGTTGATTTCGGGGTTATCATATTGATTCTCAGGAGTGATTTCTTTAGTAAACAGGACATTAAGATGCTGGTCAGTAATGCTGATTCCCATCGGTATCGCCATTTTAAAGTAAGTTTCTAATAATCCGGCTTTTTTCATTGCTTGCTGACCTGAATCTTTATGCAGATCCAGAGTACCTCCGAAAATTCTGGACTGAGGATTTTTATCTCTTTCATAAACCGTTACTTCTGCATTTTGTTGCTGAAGTAACCTTGCCATGGTAAGTCCTACAGGGCCGGCACCAATAATAGCTATTTTTTTATCTTTTAATAACATAATGTGGTATTGTTACATATTGATGCGAATTTCCGGTGTTTTTTAGAGATAAAATAATTACATTAGACTTTAAAATAGCCGTAAAAGACTTTTATGAAAAAAGATGATCCAACAGTTCCGGAAGTATTAAAAAAGCTGGCCGCTTTATTAGGAACAGAAATAAAACAGAGAACTCTTGAAATTCCGCCCCAGTTTGGGAGCGGGTATTGCAGCGGATTTATTTTTAATGAAAATATCCGGATGCTGGTCTGTAATTATGAATTAAAAGAAGATGTCAGCATTGAAAACAAAGAGATGAATTCTGAGAAAAGGATGATATTTTTTAAATTCCGGCATATTTTCCCTAAAATAAAAGCTTTGCAATCCGAAAAATTTTCATCTGAAATCCCAACTGTTTTAATAGCTACCAGTCGGATGAATACGGATGAGGTTGTTTCTATTCATTCTAATACCTCAACCATTAATATTGAAATAGATGCAGGTTATCTTGCAGGATTATTTCCTTCATCCCATCAGTCTCCGGTTTTACAAAGTTTATTGCAAAATACCCGTCCTTTTCTTTTTGAACAGGTGATGGATCCCGGTTTACAGAATATTGTCAACGAAATGATTTCCGGACAGACTGATGAGTTTTTTAAATTGTTTTTCCTCAGAATAAAGGCAGAAGAGCTGATTTGTAAATTACTGATGGAATTGGAAAAAAGAAGCGAAAAACAAGTATATGCTCTGAATATACAGGATATTGAAACTATTTATAAAGTCAGAGAAAATATACTTGAACAGTTGGAAATTCCGCCTGTTATTCATGATCTGGCAACAAAAGCTGGCATGAGTCCTACTAAGCTTAAACGCCTTTTCAGACAGATTTTCGGAAATAGTATTTTTAATTATTATCAGGAGTTCAGAATGAAAGAAGCGGCTGCTTTACTTAAAGAAAAGAAATATTCAGTTTCAGAAGTGGGGTATAGGCTGGGTTTTTCCAATCTGAGCCATTTTTCAAAAATATTCAATGAACATATAGGTATGAAACCTAAACAGTATTCAATGAGGCTTTAATTGGATCTGTCAAACTGTTGTATAAGCATCAGAATCATTGTCTTAGATTTTATAATGACCACAGGGGTAAGATCTAAGGATACAAAATAAAAGCTGTACTTTTTACGGGTACAGCTTCTATAAATAACTAAGAACTATTTAATACTATTCTGTCTTTAAATATCCATAATTGAGAACAGGTTCTTTTCCAAATAAACAAGAAAAAATATTCTGGAATTCATGGATGTATTTGCATTTTATAGCATTTCCGTATATTTTCAGCCCTTCCAGAATTTTTCGGGAGCTTAAATCTATATCATATTTTATAAATGCTTCCGGTCTTTCATATCGGATTCTTTGATCTGAACTGTAAATTCTAGAGAAACCTAATTTTTCAAGCCATTCCTCCGTTATTTGAATAGGTTTAATGGATTCTGCCGGAACTGAAATACTGTGAATGTCATTTTCAATTTTAACAAAATAGGCCTGCTTCATACTCTGAAAAATTTCAGTGATCGTATAAATCTGATTTTTGTACTCGACTAAATTTTTGATTTTAAGATCTGCTACGTTCATAATATTTTGATTTTTAAAGGTGGTATTTGGTATCGGTAAAATAGCAAATATTATGCCCTGCATCCTATTGCGGGACAGGCTTTTAGTGAATAATATGTTAAATGTTGTGTCGTAATCATTAATAATCTCTTAAAAGAGGCATGGCATAACGATTACAGCAGATTACCCAGACAAAATAATTGTGGTATCAATGTGGTACCTGAATAATTATTCTTTTAATGAGGAGTTAGCAGTGGCCAGCAACAAAGCTGTTATAACGCTAATAGCAAGAATGCTGATGAATATATTCCATGAGAATGAATGAAGAAGATAGCCGGTACCACTTCCCAGAATGCTCGATCCGAAATAGTAAAATAACCAGTAAATAGAAGTAGCGGAAGATTTACCCTGTTTCGCATGAAGTGCGGTCATCTGGCTTGCCATGGTATGGGCAGCAAAGAATGACAGCGTAAACAGGCCTAATCCGAAAATAACAATATAAATATTTTCTGATAACAGTAAACACGTACCACAAAGCATAAAAAGAATCGAGCTTTTTAAAATATTATTTTTATTAAATCTTTTAGACAGCCTTCCTGTAATCATTGTTCCGAATACCCCAAAAATATACATCAGGAATATAAAAGCCATGATGAAATGACTTAATGAAAAAGGTCTGGCTTCCAGTCTGAAAGTAAGATAGTTATAAACACTTACGAAAGCCCCCATCAGCAATGCCGCAATGAAATACAAACGAAGCATATAAGAATTCGTTATAAAGTTTTTCATTTGTTTGGCTTTTTGATGATAATCAGTTTTCTGCGGATTAAAAAACTTCGATTCCGGGAAGAGTTTCCAGAAAATCGTCCCAAGAATTAAACTCTCTATACCGATGAAAAAAACGGCATTCCTCCACCCGAATTCGCCTGCTAAAATAGTGGCCAATATTCTTCCGCTCATTCCTCCAATCGTATTACCACTCAGATACATACTAATGGCAGCAGGAACAGCTGCGACACTTACTTCTTCGGAAAGATAAGCCAGTGCCACCGCTGAAACGCCCGAAACGACAAACCCTTTCAAAACTCCAATGGCAATGAGAAGGCTGAGACTGGGGATCCATGTTGAAATAATAGTGAGTAATGCTGATGAAATCAAAGAAAAAGTCATCAGGCTTTTCCTTGAATAGCTGTCAGCTTTAAATGCAAAGAACAATAATCCTAATGCCATCCCTATAGTAGAGGAAGAGACAAGAAGTGAAGTGTCTCCTACACTTACATTAAACTGTTCTGCTGCCATGGGAAGCATCGGCTGAAAAAGATAAAGCTGAGCAAATACGGAAAGCCCTGAAAAGAAAATACAAAGTTTTATAGATCGGAAACGTAGGCTTCCCTGGTTTGCTTTTTCGGATGAATTCATGATTTTTTACCCTTATAATGCAGTGATTTGCACAGAAATTATTCTCCTGTAAATTTCCTGATTATTTTTCAAATCTAAAAATGCATATTTCAATGAATCTCATTGGTGAAACCAATTAGAAATAACGGGATATCAGTGCAGCATCTCATACACTTTGATCAGTTCTGCAATATTATTGATATCCAGCTTCTGGAATATTCTTTTTTTATAAGTACTCACGGTAGACATCTGAATACTGAGCTGGTTGGAAATCTCGAGATTTCCGTGGCCGTCAGCTAATAATTTAAAGATTTCATATTCCCTTGTGGAAAGCTTCTCTACAGGATTATCTCTCTTGTTTTGAATAATAATCCCCATGAGTTCTGCCGGATAAAAATATCCTTTTTCAATAACCGCTTTTACCGCATTTTTAATTTCTTCCTCACTGCTTTGCTTATTAAGATATCCTTCAGCACCCTCTCTGATATATTGAATAGCTACATCTTTGTCATATCCTGAAAAAACAAGAATCTTTAAATCTCTCTGTATATTTTTAAGCTCGGAAATCATTTTTTTATACCGAGTTCCGGGCATATCAATATCCAGAATAAGAAGATGATAATAATGGGATTGTAAACGCTCCTTTACCTGTTCATAATTTTCTGCGAAATCTATCTTCAGCCCCGGATAGGCCGATTCTAGAACAAGGGAAGTGCCTGCTCTTACTACGTAATGATCATCAGCAATTAAAATTCTTTCATTCATATATTTAGTTTTTTTTGACAGTTATTTCTACAATAGTTCCTTTTGGAAAATTTTGGCTGAAACTAATTTCTGCGTTAATTTTTTTTACCAAATGAATAACCATATGCAGACCTAAACCTTTACCTTTAAAGCTTGGGGTTTTCCATTTCGGATTTTTAAACAGGTTCATATAAAGAATCATTTGTTCCGTAGACATGCCGGTTCCCGTATCATCTATGATAAAAATGATTTTCTGCTCATCCTCTATAATATTCAGTGTGATTTCTCCTTTGAATGTATTTTTTACTGCATTATCAAGAATATTATGAATAATAGCAGAGAGTATGCTCTCGCTGACTCTGCTGGATACATTGGTCTCAGTAGAATTAATAATGACTGTTCCTCTTTCCTTGGCAATTTCCCAGAATAATTTCTTTTTAACCTCCAGAATCCTGTTGACAGGATATTCTTTTTCCTCGAATATATTTTCTGCCTTATACAACTCAGTATATTCCTTTAAATTTAAAGTAAACTGATAGAGTTGCTCAGAAGATTTATAAATGCTGTCAAAATATTTTTTCTGAAGCTCTACATCATCTGATTCATGAAGTTTCTGAGATAACATGGCAATAAACCGGATAGGAGTTGTGATGTCATGGCTAATGGTTTCCACCAGCTTTTTCTGGTATTCCGTTTCTCTTTGTAAATTATTTTTTACCACCTCAAGATTAAGAGACGTTTCTTTAAGTTCAGAGTTTTTATTGTGGACAATTTGTTTTAAAGCATTATTTTTTGTTATTAAAAATCTTGTCATCAGAAGGATAATAGCCGTTATTCCGGCCAGAAATATTATCGAAAACAGGATTTTGAACAATAAAGTCTGGAAGAAAAGCGGCTGGATTTTGAATTTGACAGTTTTTTCTTCATACTTTCCCTCAGGAGAAGCCAGCATTCTTACACTCAGGGTATAATCTCCCGGGCTAAGATTACTGATTGTAAATTTTAAATCTTTTCCTGTAACCGGTTCCCAGTTCGTCTCTTCTTCACCGGATATTTTGGCTTCAATATAAAGATTTTCAAGATTTGAGAAATACGGAATATCAATGAAGATTTCTGCTGTTTTATAATTGTTTTTTAAATCAAGTATACCATCAAAGTGTTCTGTTGCAGCGTTGCCGATTTTTACACGTTCAAGATAAATTTTCTTCTGATCAGGATAAAATGTCTGAACCTGATCAGGATTAAAAAATACAAAGCCATCCATCGATGGAAATACAAATTCCCCATTCTCCAATGTATAGGCATTGGGTTGTGAACTGCCATTAAACTCATTAGAAAGAAAACCGTCTTTTTTGGTAAAACGATAGTAAAAGACTTTGCTTTTACCATCTTTAGCATACTGTAATAACTGATTTTTAGGAACCTTAAACAACCCGTTATTAGAGGAAATCCAGTAGAAGCCTTTCCTGTCTTCAAGGATATAGTGAGCCGATTGCAGAAAATTATTCCTGTCATTAGGCATTTTGATAAGCTTTCTGTCCTTTAAAAGGTAAAAACCACTTTTATTGGTCATGATCCAAACCAGATTATCCCGGGTTCTGACAATACTTTTAACGTGGATATTCTTAAACAGAGGAGTAATATTGTTTTTTCCTAACATAATAGAATACAATCCGTCACTGTTTCCGGTTAATATCTCGTTTTCACTATATTGAAAGAATGTAGTGACATAACTTTTAAAACGATAGATGAAATCAGGTTTTGTAAAAAGTCCTTTTTTGAAAATCTGTAATTGATTATCTGAAGTCCCGAATAAAGAAAAACCATAGAGGTTACCACTTTTCATAAACGCTTCAAAACCTTGTCTGATAAGTATAGAGTCTTTCTTTGTATAGCCGGAATCCTTGTAAAACCTGAGAATGCTGTTTCTCTTTCTGATCAGTATATTCCCCGAATGATCATACATCATAAGGTAATTATCATTTTTCCCAAATGGATACGTGTTGACAATGCCATCATGATTAAACTCGGTTCCGTCCTCTGCTATAATTGTATTTTTACTGAATGGTAAAGAGGCATTAGAAACATTATTTGAAAAATCGGCTTCCTTTTTCGCTACGTAAAAATGGGAAAGACGGAGAATATTGAGCCCGTTATTCAGAGTTCCAAGGTAGAGTTTATTAAAATCTTTATCATAAAACATAGAGTAGTAGGAATGGCTTCCTATTTCTTTATATTGTACCAGAAATTTCAAAGCAGGCCCCTTTCCGTTATCTTCCACAATATAGATATTACCGTGATTAATGATAAAGGTCTGGTTGGTGATCTGCTGCCAGTATATTTTAGTTTCAGGATCATTATAAAGACTTGGCTTTTCAAAAACAGAGAGCTTTCCCTTGTTGATAGAATACGTTTTTCTTTTTCCGGGATCATTGATAAAAAGAGTTTCATCAAAAACGAAAATGTTACTCAGGTCTTCATTAGAAAACGAAAGGGAAATCTTCGTCTCGGTTCCCTTTTCATCTTTATAATAAATACTATTCTTTTCTTTGAAAATATAGGCTGAATTTTTAAGCTGTATAAAATATTGAAGATCATTATAGAAATTAGACGAAATAATATTATTAGCAATTCTCTGAACAAAATTATTCTCTTTTGGAAAACTGACCTTATTCGTGTTTTTGAAATGACTTAGCTTAGGAAATCTATTTTTAATAATAATTTTACTTTCCTGGAAATCATTGAATGTGGTAATACTGTCCAAAAGAGGATCGCCGGTAAATTCTCCGAAATGAAGATTATTTGTTTTGAAATTATTAAATGTTACAAATGAGATACCGTCATAACGTACCAGTCCGCTCTCCGTTGAGATCCAGATAAAGCCATATTTATCCTTGACAATAGCTTTCGCGCTGCTTTGCGGAAGCCCGTTATCTATATTATACCAGGTAGAGGTATAACGCTGCCCGTGAATGTTTAAATATAAGAAAGCAAAAAATAATGCCCAAATCCTCATATGTGCAAAACAGATCTATGTTTTTTGCATATCAATGCAAAAAATGGTTAATACTAGTTTTTGTACAAGTCGAAGTTTTTTTTAAAATGGGGAATGATTGAAAATAAATTTTTGTCATTAATTTTTTTTGGTCTTTGTGTTTTTGTCGTTAATAGTTTTATTTGTTGGTGTAAAAATAGTGAAATTATATAGATTAACGGGTATGTTTTATGGCGTTTTCATATGAGTTTTATCCGGCATAAGTAAGGATAAAAGGCCTGTAGGCTGTATTTTTGTTGTATTATTTCTACGATTCGTGAAAATATGTTCTGTAATAGAGATGGTATTGGCAGATAAGTATTTCTTATTTCATTATGATTTTCGTACGTTAAGTCTTGTTCTTAAAGGAAATACATTATTATTACTCTCTTTTTAAAATGAGTGATCAGAATTTATTGATTCTCAATGTAGTGATTTTTTAATTTATATTTATTTTTTTTCTGTCATTTATATTATTGATTTAAATTTTAAATTAATTAAAAAAAATGTAGTAATAATTTTACAAAAATGGCATGTTAATTCTACGATTGTTATTTTGCATCTGAGAAATAGGATGTTTACTTTTGCAAAATTGTTTCCAAATACTGGTGGAAATGCATCAGATCATGATTCTAAGAACACAGGCGATTAAGCATGGCTACAAAAGGTCTCATCCAGAGATCTTTTGCTTTTATTTTTTTGCTGATGTATCTGTTTTTGGAGCAAAAAAAAAACCTCCCGAAAAACGAGAGGCAAAAATTGACTGTATATTGAAACGTATCTCAATCGGTTATTTATTGTTCTTAAGCCAGTTTAATCTGCGCTGATCCGGTAAATGGCTGACCTTGAAGTTTTCAAAAACAGCAGTAAAACCATTACCATCGGGACAGGCGGCCATAAGCCCAATCATAACAGGCGTGTTATCCTGAAACGGAGCATTTCTCATCATGATATAATTCTTGTCGTCAAAAGAATAGAAGATTTCAATGGCGTCAAGCCTTCTTATGGCTTTTATCCAGATAGCAGGAGGTGTTTTATCCAGTGTAATTACACTCCAGTCACTTTTGTCATGGGTAACAACAGTGCTTATATTATATTTTCCATCTACAAATTCCACTCCGGCCTTGATATAATTATTATGATCCGTTCGCAACATAAGTCCTGCCTGGTCAAATCTTGCTTTATAGTTTCCTGCTATCTTTACCTTCGCTTCAAATTCTCCGCCATAAGTCGTATAATAAAAAGGGGCGTCATCTACCGTGAACCCATAATGAGACACTCTCCAGTAATCACTTTGCGGGGTTACCTGCATCAATAAACTTTTGTTTTTAATTTCCCATTTTTCAGGTTCGTTAAACCAGGACATTTTTTCCAGTGTCTGAGCCGAAACCTTTTGAAGCAGGATAAAGACACAGAAGCTTAAGACTAATCTCTTCATTTTCTTTTAATAAGTTCTAAACGTAAATTGTTATTTTAGCAAAAGTATAACTAAAGCAATTTCACATCAATACTGAAAAATAACCATTATGGAAATCCGGGAACAATTAAGTGGTAAATTATTGAAAAATACCGGAAAAAAATGCCGGCTTGATATTAAAGTTTATCAGCAAAAAGCTTTAATGCATGCTCAGATAGAAGGAGCTATATGTGTATTAAGCGATATGCAGGCAGACAAAAGCTATATTTATAAATCCGGCGCGGCGCTGGAATTAGGAATGAGTTTTCATGAGAATCCCGTGGAAATTGATTCTATCTGGGAAGAAGAAATGTTAAAAAAAATACATCCGGATGACAGACTTAAAAAATATATCCACGAACTTCGTTTCTTTAGACTGCTTGAGGCTATGCCTGCTGAATCCCGTTCTGAATACAGTGTATTGTCAAATATCAGGATGGCCGATAAAAATAATGAATATAAATGGATGAAACACAGGATGTTTTATGTTTACTCTCCCTATAACAGGAAACTGAGACTGGCTTTCTGTATTTACAATATAGCCCTAAAGCCCTCCACAATTCCTGAATTCTTGATTATTAATACAGTTAAAGGAGAAATTGTAGCCAAAGAAAAACTGGATTATAAAAATATTCTGACTCATAGAGAACGGGAGGTTTTACAATTTGTAGGCGAGGGGTACGGCAGTAAACAAATTGCAGATCTGCTTTCCATTAGTGTTAATACTGTAAGCAGACACCGTCAGAATATTCTTGAAAAATTAAAAGTAAAAAACTCTACACAGGCATTTAAAGATAGTTTTTACTAATTGAGATTCTGTATATCCGAAAAGTTCACCCTGTTGTTTTCATTAATATTCTTAAATTTATTATTTAAAAACAAAAACGATGAAAAGAAGTGAAGAAATTACCATCCAGTACTTTACCTTTTTGGATCAGCACATTGAGGATGTGGTTTCAGGAAATGTTCCGGAATTTATGGAATTGAGTGAAATTGCCGGAGAGCTTGCTGTTTCCCATACCCATCTCACCGATACCATCAAAAAAGAAAAGGGTAAACATCCGTGTTTTTTCTATGATGAGAAAATTATTCAGAAGGCTCAGGCAATGCTTGTAGAATCTGATGAGTCTATAGCAGAAATTGCCCGGATCCTTACTTATGATCCTTCCAATTTTTCCAAATTTTTTAAAAAAATGACAGGAATGACACCCGGGGAATTTAGAAAGTCTCACATCAAATAAAATAAAAATGTCTGGTTGGCATTTTTTTTGATATTGGTATTTCTCTTTTTAGGGATTTAAAAAGCGTTGTTTTTGTATAAAAAGATCTTTTTAGTAGACTAATGGTAATAGCGTAGAAGAATTTTCAAAAAAATAAAGTTTTAAAAATGAGATCGTTGTAAAAAATGATCATTTTTTTTATGATTTATTTATTGATATTACTTTATCATTCTCTTTTTTTTCATAAATTTAGATTAGTAAAACAGGTTAGTCTAAAACGAAAAAACATACTAAAAAATGGCAGAAATATAAATGGAAAAGGCTTTGGAGGCTAAGAATAAAATGATTTACCTTTAATGATATTTTAATCTTATAATAAAAGCTAAAGGCCTTTAATAGTTATATATTTGCTTCTTTAAATTTCACAAACAACATTAAGGATGATAATTGACTTTACAACAGCAACTTTTAAGGATTTTGAGAATATTCCTGATTATGATATTTCTCAAAGAGCAGACTATTTTTATGAATTTCTAGAACATATGACCGCTAGAGGACATAATAATTACAGATTGAAAAATACATCAGGAACCAATGCGACATTAAGCATAGATATCGCCAACCAGAATAAGGAATATGTGAGTTTTGTTTCCAGTGATTATTTAGGGTTTTCTCAACATCCGAAAGTAAAAAAAGCAGCTATTGAAGGAATTGAAAAATACGGAACGGGTACAGGAGCATCACCCCTTATCGGTGGCTATTTTGATTATCATAATATTTTGGAAAGACGAATTGCTCAGTTTTTTGGGAGAAATGAAGATGAAGTAGTATTGTTTACTACAGGCTATGCTGCAAACAGTGCCACTCTACAGATATTAATGCAAAAAGAAGATATTGCAATCTTAGATATGGGCGTACATGCCAGTGTACATGAAGGCTGTGCTTTCACCAATAAAAAGACGTTTCCGCATAATAACCTGGAAGCACTGGAGCATATTCTGAAGATGTCCGAAAACCTGTATCGTACAAAACTTGTAGTGATTGACGGGGTGTATTCCCAGGAAGGTGATACGTCTCGCGCAAGTGAAATTTATGATCTTGTGAAAAAATATAACGCTTACCTGATGGTAGATGATGCACACGGAGTAGGAGTATTAGGCGAAACCGGAAGAGGGGCTCTTGAGTATGACGATTTGCTTCAGAAGGTAGATTTTATAGCGGGAACATCCAGTAAAACCTTTGGTAATCTGGGCGGATATATGATTACCAATAAAAAAATTGCATCCTTCCTTAAGTTTCAGTCGAGGCAGCATATTTTCTCAGTGACGGCACCTCCGTCTTCTGCAGGAATAGTGAAAGCAATTGATCTGATTGATGAAGAGCCTATCTGGAAAGAGAAGTTGTGGAATAACATCAATTACTTTAAAAAAGGACTGGATGATTTAGGATTAGATACAGGGATTACCTGTTCGGCTATTATTCCGGTGAAAATCGGGGATCAGAGTAAAATGTGGGATATTGGTAGAATTCTAATAGAACACGGAGTTTATACGAACCCGATTATGTATCCTGCGGTGGCAAGAAAAGATGCCCGGATCCGGATGACGGTAACCGCAAGACATGAAAAAGAACATCTTGACAAAACATTGAATGTTTTTGATGATATTAATAAAAAATTGCATATTGCGAAAAAATAATAAATTATGCCTAGAAAAGTAGTGCAAGGCCCCATCAGGGACAAAGAAAAAACGAAACAGAAACTGCTTGCCGCAGTTGGGAAAATTTTGAGAGTAAAAGGCTATTCAGGTTTGAAAGTAAGTAAAATTGCAGCCGTAGCCGGATTTGATAAAAAGCTTATCTATGAGTACTTTGGAAGCACAGATAAACTTATTGATGAGTATATCAAGTCTCAGGATTATTGGAGCAAATTCAGTCCGAATATTGAAGAAGAAATACAGGTGGGGAAAGGTAAAGATGCCTTAACACAAGGAATTCTTACACAGTTTGAAAGTTTAAAGAAAAATAAAGAATTACAAAAAATTATTCTTTGGGAGCTTTCTGAAAGCAAACCTATTCTTAAAAATATACTAAAGCAAAGAGAAGATGTAGCTGCCAATTTATTTGAAAATGTAACAGATCCTTATTTTGGTGAAAATGCAACAAATGTCAGAGCTATGTTGGCGCTAATAGCAGCGGGAGTTTATTATCTGAACCTATTCCCTGCATATAACGGAACCGAATTCTGCGGTATTGATATGAGAACGGAAGAAGGAAGAAGTGAAGTTGAAAAAGTGATCGTTGAAATTATAGATCATTATTATACAACAAAAAAGGCAAAAGCTTGATCATTAAAAGTTTTCCAATTTGACCAGAAATAAGTTTTTGTGGATAATTTGAAAACTTTTAATTTTCAAATTAAAACTATATTTCTTACTTTTGACCAATGGAAAATTTTATAGTATCTGCAAGAAAATATCGCCCTCAGGAGTTTGATACTGTTGTAGGGCAATCCCATATTACGGATACTTTAGAACATGCAATCGAAGAAAGCCAGTTAGCTCAGGCTTTACTTTTTTGCGGTCCTCGTGGTGTGGGTAAAACTACTTGTGCCAGAATTCTGGCAAGAAAGATCAATGAGAAAGACGGTTCGGTGTCTGAAGATGGCTTTGCCTACAACATCTACGAACTTGATGCTGCATCCAACAACTCTGTGGATGATATCAGAGAGCTTATTGATCAGGTACGTTTTGCCCCTCAAGTAGGAAAATACAAAGTCTACATCATTGATGAGGTACACATGCTGTCTTCTGCAGCTTTCAATGCTTTCCTTAAAACACTTGAGGAACCACCGGCTCATGCTATTTTCATCTTAGCAACCACGGAAAAACATAAAATCATTCCTACCATTTTATCGAGATGTCAGATCTATGATTTCAAACGAATTACGATTGAAGATATCCAGAGCCACCTGAGAGGTATTGCCGAAAAGGAAAATATCCGGTATGAAGATGATGCTTTATATCTGATTGCCCAGAAAGCCGACGGAGCACTGAGAGATGCACTTTCTATTTTTGACAGACTCTCCACATTCTCTCAAAAGAATATCACACTGGCTAAAGCTGCCGAAGTATTGAATATTCTGGACTATGATCAATATCTGAATATTGTAGATCTTGCTAAAAAAAATAAAATTCCCGAAGTACTTTTTGCATTTAATGAAATTGTAAAAAAAGGCTTTGATCCGCATATCTTTATTGCAGGCTTAGGAAATCATTTCAGAGACCTTATGATGGCTCAGAATGCCGCCACCTTAGAACTTATTGAGGTGGGCGAAAAAACAAAGGTCAGATTTGTAGAGCAAAGCCAGCAATGGAATGCCCAAGAACTGATTGACGCTGTTGAAATTTGTAATCATGCAGATATCAATTATAAAAATTCAAAAAATCCAAGACTTACAGTTGAAATTGCATTGATGCAGCTGGCTTCCCTGACAGTTAATTCAGGTGATACTAAAAAAAAAAATTCCTGATACTGGCCCCGTTTCTCAGTGAGAAACAGGAAGTGAAGATTTCTGAAAAAACTCCTGAGAAAAAAGAAAAACCTGTGGAACAATCTGTGGCTCCAACTGAGAGTATGCAGGAAATTGCTGTACAGAAAGCCAATAAACCCTTATCCAGACCAGGGACATCTTCCGGATTCAGTATTAATTCTTTCCTGAATAAAGAAGAAAAACAGACACCAGAAGAAGAGGTAACGGTAAAAACAGATCATCTTCCGCAAAGTCATTTTACAGACACAGATCTGCAGATGGAGTGGAATCTTATGCTTAAACAGCTTCAGAGAAAAGACAGTTTTGTTTTTAATGCCATAAAAACCTTTAAATTAGTCAAAGAAGAAGAAAACAGAATCAAGGTTTTATACCCTTCAGATTCCGCCAAAGTAGAATTTGATAAAATAAGTGGCGAATTTTTTAATCATTTCAGAAGAAAAGTTCACAACCATTCGATTGAGGTAGATTACCTGCGAGACGTTGAAAATCTGAAGATTGAGGTAGTCACCAAAAGAAAAATATTTGAAAAACTTGTAGAAAAAAATCCGATTTTAAAAGATCTTGATGATTTAATGAAGTTTGATTTGACATAATTTTTATATATTTGTCAAATATTTCTGTCGAAAATAACTTTTTGACAAAAACAAATAGTAACAAGAAACGCTAAAACAAGACATTTCCAGAAGAAAATGGAAAATAGATTCAATACATATCTGTCTTATTTTACACCCGCTAATTATTTTAGCGGTTATTTTAGTTTTTCTGCTTCTTATTATAGAAATTTCAGAACGTATTACCGATTTTATTGGTACTGTTAACTGAATTTCTTTCCAAAAAATACAGGAGGAGTAAAGCCCTTTTATTCTCCTGATTCCTTTAAAAAAACTTTGAACGGCATTTTTTGAAAAGAATTATAAAGTAAATTTATAATGAAAGGGCCGTGCTTTGAACTTAAACAATACAAAACAATACATTTAGAATATGAATTTAAAAGATTTAAAAAACGAGTGGATCGACGGGCTTACACAGCCTTTAATGATTGCAGGACCATGTAGCGCAGAAAGTGAAGCTCAAATGCTTGAAACTGCCAGAAGAATTAAAGAATCCAATGCTCAGGTGTCTGTTTTCCGTGCAGGAATCTGGAAACCGCGTACTAAACCGAATGGTTTTGAAGGAGTAGGGGTAATCGGTTTGAACTGGCTAAAAAAGGTAAAAGAAGAATACGGTTTTAAAACAGCTACCGAAGTTGCAAATGCACATCACGTATTTGCTGCTCTTGAAGCAGATGTAGATGTTCTCTGGATTGGTGCCCGTTCAACGGTAAACCCTTTTACCGTTCAGGAAATTGCAATGGCATTAAGAGGTACCGATAAACCTGTATTTGTGAAAAATCCTGTCAACCCGGATCTTGCCTTATGGATTGGTGCCCTGGAAAGATTGTTAGGTCAGGATATTAAAAACCTTGGGGTGATTCACCGAGGGTTTTCAACGTACCAGAAAACAAAATACAGAAACAATCCAAACTGGCAGATTGCTCTGGATTTCAAGAGCCAGTTTCCGAATATCCCAATGCTAATAGACCCTTCTCACATCTGTGGAAACAGAACAGGTCTTGCTGATATCACTCAGGAAGCACTTAACGTGGGATACCAGGGAGCTATTATCGAATCACACTGTAATCCTGATGAAGCATGGAGTGATGCGTCTCAGCAGATTACTCCTGAAGTACTGGCTGACCTTATCGGTAATCTGAAGGTAAGAAATCCTAATCTTGCAGGTTTCGAAGGAGAAATGGGAAGGCACAGAACATTGATTTCTGATATCGATTTCCAGTTAATTGAACTTCTTTCACAAAGAATGAAAATCTCAGAAAAAATCGGTAAACTTAAAAAGGAAAACGATATTGCCATCTTCCAGCCGGAACGTTGGAAAGTCATTACGGAGTACGCAACCCAAAAAGCTATAGAAACAGGAATGTCTCAGGAATTTATTGAGAAAGTTTTCAAAGCGATTCACGAAGAATCTATTGAAGTTCAGAATAATATTATGATTGACAGAGCTTAAGTGCAGAATATAATAAGTACTTGATCCAGTAAAATTAGGGCATAGGTGCCGGAATTTAGGATAGCAAAACATTTGTTTTTAAACCTATTTCCTGAATCCTAAGCCCTAATTTCTTATATTTGCACCATATTATCTATGAAAGGAAAAATCATTAAATCTACAGGCAGCTGGTACCAGGTTTTGGAATTGGAAACCAATAAAATCTTCGAAGCCAGAATTCGGGGAAAATTCAAACTGATTAAGACAAGGCTTACCAATCCGCTTGCTGTAGGGGATTTTGTTGAATTTCAGCTGGAACAGGATGATATTGCCTGGATTACCAAAATAGAACCACGCAGAAATTACCTGATCAGAAAATCGGTCAATTTGTCAAAAGAAGCCCATATTATCGCTTCCAATATTGATCTCGCCTGTTTTATTTTTACGTTGAAGCACCCTGAAACATCCCTTGGATTTTTGGACAGATTTTTAGCTTGTTGTGAAGCGTATAATATTACCCCTTTAATTCTGTTCAATAAAATTGATGTTTTGCATGAAGAGGAAATTGAAATTGTAAAGGATATTGAGTTTCTTTATCAGGAGATAGGGTATGAAACGCTGGAGATTTCCTCCTATTCCCGTTTAAATCTGGATCAGCTTCAGGAGATTCTTAAAGATAGAACTTCTGTTTTTTTCGGTCATTCCGGTTGTGGAAAATCAACATTAGTGAATGCATTACAACCCGGATTAAACCTTAAAACATCTGAGATTTCAGATACCCATCTTAAAGGAAAACATACCACTACTTTTGCACAAATGCATTTCTGGGATTTTGGCGGGAATGTGATTGATACACCCGGAGTTCGTGAGTTTGCAATGATCGATATTGAAAAAGAGGAAGTACAGCATTACTTTCCTGAGATTTTTAAAAAAAGAGAAGAATGTAAATTTCATAATTGCCTTCATATCAATGAACCTAAATGTGCCGTTATTGATGCTCTTGAAACCGGAGAAATTCAGCATTCCCGATATGCTACTTATATAAAGCTGATGGACGAGGCGGAAGAGGCTTCTCAAAAATAAATGATTTCATCTATAAATATACAGACAGATTGCCGGACGGTGATCTGTTTTTTTGTATTACGAAACGTTTGTTTTCTTTGAGAGTACCAAAAAGTATATGAACAAAATTTTTTATTGACTGAAAATATTTTTTTTAGTCAGATTCAGATTTTCTGAGTTTTTACCCGAAATTATGGGTGACATAAGAATAACTCTACTTTTTTGACATAGATATTTTGGCGCATTTTGTGCCATTAAAGCTGACAGAAAGCATATATTGACGGAATTATTGGATTTTGGAAATTATCTCATTAATTGAAATAAAAACAATAAGATGCCAATGTGGTTTTTTATGAGTTTTAATTTTATTAAATCCGCAATAAAATCATTGAATTGTTACGAATAAAAAACCCAGCCGAAGCTGGGTAAAAACTAATAACCATGAAAACTCAAATTAAACATGAGAATCGCAATAGAATAAACAATTACTGTGCCAAAGTTTGGTTTACCATTTCTTAATAAAAGTTATTTTTATGTTAAAAAAAAATTAAAATAAAAATCAAAGATATTTTTTGTAATTTTGCGCCATTAAAAAAATATACATTTATGTCTAACATTACATTCACTATGATTAAGCCTGATGCAGTTGCTGACGGACATATCGGTGCTATATTAGGTAAGATTGCAGAAGGAGGTTTTAAAATCAAAGCTTTGAAATTAACTCAGCTTACAGTAGCTGACGCTAAAAAATTCTACGAAGTACACGCTGAAAGACCATTTTATGGTGAGCTTGTGGAATTCATGAGTTCAGGTCCTATCGTTGCTGCGGTTTTAGAAAAAGAAAATGCAGTTGAAGACTTCAGAACATTAATCGGTTCTACAAATCCTGCAGAAGCTGCAGAAGGAACAATCAGAAAAATGTTTGCAAGAAGCATTGGTGAGAACGCTGTTCACGGATCAGATTCTAACGAAAATGCTCTTATCGAAGCTCAATTCCACTTTTCAGGAAGAGAGATTTTCTAAGAAAACTGACTTACAAAATAAAAACTCCGGAGAATTTTCTCCGGAGTTTATTTTTTATCCCTACAGATTATTTTCAATCGCTCCGATTTTTTCTCTGTAGAGTTCAACGGGTTTGTCAAACAGGACAGCAATAACGGTCATGTTTTTATCAAGTCTTTCCCTGGGAATGTTGATGTAGATAATCCCGGGTCTGTCACTCCAGTACAGTTTATTATAAATATCGTGATTCAGTAAAGTTCCTTCTCCGACGATTCTTATTCTTGCAATTTCGTTTTTTATTCCTTTTAAAGCAATCGGTCCGGTAGGTTCGCCTTCTACAAAAAGATAAAGGGTTTGTTTATCCTTTGAAAGAGCACTCATTCCAGAGTAATGGCCTTCTGGCAATCCTTTGTCTGTATCAAAAAGAGCTTCCGCATGTTTGTTGATCCATTGTAGTGTTTCAGGATTGGTTTTGGGTATTTTGGAAAATTGTAAGGCTGTTCCGTCGCTGCTAAAGCCGGAATTGATGAATAAATGATCTCCGTTATGGGTGGTTTCCGCAATATTATATGCAGCTTCCTGTGTGCTTTTTTGAGTAAGTAGAGCCGGAATTGAATATTTTTCTTTTGTTATTTCGTTAAGAAATGAAGGCGGGGTCTCAAAGCTAAGCTCAACAACAGTTACATCTTTGTCAAATTGTAGATTGGTGAAATGAAGACTGAGATTTCGGTCTTTATAATCCATTTTAATGCTTGCTTCAGGGGAACCTATAACTTTTACAGAAGCAGGTTTTGTATCGAGTCCATAAATTTTCACCATACTTTTAGCCTCCTCTAAATAAAGGAATATTGATTTTCTGGAAGCAGAAAAAGCGGATTTTCCTTTATAATTTTCAAAAGGAATACCTCGATCTGTATTGTAAATAGCGTTTTTGTTCTTGGAAGTCCATCTGCCAAGACTTTTTAAGATATTCATCTGTTGTTCGGGAATTGTTCCGTCTGCTTTTGGACCGATATCAAGCAGTAAATTTCCGCCCATGCTGATAACATCTGCCAGCGTACGAATGATCATATTGGGAGTTTTGTAATGGGTATCATAGGGCTGATATCCCCATGAATCATTCATGGTATAGCAGAGTTCCCAATATGGATTTTGGGGAGCTGTAACAGGAATTCCCTGTTCGGGAGTGTCATAATCACCATGAGTTGTCAGTCTGGAATTAATGATGATATCCGGGTTGTGTTGTCGTAAAATCTGTAAAGTCCGGGAGGTATTCCATTCTTCAGACTTATGCTCCCAATCTCCGTCAAACCATAATAGGTCTGGTTTATACTGAGAAGAAAGCTCATTTAATTGAGTTTGATAATAGGTGATGAAGTTTTGCCAGCGTGTAGGGTCATCTTTTATTTCATACCTTTTTTTTGTGCGGGTATTGATGTCGTAATACGGGTGGCTCCAGTCCGGAAGAGAGAAATAAAGACCTGTTTTTAATCCGGATTTTTTAAGACTTGAGATAAAGGGGCTTAAAACATCTTTTTTTGCTAAAGAATTTTCCGGTATGGTGGTGGCTTTGTCGGCTTTAGAATTCCAGAGAGCAACACCATCATGATGTTTGGTTGTGATGACGGCATATTTTGCTCCTGAGTTCCTGATCAGTTCAACCCATTGCTCAGGCTGATAACCGGATGCTGAAAAGCCGTTCAGCTGCTTCATGTAATTTTCATAATTGATATAATTATTGAAGAATGACCATGATTCGGGAATACCATTGACTGAATAAATTCCCCAATGAATAAAAATGCCCAGTTTGGCATTTTTAAACCATTCCATTTTTTTATTATGGTCTGTAGACTGAGCCTGTATGTTGATGCTGCATACCGAAACTGCTATCCCAAGGAAAGCCGCTTTTATCAGCGTATTTCTCATTTTTAAATTTTAATGATAAATATAATTAAAGAATATCTATTTTTCGAATATCTTCCCGAAACGTTTGTGTTATAAAAATAAAATTGTAGAAAATTGTAAATTTTCAACAGCAAATAATTGTATTTTTAATGAAGGCAGCAAGGGGTGAAAAGATCATTCCTGAAAGGGGAAGATGGTATTGATGATGAGCAGGTACAATTTTACTTTCTTTATTTTAAACCTGAAAAGAAAATAGCTCTGATGCTTCCGGAAATTGTTAAGAAATGGAATCTTTATTAACCATAAAAACAAATATATATGAAAATGGCAACAGTATTATTATTGATCACTGCTGTGCTTACCGCTTTAATTGCGGGGCTTTTTTATGCCTATTCCTGTTCTGTAGTTTTGGGATTGGGAAAGCTGTCTGATAGTGAATATCTGAGAGCGATGCAAAGTATTAACCGTGAAATACTGAATCCTGTATTCTTTATGAGTTTTATAGGAACAGCAGTTCTTCTTCCGGTATCCGTATTTGTATTTCGGGGGCAGCAGCCGGTATTTATTTTCCTTTTGTTGGCCACACTGGCCTATCTGATTGGTGTTTTTGGAGTTACCGCTGCAGGAAATGTTCCGATGAATGATTTCCTTGATAAGTTTGATATTTCAGGCGCTACGTCTGAAGCTGTTAAGCAAATGCGTGAACATTTTGAAAATAAGTGGAATTTTTTAAATAATATTCGATCTGTCTTTGCGGTAGTGAGTGTCATTCTTGTTATTTGTGCATGTATCTGGAATAGAGAAGCGTGAAATAATAAAGGATTTGAGTAAAAATACCAGGTGGCAGATTAGGTATTTCTACTGATGAATATATAGAATTTTATCAGGAAATTTGTATTGTTATCAGGAGGGAATAAGAATGATAATACATTAAACAAGTCAATAGCTAATAACCACAGCGATTCAAAATTCCAAAATGAGAAAAAGGCAGCCTGTAAGGACTGCCTTTTTCTGTATCGGTGATATTATATTTATATTTTTAGAAGCTCGATGGTTCTTTCCGGGCTTTCTGCAGAGAAAACTGCATTTCCGGCAACCAATACATCCGCTCCGGCTTCGAAAAGTTTAGATGCGTTATCAAGGTTTACACCTCCGTCCACTTCAATAAGAGCTGTAGAATTATTGCTTAGAATCAGATCCTTGGTTTCAGCAATCTTCTTATAGGTATTTTCAATAAATTTTTGACCTCCGAATCCTGGATTTACACTCATTAATAATACAAGATCAACATCTGCAATGATATCTTCAAGCATTAAAACAGGAGTAGAGGGATTTAAAACAACACCTGCTTTCGCTCCCTTACTTTGGATGTGGTGAATAGTTCTGTGAAGATGTGTACATGCTTCATAATGTATGGAAATAAGGTCTGCTCCATGATCGATAAATTCATCAACATATTTTTCCGGTTCCACGATCATTAAGTGAACGTCTACAAATTTTTTAGCATGTTGCTGAACGGTTTTCATGACAGGGAAACCGAATGAAATGTTGGGAACAAATCGGCCGTCCATGACATCAATATGAAACCAGTCGGCCTGAGATCTGTTGAGCATCTCAATGTCTCTTTGCAGATTCCCGAAGTCTGCGGATAATAGGGAAGGAGCAATAAGCTTCGTTTTCATTTTTACTTATTAATTAGATTTCAGATAAAAAATATCAGATATCAGATTTGAAAACTTAATGTAGTTTATGAAGTCTTGCATCTGGTATCTGGCATCTTCTGTCTTATTTTTTAGTGGTATTTCAGTTTCATTTCCGGGGTAATCTTAAGAAGTGTTTCGTAGATTAACTGGATAACGTTGCCTACATCTTCTTTGGACACCATTTCTACGGTCGTGTGCATATAGCGCAAAGGTAAGGAAATTAAAGCACTCGGAACTCCGCCATTAGAATGGGCAAAAGCATCGGTATCAGTTCCTGTAGCTCTGCTTGCAGCTGCTCTTTGATAAGGGATTTTTTTAGCTTTTGCAGTATCTATGATGAGCTCTCTGATGGTATGATGCACGCTTGGTGCGAAGAATACTACAGGCCCGGCTCCACATTTTTGATCTCCTTCTTTCTTTTTTTCGATCATGGGAGTGGTGGTGTCATGAGTGACATCTGTTACAATAGCAATATTAGGCTTAATGGTGTCTGCGATCATATCTGCGCCGTACAGTCCGACTTCTTCCTGAACAGAATTGGTAATATACAGACCAAATGGTAATAATTTTTTATTTTCTTTTAAGAGCCTTGCTACTTCAGCAATCATGAACCCCCCGATTCTGTTGTCCAGTGCTCTGCAGACAAAATATCTGTCGTTCATTTCAAAGAACTCATCCGGGTAAGTAATCATGCAGCCTACATAAATCCCCATTTTTTCAACTTCTTCTTTTGAAGTAGCCCCACAATCGATGAATATATTTTCAATTTTTGGAGTAGGTTCATCCTGATTGCTTCTGGTATGAATGGCAGGCCATCCGAATACTCCTTTTACAATTCCCTTCTCTCCATGAATATGAACCACTTTAGATGGAGCAATGGTCTGATCTGAACCTCCGTTTCTGATCACATAAATCAAACCGTCATCCGTAATATAGTTTACATACCAGGAAATTTCATCTGCATGAGCCTCAATCACCACTTTAAATTCTGCTTCCGGATTAATGATGCCATAGCAGGTTCCGTAATGATCCACTTCAATTTTATCTACATAAGGTCTGATGTAATCCATCCATACTTCCTGTCCTTTGTGTTCGTAACCTGTTGGAGATGAAGTGTTTAAATATTTTTCTAAAAATTTTAAAGATTTCTTTTCAAATTTCATAAAAAGGAATGATTTTTGCGTTCAATTTTTGTTCTTATAAGTGTAAAAATAATGAATTTTAGTAAGATTATCTGCCTTTTTATTTTCTTTTTTGGGATCAGTGTTTTTGGTCAAAAGGATACTATAGTGGCAAAACCTCTTAACCAGTATCCGGCTGAATCTTTGAAAGTAGATGAATTTGGTAATAAATACTATTACGACGAACAGCAGAAAGTTAAAATCTATGAGATTAACGGAGAGCCTGTGGTAGTAATGGATGAATTGATTTTGGTGAATAAGCCAAGATTTAATAATCAGCTGGATAAGAATTACTATTATTTCTTAAATAAAAAGCTGTACAGAGTATACCCGCTATTTGTAACAGCTTTGCAACAGTACCGGGATATTCAAAAGGATATGAATAACCTGGATAGTAAAGCCAAAAGAAAATTTGTAAGAGAAAGACAAAATATGCTGGCTGATCAGTATGAGAAACAACTGCGGGATCTTACCACCACGGAAGGGCAGGTTTTTGCTAAACTGATGAACAGAGCTACCGGTAAAAATGTGTTCGAAATTATCAGAGAATTAAGAGGCGGATGGAGCGCTTTCTGGTGGAATGTAAAAGGAAAGATGGCAGATATTGATCTGAAAGAAGAATATGACCCTCATAACAACAGAAGCGATGAGTTTGTAGAGTCTCTGCTGCAGTCTAACTGGAATTCCGGATACCTGAAGCCCTATCCCGGAGCCAATCAATTTAAAGTTAAAAAATAAAATATAAAATATAAAATTCCTGTAAGTCTTACAGGAATTTTTCTTTTAATTTATCGAATACAATCTTGTCTATCGGAAGAGGAAAGGGATTGTCCGGCCTGTCGATAGCCATCCATTCTGTTTTCTCAATACAGGGGTCCATGATCAGGAAGTCTTCTTCATTAATGATATTTACAATATAATAGATGGTTAGAAGCTGCTCGTTTTCTCTGAATCTGGAAACCAGAAAGTTTTCCTGGGTATAAAAATGCTCTACAATATCAATTTTCACATTGAGCTCCTCATCAAATTCACGATGAAGACATTCTAACGCTCCTTCACCATATTCTAAACCACCTCCGGGAAATTTCACTAAAGGTTCACCGGCGTATTCTTCAAATAAAGTCAGGACTTTTTTATCCTTTACAGCACAGCCATACACTCTAATGTTGATCTTGTCTATCATATATATATGTATAATGTTTTTGTAGAGCTAATGTAAGGAAATTTATAGAGAAGTCAGAAGCTGAAAGTTATAAATTAGTTTTGAAAACAGATCCTAATCTCCGGTTTCTAATTTCTGACTTCTATAACTTGGTTGCATTGATCATTTCCCTTTTTCCGGGAGGTCCCTGCTTTTTTTCTACTTTAAAATTAAGTTCCTGAAGGATTCTTCTTACGCTGCCTTTAGAAGAATAAGTTGTTAATAATCCGTTAATGGCCATTTTGTCAGAAACCATTTCAAAAAGCGGTTTTTCCCATAGGTCTGGCTGTGCTCTGGCTCCAAAACAATCAAAGTACACCAAATCTATTTTGGGCAATTCCGTGTTCTTTAGGTCGAAAAAATCACATTCTATCTTTTTTAAGTTGAAACCACTAATGATTTCAACTGATTTTTCCCAATCTGACAGATGAATTTTCTGATAAATATTTTTAAACTCAGGGTTATTAAAAAGTTCAAAATAGGCTAAATCGTTTACTTCTGATTCATTTATGGGGTATTTTTCGAGCGAAAAATAATTGATGACATGATTTTTGTCAGTTTTTAAATATTCATTAATTGTCACCAAAACATTCAAACCTGTCCCAAAACCGAGTTCTAAAATATTAATTTCGTAATTATCAACAAGATTTAGTCCGTTTTTAATAAACACATGTTCTGCTTCCTGTAATGCACCGTGGTGTGAATGATAGTTTTCGTTTAAGCTACTGATAAACAATGTTTTACTGCCGTCTTCTGTTGTCTTAATTTCTCTTTTCAAGCTATTTTTTTGTCAAATTTACTCTAAAATTTTTATATTTAGAAAATTATGTTAAATTTGTAGAACATCGTAAAAATTTTAAAAAATGATAATTCAAAAAACTGAAAACTCCAGAATTTCTACATTTGACCCTAACAATTTTTCATTTGGTGGTACTTTCATTGATCATATGATTATATGTGAGTATGAAGACGGAAAATGGGGTGATGTAAAATTAGTTCCTTACGGTCCGATACCATTTACGCCTGCCATGATGGGAGTAAACTATGGACAAGCTTGTTTTGAAGGTATGAAAGCCTATAAAGACAAAGACGGGCAGGTTTTCCTTTTCAGGCCTGAAAAGAATTTTGAACGTATCAATAAGTCAGCGAAGCGTCTTGCTATGCCTGAGGTGACTGAGGAAATGTTTTTAGACGGATTAAAAGCATTAGTAGATATAGACAGAGAGTGGATTCCTCAGGGAGAAGGAATGTCATTATATATCAGACCATTGATTTTTGCTACAGAGGAAGCTTTGAAAGCAAGGGTATCTAACAAATATATGTTTGCTATTGTGGCAACACCTGCGAAGAGCTATTATTCAGAACCGGTTTCTGTAAAAATTTCTGACCATTATTCAAGAGCGGCTAACGGAGGAGTAGGTTCTGCTAAAGCAGCTGGAAACTATGCCGCATCGTTCTATCCGACTCAATTAGCTATCGAAGAAGGATATGAGCAAATCATCTGGACTGACGATGCTACTCACGAATATTTCGAAGAGAGTGGTACAATGAATGTGTTTGTAAGAATTAACGATACAATCTTTACTCCTCCGACATCTGAGAAAATTCTTGACGGTGTTACAAGAGACAGTTTCATTCAACTGGCTAAGAAAAGAGGTATTGAAGTAAAAGTAGAGCCGATTCCGGTAAAAACTGTAATCGAAGCTTTGAAAAACGGGGCTCTTAAAGAAGTATGGGGAGTAGGTACAGCAGTTGTAACGACTCAGTTCCAGGCTTTAGGATATCAGGGTGAAAAACTGGAGCTTCCAAGATTATCAGATGAAGAAAGTTATGCAGCTATCCTTAAGAAAGATCTGGTAGATCTTCAAAACAACCTTTCTGAAGATCCGTTCGGATGGAGAGTGGTAGTGGACCATGCTTTGGAAACAGTTTAGTCTTAATTAAATAAACTATATGAAGGTCGGGAAATATTCCCGGCTTTTTTTGTATTGCTACTTTCTCTTATTGCGGAGTCTTTTAATAATTCACTGTGTAATGGCTGGAGGTATTCATTGTATTCATACATTTCTTCTTCAAGTTTTGTAATTAATTCATGAAATGTGTATTTTCGCATAAGTTTATGAAAAAAATAGTCTTCATATCATTAGTAAGCCTGTTGAGTTGTAACAGGAGCGTTCCGGCAGCTCATCCGCCGGTGGGTGGTGTTTTAAGCCAAAAAGACCTGGATGTTTCCAAAGACAGGATGAGGAATCTTAATGCCATAGAGCGTGGGCAAATTCAGGAATGGATTAACGGACAATCTGTCAGATATTACCCAACTCGGCTTAATTATTGGGTAAGTGTAGATGGTTACGATCAGAGAGAGCAAAGAACGGATAATAGCCCGATTTCTTATTCTTATGATTTGTATGATTTCGATCAGACAAAGATTTATGACCAGCCCATCGAAAGAAGAGATGTCAAATTTGGCCACTTTGACGAACTGAAAGCGGTGGAAAATGCTTTACGTTTTATACATGATGGAGAAGAAGTAACACTTTTGGTACCTTCTTTTTTGGCTTACGGAACTTTTGGAGACGAAAAGAAAATAGATAACGATATTCCATTAATCATAAAATTAAAAGCTTTATAATACATGAAATTGTTTAACAAAAATATAATTCTGGCAGCGGCAAGTATTTCGCTGATGAGTTGTACCCCAATTTATAAAAAAATGAACGTAGACAAAGAAACTTACGAAGGTCTTAATGACGGACTTTATGCAAATATTCAAACGACAAAAGGTAACATGATTGTTAAGTTTGAAGATAAAAAAGCACCTGTAACTGTAGCCAACTTTATCGGACTTGCAGAAGGAAAAATCGATAATAAAGCCAAGGCTAAAGGAGTTCCTTATTATGACGGAACGATTTTCCACAGAGTGATCAAAGATTTCATGATTCAGGGAGGTGATCCTCAGGGAACAGGAATGGGAGATCCGGGATATAAATTCGAAGATGAAAGAAATGACCTTAAACACACAGGGAAAGGGATTCTTTCAATGGCAAACTCAGGACCAAACACGAACGGTTCTCAGTTCTTCATTACTGAAGTAGCTACTCCTTGGTTAGACGGAAGACATACGATCTTCGGTAAAGTGGTAAAAGGGACAGAGGTGATCGATACGATTGCTAATGTAGAAAAAGGAGCTCAGGACAAGCCTAAAACAGATATTGTTTTAGAAAAAGTTTCTATTTTCGGTAAAGGTGATGAATACAAAAACTACGATGCTGCTAAAACTTTTAACGAAGGAAAGGCTAAAATCGCAGAGAACAACAAAGCTTTTATTGCTAAGGAAGAAGCAGATAGAAAGAAAAAAGAAGAAGAATTCAAAGCTAATCAGGAAAAATTAGTAGAAAACTTAAAGGCAGGAATGCAGAAAACAGAATCTGGTCTTTACTATAAAATTACCAAAACTGCTGACGGTAAAACTCCGAAAGCAGGAGATAATGTATCTGTGCACTATGCAGGAAAGCTGGTAGACGGTACTGAATTCGATTCTTCATTCAAAAGAAATGAGCCTATCGAAATTCCAATCGGAATGGGAAGAGTAATCAAAGGATGGGATGAAGGTATCCTTTTATTAAAAGAAGGAGAAACTGCTACTTTATTGATTCCGCCGGCAATGGCTTACGGAGAAAGAGGAGCAGGAGGGGTGATCCCGCCAAATTCTTGGTTGGTATTCGATGTTGAGCTTGTAAAAGTAAAATAATTGAATTTTTTTAATATAGAGCCGCCCCGAAAAGGGTGGCTTTTTTGTGACCGATTTTAATGATAGTGTAGATGAGAATGAAATTAATTGTATTGAGTGTTTCACTTTTTTCAGCTCTGTCCTTTGGGCAGACTAAAAGAGTTGATTACGCAGCTGATCTGAAAAAAGATTTTACCGCTTTTTTCGAAAATATAAAAGAAAAAAATATTGAAAACGCGCTCAGTTTTATGTACCCTAAGTATATCACGGAGGTAACAAGAGAGCAGGCCTTCAGAGTATTGGCTTTATCTTACAATAATCCGGCATTTATTACGGATATTCAGGATTTTAAGATTGGTCATACTGAAAGGGCCACACTGATAAATGGTGAATATTTTTCAGTAACCCATCTTTCATTTACCATGAAGTATAAGGTGGACTGGAGCGTGATTCACAATGTGGAACTTGCAAAACAGAAAATAGGGGATGCTCTGACAGAGCGATATGGAAAGGACCATATTACTTACTTCAGTAACGGGGATTATTACCTGATCAAAGCAGGTATGAAAGTCTGTGGTGTTTCGGAAGATATGAAAAACTGGAAGTTTGTTATTATGGAAAATGACCGCAGATCTGAACTTGCTAAAGTTCTGCCTGAAAAAATTATGAAGAAATTGTAAATGTTACGGATTAAAATACCGTGAAAATACAGGGCTCTGAAAGAACTTATTAGCTTTATCTTTGTTATTCACCAATGAAATAAAAAAGATATGTTTGAGCTGGATTATTCTCTGATAAAACAGGAGATTGAATCTGAAGTATGTGAAGAACATGGCCTGCATCCGGAGTTTGTGAAAACTGATGATGGATTTGGAATAAAAGCCTGTTGTGATCCGTTCAGAATAGAATTAGTGAATAAATCCGAAAAAATAGTCGAGGAAGAAACCAAAAAGTTCCTAGATCAAATGATGAAGGATTTATTTAATGAGTAAATTTTTACGATGTAATAATAATTGTTATTAAAAAAACCGCCCCAAATGAAGGGCGGTTTTTCAGTAAAAGAAAGATTAAAAAGTTATATGTTTCTGCCGTTACCTTTTCTTCATTCCGGTTCCTGCAAGGGAACTGATGAATACAAGACCAAAGCCGATATAAGCGGCAAATGCGGTCAGATATATGATTAAGCTGTTAAAGCTTGGTTTTGAGGTATATACCAATACAGAAAAAGCAGCAAAACTCAATACCAAAAGCAGGCTCCAGATATGCATTTTTGCAGCATCTTCATTTCTCTTAAAAATCATTTCAAAAAAGTCTCTCATCATTACTAATATTTTAAGGGTTATACATTAATTTATATGGATAAGCAGCTGTCTTTCATGGTAAAAAGAATAGAATTCTCTTACTTGGCTAAGGTTCATGGAGACATACCGTTTATTTATAAGATTGTACCCATAGCATTACGCTTGGGGCAGATCAATACAATTTAGAATCATCAATGATTCATGGGTGAAAAGATACCTGTTAGATACGGGGCATATAAATGCTGTGAAAAATCAACCGAGGGTTAATTGATCACGTTCCCGTATCTTTTACGGCATCGTAGAAAAAAAAGGATCATATACTCAGATATGAACTTGAATCAGTGGAAAACTGAAAATCCACAGAAAACCTTTTTTCTCATCCTTAGTGCTTTTTTATAATTTTTTCTCGAAAAAGAACATGCCAATATCATGCCAAACTGTCATTTTATTGATTAACACTTTGTTTGAAAGGTGTGTATTGTTTTGTTATTCAGTGTTTTGAGTCTGTTATTTCCTTAAACGAAGAAAAAGTAATTTTAAATGAGAATCTGATAATGGAAAAGAATATATTGGATATGCAGCTAATTTTCATTTCTAAAAATACCATGCCAGATATAAAACCGTAAAGATCCGTGTATTCCTTTAATGGTAATTTGCCTATATTATAGTATTATAGGGACGGGCTTTAGTCTGTTTATTTATAAATTATTTTTCGCCAAAACCTGTTTTTTTATTTGCCACGAATGCACGGATAAATGAGATCGGAAAAAATAAAAGAGTCCATAAATATTCTTATGGACTCTTTTTTATCTAAACGGATGTGTTATTTAGTATTACCAGTTTTTGTCAATCATATAAATAATTTGAGTCAGTACAGTAGCTCCCAGTAAGAGTTCTCTTCTGTTTACCTTTTCAAAAGTATCTTCTTCTGTATGATGAATATCAAAATACCTTTGCGAATCAGGCATCAGTTCTGCAGCAGGAATTCCCATATCATGAAGCGGATAAAGATCTGTTCCGGAAAATCTTTCGTCAAAATTATAAACTCCGTAGGGAAGGAATAGTTGAGACCAGCTTCTGATCTGATTTCTTTTCGTATCATCCATATCCAGTGCAATTCCTCTTGGCGAGAAACCACCGGCATCTGTTTCTATGGCAAAAAAATGCTTTTCATTTTTTTCTTTGGCTGTTTTACCATACTGAATACCTCCTTTTACTCCGTTTTCTTCGTTGGCGAAGCATACAACCCTGATGGTATGATTATTTTTAATACCCAGCTTTTTGAAAGTTCTCAGGACTTCAATACTCTGAACAATTCCTGCCCCGTCATCATGAGCGCCTTCGCCAACGTCCCATGAGTCAAGGTGTCCGCCAACGACGATTACGCTCTGGTCTTTTTTACCGGTAATTTCACCAATCACGGAGTGGGAGAGTTTTTCACCTTTCATTCCGCAATTAGAATTAAGCTTCGCACTCATCTTTTGGTTTTTCAATAAAGCTTCCAGCTCGTCTGCGGTAGTACTTCCGATGGCAACAGCAGGAACTTTGGGTACATTATCTTCATAACGCATGGCACCGGTATGCGGAACGTCGTCAAAAGCGGAGGATAGAGACCGGATAATAGCGAATTTTCCTCCTTTTTTCGCGGTTAAAGAAGCCGCTGTCGTTCTGTATTTGGCGGCATCACCATATCCTTTAAACGTTTCAATAAATGATTGATTAAAAGGATAATTGAAGAATACAATTTTATCTTTTACTTCTTCTGCGGAAAGCTTGTCATATTCTTCCATAGATTTTACCATGATAATCTCTCCCGAAATATCTTTACCTTTTGTCCCTTCAGAATTTCCTAGGGAAAGCATTTTGAGACTTTTCCATTTTCCGTCAGAGGTTTTGATGTGAAGGGATTCTTTTCCTCTTTCCCAGACCGGGATCATTACTTCCTGAAGCCATACTTTATCTGCACCGGCATCTTTAAGCTTTTGTTCGGCCCATTGTACTGATTTTTCGTAGGCGTTGGAGCCGCTTAAACGGTGTCCGATATTTTTGGTCAGTTCTCGTAATTCATTGTATCCTTTTCCATTGTTTAAAATCTCTACAGAAATCTTTTTGAACTGGATAGAATCTTCTTTGGTCTGGCCAAAGGCTGTTACTCCTAAAAGGAGTACTAGGGTTCCTAATATCTTTTTCATTGTTACCAATTTTTATCAATCATATATATAAGTTGTGTCATTACTGCAGCGCCCAGTAATAATTCCCTCCGGTTCACTTTTTCAAAAGTGTCTTCTTCAGTGTGGTGAATATCAAAATAGCGCTGTGGATCAGGGACAAGTTCCGCCGTCGGAACACCCGCTTCATGTAACGGTGCAATATCCGATCCGGAGTATTTTCCCTCAAAATTATAGACTCCGTAAGGAAGAAAAAGTTGAGACCAGCTTCTGATCTGATTTCTTTTGGTGTCATCCATTTCGAGGGATATTCCGCGTGGTGAAAACCCTCCGGCGTCAGATTCTATGGCGAAAAGGTGTTTTTCATTGTTTTCCTGGGCTGTTTTGCCATATTGTTTTCCCCCTTTTGTTCCATTCTCCTCGTTGGCAAAGCAGACGACCCTGATGGTATGGTTATTTGGTATTCCTAATTTCTTAAAAATTCTCAGTACCTCAATACTTTGTACGATTCCGGCGCCGTCATCATGGGCTCCTTCACCTACATCCCAGGAATCAAGATGCCCTCCGACAACAATAACGCTCTGGTCTTTTTTACCGGTAATTTCACCGATTACAGAATGAGAGCGTTTCTCGCCTTTCATTCCGCAACTGGAATTAAGTTTTGCAGTAATCTTCCGGGCTTTCACTAAGGCTTCCAGTTCGTCTGCTGTGGTATTCCCGATGGCTACAGCCGGAACTTTAGGAATATTGTCTTCATAACGCATGACGCCGGTATGCGGAATGTCATCAAATGCAGAGGACAGCGATCTTATAATGGCAAATTTTCCGCCTTTTTTAGCGGTTAAAGAAGCTGCTGTTCTCCTATAGGCCCCCGCATCCCTGTAAGCGATGAAAGTCTGTACATATTCCTGGTTAAAAGGATAATTAAAGAAAACAATTTTATCTTTTACTTTTTCTGCGGGAAGTTTATCATACTCATCCAGTGACTTTACCATGATGATTTCTCCCGAAACATCTTTGCCTTTTGTTCCTTCAGAATTTCCTAGGGAAAGCATTTTGAGACTTTTCCATTTTCCGTCGGAGGTTTTGATGTGAAGGGATTCTTTTCCTCTTTCCCAGACCGGGATCATTACTTCCTGAAGCCACACTTTATCTGCACCGGCGTCTTTAATTTTTTGCTCGGCCCATTGTACAGATTTTTCATAAGCTTCAGAGCCGCTTAAACGATGGCCGATGGTTTTGGTGAGTTCTCTCAGTTCATTGTAGCCTTTGCCGTTATTCAGAATTTCGGTGGAAATTTTGCTGAACTGTATAGAGTCTTCTTTGGTCTGACCGGATAAAAAGGCAATTCCAAGACTTAATAAGGATAGGTGTAAGATTTTCTTCATGTTACCAGTTTTTATCGATCATGAAAATTAATTGGGTCATGGCTACTGCTCCCAGTAGAAGTTCTCTTTTATTGACTTTGTCAAAAGTATCTTGCTCGGAATGATGGTAATCAAAATACCTTTGTGTATCTACCACAAGTTCTGCTAAAGGGATATCCAGTTTTTTTAAAGGTGAAATATCCTGAATTGCTTCTGTCTGGTCAAAATCATATACGCCATAGGGAAGGAAATATTCTTTCCATGGATAAACCAGTTTTCGTCTTTGTGGTGACATATCCAAAGAAAATCCTCTTGGAGAATATCCTCCGGCATCAGTACCTAAGGCGAATATGTGCTTTTCCTCTTTCTTTTTCACGTAGGCTGCATACATTTCACGGCCTTGTCCGCCGTTTTCACTATTGGCGTATAAAACAACACGAATGGTATGATTGTTTTCATATCCAAGTGCTTTCAATGTTCTTAAAACCTCGATACACTGGACAACTCCTGTTCCGTCATCAATTGCACCTTCACCGATATCCCATGAATCAAGCTGAGCGCCTAATACAATTACTTTAGAATCTTTTTTACCCTGAATTTCAGCAATGATATTGGGATTAGTGGTGTCGCCTTTTGACTCGGCATTCATGTTGATTTTCGCAGTGATTTTTTGCTTTTTTACGAGTTTTTCCAACTCATCCGCTGATCTTACTCCAATGGATAAAGCGGGAATTTTAACTTTATCATCCGGTTCATAATAAATCATTTTGGCATGAGGGGTATCATCACCGGCCGTTGTTAGTGATCTTATAATTAATGCTTTTGCGCCTGTTTTAGCAATGACAGAAGCGGAAATTAATTTTGATTTTGCAGCCAGTAAATAAGCATCACTGGTATTGATCGTTTTCGGATCCATAGGAACGTTTACGAAAACTATTTTGTCTTTCAACTGGCCTATTGACATTGCATTGAGCTCGGAAGTGGAATTAATTAAGGTAATTTCACCAATAAGATCTTTACCTCCTGTACCTTCGGAGTTTCCGAAAGAAAGCATTTTGATATTTTTCCAATCTCCGTTTCCGGCTTTTATCTGGAGAGATTCTTTCCCTCTGATCCAGACCGGAGCTTTGGCTTCCTGTCTCCAGATCATATTGATACCAATTTCTTTGAATTTTTTTTCTGCCCATTCTACTGCTCTTGCATAGCCGGGAGTTGCACTAAAACGAGGGCCGATACCTTTTGTCAGCTCTCCAAGGTTATCATAAGCCTTGCCGTTGGTCATGATCTCGTCTGAGATATTTTCGAATTCTTTATGGTAATTTAATTTTACAGGAATCGCTGTTCTGCCGGCCGGCTTTTTCTGGGGCTTTTTCTGAGAAAATAAAAATCCACTCAAAAAGAGTGGAAGTATAATGAATGTTTTTTTCATTTTTTATTTACCTTTCTTTTTCCGATGATAAAAGTAGGGAAAAAATAGGAATTTATTAAGGTTTCATGTCGTACATTAGTAAAGCTGTAACCAATTTCGGCTCAATAAATGTACATTTTGGCGGCATACTCAGTTTTAAATCTGAAATTTTAATCATGTCATTAAAACTTACCGGATAGATTCCAAAACCTACTTTACCTTCGCCGCTGTCTATTTTTTCTTTTAAAATATTGATTCCGTTGATATTGGAGGTTCCTTTTACATAAGAAATCATTTCAGAGCTGTCAGGGTCTTCAATTTTCAGAATATCTTTGAAAATATATTTGTCTAACAGGTGGTGGTCCAGATTATCCAGAGACATTTCTTTTGAACGAAGGTCATGCTTTACGTGAAGAGAGTAGAATTTACCATCCATATACATAGAAATATGGAATTTCTGTGACGGATAGTAAGGAGTTTCTCCTTTTTCATGGATCAGGAAATATTGTTCAAGTTCTTTTAGGAACTGTTCGCCGGAAACACCATTCATGTCATGTAAAATCCTGTTGTAGTCATGAATTTTAATAGACTGGTTAGAGACGATGAAGCTGTATACGAAGTTGTAAAGCTCCGTACCGTTATGTCTTTTATTTTTCTCTTTATGGCGTTTTGCGTTGAGTGCGGTAGATCCGATTCTGTGGTGTCCGTCTGCAATATAAAATGAGTCAATCTGATCGATTACTTCTTTGAATTGCTGAAGTTTAAGGCGGTTGTCTATTCTCCAGATTTTGTGTCTGATCCCGATGGAATCCGTATGGTTAAAAATAGGGACATTTTTTTCCTCATGATTCATCAGCAGCTCAATTTTCGAGTTGGCAGGGTAGGTAAGCAATACCGGTTCGGCCTGCAGGCTTACTTTCTCAAGGTAATGGGCTAGTTTTTCTTTTTTCTGAGGAATGGTACTTTCATGTCTTTTGATTTTTCCATTCCAGAAATCTTCAATACTGGCTAATCCCAGAAGTCCTCTGAAAACCTGTTTATTGGGGTATATTTGCTCATAAAGGTAATAAGCGGAACTGTCCTGGACTAATTTTTTTTCGTCCAGAAGCTCTTCAAATGTAGAACGGATCTTCCTCAGATTCCGGTCAATATCTTTAGATTTACTTACAACATAAGGTTTAATCATATTGATGTAAGTATTTTCAACTTGGGCCTTCTCTGCAATCTCTTCCTGGGTGAAATTATCCAGTGGGTGTGTAGGGAAAGTACTCTCCAAGTCTTTATGAGGTCGTATTCCACGGAAAGGTTTAAAAACAGGCATATTTATCTTATAGTTTCTTTTTGTAGCTTAATAATTTGTTCTGCAAGTTCGACTCCGATTTTCTCTTGCGCATCCACTGTATTACCTCCAACATGAGGAGAAAGTGATAATGCCGGGTTCATCAGTAAAGGTAATTCCGGGTTGGGCTCATTTTCAAAAACATCCAATGCGGCTCCCGCGACCTTACCTGATTCTATAAAATCGATAAGTGCTACTTCATTCATTACCCCCCCTCTTGCAGTATTTACAATATAGACTCCGTCTTTCATTTTCTCAAACTGAGGGGTGTCTATAATATATTCATTCGTTTTTGGAGTATTGATACTGATGAAATCCGATTCTTTAAGGAATGCATCCGTATCATTGGTGGAAGTGATCTCAAAACTGACAGATTGTCCGTCAAAGAAATCCAGACTAAGAACTTCTGTTCTTGGGCTTCTCGTAAGAACTTTTACTTTCATTCCTAAAGAGATTCCAATTTTTACCACTTCCTGGCCGATATTTCCAAAGCCAATAACTCCTAATGTTTTTCCTGAAAGTTCATATGCGTTGCTGAATGACTTTTTCATCGCATTGAAATGCGTTTCGCCTTCTAAAGGCATCAGCCTGTTTGATTCGTGAAGGAATCTCGCCAATGAAAAGAAGTGTCCGAAAACCAGTTCTGCTACAGATTTTGAAGATGCTGTCGGGGTATTGATAATCTTTATCCCTTTGCTTTTTGCATATTCAACATCAATATTATCCATTCCGATACCGCCTCTTCCTATCATTTGAAGACCGGGGCATGCATCAATCAGATCTCGTCTTACTTTTGTTGCACTTCTTACCAGAAGAACATCCACGTTATTATCGTTGATAAATTTAATAACGTGATCTTGGGCCACTCTATTGTCCAGGATCTCAATTCCGGCCTCTTTTAGGGCCTGTTCACCTGCTTTTGAAATTCCATCGTTTGCTAAAACTTTCATGTGTTATTTGATTTAAAGACTGAAAAATTAAAATTTCCCATATTTTAAAACTGGGGCGCAAATTAATAAATTTAAATGAACTGCTTTCAATTTTTCAGTCTTTGAATTTTTTAATGCTTAAATTATTTGATAGATTTCATAACATCTACCAAAACCTGTACACTTTCGATTGTCAAGGCATTGTAAAGACTTGCTCTGTAGCCGCCTAAACTTCTGTGTCCGTTTAAACCACTGATTCCTGCAGCTTTCCATGCGGTATCAAATTCTTCTTTTTTACTTTCATCTGTAATGTTGAAAGAAACGTTCATTAATGAGCGGTCTTCTTTTACACAGAAGGTTTCGAATAAAGGGTTGCTGTCAATTTCATCATACAAAAGTTTAGCTTTTGCTTCGTTTCTCTTTTCTGCAGCAGCAATTCCCCCATTGTTTTCAAGATGCTGAAGAGTTAATAAAGACGCATATATAGGAAATACCGGTGGTGTATTGTACATTGATTCTTTGGCGATATGTTGGGAATAATCCAGCATGGATAGCATATTTTCTCTTCCTGTTTTACCAAGAATATCTTTTTTTACAACCACTAAAGTAACTCCTGCAGGGCCCATATTTTTCTGAGCACCAGCATAGATTAAATCAAATTTCGAGAAATCCAGCTGTCTGGAAAAAATATCAGAACTCATATCACAAACCATTAGTGTATCCACTTCAGGGAAGTTTTTCATCTGAGTTCCGTAAATGGTATTGTTTGATGTACAATGGAAGTAATCATAGTCTGAACCTACACTATAATTTTTAGGGATGAATGAATAATTTTCTTCTTTTGAAGAACCCACTACATCTACGGTTCCTAATTTTTTTGCTTCTTTGATGGCTCCGGCAGCCCAGGTTCCCGTATCGAGATAAGCGGCTTTACCACCTACTTTCATCAGGTTATACGGAACCATTGCAAACTGCATACTGGCACCGCTTCCTAAATAAAGTACTTCGTAGTCATCTCCCAGATTCATCAGCCTTTTTACAATAGCACGTGCTTCGTCCATTACGGCAACGAAATCTTTGCTTCTGTGCGAAATTTCAAGAAGTGATAATCCGATCCCATTAAAATCTAAAATAGCCTGTGCTGATTTTTCAAATACTTCCTGAGGTAAGATACATGGTCCTGCGCTGAAGTTGTGCTTTTTGTTCATATTTTATTTTTTTGGTTGTTGCCGGGAATTTACATCCCTGTGGGTTCATTTTCGTTTTTTACTAAACGCTTGAATTTATGGTTAAAAAAACCGTCTCACAGATGATGAGACGGATTTTTTTTATTCGCCGTGTAAGAACGCTTTTTTGTTAAGCAGAGTCTCTTCAGATTCTACATGGTCTTCATCAGGCACACAGCAGTCTACCGGACATACTGCAGCGCACTGTGGCTCTTCATGGAAGCCTTTACATTCCGTACATTTGTCTGTTACGATGAAATATACATCATCACTTACGGGTTCCTGAGGTGCATCAGCATCTACAGTAAGTCCTGACGGCATTGTAATTGTACCTTGCAGGGTAGTACCATCAGAAGCTTTCCAATCTACAGCTCCTTCATATATTGCATTGTTTGGGCATTCAGGTTCACAGGCCCCACAGTTAATGCATTCATCAGTTATTTTAATAGCCATCGCTAATTTTTTTTAAATTTGCACAAAATTACAAAATATTCCCCAATTTTAAAGTAATTATGAATACCGAAAATCAAGTTTTAGGACTTATTAAATTAAGTGATTATATAAAAGCGTTTTTATCTAAAAAAACAGAAGATTATAATGAAGATGATGCTGATTTTGGATTATTATTAAAAAAATCCGAAATAGAGAATCCGTGGTTTACCGTTGATAATCAGAAATTTGCTTTACAGCAGTGGGCAGATCTCCTTACTGAAGAAAACATCAAGAACTGGCTTAAAAATTATTCAGTCTCTGCAATTTCGAAAAAAGTAGGACTTATTCTGGCAGGAAATATTCCTTTGGTAGGATTTCACGATGTGATTTCTGTAGTGCTAAGCAATCATATTCCATTGATTAAATTATCTTCAAAAGATAAGTATATGATTCCTTTTTTATTAAAAAAATGGAAAGAATTTTCAGACGGTCAGGTACCGTTTGAGTTGGTGGAAAGATTGGAGAATTTTGATGCGGTCATTGCTACAGGAAGTAATAATACTGCGAGATATCTTGAATATTATTTTAAAAATCATTTAAGCATTATCCGTAAAAACAGGACTTCCGTTGCAGTCCTGAAGGGAAATGAAACTCCTGAAGAACTTCAGCTTTTAGCAAAAGATATTTTCCAGTATTTCGGACTGGGATGCCGAAATGTAACACGTGTTTTTATTCCTCAGGATTTTGTTATTGACAGATTATTTGAAAGTTTTATAGACTTCCGGGATATTATTAATCATCATAAATATGCTAATAATTATGACTATAACAGAGCGGTTTATCTTTTAAATCAGGAAAAGTTCTGGGATAATAATTTTGTGATGCTGAAAGAGGATGATAAATTATTCAGCCCGCTTTCAGTGATCAATTTCAGCAGGTATGATAGCCTTGAAGAAGTTAAAGACTTTATCACTGAGAATGAAGAAAATATCCAGTGCGTGGTCGCTAAAAAAGACCTGGGATTGGTTTCTGTCGAATTTGGAGAGGCTCAGAATCCGGGTCTCGATACGTATGCCGATAATGTAGATACGATGAAATTTCTTGAGGGGGTTTAATGAGAACCCAAAATTGTTTTTTGATGTTCTTAAAGAGCTGATTACATTATGTTTTATAAAGAGCAGAATGCTTTTTATTTTATATTTCAAATGTTGATTGTTGAATTCTTTGTATATTCAGCAATTAATTTACTGAATCAATTATATGAAAAAAGTAATTCTTGTATTGGCTGTTTTTGTTATTCAGCTTGGATTTTCACAAAAAGTAACAAGTCTGAAGGTTGAAAAAAGCGAGAATAAAGAGGTAGCTGCAGAACTGGACAAAGATAAAATAAGCCTGTATAACGGGAGTTTTTTCAAATTCATTGCCGCTTTAAAAGTCTCTGATAAAAAAACAATGGAAAGTTTACTTTCACCCAAGGCAAAAGAGGTAGTGACGGATGTTGTCTATAAAAAACTTTCTGAGGATATCGACTTCAGTAAATCCCTTGAAGTTTTCAAGTCCGGATACAAATCTACTATGGACGGAAAGACCTATCCTATGATCCAGTACAGGTATTCAGGTGATATTTCTTCGGATCCGGAAAATATTGTTACTGCCGTATTTGAAAATGACGGGAAGATTCTGGGGATAAAACCCAAAAGAAAACAGGCTGTAAATAATACTGTGCCTAAAAAAGATGTAAAAAAGAAAGAGTAAAAAATGAAAATAATAAAAAAATATAAATAATGAAAACAAACATTTTAGTGGCTCAGTCTTCGGAAATGGAGCGGGCTGATTTTTACAAGAAAACCTATTTGCATGTTGCTTTATCCATTCTTGCATTTATCGGGGTAGAAACGATTCTGTTAAAAACGGTTCCGCCACAGGTTATTGCCATGATGTTCGGACAAAGGTATACATGGTTATTAATTATCGGGGTATTCTGGCTGGCTTCCATTTTAGCTTCCAAATGGTCGCTTTCACAAAGTAAATCTACTCAATATCTGGGCTTAGGTTTTTATATTCTGCTGGAAGCCATTATTTTTATGCCTTTAATGTTCATTGCCGTGAATATGACGGGTGGGGGTAATGTGATTTTCCAGGCTGCTACTTTAACGGTAGCTATGTTTGCCGGAATTTCAGCGGTAGCCTTTACTTCCAAAAGAGATTTTTCTTTTCTAAGAAATATCATCATTATCGGTGGTTTTATTTCTATCGGATTGATTGTGGGCGGAATGATCTTTGGATTTAACCTGGGTCTTTGGTTCTCAGTCGGAATGGTTATATTAGCCTCTGCATCCATTTTGTATCAGACCAGCAAATTAAAAGATGCATACGGTACTGAACAGTATGTAGGAGCGGCATTGCAGCTTTTCGCATCTATTATGCTTTTATTCTGGTATATCTTAAGTATTCTGATGAACAGAAGAAACTGATAAAAACAGATTATATTCAATATAAAATTAAATCCTGATAGAGTAGTATCAGGATTTTTTATTGTTTTGTTCAGTTGTCTTTTTAGTAATGGTTATCGGTTGTTAAATATAAAAAAAACACCCTATAACAATTAGAGTGTTTTTTTAACAAATTATACGGTGTATAAGCGTTTTATTTATCGATTGATCCTAAGACCTTTTGCGCAAAAGAGTTTAATGCGTCTTTCTCGCTCATTCCATTCTGAACGTTTCCGTGAACTTCAAGAGCACCGCATATATTGGTAATTAATTCTCCTGCTACATTAAGATCTTCTTCACTTGTTCCTCTGAATTCACAAAAGCTTTCTAAAACTTCCAGCGTTTTTTCAAGGTTTTCAGGAGTCTGATTCTGATAGAATTGTCTGATGATAGGTAATTTCATTATTGTAATTCGTTAAAAAGGTTGATTAAACTTTCTGCCTGGTTAGACTGAACCTGATTCACCAATTCACCATTTTTAAAAATGGCGAAAGTAGGTAAGTTGTCTACTTTTGCTAGTTTTCTGCTTTCAGGAAGTTTTTCTGCATCTACATATAAAAATGGAATAGATTCATTTTCTGAAGCTAATTTTTTGAATTTCGGCTTCATAATTCTGCAGTTTCCACACCAGGTTGCCCCGTATTGAACGACTACTTTTTCATTGTCATTTACTATATTCTGTAATGTATCTTCGGTTAATTCTGTGTACATAGTGTTGTATTATTTTGGGTAAGTAATTGGATGATCGGGTCATCAGATGACCCGGTTTAAGCAGATGGAGAAACCTGCCTAAATAAAGAATGAGATAATTTGAAATAGGTGCCGAGATTCAGAAGCATTTTCAAATTATCTCATTTCATATTTTTAGAAATATTAGTTCTTCGCTAAGTATTCTGCTGTAGAAGTTCTGTCAGCTTTCATAGCATCTTTACCTTCTTCCCAGTTTGCAGGACATACTTCACCGTGCTTCTGAACGTGTGTATAAGCGTCGATTAATCTTAAGAATTCTTTTACGTTTCTTCCAAGAGGCATATCGTTTACCGCTTCGTGGAAAATTTTTCCTGTTTCGTCGATAAGATAAGTTGCTCTGTAAGTTACGTTAGAACCTGTGAACGTTTCGTTTCCTTCTTCATCGTATTCGAAATCCTGGTCAACGATACCTAAAGTGTTCGCTAATTGTCTGTGAGTATCAGCTAAAAGCGGGTAAGTAACACCTTCAATACCTCCGTTATCTTTCGGTGTGTTTAGCCAAGCGAAGTGTACTTCGTTTGTATCACAAGATGCTCCGATTACTTTAGTGTTTCTTTTTTCGAACTCACCTAAAGCTTCCTGGAAAGCATGAAGTTCAGTAGGGCAAACGAAAGTGAAATCTTTCGGGTACCAGAATAAAAGAACTTTTTGTTGGTTGTTTACTGCTTCATCAAGGATGTTGATTCTTAAATCGTCACCCATTTCAGACATTGCATCAATTGTTAAATTTGGGAATTTTTTTCCTACTAAAGACATAATTTTCTGTTTTTATATTTAATTTTCTTATGCAAATATAGAGAAGATTTATCTATCGAACAACTTATTTTCGATAAATAAAATCTATAATTGTTTTTGATTCCTTACTCAATAAAAAAGCCCTGAATCCAGGGCTTTTTGTTTATTTTAATAACCAAATATTTCAGTTAAGTTAAGCTTTTTTACTTCACCTAATGGTTGCATATCTGCTTCTTTTACTTTGTCCTGAGAAGCGACGAGGCAGTAGGTATAGCTCTTATTTTTCATCTCACGGTCATGGAATATATTAATGTCTGAGAAGGATAGTTTTGGAGCCTGTTCGTAGACATTTTTCCTGATATCAAAGTCGTTTCCGAGCTTTTGAGATTTCAGATAAGAGAAAATAATCCCATCCTGGGTGATTCTTTCAGCGGCAATAGATTTTTTCAATCCGCTTTTTGCTGTTTCAAACAGTTGTTCTGATTTTGGAAGTGTGGTCAGAAGCTCGTTCATCGCAGTGGTAGATTCATTGAATTTATCTGCCTGAGTTCCTACATAGGCCATAACCATATCTTTATCCGTTTTCTTGCTTGGAAGCGAGAAATAAGAATAGGTAGAGTAGGCCAATGCTTTAGACTCTCTGATGGTCTGAAATACAATTGAACCCATTCCGCCTCCGAAATAGTTGTTAAATAAGCTTACCGTAGGGGTGATGGATGAGTTGTACTGATCAGCGTTTCTTACCCAGAAAACTTCTGCCTGTACCATATCATAATGAGCGAACAATACTTTATTTTTATCCGTTGGAATCTGAACAAAAGTTTTAGATTTCGGAAGTTCTTTTAAAGCAGCAGGAAGCTTATGTACGGGATTCAGGGAAGCAACGACTTCATTTCCTGATTTTGGTCCGTAGTAAAGTACTTTATGCTTGAAATTAAACAAATCGTGCAGGATGCTGATCAGGTCTTCGGCTTTCAAAGCATCCAGTTCAGCATCACTCAATACATTATTAAAAGGATTCTGGGCTCCGTATTGTGCATAGCTTCTAAGGCCTGCCATGATTACTGCTTTATTCTGTTTGGCATTGGCTCTCGCTTTCTTCAGTCTTGTCTTGTAGGCATCAAGTGCAGCCTGATCAGCCTGACAATTTTTGATAAGATCTTCAAATAGAGCGGCCGTTTTATCAAAGTTTTCATTCAGACCTTCCAGAGATACATAGGTCTCTTCATTGCCTGCGGTCACATTAAAACTGGAGGCAAGTTTGTAAAACTCTTTACTGATGGCTTCAGAAGATTTATTTTTTGTACCCAGATATTGAAGGTATTCTGCGGCCAGTGGAAGGATTTTGTTGTTCCACTTTCCGGAATCAAAGTGATAATACATTCTGAATAGGGCATTATCCGTATTTTTTACAGAAAGGACATCAATACTGCCTAATTTATTTTTAGCAATATCTTTATCATAGTTCAGCCATACCGGAGCAATCGCATTTTCAGGCATTGCATCAACTTTCTTAAGGAAGGGAGACTGGTCTTCTCTGTTTACAGAAACAGGAGTAATGGTAGGCTTGTCTACTTTTACAATGCTTTTATCTTCACCTTTTCTCTTATAAACAGCCACATAGTTATTATTCTGAAGGTATTTTGAAGCGAAATCCATAATATCCTTTTTGGTGAGATGGGAGATCTCGTCTACATATTCTAAATTCGCTTTATGATCTACATCAGAAGTGAATTCATCCATCAGTATACCTGCTCTGGACGAGTATTTTTCATCTTTCTGAATAATGTTTTTCTTTTCGTTGTTAACGATTGATTGGATCAGATCATCAGAGAACTCTCCTTTTCTTAATTTATCGATTTCCTGAAGCAATAAATTCTTGACTTCATCCAGAGACTGGCCTTCAGTAGGTTTTCCCTGTATCAGCAAAACAGAATAGTCTTTTAAAGCATAAGGAAACGCTTCTGCTCCCAATAATTTTTGTTTTTTAACCAAGTCCAGGTCAATTAATCCGGCCTGTCCGTTAGTAAGCATATTTCCTACAAGATTTAATAATCTCGCATCTTTGGTAGAGGCTCCCGGAAATCTGAAACCAAGCATTACACTCTCAGGATTGGGGCCCAGAACTTCCTTAACAACGGGTGCTGTAATAGGTTTCTCCTGTCCGACTTTATATTCCGGAACAGGTTTGGTTTTCATATAAGAGAATGCCTTATCGATTTTAGCAATGACTTCATCCGGATTAAAGTCTCCGGACATGATGATTCCCATATTATTAGGAACATAGTAATTGTTATAATATGCTCTGATGGCTTCAAGAGAAGGGTTTTTCAAATGTTCGATAGTTCCTATCGTTGTCTGTTTTCCGTAATTGTTGTTAGGGAAAAGACTGGCAAACATGGTGTCGAAAACTTTGTCACCATCATCATCCAGTGTTCTGTTTTTCTCTTCATATACCGCCTCGAGTTCTGTATGGAAAAGCCTAAGGATTGGTTGTCTGAATCTTTCAGCCTGTACAGCAAGGAATTTGTCAATAACATTGGCCGGAATATCTTCTGTATATACGGTCTGCTCGAAAGAAGTGAATGCATTGGATCCGTCTGCACCCATTCCTGCCATCATTTTGTCATATTCGTTAGCAATGGCATATTTGGCAGCTTCGCCTGAAACCCTGTCTATTTCTTTGTAGATCTCTTTTCTCTGAGCTTCATCTTTGGTTTTGTTGTATTTTTCATACAAGGCATCAATCTGGTCCAGAAGAGGTTTTTCCTTACTCCAGTCTTTTGATCCAAACTGATCCGTCCCTTTGAAAAGCATATGTTCCAGATAATGGGCAAGACCTGTATGATCTGCAGGGTCTGTTTTACTTCCGGCTTTGGTGGCTATATAAGTCTGAATTCTAGGCTCCTTGTTGGTAGGGCTCAGAATGACAGTTAAGCCGTTTTTCAACGTATAATATCTTGCAGCAGTAGGATCATTGGTTACATATTTGTAGGGGTAGCCGTTTGATTTTGCTTCTTTCCACTGAAAATCCTGCCCGTAAGCATAGCCTGCAAAACTTGCTGCAGCAATACTGGTGGCGATTGTTAATTTTTTAAACAGATTCATTTCTGGTGTATGTGGTGTTTATTAATTGAACTGTTCCAATAGATTTTTGATTCTTTTCATAGCTTCTCTAAGATCTTCTTCAGAGGCAGCATATGAGAATCTGATACATTCAGGGCTTCCGAAAGAAAGTCCGCCTACACATCCTACATGAGCATTTTCAAGTAAGAACATGGCGAAATCATCAGAATTATTAATTTGAGTTCCATTTAAAGTTTTTCCGATATAATGGGAAATATCCGGGAAGAAATAGAAGGCTGCTTTAGGAAGCAGTACTTTGAACCCGGGAATCTCCTGAATCAGATCATACATAAGATCTCTTCTTTTTTTAAAGGCGTCGATCATGTATTTATATTCGGAAGGGTCTGTTTTTAAAGCTACAATAGAAGCTCTTTGTGCAACGGTATTGGCGCCGCTTGTCATTTGTCCCTGAACTTTTTCACAGGCTTTTGCCAGCCATTCCGGACATGCCGAATAGCCGATTCTCCAGCCAGTCATGGCAAATGCCTTAGACATTCCGTTGATAACGGCAGTCTGTTCATAGACTTCAGGAAACTGGGCAATAGAGCTTGTTTTGGTTTCATAATTGATGAATTCATAGATCTCATCTGAAATTACGGTTATCTGAGGGTATTTGGCAATTACTCTGGCCAGAGATTTCAGTTCGTCATAGGTATAATATCCGCCGGACGGATTGCACGGTGAGCTGAAAAGTACAGCTTTGGTTTTGTCTGTAATAGCTTCTTCCAGCTGTTCTGCCGTGATTTTAAAATCGGTGACATAAGAAGTAGGAAGCATAACGGAAACTCCGCCCATCATTTTTACCATTTCATCATAACTTACCCAGTAAGGAGCGGGAAGTAAAACTTCATCACCATCATTAATAATGGCTGCCAAAACATTCAGGATAGCCTGTTTGGCACCATTGGATACACAGATCTGGGTAGGTTTGTATTCTAAGTGATTATCTCTTTTTAATTTATACGCAATGGCTTCACGCAATTCCAGGAAGCCGGGAACAGGAGAGTAGTGACTGTAGTTTTGGTTAATGGCATCGAAAGCCGCTTGTTTGATATTATCCGGAACATCAAAATCCGGTTCACCAAGAGTTAAGCTGATAACGTCTATTCCGTTGGCTTTCATTTCTCTGGCTTTATTAGACATGACGAAAGTCTGTGAGTAACCTAGTCTTTTTACTCTATCTGAAAGTTTGTCCATTGTATTTTTTTGAATTGTAACAAATATATAATAAAAACGTCTTGCCGGGAAATAAAAATAATCTCATTTTAAAGATTTTTATCAGGTTAAAATCCGATTTCTGGTGCTTTGAAAAGTGTTTTGTAGAATAAATTGCCTGTATAAAGTAGTCATCTTTCTACTTAAAATTTCATATGAGATGATGTAAGTTTGTTTGTAAAGACAGATGAAAAAAAAGAAATTATGTTTTCACTAAGTTTCTTGTATGCATGTTCTTCATGCAGGGCTTTTTAAGCCTTAGGTCCACCGTGATTATCTCTATTTTAACCTGATCTCTTCAGGTATTCTAATTTCATAAAAAACGATATGAAAGTATTCTATTTTTCCGGATAGTCTTTATCCTGTCGTAAAAGCCCTATTAAAGGGGTATTTACCCTTTAAAGACAAAATATATTTATTTTTTAATTCATATAAAACACTAATGAAAAAATTACAAATTATGGCATTGATATTACCCGTATTATCTTTTGCCCAACAGGAATTTTCTGAAATAAAAGTGAAAGACTATTCACCAAGAATTTATTTACAAAGAAATACTAATACTGGCGGCTTTATTCAGGGAATACAAACGCAACTTTCAGATGGTACTGACAACTGGTTTTTTGGAAGTGCCGGAGTTCAGGAATGGAGAGTATCTAAAGGAAACTGGGAAAACCCCAAATTGAGTGTTCATGAAAATGGCAATGTCGGAATAGGAACTTATAATCCTCAGTCGAAATTAGATGTACATGGAGTAATGACGGTTGGGGGAAATAATGCCAATATGGATATCATTAATGTTCCCCATAGTTTAGATATGTTGAAAAACAGTGGGAAACTAGCCATAGGCTGGAATTTATCCGGAGCAGGGGGAGAAACAGATTTTGTAGCGAACAGGGGGCTGGGAAGTATTGGAGGGTTTCATTTTTACGATTATTCCAATGAAGGACAAAGAAAACAATTGTTTGTTTTACACAGCAATGGAAATGCTTTTATCAATGGTAAACTTGAAGCCAAAGAAATGAAAGTCACCAACAGCCCTACCGCAGACTTTGTTTTTGATGAAAATTATGAACTTCCTAAAGTAGAGGATGTTGAAAGACATATCAAAGAGAAGAAGCATCTTCCTGAAATCGCCTCTGCCAAAGAAATGGAAAAAGAAGGTGTAAATATCGGGGAATTTCAGATCAAACTCCTTCAAAAGATTGAAGAGCTTACGCTCTATATCATCGATCAGAATAAACTCAATAAAGAACAGAGTACGTTGATACAACTTCAGTCAGAGCAACTGAAAAAACAGCTTAAAATCAATAATTCCCTGCAACAGCAGATCAATCATTTAAAAACATCAGACGAATGAAACAGCTTTATTTCAGTGCATTTCTCTTATGCACTGCTCTGGGTTGTTTCAATGCCCAGAATGTTCTCTGGCAGAAAGATATCAAATCTTCTACTCAGGATTTTCTAAGCCAGGTAACTACGACTCCGGATCAGCAATATCTGATTACAGGAAGTGCTATTCAGAGCGACAGGCTTCAGGCAGGAAGCAGTAAGCAAAACAACGGTTACGATTTCCATTTGATCAAACTCAGCCAACAGGGTGATCAGGTTTGGGAAAAATATTTTTCAGGACAACATCACGATTATTTATCAGCAACAGTGGCCACTCAGGATGGCGGTTTTCTCTTAGCCGGAACGTCATACTCAGGAAAGGGACTGGATAAAAAAGAC
>NZ_JAFAJM010000015.1 GCF_019236175.1 Chryseobacterium sp.
AGGTAGCATACATAATGAATCTTTAAAACTAAAAATAGAAAGATTAGTCTTTCAATACGGGAATATTGTGTAGAATGAAATGGCTATTAATGGTCAAATTTTTTCTATAGCTATTTAGATATAAAATCCTGAAATAAGAAACACTTACGGCAGGGGAATAATTTATACAAACAATGTAGAAAAAGTTTGATATCCCTATAATATATTATTCTATAATAATAATTTTCAGTGCCTGCTGAATATAAGTATTTTAGCTAAAGGGAAATTTTTTCATGATCCCTATGGTTTTTAGCCTGTTGTAGTAATAGAGCAGGCTTTTTTGTATGTGAGAGAAAACCAGTAAAGTATACTGGTGTGTTATTTTGGGTTACATACAGATACTTTATATTATGCTATAGGGTATACAGTTTTTGATGAGCAGAGGATAGGGAAGTGAGCATACCTGATGAGACAGTAGTCGGGTATTATTTTATATCTCTCGCAGATTCCGGAACCGGCAGTTTGGAGAAAGTATTAGAATCTGCTTAGTCAGCATGATCTGCGAGAAGTCTTGTTTTCTTTGAATTAAACGCAAAGGTTTAATTGTATGTTATTTGTTTCATAAGTAAAGGGTGAGCAATTGAGCCTGTCTGATGAAACGTCGGGATTGTATGGCAGTGTTATTCTTTCTTTAGGATTAAGCACAGAGCGTTACATGAGTATATTTATTTGTATTTAGCGGGCAAAAGCAGAGAGATAAACTTGTCTGAAGAAATGACGTTTCATATGGTTTCGCTTTTGCAAGATACTTTCCACATTCATCCATACCTGCTATTTTTTTTCTCTACAAAAATATCTGTCCAGAAATATATGGAATACAGCCCTCAATATAGTGAAGTTCGTTTGCTTTTTCAATAGAATAGGTATTAGTTTTTTTATTAAAACACTAAAAAGTGTCTTGTTTATTGATTGCAAATTTATAAAAATAATTATATATAAAGATGGAAATTGAAAGAAAATATTCAAGATCTCAAGTTGGGCCTACGTTTATATTTTATTATATTTTAAAAAATAAGAAAATTTTATTATTTCATATAAAAGGGATTTATGATTAAAATCATTGAGAAATGAAAATGATTTTAATGTATTGGAAATGATTGTTTTATATTTCAATTTCAATTGTAAATCGTTATTTTAAATACATTTTATATCTTTTATTGGTGACTTATGTTGATTCTTATTAGGAACTTTAGTTATTTTTGTAAGGCAATAAAAATAGACCATGAAAAAATTATTTCTAGCTTCTTCTGCGTTGTTTATGGCAGTTTCATGTCAGAATGAAACAGCGACAGGAATTGATCAGACTTCTGAAATGAGTGCTGTATCATCAAAAACTCCGGAAACGGCAAGAATTTCTCTTGAAAAAAGTATTGTATTGGCTGAAAGTCCAAAAATATCACGCCTGGGAGTGGTGTATCCAACTGTAGGAAACCAAGATTCTTATTATGGAGTACGTTATGGTAATACTCGGGTTATTCTGGATCTTCAGGCTGACGGGAATCTTATTTTAAAAGCAGTTCATATCAACCCTGACGGAAGTGCAGGACTGTGGAAAGATTTATGGACCAGCAATACAGGAGGAAGACAATTCAATATTGGAAGAGCGCTGGTTGCTGAGGCGGACGGAAATCTTATTCTTTACGGGAATGGATATAACAATACGGAGAATTACTGGAATGCTCAGGCCGGTACTGGCGGAGTGGTACAGAACCCTGTGATTAAAGTTCAGTTTATTAAAGTGACTAATGCGCTGAATACCGGTTCTCCCAAATATGTAGGTAAATTAATCCTGGAAGGTAACGGAGAAGACCGAAAGGTGATCGGTTCAGGTGAGTTTCAAATTTAACAGGTAGCATCATATCGAAAAAAACCTCTTGTAGTAAATGCTACAGGAGGTTTTTTGATTCTGGAATGACTTGGCTCAAAAATATTTCTATTTCAGTCTCTGCATCGGAAAAGTCCGCTTCTTCATCTGTCCGTTTTTCATTGCTGAAATTTCGGCAATCAGGGCATTGGGACTTAACTTTTTATAAGAAATAACCTGCGGAAAATCGTGTTGCAGGTTTTCGAAGACGAGATGAGAAGGGTCGGGGTTTTCATCAGAGATAAAACTGACGGGTAATTCGTTATTCTGACCGGATACCTTTACAATATAACAGAGTTTTTTTTCTTTTTCCAGCAGCCGGACACTTTCCAGCAAAATAGTATCCTTATTTTTCAGATAATAACTTTTAGCCTGAAATTCTGTAGTATTTTTTCTGATCCAGGTTTCATAGAGGCTTCCTTTCGGAGTTTTGGTTTCCCAGGTTCCGAGAAGCCATTCCATCTTTTTTAGTTCATTGGGTTTCGGAGTCGAGCTGACCGTAAGTAATGCCCAGATCAGGGTGAAAAGCAGTTTTGTTTTCATTGTCGATTATTTTATTTCAGCAAAGTTCATGATAAGAAGAGACTGAAAATTGTAAAAATGCGACATCAGAAATCCGTTCCGTAGAATAGGGAAGACATCTGAAAGTTATCCCCATAAAACTCTTTAGGACTGAGGCCTGTAAATTCTTTAAAATCCTTAATAAAATGGGCCTGATCATAATAATCGGAATCATGAGCAAGGGTAGTAAGGGTATTATAATCTTTGTGAAGGAGCAGTTTCAGAGCAGTTTGAAGTCTGATGGTTTTAGAAAGCTGTTTGGGACTCATTCCGATAGCGGAAGAGAATTTACGTTCCAGCTGCCTCCGGTTGATATTCGATTGCTGAGAAAGCTCATTCACAGATATCCGCCCATTCATACCCAGCAGAAGGTCTACGGTAGATTGTACCATTCTGTCTATGGTTTCCACATTAAGTCTTTCCAGTAAAAATTGTTCAATACTGTTTATTTTTTCCTCTATAGTAGAGGCTTTCAATACTTTTTCTTCAAGTTCAGTTCCCTGAGTACCGAAGAGTCTTTCCAACGAAACAGCCTGATCATCCATATCTTTGATAGGAATGGTGGCAAAGGGAATAAAGCCATTGTGATGAAAACGGACAGAGAAAATTCCTGTAACACCGGTAGGCTCTATTTGTAAAGGCTCAGTCAATTGTCCGAAAACACAGCTTCTTGGTTGCAAAACGGCCTTTCCGCCGATATATTGGTTATAAAGGTCACCATAGTGAAAGATCATTTCCATACAGCCGTCCGGAACGATAGTTTGTACCTGAGGGTTCGCTTCTTTAGGGTTTTCAAGCGTCCAGTAGCATTTAATAATAGAAGCCAGCTCCGGCTGCGGCTGAAAAGTCTGATAGTCCATTGTTCTCCGTATTCTGATTCTATAAAATTATTAAATAAAAAAATACAATCACTTCAGAAGATCATTAAAATATATTGAAAAAGAAGAACTCATGGAATTAGCCTATCTTTGCAAATCCAATGTTTTCTCAATAGTAATCCAATAGTATCATCGATGAAATTTTTCCCGGACCTTTTATTTCGTGTTCTACAGCTTTTTACAGAACCTTATTTTTTATTATTTCTTACAATAGGCATTGTAGCGTTATTGAAAAGAAAAAATAAACATAAAAAACTCAGAATGGCAATCTGTATTTCGGTAGTTTTAATCATCATTTTTATAGGAAATGGTTTCCTGGGAAAACTGGCTTCCGGCTCTCTGCAGAATCATTATACTGCAGCTTCTGAAATTAAGAATACAGCTTCTCAGAATCCTGTTATTGTAGTTCTGGGTGGCGGGGTTGTAGATATCAACAATACGGAGACATTACATACAATGTCGTATTCAAGACTTGTAAAAGCTTATCAGTTATATGATGAATACAGGAAAAATAATCTGCCCTGTAAAATACTAATTTCCGGAAAAGGAAGGGGGCATACCAGTGAAGCAGAATTATTCAGAGAGAATTTCGAAAGGATGGGGGTTTCAGATGCAGACATCATAAAGGAAGATAAAAGTATGAACACCTATGAAAATGCAAAATACTCCGGCAGGATATTAAAGCAGATGTCTCCTTCCTGTGTATATCTGGTGACTTCAGGTTTTCATATGAAAAGATCTGTAGCTCTGTTCCGGACCTTTGGGGTAAATCCTGTTCCACAGGCATCAGATTTTATAAATACGGAAATCACGCTGTTTCCCAATAGCTATAATGCCGCGTTTACTTTTGTTATGCTTAAAGAAATTCTGGGAATATGGCAGGTACATCTGTATAACAGCTGGGGAATAAATGCATAATGCTCCTGAGCTTATTTTTTAATACATTATACAAAAAAACCGGACATCTACTGCAACTCAGATGTCCGGTTTTGTTTTAAATAAAGCTGTTTATGATGATTTAACTTTCTTTAGAGAGATGAATGTCTGTAGCATTACAGAAATTATGATAAAAGAAAGTCCTATATAAAACGCAAGATTTACCTGTTTGCTTTCGCCAAAAAACAGAAAAGCCATAATAATGGCGTATACCGGTTCCAGATTATAGGTTAAGTTGACGGTAAAAGCCGGAATTTTCTTTAAAACCTCTGCAAATATCACATAGAGGCCTACGGTGCAAAAAAGCGATAGCAGGCCCAAATAAGCCGTGTTTTTCAAGTCAGGAACTATGCTATCTGTTTTAAAAAAGAGAAGATATACGGGCAAAATTGCTCCCCAGCATAAATTACCGGCGGCCATCTGGTAATAATTGATCACTTTGGTATCAAAACACTGTACCAGACGTTTGTTGTAGATGGTATAAAGGGCAGCAAATGCGGATGATACAACCCCTAATGCAATTCCCAGCTGATAAGAAGTATCAAAATGAAAAATTAAACTGATTCCGGCAAGAGTCAGGGTACTTAAGATTAATTCGGAGATTTTAAATTTTTCTTTGTCAATGACAGGTTTAAATATGGCTGTAAAAAAACTTGTCAGGCAATAGCATATTACTCCGATAGAGATATTGGCATATTTTATACTGGCATAGAAAAGGAGCCAGTGTATGGTAATCAGAAGGCCGGCTTTACCGATCTGAATTTTATCGCGAAAGTGAATGGCAGAAGGGAGTTTCATTAGTTTTAAAATAAGAAACAGAATGATGGAGGAGAAGAGGAGCCTGTACCAGACCAGTAAACCTTCATTAAGAGATATTAATTTTCCGAATACACCTGTAAATCCGGCCAGTATAACAGCCAGATGTATTAATAAATATGATTTTTTCATTTGAAAATGAACTGTTTGTAAAAGATTTTAAATGATTTTATGAAAATCTGAAGCATCAGAAAATGAGCCTGTATTATTTTACAGGCATGAATACTTCAAATTAAAATTTGAGAATATTAAAATCTTGGTGGAGGCAAACAGCTCGAGTGGTTCATATGGATCGTCTGAAAGGCCAAATATAGGAAAAATATTCGGTTTTTACATGTGAAATACATTAAACTTATGTCCGTCAGGATCTGCAAAAACAAAACCGTAATACTGATTTCCAAAGCTTTCGGGTGCAGAAACAATAGTGCCGCCTGCTTTTTTTACTTCATCCGCCCATTGGTCTACCTGATCCCGGGTCTCTGCTGAAAGGGTAAATATAATTTCATTGGTTTGCCGGGCGTCACCAAACCTTAGATCCTTTAGATTCGCTTCGATGATATTTTTTAAGAAAAAGTGAATAACAAATTCATTATCCCCGAAAAAGAAACTTACCAGCTCGTCAGAATGATGCGGATTATTGGGCTTACATCCAAGTTCTGTGTAAAATTTCTGAGTACGTTCCAGACTGGAAACTGCCAGATTGGCCCAAATCATGTTAGGTTTCATATTATTTTATTTTTTGATTAGAATAAAGGTATTTGTTTTTCAGAAAACAAATCCTGTCATGTGGCAAGATTTTGTACATTTAAGGAATAGATCGAAGAAATGGAAAATATCCTACAAGAATTAGATTCGAATATAAAAATATCAAGACCTGAATTATACAGAGATTTAAAAAATCCGTTGGGAGAACATGAGATTCAAAGGCTTGAAGAGCGGTATCATGTTCGGATTCCTGCTAATCTGAAGACAGTTTATCAGTGGAAAAACGGACAAAAGAGTAGCTCTTATGAGGCATTTGTGAATAATTCTATGTTTATTCCTTTGGAGGAATCCCTGGAGATTGCAACGGAATTAACTTCTATGATCGGTACGGATTTCGAGGCTGAGAACTGGTGGAATGAGAACTGGATCCCGATATTTCATAACGGCGGCGGAGATTATATCTGTTATGATACGGAAGGGATTTTTACAGGCTCTAAAGGACAAATTCTTGAATTCTGGCACAGGGATGAAGACAGGAATGTGATAGCAGCTGATCTTGAAAGTTTTTTTAACCAGCTCAATAAGTATTACTCAGAAACATCTGTAGAAGAATACGATGAGTTTTTTACAATAGAGATCCAGAGAGGCTTTCCCAAAAATTTCATAGTCAGCTGATTTAACATAATATAAGATTGTAATGAATGAGAATATACTGAGAAAAATCACTGCTTTAGGCGGCAATACGGATGCGGTATGCAGGGAGAAAAGTTTTGTAGAAAACTGGCAGAGCATTCGTTTTGACTGTTATCTTTATGACAAAGACTGGGACGTTTACGGAATTGATGAGTTTTATGGAAAGCATAAAGATTCTTACCAGCATGATAAGACAACATTTTATAAAGATCTTATCGAACATTATTTTTCAGCCCATGAACTGGCTTACGGACAATATTTTTTCAGAGACTGGATTTTCACGCCATTTAAACCTGGCTCAGAAGATCATGGTGAGCTTGAAGATTTGGTTGATGAAGATGAAGTCAGAGAATCTGTAGACGGCACAAGAATGGAGTTTATCTGTTTGTTTTATTCTTATGGATATCCGGATCATTATTTTATCTGCATCACAGATCCGGACCCGTTGAATCCCATAGTATATGGTACAGACCATGAGGTTTATTTCCAGGAAATCTATAATAAAGGAAGCCTTGAAAATTTTCTCGACAGGTTTATGACAAAAGAAGAGTTCTCAGAAGTCGTTAAAGGATATCTGGACGAGAAATTTGGAGAATAGCGGATTCTGAGAGTTTTATGCTTCTATCCCGGAGGTTAATTGTTTTTCCTATAATTTATATTATGTTAAATTGTATATGTTTCCAGATTTTCTGTTTTAGCTTATTATTAAGCCTCTTTTACTTTAATCTGTTGAAAATCAAATTTTTTGTTTGTAAGGATTGGCTATAATTATAATTTCAGATCAAATACATCATTAAGTAATTTTTCACCCTTATGCGTAATGATGACAGCTCTTGAATTTTTCTTTCTTCTCATAAGATCTTCGTTTAGCATTTTGTTTAGTAACGCTTGCCCTAAAGCTCCTGACACATGATATTTTCTTTCACTCCAATCCAGACAGGTTTTTGCCAGTATTCTTTTTCGCTGCTTCAGATTTTCAAGATCAATCCCAATACTGTTAAAAAAGATTTCTCCCTCAGGACTTATCATATAATGACTGTTATCTTTTAATTGTAGAAAATTTTTATTGACCAGATTTTCTGTCAATAAAACCCCAATTTTTCCGGCAAGATGATCATAGCAGGTCCTGCAATACGTGATATCTGTATTATGTTCTGTCATACTTATACGTTTATTATCGGGAATTAATGTTGAAATGGCTTCCACGGCAAAAGCAACTTCAGGACCCGAAAGTCTGTAATATCTGTGTCTCCCCTGTTTGTCTGCGTGCAGTAAATTGGCTTCAAGTAATTTAGCTAAATGCATGCTCATATTCTGAGGTGAAGTTTCAGCAACATTAGCCAGTTCTATCGCTGTATAAGCTCTTTTATCCAGTAATGTCCATAAGACTAAAGCACGGACTGGCTCCCCTATTAAAGCTGCTATTTTTTTTATTTGTATCTCCATCCATTGTTAATTCTACATTGAACTATTAAAAGTATAAAAAAAATAGTTTTGCAGAAAAATGAAACTAAAAACATTTAATAATATGATGCAGACAACTAAAACCGAAATTCTAAAGACAGAAAGTCATATCAAAGGACTCAGCATAGCGATTACTCATAAAAGCGCTGTTTCTTTACAGAATCGAATACCGGTTCTTTTTTTACATGGAAGCTCATTTCCCAGTCAGTTATCGTTCAATTTTAAAATGAATCATAAATCATGGATGGATCATCTTTGTGAGGACGGATTTGATGTATATGCCTTGGATTTTTTAGGATATGGCCATTCCGACCGTTATCCTGAGATGGATAATGAAGAAAGTTTTACGGTTGTGGGAAAAGCAATAGAAGTATATGAGGATGTAGTGATTGCAGTGAATTATATTCTGAATAAAACAGGTGCTACCAATGTATTTCTGATAGGACATTCATGGGGAGGTAGTGTTGCCGCACTTTATGCTTCTCGACATCCGGACAAAACCAAAAAACTAGTACTTTTTGCAGCGATAACAGCACGAAAGTATGAAACAGAACAAGAAAATATACGGGGATCTTATGAAACAATGACACCTAAGCAGCGGATAGATGCTATGCTGGAACTTACTCCGGAAGGAAGGGCTTCTGAGTTAGAAGAAGATGTGATTGAAAACTGGGGAGCTCTTTGGATAGATTCTGATCCGTTGTCAGAAAAACGGGGTTCGGATGATGTGAAATTTCCGTCCGGACCTTCACAGGATGTACAGGATTTACTGCATAACAATAGCTATTATGATCCCCAAAAGATAATATCCCCTACTTTAATTATCAGAGGAGAATGGGATGAGTATCCCGACAATCATGATGCTTACAACCTATTTATTTCATTAGAAAATGCAGTATCAAAAAAGTATGTGGTCATAGAAAAAGGAACTCATGTCGTGCATCTGGAAAAAAGCAGGTACAAGTTATATAATGAAGTCCTTCATTTTCTGGGGTCTGAGAACAGGAATGAAGAGCATTCCGGGAGTATAGCCGTAATTTTTGAAGTTATCCCCCACGAAGGCAGGCAAAAAGAGTATTTGGATATGGCCGCCAAATTGAGGACAGAGCTGGAAAAAATTCCCGGATTCATTTCTATTGAGAGGTTTCAAAGCATCACACATCCTGATAAGCTATTATCTCTGTCTTTTTGGGAGAATGAAGAGGCTATTCAAAAATGGAGAAATCTGGAATTTCACAGAGAAGCCCAACATGCAGGGAGAACATTTATTTTTAAAGATTATCAGCTTCGAATAGGCTATATTATGAGAGATTACGGAATGACTACCAGAAAAGAAGCTCCTGCAGATAGTCGTGATTATCATACGAACAGCTAAAAGAATACAATAGAATCATTATTTGAATAATAAACAAGCTCCGGAGTCAATTGACTCCGGAGCTTAATTTTATATAAGTTACCATTGGGTAAACCTATTATTCCTGAATTGTAAAACAGCTTATTTTTTAACTATTTTAGTGGAAATTGTATCACCTTTTAACAGGTAATTTCCTGACGGATATTCCGTGAGATCAATACTGTTTTTTCCTTTACTCAAAGTTATATTTTTAATGATTCTACCTGTGTTGTCATGTAAATAAACATTTTCATCTGCTCCAGCCTCAATTGTTATCATTCCTGTTGTTGGATTAGGATAAGCCTGGATTTTTATTTTTTTTGAAGCTTCTGTTGTCGATAAAGAACCGCACGTAGAATAGTTGTCTCCGGTAATAGTAAAACCTTTGTTAACGAGCTGAGCTCTTGCCATAATAGCTTGTGGTGTAGAATAGACAAGTCCTGCTGCATTGATGTTTCCGGATGTTAGTGTTGAGCTGGCCCACGTGGGATTATTATTCAGCGCAATCAGAAAATTATTATAGTTTGTACAGGAAAAACCGGCATTTTTTAATCCAAAAGAGACCGAACCTCCGTTAAAATTTTGAAATCTGATGTTCCAGGTAGAAATATCCTGATCAAAATGAGTTGCCCCGTTAAACATATTAAAACCAGAATAATAGCTCACCTTGCTGACATCCCAGTTACCGATCGGTTGGTTAAAAGCTACTGCATTTTCAAACATAAATTCAAAATCCGTTACCTTACCTGTCTTCCAGTTATTGAGAGGCTGATCGAAAGAGGTGGCATTAGCGAATACATATCGAAAATTAGTGGCATTGGCGGTATTCCATGAATTGACTGGCTGGTTGAAAGCTACAGCATCCTTGAACATTGCCGAAAAATTGGTTCCGGCCGCCGTATTCCAGCCGGAAATATTCTGATTAAAAGCAGCTGCATAAGCAAACATACTGTTAAAATCCGTAACATTCGCCGTATTCCAGCTTCCTATGTTCTGATTAAACAAGGATGCCCTGTTAAACATCCCGTACATATTGGTAATTGTGGATGTATTCCAGTTGGAAAATGAAGTGTTGCCAATCAGAGACGAACAATTAAAGAACATTTGCGATAAATTGTTTACCTGACTCAGATTAGGGGCATCTGTAGCCGTTACGTTAAGGTTGGGACAGCCTGCAAATGCCTGATTAAATTGCTGAAGCCAAAGGATTTCTCCCCACTGACTGATTTCGACGAGTTCCGGATTGGCGTTAGGATCAATAAAGTTTGTGCTCGCTCTGAATCCATAAAATAATCCACCACCATTTGATACCTTCAATTTATAGGTTGCCTGAACAGGATTTGAACTTAGGGCAGTACCAAAAGGAATGATCATAGGAGTACTGCTGTTGGAAGTGACAGAATTGAGGACTCCATTGTGCTGGGGATAGCCTACTTCTTCCCAGGTAATCGTATAATTGGTTCCTGTGCCCCCAAACGATATGGCATTATCAATGGTCCCGGTTACATTGGGCTTCCATAAAGTAATAAATTCAGTCTGTGCATAAGAATAACTGAAAATTAGAAAAAGAAAAATGGTTACTAGTTTGTTTTTATACATATTTTAAAAAATTTCACAAAATAAGAGTTATATAAAAAATAAGAACACGCTGTTGATTTAAAATACACTATATTATTTGCCTGACTTTCGGATGATCAAAGCACTGATTCAGATCACAAAGCATTGTTTTTTTCCAGCTTCGTCATCAGGTAGTTTATTAAAAGCCTAGCATTCTCAAATGTTTTAAAATCATATTTTGAAGGTTAAGTTTGATTTTGGCTAAGACAATAAATTCCCGGGATCCTTTATCTTATCTCTAATACAAAGATATAGACGCATAGCGACAGAACATGTCGTATTAAAATTTTAAATTTTAAAAACTGATGAATTTTTCTCTGTATTTTGGGTAATTTTCAGTGAAATAATAAGGAGCCTCCTACTCTTTTCCTCTGAAAAACAGAAAAGCTCCAGAAAGTAATCTGAAGCTTTATGAATGGTGGTCCTGTAAAGAATTTCAAAGAGATGAATAATATACCCCAAAAAAGATTGACAACTGATTGTCAATCTTTTTCGAAGGATATAGATTTCCGGGTTAATAGCCCAGTTCTTTTACATATTCCATTACTTTATTAAGAACATACTGCTGTACATGTCCTAAGCTTAAGGTATTCTGTCTACTGTCAATCTCTCCTTCAATCCCTTTTCCGGAGGTTCTCCATGTGGGTTCAAGGCAAATGATCGTTTTATCGTCTATTCGTATCTGGATATCCGGTTTTAAGCTAAAACCAATCTGTTCCTGCTGTTCAATATATACTTTTGCTTCTACAGCTTCCTCCAGTAAGGTTTCAATTAATACTTCCCCGAGAGCTTTATTAATAAGCTTATCTTCTTTTTCAGCCAGTCTTTGTAGCCTTATGTACTCATGAGCCTGAGATTCCGGGGTTCTGTTCGGGGATAGTACGGACGAGGAAGATTCATCAAATAATAATTTGTATAAGATACTTTTTTTCAATGCTTCATTAGCATTAAGGGGTTTTTCATCCTGTTTTTTCAATGCTCCTTTTAGTTTTTCGTCACCATAAGCCCTTACTGCAGCCAGAGAGAGATTAGGAAAAACAGGAATAATTCTGACGTCTAATAATCGCATCAGATAAGCCGCAATATCTCTTTTTGATCTCCAGTCATTAAGGTAGGCACTTTCATTTTTACCGTCATCAAGTGTCGCCAGGAAGCGGTCTATATCAATTTTATTTTTGATACCCTGTGTCAGCGACTTAACGGTTCTGTCTATTTCCACAGCATCATCTCCGGGTACCAGAATCCAGACTTTGGGTATCAGCTTGTTTTTCAGGAAAATATCATTATTTGTACTGATTTCCAGTGATAAAGATTCCAGTTTGGAAAAAAACTCACCGATGGTGGCACTCTTCTTTACTAAATTTTTGGTGTTTTCCCGGGTAATACCATACGCTTCAAGCCCGCAGTCATTGATGTTTTTTGAGGTTGTGTCCGCTACATTATAGAACAAATCCTTGCTTAAACCTTTAAAATAGAATGGCTGTTCATTGGGGGTAATACTGTCCCGACCCACATCCCAGGCCATTTTTCCAATAAAACCGGCCGCATCAGGATCTGTTATAGGCCAGATAATAATAACTCTCCCTTCGTTTTTTCTGAAAAGATACCTTAGCTCTTCAAAGAAAATTCTCAGATCAATAGGTGCTTCATTGGGATTATCCCGATCTTCCATAATAAAAATATTATTAAAATCTTCGTCCCTTTCTTCCTTAATAAACTGAGGAATTTCATCCAGTGCTATATCTCTTGGGATATTAGTGACCATTATTTTCTGGAAAAAATTTGACAGAGTTTTTATAAAAGTAGTTTTCCCTGCTCCGCTAATGCCGTAAAAGATTTGAAATCTGCCAATTTTTTGAAATGTTAAGTGCTTTAAAAGGGATTGAATCTGTTTTTTTGCATCTTCAACTTCATGGACAATCTGAATCATGTTTAACCCTTTTTCCTTAACTTCTCTTTCCAACACTTCGTATCTTGAGGGTAGGCGTAGATATTCCACATCAAGATCAACTTCTAACTGTTTCTTCATTAGGTTTTCAATATGTATTAGTTTCAACCAAAGCTACAAATTTTATTACCTATTAAACGTTTTCTATTTATAAATGCCCTATTTTATTAATATTATAACTAATTATAACATTTTTTAACAAAAAAACTTCAGTATAACTATGTTTGTATTAAATTAAAACAAAGTTATACTGAAGTTTTGTGTATTTTTTTTATAAATCCATTACAGTATCTAATCCGCGCCGGAGCCCCTGAAATGTTCCTACTTTTTCTATTGCCAGTAAAGCGCCTTTCACATAGGGGTCGGCACTTGATCCCGAATCATGTCTGATAGTGAGTTTTTCATCTTTTAGCCCAAAGAGGGTTTCAATTGAAATAACATAGCCCGGTAATCTTACAGAATGCACCCGTACACCTTCCAGATTCGCACCCCGACTGGCTTTTTCACCAATTAATTCATCATCGGAAATGTGTACATTAGGTTTTTGGACCTGAGAAAGACGGTGAGCCAGTTCCCGGGCTGTTCCGCTTGGGCTGTCAATTTTGTCTTCCTGGGCATAATCAATAATTTCAAAATCAGAGATATATTTAGCCGCCATTTCAGAAAATTTTTGAAGAAGAACTACCGTTATTGAAAAATTACCCACTGCGAGAACGGAAGATTTGTTTTCAGCCGCAATTGGAGCTATCTCAGAATAATCCTCAGCCGTTAATCCTGAGGTCCCTATAACGACTCTTTTTCCTTTTCGAAGGGTTGATATCGTATTTTTCTTACAAATTTCAGGGCTTGTATAATCTACCAGTACATCAAAATCAACTTCTGATAATGCAATATCAATATCATCATAAACCGGAATCCCGGCATTTTCCAGTCCTAAAATCAGACCCAGATCCCTGCCTTTATTCTTTCTGGATAAACCTCCAACAAGTTTCATATCTGGTGTTCCGTAGACTCCTTTACTGAGTGCAGAGCCTGCCCACCCGGTAGCGCCCGCAATAAAAACTTTGATCATTTTTAATTCTTTTTAGTGGTTTGGAATCAGTTTTACAAGAGGTAAAACGTTTTATATAAAGGTATTGAAAAAAATGTAACCTTTTGTATTCCAGTCGGCGATACCTGATGTTTCAGACCACCTATTGCCCTGTTTAAATACACTTGTTACAGTAATGAACTAATTTTGTATTTTTGTTGATATTATTTGTAACAATATAGATGTTGATGAATTTTGTACCGGAAAAATTAGTGCTATTCATTGTCTGTAATATTTTAAAAATGGAACAACTTAGTTTATTTAATACCGAAGAATATTATCGGTTCCCTACAGAACTTCTGGAATATACAGAAGCTTTTTTGCCTTTTCACGAGGCTTCAGAGCTGGAGAATCTTTTGATCCGGACAGCACCCTGGAAACAGAGAACACAAAAAATGTATGATAAAATGGTTTTGACTCCCCGTTTGACGGCATGGTACGGTGATGAGACCAAAACATATGAATTGGGAGGAAATCGTTTTGTTGCTAATCCATGGCTGCCGGAACTGCTGGACGTAAAAAAACGTATTGAAAAAGCTTCAGGATATTCATTTAATTCGGTATTGCTTAATTTATATCGTGATAAAAACGATTCTGTGGCATGGCATAGAGATAAAGATTCTGAGCTTGGAAACCGGCCGGTGATTGCTTCTGTGAGCCTTGGACAGGTAAGGAATTTTGATTTCAGAAAAGTAGATGATCACTCCAATACATACAGCCTGCCTCTTCAACATGGCTCTTTACTGATTATGAAAGGAGATCTTCAGGTCTATTGGGAACATCGCATTGCCAAGTCAGTACTGCCCATGAAGCCAAGAATTAATATGACTTTCAGATTAGTTAAATAAAAACCGCTGTTATCTGCAGGGTGTATTTTTACAGATAACAGCGAATTAATGTATTTATCATATTCTTATTTTCACGCCGACGGAAATATTAATTCCGGCGAGTGGACTGAGGAATTTAAGCTGCGAATTCTGAAGTCTTGCTTCTGTGTTCAATAAATTGTTTCCTAAAATATAATACTCTATACTTCCCATTTTCAGGCTGGTATCTTCATAAGAAATGCGGACATTTAGTAGTGAAAATGCAGACATAGGAAGCTCGGGGTTGATATTTTTGCCAAGATATTTTTGTTTCATATAATGATCTAAAGCAATATTAAAGTTCAGCCTCTGAACGGTTCCGCTAATATTGAAACCAAAACGACTGGTAGGCATATTGGGCATATAATCCCCGTCACTCCACTTTCTTATGGAGCTGTCAGCCGTACTGATATTTCTGACCAGATCATAATATGAACCTATTTCCCATTTACCGAATTGACGAAGATCCATTTTATATACTGCTTCAGCTTCTATACCATTGATTTCAGTATCGTCGGAACGCCATTCTTTGACCAGAAAAACCTCCCGTGAAATTCCTGTATGAGCGAGGTAGATATAGTTTTTATACAATGTATGGTACCAGTTGGCGGATATCCTGATGTTTTTTAAATTAAGTCCACCGCCGATTTCCCAGGTTTTTGCCGTTTCTTTATCCAGTCTGTCATCTCCGTTTTCTTCCGTAAGGATCGCAAAATGATTATTTCCGGCATACAATTCATTGACTTCCGGTGCTCTTTCTGAATGATTATACTGAACTTTCAGAAAAGCCTTTTTAAAAATATTCCATTGAGCAGCCGTATGAAACTGATGAAGAGTGAAGTCCCTTGCCATAAGGTTGCCTCCTGAAAGCCCACGACTTCTGATATATTTTGGATCGGCCTCTGCCCTTCGCTGTACATGATCATTCCTGTATCCCAAATCAAATTCAAGAAAATTGAAATTAAGATGCTGCATGGTGAATAGACCGATTTCACGACTGATATTATTGGGAAGATATCTTTGGGTTCCGTTGCCCTCCAGCTCTCTGTACTGCACTTCAGTACCGATGGATCCTGTTAAAAATTTCAGTTTTTGCAGGGTTATTTCCAGGCGGCCGTTATGTTGCTGTACATGAAACTGATTAGCTTTATAACGGTCCAGAAGTTCCGAATTTTTTGAAAATACCCCCATATAACTAAGTTTTATACCGGAAATCGGAGAATGTTTGAATTGATATCCTGTTTCCAGCATGACTTTATGAGATAAGCTTTTTATATTGATTGGCAGATAATCAATTTTCTTCTGTGGTTTTCCATGGGAATGTTGCGGTATTTTCGGAAGCGCATAACCGGGAACTCCAAAATAAGAATAGGAGTTTTGATAAGCTCCTCCTATATAAAATGACTGCCCGATATAACTGGTGCCTGCATAAAAAGAATTACTTTCCGAATGACTGTTCGGAATAACACCGTCCTGTATCGGAACATTATCTTTAATGCTGTTGATTTCACTTTTGTAGCGGTCTTTTGTAGGATCCTGCCCCGGAATATACTTGTCGTTTTTAGGGTTAGGATAATATTTTCCGTCTGAAGGATTATAATAAGTAGGACTGAAGGTGTAGACATCGTCTTGTGAAAGCTCGTATTCAACCATATGATCTATTGCAAATTGACTGAGGTAAGGAAATAAGCTGATGTTCAGTACATTTCTTGAATTTACATCCAGTTGGCAAAGAGACTGAAGGATACTGTTAAATCCTACAAGGTTCGGATCGTAGCATCTGCTGTCTTTAGATTTTCCCGGTATCCGGACGATTTCCTGCTTTTGATTGGATCCTCCTAGGGTCCAGATCCAGTTTTTGGTAATGCTACCTTTGGCTGAGAATGCCTGTTTCTGTCCACTATTGCTTCCGCCTTCAAGAAGCGCCTGAAGATTCAGCTTTTTTGTGGGAAGCTGCCGTGGAATAAAGTTGGTTTCAATATCCACAGCTCCGCCTATCGCTTTTCCGCCATACAAGACTGCTGCCGAGCTCTTATAAATAGTGATACTCTGAACATTGTCCATTTGGATATCCGTATTGAAATCAGGACTTATCCCTGAAAGATCATGAACTGCCGTACCATTTTCGAGGATTCTTACTCTGTTTCCGCTCAGACTTCTGATAACCGGGGCTCCGGAATTGGGGCCGTATCCTGAGTTTTGAATCCCGGGGATTTTACTAAGAGTTTCTCCCAGTGTTTTGGATTGGATAACATCCAGAGTTGTTCTTGGAATATTTACTACATCCCGGTTCATTTTCCCCTGTATCCGTATGGATTCTATATCCTGAACTGTTTTTCCGGAAATTTCCTGAGCCTTCAAAACAGAATGATAAGAAATTAGAGACCCACCCATCAAAAAAATAACTGCTTTCTTCATATATACTTGCTTTACTAATCCGGCAAAGCTAGATAATTAATTTTATTAAAGCAACTTTGTTGCGTTAAAGAAAGCATTTATTTTATAAAATATAAGTCATCTGAATGCATAAAAAAACCGCTCTTAAAAAGAGCGGTATAATACTTTTTTAACTTTTAATGCTTACTTCTTAGCAAGTAGTACCACAGTTAAGTAATCTGATGTGGATTACACCATTGATTACACACTGAGTCTGGCATAATGTCTGTCCTACTAAAGTACCGGTAGCTCCTAGAGCTCCACCTACTGTAGAACCTACTCCACCAACTACTCCACCAACGATAGTACCCACACCACCAACTACTCCTCCGATTACACCACCTAGACCTCCGATTAGGCCTCCGATTGGATCAAGTAATCCGTTTCCTGAAATAGTTTTTAATTCGTTTCTGTCTAATTTTTTTAAGTTTTTCATAACTATAATTTTATATGATTAATACATCTCGAAGATAGGAATAATATTCATATAATGGTATCTTTTTTTGAAAAAATTAATAAAACATTTATATAATTTAATATTTCATTAATATAAAGGTTATTTTATAAAAAAATCATTTAGCTTTATATCTGGTTGATTTTCTAAAAGTTAAAAAACATATGTCAAATTAATAAATTTGGAGTTATTAATTTTAAATCAAATATTGTTTTTTAATGAATATTCTTCAAATGCTATGAAGCTTGGTTTTAGGAAGGAATTTGCGGGAAAATGAATGCTTTTTTGAACTGAGAAATTGCTGAAATTGCTGTTAAAAATTCAATTTTCCAAATTTCCTCTGGTAAAACGTTCTCTGATTATTGATAACGGGCCCAAATTTTGTATTTTTGTGGCATATTTCTATCAATGTCAATTTTTTCAAATAATATACGCTTTTTAAGAGCCAGGAGAAAACTCTCCCAACAAAATGTAGCCGATGAATTAGCGATTTCCAGAGTAAGATATTCTAAATATGAGAACGGAATATCCGAGCCGCCTATTGAGCTTCTGATCAGGATATCCAAATATTTTCACGTCAGTATCGATCTTCTTTTATCTGTAGATATAGAAAAACATCCGATGGATGATATGCTAAAGCTTCCGGATAACAGAATTGTACTTCCGGTAGCAGTAGATAATTATGGAAATGATACTATAGAAATTATTCCTCAGAAAGCATCTATGGGATATCTTGAAGGGTATAGTGATATAGAATATATTGAAAGTCTTCAGCGGATCGCCCTTCCGTTTTTAAATAATGGAAAATACAGAGCCTTCCCTGCTGATGGAGATTCTATGCCACCCTTTAGAAGCGGATCTTATATTGTAGGAAAATACGTAGAAGGAATCAACGAATTAAAGCCCGGAAAAACATACGTTTTTGTGACTTTAAATGACGGGATTACTTACAAGCGTTTTAAAGAAAGAAAAGAAAATGCAATCAGTGTAAGCGCTGATAACTCATTTTATGAACCTTATGATATTCCGTTTGAGGAGGTGGTAGAGATCTGGCAGTATGCTTCAGGAATTTTTCCGGAAGACTTTGAACCCGGAGATTATGAAAGCTATAATTTTAAAGAAATGTTCCGTGAAATAAGACAGGATATCAGAGAACTTGACCGTAAAGTTGCCGGACGACGACGAAAATGAGCCTGATCAGGATCTTAATTATATATAATGAATACTGCCGGTTCGCTTTAAGAACCGGCAGTATTTGTAGTAAAAGTGTATATCAATCTCGGTCCAGCTGAATCCAAACCGGAGCATGGTCGCTGCTCTTTTCCCATCCCCGGACATGGGTGTCTACTCCACCCGATTTGAGCTGAGAACTTAGATAAGGACTTAATAAAATATGATCCAGCCGTATTCCTGCATTCCGGTCGTAAGCCTTGTATAAATAATCCCAGAAAGTATAGATCTTATCATCAGGATAAAGCTTCCGGATGGAATCCAGCCAGCCTTTTTTCTGCAGTTCCTTATATGCTTTTCTGACTTCGGTTCTGTACAGGGCGTCATTTTCCCAGCGTTCAGGCCTGTACACGTCTTCAGGCTCAGGAATAATGTTGAAATCTCCGATTAGAATTGCCGGAAGTTCCATCCTGATCAGTTCATCGGCTCTTTTTTTTAGACGTTTAATCCATGAGAGTTTATAATCGAATTTAGGTCCCGGATAAGGATTTCCATTAGGAAGATAAAAACAGCATATCACCATCTGATCAACAATAGCTTCCAGATATCTGCTTTGAAGGTCTTCATCATCCCCTGGTAAAGACCGTTGTACTTCTGTGATTTCCAGATTTTTAGTCAGTATTGCAACTCCGTTCCAGCTTTTCTGCCCTTTCCATAAGGCCTGATAGCCTGCTTCATTGATTTCTTTTACAGGAAAGCGTTCCTGGGGAGCCTTAAGTTCCTGAAGACATACCATATCAGGCGATGCTTCTTTAAGCCACTGTAAGAGTACGGGGAGCCGACCGTTAACTCCGTTGACATTATAGGTTGCTATTTTCATCGTGAATCTGTTAAGATAAAGGGTATTTTATAAGCGGCAATAAGTATTCCGTTTATACATTATAAAATGCAGTGTAACGGATTACAATAAAAAAGTACCATATCTGATTATATGGTACTTACGAAAAAAATCGCTGAATATGTGTTTTTTTAAGGCCTGAACGAATCATCAAATAGTTTGTGATAAAAGCCCTTTTCCGGCATACCCGGAAAAGGGCACACCATTCAATCACAACTATACAATGAACAGGGATGCGATAGTCTGGGCATCGCTGCCACTTAATATCTCGTCATAAGCTGCAGATCCTGCTGCAGCACCAAATAAGGTAGATGTATTGTATCCGGCTTGATTTACATTATCTTCTCCGGCATAGACAGGATTTGTGGCTGAAGGCATATTTCCTCCGTCGGCAAGCTCTATCCAGCCTTTATTACCCCGCATTCTTCTCACCTGTGAGGCATGTCTTGCTTCAACGGAATGGATCTGCAAAGCGGCCTGGAGGACTACTTTGTTGGACATTACATTTCCTGCCTGTCCTTTATATGCTCTTACTCCAGTATCTTCAAAAGCCTGAGACAGGATAAGAAACTGATTATAATCGGTAAATGGAGAAAATTTACCATTTGATGTAAAGTCAAAAGTAGGTTTATTACCGGGGGTTGTCCCTAAAGAAGTAAGGGTGCTTTTCAGAAAACTGACATGAGCAGATTCGTGTTTGGAAATTTGCATAAAAACAGTTCTGTCTGCATTGGGAATTAATCCGGGCGTAGATAATCCGATACTATAGTATTCATTTTCAAGATATTCCAGTACTAATGCCAGTTGTAAGGCATCAGTCAGGGTACTTTTTAAAGCTGTTCCGGTTATTTGTGTATTGACAGGTTCTGCTTTTGCTGACGTAGCCATTAAGGTTCCTAATCCAAGAGGAACGGCTGCTGCCGCTGCTTTTTTACCAAATACAGACAGATTGGAAATTGTTTCCAGTCGTGATGCTTCTGTTGTGAAAAACTTATCGTGAGAAAGCTTATCTAATAGTTTAAGAATGTTCATAATACAAGTTTTTAAGATGAATGATTAATTGATACCTCTTTCTTTCCATGTAAAGCGGGTTTTAATAAACCCTCCGGCGGCCATTACAATATCCTTCGGCTCTTTGGCAACATCAAGCCCATTGGCGTCCACAACATCATCTCCTGAAAAATCAGCAGATCCGGGGTTGATAAGATTTCTGATCGCGGAGGCATGTCTGGCTTCTACGGAAACTATTTTCCCTGCAATAACCAGATAAGCTGCATTGGTAATGTATTTTCCGGCACCATTATAGGCTGCTACTCCGGTATCTTCCAGTGCTTTTGCTGTCGCCAGTACAGAATTTCTGTCGTTAAAGTTTACATTGGGGTACTGGAATTCGAGTTTGGGAAGTACATTTTGAGTAGCACTGCTGATGGCTGCTTTAAAAAAGTCTCTGTGAATCACCTCGTGATGATAAAGGTCTGTAAATACCTCTTTTTCAATACTGGAAATTCCGGTATAAAAATTATTAACGACTTTGGTATAAAAATCGGCTTCAAGCTGCTCAAGAGCATAGGCATAATTTAAAATTCCTACATCACCTGTGCCTAAATCAAAAATCTGGCTGTTATCGATCATCTGAAAATCATTATCATCGTCACAACCTATCACGGTAAGCCCTGCAATGGCCAGTCCTACTCCACTCAGTTTTAAAAAGTTTCTTCTGCTTGTATCAAGAGTTGCTCCCTGATTAGAAACATGAATCGTTTTTTTCATAATATTAATTTTTAAGTGTTTGATTACGGGATAAGAATAAAAAAACAGCATATTGAAAACATGCTGTTTTATCTTTTCAGGATCTATGGCATTAAAACAGTATCGATAACATGGATCACTCCGTTGGACTGATTCACATCGGCAATTGTTACTTTGGCATTATTTCCTTTGGCATCTTTTATATAAAGGTCTTTTCCTTTTGTCCAGAATGTAAGCTCTTCACCCTGCACTGTTTTCATCATGCTTTTTCCGTTTCCGGCTTTTACGGCGGCCCATATTTCTTTAGCACTGTATTTTCCCGGAAGAACATGATAGGTTAAAATGCTTGTAAGCATTGCTTTATTCTCAGGTTTCACAAGATTCTCTACGGTTCCTTTCGGAAGTTTTGCAAATGCGGCATCTGTAGGTGCCAATACGGTGAAGGGGCCTTTTCCTTCTAATGTTTCTACGAGTCCTGCTGCTTTTACAGCGGCTACAAGTGTTTTGTGGTCTTTAGAGTTTACTGCGTTTTCAATAATGTTTTTAGAAGGATACATCATAGCGCCTCCTACCATTACTGTTTTTTCTTTCATCGTTTGTGCAGTTACCTTCCCGCCGAAAGCGAATGATAAAGCTACCATTGCTAAAACTGTGATTTTTGATCGTGTGTTCATTGTATTATTTTTTAAAATTAGTTATTGGTAATTTGTGTTCTTACTGTCATTTACGAGCCCGGTTTTATTTTAGATTGAAAAAAAATAAAAAAAATATTTAAATCACTGCAAATCAGTTATTTATTTTTTCGCATCGGAATAAAATCAAGGCATACAGAGTTCATGCAAAACCTTTTTCCGGTTGGTTTGGGACCGTCATCAAACATATGTCCGAGATGAGAACCACATCTGCCGCATAAAACTTCAGTGCGGGTCATATTGTAAGAAGTATCTTTTCTGTATTGGACACTGTTTTTACGGACCGGCTGATAAAACGAAGGCCATCCACAGGTTGTAGCAAATTTGGAAGTTGAAAGAAACAGGGCATTTCCACAGACTGCGCAATAATAAGTTCCTCTTTCATCAAACTCATCGTATTTTCCGGTGAATGCCGTTTCTGTAGCTCCTTCTCTTGCCACCTGGTAGAGTTCGGGTTTTAAAATCTTTTTCCATTCTGAATTACTTACTTTCAGTGGATTTACTGCGGTATGTGAGTAATAAGGATTTTTAATTTTAAAATGATCCGACTGAGCTTTATAATTTCCGCTGATTATCGCAGCAGAGACTAGCAGAATTGCTTTTAATATTAAATTTTTCATATTTATTTTCTTATATTTTCCTTAAAATCATATACGAAACAAAAGATGATCAGGTTTTTGTTGAGTATATATATAATTTTATTACATTTGGGTAGAAAAACAAAAGCTATTAAAACAACTTATACGGAAGAGGAACTTATCGTTTTACTCAAAGAAAAAAACGAAAATGGTTTTCATTATTTATATGACCATTATTCCGGTGCGTTGTATGGGATTATCCTTCGTATTGTTCAGTCTAAAGAATATACTGAAGAGGTTATTCAGGATGTTTTTGTTAAAATATGGAATTCTATCCATCAATATGATTCTTCTAAAGGGCGGTTTTATACCTGGATGATAAATATTGCCAGAAATACGGCAATAGATTATTTAAAATCAAAAGGATTTCAAAATGAACTTAAAAACCAACCGCTTCCCGATTTCGTATATAATTCTGCGGAACTTTCCACGACCGATAATTCATCCGACTATATCGGTTTCAATAATGTGCTTGGAGGTCTGGAAGTAGATAAACAGGAACTGATCAATATGGCTTATTATCAGGGGTATACCCAACACGAAATCTCTGAAAAGCTGAAGATACCGCTGGGAACGGTAAAGACTAAAATGCGGAATGCGCTGATGAAATTAAAGGATTTGTTAAAAGATTATCAATAAATTGAACACTAAAGAATACATATCATCCGGGATCATAGAATCTTATATTCTAGGGCATGCTTCTTCTGAGGAAGCAGGTATTTTGGAGTGTGTGATGAAGAATAATGCTGAAGTAAAAGAAGCTTTTGAAGAAGCTCAGAAAACTTTGGAATATCTGGCTACTGTTCAGGCAGTAACACCTCCGAATGATTTGAAATCTAAGATCTGGAATAAAATTCAACAGGAACAATCTGTTGAGGAAATACCTTCTATTCCGATACAAACTCCTGTAACAAACGACCAGAGAGAAATTAAAAAGCAGGGAAATAACATCTGGAAAACCTATGCAGCAGCAGCCTCTGTCTTGCTTCTAGTAAGTATTGCAGGAAATTTATTTTGGATGAACAGTCAGTCTGCAAACCAACAGGAAATGACGAAACTGATAGCAGAAAAACAGACTCAGGATGCAGCGATGCAAAAGATAAACGTGAAGTTAGATATGTTTTCTAATCCGGATATGCAGATGGTAATGTTAAAAGGGGTGGAAAAACATCAGGATGCAAAAGCAATGGTATTTTGGGATAAAAAGACAAAAGCCGTGTATCTTAATGCTGAAAAGTTACCAAAAGCTCCGGAAGGCATGCAGTATCAGCTTTGGGCAATTGAAGACGGAAAACCGGTTAGTGCGGGAATGTATACGCTGGATAAAGACAGTCAGATTGCATTGGCTACTGTTCCAAAAGCACAGGCTTTTGCCATTACTCTTGAAAAAGAAGGCGGAAGTACCGTCCCTACTATGGAAAATATGTATGTAATGGGAGGAGTATAGTTGTATTCCCCATATAATAAAGAAAAAGAGGTCCGCAAGTACCTCTTTTTTTGTAAGGTGAGTGTAATATAAAAAAACAGACTACTTAAGTATTGATTATCATTACTTTTGAGTAGTCTGTTCTAAAAAACCTGAATAAAAATGTTAAATGTGTGTGTTAAAAAAAATAATTTCCGGTTTATATCGGTGATGCTTTGAGCATTAAGTCATGTAAATCTGTATTTTTAATAAAAGGCTGTAAAGATTCACTTCCGGGGCCATAGGCTGCCGCTTCCACATAATCCCCCGAATGATCCATACTGATCCAGCCCACAGAATTTCGGCTTTTCTGGATATCGGAATACAGCTTGAAAGGCAGTTTTTTATAATTATAAAGTCCTTCTTCTTTTTCAAGGCCGTTGTAAAAACTCAGCAAATGTTTGGCTTCCTCATCATTCAGGGCAAGTTTGTTTCCTTCGTAGATCCAGTCTTTAATGTCTTTCAGAGAAAAGTCTTTATGAATCTTATTCAGTATATACTCATTTGTATATTTATAATCTGAAATGCTGTTGAAATTTTTGGTAGCGTCTGCTCCATAGATTGTTCCCGGATTGGCATTCCCATGATCGGTTGTAATAATGACGAGTGTATTTCCGTCTTTTTCGGCAAAATCAAGTACCGTTTTTATAGCTTCATCGAAGGCAAGCTGATCGTGAATTAAAGCAGCTACATCATTGGCATGTGCAGACCAGTCTACTTTTCCGCCTTCTATCTGAAGAACGAATCCTCCCGGATGATCTTTCATCTGGTCAATAGCTGTTTTAGCCATATCTGCCAATGTAGGTGTATTTTTAAAATCAGCAAGGTGGGTTCTGTCAATACTGTACGGAAGTGCTCCTGTATTGAAAATTCCTAATATTTTTTCTCCCTTTTTCAGGTTTTGAAGATCAGTACGTTCTTTAAGCACCTGATATCCTTTTTTCCTGTAAACGGCATAGAGATCTTTTTTATCTTCCCGTTTTTCAGGATTAAGGAATTCATCTCCTCCGCCCATTAAAACGTCTAATCCCAGTTCAGCATACATTTCTGCAATCTGAGGCTCTGCATTTCGCTGGGCAGAATTAACACAGAATCCTGCAGGGGTAGCATGGGTAATTGTTACTGTTGTCACACAACCGGCTTTCTTTCCTGCATTTTTAAATTTTTGCCATATAGGAAGGTGCTTTTCACCATTAGCTCCTATATTAAGTACTCCGTTTTTCACTCTGATTCCGCCGCCGAAAGCTGAACTGGCTGCTGCCGAATCGGTGACTATCGAACTGGCTGAAGCGGTATCCATTAATGCCCGTGTCACTTTTTTCTCATGATAGAGATTCATCCAGTTGCTTTGTTTGCCTAAAATATTTCTTGAATACAGATCTGCCATTGAAAGTGTTCCCAGGCTCATTCCGTCGCTCACCATAAATATGATATTTTTTGCGTTTCCGTTATGCTGGTTTTCTACTCTCTTATTTGAACTCCATAATTCAAGAGGAGAAATTGTAAAAAGTCCGGATAATAATGCTGATCCTTTTAGAAATTTACGTCTGTCCATATCCTATAAAAATAATGCTGCAAGTTATTGTATTTATCATTCTATCGTAACTATGTTGCATTAATTAAAAGTTAATTTTTATTTAAATATTATCAGGAAAGGGGTCCTGGAATTTTTTTTTCTGATTAAACAGTTTTTCTTCTTTATTATCAATAAGACAATCCTGAAGATCCTGTTGCATTTGTTCCTTATCCAGATGCTGCCCGATAAAAACAAGCTCATTGATTCTGTCACCCCAGTTTTTATCCCATCGGCTCTCAATAAATTCCTGATTTTCTGCAAATGCTCCGTATTGTACTCTGTGGCTCAAGGGCATACTGCACCACCATACTCCAGCTTTTTCCAGACGGAAAGAACCTCCTGCCTGAGAAAAGTTCAGAGCGTCATCAGGTCTGGAGGCCAGCCAGAATAAACCTTTGGCTCTTAATGTTCCTTCAGGATAATTTTCATTAAGGTATTTCCAAAGCCTCATTGGGTGGAATGGTCTCTGATTTCTGAAAACAAATGAATTGATTCCATATTCTTCTGTTTCTGGAGTATGGTCAGACTGAAGTTCTTTTTGCCAACCCGCGGAGGATTGGGCTTTATCAAAATCAAACAATCCGGTGTTCAAAATATACTGCGGATCAATTTTACCAAACTCAGACTGAATGATACTGGCTTCCGGATTCAGTTTTTGTATGGCTGCTTTTAAAAATCCGAGGGTTTCTGAATCAATGAGATCCGTTTTGTTTAAAATGATGACATTGGCAAATTCAATCTGATCGGTAAGAAGATTGACAATTGTTCTGTAATCTCCTTCTATATTGGTAAGTTCCCGATCCGTTAATAATTCGTTGGATGAAAAATCTTTCATGAAATTGAAGCAGTCTACAACGGTAACCATGGTATCCACATAGCTGAATCGGGAAAGATCTATACCGCTTTCTTCATCAATATAAGTGAAAGTCTGGGCAACCGGAATGGGCTCACTGATTCCTGTACTTTCAATCAGCAGATAGTCAAAACGATTTTCATCGGCCAATCGTTCCACTTCCGTCATCAGATCTTCTCTGAGTGTACAGCAGATGCATCCGTTACTCATTTCCACAAGTTTTTCTTCCGTTCTTGAAAGGGTATTCTGATTTTCAATAAGGCGGGCATCAATATTTACCTCGCTCATGTCATTGACGATGACGGCCACTTTTAAACCCTGCTTATTATGCAGAATATGATTCAGTAAAGTAGTTTTCCCTGCTCCCAGAAAGCCACTGAGTACAGTTACAGGAAGTTTCTTAGTCATGGATTAATGTTTATGATTTTTAAAATTGATAATATGTGCGGTAATCAGACCTGCGGCTCCTGCATAAATAAGAGGAACATGAACTTCAAATATGAAATCGGCCAATACAGAAACAGCAATCAGGAGGATAGAAATCCAGAACAGAAACTTAAGCCAACGGTTAGCAACATGTTTCGTGACTCTGAAAACCACGACTGTTCCAATGATCAGAAAAGTCAGATCAACATAAGGATTATGGGATATTCCCAAAGGAATAATCAATAATAGCGGAAAAAGAATGCAATGAATCAAACATAAGACTGCAGCAGAGATTCCAACGGCATCAAGAATTTTTGACTTCATAAAAGGAGTTATTTAAATTTGTTATTGTAACTTTGTTGCAAAGTAAGTACAAAATTTTAAATAACGCAACTTTGTTGCAATAAAATATGAAACAAGTTAGAAATACCCATGCCAAAACAGAGATTCTGAATCTTATCAATGCTTCTGATGTAGCACTTACCCATTCTGATATTCAGAAGAAATTAGGAGATTTATGTAATAGAGTGACGATATACAGAGTATTGGAAAGGCTTGAAAATGAAGGGGCTATACATAAGATTGTGAATGTTGACGGCGTTGTGAATTTCGCAAAATGCAGTGGAAGGTGTTCCCACGAAGAGCATTTTCACAATCATGTTCATTTTAACTGCAAAGAATGTCATTCCGTTACCTGTATTGAAAATGCTATTCCTGAAATTAGTTTACCTGAACATTTTATTGCTCAGGAGTACAACTTCATCATCAGCGGAATTTGCCCGAAGTGTGCGAATGCTTAGGCAAGACGGATAAATAAAGAAAAAGCATCCCTGGAGATGCTTTTTCAGAATTATAATAAAAATAAGTGGGGTGACTATGCATATTCTGCTGAGGCCTCTTTAGCCGCTGCTACCATTGCGATAAGTGCTTTTTCAGTTTCATCCCAGTGTCTTGTTTTCAGACCACAGTCAGGATTTACCCACAGCTGATGAGCCGGAATTACATTTTGAGCTTTTCTTAAAAGCTCGATCATTTCTTCTTTGGAAGGAACTCTTGGTGAATGAATATCATACACTCCCGGACCAATTTCGTTAGGATATTTAAAATCTGCGAAAGCATTTAAGAGTTCCATTTGGGATCTTGAACATTCTATAGTAATAACATCTGCATCCATATCCGCAATATTTTCAATGATATCATTGAATTCAGAGTAGCACATGTGGGTATGGATCTGTGTAGCGTCTTCTACTCCACTTGCAGAAATTCTGAAGGCCTCTACAGCCCATTTCAGATAGTTCTGCCACTCTGCTTTTCTCAATGGGAGCCCTTCTCTGATGGCAGGTTCATCAATCTGGATAATCCGTATACCTGCTTTTTCCAGATCTACTACTTCATCACGAATAGCCAGTGCAATTTGTTTACAGGTTTCAGAACGAGGCTGATCATCACGTACAAATGACCATTGCAGGATTGTAACAGGCCCGGTTAACATTCCTTTGACCCATTTATTGGTTTGTGACTGGGCATATTGAGACCAGTATACTGTCATTGGTTCAGGGCGGGAAATATCTCCGAAAATAACGGGAGGTTTTACACAACGGCTTCCGTAGCTCTGTACCCAGCCGTTTTTCGTAAAAATAAATCCTTCCAGTTTTTCACCAAAATATTCTACCATATCGTTACGTTCAAATTCTCCGTGGACAAGGACATCAATTCCGATTTCTTCCTGCCAGCGAATGGTTCTTTGAGTTTCTTCTTTCAGTAAAATGTCATACTGTTCTGCCGTAAGCTCTCCTTTTTTGAACTGAGCCCTCCAGCTTCTTACTTCGGTAGTCTGTGGAAATGAACCTATCGTTGTTGTGGGAAATAACGGAAGCTGTAAAGCTTTTTGCTGTTCTTCTTTACGGATTTTAAAAGAATTTTTTCTTTGGGCATCTTCCTTGGTAACAGCAATTACTCTTTGTTTTACAGTATGATTATGAATCAGCGAAGATGTTTTTCTACTGGCAATCGCTTTTTTATTTTCTTCAAAATCATTAAGAATATCCTGATCTCCGGTTCCTTCAGCAATCGCTTTAAGAGTAACTACTTCTTGTACTTTCTGTTTTGCAAATGCAAGCCAGTTTTTGATTTCAGGCTGAATGCCCGTTTCAAAATCAAGATCACACGGAGAATGTAACAATGAACATGACGGAGCAATAAAAATTCTTTCTTTCCCCAGTTTTTCAGTCGCTTTTCTGATAAAGGATAAAGATTTTTCATAATCGTTTTTCCAGATGTTTCTTCCGTCTGTTATTCCTAATGAAAGACTAAGGCTTTCAGGAATCGCATGTAAAATATCCTCCAGCTGTTCAGGGTTTCTAACCAGGTCAATATGTAAGACGTCGGCAGGAATTGAAACAGCAAGAGATACATTATCCTTCAGCCCGTCAAAATAAGTAGCCATAATAAACTTCAGTTTTGGAAACTCTTTTCTAAGTTCCCTGTATACTTTCTGATAGGTTTCTTTTGCTTTTTCCGTTAAATCTAAAGTTAAAAACGGTTCGTCAAACTGAATCCATTGTGCCCCCTGATCCTGCAGTTTGGTCAGAATTTCTTTATATACCGGAAGGAGGTTTCCGGCAAGATCAAGTTTATCAAATCCTTCTTCCTTTTCCTTCCCTAAAAGAAGGTAGGAAACAGGTCCGATAATCACTGGTTTTGCATTAATTCCGGCCTGTTTTGCGCCTGAAAACTCATTGAATATTTTATCGGAAGTCAGTTTAAACTGTTGATCTTTATAGAATTCAGGAACAATGTAATGATAGTTGGTGTCAAACCATTTGGTCATCTCCATGGCTGTGATGTCCAGTCCGTCTTTCTGATATCCTCTTGCCATAGCAAAATAAAGGTCAAGTTCAGAATTGTTCTTTTTAAGAGCAACCTCATGATAACGTACCGGAATAGCCCCTACGATTAAGCTCATATCCAATACCTGATCATAATAGGAGAAATCATTACAAGGAATAAGATCTATACCTGCTTCTTTTTGGATTTTCCAGTTCTGATTGCAGATGTTTCTTCCTGCAGTAAGAAGTTCTTCCAAAACAATTTTACCTGACCAGTACTGTTCACAGGCTTTTTTCAGTTCTCTTTTGCTACCAATTCGCGGATAGCCCAGAATGTGCGTTTGCATTTTTTTTTACTTTTAATTAAACTTATTTTTTAAAAGTCCTTTGAATGCTTCGTAATGCTTTTTGAGAAAGAAGTTTTGGAAAAACAATGATATACCTGACAAAACCGTTTCATCTAACGATCAAACGTAGTTGTGCAATATATCATCTGTATGACCCAAAGCTTCAGATCGCGAAAGCATTGTCAATTCAGTAAAGGCAGGTCTCCTGACTTGTAACCGTTTTTGTCGTCCTTCCCGCTTTTGGCAGTGGATCACAAGGACAAAAACCTTTGATATGTTACTTACAGTTGCGCGACAGCTCGTGATTTGCACACGATTCCCTATTAATTTACCTTACGTAAAACCTTTTCTGTCTGATGAAGTATTTATAAAGAACTATTCTTTATTCAATTGTATCCTCCTGTTTTTATGGTAGGAGATTTTAATTTTGTGTAAAATTACAAATACAGAATATATTAGAAATCAATTAGAGCGAATAAAGCAAATAAAGCTTTATTTATTGTATATTACAGGATATTATTCTGTATATTTGATTTGAATTAACATTAAAAAGAATAATATCCTGTGGAACATCTTGATGATAAAGATATACAGCTTCTGAGACTCCTTCAGAAAAACGCAAAACTTACGGTAAAAGAACTTGCCAAAGAAATTAATCTTTCTCCTTCACCGGTTTTTGAGCGGGTAAAACGTCTTGAACAGGAAGGATATGTAAGAAAATATGCTGCCGTTCTGGATCCTGATAAGCTCAATCGGGGGTTTACGGTATTTTGTCAGATCAAACTCAAAATCCATGACCGGTCGATAGGCTATGATTTTGTTAATGAAATTATTGAAATTGAAGAAGTTGCGGAATGTTATAATATTTCCGGAGACTTTGATTTCCTGCTGAAAGTTCAGGTTCGCGATATGAAACATTATCAGGATTTTGTATTCAACAAACTGGGTTCTGTAGATTCCATCGGGAGTACTCACAGTACCTTTGTAATGGCAGAAGTAAAAAATAATCACGGATTAACCATCTGACACAAAAAGAGGGTGACCAAATAACTGATCACCCTCACTTTTTACAAGATTAAAAAATTACCTGTTGTTGAAACGGTAGTATTCCGATTTGAAAAATTATTCCTCATCTATTCCGTAAAATTTTTCGCCCAGTTTTATTTTCTCCCTTCCATGGTCGGTTCTCCATTTGTTGGTGTCTCGTAAAGAATAGGCACAGCCACAGTATTCCTGCATATAAAACTGCTCTTCTTTGCTGATTTCGAGCATACGCTTAGAGCCGCCTTTTTTTCTCCAGTTATAAGTCCAGTAGGTAATTCCTTCATAATGGCCTGCAGCACGAAGACCGCAATCATTGATCTGATCCATATTTTTCCATCTGGATATTCCTAGAGAACTGGATATAACATCAAAACCATTTTCATAGGCATATAATGCGGTACGCTCAAAACGCATATCAAAGCACATGGTACAACGTATTCCTCTTTCCGGCTCCCACTCCATTCCTTTAGCTCTGGCAAACCAGTCGTCTACATCATAATCTGCATCAACAAAAGGAATATTGTGTTTTTCAGCAAACCGGATATTTTCCTCTTTCCTTAAATCATATTCCTTTTTAGGGTGAATATTTGGATTGTGAAAGAAGATGGTAAAATCAATCTCCGATGCTATAATAGCTTCCATCACTTCTCCAGAACAGGGAGCACAACATGAATGCAACAGCAGCTTTTTACCGTTTTCCGGCAAAATTAATTTCTCTCTAATCATATTTTTTATTGAAGTTGAAAATCGAAAGTGAAAAAGTCTGAAGTTTTCCTTTCAATAGTATTAATTTCCTCTAAAATGCGGAACTCTTTTTTCTATGAATGCTTCTATCCCTTCATGATGGTCTTCTGTTGTAAATAATTCTCCGAATAAAGCAGCCTCCTGTCTTAATCCTTCTGAAATGTGAAGTTCAATACCCGTGTTTAAAGATTGTTTAGCTTTTGCCACAGCGACAGGTCCTCGTAAAGCAATTGTTTCTGCCAGTTTTTGGGCCTCATTTAATAATTCTTCAGGAGCAAAAACATGATTGACAAATCCAAATTCCTTACAGGTTTCTGCCGAATAAAATGCTCCTGAGAAAACCATTTCTCTGGCCTTATATAAACCGATGGCCCGCGGAAGGCGCTGTGTTCCGCCAAAACAAGGTAATAAGCCTAATGTTACTTCAGGTAATCCGAACTTAGCTTTTCCGCTTGCCAGAATAATATCACAGGACAACGCAAGTTCACAACCGCCACCTAAGGCAAATCCGTTTACAGCAGCGATAACTGCAAAAGGAAGGTTTTCTATCTGATTGAATGCCGTTTGTGCGGTATGTGAAAATTTTTCTGCTTCCTCAGGAGTCATTTCCTGCATCGCTTTGATATCAGCACCTGCAACAAATGCTTTGTCTCCTGCACCGGTAATGATCAATACTCTGATTTCCTGATTGGATCGTATGTGTTCTCCGAATAAAGTCAGTTCATGTAAAACTGTTTCATTCAAAGCATTTAAAGCTTCAGGCCTGTTGATTGTCAATGTCCCGATATGTCCTTTCTGGTGATATATTAATGTTTCAAAATCCATGAGGTTGAAAGTTAAAGGTTAAAAAATGAGTATGAAGTCCAATATTAATTTTCAATATTTCCTTTTCCGTTTAAGAATTGTATAATACTTGAAAAATCGACTTTTCCGTTTCCTGCTTCGCTCCAGATTCTGTAGAGGTTTAATGCTGTATTTCCTAAGGGTGTAGAGGTTTTGGTATCCAAACCCGCTTCTGCAGCAAGACCCAGATCTTTGGCCATCAGATCTACTGCAAAACCTCCTGAATAGGCTCTGGAAGCAGGCGCATTGTCCATTACACCCGGATAAGGATTGTATACTTCCAGAGACCAGTTTTTTCCGGAGCTTTTCTGCATGATTTCACTTAATATTTTGGGATCCAGGCCATGTTTTACACCCAGATTAATAGCTTCCGAGGTACCGATCATATGAATAGCCAGGAGCATATTATTACAGATTTTAGCGACCTGCCCGGCTCCGGATGCTCCTGCATGGAATATATTCTGACCCATGCATTTTAAAATCGGGCGGGCCTTTTCATAGTCTTCCTGTTTTCCGCCTACGATAAAAGTTAAAGTACCAGCCTGAGCTCCGCCGGTACCACCGGAAACGGGAGCATCTATCATTCTGCATCCTTTTGAGGAAGCCAGTGCAGCAACGGAACGGGCGGTAACGGCATCGATAGTACTGCTGTCTATTAATAACGTATTGGGTTGAAGATGAGTGATAAAATCTTCGGAATAGAGTTCGGCAACATGCTTTCCCGATGGCAACATTGATATCACAACATCTGCTGTTGCTGCAGCAGCTAAAGCAGATACGGCAATCTGACCTCCTGCAGACGCCAGTGCTTTCAATGCTGTTTCTGAAAGATCAAAACCGGTCACATGGTGTCCTTTTTTAATAAGATTTGCGGCCATGGGGCCACCCATGTTTCCTAGTCCGATGAATGCTATATTTGACATAATTTTTGAATTAATAGTTAGAGATAAGAAGTTGGAAATCAGAGTTGGAAATTTTCTGCTTTAAACTCTGCAAAGTAGCTGTCTATCCACTCTGTGGTAATATCATTTAAAGCAGCGGGCCACCATTGAGGAGACTGGTCTTTATCTACCAGCAGGGCCCGTACTCCCTCAGCAAAATCCGGATGGATACAGCATTGACATGAAAGGTTGAGTTCAGATCGGAAGACTTCTTTCAGGCTTAAATGCTCCCCCTGTTTCAGTTGTCTGAAAATAATATGAGCCGAACTTGGTGATCCTGCAGTGAAACTTTTTACACCCATATTGATCCAGTCATCTTTTTGCGGTTCATTCATCAGAATATCTTTGAACTGATCTACTGAATTTACCCCTTCAAAATGTTGAATAAACCATTGATGAGCAGCTGCCTGTGATTCCGGAACAGATACGCTTTCAGTGATGTGATCCAGAATATCGGAAACCGTTTTATAAGGGTTGTCACTCCAGTCTGCCTGTTCAAGAGCCCTTAGAATGGTTTCTTTTGAGGATGATTCGCCGTAATAATCTGCAAGTCCCAGAAATATACAGTCTGCCCCGTCTAATCTAGCTCCGGTTAATCCTAAGTATAATCCATATGCGGAAGGCATTGTATTTAAAAACCAGGTTCCTCCTACATCAGGATATAACCCTATGGTGATTTCAGGCATTGCCAGCTTACTTTTCTCTGTAACGATACGATGGGAGGCTCCCACCATAAGACCGATTCCGCCTCCCATTACGATACCATTTCCCCAGACGATGACAGGTTTTGGATATGTATGAATTTCATAATCTACCTGATATTCTTTTGAAAAGAAATCGAAACAGTCCTGAGGCACTTCTGCAGGATCAATAGTTTTTTGCGCAATGATGGCATCATATAATTTTCGTACGTCACCTCCTGCACATAAGGCTTTTTCACCTGCTCCCTGCAAAAAAATACAGGCTATCCGGTTTGATGTTTTCCAGTCTGTCAGTACAGTCTGTAATTCTTCAATCATTGGTAATGACAAGGCATTCAGTGTTTTTTCGGAATTTAAAGTGATAATTCCGACTTTATTTTTTATTTCGGTTTGTACTAAGCTCATGGTATTGAATTGAAAATTTTGTTCAATGAAAAGTTAAGTATCTGATATTCTACTTTCCATTCAATTATTGTAATTATCTGATTTGTAATGTAGCTCCCTGTTCCAAAATCTTTCTCGAGATCACCAGCTTCATGATTTCATTGGTTCCTTCCACTACCTGATGTACTCTTGCGTCCCGCATCAGCCTTTCCACCGGAAAATCCTGGGTACAGCCATAACCGCCCAATACCTGAAGAGCCTCGTTGCAGATATTGAAGCACATATCAGTTGCTAATCTTTTAGCCATTGCACAGTAAGTCGTAGCATTCGGATCTACGGAGTCCAGTTTAAATGCAGCCAAATGTACCATTTGACGGGCTGCAACAAGTTCTGTTACCATATCCGCAATTTTAAACTGAAGAGACTGAAACTGAGCCAGTGATTTTCCAAACTGCTGTCTTTCATGCATATATTGTTGTGCCTGATTGATCGCACCCTGAGCGGCTCCTACTGAACAGGTTCCAATATTAATACGACCACCGTCAAGCCCTTTCAGTGCTATTTTAAATCCTTCTCCGACTTCTCCCAAGAGGTATTTTTCATTAACTTCCACATGATCGAGAAATACAAAGCGTGTGGGCTGTGTGTTCCAGCCCAGTTTTTTTTCTTTTTCACCAAAGCTGATTCCTTTTGCATCAGCCGGTACAATAAAAGCACTGATTCCTTTTGCACCGGAATTTCCTGTACGGGCCATTACAATAAGTATATCACTTTCTCCGGCACCGGAAATAAATGCTTTGGTTCCGTTGATCGTATAGGTATCTTCGTTTTTCACTGCAGTCGTTTTTAAGCCGGCAGCATCTGATCCGGAACCCGGTTCGGTAAGACAGTAAGAGCCTAGCAGCTGTCCTGATGCCAGATCAGGGCAAAGTTCTTTTCTGACTTCTTCTTTTGCAAACTGATCAATCATCCAGGAAACCATATTATGGATCGTAATATAAGCTGTTGTGGAAGGACAGGCAGCAGCCAGTTCTTCAAAAATAATGGCGGCATCTAATCTTGATAATCCCAGTCCTCCAGCTTCTTCACTTGTATAAAGACCACAAAAACCAAGCTCACCGGCTTTAGTTATCGCTTCTCTCGGAAATATTTTCTGGGTATCCCATTCGGAAGCATAGGGAAATAATTCTTTTTCTGCGAATCTTCTTGCAGCATCCTGAAAAGCCAGCTGATCTTCATTTAGGTTAAACTCCATTTCTTCTTACAATTTAAGTTGAACGTTTATCGTGGGAAGTTGAAATATGTTTTAGCAATTTTCAACTTTTTACTTTCCGTTATTTAAGGCTGATGGTCATATTTACGTTGCCTCCCGGAACATCTTCTTCAAACCAGCGGGCTGTAATTGTTTTGGTCTCAGTATAGAAACGGACTCCCTGTTTCCCGTAAGAATGCAGATCTCCGAAGAAAGATTTTCTCCATCCTGTAAAAGAGAAAAACGGTAGAGGAACAGGAATCGGAAGATTGATACCGATCTGTCCAACTTCAATTTCATGCTGGAATTTTCTTGCTGCGGCTCCCGAATTGGTAAAGATTGAGGTTCCGTTACCATAAGGGTTTGCATTGATAATGCTGATCGCTTCGTTTAAGGTTTCCGCTTTTAGCAGAAGTAATGCAGGTCCGAAAATTTCTTCTTTGTAAATATCCATATCTGCAGATACATTGCTGAATAAAGTAGGACCTACAAAATATCCGTTTTCATAGCCTTCCACTTTACAGTGGCTTCCGTCCAGTAATACTTCTGCTCCCTGATCATAGGCAGTTTGGATTAAACGTAAAACTTTTTCCTTAGATTGTTTATTGATTAATGGTCCGAATGCAGCGGATTCGTCAGACCAGACTCCGGGTTTAATCGTTTGTAATGCATTTTTAATTTCATCAATCCAATGCTGAGCTTCTCCCACAAGAACTGCAACACTGATGGCCATACAACGCTGACCGGCTGCTCCGCAGGAAGCCCCTACCAGATTATTGATGACCTGTTCTTTATTGGCATCAGGCATTACAACCATATGATTTTTTGCTCCGCCAAAAGCCTGTACTCTTTTCAGGTTATCTGTTCCTGTACGGTAAACATGTTCAGCTACCGGAACGGAGCCTACAAAAGAAATGGCTTTGATTTCAGGATGGTTCAGAATATGATTTACCTGATCTTTGGAACCATGAATAATATTCAGTACTCCTTTTGGAAAACCGGCCTGTAAAAAGAGTTCGGCTATTTTCATGGAAGTCATCGGGGTTTGTTCCGAAGGTTTTAAGATGAATGTATTTCCACATGCAATAGCCATAGGAAACATCCACAAAGGAATCATTGCCGGAAAATTAAAAGGGGTAATTCCGGCACAGACTCCAAGTGGCTGAATATAGCTGTATGTATCTACACCTCTTGCCACATTTTCTACCGTTTCCCCCATCATCAGGGTCGGAATATTGCAGGCATGTTCTACAACTTCAATACCACGCCATACGTCTCCCATAGCATCAGCAAAAGTTTTTCCGTTTTCTTTTGACAATATTTCGGCAATTTCTTTTTGATTTTCTTTTAAAAGCTGCTGATACTTCAAAAATAGCCTGGCTCTTTCCGGTGTTGCTACTTCTTTCCAGGCTTTAAAGGCTTCTTTTGCTGCCTCAATAGCTTCATCTATTTCAGATAATAATGTTAATGGAACTTCAGCAAGAATTTCCTGTGTGGCAGGATTTTCTACCGGAAGGAATTCCGATGTTTTACTTTCTGTAAAATTTCCATTGATTAATATTTTTATTGATTGTGACATAGTTTTTGTTAGGTTGAAATTTGAGAATAAAAGGTTGAAAATATTTATCATTTTCAACCTTTTACTTAAAGTTAAATGATCAGTAGGTCAACAAATTCATTGACATTGAGGTTGATAAGAGTGTCGTACTCCAGAGAGTTTTCCAAGACTACCCGTTGTTGTTTTTCCGGGAATACTCTGGCTAAGTTGATTTTGTATTTTTTAATCAGTTCAGGAATACCTTCTTCTCTTCTTCGTTTGTGACCGATAGGATATTCTACTTCTATTTCGTTTAGAATCGTTCCGTCGTTCAGTTCTATTGTTAAAGCATTGGCTATCGAACGTTTTTCAGGATCGTGATAATCCGTGGTAAACTGTGTGTTTTCTACGCATTCAATTTTATCTCTCAGAATATCAATTCTCGGATCGGAAGCAATGTTGTTTTCATAATCAGCAGCAGTTAATCTTCCGTAAATTAATGGAACTGCCACCATATATTGAATACAGTGATCGCGATCTGCCGGATTGTTTAAAGGTCCTTTTTTATCAATAATTCTTATAGCGGCTTCGTGAGTCCGAATGGTAATTTTTTTAATGTCATCTGTAGTTTTTCCAAGGCCTTTCAGTGTATGATGCAGGGTCATTGCAGCTTCTACTGCAGTCTGGGAATGGAATTCGGCAGGGAAAGAGATCTTAAATAATACATTTTCCATGACGTAAGAGCCGTAGTCTCTCTGGAATTTAAATTCATTTCCTTTGAAAGAAACATCATAGAATCCCCATGTTTTAGCGGTTAAAACAGACGGATATCCCATTTCTCCTGTCTGGGCAATCAGGGCTAATCGAACTGCTCTTGAAGTGGCATCACCTGCAGCCCATGATTTTCTGGAACCGGTATTGGGAGCATGACGGTAAGTTCTCAAAGACTGTCCGTCTACAAAAGCAAGTGATACGGCATTGATCAGCTCATCACGGGTTAGGCCTATTAACTTCCCTACTACAGCGGTAGAAGCAAGCTTCACTAATAAAACGTGGTCTAATCCTACTTTGTTGAAAGAATTTTCCAATGCCATAACTCCCTGGATTTCGTGGGCCATGATCATTGCTTCCAGTACCTGTTTCATTTTTAAAGGGGTTTTTCCTTCCGCAATATTTGTTCTGGATAGCCAGTCTGCTGTTGCCAGAATACCCCCTAAATTATCTGAAGGATGTCCCCATTCTGCAGCCAGCCACGTGTCGTTAAAATCCAGCCATCGGATAATTGTTCCGATATTGAATGCAGCCTGAATCGGGTCCAGCTGAAATTGGGTTCCGGGAACTTTAGCACCATTAGGAACTATTGTGCCTTTCACTACAGGGCCTAAAAGTTTGGTACAGGCCGGATATGTCAAAGCTTCCAGCCCGCACCCAATTGTGTCGAGAAGACAGTAATGAGCCGTTTTCCAGGCCAGGTCATTTTTTATTTCATAGTTTAATACGTAATCTGCAATATCAGCCAGTACTTTATCCGGCTGTGGTCTTTCATTCGAGATGTGTGAACTCATTTTTTAGTTTAAAATTTTTATTAGTTGAAATTGTTTTAATCTTTTTTATCGTTGGTCGATAGAAACAAAAGCTTTGTTTTCGGGGCCGGTATAATTGGCACTTGGACGGATAATTTTTCCATCCTGTCTTTGTTCAATGATATGGGCACTCCATCCTGTAACTCTGGAAATCACAAATAACGGGGTAAACATCAGCGTGGGTACTCCCATTAAATGATACGATACTGCAGAGAACCAGTCCAGATTCGGGAACATCTTTTTTTCTTCCCACATGATGGTTTCCAGCCTTTCGGCGACATTAAAAAGCAACATATCACCTGCTTCTTCAGACAGTTCTTTGGCTACTTTTTTAATCACCACATTTCTTGGATCCGAGATTGTATAAACAGGATGACCGAATCCTATGATCACTTCTTTGTTGGTAATACGCTGTCGGATGTCGTTTTCGGCCTCATCCGGAGAATTATATCGGCTTTGAATTTCAAACGCGACTTCATTAGCACCGCCGTGCTTCGGACCTCTCAATGCTCCGATAGCTCCGGTAATGGCAGAATAGATATCGGATCCGGTACCTGCGATCACTCTGCTGGTAAATGTGGAGGCATTAAATTCATGTTCTGCATACAGATTGAGAGAAATCTGCATGGCTCTCGTCCAGGAATCAGAAGGTTTTTTTCCATGTAAAAGATGCAGAAAATGACCTCCGATGGTATCATCATCTGTTTCTACATCAATCTCTTTCCCGTTATGGGTATAATGATACCAGTATAATAAACCGGAACTGAATGAAGCCAATAATTTATCGGCAATATCTCTTGCTCCCGCCATGTTGTGGTCGTCTTTTTCCGGCTGAATGCTTCCGATAGCAGAAACCATAGAACGCATCACATCCATAGGGTGGGCTGCTGCAGGAATACTTTTTAAAATATTTCTTACAGAATGCGGGAGACCTCTTAATGATTTTAATTTGGCTTTATAGTTTTTTAACTGTGCTTCTGTAGGCAAATGGCCATATATAAGGAGATAAGCTACTTCTTCAAACTGAGCTTTTTCGGCAAGGTCCAGAATGTCATATCCTCTGTAGTGCAGGTCGTTACCACTTTTTCCGACGCTGCAGAGTGCGGTGTTTCCGGCTGCTACTCCTGAAAGAGCTACACTTTTTTTGGGTTTGAATGTGGGTTCATTATTTGTTGACATCATTATTCTTTTTAAAAAGGTTATCTAATTTTTGTTCATAATCATGGTACCCGATACTTTGGTAGAGCTCTTCTCTTGTTTGCATGGTGTTGAGCACATTGATCTGTGTACCGTCTTTACGGATATGTTCATATACGTTCTGAGCAGCTTTATTAGCGGCGCGGAAAGCGGAAAGCGGATAAAGAATCAATCCCACTCCGGCCGTCTTTAATTCTTCCACCGTATACATATCGATCATGCCAAATTCTGTGATATTGGCTAATACGGGTATTCCTGCAGCGTCTACAAATTTCTGGTAGAAGCTTAGGTCAGGAACTGCCTCTGCAAAAATGAAATCTGCGCCGGCCTCTTTATAAGCGATTGCTCTTTCCAGTGTTTTTTCCAGTCCTTCATTAGCGAATGCATCTGTTCTTGCCCCGATTACAAAATTTTCATCAGTACGGGCATCTACTGCAGCTTTCAGCCTGTCCATCATTTCTTCTTTGCTTACAATTTCTTTCCCGGGGCGATGTCCACAACGTTTGGCACCTACCTGATCTTCAATATGCAGTGCGGCGGCACCTGCTTTAATCAGTGATTTCACAGTTCGGGCGACATTAAAAGCAGAAGGTCCAAATCCTGTATCCACATCCACCATCAGAGGAAGGTTGCAGATATTGGTGATGCGTTGAACATCTATTAGTACATCTTCAAGACTTGTAATTCCCAGATCGGGAACTCCTAAAGAACCGGCGGCAACTCCGCCTCCGGAAAGATAAATGGCATTAAACCCCGCCTGTTGTGCTAATAATGCGTGATTAGCATTAATAGCACCTACAATCTGCAGAGGTTTTTCTTTCTGCATAGCCTCACGGAATTGTAAACCGGGAGATTGCAAGCTTTCATTTTTAATCATTTAATATCTATTGTTTAGTTAGAATTTGTCTGGTGTTTGGTATTGCTTATGTAAGCAATAGTTACGGGTATTTCGGAATCCCTGATGATAAAAAAGAATAATGATGAACGGGATATACATTGAGGTTGAAATCATGCATAACTCCAGGTACCCGGTAGAATAAGCCGCTTTTTTGTATGCCGGGACGGTTTGTAATGGGTTCATAGAGATGATGTGTCTGCATTTTCAACTTTTTAAATGATAAAATCCTTTTAAAAAGCTCTTGCCGAACTTCACAGTGCTTTGGAGATAAAATTACGGAAAGGAGAGAATACGAATGGGTTTATAGCAATAACAGACAGGACGTATAGCCCCATTAAATCTATATCAAAAATAACTTGCGTAAAAAATCACACCGTTATCCATATCGTATCATACCTGACTATAAGCTTCAGATCGCGAAAGCATCGTCAATTCGAAATAGGCAGGTCTCCTGACTTGTAACAGTTTTTATCATCCTTCCCATTTACCAAAGTGAACAGTGGATTATGTATTGATAAAAACATGATATGTTACTTACAGTTGCGCGACAGTTCGTGATTTGCACACGATTCCCTTTTAATACACAGCTAAATGTAACCAGTTTCGGTTGATAAAGAAGATGTTAAGAACTCCTTGGTGGTAAATATAGCCATTTTATTGAAACAGCCGCATTATGATTTATCTTTTATCCTGAAAAAGCTTTAAACCATTGAGTATATGAGGAATATTTTGCCCTTATTTTATTTTTTTAAGCTGAAATTTCGGTTTATTTTAGAAATATTTATATTTTTTTTAACACCAAAAATTATGCTTTGAATAAAAAGATCCGATAATGCCTTTGAATTTTCACTTATTTTAATGTTAAATTTTTATTATATTATTTGTGATTTTTTCAACATTCCAACCAGCAATACTTATCCGGAGCTTTTTTAGAAAAGATGATTTTCCTGAAATTCAATAAGAGGACTTCAGATTTAAAAATTGACATTTCATAGCGCTAAAAATACACTTGAATCAGAAAATGCTTATCATATCTGAGTAAAAACAGTTTTTTTGTATTTTTAATAACGGATATATGTCGAAAGAAAAACTGAAGTTAAAACATAAGCTGGGATCGGTTTTCCTGGGATCCGGAATCATATGCTTGGCCGGAGTTCCTGCCCTTTCTTTTTTGGATTTTCCCAATAAAGCAGCAACGATACTGGTAGTGCTTATTACCGGAGAAACCTTGTTTCTGATCACTATAACTTTATCAGGAAAAGGATATCTGGAAAAAATACAGCAATTCATAAGATGGTTTTTCTTTTTCAGAAAGAAAAAGAAGTAGTTTAGAGATAATAAGACAGAAATAATTCCTGTTAAAAAATTATTTCTGTCTTGTAAAAACAGCTATAAAGAAGATATATATACTTCTATTTTTGTTCCGTCATAGTTAAAGGTTCCGTCTTCATTTTTCTTTCCTAAAACCCATTCTAAATCTACGGGGACAGACCATGAGGATCCTAATGTAAACCCGTTCACAGATCTGATCTCATTCCCGTTTCCTGTGGATATTGCGGAATGAAACCAGGTTTTATCGGCAAGTCTGTAGAATCCGATAGCTTTTCCTTTAGGGATGATGGAATATCCATCCCATTTATCTCCCGCTGAGTAATTGAATTTGCTCAGCCATTTTTGACCGGTTGAATCGGCCAGTTCATCAGGTTTTATATCAGCACCGCGCATATACAGGGCGTAAGCTACAACATCATGGCATACTCCGCTGTTGTATTTTGAAATATTCTCTGCTCCTGAGAGAATGGAATTGGCAACGGGGGCCCTTTCTGATAATGATAACTGAGCGGCTCTGGCTCCTTCTGGTGTTACAAATGACATATTAATGATTTTTATGGTGTATGTAAATATACTTATTTTAAATTAAATGTCTGATAATCATCTGGAAACATTCTTGTCGTTAACTGGTTTTTCTGTAATTGAAAATGGCAAGTCCGTTTAAAACAACAGCAAAGCCTATGAGATAAAAGAACTCATTTTTTACCTCTGAAAAGTGACTTCCTTTCAGGACAATTAATCGTACTACTTTGATAAAATGCGTCACCGGAGTAAAACCTGACATTGTTCTTGCCCAATCGGGCATACTTTCTGTATTGGTGAAAAAACCACTCATCAGCATGAAAACCATCATAAAGAAATAGGCAATAAACATAGCCTGTAACTGTGTATCGGCAAAAGTTGATATGAGTAATCCCAATCCCAGTAAAGCAATAAGATAAACTGCTGCAAATGTATAGAGCGTCAGCAGACTGCCTTCAGGGAAAATACCGTAAATAATGTACATGACGACTAATCCGATTGTAAAAACAGTCATTCCTACAATCCAGAAAGGAATCAGCTTTCCCAGAATAAACTGCCATTTTTTGATTGGGGTTACATTGATCTGTTCAATGGTACCTATTTCTTTTTCTTTTACAATATTCAGAGCCGTAATAAACCCTCCAATTAAGGTAAGCAATAGTACCAGAATTCCCGGAACCATATAATATTTATATTCTTCCCGTGGATTGTACCAGCCGGAGTTTGCAATGCTGATTGTGGCTGGAGATAAATCCGCGGAAGATTTTGGAGATTTGACATTGATGTCCAGATTGCCGTTAAAGTCAGTAATCACTGAAAGTAAATAACTTCCTCCTACTGATGATTTTGTGCCATTAATGGCATCTATTGACAGATTGACTTTCTGACTTCCTTCCCGAACAAGGTTACGTTCAAATCCGGGAGGAATTTCCAATACGAGGTCTGCCGTACCTTTCTCAATCATTTTTAGCCCCTCTTTATATGAGTCCGGATTTCCTGCCAGTTTAAAATATCCTGAAGCCAGAATTTTATGAAGGAGTTTTTGAGAATAGCTGCTGTGGTCATGATCAACATACGCAATATTAACATTTTTTACTTCGAAATTAGCTGCCAAAGGCATAATGATAAGCTGAACAGTAGGCATCACAAACATCATAGCCAGAATTATTTTGTCTCTGAATATCTGCCGGAATTCTTTTTTTAATATGAATATCATAATTTTCATGACAACCGGATTTTAAATTTCTTTAAAGCAAGAGTTAATAATCCCGCAGACATTCCTGCTAAAATGAGCGTTTCTTTCCAGACATAGCTGAAATCGAGACCTTTCAGCATTACAGCTTTTATGATATCATAGTAATATCTTGAGGGCAAAATTCTGGATATCATCTGGAAAATCCAGGGCATATTTTCTACCGGAAACATAAAGCCGGTTAGCAATAATGTAGGTAACATCATACCCATCATCGAGATGAGCATGGCAGTCTGTTGTGAATTGGTAAGATTGGAAATAAGCAGTCCCAATGAGAGGCATGTAATAATAAATAAGATGCTTTCAGAAAACAGTAAAATAAGACTTCCCCGTATTTCTACATGGAGAAGATAGACAGACAACAGGAGAATAATGATAAAATTAAGCAGAGAAAGAACCAGATAAGGGATTGCTTTTGCTATTAAAACCATAACCGGTTTAAAGGGAGACACCAATAAAATTTCCATAGTGCCCATTTCTTTTTCCCGAACTACTGCAACAGAGGTTAATGCAGTACTTACAATCATAAATATTAAGGCAATAACTCCGGGTATAAAATTGAGCGAGCCGTTCTGATCTTCATTATAAAGCTGTCTTATTTCCGGAATAATCCGGTATGAAGACTGTAAAGAAGGAGAAATCCGGTTCTGATAATCCGAGATGATAGCATCGAGATAATTGGTAAGTATTTTTGCTGTATTAGGATCTGAGGAATCGGCTATAATCTGAATTTTTGCTTCATTCGTGTTATAAAGATCTGAACCAAAATTATTGGGAAATACAACGGCGCATTTAATCTTGCCTTCTCTGAATTTTTTTTCAATATCCGGATAGTTGATGACCGGAGCCTGCATTTTGAAATAAGGACTTGAGGCTATTTTTGAAATGATTTGTTCGGATTGTATGTCACGGGCATTATCCAATATGGCAATATCAATGTTTTTGACCTCACTGCTGAGTGCATATCCAAAAAGAATAATTTGAACAACCGGCATACCAAAGAGGATTAACAGGGTTCTGCGATCTCTGAATACATGATAGAATTCTTTTCTGATGAATACTAATAATTGTTTCATTTTTAGACATTTTTAACGGTGTTGTTACTCAGTCTCCTGATCTTTTAGCTTCTCTGGCCAGCTGATAAAATACTTCATCCATAGAATGGGTATTGAATTTTTTTTTCAGGTTAAAAGGAGTGTCTATTGCTTCTACTCTGCCATCAACCATTACTGAAATACGGTTACAATACTCCGCTTCATCCATATAATGAGTAGTAACGAAAACCGTAATTCCATCTGCTGCAGCCTGATAAATCATGTCCCAGAACTGCCGTCTTGTTATAGGATCTACTCCACCGGTAGGTTCATCAAGAAATACAATTTTGGGTCTGTGAAAGATAGCTACAGAAAAAGCCAGTTTTTGTTTCCAGCCCAGAGGTAATGTTCCTACCAGTTTTCGGGCTTCATTTTCCAGGCCTAATGTATAGACCAGTTCAGTGCTTCTTTTTTTTATTTCCGAGCCGGAGACTCCGTAGACACCGCCGTAAAACTCGATATTCTCCAGGATTGTAAGATTGTCATAGAGTGAAAATTTCTGGCTCATGTATCCAATATTCTTTTTTATCTTTTCCTGTTGTTTATATACATTGAAGCCGGCTACCGTTGCATCTCCTGAAGTAGGATAAGATAATCCGCACAGAATCCGCATTGCGGTGGTTTTTCCTGCTCCGTTTGCTCCGAGAAAACCAAAGATTTCTCCCTGATCTACTTCGAAAGAAATGTTGTCTACTGCTTTAAAATCGCCAAACTGCTTGGTGAGGTTCTGGCAGATGATTGCTTTAGTTTCCATAGGATGTAATTTTAGATTTTTGGTCCTGCATTAACCGGATAAAGCTGTCTTCGATAGTCGGCATAATTGGTATAATTTCCAGTTCTTCAGGATGGTACCGAGCAGCTATGTCTTTTACAGTCTGTTCATTTCCTTCGCCGGAAAGTGTAACATGCAGATATTCTCCAAAGGCATAGCAGGTTTCAATGTCTGAATCTGTACGCAAATTTTCCAGCAGCTTATATAGATTTTTACTTTTAGCTCCAAACAGTGCTTTTGGAAAACTGTTTACAATGGTTTCCGGCTGATCTACAGACATTATCTTTCCATCCTGAATCAGAGCAATACGGTCGCATAATTTGGCTTCATCCATATATGGTGTGGATACCAGAATTGTAATATTCTGGTTTTTAAGTTTTTTCAGCATTTCCCAGAATTCTTTTCGGGATACTACATCAACTCCGGTGGTAGGCTCGTCAAGAAATAGTACTTCAGGCTTATGAATTAAAGCGCAGCAGAGGGCCAGCTTCTGTTTCATTCCTCCGGAAAGCTTTCCTGCCCTGCGTTGGCTGAACGGTTTGATCTGTTCATAAATGTCTTTGATAAGGTCATAATTTTCCTCTATGGAAGTCCCAAAAATGGAAGCAAAGAAATTTAGATTTTCAGCTACGGTAAGATCCTGATATAACGAGAACTTTCCGGGCATATACCCTACTTTATTCCTTATGATCTGATACTCTTTTACCACATCATGGCCTTCTACATTGGCTGTTCCGCTATCGGCTAATAAAAGGGTGGTAAGAATGCGGAATAAAGAAGTTTTTCCGGCTCCGTCAGGGCCTATAAGCCCAAAAAGTTCTCCTTTATTGATTTCAAAAGAAACGTCATCAACAGCTTTTACTCCATTGTAGGTCTTAGTTATATTTTTTACAGTAACAGAATGCATTTTAAATAATTAAGTATGGAATTTGAAAAAACAACTCAGAACATTTCTTTTCAGTTAAAAGACAACTTCCCCGTACATCCCTATTTTTAAGTAACCATCATTTTTTACATGTACTTTAACAGCATACACAAGATTAGCCCTTTCGTCTTTGGTCTGTATGGTTTTAGGAGAAAATTCAGATTTGTCTGAAATCCAGATTATAGTTCCGGAGTATTCTTTGTATCCTTTTTCTCCCTGATCAATTTTTACTTTTACCTGTTGATTAAGTTTTATTTCTGATAACTGAGTTCCTGTGATATAGGCTCTGAGGTCAAGAGTACTCAAATTGGCAATTTTATACAGTGGTTTTCCGATAGTCTGAATTTCACCCTGAAGGGCATAATTAACAAGGACTGTTCCGTCAATAGGATTGATAATTTTTCCTTTATCGATCTGTTCCTGAAACTGAGCCGCTGTTTTTTCCAGAGGTGCTTTTTCACTTAATATACTCCGGTTTTGAGTATTATTATTGGAATTATTGACTGAAATTTGCTGGCGGGTAACAGCAATTTGCCTTTTCAGCTGTTCAATCGCTGCGTCTATATCATCCAGTTGTTTACGGGTAGCTGCATCAGCCTTGATCAGATTCACCGTCCGGTTCCGTTCATGGAGCTGCTGTTCCAGCTGGGCTTGCTGTACAGCGAGTTGCTTTTTTACCAGAAGATCCTGTTCACTGATATTGCCGGTTTTTTGCTGTAAGGCTTTAATACTTGCTTCAGCCTGTTCTTTTTGAAGTTTTGCAACTTTAACATCAATCTGACCTACTGTGCTGCCTTCTTTAAGGGAATTTCCTTCCTGAACAGAATAAGAAATTAGCTCACCGTTCTGTTGTGCGGAAACAATCACTTCATCAGCTTCAAAATTTCCTGAAGCATCAAAACGGTCTTTTTGCCGGCACGATTCTAATGAGATGAGAGCACTTAATATAATGATAGCTTTTTTCATAGATTATTAATTTCCGGATATGAATTTCTGATTATACCTTGCCTGTAATAATTGGATTTGGTGAAGAATCATAGTCTGGGCAGCAAGGTGTTCTGTATTGAGTTTCTGGATGTATTCGTGAGTAGTGATCACTCCATTTGCCAATTGTGCTTCTGCTGATTTTGTTACAGACTGACGCAGGCTGATGACAGTATTATCCTGTTTCAGCAACTCTGTATATTTTTTAATCTCTTCATTTTGTTGGGTCAGGTCTATTTTTGTATTCAGCAAAAAGGTTTCTTTATCTGTATCGGCTATTTTTCTGTTAAGTTCCAGGATGTGTTTTTTATTAGAAAAAGTATATAAACTCTCTAATGACCAGCTAAACCGTAATCCGGTGATAAACCATGGTCCAAATTTATTTTCAATAATATTAAGGGTAGGCCTGCCGTATGCTCCCTGAAAAAAGGCACTGACTTTGGGCAGGAAATCCGATCTCAGTTGTTCTTCCTGTAGCTTATAAATTGATTTTTGAAGTTCAAAAGCCTTTAGTTCGGGTCTGTTGATTTCTGGAGATAAAAGTTCCTGATCAGGCAATTCCAGTTCTGATGAGTCCGGAATATCTTTGCCGATATACACCGCCAGCATATTCATATAAGCCATACGGTTGGATGCATATTCTGTACTCGTCATTTCAGTATTGATTACTTCAGCTTTCAGCTCATCCAGATTACTGCGGTAAGCAGTTCCGTATTGCAGAGCGGCTTCTGTTTTTTGAACCTGTGTTTGCAGGTTTGCTTTTTTTATTTCATTTTGTTTTAACTGGGCGTCCATCAAAAGGACTGAAAAAAACAGCGCATTAATCCTTTGTTTCAGTGTATAGAGACTGGTTTCTATATTTTGGGTCTGCAGGATTGTATTGGCTTTGGTTAATTCTTTCTGATGATGAATGCTTCCGCCATCATAAATCATCTGATCTACTTCTCCCTGAATTTTGTACTGATCCTTACTTAATGAAGGAAGCGATGCACTTATAGGAAGTGAGCCTAATGCATCCGCAAAATTAATGGTTTGAGACTGATAAGTAGCCTGGCCTGAAAAAGAGATTTTCGGAAGATATCCTTTATTGGCATTTTCTATCGTATAATCCGCTGTTTTTGTGATCATTCCTAATTTTCTGATGACAGGATAATTTTCTTTTGAAAGACGATAGCATTCTTCTAAGCTAAGTTTTGCAGACTGAGCATGAATAGGTGTTATACATACTCCGCATATTAAGAAAAGTGAACATAAACGGATGTGAAAATTTCTATGCATAAGAATTGATTATTTGAGGTTAAAAATCAATTATGGCTTTAATAATCATTATTTTTTAATCATCTGCTTCATTACAAAATAGGGTTTAACCTGTTGACATCATAGATTTTATCCATATAGGGATGAGTTTTTTACGTTCCAACATCAGGTTCTCAAATTCCCAGTCATTGAGTTCGTTACTTCCTATTAAGATAGGTTTTGCAATAAAAGGGAATACGGTAAGTCCTAACATATTGATCAAAAAATGCAACGGATTGGGTTCTCTGATTATGCCTTTTTTAACAGCCTCCTGATGCTGTTGAAAAAATATGGAAGTCTTTATCACTTCACTTAAAGGAATTTTTTGCAGCAGTAAACCGGGATTGGTGCGAAGCTCACTGATAATAAAAGTCGGAATTTCAGGTTCTTTAATGATAAGATCTATATACCTTTCTACTATTTCTTCTACTTTTTTGTCCAGTGTTGTTTTCTTGCTGTTCAGTACAATCATCAGGTTCTGGAAAAAGGCAGCCATTGTTTCTGTCATGATAATTTCAAACAATTTGGCCTTACTCCGGAAATAGTAATTAAGGAGTGCCAGATTTATTCCCGCTTCTTCGGCGATATCTCTGGTACGGGTTGCCGCAAATCCCTTTTTATAAAAAACAATACGGGCCGCATTTTTAATTTTTTCTTCGGTAGTGGCGTCTTTTATTTTCATTACCAGCTTTCATTTTATTGTTTATCAGACAAATATAAAAACAAAATTCAATATTTAAACAAATATTTTAATCAAATGATTAATTTTATATAAGAATATACTTATTACAACTGATAAGCTTGGAAATATTGTTTAAATGATTGTTTCTGAAATATTATGCTTCAAGTTGGAAAAGTACCATAGTAGCATTATGATAATGAGCAGGAAGCCCTTCTGTATCAGACATTTTTTTTGTCCCAAGACAAGTAAATCCACACTTTATATAATAGTCTGTAAGTGGTTGATTTCCTGCAGTAGTATCCATTCTTATATATTGTTTATTATTTTCAACGGCAAACTTCCTGGTCCAAGTCACAATTTGTTCTACAAATTTCTGCCCGCGGAAGTCAGGATGAGTGGCAATCCTGTGAATATAAATGGCCGGGTCCGTATTCTTTTCTCCCCAGACCTGAGGGTCATCATACGTTATGCTCCATACACAGGCAATTTGGCCATCTATTAGGATCTTCCAGTGTCTGTTTTCTTTAATCTCAGTTTCAATCAGTGTTCGGTCAAATTCCGGCCATTGAATTCCGGATACTTTTTTCTTAAAATCAGAAGCCATTTTATAAAGGCTGAATACTTCATCAATATCCTGTAGAAAGGTTTTCAGTATCATTATTATCTTATTGTCCTTCAAAATTACCGAAAATAAAGGGAATCTTCGTTATTATTGTTATTCAGAATGGGTATAAATTTCACTCTATTGATAGAGTTCCGTTGGGGGAAGGAAATAAAAATACTACTTTTATCGGCCAAAAAAAGAAAAAAGACTAATTATGCCGACTGATGCTTCACTCAAGCTGATTCCGATGACTACCTTTGTGATTGAATATTATTCAAACGAAGGATATGCCGATCTTCAAATTTTAAATTTGATGAATAATTATGCTAATTTTCTGAGAAAGCCTTTAAGCCTTGGAATGTTTGTTCCTGTAGATTCAAAAGGGAATGTCCTGAAAGAACCGAAAAACTATATTTCATGGAAATCACTTGAACATAATGATGGTCTAAGAACAGATGTAGCAGGATTTGAAGAATATGCTGAGTATCAGAAGGCTGAACAAAATTGTATGTTTGAAGGCTTTAAAGTAGATTATAACGGGTATTCAAAAGTGAGAATTGTGGCATCTTATGATGCGGCGATAGAACTGTCTTTCAATAAAAATGATCTTATGCCTTCCGGATTTCATGATGTGGAATCTCTTACAGTCTTTGATGATATTTTCCTGACCGTTAATGCTTTAAAATCGATTGGAATAAAAATCAAACCATAAAATAGTACATAGCCACAAATGCACTTCGAAATTTTTGCATTTGTGGCTGGAAAATATAATCCGGACCGAATATCAAAAAACTTGTTTTGATATTCAGTCCGGAATTTTTAATTTAACAATTTTATCTCACACATTCTCCCGAATGACAGGAATAGCCCGAAGGACATAGCCCGTTAATACAAGGACCCGCAACATCGGGATAGCATCTTTCATCTGACCTGCAATGGGAATGAGGTGGGCATAAAGAAATCAGATTTCCAATACAGATTCCAACGGGAAGCGGTAGATTTACTTCTATTCCTATTGCTCCATCAATATTTTTTAGCGTTTTTCTGTTTAATTTTTTCATGGTTCTTTGTTTTAAGGTGTTAGGTAACTGATGAGAATTTCAATAACTATGTAATATTCATCTAAATATAAGTATAATTTATTTTAATTAATCTATTGATGTATTTCTGTATGGTTGTCACTAATCTGGTTTATGTTGACTGATCTACTATTTTTTCTAGTTCAGTGATGAGTGCTGCCTGTGCTGTGTTAATTCGTTTTTTTGCTTCCTCTGATATCAGCCATTCCCATTGATCTACTTCTGGAATTTCTATAGTTTTACCGGATCTGGGAGGCCACTCTATCGATAGGGTATTGCTTGAGAGACCGGAAGTTTCAATATCCTGTTCCAGAGCCCATGCGTAAACTGTTTTTCCACTTTTCTGCCGAACAGGTGATAATTCAATAAACTCCCCTGTGACTGCCTTTCCTGTTTCTTCTTCAAACTCTGTTATTGCCCGGTCCAAAGGGTTTTCGTTATTTTGAATTTCACCTTTCGGAATAGACCATGCCCCTATGTCTTTATGCTTCCAGAACGGTCCGCCCGGATGGACAAGGAAATAATACAAATCATTATTTTCTTTTTTAAATAATAAAATTCCCGCACTCGTTTTCATACATTGTAGGATTGAGGATTAAAGTTATGAAAACTGAAGAAGAAATGAGATACCAACTTTGAGCAGGAAGTAAGTGTGATACCGGAATATAAAAATGAACGTTTGATAAGGGACATTAATTCTAAAGTTTTACTATAAATATTTTAATATATTTGTAATGATTTCAGGGTTATTTATGATCAAACAGCTTGGTTTATTGTATTATATACGGCTTTTTATCCCATTATTAGTATTGGGTCATCTGTTGGTTTCAAAAACGCATCCGATCGCTTTTTCTGTAGTACAAGATTATTTTATTTATGAAAATAGTTCCAATAACCCTTGTCATAAGATATGTCTTGATGAAAATAATAAAACCCCGATAAAATGCGGCAATAATTATTGCTCAGGTTCTTCTTTTTTTACAACTTCTTTTCCTTTATTTGGTTTTGAAAAATTCTTAACCGGAGAAACAGGGAACCGCTTCTTTTTATATGATGATCCGCCCTATTCTTCATTTTTTAATTCAATCTGGATTCCTCCTAAAATAAAAGACTGATTTTCAGATAACATACATGTCCGAAAGGATCTCTCTCTTTCTTATACCACACATGATCATTGCTGTTCATTGCTTTGTTGTGGCTATATTATTATAACAAATTAAAAAAATAATGAAAACAATACTTTTAAAATCTGAAAAGCATAGTGCCCATATCCTGATCATATGTCGAATCCTCATTGGGTTATTTTTCTTTATCACAGGATTTAATAAACTTTTCCATCCCATTTTTCAGGGGTATATGTTGAATACAATTACCAATATAGGCTTTCCTTTTCCTCAGTTTACTGCCCATTTTACCGCTTTTTGTGAGTGCGTATTCGGTTTATTTTTGATGATTGGTTTCTGGACAAGAATCAGTTCTGTATTTTTAATTACTATTATACTTGTTGCTTTATTCACGCATGATCTGAATACGATTCCTAAGAAACTTATTCCCATTAATGCAGAAACAGGAATTTATGAAATGGATCCTTTTACATGGCTGAGCTATTTCTTTTATCTGCCCCAAACATTATATCTGATGTTTTTGACATTATTTCTGTTTCAGGGATGTACAGGATTTGGATTTGATTCTCTGAGAAAGAAGCATTCATGACACAAATGTAATAAGCAATAAAAAAGCTCTCAGGAATAGATGGCCCCCAAAAAGTTAGACACTTTTTAGGGGCATTTTTATGGAAAAATCAAAATATAGTTTAGAATTTAAGGGAGCTTTTTTAATGAAATAATGATTTTATTATTGTCACCAGACTCATTGCGATGACCACTATTCCTACGACAACAAACATTTTCTTTGTGGGGAGTTTTGAAGTAAGCATAGCTGAAAACGGAGCTGTAAAAACACCACCCAGAAGCAGGCCCAGAACAATATTCCAATGATGGATTCCGATGGTAAAAATAAACGTTACGGCACTTGTTACAGTCAGTAAAAATTTAGCTACAGTAGAACTTCCTACTACATAACGCGGAATTCTTCCTTCTTTAATCAGTGTTCCGGTAACTAATGGGCCCCATCCGCCACCTGCAAAAGAATCTATAAATCCGCCGACAAGGCCAAGGGCTCTGAGATTCGTTCTTCGTTTTGTTCTGCTGCGATTAGTTTTTTTGCTTTTAAAGGCATTTCTCAAAATATTAATTCCAAGATATAATGTATAACATGCGATAATAGGTTTTACAATATGTGCATAATGTTCGCCGTAATGGGATAAAGTTAAAGCTCCGATAATGGAACCTACAATAGCTACCGGGAATAATACCCATACCATTTTTTTATTGACATTTCCCAGCTTATAGTGGCTGAAACCACCGGCCGCAGTAGTAAAAGATTCTGCAGAATGGATACTGGCACTTACAACCGGTGGCGGAACATTCAGTAATAAAAGAATAGTTGTACATATCACTCCATATCCCATTCCCATAGATCCGGCAACAATTTCTGCCATAAAACCTGCAAATAACATCCAGTAGAAGATATGACCGTCTTTGTTAAGGAAAATTTGAAGATCATCAGAAAGGTCAAACTGATAAACGACGAGTCCCAATATTCCAAAAAGAAGCATAACCCCAATGATTGCCAGGTAAATATTAGCTTTTCTCTGTGCTGTTTTGGTAATCGTAATAAGTTTTTCTATTTCCCTATCCGGTTTTGAGGAGGATAAATTCCCGCTAGATAAGTATTGGGTGGTTATTTTGTTAAGTTCTTTTACTTTATAATTAAAATCACCTTTTAACTGATGGCGGATGTTCTGCATATTATCCAGAACAAGATCCATTTCATCAGGAATAATTTCTGTAAAAGTTTCTCTTAATCTTTTTGCGATTGTTGGTGATTTTCCATTAGTGGAAATAGCAATTTTAAGGCTTCCTTTTTTCACAATAGAGCCCAGATAGAAATCACAGAGATCAGGTTTGTCTGCCACATTTACCAAAATATTTCTTTCCTTCGCCTCTTCACGGATTTGCCCGGCCAGTATAAGATCATTAACGGCAATAATAGCAAGATCCACCGTATTAAAATCATCAACCTGATAAGCCCGTTCATACAGTGTTATATTAGAAAACTGATTTTGCAGAACTTTTATTTCAGGAATAATTTCCTTGCCTACCAGTCTGATGGATGTCTCAGGTGAGTTTCCCAATACCGATTCCATTTTTTCGAGCGCTATTTTACCCCCTCCAATAATCAGTAATGATAAATTTTCAAGCTTTAAAAATATAGGATATAACGAATTACTCATCTTGTTATAATTTTAAATCATAGGTAAAAGCCAGATAATACAGACCTCCGATTTCAGGTCCGGCAGCATATTGAAAATAACGACGGTTAAGCAGATTGGTTGCACCTATTTTTATATTTGCACGGATATCAGGAAGTTTCCATGTTGCCTGAGCATCTATGGTATAATAAGCGGGAATATCTCCTGAAGCCAGAGGGCTTTCCCACATAAAGGCACTCTGCCACCTTGCGACCAGGGTAAATCCGATGTTTTTAATAATCTCTCTGTTTCCTACACTCACATTGACCATCCATTTGGGTGTATTGAAAGCAGTAATAAACAAATCCGATGTAGTATTGGAGGCAAGATCATTGTAAGAAACATTGGCGTTAACATTATAATTTTTTACTACATTATACCGGACTCCCAAAGAGGTTCCATAGCTTTTGTAGGTATTGCTGCTATTGGTATACACTCTGTACCGGTCCTGCTTACTTCTGTCAAGCATGGCAAGAACAGCCGCACTACTCCCTACCTGACTGTTTTTAGGAACTGCTACTTCTACCTGTCCGAGAAAGCCTTCGTAAATATTATAATAAAAATCCCAGTCCAGTACCAATTTGTTATTAAAAAAAACAGATTTATAGCCTACCTCAAATGAATTGATTTTTTCCGGCTGTAGTTTTTGAAGGTTGGCCACTGTCAGCAGATACTGATTATCCTGTGCTGCCTGACTCTGACTTTTTCCTCCGTCTATATCGGTATTGACTGCAGAAGTGAATCTATCGATAGAGGAAAGTGTATATGAATTTTCAAGATAACCCAGTCCCTCATTCACTTTTGAAAGACCTCCTACTCTTCTTACATTTCCGTTATTGACGAAAGAAAGAGCTTCAAATAATGAAGGAAAACGATATCCGTTTTGAAAAGAAGCTCTGAAATTATGCTGATTTACGGGAGAATATACAATACTGATTCTTGGATTCAGTTTTGCGTCAAATTCCGGGTTTCTGTCCACCCGCAATGCCGCATTTACTTTTAATTTGTCATTGAAGAAAACTTTGGTGACCTGGGCAAAGACTCCGTATTTCTGATAGATAACATCTTTTCCAAAACTACCGTCTGTTAGAGGAATATTCCTTTCACTTACAGGTCTGTTGAAATCCACAAAATTATTTCCATCCGGTGTTATACTGTACAGACGGTAATCAATACCGGCAAGAAGATTAAATATTTTTATAAATCTGCTGAAGTCATACGTAAGTTCTCCCTGATAAAAACGTGACTTTTGTTCCAGTTTCGCTCCTCCCGTCGCAGGTGCTCCGGCTATTCCTGCATTGGCAGAATCCCAGTTATTAATTCCTATGATAGTATTCTTTAATTGTTCAAAAGCTGGAGTTCCCGGAACTACCCTGTTTTTGTCGGCTTCCTGTCTTGCCAAAATGAAGGCATCATTAAGGTTTACGCCTGCATTAAGTTTATTTTGTAGGGTCAGTTGAAATATATTTTTCCAATTGGCATTGGAAAGATGGGTCAGATCAAGATTATCTGCTAAGGGTTTAAGATTGTAGGAGTCTCCTGTATTTTCAATGGAAACATAGGCTCTGAAAGTCAGTTCTTTGCCTGTTAATTCTACTTTGTGATTCTGAACGGTTGCATTTTGAAGTCTGATTTTGTTTCCCCTTTGGAAAGTTCCGTCCAGAAGTCCGTATCGGTAAACATAAGACGCCTTCCACTGATCTCCGAAACGGTAATATAGTCCGGCATCAAATTTTATATTTTTCACTTCAGGGCTTACAAGATCTTTCTCCCAATATCCGGTTCTTGATACATTGAATGTTGTTGGTTTTCCATTATAATCTACCTTTACGGCAACGCGGTTGTTTCTCTCATCTCCATATTTATTCCAGAGGTCTTCAGCGGGATTATGGGCCAGTGGAAAATTGGGATTCGCTGTGACGAGTGAATTAGGATTCTGATCTGTCGGATTATTGGAAAGCCAGTCTACTCCGGAGAAGTAAGATGCATTTACTTTAACAGCCAGATTCTTATGAATTACTTTGGCAAATCTGATGGCACTTTCTCCCAGAGAAGATATTTTATGATTGACGTTGTCAACATGATTTATACCTCCTCTAAAGTAGACACTTATACCTTCAGAGGTAAAAGGGTCTTTGGTCTGAAGACTGGCAAGCCCGTTGATGGCATTCATTCCGTAAAGAGCAGAGGCTGCTCCCGGAGTGACTTCCATCGACTGAATATCCAGCTCTGTAGGGCCGATAGCATTTCCCAGCGGAACTCCCAGAGTGGCAGACTGCACATCAACACCGTCTACCAATTGCATAAATCTGAAGTTATTCGGGGAATTGAATCCCCTGGAATTGGGTATTTTTAAAGTAAGGCTGGATGTTAATAACTGTAATCCTTTCACATTTTCCAGTGTTTCATAAAATGAAGCAGCCGGACTTTCCCTGATTGTTTTAATATCAATCTTTTCAATGGCTATGGGAGAGCGTAATATTTTTTCCGGGATACGGGAGGCAGAAATCACAACATCATCAATGATGGTATTCTGAGGATTAAGACCCACGGTTATTTTGCTTGAAGGTGAAAGTACCTCAACCGTTTGATCAGTGAAACCTTCTTTATGAATCACCAGCCGAAAAGGAATGGTCACTCTTGTTCTTATTTTAAAGTTTCCCAGTTGGTCTGTAAATGCTGTATCTGCTGATTTCTCGATTTGTACCTGTACGGAATCGAGCCCCCTCCGGGTTCCGGAATTTTTGATGACTCCGCTTAATTCGATGAGCTGCTGCTGGGCTTCTGCCAGGTTAAAGAATAGAAATGTAAATGCAATAATACCTGTTTTATGCAGAAGAGTTCCCTGTTTTTTGTTTTTCATTTTTTCTTCATTTTTAGGTTGAGAATGAAGCTGTCTGAACTTTTTTAATGACAAAAGACATTTTACCCTGAACCGCCGGCTCACTGTAAGTCGTTGATCTGTAAAAGTTAACAGCTTTGATGTAATTGTTATGTAGGAATCAACAACACATACACATTCGTCTGCCTAAAAAAAGAGGGTATTGTTTTTTTAGTGTTTTCCGGTCATAAAAAAGGCTCATCATATTTTCAGTTTAAAGTTTCTAAATAGCGGTGTGAAAAATCACCAAATGTTTCTTCTGTAAGTCTTTCCTGAATGTAGATGCTGAAAAGTTTATCGAGAGTGGTAAGAATTTCTTCCTCGCCGATGTTTTCTTTAAATTTTGTATTCAGGCGCATTCCTAAACGATCTCCTCCGATATGGAGATTATATTTGCCGTATGCTGTTCCCACAAATCCGATTTCTGCATTGGGAGATCTTCCGCAGCCATTGGGGCAACCGGTCATACGAATGGTAATATCTTCGTTGATAAGACCATATTTTTCAAGGATAGGTTCTATTTTGGTTACCAGAGACGGGAGATAGCGCTGTGCTTCTGCTAAAGCAAGTGAACAGGTATTCAGTGCTACACAGGCTACTGAATTTTTACGTAAGGCACTTGCTTCCTGTGTGTAGTCTGAAATTCCATATTCTTTTAAAAGGTTTTCTATATCACTTCTATCCTCTTCACTGATATCGGCCAGAATAAGGTTTTGATTACAGGTAAACCGAAAGTTTACCTTTCCGGTCTGAGCAATTTTCAAAAGTCCTGATTTTAAAGGGTATCCCTCGATATCAAGCACTCTTCCATGTTCTACAAATAAAGTGTAAAACCATTTTCCTTCATGATTTTGCAGCCATCCGTAACGGTCTTTCCTTTGTTCGAATTTGAAGGTTCTCGCAGGCTCAAAATTAAATCCGGTTCTTTTTTCCACTTCGGAGCGGTATTGATCAATTCCAAGTTTATCAATGGTATACTTTAATCTGGATAGTTTTCTGTCGTTTCTGTTTCCAAAGTCTCTCTGTACTGTAATGATTTCATATACGGCTTTTAAAACTTTTTCTTCGGTATCTAGAAAGCCAAGTATCGATGCGAGACGGGCATAAGTTGCCTCGTTTCCGTGGGTTGCGCCCAGTCCGCCTCCTGCGGCAATATTATATCCGACAATCTGATCGTTTTCAATAATGGCAATCAGGGCAATATCATTAATAAATACATCCACATCATTATTAGGAGGGACAGCAATTCCTATTTTCAGTTTTCTGGGAAGATATCTGTCCTGATAAAGCGGATCTTCTTCAGCTTTTCTGTCGACAATGAGTTCATCATCAATCCAGATATCGTAATAAGACTGAGTTTTCGGAAGACACATTTCACTGATTTTTCCGGCCAGTTCATAAGCCTGTTGTTGCAAAGGCGATTCAGAAGGATTAGCCGTACAGGTTACATTTCTGTTGACATCACCGCAGGCTGCAATAGAATCCAGATGCTGCAGATTGAAACTCCGGATTGTTGGCTTTAAATGCGATTTTAAAATCCCGTGCAGCTGAATGGTCTGTCTGGTAGTGATTTTAATGGTTCCTGTAGAATGATCTTCTGCAGTTTCATTCAGTCCTATCCATTGATCGGCAGTTAAAAAACCACCGGGAAGCCTTAGGCGGATCATATAAGAATACAGCCATTCCAGTTTTTTGGCAACACGCTCTTCTCTCCTGTCTCTGTCATCCTGCTGATACATTCCGTGGAATTTAATCAGGGTCTGATCGTCTTCTCTGATGGCTCCTGTGAAATCGTCTGAAAGGCTTTCTTTTAATGTTCCTCTGAGGCCGCTACTGCCGGTTTTGATTCTTTCTACCGGAGAAAGATTATCTTTATTGTTCATAATTGTTTTCTTTTAGTATTACTTACGAAACATTTCTGGTCTGAATTAATAAACATCTTTGGCATATCTGCCGTTTAGTTCCATATCTTCCAGATAATGAGCTGCTTCTTCTTTGCTGCGTTTACCCTGATGCTGAATGATGTTCAGAAGTGTTTCTTCCACATCACGGCTCATGGGTTCTTTGGCTCCGCATACATATACTGAGGCTCCGCCTTCAAGCCAGTAAAAGACTTCCTGAGCTTTCTGTTCAAGTTTATGCTGTACATAGACTTTGTCATTGCTGTCTCTTGAAAAAGCAAGATCCAGATGAGTAAGGCTGCCTGTTTTAAGAAAATCCTGAAGTTCAGCCTGATAAAGGAAGTCTGATACGAAATTCCTGTCCCCAAAAAAGAGCCAGTTTCTGCCTTCCGCACCTATAGCATCACGTTCCCAAAGGAAAGATCTGAAAGGGGCAATACCTGTTCCGGGTCCGATCATAATAATATCCTGATCTGCGGCAGGTAATCTGAAGTGCCCTGCCTCCTGAATATAAAAATCAAGCGCTTCTCCCTCATTAAATTCGCATAGAAAGCCGCTGCACACTCCATTATGTTTTTGATGATCGATAAAGAATTCCGACCGGGCAACCGTAATATGAATTTCATTTTCACCATGCGCTTCCAAAGAAGAAGAAATGGAGTAAAGACGGGGAGCCTGCCCTGTTAATACCTGAATGACTTCTTCAAATTCTTCAGCATCTTTAACCGGATAAATTCTTAAAAGATCAAGCAGACTTAAACGAACCTCAGGTATTGAATGTCCTGTAATTCCGGCATATCGACTGACTACATGCTTTGACAAATAGCTGATGCTGAGGTGTTTGTGTAGGAGTTCTTTCACCGTATCCGTCAGTTTAGCGGTTTCAATTTTCTTCTGTGGATCAATTCCTGTGAGACGGATAATTTCCTCCACTACAGATACTGAATTAAAAGGGATGATTCCCAATGCCGCACCGGGCTGATAAAAAAGTGTGTCATCTGTTTCTATTTCAATGTGATAGGTTTCTTTATCAGACGTAATATCATTAAGATTGATAATCGAAGAGACCTTTCCTTTATACTGCTTTCTCCCTGTTGAGATTTTAGGGGCAGGAATACTTTTTATACTGCTATCGGAGGTTTTGCTTAGAGCATCAAATACATGCTCGATCCAATGACCTGCTTCTCCTTCATAATCGATATCACATTTTTTCAGCGGAATAATACGTTGTGCACCCAGTGTTTCAAAACGGTAATCCACATCTTCACCGGTTTTACAAAACAGAGGATAACTGCTGTCTCCTAAGGCCAGAATACCGAATTTAAGATGGGTAAGGTTAATTTCATTTTCATGAATATAATCATAAAATTTCTGCGCAAGAATGGGAGGTTCACCTTCTCCCTGCGTACTGATCACTATAAAGAAATATTCTTCTTTGGCCAGATCTTTAGGTTTATATTGTGAAAGGTCCGTCAGTTTTACCTGAATTCCTTTTTTCTTAATAATACCTGCTAATTTAGTAGCCAGCTTCTTACTGTTTCCGGTTTCTGTACCATAAGCTAAAGTGATTTTCTTTACCACATTTTGCGGATTAGACTCAGGTTGCAGGGGAAATAATACCGCAGGAAGTGAAGCTCCTCCGGCGATACCGGCCAGATATCCGCTGGCCCAGATGGCTTCATCTCTGGAAAGCTCTCCTGATATTTGTTTAAGGACGTTAAGTTTCGTTTCAGACAGCATATTCAAAGAAATTTTGAGGGTTAGGGATTAGGCTTCCATTTTCTACCGATTTAAAATACAATCCTTCTTTTTCTGTATTTTCCAGCCAGGAAAATTCTTCGTGCAGGTGTACTATTTTACCTATAATCACTAAAGAAGGTGATGCAAAATTCCTGTTTCCCAGCGTTTTATTAAAATCATCAAATGAAGATGTATAGACTTTCTGATAAGGAGTGGTAGCCTGTTCAACAACTGCGATTTTTTTATCATCCGAAACGGAAAGCTGTCTGAATTTTTCCACCAGACCAGTGAGATTTCCTTTTGACATATAAAAGACAAGTGTGTCATTGGTTGTAGCCAGCTCTTTCCAGTATTCTTCAGTTAGAATCTCTGATTTATAATATGTCAGAAACCTTACGGAAGTTGAATATCCTCTTGCTGTTAAAGGCATCCCTGCAAATGCTGCCGCGCCTAAAGCTGCTGTAATTCCAGGAATGATTTCATAAGGAATATGGTTTTGTTTTAAGCTTTGCAGTTCATCAAGAATATTAGAGAATATAGATACATCTCCGCCTTTTAGTCTTACAACGGTTTTATTCCGCAAAGCATAGTCTACCATAAGGGTATTGATATGAGATTGAGGGGTTGATGCGTTCTTGCTGCATTCTTTACCTACATAGATAACCTCTGCATCTTTATTGACATAGGTTTCCAGAATCTCAGGACTTACAAGGCGGTCACATAAAATAACATCAGCTTTTGTGATGGCTTTTACGGCTTTTACAGTGATCAGTTCAGGGTTGCCAGGCCCTGCACCGATAAGGTAAACCTTTGGTGATTTTATTGTTGTGTTCATTTAAATCGGTGTTTTTTAAATGGTTAGAAGAGCCCTTCTACGGATAAATACCTTTCACCGGTATCATAATTAATCGTCAGGATTTTAGCTCCAGGCTGTATTTCCGGTAAGTGTTTGGCAATTGCTGCTAACGCTGCTCCTGTAGAAACTCCAACGAAAAGCCCTTCTTTTTTGGCGGCATTCAATGCATATTCGTAGGCTTCATCTTTTCCTACGGTGATGACTCCGTCGAGAAGACTGATATCCAGTATGGAAGGTACAAATCCTGCTCCCAGTCCTTGTAACGGGTGTGGTGCAGGGCTTCCGCCGCTTAATACGGGAGATAATTCCGGTTCTACAGCAATCACTTTTACATTAGGATACTTTTCTTTGACCGCTTTTGCAATTCCTGTAATATGCCCGCCGGTACCTACTCCGGTTATGATATAATCAAGCCCGTCGGGAAAATCTTTTAAAATTTCCTGAGCTGTAGTTTCTGTATGTATTTTTACATTGGCAGGATTGTCAAACTGTCTTGGAATCCATGAGTTAGGCGTTTCAGCTGCTAATTCTTCAGCTTTTTCAATGGCTCCTTTCATTCCTTTTTCCCTTGGAGTCAATACGAATTCAGCTCCGTAAGCTTCCATAATTTTACGACGCTCGATGCTCATGCTTTCAGGCATTACCAGGATCAGTTTGTATCCTTTAACGGCCGCAACTAACGCAAGACCAATACCTGTATTTCCGCTGGTAGGTTCTATAATGGTACTGTCCGGGTTTAATATTCCCTTAGCTTCAGCATCTTCAATCATTGCCAATGCAATTCTGTCTTTAATGCTTCCTCCCGGATTGCTTTTTTCCAGTTTGATCCAGATTTCATGATCTGAACTGAACAATTTATTAACTTTTACAACCGGGGTATTCCCGATTGTTTCCAGTGTATTCTGAAATTTCATATCAATGTAATTTTTATTTTTGTTTTTTTATATCACAAAGGTTAATGATTCCGGTAAAGAAGTATTATCCTTTATTTTTATTTCACTTTTATGGTAAACCAGCGAATGAGAAGGTACATCCTGTGTGACCCATACATTTCCGCCGATAATGCTTTCTCTGCCTATGGTGGTATTGCCTCCTAATATGGTAGCTCCCGAATAGATGATGACATGATCTTCAATATTGGGGTGTCTTTTCTGATTGGCTTTTTCTTTGGAAACATTCAGGGCCCCCAGTGTTACGCCCTGGTAAATTTTGACATGATCTCCGATAATTGTGGTTTCTCCGATGACGATTCCTGTCCCGTGATCGATGAAAAATGATTTTCCGATCTCCGCACCTGGATGAATGTCGATTCCGGTCTTACTATGGGCATATTCTGAAATAATCCGCGGTACTATTTTTACTTTCTGCTTCCATAACTGGTGCGAAATACGATAAACATACGTAGCGAAAAAGCCCGGGTATGCCAGATATATTTCTTCCAGAGAATCTGCTGCAGGATCAAACTCAAGAATAGCCCGGGCATCAAGAACCAGCAGATCATAAAGTTCCGGTAATGCTTTGAAAAATAAATCCGTATTCTTTTCAGCCTCTTTCTCACTTCCTGTTATCGTAATAATCATATTAAAAAGACTGTCGTGCAATGCTGTAAAGCTTCTTTTCATCTGGTCCTCAGTATTGATTTTTTGAGGAAGAAAAAGTACCTGATAGAGATCTTTTACAAAAGCTTTTGCTTTTACTTTATCAAAAAACTCATGCGTTGTATTCTGTTTGCTCTGATGAATTTTTTGAATCAAATGATTTGGAATTGCCATTTTTTCTATTGAATTATACAGGCTGCAACTGTTGAATTGGAAGTTTCATCCACCAAAATTGCTGACCCTGTTGTTTTATTATTGATAAACCTATCATAGACCAAAGGCTGTGCCGTTCGCAGGGTAACTTTTACAATTTCATTAAGCTTAATTTCACCCTCTGAATGCTCTCTGTTCAGGGTATTCACGTTGATTTTATAATCCACTTCTTTTACAACAGTTTTTACCAGTCTGCTGTTTTGTTGCAGCAGATATTTATTTCCAGGTTGCAACGGTTTCTGATCCAGCCAGCATAAAAGAACTTCCAGATCTTTTTCAACTGCAGGAAGCTGCTCCTCTGTGGCAAATACATCTCCTCTGCTGATGTCCAGATCATGAATGGTATGGATAACAGCAGGTTGTCCTTCAAATGCTTCTTCCTTTTCAATACCGTTAATTTCGATTTTAGAAATCTCCGTTGTTAAGCCTGCCGGGAGAATCTGTATAACATCCCCTTTCTTAAACTTTCCACTTAAAATCTGACCTGCATATCCTCTGTAATCGTGTAATTCTTCAGTCTGGGGACGAATGACATACTGAACCTGAAAGCGGCTTCCGGTGTTCAGTTCTTCCTGAAGAGTTACCTCTTCCAGATATTCCAGCAGAGAACTTCCCTGATACCAGTCTGTTTTTGAAGATACTGAAACAATATTATCCCCTTTCAGTGCGGAAATCGGGAAATAGTTTACCTCGTTCAGACCAAGATTTTCTGCTATTATTGAATAATCTGATTTTATCGCTTCAAAAACTTCTTCCGAATAGTCTACCATATCCATTTTATTGATGGCAACTGCTATTTTTTTAAGTTTTAGTAATGAAGCGATAATAGAGTGTCTTCTGGTCTGTTCAATCACTCCTTTCCGTGCATCGATCAGAATAACCATCAGCTCGGAATTGGAAGCTCCGGTAATCATATTACGGGTGTACTGTACATGGCCCGGAGCATCGGCAATAATAAATTTTCTTTTAGCGGTAGAAAAATAGCGGTACGCCACATCAATGGTGATTCCCTGTTCTCTTTCTGCACGCAATCCGTCTGTTAAAAGCGCGAGGTCTACCCCGTCTTCATTTTTGTTTTTAGAATGTTTTTCAAGTACTTCAAGCTGATCCTGTAAAATACTTTTGCTATCGTAAAGCAGTCTTCCGATAAGGGTGCTTTTCCCGTCATCTACGCTTCCTGCTGTTATAAGTCTTAATATATCCATGTTTCTTTATTCTGGGTTTTAGGTACTCGATACCGAAGTCTCGATGCTAATTTTCACTAAAAGTAACCTCCTTTTTTCCGGTCTTCCATAGCGGCTTCAGTCACCTTGTCATCAATTCTGGTTTCTCCACGCTCAGAAATTCTGGTAGCAATAATTTCTTCGATAACAGCATCAATAGTCACGGCACCGGATTCTACTGCTGCTGTACAGGTCATATCTCCTACTGTTCTGTACCGTATTTTCTTTGTGGTTACAATATCATTCGGTTCCAGAGAAACGTGTAAAGAGTTTGCCAGCCATTGGCCGTTAAAATCTACAACTTCCCTTTCGTGAGAGAAATAAATAGAAGGAAGGGCTATTTTCTCCCGGCGGATGTAATTCCAGATATCAAGCTCTGTCCAGTTACTGATAGGGAAAATTCTAACATTTTCTCCTTTTTGGATTCTTCCGTTGAAAATAGTCCATAGTTCTGGGCGTTGAAGTTTAGGATCCCATTGGCCGAATTCATCGCGAACGGAAAATATTCTTTCTTTAGCACGGGCTTTTTCTTCATCTCTTCTTGCTCCCCCGATACAGGCATCCAATTCAAACTCTTCAATGGTATCCAGTAATGTATACGTCTGAAGCCAGTTTCTGCTGGGGAATTTACCTTTAGCTTCCGTCAGTTTTTTACTTTTAATGGTATCTTCCACTTTACGGACCACCAGATTTACTTCCAGTTGAGCGGCCAGCTGATCACGGAAATCCAAAACTTCGGGAAAATTGTGTCCGGTATCCACATGAACAAATGTAAACGGGATCTTTCCGTAAACAAATGCTTTTCTGGCAAGATGAGCCAGCACAATACTGTCCTTTCCTCCGCTGAATAATAAAGCGGGACGCTCAAACTGTCCTGCAACTTCTCTTAATATATAGATGGATTCAGCTTCCAGCTGATCTAAGTAATTTAAATGATGTATTGGCATTTCTTTCTTTTTTTTATTGATGAATATGTAAGCCGCATTCTTTTTTGTTGGCATCCTCCCACCACCATCGGCCGGCTCTGAAATCTTCTCCTTCTTTAATGGCTCTTGTACAGGGTGCACATCCAATACTTACAAAACCTTTTTTATGAAGAGCGTTATAGGGTAAATGATGGGCTTTCACATAATCCGTAACCTGTTCTGAAGTCCAGTGAAGAATCGGATGGAATTTAATGATCTCATTGTCGGGATCCCATTCCAGTTGCGGCATATTCTGCCTGTTGGCAGAATGTTCCGATCTGAGCCCTGTAACCCATACCTGATATCCTTTCAGTGCTTTTTTCAGAGGATGAACCTTACGGATATCACAACATTTCTTCCTCTGCTCTACTGACTGATAAAATGAATCTGGTCCGTTTTCCGTTACAAACTGTTTTATTTCTTCCGTATCCGGATAATAGGCTTTAATGTTTTTTTTGAAAAATGCTTTTGTATTGGTCCACGTTTCGTAGGTCTGTTCGAAAAGTCTTCCCGTATCCAGGGTAAAAATATCAACATTCAGATTTTTTATCAGATGAGTGATTACCTGATCCTCGTAACTGAAACTTGTTGAAAATATTACTCCACCAGCAAATCTTTTCGTCAATAACTGTAAAATATCCTGTTCGGAAGACTGTTCTAAGATTTCTTCCTGAAGTTTTTCGAATTCGTTTTTCAGACTGTTTTCCATTTCCATTCCAATTTGTTGATACAAATATATATAAAATTCTATAACTCCTATCAAAATAGTAGAATTTAAATGAAAAAAAATTATTTCTTGTTGATAAACGAGGTCAGAGTGGCCTCCATCATGCTTTTTCTTGTTTTCTCACGAACAATCATAAGCTCATTTCTAAGGTAACATTCGGCTTCATCTACACAATCATCGCATGCTTCGTAGAAGTTTAAGGATACGCAGGGCGTCAATGCAATAGGTCCGTCAAAAATACGATAGATATCTGCCAATGATACTTCATCGGGGGATTTTAGCAGGTAATATCCACCTACTTTTCCTTGTTTACTGTTAACAAGTTTAGTTCTTTTAAGTTCTAGAAGGATTTGCTCGAGAAACTTTTTGGGAATGTTTTCATCCTGTGCAATAATCGAAGTGGACAGATAGCCTTGATTGTAATTTCTTGCTAATCTGACCATTGCTTTTAGTGCATATTTGCAACGTTTGGACATCATAATTTACGCAAGGTATGACAAATTATCTGATAAATGAAATGAAAGATAAACGATCCTGAAATATTTTTTAGCCCAGGAAAAGTAAAGGAAGCTGAAAGTGCAATGGCGGTAAAGTATAATACAGACCATTCTTCATATTTTCAGCTCTTTTTATTTATTAGTCTTTTGAAAATAAGCTAATGCTCTGTCCTCTCTTTTCAGGTTTTCTAATCTGTTAAATCCACTTTTTAGAAGGACTTTCTGTGAGCCAATATTATCAAGATCTGTTAATGCAACGATTTCCTTTTCCTGATCGGCTGAAAGACAATAGTGAGCAAGTGCTTTACAAACCTGGGTTCCGATCCCTTTTCCCCAGTAATTCTCTCCAAGTATATAGCCTATTTCTATGGAGTCGGCATTTTCAGCGAAAACTCTGGCCAGGCATACTCCCACGAAAGCACCATTCTGGGCATCAAATATTCCCCATCTGCTGAGTGGCCCTTCTTTATAATCCAATAATGCTTTTTCAAACATTTGTTTAAATTCTTCGGGGGATTTATAAGGCAGATAACGGGTAACATTTTCGTTTTTAAACAGATCTAGGAATAAATTGAGTTCCTGCGGAGTGAATTCCCGGATAATGATGGCCTCGTTTTTATAGTACATAAGAATAATTTGCGTTTGAAATTGATGAATAAAATTACGCAAATAAACTCACAATTACTGATAAAACCTGATAATATTCGTTATAAAACAAAAGTGGACTTAAAAAATTAAGTCCATCTTTTATTCAACAAGTGAATAGCTAAAATATCAATACTAAATTATTTCATTAAATGTATCTGTTTAAAAAGTTTTACATCAGTCTGTAACCGCTTTGAAGTAGTAATCAGGAGGCTGGTGGCCAAGAAGGGTTCCATTTCCAGAATACTGCCTACCTTCAATATTGTATTGATATAGCGTTTGATTCTATTTTTTAATAAATTTTTGGGAAGATTTTCCTAAAGAAGTTTCAATATCAATTAAATAAGTTCCGCCTAGGAAGTGTTTAACATCAACCTTATCACCAATAACTTTAGCATTCATTTTTCTTCCAGACATGTCGTAAACAGAAATTGATTTAATTTTCCCTTTTGTTTTAATATTCAATACATCAGAAACTGGATTCGGATAGATGGATGTTTCTGAGTTTGTTGTATCAACGTCGGAAGTGGATAATGATGATAATGATAATGCACAAGGTGTTGTAATACTGCCATTTGGTTGTGTATTATATGCAAACTCAGTTACAGAATAACCAGAACCATTGGCTCCAACATTCAGTTTGAAATAGCCGTTAATATTGTAGCCTTCGAATTGGTTTCTAAAACCAACATAAGCTGTTTGGCCAGACCAGGTCGTGTATGTAGGGGTGTACACGTCAAGTTGTCCAGGAGTACCAGTTGGATAACCTATATTATTTGCATTACTTATAGTGGTGCAAGACGGAATTAAACTAATATTTCTTGTCCCTACCCCGCATACTAATCCTTTCCAATAGGTTTCCAATTTTAATTGATTTGCACCATAGTACCAAGCGCCATACCCTGCATCATCACTAAGCTCCGGGTTAATGATAAAATATTTCCAAGTTGCTCCGGAGTTGGTTGTTACTGGTGTTGGTGTTGGATTGGCATAACTTTCCAGAGGAATTCCTGTAACTATTTTATAGGGATCTTTGTACGAAAAAGTTAATGCCAAAGATGTAGTTGATCCTAATGAAGTTACGCCTCCTGTGATAGCCGGATTTAGAAACGTAATTGATGAATTCAGAACCTGACTTTTAGAATGACTGGTTGCCGCACCATTTATGGTAAGTGTAGCAGTAGTAGGGCTTGTAACTGCTATAGTTGCTGTTTGTCCTGCTGGTAATGAAGAATTGAAATGTGTTCCTGCAATAAGAGTTGTTCCATTCGATACGGCAAATGTTGCTCCGTTTAGGGTAATGGTTGATGTAGGGGCAGATGCTACTGTTCCATCTAATGACACGGCTCCATTATTGTTTAAGTTCTCTGTAAAGGTACTGTTGCTAAGCATTAATTTAGGCGGAGTATTGGCAACTCCGGTTGCGGCTAAGTTAGCAGGCTGCCATAAATTTATTCTTGACGGGTGATTTAACGCGGCTAACATTCTGTTAACTTGTCCATTGGTAAACATTTTATAACAACCAGCGGAACCGTTGTATCCCATATAGTTTTCAACGTTCACTCTTTGTCCAAGACAATTGTTTCCAACTGTACATCCTAATCCGGAAGAATTATTTTCTACAGGGGTGTCAGCAACTCCGTCACCATCATTACCAGGGTTCGCCGTTGAACAAAGAACATTGAACGTGTGTTGAAGATTTAACCAATGTCCGAATTCGTGAGTGAATGTATCAGAAAACTCGTTTGAAGCCACAGTTCCTGCAGCATCATATATATAACGGCCATTATAAACAACTCTTGCTGTATTTACTGAAGACATGTATGAATCCGGATACCAGGCAACTCCTGATTGATATAAATCTTTATTAGCATATAGATCATTTTGTATATACACATTCATATACTTTGTATTATCCCATGCATCTGCGCCAATTTGTGCATCATATCCGCCCCCGTTGCCATATCCACTTTTGAAAGGGTGAAATACCACTCCGCTTGTTGCTTTTCCGGTTGGGTCAATTTTAGCTAAGCGGAATTCAATGCTTAATGTACCCCTAATAGGTTGGAAGTAAGGATCTATAGTGTTTGAATCGGTATTAATTCCATTGAAATTTAAGTTGATTTGTTGCAGCAAGTCAACTACTTTTTGGTAATTTACTTTTACATTACTCTGAGATTCTCCATACACATGAAAAACCACAGGGATGATGTAGGTGGGAGCGTTGACCTTTTTATTCAATGGAGTTTTGTTTGATTCCATTTTTTTTACAAAATCTTTGGTGAATTTTTCAAAATTTTCATATTCAGCCTTAGATTCAGGGTGCAGTTCAAAATGTTTTTTCATCATTTCATCTGCTTTACACTCATGAGGTCTGTTTTCTTGAGCAAAACCTATTATTGGAAATAGGGAAACAAATAGTAGTAATTTAAATTTTTTCATGATTTTTTGGATTTGTTTGTTAATAAATTATTTGAATAGTCGATTTTTTCTATGTTTTTGTCAACAATTTTACCATCTCCAATGGTTCTGATTCTTCGCTTTCACAGGAATAGCAAAATAAGAACCTGTTAAAAAATGCAATCTTCATAATAGAATGTACTGCAAGAGTTATTGTTTTCATAAATAATAATTTTGGGTGTTATGTGATGTTTTTTAATTAAATCTTTCAGGGTTGAATATCTTTATCTCAACCGTTGGTTTTTGGTCATTGGCAAGTTCTGAAACTGTTTTTCCAAAAATGGGTCCTAAGCTTAGCCCCATCATGCCGCCGCCGCCTGCGATGATCAGGTTCTTTAATTGGGAAGATTGTCCCAGATATGGAAGTCCATCCGGAGCACAAGGTCTGTAACCAAACCAGATTTCCGATTCTTTGGGTAATTTAACCTGAAAATCTGGCAAATATTTGGGAATAGATTGTACGATTCCCTCTACCCTCTTCATATTAATTTTATTCTGATGGGAAGCCAGCTCCATGGTTCCCCCAAAACGGATTTGTCCATTCATAGGGGTTACCGCCACTCTTGCTTCTAATAATAATGCAGCATGCTCCAATCTATGGATTGAGTTTTCAGGAGTATGCATAAAAGAATAACCTTTACCTGGCATCAATTGAATTTTAATTCCTGCTTTTTGGGCAAGTTCCGGTAAAAATGAACCTCCAGTCATTACAAAACGGTCTGCTGAAAACTTTTTACCATTCGCTATGATTGCATTTATGGTGTTCCCTGCAAATTCATATCCCGTTACCTTATGCTGTGTATGGAAAATAACGCCACTACTTTTAAGGTAAGAAATCATTTGTTTCATCAGCTTTACCGGGTTCATATGACCATCACATTTGTAATTGATTCCCCCAATAACATCCAGTTGAGCATTGGGTTCCAGTTCCTGAATTCCCTTTTTATCCAGAATATCAACTGTTAATCCTAAACTGGTGGCTTTATGCGCGAGTTCTGTTTCCTCTTCGGCTACTTTTTCCGTTTTATAGAGCATCAGAATTCCGTTTTGATTCAATTCAAAATTAAATTCAGGCTTTTGGGCAATTTCATTGTAAAGACTGCTGCTTGCCAGATTAAGATCCCTGATGGCTGCTGCTGAACGGTCTACATGGTTCTGATTGGAATGTTTCAGAAATTTTAATCCCCATGATAATAATTGTGTACTGAGCGAGGGTTTCACATAAAACGGACTTTTACTGTCAAACATCCATCGAATGCCCTGTGCCACGACTCCCGGTGCTGCCAATGGAGTAAAATGGCTGGGTACAATCATTCCTGCATTGCCGTAAGAACAATTGTTGGTAAGATCATTCTGTTCCAGGATTTCTACCTGCCAGCCTTTTTGTAAAAGATAATACGCTGAACTGAGTCCCGCTATTCCTGCACCGATAATAAGTGCTTTACCTCTATTTTGTGTCATACTTTTTACAAACTTTACATTACCTGAAAGCCCTGCCAATAAGGGTCTTCATCATCAATAATTATCTGGTTATAGCCGGTAATTCTCGCCCAGCCTTCTACTGAAGGGATAATAGCCGGTTTTCCATCCACGGTAGCTGTTCCTTCAATTCTGCCTATAAACTGTGACCCAATATAACTTTCATGAATAAATTCTTCTCCTTCTTTTAATCTACCTTTTGCATACCATTGTGCCATTCTTGCAGATGTTCCTGTTCCACATGGAGAGCGGTCCAGAGCATTTTCTCCTACTAATACTGCATTTCTTCCACTGGCTTTAGGATCTGTAGGATTTCCGGTCCATTGGATATGGCTTAACCCGGAAATATGTTCGTTTTCAGGATGGATAAACTCATATTTTTCATTAAGTAACCTTCTGATAATTTTCCCATAATGAATAAGCTGACTTGCTGTAAAATCAGAAATATCTCTGAAATTCTCCTGAGGGTCAATGATGGCATAAAAGTTCCCTCCATAGGCCACCTCTGCTCTTATTAATCCAAGATCCGGGCATTCTACTTCAAGGTTTTCAGCATAAAGGAAAGATTTTACATTGGTTAATTTTACCGATTTTACCTTTTTTCCTTCCTGTATATAATCTATAAGAATAAGTCCGGCTGGGGTTTCCAGGCGTAGTTTTCCTGGAATTTTAGGGACAACCAAACCTTCTTCTATGGCAATGGTAACAGTTCCTATAGTTCCATGTCCACACATAGGAAGGCATCCGCTGGTTTCAATGTATAATACTCCAATGTCATTTTCTTCATCAATAGGTGGATAAAGAATGCTTCCGCTCATCATGTCATGGCCGCGGGGTTCAAACATTAACCCTTTTCGAATCCAATCATATTCTTTCATGAAGTGAAGCCTGCGCTCCATCATGGAATTCCCTTTTAAAATAGGTCCCCCGCCTGCAACAAGTCTTACAGGACAGCCACAGGTATGAGAGTCTATGCAAAAAAATGTTCTGTTCATAGTACTTCTGATTTTAATGATTCTGACTGAAGTTCTCCATCTACCATTCTGTTGATCTGCAGTGGATTTTCATTTTTTAATTCATCCGGTAAAAATTCATCCGGCCAGTTCTGAAAAGATATAGGGCGAACAAATCGTTTAACAGCATCTGGGCCTACGGAAGTGAAACGGGCATCTGTTGTGGATGGGAACGGTCCACCATGCTGCATCGCATATACCACTTCTACACCGGTTGGCATTCCGTTGAAGAGCAGTCTCCCACATTTATCTTTCAAGAGATGAACCAGTTTTGCATTTTCACGCACGTCATCTGAAGTAGCTGCTACAGTGATGGTTAACTGTCCTTTTAGTTTTTGAGCAATCTGAACAAGTTCTTCATCGCTTTCACAAGAAATAATAATCCCAAAAGGACCGAATACTTCTTCGCTTAATACAGGATTATGGATGAAATTTTGAGCATTGGTTTTTATAACAGCAGCACTTGCTTTTCCTTCTTCTGTTATCGTTGAAGCTATAACTTCAATACCAGGTTGTGTGATGGCAATCGATTTATGCTTTTCAAAACTTTCATATATTCCCTGATGAAGCATATTGGCAGGAGTAATTTCCTGAATTTCATGTTTAACAGTAGAGATAAACCGGTCCAGAGATTCTCCTTTGACAGCAATAAACACTCCCGGATTGGTGCAGAATTGCCCTACACTTAATGTTAATGAGCTGACATATTCTTTAGCCAATGCTTCTGCTTTATTTTCAATCAGGTTTTTAAGTGCAAATACCGGATTGATACTTCCCATTTCAGCAAATACGGGAATAGGATTTTCACGACGATTAGCGATATCAAACAAAGCTTTTCCACCATTAAATGAACCGGTAAATGCTACTGCCTGAATATCCTGATGCTGTGTTAAATAAGCTCCTACTTTATAAGAGTTTCCTGTAATATGACTAAAGATTCCCTCAGGCCAACCGAATTCTTTTATCGTATTGATTATCGCATCAGCCATGATTTGAGAGGTCTTAGGATGTGCCGGATGTGCTTTTACAATTACAGGACATCCTGCTCCTATAGCACTTGCAGTATCACCACCTGCGGTGGAAAAAGCAAACGGAAAATTGCTGGCTCCAAAGACCACTACAGGCCCTAATCCTATATTATACTTTCTGAGATCTCCTTTCTGTTTCTCAGGCTGGGCAAGATCAATTCTTGGTTCTGTATATATTCCGGAAGCTATCGCTTTTGCATAACTTCGCCATTGGCCTATGGTTCTGGCTTTTTCACCCGTAAGTCTTGCCAGAGGTAATGAAGTTTCAGAATGAGCAATGGTGAAAAGTTCATCTCCTAACGCTTCAATTTGATCGGCAATAGCATCCATAAAGGCCGCCCGTTCTTTTATCGTTGTATTTTTCAGGAACTGATAAGCTTCAGAAGCCATGTGAATCCTTTGATCGATATTTTGTTTTGATGTTTCTTCGGTCATAGCTTTTGTTTTAGGTTAATCTAATGTTGGGCGATTGGTTCTGCCTTCTTCGATAATCTTATTAACTTTTTCAGCTTCTTCGCCCTGAAGTTCAAGACGAGGTGCTCTTACGTACGGATTGCTTATTCCTTCCGCTGTGGCTGCCAGTTTAATATATTGGATAAGTTTTGGATGAATATCGAGTTCCAATAATGGCATAAACCATCTGTAAATGGCTACTGCTTTATCGTATTGACCTGCTTTGGCATAATTGTACATAGCCATAGTCTCATTAGGAAACGCATCTACCAGTCCTGCAACCAATCCATCAGCACCAAGCATTAATGTTTCCAGACAAATGGTATCAACTCCGCCAAGAATCTTGATTCTGTTTCCGAAGCGGTTAATCATTCTGGTTACATTGGCCAGATCCCTTGTCGATTCTTTAACGGCTTGAATCGTTGGGTATTCTATAAGTTCGTCAAACATTTCCAGGGTGACATAAATTCCATAATCAACCGGGTTATTATAGATAAGGATAGGAAGATCTGTAGCAGTGGCAACTGCTTTGAAATATTCTACCACTTCACGGCTGTCTGCTTTGTAGCGCATTGGAGGAAGCAGCATTAATCCATCCGCTCCCAGTTCTTTTGCTTTTTGGGCAAAATGTATTGCATTTTTGGTTGTATTTTCAGAAAGGTTAAGAATAACGGGAATTCTGCCTTGTGTCATTTTTTTAGCATATTGGAGAAGTTCAAACTTTTCTTCGGTTTCCAAGACACTGGCTTCTCCTAATGTTCCGGCAAGGATAATTCCATGTACTCCGGCTTTAATCTGGGCTTCTGTATTGACTGCAAACATTTCAAAATCAATCTTTCCTTCTTTTGTAAAAGGAGTTAATACAGCAGGATAAATCCCTTCCCAGTTTAGTTTTGTACTCATATCAAATAATATTTATTCAAAACTAAGTGAATTTTAAAACGGTAAATGTTAATATTTTAATGTATTCTAACCGTATTTTAACATGTGATTATTCGTGGTCTGTAGTAGCCTCTTTATAGTGCTTCAGATATTCTTTTGGAGGGTACTTCATGATGGATTTAAATACCCGGTTGAAGTTGGTAAGACTGGTGAATCCGCTGTTAAAAGCAACGGAAGAAATGTTGTACATACTGCTGGAGGTTAATAATCTACAGGCTCTCTGCACTCGTAATTCATTAAGATATTGAATATAGGTAATTCTGGTATGTTTTTTAAAAGACCTGCAAAAGGCCTGTGGAGTCATACAAGCTTCTTTCGCAATCAGATCAAGGGTGAGTTTCTGCTGGGTGAAATTTTTCTTAATATAATTCTGAGCATCTATAATCCGCTGGTCATTATCCGAAATATGATTAGGCAGGTTCTTTTCTGAGGATAAAGGAATATGTAAATGCCTGTTCTGCATCAGATGGTTTAAGATCTTTATAAAGTCTATGATTTGTTCTATTCCCTGGGTTTTTTGTAGGGCAGCCATATTTTCTGCTATATTTGATTTTAATTTTGCGGCCACCTGAAAACCTACTTTTGAGTGCTCGATGAAATTTTTAAGCTCTCCAAATTCAGGAAGATCAAAAAATGCGGCTATTTTTTTATCAGGATCAAAGAATATAGAAATGGCATGAACTTTTTGTTTTTCGTTTTCATTAAAAGCTCCTTTAAAAACATGTGACTGGTTGGCTCCCAGGTAGAAAATATCTCCGGGTTCAAAGGTAAAAAGGTTCTGTTCTATCGCCAGAGTACCATGCCCTTTAAGAATCCACATGATTTGAGTTTCCGTGTGTCTATGAAAATAGGGATAGAAATTAGGCATAATATCTTCCTGAATACGAATGCTTTTATTGGTGTCGGCAGGAACTGAAAACTGGAGGCTCTTCATAGAATCAATATTTTAAAGGGATCAATGATTAGGAATGTTAAAATATTGCCGAATTTAAGCAAAATATGAACATTAAATATCAAATTAAAATTCAAACTTTACATACTTATTATTTTAATGAATAAAGGGTTGTAAATAATACAAAATCGTAACTTTAACCTTTTAAAATAAAAACTATTCATCATATATGTTTTCATCAAAGACTTATCAAGACAGAAGAGCCGTATTACAGAACAATGTGGCGAGTGGAATTCTATTGTTTTTAGGAAATATAGAAAATCCTGTTAATTTTGAACATAATCCTTATTACTTCCGTCAGGACAGTACTTTCCTGTATTATTTCGGAATTCAGGAACCAAAGATTGCGGCTATTATTGATATTGATGAAAATAAGACCATTGTTTTTGGAGATGAGTTGAGTATTGATGACATCGTATGGATGGGCAGACAGGAAACGCTGAAAGAGAAAAGTCAGAAATCGGGGGTACAGGAAACTTTACCCTATGCAGAACTTTCTCAATATCTTTTAAAAGCACAATCATCAGGCAGAAAAGTACACTACCTTCCACCCTATCAACCTTCCAGTAAAATTTTATTAACTGATCTTTTAGGAATTAAAATTACAGAATTGCAGCCTTCTGTGGAAATGATCAAAGCAATTGTAAAGCAACGTTCTCTGAAAGAAGCTCAGGAAATTGTACAGATTGAAGAAGCTGTAAATGTTTCCAATGAAATGCATCTTTTAGCAATGAGAATGGCTAAACCAGGGATTAAAGAATATGAAATCGCCAATGCTATTCAATACCTTGCTGCGAATAAAGAATGCCAGATGTCTTATCCACCGATTGTAACCATCAATGGAGGGATTCTTCACAATCATTATCGCCTTAATACCCTGAAAGAAGGAGATCTCTTTCTTAACGATTCCGGGGCTGAGACGGCTATGGGATATGCTGGTGATCTAACGAGAACATTTCCTGTAAGCAAAACCTTTAGTACCAGACAAAAAGAAATGTATGAAGTGGTACTGAATTCATTTAATAATGCTCAAAATCTTTTGAAACCAGGGGTTAAATTTAAAGATATTTATTTGAAGGCTTCTCAATATCTGGTAGAAGGACTTGTAGATTTGGGATTGATGAAAGGAAATCCTGAAGAAGCTGTGAATAGCAATGCCCATACGCTGTTTTTCCAATGTGGATTAGGGCATATGATGGGCTTAGATGTTCATGATATGGAAGATCTTGGAGAACAATATATTGGCTATACTGAAGAAGAGCCTAAAGATACCAAAACATTCGGTCTTAAATCTTTGCGTTTAGGAAAAGCTTTGGAATCCGGATATGTAGTAACGGTAGAACCTGGTATTTACATGATTCCTGAGCTTATTGATATCTGGCAGGCTGAGAATAAAAATACAGATTTTATTAATTATGATAAAGTAAATGAATACAGAGATTTTGGCGGTGTGCGAATAGAAGATGATTTCCTGATTACGAATGAAGGTTACAGACTTCTCGGAAACGGACTGATAAAAACGGTCGACGAAATTGAAAATTACCGAAAAGAGCATTTAGCTTAATCTATTAATACATGCGTAACTCATCAACAAAAATCCATTGAAATTACCACGCTCCTATTATGAAAATCAGAATGTCCTTTTTCTGGCACAGGATCTTTTAGGAAAAGTCCTTTTTACAGAAATAGACGGTAGGATAACATCGGGAATCATTGTAGAAACGGAAGCGTATTTCGGTATACAGGATAAAGCCTCGCATGCTTATGGCGGCAGACGGACAGACCGTACTGAAATACTGTACAGCAGCGGTGGTATTTCTTACGTTTATCTGTGTTATGGGATTCATCATCTGTTCAATATCGTCACTTCTGTAAAAGATGAACCGCATGCTGTTTTAATCCGGGCTGTTGAACCATCGACAGGCAAAGATATTATGGAATTCAGAAGGAATATGCCCGCTTCTAAAGCCGCTATTTCTTCCGGTCCCGGATCAGCTGCCAAAGCGTTGGGAATAGACCGCTCTTTTAATAAGAAAGATCTCACCGCCCATGAAATATGGATTGAAGATCATGGTATTCTGTACACTACGGATGAGATTGCAGTAACCACCCGTATCGGGGTAGATTATGCTCAGGAGGATGCCCTTTTACCGTGGCGCTTTTTTGTGAAAGGCAACAGATATGTAAGCAGACCCAATAAAGAGTAACTTTAATTTCTGATTTAGAGCTCAGCCGATCAGGAGTTTTTATCATTGATATGAATTATATCAATACTTTTTAAAGAGATATTTGGAAAATAAAAGAGTGGTACATTCGTTACCACTCTTTATATTATTTACACATCTGTAAGGAGTATTATTTTAGATTTTTCTTTAAAAACTCCCGGAGATCCGTACCGTGGAGGTTTTTAGCAATAATAGTCCCCTGTCCGTCAATAATGACATTAAAAGGCAGCTCATCCACTTCATAAGCTTTTGCTACAGGACTTTTCCAGAATTTTAAATCGCTGATCTGTATCCAGCTGATCGCAAACCGGTCTATTGCTTTTTGCCAGCTTTCTTTATTTCTGTCCAAAGAAACACCAAGAATTTCAAATGCATTGTTTTTTACCTGTTCAGAATAAGCCTCATACAGGTTTTTTAGCTCAGGCTGTTCTTCGACACAAGGGGAACACCAGGTTGCCCAGAAATCAATAAGAACCAGTTTTCCTTTGAGAGAAGAAGACGAAAATGGGGTTCCGTCTGCTTTTAACATGGTGATTTCAGGAATTTTTTTTCCGATCTCTATCTTGCCCTGAGAAAACACAAAACTTGAAAAGATAATTAAAAATAATACTGTAAAGCGGGTTTTCATATTAATCATTTGTAGGGTAATCTTTATCTAGCCAGTCTGTTTTGATATTTTTGGGAAGATTTAAAAGTTTAGCATTCTTAAAGCCCAGTTCCATCAGGAGATTAAATGCAGGACGGATATTCGGACATTTCACAAAAGGACAGCATCCGCAATAAATAACGATTTCCCTGTCTTTAGGAATATCTTTGAGATAATTTCTTAGTTTTTCCAGATTCTCAGGCTCATGAGTGGGCCCGATATCTACAGAACCTTTAATAATAGCTTCCGGTCCTACGGAAAGAATCACCAGATCTTTTGTTTTCTTCTTTACAATTCTGGATGCCAGTAGTGCAGGATCCATCAGTTGGCTTTCTTTCCATGGATCCTGTTTTTGCTGTGCCTGACTGAATACAGAGCAGACGAAACAAGCAATGATTAACAAATACTTCATACTTCTATTTTTCACAAAGATAAAAGATGGAAACATAAAGTTGAAAGTTAAAAATGTTATATGGTGAATATTTTTAACTATTTATCCTTTTAGGGCTTATGTGGATGAGATTTGAGGCACCGGGTTCTATGATGAGCTGAACGGCTGTAGCTCTCTCCTCTTCTCTTCCTACAATTGCAGATCCTGCAGCTAAGGTCAGCTTTCCCTGAAAAGCCGGATGAGGAGGAAGCAGAGAAATTTCAATTTCGTCTTCCAGCTCTATAATAATAGAATCAGCCTCTATAAGCGTTTTTGTTCCGTCTTTTGCAATGGCAAATGCTTTATATTTTTGTACTTCTTTCATTTCATTATTTTTAATTCCCGCAGGTAAAACAAAGATATCAATAAGATTTCTTGGAATGATCATCTGTTTTATCTTAATATTTTAAGCCTTTTATTCATTGGACTATAAATATTTTATACTTTTATGTAACGTATTGTTCAATAAATATTCTTACAAATGGACGAAAAATTCCAACCTGACGCGATTATTATAGGAACCGGGCTTGCAGGGCTTACTGCTGCAATGGAAATCACCAATGCCGGAAAAAAAGTACTCTTACTGGATCAGGAAACCGAACAGAATATCGGAGGACAGGCTTTCTGGTCATTTGGCGGGCTGTTTCTTATCGATTCACCCCAACAACGAAGAATGGGGATAAAAGATTCCTATGAGCTTGCTTTACAGGACTGGAAAGGAACTGCCGGATTTGACCGTAAAGAAGATTACTGGCCCCGTCAGTGGGCGGAAGCTTATCTAAAATTTGCAGCAGGTGAAAAGTATGAATACATTTCCGGATTGGGAATCAGGCTGATGTTTATGGTAGGCTGGGCAGAACGCGGTGATGGCTCTGCTGCAGGACACGGAAATTCAGTCCCCCGATTTCATGTCAGCTGGGGAACAGGTACGGGAGTTGTAAAGCCTTTTGTGGAAAAAGCTTATCAGGCCAGAGAAAAAGGACTATTACAGATGAAATTTAGACACAGAGTAACACAGCTGATACTTGAAAACGGAAAAATAAAGGGAGTTACAGGAGATATCCTTGAAAATGATGATAAGGAAAGAGGAGTTGCTACCAACAGAACTGTAATATCCTCGTTTGAATATTCTGCCCCTCATATTATTATCACCTCCGGAGGTATAGGTGCGAATCATGAACTGGTAAGAAAAAACTGGCCGGAAAGATTAGGGAAAGCTCCTGAAAATATGGTATGTGGAGTACCTGATTATGTAGATGGAAAAATGATTGGTATTTCAGAAGAGGCAGGAGCCCATATTATTAACCGGGACAGAATGTGGCATTATACGGAAGGATTACAAAACTGGAACCCAATCTGGACCAACCACGGAATCCGGATTTTACCCGGCCCTTCTTCCTTATGGTTTGATGCAAAAGGAAAACGCCTCCCCGCTCCTTTTCTTCCCGGATTTGATACATTGGGAACCTTACAGTATATACAAGAAACCGGATACTCCTATTCCTGGTTTATCCTGACACAGAAAATTATTAAAAAAGAATTTGCTCTTTCCGGTTCGGAACAAAACCCTGATATTACCAATAAAGATTATGCTCTTTTTCTGAAAAGAATTTTTGGTAAAAAAGCCCCCGGACCTGTAGAAGCTTTTAAAGAACACGGAAACGATTTTATAGTATCCGATAATCTGGAAGATCTGGTGAACAAAATGAATCAGCTGACAGGAGATCATCTTTTACATTATGAAAAAATAAAAGCTCAGATTGAAGACCGAGACCGAGAACTGGACAACAAATTCTCAAAAGATACACAGGTGAATTATATACGGAATACCCGAAACTATTTAGGCGATAAATTGGGACGTGTGGCCTCACTGCATAAGATCCTTGATCCGAAAAATGGTCCTCTGATTGCGGTACGTCTTAATATTCTTACCCGAAAAACATTGGGAGGTATTAAAACGAATCTGAACGGACAGGTATTAAGAGATGACGATAGTATCATCGAAGGACTGTATGCTGCCGGTGAAGCTGCCGGTTTCGGAGGTGGCGGAATGCACGGATACCGTGCATTGGAGGGAACATTTTTAGGCGGATGTATTTTTTCAGGAATGAAAGCCGGAAAATATATTGCAGGACTGAAATAAACAGATATACAAATCAGGAGATTTATGAATGAGTATTTTAATGATAAAGTCATCTGGATTACAGGAGCATCCTCAGGAATCGGTGAAGCATTGGTTAGGGAACTGGCGAAGAACAGTACGGCAAAAGTAATTCTCTCATCAAGAAAAGAAAGCCAGCTTTATACCGTTGCAGAAAATGCCGGGCTTACAACTGAGCGATATGCAGTAATTCCTTTAGATCTTGTTTATTATAAAGAGCTGCCCGAAACAGCCGCCATAGCTGTCAGTAAGTTTGGAAAGATTGATATTCTGATTAATAATGCAGGACTTTCCCAACGTTCTCTGGCAATGAAAACCGATATCGAGGTGGATAAACGTCTTATCGAAGTGGATTATATCGGAACTGTTGCACTCACTAAAGCTGTTGTTCCTTATATGATTAAGAACGGAGGCGGCCAGATTGCCGTTGTTTCAAGTCTTATGGGAATATTCGGAGCACCGATGCGCAGTGGATATGCGGCGGCAAAACACGCTCTTCATGGTTTTTTTGATGCGTTTCGTGCTGAATTATATACTGAAAATATTTCGATAACAATTATCTGCCCGGGATTTATACAAACCGAGATATCCGTTCATGCGGTAACTGGAGACGGCTCTGCACAGGGAACGATGGATGATGCGACCATGAAAGGAATGCCTGTGGATATTTTCGCAAAGAAAATGCTGAATGCCATTGAAAAAAAGAAAAATCAAAAAGCGATTGGTGGTAAAGAAGTATTGGGGGCTTATCTGAAAAGATTCTTCCCTGCTCTGCTGGCGAAGATTGTCCGTAAAGCAAAAGTCGTCTGAATAAAATATTATAATGAACAATGATCTATATTAATAATTTTTTTAATGTTCTTGAAAAATTCATAATCGATGTCTGTAAAACTGTCATTTTAAAATCAATCACGAACCTCTGGAAATCTGAAGTTTCTCTGATCAGTAAAATGTATCCGTTTTCAGGTAAAATGTCTACCTGTTCTGAAAGCTGATGACTGTACATTTGTATCATAAAATAAGTACAGTATTAATCACTAAAATAAATAGTATGATTCAGTCAGTTAAATTTAAAAATCTTTATTGGGATGTAGCGGCAGACATTTATTTTCCGTCTGATTTTGATGAAAATAAAAAGTATGCCACTATTATCAGTGCGCACCCTATTGGAAGCTGTAAGGAACAGACTTCAGGAAATATTTACGGAAAGGCCTTGGCCGATGCAGGATTTGTCGTCCTTGCGTTTGATGCTTCTTTTCAGGGAGCGAGCGGCGGAGAGCCCCGTTTCATTGAAAACCCTACGTTGAGAGTAGAAGATTTCCGTTGTGCATGCGATTATCTGGTTACCTTACCTTATGTTGATGAGAAGCGTATCGGAGTATTGGGAATCTGCGGTGGCGGTGGTTATGCCATTAATGCTGCAATGACTGAGCGTCGTATCAAAGCTGTAGGAAGTGTTACAGGAGCTAATTACGGAAGACTTTGGAGAGAAGCATTCGGAAACTGGAATCCGGTTGACACCCTGGAAAAAATTGCAGAACAACGTACCGCAGAAGCAAGGGGGGCTGCTCCACGCACCGATCATTTTTTACCTCCTTCTGTGGAAGCAGTACATGCGGCAGGAATTAAGGATATTGATGTACTGGAAGCTACAGACTACTATAAAACTTCAAGAGGAGAAAAACCAAACGGGGCAACCAGTTATCTGTATTCCAGAAGTGATGCAGCAGTGGGTTGGGATGCTTTTTATCTGGCAGAAGTATTGTTAACTCAGCCATTAATGGTCGTAATCGGAGATCAACCCGGAGGTTTTGGAGCTTACAGAGACGGACTGGAAATAATCCGAAGAGCAAGATCAGAAAAAAAAGAATTGGTCGTAGCAGAAGGATGGTCACATTATGATCTGTATGACAAACCAGAACCGGTAAAAATTGCACTGGACAAATTGATCCCTTTTTATAAGGATAATTTATAATGTTTTTAACTAAAATGCACGAATATTTTATTCGTGCATTTTGATATGATGATCATATCTTTTTAAAAGTTTTTTACAAATCCTATTCCTATGGCATTATTCTGATAAAATGGCATAATCATGGTTGATGAGAATGCTTTTTTGTTTTTATTTTTTCCACGCAGCACATTGTCAATTCTGGGATATAACCAATACGCAAGTTCTGTAGAGAGAATACCAAAACCGGTTCCGGCAATGACATCTCCCAGCCAGTGCTTATCATTCAGCATCCGGTATATCCCCGTAAAAATAGCAAAAGGATATCCCGAAAGACTTAATAATAAATTGGTGTCTTTATACTCCCTGAACATAAACTGAGCGTTTGAAAATGCCGTAGCAGCATGCCCCGAAGGAAAAGACATCGTATTAGACCGATCCGGTCTTTCTTCTTTAACCATATATTTTAAAGGAAGTGTAAAAGCTGCGGCAATCAATTGTGAGGAGGCATAAATAATCGTTCTGTCTCTTACATTGTGTTTTCCTTTTACACCTGCCAGATTCAATCCATAGACTATAAGCCCCGGAGCATATTGGGTATAGTCATCAAGTTTTATACGAGTCGGCTGATGTTCATTAATTTCAGTTCTCGTAGAGATATTAAGCTGTCTTAGGTCCTTAACCATCAGCCCTGTTACTCCATAAGTAATAAAGGCTGCCGGAATAATCAGACTTTTATAATTCAGTCGGACTTTTGGAGTACTTGTTGTACTATCCTGTTTCGTCTCCTGAACTGTAATGGTGTCGTTATTGTTTTGAGCATTGATTGTACTGAAAGCTGAAATTAAAACAATAAAATAGATCAGCAATTTTTGACGGTGTTTTTTCATCCTGAAGCACGTATTCTATATTAAAATTTATAAGTGTATCCCAATCTGACGACCTGAGTTTCATAATAATCATTACTGGTATAAGCGAAGCCCATTCCCTGAACAGATTTCTTAATAACCATCGTATTCAGCAGGTCGGAAGCATTTAAAAACAACTCTCCTTTTCCTTTCTGAATAGCTTTTTTAAATCCTACATCCATTGAAAACCTTGATTTTATTTTTCCCTGAGGAATAATATCCGGAGCCATATAAACAATGGTAAACTGAGCATTCAGCCCTTTTGGGAAATGAAAAGTATTATTCATTTTAAGATTTCCCGAAATAGCAGATTGTTGTCCGGCAGAAAAAGTATTGGGAACAGGATAAAGATTCTGCACTGAAAATGCATCAATCTGGTTGCGGTAAATATTTCCGTTCATATTAAAGGAATAAACATCGGAAATTTTCTGGTTCCAGATAGCTTCCATACCTGTATTATAGCTTCTTCCCGCATTTTGGAATATGGCATAAATAAGGGTGCTCCCCGGAACAGTACTTGATATTCTGGTGATCGTACCGTTTGCAAAACGATGGTATAGTGCAGAATACAGATAGCCATTATCCCAGTTGTATTTGTATCCCATCTCAATGGAATTGGTAAACTGCGGTCGTAATGCAGGATTTCCTACTTTAATAATTTCAGCATCATCATATTTGGGAAAAATTCTGATATCCACTTCATTAGGACGGTCTACCCTTCTGTTGTAGAATACAGAGAATTTACTGTGATCATTAAGTTTATAGGCCAGTCTGAAGTTCGGAAACGGCTGGGTATAATTATATCCGTCACTTTTATACGTGGGGTGGTTAGGATTTACATCATACTGAATCCTGACATATTCTAGCCTGAGCCCAAGTTCTGCTTCCCATTTTTCATTCTCAAAGGTATAATTTCCGTAAACCGCGGGAATAAATTCCTTATAATCTGCTTTTCCGCCGGCAGAAACATCCAAAACAGAATGAGCTCCCGGAATGAAGTTCATATGGGTAGGAATACTTCTGTTTCTCAGTTTAATTCCTGTTTCGATTCTGCCATATTTTAAAGGCTTGATATAATCTACATTAAAATCATAAACCTGTTCATCTGATAATAATTTAAAGGCATCTGTTCCTGTAGAAACCGGTAAATAATTATCATAAAAGTATTTTTCATCCTCTCTGTGAAAAGTGTAATTAAATCCCAGATTCAGTAAATGTCCGGCTTCTTTAAATTTATGCTGATAAGAGGCTGTTCCCATTACGGTGGTTTTGAGTTCATCTTCCAGAAACTGCCACAACCGGAGCCGCTGAGATAAATCCCCATTAAAAAAAGGCTGATCGCCGCGGTCTATAATTTTTTCACTTCCATACATTCCGGAAATAGTTAAAGTATTCTGAGAATCAATATTCCAGTCTATTCCGGCTTTTGTGGTAAGGAAATTTGTATTTCTGTTTCTTTTAAGCTGGGAATTAATGATCGTTCCGTCGTCATAAGTACGGGTTACAAATTCATTTTTATTAAGGGTTTGGGTATATAGGTTATCTGCCTGTAAAAAAATATTGATTTTATTTTTCCGGTAATTAAGAGAAAGCGAAGGATTTATTTTAGGAGTCAGTGTATACTGTGGTCTGATTCCGGGAAGATTTTCTTTTCGCACCCAAAGAGAGCCCAGACCTGTCGTAAATCCTGCTTTACCGTTCCATCCGTTCTGTTTATTTTTTTTCATGATAATATTGATAATCCCGGCGTTTCCGTTGGCATCGTACTTGGAGGACGGATTATTGATAATTTCAATTTTATCAATGGCAGAAGAAGGTATATTGTCAAGTCCTGTCTGGCTTCCGAAGCCCGTAAGTGCAGTTTGTCTGCCATCAATAAGAATGGTTATTTTATCACTCCCCCTGAGTTGTACTTTATTGTCCTGTAAGGTGACGCCGGGCAAATTCTGCATGGTCTGCAAAACGGATCCGCCACTCTGGCTGATGTTGTCTGCTACAGAATATGTTTTTTTATCAAGTTTATTGTCTATTTCGTTCTTTCTGGATGCGGTAAGGGTGATTCCTTCTATTTTTGTTTCGGTAGTTTCTACCGGAATCATTTCAATATTGGGTATTTCCAGAAATTCAGAAAGGCTTCCGATGAAAATCTGTTGTTTTTGTGTTCTATATCCGGTAACTGAGGTTTCCATGAAATACTGGTCCGGTTTGATGGCGGAAAGAGAAAATCTACCCTCTTCGTTGCTAATGGTTCCGGCAGTAAAGCTGCTGTCTTTTTCTTTTTTCAGAATAATACTGGCATAAGGTAACGGAGTTTTATCCTTATGTGTCACCTTGCCGGAAACGGTTACTGAAGAGGTTTGTGCAGCAGCCATTGAAGAAATAATCAGAGGCGGAAAAAGAAGCAGTTTTGTTTTATTCATTGTATAGTCTATAAGTGAGTAGTTCGTTTAAGAGTACAGTTCTGATCATGGAAGTCATAAAAAGCAAGAAAAGCTACTTTCTTTACTGTTCTCATTGCCATTTTTGGCTATGCTTTAAATTTGGTAAGTACATTGTTTTTATAACAATAGAACTCATGAGTTGTCTTTTTTCCTAAAGCATATACTTTTTCTACCTGAACATCATCATAATGTTCCATAAGACTTTGATATCTTTCTTTAAGCTGATGAGGCAAATCTTCCGGTTGTACAGTCTTTTCAATTTCTACTCCTTCATTGGCTTTATATTCCAGTGCCATTCGGGTGTTTCTCCAGGACATGGTATATACCTTTTTATGTGCTGTAGATGAGTGATTGATGACAATCTGATCCTGTTGGGCGATCTTGCCGGATGTACTTGCTAATAAAGTAATTCCTGAGATTACCATTGCTCCGTATCCTATTTTTTTAAACAGATTTTCGCTGAGATGAGGCAGAATATATTTTACGGTATAGGAAGAAACTATTGCTGCTGCTGCAATTGCAATTCCTAACCATAAAGCTGTATTAGAATATAGCCCGAGTGAAATATAAATGATAAGTTTGATCAGATGGAGAAATACTTCGTTTGCAGCACGGGTAGCTACGATTTCTTCTTTTTTAAGCCCGAATTTTAAATAAAACCGGTTAAAAAGAAGTCCTACAGCTCCTGTAATTCCGGAGATAAAGCCGGCAGAGAAGCCAATTAAAGCTAATGCGGACTGAGGATATGGTTTTTCTGTTTCCTTTTTTTTATTTTTTGAAACAAAAAGCTGTGGCAGATTGGCAATCAGGAAGAAAGCCACGATGAGCTGAAGATAATTGGGGTTTACGTATTTAATCAGATAAGCTCCCAATAATACTGCCGGAATAGAGAAAGGAACAAACCATAGAAATATTTTCCAGTTGATATGTTTTTTAAATACGGCAATTCTGGATGCAGAACTGGTAAAGGTTCCGATTGTCAGAGAAAAAGGGACAAGGGATGCAGGAAGCATCATATTCAGTATGGGAATCAGGATAAGACTTGCACCACCACCACAAATAGCACTGATCCAGAAGGCAAGTATCGTTCCTGCGAATAAAAGGGCAACATTTAAAATCATTTCTAAATAAATTTTATACTTCAGTATATTTTCTATACAAAGATGCAATCCGATTTAGAAGAAATTTTGAATTCCGGAAATTCCGGAGTTTTTTAAGATAACTTTAACTTCACAGAAAAAATATGATGATGATTCTCAAATCTATAATCTACGGTCCAGTGATGAAATTTGCAGATTTCCTGGATAATAGAAAGACCGAGCCCGCTTCCGTTATGATCAGCGGAAAGTTTTGAAAACCTTTTAAATAATAAATCCGGATTCAGTTTTTCCGTTCCCGAATTAGAGATTTTAAAGATATGATCTGTAAGTTGTACAGCAATAGAACCTCCCGGAGAAGTATGGCGAATTGCGTTAATGATGAGGTTATTGATCAAAATTTCTGTCAGGCTGCTGTTTCCGTTTACGTTGATGCCGGAAGAAATCTGTTCCTGTACGACAATATTTTTTTGCTCAGCATGTTCCTCAAGAATTTCCATACTTTGGCGGAGCAATTGGTCAAACGAAATAATTTCAGAACTGTCAAACTGATGATTATCTATTTTTGCCAGTAGCAAAAGGTTTTTATTGATTCGCGAGCTTCGGGTAAGCGCTCTGTTTATTTCTTCAGCGATTCTGTATTGTTTTTCAGTAAGGTTTTGATCCTGAAGCAGAAGATCCAGTTTGTTTTTAATAATGGCAAGAGGAGTCTGCAGTTCATGGGAAGCATTTTCAGTAAATTCTTTTTGGGTTTTATACACGGAAATATTCCGTTCTATAAGTTTATAAAGAGATTGATTGAGCTCTTCAAATTCTGTTGTATCAGAAGCTGAAAACTCAATCTTGTTCTGGCTGTTAAGGTTAAATGTTCTGAGTTGATCCAGCGTCTCCCGAAACGGTTTCCAGATTGAGACAGAAAGCCTTCTGTTGAGATATAAAAGCCCGAGAACAATCATTACAAAGAAAAATATAGTAATCATTGCAATTACTGCAATGGTTTCGTGAGATTCTTCTATATTGGTCTGAACTGTAAAAAGATAGGGTTTATTATGAATATAAACTACTTTCTCCAGACAACGGTAGCGTTCTTTCTTTTTATCGGATATGAACGGAAGATGTTTCTCATTGGTATATACCGTATCTCTTCTGACCTGGCTGGGTGTTATTTTTTCAATATTGGTTTCAGGCTGAATATGATTCCATAATTCAAGACTGTTCTCCAGTTGCTCATCAGAAAATTTTAATTGGCTGAACTCATAAGCCGTTTTCTCTACAATAATCTGATTATGCTCATCGAGCTCATTTTTCCAGATGGTATCCACTACAAAATAATAGACAGGAATACTGATCATCAGTACAATGAGTACGTAGATGAGAAAAGGTTTTGTGGTTTTACTTAGCAGAGGTTTCAAAGTAGCAATCAGTTAGGTGTTATCATTATTTAGAGATCCGGATTGTATGTAAGCCTGTCTATTTTGTAATCATGACAATTTACTACTTATTTTATTTACGCTTCCCATTTATATCCCGTTCCGTAAACTGTTTTGAGATAATGGCCGCATCCGGCATCATAGAGCTTTTTCTTCATGTTTTTGACGTGGGCATATACGAAATCATGGTTATCCAGCATATCTGCAAAATCTCCGGAAAGATGCTCTGCCAGTGTGCTCTTAGAAATGACCTTATTTTTGTTTCCGATAAAATAAATCAGAAGGTCAAATTCCTTCTTGGTCAATGAAATCGTTTCATTGTTTACCGCGACTGTTTTGGCCAGGAGATCGATCTGGAGCTCATTCTGGCTAACCACATTAGAGCTGCTGAATTGTTTCCGGCGGATAATGGAATATACCCTTGCCATCAGTTCAGAAAGATGAAAAGGTTTCGTAAGGTAGTCGTCTGCGCCCAGTTTAAGACCTTCAATTTTATCATCCAGTGCATTTTTAGCAGAAATAATAATGACTCCGTCCTGTTTCTGAAGTCCCTTTAATTTTTCCAGAATTCTGAGACCATTGCCATCCGGAAGCATAATATCCAGTAATATACAATCGTAGTGAAAGGTTTCTATTTTGTCCATAGCTTCACTAAAAGTACCTGCTGTCTCACAAAGATAGCTTTCCTCAGACAAATATTCGGAAATGCTTTTGGCAAGCTCTGCTTCGTCTTCAACGATTAAAATTTTCATGGCATAAATCTATAACTAAATTCTGAAGAAATTTTGAAGTTCCGGTTTCGATTGTTAAAAATCAGATCTATTTTAGGGTTGCTGGACAAGCTGCAAAAATCGTGCAGCGACAGATAAAATATATCATAAAAGCTTACACCGAGACTGATGTAAAGACTTTTTATGATGTTAAATGTTTTTACACTGATCTCCTTTGGTCTTGTTATTGAATGAGATACAGTGCATCATTTCAATATTCACTTAGTATGAAAAAGCATATTCTAATCGTAGGAGGCGGATTTGCCGGTATTAATCTTATCAAATCCCTCCGGAACGATAAAAGATTTAAGATTACACTGGTCGATAAAAATAATTACCATTTTTTTCCGCCACTGATTTATCAGGTAGCTACCTCTTTTATTGAAGCATCTAATATCAGCTATCCTTTCAGGAAGTTGTTTTCGGAAAACAACAATGTAAAGTTTCATATGGGAAGTCTTATTACGGTACATCCTGAAACAAAAACCATTGAAACGGATACCGGAAATCTGAATTATGATTATCTGGTACTTGCACTTGGAACAGAGTCTAATTTTTTTGGAATGGAAAATGTTCGGAAGTCTGCGTTACCTATGAAGAGTATTGAAGAAGCACTTTATCTGAGAAATCATATTTTATTGACACTGGAGGAGGCTGCAAGAAACAAGAATATACAGGAAGCCGAGAAGCTGCAGAATATCGTTATTGCGGGTGGCGGCCCTACCGGTGTTGAACTGGCAGGAATGCTTGCGGAAATGGGTAAATATATTGCTAAAAAAGAATATCCGGAAATCAAGTTGAGTCTTTCCAGTATTTACCTGATTGATGCCTTACCTTCCCTGCTTTCACCGATGAGCAGACTTGCTCAGCAATCGGCTTATGAAAAACTAAAAGAACTGGGCGTCAAAACTCTTCTGAATGTCTCTGTAAAAGATTATGTTGATTCTAAAGTTATTTTAAGTGACGGAAAATCCATAGAAACAGAAACCCTGATCTGGACTTCGGGAGTAATAGGAAGAGAAATCCGGGGTTTACCGGAAGAAAGTATAGGAAGAGGAAGACGTGTATCGGTAGATGCTTACAATAAAGTGGAAAGTACAGAAAATATCTATGCATTAGGTGATATCTGTCTTATGCTTTCTGAAGAAAAATATCCGAAGGGGCATCCTCAGCTCGCACAGGTGGCCATTCAACAAGGCAGGAATCTTGCGGCTAATTTCAAAAGAATTGAGGATGAAAAAGTACTGGAACCCTTCAGATATAATGATAAAGGAAGTATGGCCATTATTTCCAAATATAATGCGGTTGTAGATCTTCCGAAACATTCATTCAAAGGATTTACAGCGTGGCTTACCTGGCTTTTTATCCATATTATTCCTCTGGTAGGATTCAGAAGTAAAATACAGCTTGCGTTAGACTGGTTTCGTTTATTTATTACCAATAATCCTTCTATCAGGCTTATTCTTTTTCCGAAAAAGAATACAGGAAACGGATAAGCTCTAGGGTCAAAAATTCAAACTAACACTTCAAACTATCATATTATGAAAAATAGTAAAAGACCTCCGTTTTTTGGAGAAACAGTTGTCATTACCGGAGCCTCGAGTGGCATAGGTAAGGCTACGGCAGAAGCATTTGCAGAGCAGGGAGCAGATCTTGTCCTTGCAGCAAGAGGAGAAGAAGCACTTCAGGAAACTGCAGAGATATGCAGAAGATTAGGCGCAACAGTGATTGCTGTACCTACGGATACTTCCGTAGCTGAAGAAGTGAGGCATCTCGTTGATGAAGCTCTGGAATTCAGCGGAAAAATTGATTATTGGGTGAATAATGCAGGTGTTTTGGCTTTTGGTAAATTTGAAGAAATTCCTGTGGAAGTTACCGATCAGATTGTTAAAACGAATCTGCTGGGATATATGCATGCTGCACACGCTGTACTTCCGGTCTTCAAACGGCAGAAAAGAGGAGTTCTTCTCAATAATATTTCTATTGGAGGATGGGTGCCTGCTGCTTACGGCACAGCTTATACTGCCTCAAAATTTGGAATACGGGGAATGGTGGAAACGCTTCAGGGAGAAGTATCAGACTACCCGAATATTCATATCTGTGCATTATATCCGGGATTCCAGAAATCTTCAGGAATAGAACACGCTGCCAATTATTCAGGAGTACCACTCAGTACCCCTCCACCCTCATTTGATCCCCGTAAACTGGCAGATTCTATTGTAAAAACAGCGAAAAATCCATTGGATGCCTCATATCCGGATTGGTCTGCAGTTGTTTTAAAAAATTTATATGAAATGTTTCCGGGAGTCATGCGTTATGCCTCTTCAGCGGGAATGCGCATGATGATGAAAAAAACTCATCAGACAGAAATGAATGACGGGAATGTACTGCAGCCTTCGAAAGGAAATATGGGAATTGACGGAAAAACATTGTTTTCAGTTTCTTCAGGAACATTAACTTGGGCCGCTGCGGGTATTTTAGGGCTTATTGCTACAAGGTTACTTTTTTCACGAAAATCTAAGAAGGCCGGAATATAGTGGGGCATAAAGATATTGCTCTTTCTGGTTATCAAGATAGCAGATGGATAATCCTTCTGTGAATTTTATCTTTATTATCCCCAGTCTGTAAAGGATTTTTGCTAGTGTATGGCTAAACGTTATGTAAATTAAAAAATAATGAACCAAGACCAGCTTGGGATTTTTCCCAGATATTTCATAAATTTACATTTCTGTATCAAATTGAGCAGGGTTAAAATTCTTCCCAGGTGAAAATTCACAACAAAAAAAAATACTTAAGTTTTCTTAAATTTAAAAGAGATTTCCAGAAATACGGATTGGAAAAAGCGCGCAGCTATGAGCTGATTTTACATTGGCTGAACAACAGATTAAGCAGAAACCAGTTTCTTGTACTTTCCGGAATTCTGGTTGGTTGTACAGCCGGACTGGCTGGTGTTATCCTGAAAACGCTGGTCCACAATATTCATTATTTTATTACCAATAAAGTCCATTTTGAATATCAGATATTATTCTATATTGTTTTTCCTTTTTTAGGAATTGTTCTGACGACGATGATTGTTCTCACTCTGTTTAAAGGGCAGGATAGAAAAGGAATCGGTGCCATTCTGTATGAAATTGCCCAGAATTCGAGTATCGTCGCCTCAGTTAAAATGTATTCTCAGGTCATCCAGAGTGCTGTTACCGTTGGGTTAGGAGGCTCTGCAGGATTGGAGAGCCCGATTGCAGTGACGGGGGCAGCCATTGGCTCCAATTATGCACAAACATACAGGCTTAGTTATAAAGAACGTACATTATTATTGGCTGCAGGAGCCACTGCAGGGATTGCCTCTGCATTTAATGCTCCAATTGCAGGGATTATGTTTGCTTTTGAAATTCTGTTGACAGGAGTTGTTTTTACGGATTTTATTCCACTGGTTGTGGCTGCTGTCTGTGGAAGTTTATTATCAAGGATTTTGCTTCAGGAGGATGTGCTTTTCAGATTTTATACCAGAGATCCTTTTAATTATAAAAATGTTCCTTATTATCTTATTCTTGGCGTTGTAACAGGCTTGTATGCCCGTTATTTTGTAATTATTTCTCAAAAAGTAGAACATTTCATCAAAGGCCTTAAACTTTCAAGAATACGTAAAGCTATGTTTGGCGGGGCTGTACTTTCTTTTCTTTGTGTTCTTTTTCCGCCGTTATTTGGAGAAGGATATGAAACGGTAAAAGCTTTTACCAATGGAAATACCTATTCTATTATAGAAAATAGTTTTTTCAGATATTTTGAAATCGGCGACTGGACGATCATTATATTTTTGGTTTTAGTATTGCTTTTAAAAGCATTTGCCACTTCTTTTACCATTTTCAGTGGTGGGAATGGCGGGAATTTTGCTCCTTCCCTTTTTGCCGGAGGCACATTAGGATATTTATTTGCTCTGATATGTCAGCATATAGGCTTTACGGATGTTCCTGTGACGAATCTTGTTCTTGTAGGAATGGCAGGAGCCATGAGTGGTGTATTATATGCACCTCTTACCGCCATATTTCTGATTGCAGAATCCAGTTTCGGATATGATCTCTTTATTCCTTTAATGATTGTTTCTGTGATGTCATATCTTATTGCCAAATGGTTCTCTCCTATTTCACCGGAATTAAAGTCTCTTGCTGATGAAGGAAAAATTTTCACCAGCAAACATGATAAAAACCTTCTGTTTGCTTTAAGAACCGAGGATTTTATCGACAAATATTCACAGGTTATCCATGAAAGCGCCTCCATTACAGAACTCTTTGAACTGGTAAAGAACGGGGACAAAAATATTTTTGCTGTAGTAGATGACAGCCGAAAACTAAAGGGAATTCTTACTCTGGATGATATCAGGCCCTATCTTTTCAATAAAGAAACTGATTCTGCCCAGAAAATCATACAGATTATGAAAGCTCCACCGGCTGTACTTCACAGAGAAGATAAACCTCTCGATATTCTTCAGACTTTTGATGATACAGGAGTTTGGAATCTTCCCGTAGTCAGTGAAAATAACGATTTCATCGGATTTATTTCAAAATCCTCTATCCTTATGAGTTACAGGCAGCTTTTGAAAGAGTATTCTGATTAATTATCAGGATTGATTAAGTTATACAATGAATCTTATTTATTGTAATAGTCTTAGTTTTTCGATGATTCGATATTACTCCCGCACGAATTCTTTCGTATGGGAAAAAATTGTTGATCAGGTGTTCCAAAACTCTAATCTTGTTCCAGGCCCTTTTTATCTGAATAATCAGGGCTTTTAAAGTGTTACATATGTAACACTTATTCTACGGCATATCCCGATTATTGTTTTTTTAAAAAATAATTGTGAATAATATATTGTTATGACTCATACAAGGCGTACATTTAGATATTGTAATTAAAACCAGGAAAATTCATTAAAAACAATTTTATATCATCCAAAATGAAAATCAAATTTTCTTTTACCATATATCTTTGGGTATTGCTCATTTTACCAGTACGTTTATTTTCGCAATCAAGTGACTTTACCATTCAGGATGTAAAGTTTGAGAGTCAGGGTGTCACTCTTGCAGGTTCAATTTTAAAGCCTGAAAATCCATTTGCGGCAGTTGTAATTGTTCATGGGTCTGATCCGGTAAAAAGAGAAATGGAGTTTGCAAAGCGTCTTGCTAAAGAAGGTATTGCGGTACTTACATATGACAAACGCGGAGTTGGTGAGTCTGGCGGTGTCTATGTAGGACCATCTGTCGGAACTAATAATATTGACACGATTAATCTTAATTTATTATCTCAGGATGCTATTGCAGCTGTAAATACATTTCGAACTTATCTGAAAAATAAAAACACGCCCATTGGATTAGTCGGATTTAGTCAGGCAGGATGGATCATTCCAATTGCTGCAAGCAAAAATCCGAAAATAAAATTTATGGTTTTATTTAGTTGCCCTACAATTACCACTTTAGAGCAGCTCCGATTTCAGTTTTATACTAATGGTAACAAAAATTTTTGGGAAAATCATACCGAAGAAGATGCTGTTAACCATACTAAAAATGACCCGGACAGGTATCAATTTGCGGCAACTGATCCTAAAACTTCTCTCAGAAATCTTTCAATTCCAGGTCTTTGGCTTTTTGGAGAGAAGGATATACAAATTCCCGTAAAGTTATGCATAGAGCAGTTAAACTCATTCAAAGTTCAAGGTAAATCTTTTGAATATACTCTATTTTCAAAACTAGGACATAATACCTCATCCGGCATTCATACAGAACCTTTTGATATTTCAATTCAATGGATAAAACAAAAAACTTTAAATATCAAAAAATCCGGTTTACTGAAATAAGAAATATCTACCGGCTCAGTTTGTAAATATATTAGAGAATGTGTTTGTAGAAATTTTACGACATCGTGCCATTTTTAATTTTAGTTTTCAGGGTTGAATGTTTTAAAATGTGGTACAGGATATACTATGTTTCCATGTGTTTACAGGACTGTAAAACAGCTATATAAATCGATATCAATAAAGACTGTTGTACTTTATTATAGATAGCACTTAGTAATTCCCCTCATATATAAGAGAGGTAACTCATCATTTTAAATTTCATTAACAATTCACTTTATTTTGAAAAATGATCAGTAATTTTGCACTTCATTAAATCGAATATTCCATTCTGTCTTAATAATTGAGCACGATTTAAGGTGCTTAACGCTAGTCTGAACAAAATGAGAAAATAAGGATACATTGCTATCCTGTTATAAAAGTAAAAAAACACAAAACAGAAAAGATGATGAAGTGAAATGACCCTATTCGCCAACAACTCGTTTATTCTATCTCCTTTGAATAGTATGTCAACATTCTGTGTCCCGGTATTTTTGGGAATGAATACCCTTCGCTGAATCTAAAATAGCAGAAGCAATTATAAATAAAGTTTAACCTCAAATACAACCACAAATGAATTACGAAGAAGCATTAATCAAAAAAAAAGCAACAGTAAAAGAATTTGAAAAAAAAGGGCAATCCGCATCGGTACATATTATTATTGTTCCGCAGGCGACTGATGATCAGGAAAAATTTATGAAGTGTTATGATAAACATCATTATCAGGATGGCCTTTGTAAATTATTTTCAACCAATAATATGTTTACCGTTTTAGTAATGTATTAACGAATATTTGTATCTGAAAGAAGTCGCCTTTGTAATGGCTTATACTAAAAAGACCTCCGTTCATATGAACAGAGGTCTTTTAATCTAACAATGAGTATTGAAAATTAATAATGACTTGCTTTATTAAGCAGATCAATATCTTCCTGATCCAGTATAAGTTTCGGGGCATTGAACAATGTTTCAAGTTGTGATGCACTTGTTGCACTTACAATTGGTGCCGTAATCAAAGGGTTGGCTAATAACCAGGCAAGAGCTACCGTACTTTGCTGGGTATGATGCTTCCCACTTACCTGATCCAATGCTTTTAATACTTCAAGACCTTTAGGGTTCAGATATTTTCTTACCCCCTCACCTCTTGTGCTTTTTGCAAGATCTTCTTCATTACGGTATTTGCCTGTTAAAAATCCGGCTGCCAACGACCAGTAAGGAAATACACTTACATCAAATTGTTCCACTAAGGGAGCATAATTTTTTTCAAATCCTTCTCTTTCCATCAGGTTATAATGAGGCTGCAATGCTACATATTTCGGAAGATTATCTCTTTCGGAAGCTTCAAATGAAGATTTTAAACGCTCAGGAGAAAGGTTGGACGCTGCGATATAACGAACTTTCCCGGCTTTAATAATCTCATCATAAGCAGCAAGAGTTTCTTCTACCGGGGTGGTATGATCATCAAAATGAGTATAGTAAAGATCAATATGATCCGTCTGAAGTCTTTGTAAAGACTCGTCAATTGATTTCAGGATATGTTTTTTGCTGATATCATAACCATGTTCTTTTGTTTCAGAACCTACTTTGGTAGCCAATACAATATCATTGCGGTTAGAACGGCTTTTCATCCATTTTCCAATGATTTCTTCAGATTGGCCTCCTTTTCCGTTTACCCACCATGAATAAGTATCTGCGGTATCTACAAAATTAAATCCGGCTTCTGTAAAACGGTCCAATATATCAAAAGACTGCTTCTCATCCAATGTCCATCCAAAAACATTTCCTCCGAAATTGATAGGTGCAACTTCTAAATCGGTGTTTTTGATTTTTCTTTTTTCCATAAAAATAAGTTTACTAAAGTGACTTCTAAGGTAAGAAATATCGGACGTTTTCAGATATTTAAAATACCCATTGGTATCATAGTTATTATAAATAGAAATCCCGATTTTACCCTATTTTTTTTATGCATGATCTTTTACCCTATTTATTTTCTGAATAGATTTTGATATTTAAAAATAACAAGGTGTCCTTTTCTGATTTATGAAATATTTTTCATTATTTGTTCATTGTTTTTTGCTTTTTTTTTTCACAGCATGTTTCAGTCTCCGGTTGTTAAGTTTTCCTTTGTATATCTGCTTATTTATCAATTGATTATAGCTTTTTATTTCAGTGAATTTAGGTTGTTGAGCGCGATCAGAAATTCAAATAACAACAAAATTTGCCGCTCTTTTTTATCAAAAAATTATCATACATTTGGAAACATAAGTTTAATTTTTATGATTTCAAAAATCCGGATTGCTGCTGCATTGAGTACAATCATTAGCCTACAGCCATTTTCTGCTCAGGAAAAACAGCCTCAATCTCAGCAAGAATGGGAAATTTATAAAAACTTTTACTTTATTTATTCTGTTCGGAATAATGCCCCTTTACTTCAGGAAATACAGAAAGACTCTTTTGTACAGGCAATGCTGAATGATAGGAATAAGAGGTTTGAAGCGGCCAAAGACTGCCCTACTGCAGACTGTATTATTGAAGCTTTAAAATGGAAAGAGTCTGATATTAGTGTTTTGAATAATTCGTTTCGGAATCTTTTCGCCAGCCATAAAAAATTTCAGAATTTTATAGAAAATACACTATATCCATCTCAAAAATATCTGAAACCTGAACCTCTAAATCCCGGAGAATATATTCAAAAAGCTTTATTACAGGACTTAACAGCGATGAATAATGTTATTGATATTTATGGAGCTGGTAAGAAGCCTAATTACCCGGAGATAGATTCTATCTCTTTTAATGTAAAAGATAAAAATTATATTGAATTATTAAAAAATATACGATTTGATGTTGCAGCTGATACGGAAAAGAATGCTTTTGATAAGACCCTTTTATCTGCTATCCGCCTGCTGGAAGTAAATGAACGTTGGGATGCTGCTCAGTTAGAACCTTTAATAAATACCGAAAATAAAGAAGCTTACGAGAAAGTAAAGAAAACTGATTTTTCTAAATATCCTTATGCATCTTTACTGATTTTAGGAGCAGGTCCGCAAGTGGACGGACAGAAAATAAGCCCAATGGGAATGTTGAGATGCAGACAGGCATTGCGGAGTTATCAGAAAGGCTTAGCACCATTTATTATCGTTTCCGGAGGACGGGTTCATCCTTTCAAAACACATTTTATAGAGGCCGTGGAAATGAAACGTTATATGGTTGACGTTCTGGGTATTCCTGCATATGCAATCATTGCGGATCCTTTTGCAAGGCATACAACAACTAATGTGAGGAATGCCGGACGTTTAATTATAGATTATGGTTTCCCAAAAGATAAATGGTCTTTAGTATCCAGCAGCAAAACCCATATTGATTATGTGGAAAAAGCAATGGACAAGCGAAGCATGAAAGAACTGGGGAATGTTCCTTATATTGTTGGTAAGCGCATCAACGATCTGTTGTTGGAATATAAACCTACTGCGGAAGCGTTCATTATTAATCCTGCCGAACCTCTGGATCCTTAAATGTTATTTTTTTAGGAATCTATTCTATTCCGGATTTCCTGTAAAAATCATTTTTATACAGGAAAATCATATGATAAAAAAGCAGGTATTTTCTATTCCTTTATAATTCATCTCAATTACTGGATCATCTTATTTTTGTCGGCTATATTAGTGTTTTCGTTTCACGAATAGATAAAATTAATATTTTCTTGTGTTTAAAACAGGGGATAGTATATTTTTCTCATTTGTAAAATATGTGCTCTATATTTCTCATTTTCCCTCAAAATTAACATACATTTAAACTCCCTGAAAATCTTTTTAAATAGTTTTATAGACTTATAATTGTACTGGTAATTGATGGATCCGTTTGAGAAAATATATTCTGAATATAAGCATAAAGTTTACTTCTTTGTTAAGAAATATATTCAAAAAGAAGAGGATACAGAAGATATTGTCCAGGATATTTTTATGCATGTCTGGAAGCATATGGATAAAACGGTTAAGGTTCCTCCCGAAGCTATTATTTTCAAGACTTGTAAACAGGAAATTTCCAGTTTTTATCGTAAAAACAAGTTGCTTTTTTCCTTTTCCGAGCATGAAATCAATATTGCAAATGAAGATATTTCTGATGAAAACAGCCACGAAGAAAACATGGTTAAAGTTGAAACTCTCTTGGAAAATCTCCCACAGAAAACCAGAAAATTATTTATTCAGCACAAAATTGAAAACATAAGCTATTCTCAGTTAGCCAAAGAAAATAATCTGTCGAAAACAGCGGTCAGTAAACAAATAAACAAAGTTCTTGCTTTTTTGCGGCGTAATCTGCATTAATTTTTCCTTTATCATTCAATATGAATAAATCGTTAACTCTTGGTTTTTGGGGTGAACGATTTTCCTTTTCTGCGTATTTACTATCAATGGTTTGAATAACGTTTTTGTATGAGCTTAGAAAAAGAATTTGAAAAAACCTGGAAAGCAGTTTCTGAAGATCAGAACAGGATGGATACTACGACAGACCGGAAAATCTGGGAAGGTATCCATCAAAAAATAAGAAGGAGGAAAAGCTCCCGGAAATGGTACTGGGCAGCAGCACTTATTGTCCCCTTTTTTATTTTTCTAATGATTTATAACGGTTATCAGCATTCTTCCAATACAGAAAAGCAAAACTATGTTTATGAAAGTTTTGAATCTTCCAAAAATATTCAGTTATCGGATGGAAGTAAGATTGGCTTATTACCTTACAGCAGACTGGTTGTAAGCAGGAACTTTGGAGAGAAGGACCGGAACATCATTTTTACAGGACAGGCCAGCTTTTCTATCACTAAGGATAAAACAAAACCATTCAGAATTAATGCCGGAGATTTTCATGTACAGGTTTTAGGAACCCGGTTTTTCTTAGATCAGAGATCTGAAGAAAAAAAAGTGGAATTGTTTGAAGGAAAAGTGAAAATAGAACATTCAGGGAAAGTTACTTATCTCTTGCCGAAAGAAATCTGGATGAGCGGCAAAGGTCATTCCGATTATCATTATTACAACCGTGAAAAACAGATGAGTTTTACTTTTACCCGCTCAAAATATGCTGAGGCAGTTCAGAAACTTGAAGAGACTTATCATGTCAGAATCTCTTATCCTGACCGGTATAAAGAAAGAATTGTAAGCGGTTCATTTACAGGGAACCTTAATGATATTTTATCTATTATCAGTTATCCGTTTAATCTAAAAATTGAAAAAAATAATGAAACAGAAGAAATAATATTAAAATAAAGAGCATCGATAATGGGGGTTATCGATGCAGATTTAATCAACTTAAAAACCTATAGAAAGTTTAAAAATTAATATTGCGAATTTATGAAAAAAACAGCAATCAGTATTGCTATGCTCGGGAGTTTATCTATTTCTCTGCCATTATATGCCTCAGAAATATGCTTTTCTGTGCATAGGGCTTATGAAGTCGCTCCACCTGTGACGAAGGTATTGGAAAAGCTAAGCAAAACAACAAAAACACAATTCTTTTATTCCGTATCAGATCTTGAAGATATTTTGGTAGATGATAAGGATATCGATTACACGTCATTACAAAAGGCTCTGGATTATCTCCGGAAAAATTATCCGGTTGAATTTACCATTCAGAATAATACAGTTTCTGTACGAAGAACTTCTAAAAAATCTGACAAAAATAATAGTAAAACAGATAATACAGCTAAAAAAGATACCATTGCTGATAAAGAAAAAAAGATTGATGAAGTGGTATTGGTAGGATATGGAAAACAAAATAAAAAAGATGTTTCCGGTGCCATTGCCTCTCTTGGAGAAAAAGACCTGAAAAGTATGGCTTCAAGTAATTTTGGCGAAATGATTGCAGGAAAAGCGACCGGAATTCAGGCCACTTCCACCAATGCGGCTCCGGGGGCTTCTCCGAATATCCGTATTCGCGGAATCGGGACTTTGACAGCGGGAGCCAACCCTCTGATTGTCGTTGACGGGTTTCCTTTAACAGAAGGAACTAATTTAAACTCAATAGATCCTAACTCAATTGCAACGATAGATATTCTTAAAGATGCAGCTTCCACAGCTATTTATGGTTCCAGAGGAGCCAATGGTGTTATTCTGATTCAGACTAAAGAAGGAAAAAAAGGAAAACTGGAGGTCATTTTAGATGCTTATTACGGGATTCAGACGAGAAGCGACAATGAAAAATTTGTTAATGCTTATGATATGGCTACTTTTATGAAAGAATCCAGAGATAATAATTATCTTTCAAAAGGGACCAACAGAAGTACTTCCGACAATACACCCACAAGGATTTCCAAAGGAGCTACCCTGAGAGAGCTCATTCCCGATTATTTAACTCCTTATCTGAACCGACAGCTTGGTTTAACAGATAACGACTGGTACTCTACTGTATTAAAACCTGCTCCTATAAGCAATACAGCATTGAATATCCTGGGAGGAAGCGATAAAACAAAATACTCATTCACAGGAAGTTATCTGAATCAAAAAGGGATTTTAATTGGAACCGACTATGAAAAATATTCAGGAAATATCAACCTTGCCACCAATATTACAGACCAATTGAAATTTGGAGTGTCCATGACTCCTTCTTTTTCAAAAGGAAGCCTTTTTGATATGGTAGACGGCGGAAGAACCTACAATCTTCTTCAGATGGCTACCACGATGTATCCTTTTTTCGCTCCCCGAGATGCGAACGGTAATTTGATTATTTCCCAGCAAATAAAAGCAAACGGTCCTACAGACGGTGCTCTGGTAGAAAATCCGGTTGCTATTGCTGAAATGACCAAAAGAAGGTATACTTTATTTAAAACTTTCGGGAATATTTTCGGAGAATGGACTTTTTTGAAAAACTTCAGATATAAGCTTTCAGCAGGTGGAGATTATACCAACTATGAATATAATTTTTTTGATCCATCCACGGTAGGGAGTTATCGTACTGCAGCACCAGATGTTACCATAGCCAGCAGAACGGAGTATATAACCAAAAATTATCTGATAGAGAACTTACTGACTTATGATAAAAAGATTGGGAACCACACTTTTAATTTTATATTGGGACAATCTTATCAGAATGAAAATCAAAACAAAACAGATACTAAAGCGACGGGTTTTCCTGATGACAGTTTAGAAAATATCTCAGGGGGAAATTCCCTGAAAGTAGATGTCAGTCAATATTCCTGGAGCCTGATATCATATTTCACAAGATTCAACTATACCTATAACAGTAAATACAGTCTGATGGCCTCTTACAGAAGAGATGGTTCCTCAAGATTTAGTTTCAATTCCAAATGGGGGAATTTTTATGCTTTATCATTGGGGTGGACACTCAGTAGAGAAAAGTTTTTTCCTGAAAACAAATGGATAGATCCTTTGAAACTAAGATTCAGTCTGGGTACGAACGGAAATAACCAGATTCCGAATTTTGGTTCATTATCCCTGATGGATAAGGAGAATTATGTTTTCGGAGGTACACTGGTTCCCGGCTACAGATCTGCAACACCGTCAAGTCTTTATCTTTCCTGGGAAAAGTCAGAATCAGTAAATTTTGGATTAGATCTCGGCTTGTTTAATAAATATCTGAATATATCTGCGGATTATTATATTCTTAACAGAAATGGTTTGCTGCTGGATGTTCCTGTTCCCCAACAGTCCGGCTATTCTACACTGCTTCAGAATATTGGTAAAATCAGAAACAGCGGGCTGGAAATTCAGCTTTCATTAAAACCGCTTCATATAGGTGATGATTTTGACTATTCAAGCAGTTTCAGTTTCTCTACCAATAAAAATAAAGTATTGGCGTTGGGTGACGGGCAATCACAGATTGTAACCGGAGACAATAATTTTGCCGTAACAAAAGTTGGAGGTTCTATTGCAGAAATGTACGGCTATCATATTCTGGGTGTCTATAAAACCCAGGCACAGATTGATAACTCCCCTCATATTACAGGCACGCAAATCGGTGATTATATGATGGAAGATCTTAACGGAGATGGGAAAATTGATGCCGATGATAAGAAAAGCTTCGGTTCAGGAATCCCCAAATACATAATGGGATTTACCAATGCATTCCGGTATAAAAATTTTGATCTCAGCTTTACTTTATACAGTGAACTGGGTAAAAAGATTTACAACGGAGATCAGGTCAGCATTACAGAATCCGGAGAAGGTTTTGGAGTGCCTAATCAGTATTACTTTGATAACAGGTATAATCCTGTGACCAACCCCAATGGCACCTATGCCATGCCCAATATGAATTTTTCCAATAACAGAAAAGAAGCGAGAACTTCAGATATTTTCTTCAAAAACGGAGATTATGTAAGGTTAAGATCTGTAAGGCTGGCGTATAATCTTCCCCAAAGCCTGGTTTCAGCCTTGAAAGTGAGGTCTCTTCAGCTCTATTTCATAGGAAATAACCTGTTGACTATTACTTCTTACCGAGGACAGAATCTCGATGCTAATTCGGAAAGTATTCTGACCCAGGGGTATGACAACGGCTATTATCCGGTGGCAAGAGTGTATTCTTTCGGAATGAATGTGAAGTTTTAAGCTGAACCTAATCTAAATATTTAAAAAATGAAAAAATTATATATTCCCCTTCTTTCTCTATTCTTATGGCAGTCATGTTCATCAGACCTGTTAAATGCAACTCCGGAAAGTACCAAACAAACAAATAATTTTTATAAAAATGAGGCACAGCTGGAACAGGGAGTGAATGCCGTATATGGATCCCTGCAATATGTCGGGCAGTACCAGCTTGCCATGCCTGTGATTGGTGAACTTCCTTCGGACAATACCTATGATGAAGTTCCTGCCAATGATAGCTTTACTTACGGAGAATTTGACTTTTTTACCATTCAGCCTAATAACTCCTTACTGGCAAGTACCTGGAAAGAAAATTATATTGGCATTCAGCAGGCAAATATTGTCTTAAACAGAATTGGAGATATCGCGATGAGCCAGTCAAAGAAGGATATCCGTACCGGTGAAGTGAAGTTTCTAAGAGCACTGATGTATTTTAATATGGTCCGGATTTTCGGTGATATTCCTTTGGTAACCCAAGAAAGTGTGAATGTCAACGATTATTTCGGACAGGGAAGAACGTCCTCAGAAACGGTATATGATTTTATAGAATCAGAGCTTAAAGGAGCTATTGCCCTGCTTCCGGAAATTGCAGCCCAACCAGGGCGGGTCACTAAAGGAGCGGCTTTGGGAATACTCGGAAAAGTACTGATGACCAGAAATAAGTACAATGAGGCGTTACCTTATCTGAAGCAGGTAGAAAGTTTGGGATACAGTTTGTTACCGGATGTTAATAAGATATTTGACATAGCCAATAAAAACAATGCAGAAATAATTTTTGATGTGCAGTTTGCTTCGGGTTTAAACGGAAATTCCGAAGGAAGCCAGGCTTATCAGATGTTCAGCCCTTCAGGGTTTTCTGCCGGTGCAAAAGGCCATAATCTGCCTACCAAAGAAATTTATAATCTTTTTACAGCAGGTGATAAAAGACAGGAGGCTTATATTGGCTTAACGAAGAACTCCGTTCCATATTCCAATAAATTAAAAGCGTCTCTCACTTCTCCTGCAGACGGCGGAAGTAATATAGTCGTTCTTCGTTTGGCGGATGTATACCTTCTCATGGCAGAATGCTATGCAAAGGCGAATGATCCGGTCAACGGAAATGTATATCTCAATAAAGTTAAAAACAGAGCGGGGCTTCCTTCTGTCAGTATTTCCGACCAGACACAGCTGTTGGATGAAATTGCCATGGAAAGACGAAAAGAGCTTATAGGTGAAGGTCATCGCTGGTTTGATCTGGTGAGAACCGGAAAGGCTATTCAGGTCATGACTGCTCATTTTCAAAATACCCTGGGATATGGAAAAGCATTCATTAATCCCTACAATCTGGTGATGCCTGTTCCTCAGAATCAAATCAATACAGACCCGGCGATTCAACAAAATCCGGGATATTAAATTCTTATATCATTATCATGAAAAAAATAATATTAAATACCAACCGTCTCTTTTTCTATATACTATTATTAGGTGCTTACACTACAGTATATTCCCAGATCTCCCTAAATAAATTTCCAGATGACAAAATCATGGTGATTGCCCATCGAGGCGGATGGCGGGAAGCTCCCGAAAACTCAGTAGCGGCAATGAAAAAAGCTATTGAGCAGGGAGTAAACATGGTAGAAATAGATCTGGCCATGACTAAAGATAGTGTGTTGGTTCTAATGCATGATCAGACGATTGACCGTACGACAACCGGAAAGGGAAAGCCTTCCGACTATAGTCTGGAGGAATTAAAAAAATTCAGACTCAGGGATGGATTAGGTGTTTCTACTCAGATGAAAATTCCTACGCTGGAAGAAATACTGGATATTACACAGGGAAAAATCTTCATCAATCTCGATAAAGCTTTCGATTATTTCAATGAAGTCTACCCTATCCTGAAAAAAAGAAATCTTCTGGACCAGATCCTTTTTAAAGGACCAGCTACTTATGATGAATTTAACAAAAAATACGGAAAAATCAAAAATGAAATTCATTATATGCCTATAATCCGCTTAAACCATAATGAAGGCTGGAAAAAAATTGACGACTACTTAAAGAATTATAAAGTCTACGGATTTGAGCTGACACTGGGCTCTGATGAAAGCCATCTGATTGATTTCAGAAAACTGCGTGAAAAAGGAATCCGGATCTGGGTCAATTCACTGTGGCCGGACCTCAGTGCAGGCCATTATGATGATCTTGCCCTTGAAGATCCTGACATGTACCACTGGTATCCTGATCATCAGGTCAATATGATACAAACCGACAGGCCTAAAGAACTGATTGAATTTTTAAAAAAGAAAAATCTTTACTTTTTGATGCGGTAAGAAAGCATCTGTTTTAAAGATCTTTTTAAAGGGTTAAAAGTTATCCGTTTTATTTTTAAAACAGATAACTTTTTTATTTTAACTAACTGATAATCAGTGATATATTAATTTAATTTAATGTATATGTTTACTTTAATTAACTCTTTTTCAGGTGATAAATACTACCTTTAATTCATAAAAAATAAAGAAATCTTCATAAGAATTCATTATCAAAACTAGTCTTTAAAAGAGCCTTTAAATGGCAGAAAATGATTCTTTATAGATTCAGATCCTGTATAATCACTTTAAACTCACCATAAATTATAAAATACTATGGATTTACAAACATTTTTTAAAGAAAGATTTTTAAAAGGAGTATTAGTTTTGACCTTCTGTATAGCCGTTGAACACAATATTATGGCACAGCAGGATAACTATACCACAAGCCCGTACACCCGTGAAAAACGTGGAATTACAAGACCTCGTCTAGCAAGGCTGAGAGAAACTCTTCTGGATGCCCATAAAAACCCGGACTATAGGTTTCTTGCCCTTCATAGAGCTGCATGGACCAGTGGGTTCCCGGAAAATTCTATGGCTGCTATTAAAAGGGCAATTGAGGTCAAAGATGTGGATATGATAGAGATTGACCTGAAAACAAGTAGTGACGGAAAAGTTTATTTGATGCATGATAGTTATCTCCAGCGTACCACTAACTTTTTGGATACTCATCCCAATAGGTACGGCACCCAAACAACACCCCGAGGAAAGGGACAGGCAGGAGATAATTTTGGAACCGCTGAAGAAGTATATTCATGGAATGAATTGAAAGACCTGAGGTTAAAAAATGATGAAAATACCTATACCAATGAAAGGATTCCACTTTTGAAGGATGTAATAGAGATCACAAAAGGAAAAGATGTGATATTACAACTCGATATTACCGATGATGCTACTTTTGGAAAAGCAATGAAAGTAGTAAAAGATAAGGATGCTTTTTCATTTGTAATGTTTAAAGGAATTAAAACTCCTGTTCAGTTTGAACGTTTTATCACTCAATATCAATTGTCGGAAGAACAAAAACAGGAATTAATTTTTGCTCCGATTGTTGATGTAAGAAGTATTCCTAAACATGATGAAACTTCACCTATGACTCTTTATAACGATTGGGAGAAGTGGAGAAAAGATCATCCTTTGTATAAAGGAATTGGAGGTATATACGAAATAGTCTTTAAAACACCTAAGGATGATCCAGATATTTTTAAGGTAGCAAAAGCGATAAAAAGTGGTGGTAAAAGACTTAGTACTTTTTCTTCACAGCCGGCACATTATAAAGGGCATTATATTGGAAATGTGAATGCTGGTACAAATCGTTTTTCAGATAAACCTCAGGAAGAACGAAGGGGAGATTTTGATTTTATTCTTGCCCCTTCAGGAAATCAAAATACGGGAGTGGACGGATATATTATTACCGATGAAGTGACTACATTTTTAGACTATTTTCCAAACAGAGTCATTCAATAAATACCAAAACATTAAGAATTAATTTATGAAACTTATTAATACTCATTTTAATAAAAGAATTCTTTTGAATAGGAAGAAATCTATAAGTGACTGTGCAGGTTATGTGTTGATCTGTATCATGATGGTATTCATACAAAAACTTTCTGCCCAGGAAGTATTTGATAATACTGCTACCGGAACATATAAGGTAAATACTCAGGTTGCTAATCTGTATGATCTTAACTTAACTGAGCATTCATGGCAAAATGATTTTAAACATTCCATTGCGTCCTACAAATTGGAAGGAAGTGCTAATACAGGAATAACAGACAGGTTTGGCAACCCGTCTCAGGCATTATCTTTTCAAAGCTATCAAAATTTAATCATCCCAAATACTGTCATTAAGGATATAGTAAATAATAATAAAGGATTTTCTATTTCAGCTTGGGTTAAAATTCCTGAAAATGGAAAAGATTGCCAGATTTTAAGTTTTACTAATCTTTCCAATAAAAATAAAGAAGATATTCAACTCAAAATAAAAGATGGATATTTCCAGATTTTGAAATATTCCCCAATAGCAAAAAAAATGATAGTTCAGGGACAGACACGGTATAAGATAAGTTATCATAGTGATAATACAAATAAAGAAATATTTCCTGATGATGATGTATCTATATCAAGTGGCTATATTTATTTTATGTTAAGTTCAGACCAATATGCTACCCGTTTTTATTTCAGTCGGCCAGGAGGCCGTTTATATGCCAATTATTTTTGGTTCGGATTATCAGATATCCTTTCAGATAAACATCAAATTGTTTTTGGGACTGTTAATAGCCAGCGAGGTCCTATTATTAATGCGGTGGATGATATTATGGTTTATAAAGAAATGCTTAATCCGAAATTAGCTGATAACCATTTTTTACTCCAATCCCCACTTTATGCTTCCAGATCTTATATTTTGAGAAATTACAAAGATCAGCCTATTACTCCTAAAAAAGAAAATTATGAAGACGGATATATAGTAACATCTGGGCTTAATAATTCCCAGGAAGCCATATATGGTACTGCAAGATGGTATATGTCAACACCTATGGACAATAAACGTCAGATCTGGTTTACTAATGCCAAATCATATCTTCCGATTGCCCGGTGGAAGAGTATCCCGTTTAGTTCCGGAAATTATTTTTATCAAGATACAGGTCAAGATGCTTTGAGGAGAGATTTTACACCTAATCATATTATAGGAAATCCTCAAAATTTAATTGATTACAAAGAGCATACATTTAATTTCTTAATAGACGAATATAAGTCAGAGGGATATGAATTAGGAATGGATGGCAATTATTTATATGTACAAAATAAAAATCAAACAGATGATAACTGGTCTGTTCAGGGTTCATTTAAAACTTCTGTTAGAGAAAGGTTTTCTCAAGTAAGTGAACAAGGTGTTCAGTTTATTAATTATGCTACAAAACAAAGTATGTCTTTAGACAGATCTTTCTATACTCAATATTTTCTTTATTTAGATTCATCTAAAGCTGAAACTTTTTCTCTGGAGAAAGTTGGTAATCGATTTAGTTTTCATGATTATGATTATACTTATGGGGATGAAAATTATAGATTTTTTAATATGCCAAAATCAGGTGAATTACAACCTTCTAGTTCCGACAACACGAGGATTGTACTTGATAATCCAGCTAAGACTAGAGATGATATTAAAGTTCTGTTTCAGTTAATCTATGTAAAGGATGATCCTAATGGAAAACCTTTATATATGATTAGATTAAATAATAAAAAACGTGTCGCTTCTAACTCTCACTACGTTGCTACTATATTATCTCCAGGATATAATAATTATGTCCTCAATGAAGTAGCGGAAGATTTCACTGAATATCCTGATAAATATCTATGGTCTGTCAATGTAGTATATGATGGTCAGGTTCATAATGGCAATTCTAATGGTTCATCAGCCAGAGCATCTGTTCCTGTTGAAAAACCTGTGCAAAGCTTAAATGTATATCCTAATCCTGTCAAAGATGTTGCAACCGTAGAATATACCTTATCTCAATCAGGCGCTGTAAAACTGTATATTACAAGTGCCACAGGAGCATTGGTAAAAACGATAAAAGAAGGAAACCAGAGTCAGGGAACTTACAAAGAGTCTTTATATACCTCCGGCTGGGCTGCAGGGGTATATTTGTGTACTCTTGAAGCTGAAGGACAAAAAATAATAACTAAAAAAATTATTGTACACTAAGCAGAATTATTGCCTGTTTTTAAACAAAAGCTCTCCGGAAGGAGAGCTTTATTTTTCTTATTTAGCTATATTTTATTTAATCCTGAATTTCAAACACTAAATTACAGTTACTTGCATCCCCGCCAACAATTCTGAGCGGCGTACAGCAGGCACTTACTAATTTTTTGCCCACAATAGGTGCTATATTTACATCTTCATAGATCAATATTGTACCGTTTACCCTTTCAGGATCAAGAAAAGCTTTATGGGTACGAAATCCATTGTCTTTTCCCAGTGCTATATTTTCAATGCTCAATGTATCTATGGCAACCGCTTTAATATTCGGGAGATGTTCCCGGATATATTCTGCCGTTTCAGGGGAAACTGTTGGAAATCCGTTAGCATAGCTCATAAAATCTTTATTCCTCTTTTTATAGGATTGGGTGTTGAATATTAAAATATCATATTTATTTAAATCATGATATCTTTTTATATCATCTATTGTGATCAGATAGTCCTTTCCTGGTTCCGGAATATCAATGAGTAAGGGATGTTGATAAAAGAAATTTTCAATAGGAACCTGATCAATTCCCAGTGCATTACTGATGTGATGTCTGGGGGCATCCACATGGGTTCCGGCATGTAAATACATCGAGAGCACAGAGCCGTTCCAATCATCTCCTTTGTCTAAACTTTCTCGGAGCTCCACTTTAACTTTAGGAAGCCCCGGATATACAGGCATGCCTTCATAGATTGGATATCCTGTTTCTACATAACGTGTATTTTTATTCTTTTCCATATATTCCATTTAATGTAACTTCTTTATTAAAACAGTATTCTTCTGAAGGAAATTCACCAGAAATAGTTTCTGTATGAAACTGATTAAGCCCTTGTATCATTTCCTGGCGAATCTGAGCATATTGTTTTACAAATTTAGGCTTAAATCCGTTATACATACCCATCATATCTTGAAACACCATTACCTGGCAGTCTACATAGGGTCCTGCGCCAATGCCTAGAACCGGAATCTTGACAGCTTCTGTAATTGCTTTTCCTACGCCTTTGGGTACACATTCTACCACAATCGAAAAAACACCTGCTTTTTCCAAAGCAATGGCATCATCAATTATTTTCTTTGCACTTTCGGGCGTTCCACCCTGAACCTTAAATCCACCAAATTGGCTTACTGTTTGAGGGGTCAAGCCAATATGTCCCATAACAGGAATCCCACCTCTGATAATGGCTTCTACCTGAGAAATAATTTCGACCCCTCCTTCTAATTTAATACTATCGCACTCACCTTCTTTCATCATCCGTGAAGCATTCATCACTGCTTGCTCTATGCTCGCATTGTAAGAACCGAAAGGCATATCTCCTACTATAAAAGTATGAGGAGCTCCTTTAACGACCGGTTTTATATGATGAATCATCTCATCCATTGTAACACGGGTAGTGCCATTATAGCCCAGCATAGTCATGCCCAGGGAATCACCCACTAAGATGATTTATGTATTGCTATCGTTGACAATAGAAGCCATTGTATAATCATAAGCAGTTACAAAAGTAAATTTTCGCCCTTCTTTTTTTAGTTTTTTAAAATCTAAAACGGTTAATTTTTGTTTCATAATATATGTGTTTACATTGATCGGAATAATAGCTTTCCATTCGATGTTGCCTTCTGTTTTGTCTGCATTGCAGATTTACATAAATTTTGAATAAAACTTATCGCTGGAATGTTTTTAATATGATTTTTTAGAGTACAACCTTACTATCAACAGATCATTTAATCGATAGGTATCATGACGGTACGTATTTTGTCCTACTGATGGTATGCTACCATAGGAGTTCACGTTTGAAGGTAACTTCAATATAGTTTTATTATTTTGTGTTTGAATCATTTGTGGTTTTAATTGCTTAACAGCACTTTGAAAACCAAATTAGCAATAATCTACTATACCAAAGATTAAATTATTATTAAAAACTACTTAAAAAATATTAATGGCTTTTTACCTGTTTTTAATAGGTAAAAGAACATTTATTCAGAACATTTATAACAAAAGCTCTCCATCCGGGAGAGCTTTATTTTGGGTAACAACCACGCTACTTTTCAATCTGAGGAATCTCAATAGCGGTAAGATCCAACTTATATTCTTCTAATTGTAAATGAATAGTTTCTCCTTCATTTTTAAAATAGGAAGAATTTCTGAAGAGATGATGATAATATTCAATACCGTCAAACAGATTCTTTTTGAAGGTATTCCATTTTTTAGTTTGGGAATGAGTAATCCGGGCAGAGGTATCTGATATTTCTTTTTTCAAATAATCCACATACATTTTCAGCTCATTAATAAACATATGAGGGCGGTTGTTTTCGGAAAGGATATTATTGCTTCCGTAGATATGTCTTACCATTTCGGAAAGAGAGGATTCTTTGTCAAAAAAAGCAATATTAGGTCCCGGACAGATGACAACTCCCTGCTTTTCTCCTTTTATTTCTATATTCTGTTCTATATAAGCTGCATTCACAAGACCAACGCACAGACAGGCTTTATCGGTAATTTCAGTTTTTCTTTGAGTAAACTCTTCTTGAGAAAATGTTTCCTCCATAGAGTAAAGCTCTTTCAGTTTAATATCCTGGTATTTTTTAGAAGCGGTACAGGTTCCTTTAGGAGAGAACTCTTTGCTCAATGCCAGTAATTTTTTCGGACATGAGCTTCCAAATTTTCCAAGGGATTCCTTCTGTTGTTTCAGTACCTCATTAGAGGTGCCTTTTACCGTATTAAAAGGAACTCCCAGTGGTGAAAGATTACTCAGATAAAAATCCTGCTCTCCGGAATGTAAAAGTAAATTTCTGGTTTCTGTATCTACGGAAGTCGCTTCAGGAACCAGTAAAAAAGGCGAACCCCATCCTACACTATCCACTTCATAATTGCTAAGAAGGAACTCATGCTCTTCAGAGGTACCCACCCCGCCCTGAACGGTAATTTTCATCTCTAAAGGCTGAGAAACAAGATTCTTCCCTTTTTGCTCTAAAGCAGAGATCATCAATGAATGGGCAGACCGGATCAGCTCATTTTTTTTCTGTTTAAACTCTTCCATAATAGGGCCAAGGAGTAAGCCTTCTGTAGCGAATGCATGTCCTCCGCAGTTCAACCCCGATTCTATCCTATATTCTGAGACCCACAATCCTTTTTTTGCCAGGAAGTTTCCCTGAATCATTGCAGAACGGAAATCACTTACTTTAAGAATGATTTTCTTTTTAAGGAGACCATTCTGATCCGGAAAAAAGTCATCAAATTCTTCAATATAACTGTACAGACGCGGATTTAATCCTGCAGAAAGAACCATGGATGAAGACAACTTACTATTGGCGAAGCCTCTCAGTGAAGCATGGGCATCATTGTACATCACAGGAAGCTGTTCATCTTTTTTATAGTTGTCTTTATCAACTTTTGTCATGATATTGACATCAATGCTCCCCGGTCTTAAATTAGACTCAAGGAAGTTTCTGATATTTATCCCCCAATTATCCTTTTGACCCATAAAATGCTGAAGACTTTCTTTCAGGTCTGATGTATTGGGCAACATCATCATAAAGTCTTTTAAAGCCTCTGTATTTTTACTGATTTCCTGTTTGAAAGACTCAAACTTTTCATTCACGATATCATCTACCATGTCCAGATAGGCTGTAATCCTTTTCGCTCTGTAATCTTCTGTTTTTGATGAGATTCCTAAATAATCGAGGTTAAACTTTTTGTTATAAAAGTTTTTCATTTTTTCCAGGATTTCATCATCAATGATAGAAATTACAGAGGAAATTCCATATTGGGCAACACGAATCGGACTGTCTATAGTATAAGCCAGGCCCATTACCGGAATATGGAAATTGTGTAACGGTTTAGTTGTCATTATGTTTCTATAAAAGTTTTTCTTAATGCAACTAAAAATTCTTTCAACTAATTCACTGCTTAAAAGTATTGTTTTTTTAATTAATTATGCATTAAATAATATATTGAATATTGAAAATATGCTAAAAATCATCTAATACCACGACTATTTTTAGATGATAATGTAAGTATAACTATTTTTCTGTTACCATATTCTAAGTGGTAATCATTAAATTATCTTTTAGCCGCAATATAGATTTAATATATCATTACAATTATTCGTGCATTGGTGGTGGTAAAAATCATTGTAAACAGCTGCGTAATGCAAAATAAGCAAGAGCATTATAATAAAAAAGGTTCCATTTACCTTCGTAAACAAAACCTTTTTGGGGGTTGATCATAAATAATTATTCCGCTTTATTTTTCAGCATCATCAAAAGGTTGTATGCTCCTTTTTGTACAATCTTTTTACCTTTTAAAAAATCAGCTTTTATAATTTCTGTAAACTCATCATCAGCAATTCCGGTTAGTACGGGAATCATTTTATAGGTTGATTTTCCAAGGTCTTCAAAAACATAGTTTTTATTTTCAAAGGATACGATGGCCTCATTCGGAAGTCCCTGAGTATATCGGCTGCTGATATTAACTTCTGCATTGAGGTACATGCCCTTTACAAATTCGGAATGTGCTGAAGAAAATTTTGCTATCACGGTTGATGAGCCACCGGTTTCAATATTGGGAACGATACTTACAATTGTAGCGCCGGATTTCAGATCAGGATTCTGATTGTTGTAGACTAAAATCTCCTGCCCGATTTTTACATCATTCACATCATTCTCAAAAACTTTCAGTTCTAAAAGTAATCCGGCAGGATTAATCAGCTCAAATAAAGTGTCGGCAGGATTGATGTATTGCCCGTTATTTACTGAAATTTTACTTACAAAACCGCTGAACGGAGCATAAATACTGATTTTACTTCTGATATTTCCGGTACTTAATCCTTTGGCATTAATTCCGATAATTCTGAGTTTCTCTTCGAGACCTTTTAAAGTAGCATGTAAGGTAGAATAATCTGCCTGTGCTGTCTGCATGGTTTTATCACTGCTTGCCTTACTGGTATTAAGATCTTTCTGACGGTTGAAATTCAGTTTTGCGGCCTCAAGCTGAGCTTTTGTTACCAGATAGTCCTGCTGAAGCTGTATAAACTGTGGATCCTCTACTACGGCAAGAACCTGCCCTTTATTAAAATGGCTGCCATTAATAACATTGATAGATTTGATATGTCCACCCATAATGCTTGAAACAGAACTGATATGGGAAGGTGCAATTTCAGCTTTTCCGTTCAGCCTTATCAGTTTTTCCATATTTCTGTTTTGAACGGATGTTGTGGTAATTCCTACGGACTGAAGCTGCTTTTCGGCTAAATGAACAGTGTTTTCATTGTTTTTAGTAAACTTGGTGTTTTCATAAACGGTCTTTTCTTCTTCTTTTTTTCCTGAACATGAAGATAAAGCAAGTACTAAAGTCAGGCTATATACAGATATGGTTTTGAATTGCATGGTGCTGTTATTTTGAAATTAAGAAATTAAGTTCCGTACTGATCTGATTAAGTTTTTCCAGCTGATCAATATAATCTGCTTTTGTTTTCACAGCCTGATTGACTAATATTACCCAGTTCAGATAGTCAATCTCACCTGCTTCCATCTGTTTCTGAGCAGTTTTCAGGATCGTTTCAGATTTCGGGAGCTGCTTCTGCTCGTAGTTTTCGATCATTCTCTGCTGATTCATATAGTTACCCATTTGTTGTCTAAGTCTGTTTTTAAACTCAATTTCTTTCCTTTGGTACTGATTTTCAGAAATTGCAATTTTAGCCTGTGCAGCCTTAACTAAGGCTCTTTGACCTTTTGTAAATAGCGGAATTCCGACACCCACCTGAACTGAGTTAAAGCGATTGGTATTAATGTTTTTCATACTCTGATTGGTATAGGCTACGAGAAGATCCGGAAGTAATTTGCTTTTTTCAAGTTGTACCTCAGACTCTCCTACTTTAATCTGTTGTTGCAGATATTGCAGCTCAGGATGTTGTTTTATACGCTCTTCTGAAATCTGAAGTCCTATATCCATTGTAGGTTTTTCTGAAACGGGCTGATACATTTTTTCGGATTGAAGAAGTAACTGTAATTGAATTTTTGCAATATTCAGATCATTTTCAAGGGAGTTCATTTGTACCATCACCTGTTCTTTCTGAATTTCAGCAGTTGATTCCTCCAGAATATTCGCTTCTCCTTTTTTGAGTCTTAAGGCTGCCTTTTCAGCAAAATTAATATACAACTGGCTGATATATTCCAACACCTTTTTCTTTTCCTGAAGGACTAAAATTCTGTAAAAAACATCGGTTACTTCTCTGGTCAGCTGTGCTTTTGTAAGATGTTGACTGATCAGACTTGCCGCCCATTCAGCATTCAGCATATGTTTTCTTTTGGAATAGACAGTAGGAAAGCTGAATTTTTGAGAGATTCCAAAAGAATTATCCGTCTCTTCTCCCTGGATCTGTCCGAATCCGCCGGTAACTTCCATTTGGGGGATATCCAGATAGCTGGCTTTTAATTTCTCCTGATAGTCTGAAATTAATTTTGAATTTTTAAGTGTTCCGTTTTGTTGAAATGCTTTTTCCAATGCCTCCTCATAGGTAATGTTTTCCTGAGCCTGAAGGCTTCCGAAAGCAATCATAAGTAAAAAAACAGATAATTTTTTATGGTTTATTTTTTTAGAGAATTTCATTTTATTTTTATTAATATGTTCAAAAAGCACGTAAAGAATGGGCAAAACAAATAAGGTTAAAAGTGTCGCAAGCATAAGACCGCCGATTACAACTGTAGCAAGTGGTCTTTGTACTTCAGCTCCTGCTCCGTTGCTTAAAGCCATCGGTAGAAATCCTAAAGAAGCTACGAAAGCTGTCATTAAAACCGGACGAAGCCTGATTTTTGTGCCTATCAGTACAATTCTGCTAGTGTTGTTTATTCCGTTGTATTTCAATCTGTTAAACTCTGATATTAAAACAATTCCATTAAGTACAGCAACTCCGAACAGGGCAATAAATCCCACTCCGGCACTGATACTGAATGGCATACCTCTTAAGGCAAGAAAATAAACCCCTCCGATCGCTGATAATGGTATAGCCGTATAAATCAGTAAGCTGTGTTTTACCGATCTGAAAGCAAAAAATAATAAAAGGAAAATCATCACCAATGAAATTGGAACGGCAATACCCAGTCTGGCTTTTGCTTCGTTTAGATTTTCAAATGTACCCCCGTAAGAAATAGTATATCCCGGTGAGAATTTCAGACTTTTTCCTGCTTTCTTCTGAAGTTCTTCTACTATACTCTGTACATCTCTTCCTCTTACATTAAATCCAACAATAATTCTTCGTTTGGTATCTTCTCTCTGAATCTGGTTCGGACTGTTTTTAAGCGCTACCTTTGCCAGTTGAGATAACGGAATTTGTGCTCCGGAAGAGGTAGGAACCAATAGATTCTGAATGCTGGTCATGTCTTTTTTATGCTCATTATCCATTCTGACGACAATATCAAATTTTTTCTCTCCTTCATATAATGCTCCGGCTGTCTGCCCTGCAAAAGCCATATTGATAACCCTGTTGATATCTGCTACAGAAATATTATAACGGGATAATTCTGAACGGTTATAATCAATGACAACCTGCGGAGCTCCTACAACAGGTTCAATATAAAGATCCTGAGCACCTTTTACGGTATTGATAATACTTCCCAGTTTTTTGGCGTAAACGGAAAGGCTGTCCAGATCTTCCCCGTAAATCTTACATACCACATCCTGTCTTGCTCCGGTCATCAGCTCATTGAAACGCATCTGTACCGGAAACTGAAAGCTGGTCGTTAATCCCGGAATTACACTTAATGCTTTACGCATTTTTTCAGAGAGTTCAGGAAATGATTGTGCAGAAGTCCATTCTTTCTTAGGTTTTAAAACAATAATCATATCTCCCGCATCCATTGGCATTGGTTCAGTAGGAATTTCTGCACTCCCTATTTTGGCAACGACCTTTTGTACTTCAGGAAACTGAGTTAAAAGGATGTGACCGGCCTGAGTAGTTGCCTTTTTAGTTTCATTGATATTACTTCCCTGAAGAATCCTCATTTCAACTGCAAAATCACCTTCTTCCAGCGAGGGAATAAATTCTCCACCCATTCTGGAAAGTATAAAGACAGCACCTGCAAAAAGAACTATGACCCCCAGAATAATAGTTTTCTTGAATTTAAGAGCTTTTATCAGTAACTTTTGATGTCCTGTTTCCACTTTGGCCATTACCCTGTCTGAAATATTTTCTTTTTCTTTTTTCTTTCTGCTTAAAACCAAAGCACTCATCATTGGAATATAGGTCAGTGAAAGAATAAAAGCCCCGATTAATGCAAAGGCAACCGTCTGCGCCATCGGTTTAAACATTTTGCCTTCAATCCCCTGTAAAGTAAAGATCGGAAGGTATACGATAAGGATAATGATTTGTCCGAAAACCGCACTGTTAACCATCTTTGTAGCGGAACCTGAAACCTGATCGTCCATTTCTTTTGTGGTCATCATATTGTCTTTACCAAAATGTTTTTTGTGCGCCAGCTGATGAAGAACTGCTTCGACAATAATGACAGCTCCATCCACAATAAGGCCAAAATCCAGAGCTCCAAGACTCATGAGATTCCCACCGACTCCGAAAATATTCATCATAATAATGGCAAAAAGCATAGCCAGTGGAATCACAGAGGCAACCAATAACCCTGCTCTGAAGTTTCCTAAAAATAAGACCAGTATAAACACGACAATCAATGCTCCCTCCATCAGGTTTGTTTTGACAGTATTGATGGTATTGTTGACCATTTTAGCCCGATCGAGGAAAGGCTCTATCACCACGCCTTCAGGTAAAGATTCCTGAATTTTTTCCAGTCTTTGTTTGATATTGCCAATCACTACATTAGCGTTTTCTCCTTTAAGCATCAGTACGATCGCTCCGGAGACCTCACCTGTATCATTATAAGTCATTGCGCCATATCTTGTAGCATAACCTATTTTTACAGAAGCTACATCTTTAATATGAACAGGAACTCCTTCTTTGGTTTCTGCAACCTGAATGCTTCCGATATCTTCAGTACTTCCTAAAAGCCCTTCACTCCTGATAAAAAGAACAGTTTCTTTCTTTTCAATATAAGCACCGCCGGTATTCTGGTTATTTTTTTCAAGAGCTGTAAAAACATCATTAATGTTGATATTAAATGCTTTAAGTTGATTAGGATTGATGGCAATTTCATACTGCTTTAATTTTCCTCCGAAGCTGCTGACATCAGCCACTCCTTTTGTTCCAAGCAGCTGTCGTCTTACTACCCAGTCCTGAATGGTTCTGAGCTCAGTTTCATCATACACATTTTCATATCCTTTCTTGGCCCGTACTACATATTGGAAGACTTCTCCCAACCCGGTAGAAATAGGGCCCAGTTCAGGTCTTCCGATTCCGGCAGGTATATTGTCCTGAACAAGCTGAAGCCGTTCCTGAACCTGCTGACGTGCCCAGTAAACATCGGTATTATCATCAAATACAACCGTAACAAGAGAAAGCCCGAAACGGGAAAGACTACGAAGTTCGGTAATACCACTGATATTGCTGGTAGCCTGCTCAATCGGAAATGTGACCAGACGTTCTATATCTGCAGCCCCGTAAGAAGGAGCCGTAGTAATGATCTGAACCTGGTTGTTGGTAATATCAGGCTGAGCATCAATTGGAAGTCGGGTGGTTTCATATATTCCAAAAAGAATCAGCCCCACCGTAAACAGAGCAATGATGAGTTTATTCTTTACAGAAAACTCAATAATTTTATTTAACATGAAAAAATTAGTAATTGATCATCCGGACTGTATTATAAAAAGATCAAATGAGAGCCTGTGAAAATTTTTGATTTTCAAAATAGTAGATACATTTGCTCCATTTAAAATAACCGCAGGTTTATGATCCGGCGGCAATCATTATAATGTAGAACGGATTAATGGATAGAAATAATAAATCAACTGCTTTACACAGCGTAAGGCATGTATCGTAAAAAGTAGTTAAGAAAGCCGCGGAGGCTGGAAAATTCTGGAAAGATAAAGGTTTGAGAAATCCTTTTCCTGATAAAAACTATTTTTCTGCGGAATAATAATTTCTTTCGGTTTTTTAATTTCAAAACTAAGCTCAGGAAGCTGTGCATGCACTGTCAATACAATAGGGGGATTGATGAATGGCAATTTCTGATCGGCATCCCAGTCGGAATCTTTTTTATGATTGTCATAATGCTCCATCACAAATTCTGAAAGATCGCCGTGATATTCCATATAATGTTCCACAAACATAGGTACCTTGAGAACTTCCCCCGCATTGGTGGTAGCCAGCACATACATCATTGAGCATAATATGGAGAACCATTTTAACATGGTGCAAATATAGGGTTTAAATTTTTTCTAAAAAAAATACAGAACATTAATTTTCTTTAAAATAGCGTGTTTCAGAGGGCTAAGAACAGAGTTTGATCAGGCTAACCCATTCTTCAGGGTATTAAAATGAAGCTAAATATCAGAAATACAAACAGCTATTTTTAAAGAACCGGAACCACCGGAACGCAAAAAAGGGGGATGCCTCTGTATGTTTGAGACATCCCCGGATTAAAATAATTGAAGAAGAAACGATTTTTGATTTATAAATTTGGATTCACCAGTGTTTCTTTTAATGGCACAGGCAAGATATAAGCCTTATCAGATGATGTGAGAGTGGGTTCATCGGACAGAGAAAATAAGTCTTCCGGATTTCTGCTGATATCCCACTGCAGTCTCTTAAGATCATAATAACGATGCCCCTCGTAAGACAGTTCCAAATAACGTTCTTTCATAATTTCAGATAATGAAACGGTAGAAATTGGTTGTATATCTTCATTTCTTTTGATTCGGAGCGTATTGATATCCTGAAGGGCTTCCTGCTGTTTCCCGGTGAAAAAATTGGCCTCTGCCCTGATCAGATACATTTCGCTTACCCTGAATAACTTGACATCATTAATTCTGTTACTGTAATCATTTCCCGGATATTTATTGATGATATAATCGCCTTCTTCTTCCTGGAAGTTTTGCAGTCTTACATCGGATGCTTCATACATAGACATGAGTTGATGAGAGGGCCTGAAATACATTCTGCCTGTAGCATAGTTTTGCCATAATGTATTGGGACGTAAATCATTATCATTGGTTCTTTTCAGCTGAAAAATAACCTCAGTATTGTTGTTGTCTTTCCATATTCTTTCATAGCGCTGCGCATCTTCCAGAGGATAAAGCTGAATAAGTGCGGTCGCCTTTTCTGCAGCTAAAGGGTAATTTCTCTGATATAATGCCACACGGGCTTCAAGAGCAAGAACTGCATTATTCTGTAGTCTGAAATTGATTTGATGTTGTATTCCTCCTGCATTGTTCAGATCATTCCAGATATTTTGATAAAACTCATTAAGGGATATTCTGCCTGGTTTTTTATTGATATCAGTATCAGTAATATAGGGTATGGTACGGCCGTTTGTTTCGGCATCTGACGGTCCAAAATTTCTGTGAAGATCAAAATGTACCAACGCTCTCAATCCGTGGAGTTCTGCTGTGAGTGAGCGTAGTTTTTCTCTCTGTTCCTCATTATGAACCGGAACTTTTGCCGCATTTTCAAGCAAGAGATTAATACTGTATATCGTAGCATAATTATCTTTCCAGGCTTTATAAAGAATATCGTCTTCTGAACTGTATACCCATCGTTGTAACAGATTGCCGAAACCATTTACTCCGTTATTCTGACTATCCAGTCTGCATTCATCTGACATGGCAGATCCTATCAGCAGATTATATTCAGGATGATAAGTGCTGTAACATCCCAATACTCCCCTTTCAAACTGGGAAACGGATGAAAATATTTTTTCTCCCGGAACGGCATCCGTCGGGTCTAATTCCAATAAATTATTACAACTGCTGATGCTCATGCAAAGGCAGATTCCGGCAAAGATTCGTATGATATTTTTATTCATAATTTATTTTTTTAAAATGTAACATTAAAACCGATTGTAAATGTTCGTGGTAAAGGATATTCATACTGATACCAGTTGTTGTCATCTTCCGGATCCTGCCCTTTCCACTTGGTCCATGTCAGTAGATTTTGTCCCTGAGCGAAAATATTGACTTCTTTAATGAAGGAAGAAAGTCCGCCAATATCTTTTAATCTGTAGTTAATACTAATGTTTCTGAGTTTGATATAGTCTGCAGACTGCAATTCTCTGTCCGTCATATATCTCGGATACTGTGCTCCGGGATGCTCTGAAATATCTCCCGGTTTCTGCCACATATCAAGCATGCTTACCGACTGGTTATAAATTCTGTAATTCGGATCTGCAGAAGTTCTGTACAGCTCGGCGGTATTAAGGCGGTACATTCCTTTGATGAATGTAAATAAGGCACTTACGCGGAAGTTTTTGTATGTAAATGAGGTTGTGACTCCGCCTTTTACCGGTGGATCGAATGATCCTTTTACCATCACAGCATTATCAGGATCATATTCTTTGGTGACGTTACCTTCTTTATCATAATACATAGGGGCTCCGGTTGCCGGGTCTACGCCGGCCCACCTTACCATATAGAAGTGTCCTAATGCAGAACCCACTCTATGAATGGAGTAATCATCTGTAATAATTTCCGTTTCACTGCCTAAGCTCAGAATGCGGTTTTGATTATAGGAGAAGTTAAGTCCCAGATTCCAGGCAAAATCTTTTGTTTTTACAATATCACCTGCCAGATATACTTCAACACCTCTGTTTCTTATTTCTCCTAAATTATCGGCAACAGATTCAAATCCGGAGGTCATAGACAGTTTTCTGTTGATAAACAAATCACTGGTGACACGGTTGTAGACGTCAATTCCTCCGGTCAGTCTGCTATTCCACATTCCAAACTCTATTCCCACATCGGTTATTTTATTTTTTTCCCAGTTATAATTAGGATTTCCGGGGCTTCCGGGAACAAAAGCAGTCTGCCCGTTATATGTTCTTGGGCCATACAACATTCTGTATCCGAAATCACTGGCAAATCCTCCGGCATTTCCTGTCAATCCATAGCTTGCTCTTAGTCTTGCAAAGCTTAAAGTTTCCCAGTTTTTAAAGAAATTTTCTTCCTTAAGATTCCAGCTTCCACCAAAAGCATAAAAATGCTGGTATCTGTTATTTTCAGGGACTCTGGATGATCCGTCCCTTCGGAAGCTTGCAGAAAAGGTAAACCTGTTTCCGTAGGAATATCTTACCATTCCCAATTGTGATAGAAGGGTATTTTCAGTGGCTCCCCCGGTTATTTTAGGAATAAAATTATTTTCAGGAGTTCCCGGAGTGATTCCGCCAGGAGTATCATATAAACCATCTATCAGCCCATATCCTGTAAATCCGTCAAAAGTTTTTCTGTATTTATTAAATTCTGCCAGAGCAATGGCCTCCACTTCATGGATTCCCCATCTTTTTTTATAGTTAAGTCCTAAATTGGCCATATAGGATGTTCTCTGGGTATTAACTCTTTCAAACAGTCCCTGTTCCCCGGGATCCACCAATTGTCCGAAATAGGTGTCAGGTTTAATAATATGGGTATGTTTTACCTGCTGGTAATTCATCCCCAATGTACTGGTTATTTTTAAGTCTTTAGTCAGTTCATAAGCCAGGTTGGATGATAAGAATCCGGTAAGGGTATTTTCTTTACGGCTTACATCCTGATACATAGACAGCGCGTTAGAACCGAATCTGTTAACACCTGGCTGAAGATTACCTTCTGTATCGTAAGGCTTTTCATAGGGTAATGCAAAGTATAATGAGGCAATAGGATTGGTTTCACTTACGTCAAAATCTGATTCGGACATCCGCGACTGACTGTTGATCAGATTAAGATTTACAGAACTGCTGAAACGCCCTGATTTATGATTAATTCCTGTATTGAAGCTCATACGTTCCAACCCGGAATTAGGTAATACCCCTTCCTGTTTATAGTAAGATAATGAAGAATAATGATTGGTTTTTGCATTCCCGCCTCCCATTCCCAGATAATGGGAATTGGTAATTGCATTCCTTAAAAGAAGTTTTCTCCAGTTTGTATTCGTAGCTCTCAGCTCGGCAAGCTTCTGATCACCATACACATAATCGGCATCTGTTTTGGCAACTTGCTGTCCGTTGATCATTTTATAGGGATTTTTACGGGAATACTGCCATCCCGGATAATTAGGATCCTGCAGGATTTCTTCGAACTCCAGTCTTTGGGTGCTGTTCATCATATCCCATTTCCGGTTATTTACTGATGAGATCCCAAACTGGTTCTGATAGAAGAATTCAAGTTTTCCATTTTCATTATTATGTCCTTTTTTTGAGGTTAAAAGAATGACTCCATTGGCTCCGCGTGATCCGTACTGTGCTGTGGAGGCTGCATCTTTAAGAATTATGATATCCTCATAATCAAGTGGATTAAGCGCTGAAAACGTTTCAGGACTGATGGGAACTCCGTCAAGTATATAAAGCGGGTTCGTTTTATCATCTTGAATAGATCCTATTCCACGGATGGTTACTCTTCCGATAGTTCCGGGTTGTCCGGAAGGTGATGCTACATGCAAACCGGGAACCTGCCCCTGTAAGGCCTGATCAAGAGAAGCAACAGGAGTTTTACTGATGACATCCTTTTTAACGGCAGACACGGCTCCGGTGGTTTTTACTTTGGATTGCCTGGTATATCCCGTTAATACCACTTCTTCTAGATTTCCGATTTTAGGAATTAGCTCTATGATGGTTGGAAATTGTCCCGGAATCAGGGTAATATTCTGAGGGAAATATCCGTCGGAGGTAATAATGTATTTTCCCGTTTTTTCAGTGGATGTTATATTCAGATTGCCGTTTTCATCGGTGTTCAGTATTGTTCCGCTGGCTTCTTCACGCATGACTACATTCATAAGAGGCTGCTGTGTTTTCTGGTCCCTGATCATGATATTATGTTCCAGTTCCTGTGCCTGTATGGTCAGCGTCATTCCAAGAAAAAGAACTGCGGTACCAATAAGTTGTTTTTTTTCTAACATATGATTAACTCTATTAATTTTCTGCTGTATTTTAAGTACAGGACAAAAGTAGAGCAGCCATGTTAGGCGGTTTTTAAAGACAGATTAAAGAGAGATTAGAAAGCGGTTAGTTTTTTTTAATGTTGGAGGGCCGGAAGATTGAGGCTGAAAGTTATTATTTGTCGGATTATTCCATGGAGGTTGTCATGGATAAAGATCTTATTTATTTGGAAAGATTTTCAGTTGTTATTTGAGGGTTATTAACTTCCAGCCTCCAGCTTCTCTATCCGATTGAAAATTGAACTATTTTACATCAACCTTATTTAAATAACAGGTATTTCAATTGTTACGGATGTACCTTCATTGATTTTGGATACAAATTTTAAATTTCCCTGATGCAGTTTTATAATTTTTGCGCAAAGGGAAAGCCCTAATCCGAATCCTTTAATCCCATAAGCATTGGCAGATCTGTAGAAAGGCATTGTAATCTTATCAAGCTCTTCTGCATGAATACCCATTCCGCTATCAATAACTGATATACTAACAAAAGTATCCTCGATGGCAATCAGTAATAAGATCTCTTTTCCTGAAAATTTATGGGCGTTGGAAATAATATTGGCGAGAACCAGCTCCAGCAAATTACGGTTGGCATTGATACGGGTAATCTGAAAATATTCCGGATTCCGGATATCTATATTAAACTGCAGATCCGGGATTGTTTTACTGCTATAATCAGTGACATTCCAGATTAAAGTCTCCAGAGAAACAGGCTCTAAAGGATAGTCTCTGTGATCAAGCTGATCAAACATCAAAAGATCGGTGATGATATTGTTCATATGAAGTGAATCCCGAAGCACTCCTTTTAAAATATCCTGATAGTCTTCAGCGGTTCTTGTTTTTCCCAGGGCTATTTCGGTATTGCCAATCAGGGAAGTGATGGGCGTTTTTAGTTCGTGCGAAGCATAAGAAACAAAAGCCTGTTGAGAATCAAAAGACTCCTGTAGTCTTTCCAGGAGGCTATTGATACTTTGTGTAAGTATTCCGATTTCATCTTTTTTACGTTTTACCGGGATTCGGATATTCAGGCTTTTGGCCTGTATTGTATTCATATATCTGTTAATTCTGTCGATCGGCCGAAGGCTTACTCCTGCAAACCAATATCCGAGCAATATGGTAACCAGAATGGCTATGAGGAAACAGTAGATCATCGTTTCTCTGAGCTCTTTAAGCGATTTCTCGCCCCATTTATTCTGCGCTTCTGCCATCACAATATAATCTCCGGAATTATCTACATAATAAATTCCAACTACATAAATATCGCCCTGCTGATAGGAGATGATCTTATTTTTAACGACTTTCTGAAGTACTTTCCTATCCCAGTTTGTTGATGAATCTTTGATGAATACCGGCTGAAAATTAAGATTATAAATCCGGATTATTTCTTTAGGTAAAGTACGGGGAAGTTTTTTTAATACCTGATCGAATTCCAGTTTGGTAAAATTATCCTGTGCAAGATAATTATGCCCTACAGTATAGGCTCTGTCTTCGAGTTGTTTTAAAAAATTATTTCTCCAGTCCCGTTTTACAATCAGGTATACAGACGTTAATACAAAGATGAGCAGTACAGCAAAAAGAACGGTGAAAACGCATGATAATCTGCTTTTTAATTTCATGATTCCTCATCTTTCAGAATATATCCCATTCCGATCACGGTGTGAATCAGTGGTTTTGGGAAGTCTTTATCAATCTTAGTCCGCAAATAATTAATATACACATCAATGAGGTTGGTACCTCTGTTGAAACCGATTCCCCATACTGCTTCTGCAATCTTAACCCTGCTGATGACTTTATTTTTGTTGATCAGCAAATACTCCAAAAGGGTGTATTCCTTCAGGGTGAGAAAGATTTCTTTCCCTGCTCTGCGTACTATTTTTTTGTAAGAATCCATAGAAAGGTCTTCAGCTGTATAGACCGATGAAGGAAGAGAGTTCTGACTTCTCCGGCCTAATGCATTGATACGGGCCAGAAGCTCCCCGAAATGAAAAGGTTTGGTTAAATAATCATCAACACCATGTTCAAAACCGGTAAGTTTATCTTTAATGGTTGATAATGCACTAAGCATCAATACCGGAATTTCCGGTTTGAATTTTTTAATTTCAGTACAAATTTCAAAACCGTTCATCTGCGGTAAAATCACATCGAGTAAAATAATATCAAAATCCTGTTCCAGAGCCAGTCTTAAACCCATTCTTCCTTCATATGCCAGACTAACATGATAATGATTTTCCTCAAGTCCTTTTTTAATGAAACTTGAGACCCCGAATTCGTCTTCAATCAGTAAAATATTCAACATATTAATAATATCATCTGTATTCATCAAAATTAAAATATTTAATGCGAACTCCCATTAACATTAGAAAATTTTAATGCAGTATTAGAAAACGATTAGAAAATTCAGGATCTTTATGATGACATACACATACCGGACCTTATGCTATTTAAAAAAGGGAAGCTGATAAAGATTCTGATCTCTACCTCTGACCTCTATCAAAAAAGGAAATGCCATTTATTCAAAATCCAGAAGTCCGTCTGCCAGTTGTTTCCACTGGATCTTGGCTACTCCGGCCATTCCTCCTGCTGCAATCATTATATTTCGGAGAATATCAATAAATCCTGCATTAAAATTAGGAGATTCATTGCGACCGTATATTGCTGCTTTCAGATGAGTGGGATTTCTGTAAATCATAAAAGTAGAAGTGGCTTTAGAACTGTAAAAATGAGCAATATGATTTTTTCTTTTATCTTCAGGATTTATAGAGGGACGGCAGGTCATCATTATATTTTCAGAAATATTGTCCTGATAAAAACAAATATCCGTTATTTCTACCCAATCATAGCCTTTTGCTTCAGTATCTCCGGGACCGGGAATATCTATTCTGATAAAATCTCCTTTTTGAGGGTCCCGTTCAACAGATTTTCCATTTACATCATAGAGCCTGAATGCTGCGAAGGCTTCCCCGCAATATTTTTTCCACTGGTTGACAGATAAAAATCTTTTTTTCAGTATTTCGAATTTCAATGGAATCAGAGCCTGTTCAAATTGTTTCCGGCTTTCTGTATCATGAAAACCACCTGATTTTTGTGGAGGTACTCCTCTAATTTGTTTTGGTTTCATAGGCCTGTTTTAAACAAATTAATGAAAACTATATCTCTTTATTTATGAGTACAGTCACATGAATGCTTAAAAAATATTTTAATTTTCAGAATAACCTGATTCTGAATTTTTCTCCTTTTAACGGAGTATTTATTCCGTTTTACAGACCTCATTCCCGGATCCGGGGATATAAATTTGTGAACTGCTGATCGTCAGATACTAAGCGATTTAAATTAATATCGGTCAGATTTAATAGGTACGACAATGGAACAACAGAGACAATTTATTTTACAGGAAAAAATGTATAAAGTGATGTGGCAGATGTCCTGGCCTGCGGTAATCGCTATGGTCCTTTACGGACTGAATAATTTCCTTGACGGGATTTTTGTAGGACATCTCATCAGCAATACAGCCCTTGCTGCGGTAGGAGTTGCTTATCCTCTTGCGCAATTTGCACAGGGATTCGGAACCCTGATTGGTACAGGAATAGGCTCTGCTGTGAGCATCTGGATTGGAGGAGGCGATAAAGACAGGTTGTACAAAGCTATGGGGACGGTTAATTTTCTTAGCATTTTATTCTCTGCCCTGATTACAATTCCATGTTATTTTTTCGCAAAAGAACTCGTTTATATGATGGGGGGAAGAGGTGACATCTTAATTTTAGGAACAGACTATTTCAGGGAAACAATTCTGGGAAGCCTTTTTTGGATTCATGGTCTGGCTTTGAATATGCTGATTCGTGCAGAGGGCCGGATGAAAACAGCCGCCTGGATGATTGCAGCAGGTCTGATTGCCGATGTGGCACTAAAACCGGTTTTAATAGATTATTTTGGTTGGGGAGTAAGGGGTGCAGCCTGGGCAACTAATATTTCAATGATGATTTATACGGCTTTAGGAATATGGTATTATGCTTCCGGTAAAGCTTCTTTTAACACCCGTTTCTGGTCATTAAAAAAAGATAATAAGATCATTAAGGAAGCTTTTTCTTTAGGAATGCCCGGCTTTATTATGATGATTATGATTGTAATACAAAATATTGTTGTATTCAATGTTATTGCCCGATACGGACAGGATAAGGATATCACTTTTTTTACAGCTGTAAACCGGTTTTATATTGTTTTAAATACACCATTATGGGGTCTGATGAGAGCACTTCAGCCCGTATCAGGAATGAACTTCGGAGCAGGAAAATATGAAAGAAGCATTAGTGCATACAGGCTATTTTCTTTTACGGGGCTTATTATACTCTTTCCTTTCTGGTTTTTCGTGATGTGTTTTCCGGCTGATGTTTTATCATTAATGATTCCTCATGTAAGTTTTACGCATTCCCAGCTTATGGATTTCAGAATTTATATGAGTGTTTTGCCCGCACTACCCTTTATTTTTATGGCAATGGTTTGGTTCCCGTCTGTGGAAAATGCAAAACCAGCCACCATAATAAGCATTATGCGGCAATTTATATTGTATATTCCGGCCCTGCTTTTTATTCCAATGGTGTATGGTCTCAGAAGTATCTACCTCGTCAGTGCTGTTATAGAATGGATTGTCTTTGGTGTTGTTCTGTATGCAGTAGGGTCGAATTTCAGAATCTTAAAGAAAATGAAAATGGATTAGAGAATAATTATTTTTACTTAAAATAAATAATATTTAAAAAAATTAAGCTTATGATGCGTTGCATAATATAGTTTTTACTTATATTTGTGGATCGAAATAATTTTTTTTCATCATTTGTGTTTTTTTAAGGTCTCCGTTCTAGGGGGCCTTTTTATTTTAAATACTTCTATCTATCAGAATTCATTATCTATATGTGAATTTGATAATTTGGGATATATGTAGTTTCTGAATTAAGTAAAAATGCTTTGTATAGGAAGGTTTCGTGAATTACGAGAAGTATAAATCACTATTTAGTGTGTTTTTGTGTTTGCAGTCTGCTTTTATTTATTGAATATTTTTTATAAAATCTGTAGGTCTTAACAACATTACTGATTGAAAACTTCTGGTATAAGCCTGTACACTTTTATACCCCACTTCATATGCTGTTTCCGAAATGGTAAGAGTGCCTGAACTCAGCAGTTCCAGGCTTTTAATAATCCGAAGCATTTGCTGATATTTACTTAAAGTCAAACCTGTTTCTTTTTTAAAAATACGTTCCAGAGTACGGAATGATAACAAAGCTTTGTCACTGAGGTCTTCCATTTTAATTTCATTCTGGTAATGATGGTGGAGGTATTCAATTACTTTGGCAAGGCGTCTGTCTTTTGGTAGTGAGATGTGTATTTTAAGGGAATGTTCTACAAAACGAGGAAGTTCATTAAAAAGAGCCTGTAAAAACAGGGTTTCATTTTGATCTTTCGCTATAAGCTTTGACCATTTTTCTGCATATTTTATCATTTCTTTTAAAACCGGAGGAACAGAGAACACATTCACTTCATGATAAAAATTGTCTTTCTGATTAATTTCAGCAAACATAATCATCAGTTTGATTTTTTCAGAATGTGAATTCGTTTTATGAATGGCGTGCGGAGGAATCCATACTGCATGATTTTGGGGAAGAAGATAAATGCGTTCTCCAATGGTAATGTATTGAAAACCGCTTTCTACATAGACAAGTTGTCCCTTATGGTGTTTATGAAGGATATCATCATGCACCCAGTTTTCTTCAAACCATACAAAATAAGGCTTTTCGAGTTCATCAATTTCTATGCTGTCGTTTGGATTCATGTCGTTTTGGGTTAAAACTTTGGCAAAATTAAACAAAATTACTGTCTTAATTTTGTACAAAAGTTTTTATTATGATGAAGAATGAAGTAAAAAGAAATGCTTCTTATGCTTTAATGATCATTAATGTTTTGGTCGTAATACTGATCTCCAGTAACCTTCGGTCCCCTATTGTTGCAGTATCTCCGGTACTTGGAAAAGTAAGAGATGCCTTAAATCTGGATAATTTTCAGGTAAGTCTGCTGACCTCTATTCCACTCTTTATGTTTGCGGTTTGTTCAGTTTTAGTGAGCCGGTTTTCCGGCAGATTCGGGATCAGCAGGCTTCTGATGTATTCATTGGTCATTTTAAGTGTTGGACTATTCCTCCGGATTACAGGATCTCTCTGGTTTTTATTTTTAGGATCCGTACTGATTGGTTTGGGAATATGTATTGGAAATGTGGTAACACCCGGATATGTAAAAAATAATTTCCCCAAACAGATCGGCCTGATGACCGGGATTTTTGCAGTATCCATGAATCTTACAGCAGCCCTTGCTTCAGGATTTAGTGTCAGAATAGGAGAATGGACCGGTTTCGGATGGCGTGGTTCTCTGGGGATCTGGCTGGTAATTGCTGCTTTAGGATTTTTGGTTTTAATCCTGGAATTTATTTTCAATAAAAAAAATCCTGATCAGCCTAAAACAGCATTAAGCACTTCCGGTTTTAATATGTTTAAGTCTTCCCAGGCGTGGAATATCAGTATCTTTATGGGATTACAGTCTTTATTTTATTACTGTCTGGTAGCATGGCTGCCTTCTTTCCTTGCAGATTATAATATGCAGGGTGAGAGCTCGGGATGGGTACTTTTTGTCATTCAAATCACTATGATTCCGGTAACTTTTTGCTGCCCGATTATTGCGAGTAAAATGAAAGATCAGCGAATCATGATTGTTTTTATATGTGCATTGATGTTTACCAGTACCATGATGTTTGCTTTTCTGAAGTCAGAGTGGATCTATGTAAATGCTGTCATTATAGGGATTTCAAACGGATTATCATTCAGCTTATCTATTCTGTTTTTTTCTACCAGAACAAAGAGCAGTATCAATGCCGTAAAAATCTCCGGAATGGCGCAGTCTGTAGGATATATGATCGCCGCATTCGGACCTCCGGTATTCGGAAAGCTCCATGACCGGGATATTTCATGGAACAGCTCCTTTTATTTTCTAAGTTTAGCCGTTTTATTAATGCTTTATTTTGGAATGAGAGCGGCAAGAAATAAATATGTGGAAGACTAATCCGGTTTTAATACAACAATCCCCTGCAGATGTTCAAATCTGCAGGGGATTATATTTTAACTGAATCTTAATTCCACCTCTTCCCCGTCATTCAGAATAAAACACTGACTGTCCAGTTTATTTTCTATGATTCTTTCTCTGATCAGCATTCTGTTTTCCGTACAATGGCTCACTGCTTCCAGATGAGTCACCCATACTTTTGCCTGTGGAGCATATTCACAGACTTTTATAATATCTTCACTGGTCATAATAATAGGATCTCCTACGGAAAAAGTGGCTGCTCCGCCTGCTACAATGATATGTTGTGGCTGATGCTTATCAATCTCATCAGCTATTTCCTCATACCAGATGCTGTCTCCTGCAATATATACGGACTGTTCCTGTGTTTTAAACAGAAAACCATTCACCTTTCCCATTTTTTCTCCAATCTCTCCCGTTCCATGCCGGCCTTTTGTTGTGAAAATATCAATATTTTCCCATTGAATGTGCTCATTAACAGAAAAAACATTTTGAAAGCCGTATTGAGCAATCTGGTCGGCAATTTCGCCGGAACAGAGAACAGGTGTATTTTTGTTAATAAGCTCAATTGCTTTAGCATCCCAATGATCCGGATGTAAATGAGTAACCGCTATTATATCTGTATTTTTTAGTTTCTCAGCAAGGTCTTCATAACTGAAAGGAAGATCTACCAATGGATTTAATAAGTCATTATCTGTCATAGGGAATGAACCTAAAGATCCTTTATCTCCCAGCATCGGATCCACTAAAATGGTAATTTTCCCAATTTTCAACAGCAATGTTGCATTGCGCCATAGTTGTAATTTCATTTGTTTAATTTTGTAAAACAAAGCTATTGGTTAACCGGAGAAGAGCAATCGAAGGTTACCAGAAGGTTACCCATATTCTAAGAATTATGATGAATTTTGAAGAGTTTAAAAATTGCGGATTAAGAAGAAGTCTGGATATTCTTTCAGGTAAATGGAAACCATTGATCCTCCATAACCTTTTCGAAGAAGATTGCGTACGTTTTGTAGAATTCTGGCGAAAAATGCCGAGAGTTTCCAAAAAGGTGCTTACAGAACAATTAAAACAACTGGAGGAAGATCATATCATTCAACGAATTGAAGTCTATAACTTCCCTCCGGAAGTTTATTATAAGCTGACTGAGAGAGGGAAAAAGCTGGGCCCTATCCTCTCTGAACTTCATTTGTGGGGAAATGAACTGAGCTCGTAGTGTGTTTTTTAGGCCTTTATTTTTACTGCGGTAACAGTTTTTTTTAATATCATCAGATGTTCTTATCGTTGAACTGATCCAGTACTTCCAGAATATTCCGGTATACAAAATCCAATTCTTCAGAAGTAATACAATATGGAGGAACCAGATAGATCACATTGCCTAAAGGTCTCATGATAATTCCTCGTTGTAGAAACTCGTTATAGAGTATTTTTCCTATTTCGTTAAAATAAGATGTCCCGTTTCCGGTTTTAAAGTCAAAAGCTAAAATCGTTCCTATACTTCGAGCATTTTCTACCTGAGAATGGGAAGCCAGATTGTTTACAAATTCTGAATGCCGTTGGGTGATATATTGAATATTCATTTGGGTTTCTTCGGTAAGCAATAATTCCATACTGGCTAATGCCGCAGCACAGGCCAACGGATTGGCGGTAAAGGAGTGACCGTGGAATAACGTTTTATGGCGGTCATCAGATAAAAAAGCATTATAAATACTGTTTGTACAGGTGGTAATTCCCATAGGCATTGTACCACCGGTTAATCCTTTGGAAAAACACATGATATCCGGTTTTTCCGTAAGGTAATCTGCCGCAAATAATTTTCCTGTTCTCCCGAATCCTGTAAAAACTTCGTCCTGAATCATCAGTACTCCTTCTTTTCTGCAAACTGCCATCAGACTGTTCAGATGTTCGGCATCATACATCAGCATTCCTGCTGCTCCCTGAACCAAAGGTTCATAAATAAAACAAGCTACTTCATCCGCCAGTTCTTTAATCTGTAAGCGCAGATACTCCAGATTTCCGGCATTGGGAGTATCAATGAAGACAACTTCAAACAGCATACTTTCAAAAGGTTTGGTCCAGAAGCTTTTTTCACTGACAGACATCGCTCCGAAGGTATCTCCGTGATATGCATTTTTAAAAGCTAAGATTTTGGTCTTCTTTTTCCCGTGGTTATGAGCATACTGAATACACATTTTCAAGGCAACTTCCACTGCTGTGGAGCCATTGTCGGAATAAAAAGCTTTTTTTTGAGCGGATGGTAAAAGCTGTAGTAAATTTTCAGAAAGCTGTGTTGCGGGCTCATGGGTAAACCCTGCAAAAATAACCTGTTCCAGTGTATTTAATTGTTCAAAAACACGTTGTGCAATATGAGGATGGGAATGTCCATGCAGCGTAACCCACCATGAAGAAACCACATCCATATATTGTTTGCCTTGTTCATCATACAGATAAATACCTTTTCCTCTGACCACAGGAATGATATCATCTGCTGTCTTCATTTGAGTGTACGGATGCCAGTTTACAGCTTTATCTCTTTGCCGGAGCCCGCTTGATGTTATGGTGTTCATATATTGGGATATAATGTATTAATGACTAATAGATCAGACAATACTATTGAAATGAACTTCAAAATACTCATGATTAAAATCCAGAAACTCATCGTTTATCATTATTAATTAGCAACAGGTTTCTTTTTTCATCATAGGCTTAAGCCCAAGGTTCTCCAGCATTTGCATATCTTCAGATACACCGGGGTTCGGAGTCACTAATAACGTTTCTCTTTCTCCTGTAAAAATGGAGTTGGCTCCTGCCATGAAGCACCATGCCTGCTCTGTCTCTGACATTTCAATACGGCCGGCACTTAATCTCACCATGGATGAAGGCATAACGATTCTCGCAGTAGCGATCATTCTGACCATTTCCCATGTATCCACTTTTTCATTATTTTCCAGCGGTGTTCCTTCTACTCTTGCCAATGCATTGATAGGAACTGATTCAGGATGCTTAGGCATGGTTGCCAGTGTTAAAAGCATGGAGATTCTGTCTCTGTGGGTTTCTCCTAAACCTATAATCCCTCCAGAACATACAGTGATGCCTGCTTTTCGGACATTATTAATTGTATTAATTCTATTGTCAAATGTTCTTGTAGAAATAATCTCTTCATAATACTGTTCAGAAGTATCAAGATTATGATTGTAAGCATATAGTCCGGCTTCCTGGAGTCTGATTGCCTGTTCTTCGGTAAGCATTCCCAATGTACAGCATACTTCAAGCCCAAGATCATTCACTCCTTTTACCATATCAATGACTCTGTCAAAGTCACGGTTATTGCGTACTTCACGCCATGCCGCAGCCATACAGAAACGGGACGAGCCGTTATCTTTAGCTTTTTGTGCATGTGCAATTACTGTTTCAGTAGGCAATAAAGCCTGTACTTTTATATTGGTATGGTATCGTGCTGCCTGTCCGCAATAGGAACAGTCTTCGGGGCAACCTCCGGTTTTGATTGACAATAGTGTGGAGATCTGTACTTCGGAAGGATCATGCCATTCCCGGTGTATAGTGGCTGCCTTATAAATCAGTTCCATAAGCGGTAAATGATAAATATCTTCAATCTCTTCTTTGGTCCAGTTATTTCTGATTTCTGTTTTCTTATCCATTATCATAATTTTGTTATCGTTAATTGTTTTGCCGTAGTTTTTATTTGTTCCTTATCGGTTATGCTGATTTCGGGGATTCTGATAATTCTTGTATCTTTTGTCACAAAGCTGCAGATAACCCTTTCTGTATCTTCAGGAAATTCTCCGTTAAGAATCAGATATTCCAGTTTTATGTTTCTTTGTTGTAATACCATCATTGAAAGTAGACTGTGATTAATACAGCCTAAATAATTCCTCACCACTAGAGCTGCGGGTAAATTCAGGGTGTCTATCAGATCAATCATAAATCTGTTATCTGATAACGGAACCATGAGTCCTCCGGCTCCTTCAACAATCAATGGCTGATCAGTTTCCGGCAACTGAAAATGATCAAGGCGGATCTGTACATTTTCTGCACGGGCCGACTGATGTGGTGAGGCAGCCAGCTTAAGACGATAGGTCTCCGGATAGCAGGTGGTATGATCTGTCCATGCTTCAATTTTATGACTGTCGGTAAAGTGAAGATCTCCGGATTGTACAGGTTTCCAGTAGTCCGCTTTAAAATATTGAACCAAAATGGCGGAGCAGACTGTTTTTCCTATTTCGGTTCCGATGCCGGTGATGAATAATTTCATGTAGAGTTAGGGTTTTGTGATTCGGGATGTTATTTATTATGTTTAAAGGTTTATTTCTTTTCTATCGTGTTCTTTGAGCGTACCGGATTTCTTAATAACTTCTGCAAGCCTTAGAATTTCTTCCTCTGTATTATAGCTGTGAAGGCATATTCTGAGCCTTTCGCTTCCTTCTTTTACGGTTGGGCTGTAAACTGCATACGTTAAAAAGCCTTCTTCCGACAATGTATTTTGTATTGCCTTCAGTCTTTGATTATCCGGAATGATGATGGCCTGAACAGGGCTGTCTTCGAAGGATGGAGATTGTAATCCCTGATCTCTGAAAACGGCAATATTCCTTTTAAGAATTTCTGCAAGCTCGGAGTTCCGTTCGAGAAATTCATACCCGGTTCTGATACCCATCCATTGAAAATCCTGTGCTGAAGTAGTATAAATAAAGGGCGAGGCAAAGTTGACCAAATATGACTTTATGGTATTGTTACATAATACTGCTGCTCCATGAGCTCCCAATGCTTTACCATAAGTTATTATCACTACAGAGACATTTTGCTGCAACCGGTACTGATCTATCAGTCCGTACCCTAAAACACCGAAGGCATGAGCTTCATCTACAATAAGATCAGCATTGTATTTTTTTACAAGTTCAGCAATTTCCAAAATGGGGGCAAAGTCCCCTTCCATAGAATAAAGACTTTCTATAGCTACATAGCAATGTCCGGTCTGTCTTTTTAATATTCTTTCCAGATCATGAACATCATTATGCCTGAATTTCAGTTTCTTTGCATTTGACATTCGGCACCCGTCATGTACAGAACGGTGGATCTGTTCATCTACGATAACCGTATCATGGCGGCCTGCAAGTGTTGAAAAGATCGCCAGATTGGCACAGTAACCGGATGGGAAAAGCAATACTGCAGGAAACCGATGCTTTTCAGCAATGTAATTTTCTGTATCAGTCACCATATGACTATTTCCACTGATAAGTCTTGAGCCTGTACTTCCTGAAAGCAATTGCGGAGTATCTATAATCTTCTGCAGCAACATATTCTGCAATTCGTAGCTTCTTGCAAACCCCAGATAATCATTGGAATAAAAATCAACACCTTCAGGCTGACGTTTTAAACTCCTTATGACTCCCTGTTCATTCCTTTTGTCAAGTGATTTCTGAAAATGATGATTGTTATGAAGCATAATCAGGTTCTGTGATTTCTACTCTGATCGCATTAATCCAGTTTTCATGTAATTCTCTCTCAATCATCAGGATATAATCTGCATGCTGTTTCCAGTCGGATGAAAATTCATTTAATTGGTTAATCATTTCCTCCAGATGTCCTTCTTCTTCAAGGATAATTGATTTTACCATTATTTTTGAAGATTCTTCGGTAAGGATATCCTGATATACGGGGTAAAGCTCATCAGCCCGAACTTCAATGGCGTAGGTTACAAAAAGATAGGCGGCGTATTTCAAATCTTCTCTGTTCAAGGTAAATACTGTCTGAAGATATTTACAGGCCCTGATATCCAATGAATGAAGATACTGACGCGTCGCTACAGGAGCAAGAAGTTCTGTATTTTCGTACGTCTTGCAAAAATCAGGGTTTATCTTTCCGATTTGTTTTTTAAGATAATAAGCATGACGATGTTCTTCAGCAGCGTGTTTTAACTGAATCTGAGTCACCAGAACCGGATGTTCACATTTAGAGATTTTCCTTGCGCCTGCATTTTCCATAAAAGAAAGGGTATTAAGCCATTTGGCATGGGTACTTCCCTTCTGCACAATTCTTTTTAAAAGCTGCTGAAATTCCATAGATTTTTATTTTGATGTCAAAAGTAGTATATTGCCGGATGGTCATACTGTGCCAGTTTTGATATTATGGATAGTCCGGTTAGAATTCCTTATGAAAGTTTTATTAAAATAGATAGACAATCAGAAACTTCTATTTATTTACAAATTGCCAATCAACTGATCAATGCGATTCAACGGGGGTATTTACCGTTTGGAACGAAACTTCCCGGAACGAGAACATTCAGTGAAATGCTGGAAATCCACCGGAATACAGCGGTAGCCGTGTATGATGAATTGTCTGCTCAGGGCTGGACGGAGAGTTTCCCGAATAAAGGAACTTTCATCATTGGGAAAGATCAGGAAAAACCTGTGAAAATGAATGATTTTAAACAAAATAATCTTCAAAACTATCCTACAACAACCGGTTTTTCTTTTAAGACATCTAATATTTTAGATAACCCTTTTGAACGCTCGGATTGTGAGTATGTATTTAATGATGGGGTTCCGGATATCAGACTGACTCAGATAGGCCAGCATTCAAGATTTTACAGTTCTATTTTAAAACGTAAATCGAATCAGAAAATATCAGGACATTATAACCATGACGGAAGTGAGTTTTTTAAAGAACATTTATCCCGTTATCTCAATTTATCCCGTGGATTGCCAATTTCCAAAAATAATCTTCTGATTACGAGAAGTACGGAAATGAGTATTTATATTGTTTCCGAGATTCTCCTTTCTCCGGGAGATGTGGTTTTAGTAGGAGCTTTAAGCTATTTTTCAGTCAATATGATCTTTATGAAAGCCGGAGTCCATATGGTTTCTATTCCCATTGATGATGACGGAATTATTGTTGAAAGCGTGAGAGAAGCCTGCAAAAAACAAAAAATCAGAATGCTTTATCTCACTCCGCATCACCACTATCCTACTACAGTGGCATTAAGTGCACAACGACGACTGGAATTGCTGGAACTGGCTAATGAGTACGGATTTATTATTCTTGAAGATGATTACGATTATGAATTCCATTATGACAAAAGCCCTATTCTTCCTTTAGCGAGTGCTGATACAAACGGAATGGTTATTTATATAGGATCTTTCGGAAAATCATTAGCACCGGGTTTCAGGACAGGATTTATTGTTGCCCCGGAAAATCTGATGACTGAAATGAGAAAATACCTTGGAATAATAGACCGGCAAGGAGATATTCTAATGGAAAGAGCATTGGGAGAAATGATTGAGGAAGGAGAAATTAACCGTTATCTGAAAAAATCTTTAAAAATTTATCAGGAAAGACGGGATTATCTTGCTGCTTTGCTGGAAGATAATCTTGGTAACCTTATCTCCTTTCAGAAACCGTCAGGAGGACTGGCTATCTGGCTGGAATGGAATATTAAGATTAATCTTATGCAGCTCAGTCGTAACAGTGCTCAGGATAATCTCTTTATTCCTAAAACATTATTGTATCAAAATAAAAATATTACCGCTATGCGGTTAGGCTTTGGGGACCTTAACTCTGAAGAAATGGATAAAAGTATTGAAGTTTTCTCCAGCCATGTTAAAAAATTGATTGAGTGATCTTTAAACTTTAAATTCACGAATCCTTACGTGATAAAATCCCTGAGTCTTTGCGTTTACCAACATCTTTAGCAATAAAAATGCCTCATTACAGAGGCTTTTATTAATGATGAGCAGGAAAAATAATCTTATTCTTCTGATGTTTGGGCTTTTTCTTTTTCCGGTTCAAAAAGATAATAAATCCTGTAACCGGTAGTGAGGCCGCAATAATACCTGCTAAAAAATAAATGATACGTCCGGTAATTCCGAAGATACTTCCGGTGTGTAGATCGTAATTCCTTTCCCGAAGTGCAGTTCCGTTTCCGATATTTTTATCTTTATAGGACTGAGATTTTAGTTTAACCCCGGAATACTGATCGAAACTAAACTGCTCATTCTGATATTGCTTTTCTGCATAAGTTATTTCTGCATAATAAGTTCCCGCCTCAGTTCTGGGAAAATTAATCATTGCCGATTTTTTATGAGCCATCTGAGGTTCCATCGTATTCCATATCCTGTTCAGAACAATATTCCGACCGACGGATTCATTCTGGGGCCTGTTGCTTTTTACTTTTTGCTCTGTTCTCCTATTGTCGTTTAAAAAATTTTGTATCCATTTATCCATATCTGTAAAGTTCCATATCAATGCAGAGTAAGCAATCAAAAGTAAAGGGATCATTGAATAGAACCCGAGAACATTATGAAGATCATAATTGATTCTTTTCCAGTTGGCGGAAAGCTTAATGAAAAACATTCCTTTGAGCATATTTTTACTCATTTTCCGGGGATACCAGATCACCAGTCCGGAAAAAAGAATAATAGCCAGTAATAAGGTGGAATATCCGGTAATGGTTTTCCCTATTTTTTCTCCCAATAACAACCTTCGGTGTAGATCAAGGACAATTTCAAAAAAATCGGTTTTTGCATTTTCCAGCTCCTGAACCTTTCCGGTATACGGATCTATATAAACCCGGTAATAATACTCATAGGTTCCCCAATAGGTTAATGCTTCGTTATTCATTTTAAGCGTTCTGAACATATAGGTTCGGGAGGGGTCGGATGAAATCTGGACTCTTTTGATTTTAAGACCATCGGGAAGTGCCCGTTCGGCTCTGACGGTTAATTCAGCAAGCGGTAATTTTTCTTTTCCAATCGCAGTCACAAAATATCTCTGGGGATGTATGAGGTGTTTCAGTTCATCTTCAAATGAAAGAATACAACCTGTAACAGCCATTATTACAACTATAAGCCCGGATGATAATCCGAGCCATAGATGTAATTGATAGACTATTTTTCTAAATTTAAGTTTCATAGCTTATAGGGGAAAAAGTTGAGAGTTTACAAGGTAATACATTCTAAAAAGATTCATAATCAGAGGTACTTGATATAAACTCTTTATTAGGGTCACAGAGTATTAAAATTTAAAACTTACCTCAGCAACGAAATTGCGAGGCATTTGAGCTACAATTACTCCCTGCCCTGCAAAATACTGTACATTACCTAAATTATTCATTTTAAATCCTAATCTGTACTTTTCCTTTTCCAAGGTAACAGAAGCATTAATCAATGTATAGGCAGGAAATGCAAACTGTCCGGTTTTTACTTTATTTCCGGTAATCTGTTTTCCTACCCGGTTGACTCCGAAACCTACTCCCAGCCCCTGAAGTCCTTTAATGGGAATGATATAACTGATCCACGAATTAAATACATTGGCAGGCCCCGCGGATTCCGGGCGACGGCCTTCTACATCGGCGTCTGCTTTTTCAAATCTACTGTCATTATAAGCATATCCTGCCATAATATTTAATCCCTGAACAGGATTCATAATGGTTTCAATTTCAATTCCCTTACTTCTTTGTTGTCCATCCTGAACAACAATAGCATATTCTTTCCCATCACGAACCACTCCGATTCCACGTTGTATGTTATTAACAAGGATATCATAGTATCCCACGGTGAAATTAATTTTGTTTCTCCAAAGATTTCCTTTTACTCCTACTTCCCACTGATTGGCCATCTGTGGCTTCATATCGCCGCTATAATCCGCCAGCTGCTGTATAACAGGTGCTGTGTAACTAAAACCATTCATATAGTTTCCATATACGGATAACTGATCTTTAAGAACCTGATAAACCAAACCTACTTTTGGAGACCATGCTGTTTGCTTAAATTCCCCCGAACGAACATTGGTGTTCAGGTTCAGCTGTCCTTTGCTTTCGTAATGATCCATACGCAGGCTCAATAACGTAATCAGACGGTCTGTGATATAGCTTACATTCGATACGTAGGCCCCATAAAGATCTGCGGAAGATGTATTTCTTACCAAAGGCGTTTTACCTGCCTGAATTGCTGTTTGAGTGAAAGTCTGGATTTTCTGAAGGGCAAGATCTTTGGAAATATTTCCATAATTACCTGTTAAGCTTTGTCCGTCAATATTATCATAGACAACAATAGGCGAATGGTTGTTATTAATCATCTGATTCAGATAATCTACTCCGATCAACACTTTATTCTTGATGTTTCCGATATTAAATTCTCCGTTGAAATTTTGCTGAATACTTGTAGAAGAAGCTTCTGAGTTTTGCCACTGAACATTACGTTCCAGTGTTGCATCATTTGTCGTTCCTCTGATAAACTGATATTGATATAATCCTTCGGTTTTTCTGAAGTTTCTGGAAATCAATGTTTGTGAGCTCCATCGATCCGAAATTTTATAATTAGCTTCAGCTTTTACGTTGATGGAAGGGGCTTTCAGGGTCATATCATTATTAGAATATGATCTTTTCCAGTCAAAGCCCAGTTCATCCGGGGTATGTGCAAAATAGTTTCTTGTTCTGGGAAGGAAAATAATTGGAGTATTGGTTCCTTCATAGTTATAAATCTGGGTTCCCAGACTAAACTTCAGACGGTCATTTACCTGATAACTTACTGTAGGCGCAACAAAGAATGATTTTCTGAATTCAGAGTCTCGAAATCCATTTTGATACTGATAAGCGGCATTCAGACGAAATAATGTTTTTCGGTTATCCGTTATCGGGCCATAGACATCTGCTGTCACACGATTGAGGTTGTAGCTTCCCATAAGATAGGATATTTCTCCTCCGAAATAGTCTTTTGGTTTTTTGGTGACTAAATTGATTAACCCTCCAAATGATGTTACTGCTCCTCCGTACAATGTTCCCGACGGTCCTTTGATTACCTCAAGACGTTCGATATCCGCAGGATCAATCTCTCCGTTGGTTGTCGCAGGAATTCCATCCACCATGGATACTTTTGTTGGGAAACCTCGTAAGCTGTAATAAAAGCTTCCATCACCGGAGCCCCTTCCCGGGCTTCCTTGCATTTTTACCATTCCCGGAACATTTTTCAAAACCTCTGAAACATCATAGGTTAGCTGCTCCTTCATGATTTGTTGATTAATGCTTGTGTATGCCTGCGGATTCTCTAAATTTTTTAAAGGCATTTTAGCTACTGAGGTACTGTCTTTATCCAGAAATTTGTTTCTGCTGACCGCATAAATAGTAATTCCTTCAATCACATTATTATGAATGGAAGCATAAATGGGCGGAATTTCGTAGACATCTTTTTTAATACTGATTTTCTCACGCATCAGTTCGATATCATTTAAAACCACCTGAAGCATATATTCTCCAGATGGCACATTTTCAAAGTAATACTCTCCTAAATTATTTGTTTTTGCCTGATATGATGTATCGACAAGTCTTAAAACAGCATTTTTTACCGGTGCCTGTTCAGAGAGCATGATTTTGCCATGAACTCTGTCGCTTTGCTGTGCAGAAAGCTGATGGGAGGTTAAAGCAAGACCAAGAAGTAATATAAGGGTTTTAGATGTTTTCATGCTGTAAGTTTTGTAACAGGGGATAATTTATTTTGCCGTTTTGTGATAATGGAAATGATTCTATAAGCTCAGTGCGTATATACTGAGGATTGATGCGCAGTTTATTTTTGATGGCTTCGGTGACAGTCTGCGGATTAATATCTGGATTGTCATACAGTACAATGATCTTTTTATCATTGGAATTCAGGCAGACAAAAGTATTTCCTTCCATTTCATTTTTAAGGATAAACTCCACTTCGTCCAGATTGAGGCGTATTCCGAATAGCTTCATGATTCTTTTAATACGTCCCGTAATGTAATAAATTCCGTTACTTCCTTTTTGAGCAGTATCTCCTGTACGCAAAACCGAAGGCTGTTCATAAGTGGTAAGGTCCTGAAGTGTGTTGGCATAGCCTCCATAAATACTGTTGTGTGAGAACAGCAATTCATCGGTCTCCGGGTCTATTTTGAAATCTCCACCCTGCACCGGAGTACCGATAGAAGTTTCTGCTTCCAGAAGGCCGTCTGTTGTGAGATAAGCCATTCTACCGCCTGCTTCGGTCTGGCCATATTGTGCGAAGAACTGTTTTTCAAATTCATGACAGTAGGAAAAAATTATTTTTCTCAATTCACCATTGATAACTCCGCCGGTATGAGTCATGTATCTTAAACTCGGACTGTCTTTTCTGAAGAAACCAATTCTGTTCAGATTCTCATACAAATAAGGAACCCCGCCAAGGGTACTGTATCCGAATTCCTCCATTTCGTCCCAGAAAGCTTTTTGCATAATATCCTTATCTGTACACACAATTCTTCCGGCACGCATACAATTCGTAGTAAAGATTGAGAATCCATATACGAAATTGATAGGAACGTTCAGCGGAACAACATCAGACTCCAGAACAGGCATATACTGAAGAATACTGACTGCATTCTGGTAAAGGCTCTCATCTGATAGTTTAACCAGTTTCGGTATACCCGTTGTTCCTGAAGTACTCAGCAGAATTTTAATTTCAGGATGGATTGTTATTTCGGATTTATAATCTTTTCTGGTATGGATATCAACCGAATCCGAGAAGGATTTAACCGTATATCCCGAAATCTCACCTCTTGAAGGATCAAAGATGTATTTTGGATGATATTCCTCTTCCAGACGGGCTTTGAATTCTGGATGTAGCTTTTGCCCCAGAACAGCGATAGTATGTGCTGTCCCGTAAAAATTCAACAGCACCTCAATGGAGGAAAGCTGATTGTCATTATATAAAAAAATCAAGCCTTTTTCTACGGGATTCAGGCCTAAAGACCTGTAAAGAACCCCTACCGGAATGGTTTTTCCGGTGGAGGCATCTGTAAACAACAGGTTTCTGTTGGCAATTACATTTTCTAAAATTTTCATTTTCTTAGTTTTCTACAAGTACATCGTATTTTTTCATTTTCTCACGAATTTTACCTACAGTCCCCATTTCGAGGATATCATTAAAATCAAATTTAATCTGGTAAAACTGCTCCAGTGCTTCCACAATAAGCAGGTGAGACATAGAATCCCATTCCGGGATCTCCTGATAAGTGAGTTTTTCATTTACCAGTTCTTTTTTTACCGCAATTGCTGAAGCGATAATTTCATAAAATTCTTCTGTTGTATTCATTTTAAATTTTTATTGTTTTCCATTTACCGTTTTTAAAAATCATTAAGAAAAGGACAGCCAGTACAATCTCCGATGAGACAATAGCAGTGAATATTCCGGTGAGTTCCCATTGGAATCTTACTCCGAGCAGATAAGCCAGCGGAAGCTGGATGACATAGAACATAATGACATAAAGTATGGTGACCTGCATGATATTTCCGGCAGCATTGAGCGCCCGGCTGATTACCATAGTAAAGCCCAGTAACAGATAGGCCATGGATACAACATGAATATACTGAACGGCATATCGTGCCACTTCAGTTTCTGTTGTGAAAAATTTCACCACATATTCTGCTGCAATCTGCCAGAACAGCGCTACGACAATGAGATAGCTCATATTGATAGTACCTGCTCTCCATACTGTTTTTTCTGCACGGTCAGGATCTCCTGCACCCAGATTTTGCCCTGTAAGAACACCTGCTGCATTGCCTATTCCCCATGCCGGCATAGTGGCAACCGATGCAATACGCTGGGCTATAATATATCCCGCAAGTGCCGTTGTTCCGAAGGTTGATATGATTTTAACCATAATCAGCCAGCTGGAAGTCGGGATGATGTACTGGACCAATCCGCCAAAAGCTATTTTCAAGATCTTTCTCAGCAGGGGAATATCCCAATGGAACTTCATCAGAATATTAATGCTTGTTTTGCCGGAAAGTAAAATGAAAAACTGATAGATCACTGCCAGCAGTCTTGATAAAACAGTAGCATACGCCAGTCCCATCAGTCCGAAAGCCGGAATAAAGCCAAGTCCGAAAACAAGGATTACTGCAAAAATAATATTAGAAATATGGCATAGCCACAGTGATTTCATTGCAAGATCAGCATCTCCGGCTCCTCTGAAAAGTCCATTAACGGAAAGCCTGAGGATTACCAGCCCTATACTTAGAAACACCAGTCGGGAAAAGGATAATCCATCATTCACCACATCCGTACTTATGCCCAGGAATCCCACGATTTCAGAGGCAAATAAACAGGAAATCCCCCCTATTAACAGAGCAAAAAAGAGGGCTAACAGAATAATGTAATGGGCGGTTCTGCCCATTCCTTCCCTATCCTTTTCACCGGCTCTTCTCGCTACAAGTGTTGCTGCAGCAATTCCAAGACCTACAGCAATAGCATAAGCAAAATTGATATAGTTATCTGTTATTCCCACAAGTCCCAGGACCTTATCTCCCAATCTGGCAATGATCAGGAGGTTGACACTTACAAAAACAGATTCCATCACCAGTTCCATTACCATTGGAATAGCTAAACTAAAGATGGAACGGTTGATACTCCCCGAAGTCAGCTCCACCTTTTTCCCGGCGAGCGCTCCATAGGTAAAAACCGTTCCCTTCTTTAGCAGATTCAGGAATTTCCTCATAATGCTGCTACAGAATTTTTGTTGGCGATCTGGTATAAGGGATTGGGTAATGCCCCGTCCTTTCTTGGGATCGCAAATGCTTTGTTTTCACTGTATCCGTTATTTTTTAAACGAAGGCTGTTGATGTAAAATCTTTTGAAAGCCGGTACGTACAAGTCATATTTGGCATATCTCTCCTGTAAATGGGGGTTATCGGTTTTATATCCTTCAATACATTCGTGAACAAGCATCCAGAATGTTTCCTCTTCAAATCCGGAATAGGTATGCAGGATATTGGATAAATACCTGAAGAAAGCATCAAAAACACCTAAAAGGATAAATAAAGGAATATTTTCTTTATTGGATGACTGTATCAGACCGTCCGCCAGATGAGCAGGTAGTTTCTCTCTGGCTTCAGTAGTAAGCACAATATCATCTACAAAATCTTTAATAACAATTCTCTGCGGAATGCCGTTCTTTAAAACGACCATAATATTTTCTCCGTGAGGAGTTACACACAACGAATGGGTATAATAAATATGCAGCAGCGGTGTCAGATAAGCATCCAGATAGCTTATAACCCAGTCTCTGATGGTCATACCTGCCTTTTCTGCGAATGCTTCCACCAGAGGTGTTCCGTTCTGGTCTATATACAGCAGAGAGGCCATTGTCACCATTTCTTCTTCTGGCTTCAGATAATTTTCAGCACTTTCACGCCACAGCGCTCCCAGGAATTCATTATATTGATAAGGTACATTGGCAATAGCTCCATACTGAGGATGCAAATAAGCAATAGACGCTTCTTCTCCCAGAAAAATTGTTCCTTTATTTTCAAGGTAAGCGTCATCTTTAATCAGACTTTTTACCCATTCCGTAATGGCCGGTGCAATTTTCATCTGTTTAGGTGATAGTCCTCTGATGTTTCCTGTACTCAAAATGGAAACTGCTGTTTTTAAATATCTTTTTTCCGGATGATCCGCATTGAATAAAGTACGGATGCTTTGCTGAGGGCTGTAAACATCATTTCCTTCTCCTAACTGGATGATAAGTCCTGATGCGATATCACCTGCAAAATGAATCTTTAGTTTATGTTCCCACTGCCACGGATGAACCGGGATAAAATGATAGTCTCCCACCGGTTTTCCATGGGAAGCCAGTTTCAGCTGGAATTCATTAAACAGTTCATTTCCTATTTCTGAGCGGTAAAAATCTTCTCTATTGATAGAGTCCACTGACTGGAAGGCAGATCTGCTCTGATGAGTGGCCAGCCATAAAACTTTCAGATTCTGATCGGATTCCGGAGCAAACGCCTGAAGGTCACGGGGAGAAAACCCCAGTCTGCTTTTGTTGACAATCACCCACGGATGTCCTGTCATATGATGTTCTATCGTCTGATAATCTGAAGCCGCCAGATTCTGTGAAGTCATGGTTCCTTTTGCCAAAATCATTGCATCACAGTATAAAGTATGCAATAATTCTTCAGTATATCTGGCAATGGTGTACGGATCAAGATCAAAAACAGACTGCATTTCAAGGAAAAAAGAAGCTACATCCACAGAAGGCTGTTTTTCGCCATGTTCTGTCTTGGTGATACTCCGCCCGTCAATATGCCAGTAGTCCATCATTCTTTCCTGGCCCCGGAAACTGTATTGAATATGCTCCACTCCTGTTTCAAGTGTAAATACGGTATAATCCTCTTCATCCTGAGAAACGGTAACCGGTTTCAATAATTCTTCATGCATTAATTCTGCAATGGTTTTGGCCATAAGATTTCTGTTAGCCTCATTCCAGTTTTCCTGGCTGATTGTATATTCTGTGTTCATTTTCTATTATATTTTTGCGGTTGGTAATTCGGCGTATTTTTCTACATCAAAATCCTGGAAAGCGATTTTCTTTTCAATTTTATAATGATCTCTTCCAAGGATGTCATTGATGATGAATGAGTTTCGGTATGCTGCCATTCCCAGGTCTGTGGAAATGTAGCTGTGGGTATGTACTTCTGCGTGCAGAACATAAATTTCGCCACCGTTTTCATCAATGGAGTAATTTCTGTTCACTGCAAATAAGCCGTTGGAATCCCTTTTTATTCTTGACTGGATATTCTTCAGAAATGCAGGTTCATGATAACGGTATCCCGTCCCGATGATCAGATAATCAGCTTCCTGTTCATAAGAAACCTCCTGTTCCAGCTGTGTAAATTCAAGATGAAGGGATGCCGGACCTGTATTGTCTACTTTATTAAGCTGACTATTAGGGATAATTGTGAGTTTTGGGTCTGCATTATCGATATTCAGATCATAAATAAAATCATAAATATCGTTGATCAGATCATAATTAATTCCTTTAAACTGAGCCTGTTGTTTGCTTAAAATAGTTTTTCTTGCGGTTTCGCTTCTGCTGTAAAAATAATCCACATAGTCAGGCGAGGTCAGCTCCAGAGTCAGTTTTGAATATTCCATCGGGAAAAATCTGTCAGGGCGTGAATACCAGCCCAGTTCCGTATTTTCATCTCTGTTTTGAAGAAGATCATAAAAAACTTCGGCAGCACTCTGACCGGAGCCGATCACTGCAATCTTTCTTCCTTGTGCCACTAATTCTTCCTTTCGGTATAAATAGGAACTTGTATGCATAATACGTGAATCATTTTTAGGAATAAATGAAGGAATATGCGGTTGGGTACCCGTTCCCAGAACCAGTCTTTCCGTTTTAAAAACCTGTTGTTCCTTTGTCTTGGTGTTTATCGTGTAAACAAGGTAGATTCCGTTCTCATACTCAATATCGGTTACCTGTGTTGAAAATCGGCATTCGGGCAGTTGTTCAATTACCCATTGGCAGTATCTGTTGTATTCTTTACGGGGGATAAAAAAGTTTTCACGGATAAAGAATTTATAAAGCCTGTTGGTTTCTTTGAGATAGTTCAGAAGGCTTAAGGGACTGGTAGGATCTGCCATGGAAACACAGTCACATAAAAATGGGGTTTGCAGGGTCACATGATCGATCATCAGACCGGGATGCCAGTCGAAGCCATCTCTTTGATCCAGAAAAAGGGTTTTAAGTTCAGAAATGGGATGGGATAATGCGGCAAGACCTAAATTAAATGGTCCTATGCCTATACCTATTACATTGTATACGGTTTCTTTATTCATGTTCAGTGATATTGGTGGTGATTTCTACATTTTTGTTTTGAGGGAATTTTTCCCAGTACCATTCGCGGTAGCAGAAATTGAGATTTGCTTTTTTATGAGGCATTTCAATCACTTTTTCTACCTTGAACCCCACATGGGCTTTATTCATCATTGAAGCAAGAGAATCTACAGAGCCTTCTCCTACCATTTTACCTACCTGGGGTTGGGCAAAAACATAATCTACCATAGATTGGGTGGAAGGTGATACATATTTCTTTTTAGGATCTACCGGCGCGATAAACTGGTGGGTTCCGTAATCTGTCGGTAATACTTCATAATAATCTCCTACAATATCTCTGGATGCCCAGTAAATTTCGATATTACATGAAGGTTCATCATTACTCAGTACGATATAGCTGTGCCCTTCACGGCTGGGAAGCATAAGGCGGTAATAGGTTTCAAGTTCGTCGATCGGCCAGTTCATCTGCCATATTTTTACAGCATGCTCCCGATTAAACCATTCGTGCAGCATTTCAAGATCATTTTCAAGATCAACAGGACGCATGCTGATGGTTACGTCTTCTTTAGAGAAATAACGTCTAAAAAAAATATCTGCTCCTTTTGGCTGGATAAGCTGGTCCGAAAAGAAATACATATGAAGGAGATTAGGCACCTTAGCATAAGAAACCGCGGCAGCATTTACACCTCCGTCTACATTCAGGATGGCAGACTGAAGATTGGCTTTTACGGCCCAGTATCTTCTATGAAGAGCATAATCAGTAAGTTCGGATGGGGCCTGCTCATGAAGGTATTCGAATTCTTTATACAGGATATCAATAAGTGACCTTTCATCCACCAGTCCGGTTTTACCAATTGAAGTAATCAGCGCAGCCAGATTGCTTACCAGAAGATGATGAGAAATAATATCAAGAAGGCGTTCGTCACGGATAAAGAGCTCTTCAATTTCCGGATATTCCGCGATCAGATTTTTATATTGATTTTTACTGCTTTCCCGTAGGAGATATCCCTGTCCATCCCTTACCCATATTGTTTTCGGAAGAAGACTTTCATCCAGTTCAATAAGAAGGTTCTGTTGATGTACTTCAGGGGCCATTCCGAAGGTATTGAACAATGTGTTAAGCGGTGCCAGAAGCAGTTTAACATATTTTTCAAACCACAGCATTATCGCTTCTTCAGCTTCCAGTCCCATATTCTGAATCACATTTCTGAAAAAATGGCTGGTAAAATTATCTGAAGACTCATCCTGACATAATCTGGCAAGCAGCAGTACTTTATCATCCGGTGAAAAAGGATTTTCCCTGATGAGGGTATTAAAGCTTTCTATATTTTCACCATCATATTCAACACTTAAAGAGGCAGGTTCCAGCAGGAGTTTAAAACCCTTATAACTTTCCTCAAATGAAGGGCGTATATCTTCCCACCAGACTGCAGAAGCATAACCTCTCTTAAGATCTTTAAGGCTATTGGTTCTTACAGATCCTGTCATCAGTACATGTAATGAAAATTTAAACATCCAGCTGAAATCAGGATTATATACAGTTCTTATGGAAGATGTGGCGTAAAACTTTGCTCCCATTGCACCGATATGAATAATGTTTCCGGATTTGAAAAGAGCTGAATATTCCTTTGATGTTAAAAGATACTGCGCTTCCCAGGGATGAACGGGAAGGATATAAAAATCATTTATGTTTTCACCCTCTTTAAGATAGGTTTTACTCAGTTCTTCAAGTGAAGGAATCAATTTTGTTATAAGTTCTCTGGCGAAAATACCCGGTAAAGATTTTTCTGTGACCAACTGATGGTTAACCAGGAAATAGTGAAGCTGAAAACCTTTCCCAAACTCCGGACAATAAGCAGACTGCTGTTCTTCTGAAAATCCCATTCTTGATTTCGTAAACGGATGCAGGTTATGACCTACCGGAAGAAGTTGTTCTGATTCCAGGAATGAATAGGATAAGTTATTTTTATCTTTAGAACAGGCTAATGTCTGCTCCAGATTCTTCAGATTGCTCTGAATCCTTTCTTTGAAGCGCTCCAGCCCGGATTCGGTGAAGGTATCTGAAAATTCTTCGTATACCCATGATATCAGCTGTGTAATACTTACCTCAAAAACCTGTTGATTATGATGATCCACGGCCCAAACCGGAGAAGCATATTCGTGAAAAGAGCTTTCGGAACGGTATGTTACCGGCGCGAATAAAAATATTCCGCTTTTTTTCAGTTCAAACCTTATATGGAGAGGATAGCGATTATTTTCCAGAGCTTGAGCTGTGAGCGAATCATATTTGGGGATTCCCTCATAAAATTTTCCATTTCCAAACTCTCTGAGCATTCCGTTAAGCAGAATGCGGAATGTTATCTCTTCTGCCTTTTGTTTCCAGCTAGTTTTCTGTACCAAAGTTTTCTCCATGTCTCTTGATTTTAGTAAGAATTTCGTGAATATCTTCTGTCGTAGTGATCGGATTAAGGAACGTAAATTTCAGATAGAAGTTTCCGTCAACTTTTGTACTGGCGACCAAAACTTCCCCACTGTAGAAAAGTTTCATTTTAATGTATTGATTCAGTGCATTAAGATCTGCAATATCCTGTCTTATATATCTGAAGACCAATACGCTTAAATCTGAATCTGAAAGCAGTTCAAAATCCTGATCCTCATGAATCATAGATGCGGCATCTTTGGTAAGGTCAATCACCGTATCTGTATATTCTGCCAGTTGTTCTTTCCCCATCATTCTCAGGGTAAACCAGAGTTTTAATGCGTCAAATCTTCTGGTACTCTGGGTAATGGATTTATTAATCTGTGCAGGAATTTCCTCTTCATCCATTTCTTTAGGATTCAGATAGTCTGCATGGTGTTTAAGAATGAAGAGTTCTTTCTTGTTTTTAACGATGAAAGCACTGCTGCTTATTGGCTGAAAAAAAGACTTATGGTAATCTATGGTTACAGAATCTGCTCTTTCTATTCCTGTCAGCAGGTGACGGTATTTTTCACTTAATAATAATGCGCAACCATATGCAGCATCTACATGCATCCAGATGTTATATTGCTCTGAGATATTAGCGATATCTTCCAGCGGATCAACATTTCCAAAATCTGTAGTTCCGGCTGTAGCCACAATTCCGATAGGAATATTCCCCAGTTGTTCTTCCCTTTTGATATATTTCTTCAGCAGGGAGATATCCATCCGGAATCTGTCATCTGTAGGTACTTTAATGATTGATTTTTCGCCAAGTCCCATGATGGAGGCATTCTTCAGGTTACTAAAATGTGATTTATCCGAAACAAAGATCCTGAAACGGCTTGCTTCCTGCGGCAATCCATCCAGTTTTATATTATGATTGTACCTTTTTTGAGAAAAGCAGTCACGCATCATGACTAATCCCATCAGATTACTTTGTGACCCTCCGGCAGTAAAAACCCCGTCACTTTCATTCGCGTTATATCCTAACTGCTCTGCTGTCCAGTCGATAAGTTTTCTTTCCATGAAGGTTCCTCCCGCACTCTGGTCATAAGTGTCCTGTGAGGAATTGATGGCACTTACCAGAATTTCTCCAGCCAAAGCAGGAATTACTACGGGACAGTTTAGATGGGCTACATATTGTGGAAGATGAAAAGCGGTAGCATGCTTTACATAAATATGATCTACTTCATTCAATAATTCTTTATAAGTAGATAATTTTTGATTAAGATCGATTTCCTGTACCATTCCCTTCATTTCCCGGGCCTGAATGCCACTGAAAGGCTTATCATTTCTATATAAAAATTCTTGTACAAGGTCTAAAGTACTGTTGACTGCATTACGATAGTGATCGTAATTGTCCTGATGGAAAATGTTTCCAAAATTCCCCGAAATGTGAGGTGAAGCTGTGTTTGATACCTCTTCAAGGGGTGCAAAATTGTTATTCATATATTTTTTGTAAGGTGATTTTTTAAATCAATAGGTTGTGTGTGGTTTTTCGATATACGTATTTATATATCTGACAGTCAAGTTTTTAAATTTTTCATTTTTTTCTTTTTTTGTTTGGCAGTTCAGTAATTATTCCTAAATTTGGACTTGCTATTGTTATTTAGAATAATTAAAAACAAAGATAAAAATTATTACTAAACACCAAATTTTTTTTTAATGAATTCTCTAAAAATTTTAAATAACGACACAATTACGGAGGCAAAACTACTTCCTACAGTGATTGAGATTACCTCTCAGGAGAGAAGAATGATACAAGATGCGGCGGAGCATCTGCAGAGAAAATATGGAAGCTATGAAAACCGTGACTTTATCAGGCATGTGCATCAAATGGCTTCTTATTTTTTACCTGAAAGAATTTTACATATAGCGGCTGATTTTGCAAGTGATTTTTCAGAAAATCAGTATGGCGCATTGATTTTAAAAGGATTAATGGATGTTGACCAGGAAAGCTTAGGAACAACTCCGGCGAACTGGCAGTCTGCCGACTATTCTAAGTTTAACCTGTATGGCTTTGCCTGTGCTCTGATACATGGTGCACTGCCGTCAAAGCCTGTACAGTATTATTCACAACGAAAAGGCGGCGGTCTGATTCATGCAATTATACCGGATGAGAAAATGCGGGAAACACAGACTGGTTCAGGTTCTGCAACAGATTTATATGTACATACGGAAGATGCTTTTCTTAAACATCAGGCAGACTTTCTGAGTTTTATGTATGTAAGAAATGAAGAACAGGTTCCCTCTACCCTGTATTCTATACGTTCTCATGAGTCAATCGGAGACCAATACAAACCTCTGTTCGACAGAATTTACAAGATTCCTAAGGATGCTAATCTGGAAACCGGGGAAAGTGAAGAAGAAACACTGGATGCTGTGTTGTACGGCAATAATAAGCTTCCTTTTATGAGATTCGATGCAGCAGAACAACTGTTTAATCCAAGCATAAAACAATCTGATGAAGCCCAACAATGTCTGGCTGAGTTCTGGGATGAAGCAAGACATTTGATTTATTCGGATTTTACTCCACAGGCCGGAGATGTTATTCTGGTAAATAACCACTTATGTGCTCACGGAAGATCGGCATTTCGTGCAGGGGTAAGAAATATTGATGGTATTGAACACTCCTGCGAAAGAAGAATTATGCTTCGTATGATGAGTAAAGTAAGCCTGATTGATATGCGGGCACACACCCTTACTGAAGATCCCTTTTTTGTGATCGAAGAACATTTGGGCAAGAACTTTCAACATTTGTAGTATTAATTAGATTTTTTTTTATTGTCCTAAATGTTAAATCCCTTTTAAGCCAGCCTTAAAAGGGATTTTTAATAGGATAAAAACTATTTGTAAAAAACAAACCCCACATGCTTATGCAGGATTTATTTCCTAAAATTATTGTTTAAAAAAACGGTCAAATAAGGATAACTGTTCGGATAATGACCTGCTCCAGTATTCCGGAACATGAGCTCCTAAAGATTCGGTGTATAAATGCTGAACTTTAGCTTCCGTAAGTTTCTTATGGAAAATTCTGTTCATCTGAATCATCTGGGTATCATCCGTACCACAATCAAAAAGGTATTGTTGTCCGGCTTCTGCCATAAGCTTTATTTTGCTGTCTGTAAGAAAATTCGGATTAAGAGATTCCTGCGGACCTAAGACTTTATTAACCATATATTTCTGATACCCTTCTCCGAATGAATTAAAGTCAAGAGCACCACAGGAACTTCCCACAATTCCAAAGGTTTTATGATATGTAACCCCAATGTTTGTAGCTCCATAACCTCCCATACTCCATCCTAAAATTCCTCTGTATTTTTTCTCTGATTTTACAGGATAATTTTTGTCAATAAAATCTACCAGCTCTTTTCCAATAAATGTCTGGTACTGGGAATCCTTCACGATTGGACTGTCTACATACCATGAACTGTAATTTCCGTCCGGCAGTACATAGATTGTTTTATATTCCTGAGCTTTTTTAACCAGATCCGGAATATCCTGTTTGATAATCCTGTCCGGATTCCCGCTGAAGCCATGAAGAATATATACTGACGGATACATCATATCGGGCTGAAGATTTGGAGTAATAATGATCGTTTTGATCTTTTTATTCATTTTCGGACTGAAGATTTCCTGATGAATAATTTTCTGAGCTGTTCCCTGTACAAAGGCCGTCAGAATAACAACAATGTTGATGAACTTTTTCATGCTGTAAAAATGTTTAGTTAATGATGGGTATCACATCAGGGTATGCTGCAGATCATACAATAGCTGGTGTAATAACACTACAAAGGTGTGGCCAAAAAAGAAAGAAAGCCTCAACATATGTTGAAGCTTTTCTTATTTATCATATTAAATTATTAATATTTCCATAACATTAATCCAGCCTGATAGCCAGCACCAAGGGTCCAGATAAGGATGTTCTCTCCTTTTTGTAAAGATCTTATTTTTTTCTGATACTGATGCAGGGCTAAAAATGGACTTGAAGACCCAGTATAGCTTAATTCTTTTGAGTAGAAAGGAATCTTTTCTTCCGGTATCCGATAATAATCACGAATAATATTGATATTCTTTAAAGAAAATTGTGAAAACAGGAAAAGATATAACACAACTAACTGTTTATGAAATTATTATATTATGCGGTAGAAAAAAATCAACTCATGTCTTTTCTGATGCGGCTAAGTTGTGTAGGAGTAATTCCCAGATAAGAAGCGATCTGGTGTTGTTTTAACCGGCTGTATAAATGTTGATTCTGAATCAGCTGAAGATACCTCTGCTTTGCTGTTTCATATTTTAAGGAAACTTCCAGCGGTTCTTTTTTGACCACCCAGTTTTTTTCTAAATAATATAAATGAAACAGGGCGAGATCGTGATGTTTTTCCAACAGCTCACGATAAGCTTTTACCGGATACTGGATGACAGAACAGTCTTCAAGAGCAATGATATTAAAATCACTGGGTTCATTTTTAATAATGGCTGCCGTAGAAGCTACAAAACTGTTTTCCTCAAAGAAAATTTTATAAATAGAATCTCCCTGTTCGTCAATAGTGTAATATCCTATCAATCCTGATTTTAAAAAATAATAATAATTCGCCCTGTTTCCGGCTTCCAGCAGGAGGTCATTTTTAGGGTACTTCTCTTCGGTACAGATAGCGAGTAAGGCTCTAACCGTATCATCAGACAGTGGATAATACTGTGTGATCTGTTTTATAAATTCTGAATGCTTCATTTATTAACCCAGTATTTTCTTCATCATCAGATCAGTTTGTTCATCATCTCCAAGCCGGAAAATATGCTGATCGAATTCTACAAAGCCGTTTTTCCTGTAGAAATTCAACGCTCTCAGATTCTCTTCCCATACCCCGAGCCACAAATAAGATTTATGGAGCCGTAATGCCGATTCCAGAGCCTGGTTATACAGTAGCTGCCCTACTTTTTTGCCGTGGTGGCTTTTTTTTACGTAAATTCTTTCGATTTCAAGACCGTTTTCGTCCTGTAATTCCGTTTGTGCTTTACCGGAATTTAATTTCAGATAGCCTACCGGATTATCTTCTTCCCAGGCAATATAGAACACAGAATCCGGATTATTCAGCTCAGATTTTATCTTCTCTGTATTAAAGCTCTCTTCAAGATACTTTTTCATAGCCTTTTCAGTATTGGCTTCTGCAAAAGTTTCCGTGAAAGTCTGGATCGCCATACTTTGAAGTAGTTCGATATCTTTTTCTCCGGATTTATGGATGATTATCGATGACATAATATGAATTATTCTTCTAATTTATTAATAAGATTTTTTATTTCAGGTATGGTTAATTCTGTTTTTGTTCCTGTGACTAAAATATTTTTTAAAATTTTAAGGTGAGCTGTCCTTAAAGCATCTTCACTTTTCACTTCCTGATCGGGAATTACGCCTATATGTTCCCAGTTTTTATTATTCTTTAAAAATGTTATTTTTCCGGCCGGAACGAGCAGCAGATACTTATCCTGAATCATAAAATGTTCTACGGGATTGGCTGCCCCTCCTGTCTTTTCACCAATGACTTCTCCCAGTTTATACTGCTGCAAAAAATAAGCAAGTCCTTCACCCGCCGAAAAAGTTTTCTTGCTGGTAAGAATATAAATCTTTTTATGAAGATATTTCTGTCCGGAAACTTTAGATCGGGTACTGTTCATCACCGTCTTCCGATTATATCTGAAATAAGTGGTATATAAATCCGTCTTCTGATTAAGAAAATAACTGCAAAACAGAAGAAGCATTCCGTTTTCTCCGCCACCGTTTTCCCTGAGATCAATAATCAGAGAATGAGTAGTTGCAATAAAATTCATAGCAGCAGCTAATGTTTTTTCACTGGATTCAGGAGATGCAAAGCCTTTGAAATTGATGTAACCGATATTCCCGGGAAGTCGTTGAACGCTTTCAAAACCGAAATTTTCAAGACTATTATGATAGTTGTTCTGCTTCTCTTTTTCTTTTTCACTCATCCCCTTTTCAGGGGTGCTATCTTCAAGGTATTTCACAAAAAAATGTTCATCTTTAACCGTTGTTCTCAGCTTTTGAGTGAGAAAGGCTGCAAAATCCTTTTTACTTAAATGATTAAAAGTTTCTTTTTTTAATTCACTGCGGAATAAAGAATCCACTATTTGATAAGCTTCTTTATCGATATAGTAGTTTTTTACTTTTTCTGTAATATCAGATAATACGGCTGAAGTATCATTTTTCTGGGCATAAGAGAATAAAGAATTGACCAAGAGAATTCCGATTAATAATTTTTTCATTGAAATAAGGTTTAGTATTTCGGCAAATGTACTTCAATGAAAATCACAGGAATTGTAAAAATGGAAACTCAGATAAATAACCAGATATTATTTTGCTCTGTATCTACATGATCAAAGAATTTTCCGGGGCTTATTTTCGTCAGTTCTTTAAAATTTTTATTAAGATGAGACTGATCATAAAAAAGATTTTCATAAGAAAGTGCTGTAAGGTTTATGGATTTTTTATTTGAAACCAATACTTTACGAAACCGTTGAATTTTTCTGAATTCGGAGGCCGGTTTAGCCAGATATCTTTGTGAAACTTTATTCAGATATTGTCTCGTTATCTTATTTTTAGCTGCAATTTCTTCAATACTAAGTTCAGTTTCAAAATCATCCAATATCAGATAAGCCAGACGTAAATCCCGTTGCCGGAATTTTGAAAGCCAGTAATTTTCAAGTATTTCAATCTGTATTTGTCTGTCTGATTCTTTCAGGGTGGCATTTATAATGTCTTTATAATCTGAACGGAGAATTTCCTGTGGAAGGTCGTTGCTGGTTTCAGCATTAAAAAAATGATATATGCCTAATGGCTTAAAGTAGACCGTAACTTCATCAACAGACTGGTGATAAAAGATTTCGGTCGGAACAGAGCATCTGAAAACAAAATCCATCATCATATTTTTAGATGGGGATCTTGATATTTCCACCCATCCTTTATCCTGAATAATAGATACATCCTTACATGCTGATATGATAAAGTAATTGTCCGGAAATGTACAATATCTGACCGGTTGATCATCATCTTTTTCTACAAAATAATATCCTTCTATATATTCTTTAAGACGAGGATGTACCGGCTGATAAAAAGTAACTTTCATACGATTGAAGAAACTGATGGTAACAATTGAAAACAAAATCCTGAAATTGACTTCAGGATTATATTGATGAAAATAATATTTTTTTAAATGCCTCAGAAGCCAGATGTACCTGTACACTCCAGTCATCCGCTGCATCACTTCCCGCATCATCTGAAATGTATTTCAGACATAAAAACGGAATATTTTCTTTTTGAGCAATTAGAGCCAATGGATAAGCTTCCATATCTACAATATTATAATCTGTTTCGGAATGATTCATTTCAAAACTATCCCCACTTCCACAGATTCCTTCCTGTAAGGCCTCCATTTTAAGACCATATTCCAATACCGGGGGAACACCGGACAGCGGAGTTTCATATAATTTAAATCCAAGGCCCCTTACATCCATATCCCTTTGAATAAACTGGGTACAGCAAACCACTTCCCCCTTTTGAAATCCTTTACTTCCTGCTGAACCTAAATTCACGATCAGTTTAGGCTTTCTGGTATGAATTTCTTTGGTTAATTCGATGGCGGCATTGACCTTTCCGATGCCTGTAATTAATTTATTTTTGCCGTCAAACACTGTTCCTGCTTCAGAATCCAGAGCAAAAACAAAAAGAGTATCATCAATTGAATATTGAGTCTCGTTGTTAATTTTTATCATTGAGAAATTAGATTTATACAGTCTATCACTGCCTTACAAAGATACGACAGGTTTCGCTTTTTTTGCATTAAGAATTATAAATATCAGATAACAGACGAAAAAAATAAACAAAGGAATCTCGAATGCAGGATAATTAAACTGCTCTATCGGTATCTTTATCATCCTTCCGGCAACGGGTAAAAGCATCATGATAAAGCTCAGAATGGTAACGTAGAATTTGTTTTTCCATGGTGTTAAATGCAGGGAAACTCCTAAAATACCTGATACGGCAGAAAGCTGATCAGAATTATCAAAATCAAAAGCTGTAACTAAAAGCCAGATCATTAAGGGTACCCTATGATCTGCCCCATTAAAATAATAAGCAGATAAGAAATAACGGCCGCATTACGAAAAATATTCGTTTTTACTTTTAGTAGTTCCATGAGCCCTTTAATTCTGATGCACTAATATCCGTTTTTTAATTTTATTTTACCACCTCCCTGAAGTTTATTTAATATCATGTATTTCAAAGATACTTTTATTCCTGCGAATATTATCAGTCTGTCCTTTTTACATAAAAAAACCAAAGCAAATAAAACTGCTTTGGTCTTTTTGATATCTTAAATGCTGCAACCGTCAGCATCGCACGAAGCGCCACTATTGCCGGAGAGATCTTTAAAAGGGCTCACCGTTTCTTTATAAGTTTGCTGAAGAGCATCTTCAAATACATTGACCGGCTGAGCTCCTGAAACAGCATATTTCCCGTTTAGAACAAAGAAAGGGACTCCTGAAATACCATTATTTCTGGCCTCCTGAATATCCTGATTAACTTCGTAATCCAGCTCGTCAGAAGTTACCGCCTGTCTCGCCTCTTCTTGATCAATCCCGAGATTTTCAGCAAGAGAAACTAAAACTTCAGTATCCCCTACATTTTTTCCGTCAATAAAATGAGCAATAAACAAAGCTTCTTCCATTTCATTCGACAGGTTATGCTTTTTAGCCAGATGAAGCAATTTATGTGCACTGAAAGTATTGGTGATCAGTGTTTTTCCGAAATCAAAATCAATTCCTGCTCCTTTTCCCATTTGGGTAACCTGACCCAGCATTTGTGTTGCCTGAGCTTCAGGGAATCCTTTTTTTTCTCTGAAATACTGAATCGTATCCTGAGTCTCTTTAGGATCTAAACTCGGATCCAGCTGAAAACTCTTCCATTCCACTTCCACTTCATCTTTAAATGGTAATTTACTTAAAGCCTGCTCAAAATTATTTTTTCCGATATAACAAAATGGACACATAACGTCCGACCATATTTCTATTTTCATTGTATTTGATTTATAAATTTTTATACCGCAAAGATACGCAATTATTTTAATGTAATAAAATTTGTTACATTTAATTCTGACAGCTTAACAAATCCTGATTTCTTTTTTCAAACCTGGCTCGTAAAAAGATCATCAGAAATGCAAGAAGTCCGAATGCAAAGCCAATCCAGGGCGTATATTCCACTCCTTTGGAAACAATAACCCAACCTCCTATGGTTGTTCCAAGACTGACTCCCAGATTTCCGAATGACGTAGCCAGACTGTTTGCAAATTCCAAAGAATCGGGAGCCGCAGAGATCATATAAGTGGAAGCATTCAGAAAACTTGGAGAATAAAGGAACCCCCACAAACCTATTACCACAAAAGTAATCCACAGATTATTCTCGGAAAAATATAAAAAGATGGGAATCAGAACCGTTCCTGAAAGAAAAAAAGAGATCGTTCCTGTTATACTTTTGCTGAGCATTTTCCCGGCGATCCAGTTGGCCAGAATGCCTATGATTCCAAATAAAAGCAACATATAACTGATCATGGCCGTATTCATCCCTCTGGCTTTGTTCAGATAATCGGCAAAATAGCTGTAGGTAGAAAACCAGGCCGTAATCATAAACAGATTAGCCAGAATACTTACAATAAACGCAGGTTTCTTTAAAATCATCACCTGACTTCCATACGATTTTTTTCTTTTACCGGTATAGGCGGAAGAAAAAAGTAGATGAAGAATAATGCGATCAAACTTACTGCAGCCTGTACTGTAAATGAATATTCCCAGGAATAAAGCCCCGAAATCCATGTTGCAAAAGGTACTGTGGTCACCATGGCTATTGCTACTCCATTGAAGACAATGCTCATCAGCTCATTTTTGTTCTTTTCATCAGCACGGGATATGGCAACTGACAATGCTGTTGCAATATATACAGGCTGCAAAAAAGCAGGAAGAACCCTCACCACCATCATCAGCCAGAATGGTGGAGAAAGTGATGAAACAATCCCGGTTATTAAAAACATAAAAATGGCTGCCATCATTATTTTTTTCCGGTCGATCCCTGAAGTGATCAGAGTCATAAAAGGTCCTGTAAGTGCAATAACCAAAGCAAATGCACTCAATAAATATCCGGCTTTATCAATGCTGATCTTATAATATTCGGCAACCTGCGGAAGAATTCCGATGATACCAAACTCGGTAGTGATGACTGCAATAAATCCGAGGCATCCTATATAAGCATATTTTTTCATAACTGGCTTTCCATGCTGACCTCAAAATGTTTATGAGCAAAAGATGCCATTTGATCAATGGCCTGCTGCACTTCATCCAGAATTCCTCCCATATGCATAAACCCATGCACCATATCATGATAAAAATTTGTACTGACAGATACTCCTGCATTTTTCATATTTTCAGATAATTGTTTGCCGTCATCCAATAACGGGTCGTGTTCTGCTAACAGAATCAGGGTAGGCGGAGTATCTTTAAAATCCTGTATTAAAGCCGGAACAGCCAGGGAATTATTCTTTTCTTCTTCCGGAAGATACCACTTCCATGCCTCTACTCCTCCCGGTTTGTTAAGCACGGGGCCATTTTCATAAGTTTCCCAGGTTTTTGATTCAAGATGATTATTTGCTGCAGGGTAAATCAATGCCTGAAATTTCAGCTTCCTGCCTAATTGTATTGAAACAGCCGTAGCCAATGCAGCACCTGCACTGTCTCCGATAATTCCGATGCGTGATCCGGCAATTCCCAATGATTCAGCATGATCAATGATCCAGTCTGTTACATGAATACAATCATTCAGCCCTGCAGGAAAAGGATGTTCAGGTGCAAGACGGTAATCCACAAAAATAATCACCGATTCTGTTGCATTGGCCAGCTTACGCACTACCGCATCATGAGTTTCAAAACCTCCGGCAATAAACCATCCTCCGTGAATATAGATAATGGCTGAGGAGTTTCCCCCTGTAATTCCTTTTGGGCGGTAAATCCGGACAGGGATCTGATGATCTCCTGCTGCGATATTCAATTCCTCGATCATTCTCACCGGTTCTTTTTTACCGCTCAGCTGAAGTGACATTGCTTCAAGATATTTACGGGTATCGTCCAGGGAATTCTGAGCATTAAATGATTGTATTTTTTCTAAATGATGTAAAATCTGATTAATTTTTGGTGTAAACTGCATTTGTTAAAGTTTAAATTGATATTCTTTTTGCAATGAACATTAGCGCTATTGTTCTTTTCTGCTGCATTATTATATGCTTCTTTGCAGCAAAATTAAATATCAAACCTTACATTTGCATAGTATACCGTTAAATGTATGGTACTAACAAATTTGTAAGTAATGGGAAGAATAAAAGAAAACTCAACGAATAATATCAACAGACAATATATCCATGAATGTGATTTAACCTATGCGGTCTGTAAAATCGGAGGCCGCTGGAAGCTTCTGATTTTAGATAAATTAAAAGATGGGAAGTTACGTTTCAGCGAGCTCAAAAAATCCATTTCAGGAATCACCGAAAGGATGCTTACGCTTCAGTTGAGAGAACTTGAAAAAGAAGGATTACTGAAAAGAACAGTGCATGCTCAGGTTCCACCAAGGGTAGATTATGAGCTTACGGAAATCGCCAGAGAATTAATTCCTATCTGGAAAGTACTGAGTGAATGGGGCGGAAAGCACAGAGATTTAATCCAGAAACAGGAAGTATCTGAAGACTAATATTGATATGAAACCGGATTAAGCTTTATGATTCACTTTTCCGCAGAACAGAATATGAGCAATCAGAGCGAATACTCCAAATGCGGTGCCTACAAAGCAAACGCCTTCCCACTGTGCTTTCTGCCATGCTACAGAAGCCAGCCATGTTCCTAATGATCCGCCGATGAAATAGGAAACCATATAGACTGTATTCAATCGGTTAACCGCATTGGATTTTATCAGGAAATAATTGGTTTGATTCATGATATGGCTGGACTGTACACCAAGGTCAACAAGAATTACCCCTACAATAAGCCCCCAGTAAGTCTCTCCGCCAAAATAAGTGAACCCCCAGCTTCCAATCACGATCAGTAAAGAATACAATATGATTCTGTTAATATCTAAATATTTTTGCAGTTTTCCCACCTTTGCCGCAGCTAAGGCTCCCACAGCTCCTGCCAGTCCAAAACTTCCCACTACAGATGATCCGGCATTGAACGGAGGTTTTTCCATATGAAAAACCAATGTTGTAAATAAGGCACACATTGATCCGAAAGCCATTGCACCCCGGAACGAAGCCAGCTGAAGAATAGGCTGCGTTCTTGCAAGATGTGCTACAGACTGCATAAGTTCTTTGTAAGTTCCTTTAAAATTCGGGTGCAGCTCCGGTAACATTTTATATACGGCAAGCCAGACTAAAACCATCAGCCCTGCCGCAATTCCAAACATCGCTCTCCAGCCCCAGACTTCTCCTACAATTCCACCTACAAAACGCGAAAGAAGAATTCCCAGTAACAAACCAGACATCACAAGCCCGATATTGGCAGACTTTTCTTTATCTGATGAAAGTTCTGCCGCAATAGGAACAAATAACTGAGGTATAACAGAGGTAGCCCCAATCAGTAAACTGGCAGCATACAACATCCATAACTGATTGGCAAAAGTCATCCACAGCAATGAACCGAAAACGAGAAACAAATCGATTAAAATTAGTTTTTTACGGAAAAATTTATCACCCAAAGGTACAATCAATAAAAGCCCCATTGCATACCCAATCTGAGTGAGTACAGAAATTCTGCTTGCTGCAGTTTCTGAAACGTTAAGATCTTCGGAAATAAGAGCCAATAAAGGCTGATTATAATAGTTGTTGGCGACTACAAGTCCCGAAATAATAGCCATCAGCCAGATAACAGCCCGGGAAATCCCGTTGGAAGAATGCTCCTGCATAGTACGTATACAATTTTGGTGAATAAAAATCGGACCGGCAATTGATATTTTCAGTCATTTTTCCGCTCTGAATTTAAGATTTCAAAGGTAGGCATTTTCATAAAAAAGAAGTAAGATACAGGATTTCTTTTTTTACAGATCATGAATTCCTTCAATTGATTTTAATCGATCACACTGATTCCCCGCCAATTGAAAATTTTGCTTAAATATCAGCATGCCTGATTGTTTTTATTGATGATATATATCGATGAAAAACCTTTTAGATCTTAGAAATATTGAAGAAATTTGCAGCATGAAAATTATTCCACTCAAAGAAGGCAATTTCTCAGCGAGCAAGACGAAAGATTTTAGTCTTTTAACAGAAGAGAACTGGAATACCGCAGCGGGGATTAAAATGTCTGTACAGCCTTTCCTTATTGTTACACAAAACGACTATATCCTTCTGGATGCAGGCATTGGCTGGAAAAATGATAATGCCGATTCTGTTGTTTCCGAAATTCTTGCTAAAGAAAATATACATCCGGATCAGGTGACGAAATTATTACTTTCTCATCTTCACAAAGACCATATCGAAGGAGCAGTCAGGCAAACGGAAGAAGGTTATGAAGCTGTTTTTCCTAATGCAGTCATCTATATTCAGAAAAGAGAACTTGATTTTGCAATGGAAAATAAAGGAAATCCTTCTTTTGATTTTGAAGTGCTGGAGCAGCTGATTCAACTTCCGAATATCGTTTGGATGAATGAGGATAAAGGCCAGATTACCGATGAGATTTCTTATGAAGTGGTAGGCGGACATACACCTTATATGCAGGTTTTCTGGATCAGAGAACATGAAGAAACCGTTTTCTACGGAGCTGATGATCTTCCTCAGGCTTCTTATTTACAATATCATCTCGCCTACAAAAGTGATTTTGATGGAAGAAAAGCCATGGAACTGAGATTAAAGTGGGAAAAAGAAGCGAGAGAAAACCACTGGAAAATATTATTGTATCACGATTTGCAAAAAAATATCATTGAAGTTTAGATCAAAAAAATGGTTTAAAATTCATTAAACCATTTATAGATATCAAATTCAGAAGGAATATTGAGCTTCTTTCTGATCCGGTTTTTCCGGTTTTGTATTGCTTTTGGCGTGACAAAGATGCAGGTTGCAATTTCTTTTGTAGTCATATTCAGTTTAAGATAAATACAAAAGATCAATTCAGAATTCTTAAGGCCGGGCTGTATAGCTGATAACTTGTCGAAAAAATCAGGATACACCAATCTGAATTTACTTAGCAAACGAGGTGAATTTGCTTTGGCTAGTGCCATAATTTCATCTTGCACAAGAATCTTCTGATTCAAATCCTCTACGTTGGATTCAGGTTTTCTATTTTTCATAATTACGTTCTCATCTCTACTAATTTCTGATGCAACATCTTTTGTGCATCAGTACAAACTCTTTTTCTCTTATCAATCAGTTATTGATAATTTAACACAGATAATAGAATAATTTTTATGTATTTAAAATTAAATTGCATTTTTTGGATAATATTCAATAAATCGCAGATTTTATTTTACGTTTATTGAACAATTATGTTAAAAAATTCAGATGTAAATATTATTCACTTTTTATCTGGAACAAAGAAAGAAAAAATGATTAAAATTCTATTAAAAGTGTATACCACATAGGTACCACGTTATGTTTTTCAGTAAAATATCATAGTCCCTTTTATTAACTGCTTTTTTATGGTTTGTTTTTCTGTTTTTGATGGAGTATAAATGTAGCTGGTAATATCAGTAAGTTTTTATGATCCTGATCAATACTTCTGCATTTATAATAAAGGAGATTCCCGGCAGAAAACTTTGTTTTTGTGGTATCTGAATGGTATGCAATTTCATGGTTAATGTGTAAAATCACCGTTTCTTTATTTTTTTTAAAAAACACCTATTTTAAAAATATGCCGGTCGCATTATGATTCCAGAAAATTTATTAATATTATTTGGAGCGGAAAACCAGAGAGTACTCTACAGGAGATGTTGTTTTCCATGAAGAAGAATTTCCGATTATCAGATTAAGGAAGGAAAAGTTAAACTCAATAACTATACAGAAGACGGTAAGGAATTTATCCAGAATATATTTTCAGACGGGCATAGTTTTGGAGAATCCCTTTTGTTTGTAGACCGCCCCTATCCTATGAATGCAGTGGTTATGGAGAAATCTGTTGTTTTTAAGATGCCGAGGGAAATTTTTTTGAATTTAATAAAAACTAATCCTGATATTTCACTGAATATTTACCAGTGTCTGGCGGAAAGAATGTATTATAAATATATCATGTTTTATAATCTTCTTTTCAGAATCCTGTTTCCAAGCTAAAACTACTGATGGATTATTTAAAAAGCTATCATGAAGACAAAAGCCCTTATTCGTTTCAGATCCCTCTTACCAGACAGCAGCCGGCATCACTTACCGGATTATGTGTTGAGACCGTGATACGGACCATCAAACAAATGGAAAAAAATGAAATTGTAAAGATTGAAAAAAGAAAGATCTATTATTAAAAAGCCGGATAGATAAATTCCGGCCTTTTACTTATTCATAGGGATTATTTTCTATAATTTTTAAATCCAGAAGATAGGCATAACACGCCTCAAAATCAAAATATTTTTCTTTCAGCAATTCGGCCTGATAATATACCGGCAGATATTTTCCCCATTTTGAAAAATCGATGGTTGAAGGAACAGTGATGAGCAAGTCCGTAAGCATAGAATCAATATTGAGGTGATGATTAATTCCCTGAAGACTGCTTATCCAGTCGGAAGAGCTGATTCCTTTTATTTCAAACGAGCTTTCACTGTCATTCAAGGAAGTTTTCAGCCCCAGTTTTTCCAATATAAAATGCAGGGTCCTGTTGATTTTCGAACTGGTAAATGAATAAAAACTAAGTTTGTCACCAGTTGTAAACAAAGGCCTTTCTGTTTTAATATCCTTAATGGGAAATACTGAAAAATCCCTTCTCATCGTATTGATGACATCATGTCCTGTTTCATCCAGATCATCATATACATCTTTTGAGATCAGGATTTCAAGCATTTTTTCACGAATTCGGTATGCTGTATCTGCAGGGTCACCTGAAAACATAGGTTTTTCTCCATCTATTGCCGGAACAACCTCTATTTTTTTTGCCTGAAAATCAATATATCGTATACTCCAGATTCTGGCCGCCAGATAAATATTCTCTTCTTCTCTTATTTGCGGAGATAAGGGCAATTCTCCGATTTTCATTCCATTACTGACAACTTTGAAAAAAACGGGAGTTTCGAAAAGGGTGTAAAAATCTTTATTATTAACAATTTTTTCTCCTTCGATCCCGATAATCAATTCGTTCCCCAGTTGTTCCAACAATTCAATTGCTGTAAGATGGTGGATAATTTCTTCCGTATCTTCCTTTTTAATAGCTGAGAATGTTGAATTCCCTGCAATTTCTTCCATAAGTTTAGACAAAGTAATTCCGGATGTGCCTTTAACAATGGATAGAATCTGGTGCGCCAAAACATCATAAGGAGCTCTATTGATAGGGGTAGGTTCTATATATTGTTCCTGATAAAGCATCCAGCAGGCTAATGATTGCAGCAGGCTCCATTTCCCTGTAGCATATAAAAACAGGTTGCTGGCTTTTCCTTCTCTTCTGCCACTTCGTCCTACTCTTTGAATCAGGGAAGCAATACTGTGAGTCGTATCAATCTGTACAACTTCATCAATATTGCCGATATCAATGCCCAGTTCCAGTGTTGAAGTACATGAAATACAGAAACTCTGTTCCGTAGAATTTTTAGCAAAAAACTCTACATACTCACGAACCTCCTTATCCACTGAAGAATGATGAGAAAAGTAATTGTTATGACCCCCTACTCTTTCTGATATCTGTTTTAACTTTACGGCAACTTCTTCTACTCTTCCTCGTGCATTCGGAAATATAAGCACCTTACAGTCTCTCGTTCTTACATACAAATCTTTCAGCAGAGGTAAGGGCAATGCATTCATGTTGCCTTCAAAATATTTGAAAACAGCGTGAATAGGTTTAGGAGTGGTGTCTCTGATGACTTTTGTCTCCTCAGGATTTCCGAGAAATCTTTTAAGTTCAATGTATTGATTAGCATCGCTTACCGTAGCTGAAAGTCCTACGATACTTAATTTTTTAGTATTTACTTTTCCAAGCCTGTTCAATAAGGATTGCAGATGAGTACCCCGGTCGGACCCCAGAAATGAATGGATCTCATCAATCACAATATATTCAAGGCCGGAAAAAAGATGGTGAATGTTGTAAGGTTTATTGACAAACATGGCTTCCAGAGATTCCGGAGTAATGAGGACAATACCGGACGGTTCTTTAATTAACCGGTCTTTGGCTCCTTTAGATGCTTCTCCATGCCATTTTGTAACCGGAACATCCAGATACTCACATAATTTTTCTACTCTGACAAACTGATCATTGATCAGGGCAATCAATGGAGAAATATAAAGAACTTTGACTCCCGGTTCTTTAAAATTCACTTTTGATAAAATAGGGAGAAAAGCAGCTTCGGTCTTACCGGAAGCTGTTCTTGATATAAGAATATAGTGATTATCGGTTGAAACAATTCTTTGAATAGCGGCTTCCTGAATTGGCCTTAGACTTTCCCACTTCTGATCTCTGATATACTTTCTGATAGGTTCGGAAAGCAGACTGAATGCTGTCATAGTTCTTCAATACTGTCTAAAATAATAAGATCATTAGGTCTTTCGTCCGATATTTCAATATCTCCAAACAATCTTCTCTTGTCTGCTTCAGGGTTTTGTCTGATAATGTTGAGAATATTCAGAAAATCTCTGATAACTTCTCTTGGAGTAAGGAATTCAGAGGCACCAGGTTTATTGAATATCTCTTCCATAAAAACAGAAATTTCTTCATCCGAAATATTGAGATCCGTTTGATAATTGAAATCAAAAATCAGTTTTAATTTTTTAAGCAACACAAAGATTTCATTGTGATTTAAAGGCATCAGTTTAATAACGGGCTGTGCAAAATCACGTAATTCCGATGTTTCAAATTTATTGCTTTCCAGTCTTGACTTTAAGGCCTGATAACTGAAAAGCCCTCTTCTTTCATTTTCCAGAAATTCTTTTGTTCCCGCAAAATTGATAAACAGGTTAGAGACTTTCCCTTGAAAACAATCGTTATAAATAGATAGTATTTTTTCATAATTCTTCTCCCGCGAAGCAGAAACTGAGATTTTATACAGATTAATTGCCTCATCCAGATTGATCATAAAACCGCTGTACCCCATACTTACAAAAAGCTTACAGAAGTTTTTAAGCATGTCATAATAATTGGAGTCATTAATGATTTCCCGGATTCCAAGATCCTGTCTCGCCTCTGTTTTAGTAGAATATTCACCTTTAAGCCATTTCAGGGCATTTCTTCGTAAAAGCTCGTCACCTTTAACATAGCCTTCATAATATTTGATAACAGCCGATCCAAAATCGAATCCTCCTACTTCGGTAATTTCATTGATGGTTTTCATAATAGAATGCTGGATCAGAGTCAGGTACTGATCGTCTCTGATTTCCGTTAATGAAATATGATTTTCTTCTGCTGTTTTTGCAATCACCTGCTCAATCCATTTTTCAAGCAAAGTTTGTAAAGCTCCCCCTTCCGGCTTTGTCTGAATAGCAATATTATCCATAATCGCTGAGTACAGAATCACACTTTTTCCGTCATTGGCATAAAGTCTGTTATCCGGAGTAAAATCGGCATTGGCCACTACGAATTTTTGTTTTAAAGCTACTGTATTTAATACATGCAGCATAAAAGATTTTCCGCTTCCGAAATCCCCTATCCAGAATTTCACAAGGCTCAGACCGTTTTTTACATCTTGCAGAGCCCCGATTGCTGCATTGATTTCTTCAGATCTTCCTACTGTAATATGCTGTACTCCAATTTTCGGTACGACTCCGCTTACCAGAGAATTGACAATGGAGGCAGCTTCTTTGGGTTTAATATTATCGATCATTGTTTAAAAGTTTTTGGTAATAATTTGTGTTAATAATAAAATACTCATCTTCCTCTTCAATCAGAACATCATCCAGAATTTCAAAACAGGATTCATTGACAGAGTCTATAGCAGAGCCCGTAAAAAGGCCTTTCGTTTTAATAAATCCGCTGAAATCACTTTGAAGAATATTGAAGCTGTGTTTTTCAAATAAGTTGAGGATTTCTTTTTGAGTATCGTTCAGGTTGAGTTCATTAAGATATTTTGAAGCCTGAATCTCAGAAACCGGATGTGTTATGGAAATCGTTAATTCAGTAAAGCTTTCCGGTTTCTGTACAGGTCTTTCTTCCTCATCATCATCTTCACTGAGGATCTGTCCCAAAATGTCTGCAGCTTCCGAATCTAATGCCTGAATATTTTTTATAGCTTCCGGATCAATAGTGATTATTTTCCTTTTTGGAAGATACAGTTGGCCCGCTTTCTGAAGAGCTGCTTCCAGATTCCTGTCACCCATAAATTCGTTCACAATTTTTTCAAAATCTAAAAACTGTTCTTTGGTAGAAAACAGGTTTTTCTGAATGTTTTTATTCAGCTGCCTCTGATCAAATTTCGGTGAATCCATATCTTTTTCAAGATAATGGATATAAAGACGCAATGCACAGATTTTATCATATTCCGCTACAAATTTTGAAGCTTCAAAGAATATAGCATCTGCAGAAGGATTTTTAATATTGACTTCTGCAAGTCTGAAAATCTCCCTTTCAAAAGCTTGCGGATTAGAATAGTCTTCTTTTATAAGAGCAAACGCAGTCTTCCATCGGATGGTATTGTTTTCATTAAGAATAGTATTCGTTTTATAATCTGCTTCCAGAATCTGATGCCGGTTTTCCATAAAAAAAACATCAAGCTTAGAAACAATTTTTCTATGGTACTGATGAAGAATATCCGGCTCATTATAATTAAAATCAGTACCTATTTTTCTTTTGATAGCATAAACTTCACGAACATTATTTTCGCATAATTTTAAGATATGATTGAAAATTTCCGTTTGTACAGAATCGTAAGTATAGCCGTAATTCAGGCTGTCTTTTCTGTAATTGTATCTGAGGCATACAATAATCTCCGAGACTTCATCAATGACTGTTACATAAGAGGTATTCACAGGAATACAGTGTTGATAAAGATAATCAATAGCTCTTAAAAACTGCTTTAAAATCTGTATTCTGCAATATTCAATTTCATTAAAGACATTCCCGGAAAAAGACATTTTATCCAGCATTTTGACCTGATTTTCATTCAGACTGAGTTTGCGGATATATTTCTTACCTATTTTCCCTTCGTCAGAGTGATAAGACTTCCCTGAATGCTGTGCAATCTCAGTACCGGAAACAATATGTTCACTTCTGAAATTAATAGGGATATCAGCATTTCCTGAAACATCAATGATAAAATCGGAAGCGTTTATAAATAAAGGATTCTCGCTGGCCATAACAACTGATAAATTTATCGTGAACTGATAGGTTTCTTTACAAAATCAATACGCAGATCTGTTGTGTTGGCTACAGGTTGTACTTCTGTATTTTCAAAATTGCTCATCTTCATAAAATTGCGGTATTGGTGTCCGGATCTCCGATGGGAAATCAATTCTCTAATATACTAATATTGCCCAAATGTATTGAATAGAAGAACATATTCTTTACGGTTTTCCGTAAAGAATTAAAAACGAAGGTGAAAAATGATTATTGAGTTTTGATCAGGCTTAGCATGTCTGCAGACAGATATAATACCACCTTACTGATCCAACTGTCTCTGAAACTCTTCCAGGTATTTTGCAATATGAATACCGTCTGCAAGACCGTGATGAGCTTCAATGGAAACCGGAAGGAATTTTCTGCCATCACGGATATTGAATTTACCAAAAGATATTTTGGGTACCGATTCATCATTGTTAAAATCTGTCGGATGAAGAATCGCAGTAAAAGAATTCCAGGGAATCGTGGTATGTCTGATGTGATCTTTTCCTAATCTTTTATTGCTTAATCGAAGCCCTGAAGAAAGATGAACCCCTTTAATCTCTTCCTGTAATGCAGCATTGAAAATCTCAAAATTCTCTGAAAAATGGGTAAATGAGAAGCCAAAAGTTCCGTCCGGTCTGCCGATCGTACTTCCTGCATGAACGATATCGAACTGGACAACCTGCCCGTCAACAATTCTAAGCTTTAATTCCTCTACTGTATTGACAGCAACCATGGACTTGTGATAGTAATAGGCAAAGAAAGAATATCCTTTTGCCTTAGCCGTATCATAGGCTTTTGTACAGTCCACTTCTGTTGTAAAACCAAAATAAGGGCTTGCCATACCTGAGAAAAATTCAAAATGCTCTTTCCTGTTCCATTTTTCAAGGTCTACGATCTTCATTAATTCTTATTTTTACTGCAAATTTCTGAAAGTTTCTCCGGTTTTGAAAGTGTATGGCTGAAAATATAACTAAAACTTAATCCTATGAAGCTAGGATGTGGTAGATTTTTTGCATACAAAATATATACTTTGCCTTCTTATTCATAGGCTGAAAAACAGATGATTCTGATGATTAGGCTTTCTCTGAAAACATCATTTATAATACAATAAAAAATATGAAAATAGAAAAAATCGGATTTATTGGATTGGGAAATATGGGCCATCCTATGGCTAAAAACCTCGAAAAAGCAGGATTTCCCCTCTCTGTTTATAACAGATCTCCTGAAAAAGCCAGAGATTTTGAAGAAAAGTCTTCAGTATATACCCACGTTAAAGATCTTGTACAAAATACAGATCTTATATTCACAATGCTCACCAATGACGCTGCGGTAAAGGCTGTTTATAAAGAGATTCTGAATCTGGATATTCAAGGAAAACTTTTTGTAGATATGAGCACCATTTCACCTGAAGCCTCTAAAGAAACTGCAGACGCACTGAGAATAAAAGAAGCTTCCTTTATCGATGCTCCGGTGGCCGGAAGTACTCAGCCGGCGAAGGAAGGAACATTAATCATTATGACCGGAGGTGAAGAAGAAAATCTACAACGTGCGATGCCTTATCTGATGAAAATGGGGAAATCCGTAAAACATCTGGGAGAAAACGGTAAAGGAATTGCCGGAAAGCTGTCTGTTAATTATTTTCTGGCAGCTATTTATCAGGGATTGGCAGAAACTGTTTTACTGTCAGAAAAATTAGGTATTGAACGATCAGATATGCTTGAAATCATTAATGAAAGTGCAAGCGGAAGCGGTGCCACAAAAGTAAAAACACCCATGCTGATTGAGGATCATTACACTCCGGCATTTGCTCTTGATCTTATGCTAAAAGATATTCTTCTTGCTAAAAATGCAGGGGCTGGCTATCCATTATCTGAAGTTCTGGTTAATACTTATCAAACTGCACATGATAAAGGTTTCGGGCAGGATGATGTCATAGGAATTATAAATTATTTAAAAATAATAAGATAATATGGAGATCAAAAATTGTAAAGGTAACAACTGGTCTGCCAGAAAAGTAGATCATATTTATATACTAAGCCTTAAAAACCACTCAAATATTGTGGAAGCTTTAACAGATTTTGTTCAGCATCAGAGTATCAGTGCAGGAGAAGTTACGGGTATAGGAGCCGTAAGTGAAGCAACACTCAGGTTTTTTAATCCTTCAACAAAAAAATATGTAGACAAAACTTTTACAGAACAGATGGAAGTTGCCAATATTTCAGGAAATGTATCCGAAGTGGATGGAAAAATACTCCTTCATTTGCATATTACATTAGGAAGAGAAGATTATACCGCTTTGGCAGGACATCTTCTGGATGCAAAAATCCAGGGGGCTGCAGAATTCATTTTCTATCCGTTAAACACAAAAGTAGTGAAGATTAAAGATGAAAATGTCGGGATTAATCTCTATGATTTTGAACACTAATACGAAAGCATTATTTTTGAAAAAATATTTAACTGATGTTTGACGTCCTGCTTTCTCATATACAAAATAAAGTTGATATCACTGATCACCAGAAAAAACAGGTACAGTCTTTTTTTAGCTTTAAAAAGCTCAGAAAAAAACAATATCTGCTTGAGGAAGGAGAAATCTGCAAATCTCTTTCTTTCGTAAGCAAAGGATTACTAAAATCTTATTTTCCGGATGAAAAAGGAAATGAACATATCAATATGTTTGCTTTCGAAGGCTGGTGGATTTCCGATTTCAACAGCTTTGTAAATCAGGAAAAGTCTGTTCTGAATATCGATGCCATTGAAGAAACAGATATCCTGATGATTACACTGGAAGATTACAACAGAATCATGCTGGACGTTCCGGTAATGGACCGTTATTTTAGAATGTTGTATCAGAACAGTCTGGTGACAAAAGATTACAGGCTTATTGTTTCCAACAGTTATACTGCTGAAGAAAAGTACCTGCAGTTTGCACAGAAAAATCCTGAAATGATCAAAAGGATCCCCCACAATCTCATTGCTTCTTATCTGGGGCTTGCTCCTGAAACGGTAAGCCGTATTCGTAAGAAAAATTTACTCAACAGCCCTTGATCCTGATCAATTCAAATGCATGATCCAGATCAAGCGTAAAAGCTTATTCTCACCCATAATTTTGTAAAAAAATTTACAAGACTTATGGAAAATATTGCATTGGTAGTGGGTGCTACCGGAATTACGGGGAGTAACCTTGCTGAAGAACTTATCGCTCAGGGGTGGACTACCTACGGACTATCCAGAAATCCCCAAAACAACATCCCTGGTTTACATACTGTTAAAGCCGATTTGCTGAATGAACACAATCTTCATGAAGCGTTGAAGGATCTCTCTCCTACTCACGTTTATTTTACAACCTGGATGCGCCATGACACGGAAGAAGAAAATATCCTTATCAACAGTACATTGGTAAGAAATCTGCTCAATGTACTGTCCCCGAAAAAGTCTGTTAGGCATGTTGCGCTGGTAACCGGACTGAAACATTATTTAGGGCCTTTTGAAGCCTATGCCAAAGAAGGAATCCTCCCTGAAACACCTGTCAGAGAAGAACATCCGAGACTTTCCCTCCCTAATTTTTATTATGCTCAGGAAGATGAAGTGTATAAAGCCTCCGAAAGAGATGAATTTACGTGGAGTATTCACAGACCCCATACCGTTGTGGGATATACAGTAGGAAACTTAATGAATATTGCCTCTACCCTGGCCGTTTATGCCAGTATCTGTAAAGAAACAGGAAGAAAATTCGTCTGGCCGGGATCTGAAGCGCAATGGAACGGTATTTCCGATATCACAGATGCTAAGATTCTTGCCAAACAATTAGTCTGGGCCTCTGAAACCGAATCGGCAAAGAATCAGGCATTCAATATTACCAATGGTGATGTATTCCGCTGGAAATGGCTCTGGAAAAGATTAGCCGACTGGTTTGGTATAGAAGCAGAAGGCTTTAAAGGAAGTATAAGACCACTGGAAAAAGAGCTGGAAAATGACAGTGAAATCTGGAAGGCCATAGCGGAAAAATATAATCTCAATGAGAAAAACCTTAGCCGGCTGTCTTCAGCATGGCACACCGATCTTGATTTGGGAAGGCCTCTTGAAGTGATGTGTGATATGTCTAACAGCAGAAAGGCCGGTTTTACGTCTTATAAAAGTACAGAAGATTCTTTCATAGAAGTATTTGAAAGAATAAGAGCTGAAAATTTAATTCCTTAACGGCTCTAAAACACTGCATTATCAATAGAAACGGGCTGAAGCCCGTTTCTATTGATAATGCAACAAATTCATCGGCTTTAGCCAAACCCTAATTTCCACAAAGATACCATGCGCTGTAAAGCATACCACATTCCCTTAAATTGCTGATCTCATATAGAAATAAAATCAATACTTTATTGTAATTTGGTTAAGTTTTTGAAGTTAATTTTATAAACCAGCCACACCATTGAAACTAATCACATTTACAAAAAAAGGAATGTACTGCCCGCAGGGAAAATTCTATATAGATCCCTGGAGACCTGTAGATCTGGCAGTTATTACCCATGGCCATGCTGATCATGCACGATGGGGAATGAAAAAATACCTTTGTCATCATTTTACAAAACCTATTTTACATCAGAGAATCGGACAGGACATTGAATGTCAGAGTGTGGCTTATGGTGAAAAAATTCTGATTAATGGTGTACAGTTATCACTTCATCCTGCCGGACATATTATCGGATCTGCACAGATAAGGCTGGAATATAAAGGCTACGTAGCCGTAGTTTCAGGTGATTATAAGATTCAGGATGATGGTCTGAGTACTCCTTTTGAATTGGTAAGGTGTAATGAATTTGTGACGGAAAGTACTTTCGGGCTGCCCATATACAACTGGCTGGAAGTACAGGATCTCAATAAAAGACTTCAGAACTGGGTATTGAAAAATAAAGAAAATAATAAAACCTCTGTTTTCATCGGATATTCTTTAGGCAAAGCCCAGCGCATTATGAAAGCCGTGGAAGGATTAGGTAAAATAAATGTCCACTATTCCATCGGAAAACTGAATGAAGCTTTTGAAGCGGTAGGAATTAATCTTCCGGAATATGAGATTGCGGATTTCAGAGAGCACCCGAAAAAGCTGGAACATGAAATAGTAATTGTGCCTCCGGCTTTGTTAGACAGTAATATTATCAAGAAAATTCCGGACCCTGCGACAGCTATTTGTTCCGGCTGGATGCAGGTACGGGGTGCCCGAAGATGGCGAAGTGCAGATGCAGGATTTGCCATGAGTGATCATGCCGACTGGAAAGGATTACTGCAAACTGTAAAGGCTACGGAAGCAGAAATTGTTCATGTTACTCATGGGCAAACCGCTGTTTTCTCTAAATACCTGAATGAAACCGGAATTCATTCTGATGTGGTGGAAACACTATTTGGTGATGATGATGAAACGGAAAAAGAAACCATTGAAAACAAAACGCTATGAGACATTTTGCCGATCTGATCAATGCTCTGGAAACCACCAATAAAACCAATGCTAAAATCGAGGCAATTATCGATTATCTGGAGCGTGCTCCTGATGAAGACAAAGTATGGTTTATCGCCCTGTTTACGGGAAAAAGGCCCAAAAGAAATGTCAACACCAGTCATATGAAACAATGGGCATTGGAAATCACAAAACTTCCTATATGGCTGTTTCAGGAAAGCTATTCTTCTGTTGGCGATCTGGGTGAAACTCTTTCCTTGATTCTTCCCCCGCCTCAGCATAAAATTGACAGGACCTTATCTCAATGGATGCAGGATATTGTTGATTTAAAGGATAAAAAAGAAAATGAAAAAAAAGAATTTGTCCTAAGCTCATGGAACGGATTGGATTATACGGAACGCCTGATTTTTAATAAATTAATCGGAGGCAGCTTTAGAATAGGAGTTTCAGATAAAACACTCATCAATGCCCTGACTAAATTTTCAGGACAGGAAGCCAGTACACTGATGCACAGCCTTATGGGAAAATGGCTTCCCGGTGAAGCTTCTTTTCAGGAATTAATTACAGCCGAAAATATCAATCCCGACAATTCAAAACCCTATCCTTTCTGTCTCGCCTATCCTCTGGAGAAAAACCTGAATGAACTGGGAGAGCCGGATGACTGGATAGCAGAATATAAATGGGACGGGATACGCGGACAGATCATCCGAAGAAATGATGAAGTATTTATCTGGTCCAGAGGTGAAGAGCTCGTTACGGAGCAGTTTCCTGAAATTACTGAAACCGTAAAAGCTATGAAAGGGGATTTTGTTTTAGATGGAGAAATACTTGCGGTAATCAATGGTAATATTTTAAATTTCAACGAATTACAAAAGAGATTAAACAGGAAAACTTTAACTAAAAAAATGCTTTCAGAAATTCCGATTGAAGTATTTGCCTACGATTTACTGGAACTGGAAAATAATGATCTCAGGGATAAACCTATTTCCGGAAGAAGAGCCATGCTGGAAGAATTATTACTCAATGAAGCACCCGGAAACATCAAACTTTCACAGCATATTCCATTTGAAAAATGGGATGAACTGAAAAGCATTCGTGAAAATTCAAGATCCATAAACAGCGAAGGATTAATGCTTAAAAATAAAAAATCTCCTTATCATTCCGGAAGAAAAAAAGGAGACTGGTGGAAATGGAAAATAAATCCGTATACCATTGATGCTGTTCTGATTTATGCACAAAAAGGGAGCGGTCGGCGAAGTGCTTACTATACCGATTACACGTTTGCCGTTAAAAACGGAGACCAGCTGGTAACTATTGCCAAAGCCTACTCCGGACTGACGGATAAAGAAATTATGGAAGTCAGCCGGTTTGTAACCAAAAATGCCATTGAAAAATTTGGCCCTGTACGAACGGTAAAAGCCGAGCTTGTCTTTGAAATCGCATTTGAAGGAATAGGTTTCAGCAATCGTCATAAAAGTGGCGTTGCGTTGCGGTTTCCGAGAATTGTAAGATGGCGGAAAGATAAAACGGTGGATGAAATTGATCATCTTGAAGAAATAAAAAAATTAATACAATAACAATAATTGGCAGCTTTTGAACATAGCGACGGATTCAGAATCATTCAGCAATGGATGACAGATAAAGAAATGTCTCCTTTTAAATTTCAGATTGAAACATGGAAGAAGTTTGGAACCGGCTATAGCGGAATGGTTATAGCTCCCACAGGTTTCGGGAAAACATTCTCTGTTTTTCTGGCTTTAATTTCAGATTTTCTTAATCATCCCGAACAGTATAAAAAAGGACTGAAAATGATCTGGATCACCCCGCTCCGTTCACTGTCTAAAGATATTGCCAAAGCCATGCAGGAGGCTATTGATGAAATAGGCCTCGACTGGACCGTTGGAGTCAGAAATGGAGATACAGATCCTAAAGTAAGGCAACAACAGGTTAAAAAGATGCCTGAAATTCTGGTAGTAACCCCCGAAAGTCTTCATCTGCTTCTGGCACAAAAAAATCACCAAACTTTTTTTCATGATATGAAATGCACTGTTGTAGATGAATGGCATGAATTATTAGGTTCAAAACGTGGTGTGATGATAGAATTGGGAATTTCACAATTGAGAAAGTATGTTCCCAAAATGAAAATCTGGGGGATTACAGCCACCATTGGCAATCTGAATGAAGCTATGGATGTTCTTATTCCCTATGATATAAAAAAGACAAAAGTTACGGCCAAAGAACATAAAAAAATAGATATTATTCCGGTCTTTCCTGATGAAATCGAAATTTTACCCTGGGCAGGACATCTTGGAAATAAATTAGCAGATAAAGTGGTTCCTATTATTCTCGGTTCAAAATCTACCATTGTTTTCACCAATACCCGAAGTCAGAGTGAAATGTGGTACCAGCTGCTTCTCGATGCATATCCGGATTTTGCAGGTCAGATTGCGATCCACCACAGTTCTATTGACGCTCATCTGCGAATCTGGATTGAAGAGAATCTGAGTTCCGGAAAGTTGAAAGCTGTTGTTTCTACTTCATCTTTAGATTTAGGAATTGATTTTAAACCGGTAGATACCGTCATTCAAATCGGCTCAGCAAAAGGTGTGGCCAGGTTTCTACAACGGGCAGGCCGTAGCGGACACTCTCCTTTTGAAACTTCAAAAATATTTTGTGTCCCTACCCATTCTTTAGAATTGATTGAAGTTTCCGCACTAAAAGAAGCGGTAAAGCAAAAAGTGGTCGAACCCCGCGAACCTCAGGTTTTATGTTTCGATGTACTCGTTCAGTTTCTGATGACTCTGGCTGTCGGAGACGGCTTTTATCCTGATGAAACCTATGAAAGAATAAAAAAGGTATATGCTTTTCAGGAAATCCTAGATGAAGAATGGAAAAGCATTCTTGAGTTTCTGACTATAGGTGGAAGTGTTTTAAAAAACTATGAGGAATTCCATAAAATCGTGATTATGGAAGATGGTTTGTATAAAGTGACCTCCAGGAAAATTGCCATGCTGCACCGAATGAATATGGGAGTGATTGTAAGCGATGCCATGCTGAAAGTCAAATTTATTTCCGGTGGATATGTCGGAATGATTGAGGAATATTTTATTTCAAAATTAAAAAAAGAGGAAAAATTTATCCTTGCCGGACGTACCCTGGAAGTCGTTATGATCAAGGATATGACAGTGTATGTGAGAGCGGCAAAAGGTAAAGCACTTGTGCCAAGTTATCTGGGCGGAAGGCTACCTTTGAGTTCAAATCTGGGGCATTTTTTACGGGAAAAACTGTCACATGCCTTACAGCCAAAGGCCTCTGAAAAGGAGCTGAAATTTTTACATCCTCTATTAATCAATCAGGAAGAAAACTCTCATATTCCGAAAGAGAATGAATTTCTGGTAGAAATGATCAGAAACCGGGAAGGCTATCATTTATTTATGTATCCTTTTGAAGGACGGCTGGTTCATGAAGTGATGGCCGCTTTAATGGCCTACCGTATCTCAAAACTTGCTCCGATTTCATTCTCTATGGCTATGAATGATTATGGATTTGAATTATTCAGTGACAAGGAAATTCCTCTCAATGAGGAAAATTTACATCAGATCTTAACCAGAGATAATCTGATGACAGATGTGATCGCAAGTATTAATTCTGCAGAAATGGCCAAAAGAAAATTCCGTGATATAGCAGTCATCTCAGGAATGGTGATTCAAAATTACGCAGGGAAACAGCGATCCAATAAATCCTTACAGAGTTCTGCCGGTCTTATTTTTAAAGTACTGGAAGATTACGATTCAAACCACTTTCTCATTAAGCAGGCGTATACTGAAGTTTTCAACGTACAGCTTCAGGAACAGCGGCTTGTAGAAGCCTTTAAAAGAATTGAGAAATCCGAAATTATTTTAAAACATTCTTACACCTTTACACCTTTAAGTTTTCCCATAAAAGTTGACAGCCTTAGGCAAACTCTATCCAGTGAAGGGCTGGACGCAAGAATACAACGGATGCTAAAACAAATTAAAAAATAATAAAATCCTGTTCATTTTGACGCTATTTTCAACCAAAAATAAATCACTTATAAAAAGCTGATTTCAAGCTGTTTATTTCGGTAAAAACACACATCCGCTTCTCTTTTTTCTTAGATGCATTTTTTAGTCCCATAGTAAAATTTATTGGAAAATAAATGTTAAAATAATTTTGTTAGACTAATCTAACTTATTAATTTTGTCTATCTAACTTTTATAATAGAAAAATTACTCCTATGGATTATGTTATAGAATTATTGGAAAAAAACAGAAAGTTTTTAGAACGAAATATTCGTCAGGCTAATCTGATGAAAGCAGACACCAATACCGCCCTACTGGAACTCAATAAAGTTGGTGAGCTAAGAAAAGCAATTAAAATTTTAAAATTAAAAAATAGAAAACAATGACAATTACACAAACCCTACCGGAGCTTCCTTACAGCACAAATGCTCTAAAACCAATTATTACAGAAGAAACTTTTGATTATCATTACGGCAAACATCATGCAGCCTATGTGAATAATCTTACTGCATTGATAAAAGATACTCCTTTGGAAGAAGCTACCGTTGAGCAGATTATCCAAAAGGGATTTGAGGAAAACAATACCGGGTTATTCAATAATGCAGCCCAACACTGGAACCACAGCTTCTTTTGGAACTGTATGTCTCCCGATGGAGGAAAGGCTCCTACAGGAAAAATAGCAACGCTTATGAACAGAGATTTTGGCAGCTTTGAAAACTTTAAAGAAGAATTTTCTTCAACAGCAGTCAGGCTTTTCGGATGTGGATGGGCCTGGCTTGCCCAAAATGAAAATGGAATCCTTGAAATTATTCCAATGAAAGATGCCCACACTCCTCTTACTTTAGGTAAAAAACCAATTCTGACTCTGGATGTATGGGAGCATGCTTATTATATTGATTATCGTAATGCCCGGCCAAAATTTGTAGAGGGCTTCTGGGAAATCGTGAACTGGAATTTTGCTAACGAAAATTTAAAATAACATGAGCGATACCTGTATGAACCATATTGAAAATCATTGGAAGGCACTTACTATTTCAACCAATGATTATTTTAACAAAGGAAACTTTGAAAAAGCTCTGGCCGGTTATAAAGATGCTTTCTACAGGGCTGAAATACTCAACAGCCACATTCCGGACTGTACCCGTCTCAATATCCCTTTTGTTCAGGTTTACATTATTTCCTGTAATAATCTGGCCAATACATATGAAGAGCTCGGAAAGAATGAAGAAGCAGAAAACATGCTGAAACGCGTGATATATTATCTCTTACATCTTGCAGGAAATAGCATCCTGAATACAGATCAGATCCAGCCGGAGCTCAAAAAAGCAGCCGTAACTTATATTCATTTTACAGAAAAGAAGAATAAGGGCAAAGTGAAGCAGGAAAAGCTATTCACTCTATTGAAAGAACAATTGCTGGAGAAAAAAAACATTAGTATAAATTAAGAACAATGTGTAATTCCATAAAAAAATTAATGGCATCACAAGAACCAACACTGATGCAGAAAGGTCCGCTAACTCTTGGGGACCACCTACCCGATTTTCATAAAAAAGCAGTGATATCATCCGGACAGAAAATGGGAATCACCGAGATTAAGCATACTTACGCCGGAGAACAGGGAAAATGGCTGGTTTTATTCTGGTGGCCAAAAGACTTTACTTTTGTCTGCCCTACTGAGATTATAGAATTTGGCAAACACACCACAGCATTTTCCCAACGAAATGCTCTTATCATCGGAGCCTCTACCGATTCTGAATATGTTCATCTTGCATGGCGAAAGAACCATCCGGGATTAGCTGATCTCTCCTTTCCAATGCTTGCCGATACTTCAAAATCTTTAGCTGAAGAAATGGGAATATTGGATCACGAAGAAAAAGTGGCCAACAGAGCTACTTTTATTATAGATCCTAAAGGCTGTATTCAATGGTTAAGCCTTTACCCTATGAATATCGGAAGAAATGTACAGGAAGTCTTACGCGTTTTAGATGCCTTGCAGACAGAAGAACTTACAGCATGTGGCTGGACTACAGGAGAACGAACTTTAACCGCCAAATTAAAAGAAGAAAATCTTGGATAATTACCTCAATATACAACCTATACTTTACAAAAGCCCAACTGAAATACAGGAAATTATTGTCCCAATTATTCTTATTACTCAAAAAGGGCAATTTGAACAATCGGCATTTCCAAAAGCTTTGGAAAAACCTGTCAACCATGCTTTTTTGAAAAATAAAGCTGAAGTTTTTACCATAGCAGACCATCAATACCGCTTTTTAGCAATAATTCCGGAACATGAAGCGGAATGCTTACGGAATACAGGGGCTTTAGTTTATAAAGCTTTGCAACAGAAACAGGTTTCAGGCGCTAATATAGAAGGACTCAATCTCTTATCTGAAGAACACCGATTGGCTTTTCTGGAAGGAATGTTCTTAAGCAGCTATTGTTTTCATAAACATAAAACAAAGGCTGAAACGAATAAGATATCCATCCATATTAATAGTAATGATATTCCTGAAGAAAAATACAACGAACTGATTTCACTTGTAGATGCTGTGAGCATTACTAAAAACCTGGTGAATGAACCTCTCAATTATATGGATGCTTTAGTATTTACTGAAACAGCGGGCCTCCTTTCAGAAGAATTTGGATTTGAGGCAGAAGTATTCCATAAAAAGAAAATAGAAGATCTGAAAATGGGTGGCTTACTGGCCGTAAACAGAGGTTCTGAAATACCACCAACATTCAATATATTCAGGCATCAGCCGGATAATGCAGTCAATAAAAAACCAATGATTCTGATAGGAAAAGGGGTAATGTTTGATACAGGAGGATATTCCCTGAAAGTAGGCGGAACAATGTCAGGGATGAAAGATGATATGGCCGGAGGCGCTGCCGTATTAGGGACCATATGTGCTATCAGTGCCAATAAACTTCCTTATTATGTCATAGGTTTAGTCCCTGCCACAGATAATAAAATCGCTCCCGATGCATTGGTGGTAGATGATATTATTACGATGATGGACGGCACAACCGTTGAAGTACAGAATACTGATGCAGAGGGACGTTTAGTATTAGCTGATGCTCTTACTTATGCAACTAATTTTGATCCTGAGCTGGTTATCGATATTGCAACCCTTACCGGAGCATCAGCAGCAATCACCGGTTCTTTGGGAATTGCAATGACAGGAAATGATCCGTCATCAATGAACAAACTGACACAATCCGGAGAGTATGTATATGAACGTCTGTTTCAGCTTCCCTTTTGGAAAGAATACGGAGATATGCTCCAATCCGACATTGCCGATTTAAAAAATGTAGCAGGCCCTGTTGGAGGAGCAAGCACAGCAGCTAAATTTCTGGAACACTTCACCCATTATCCATGGATCCATCTGGATATTGCGGGAGCGGCCTTTATAAAAGAAACAAGAGGTTATCAGCAAACTGGTGCCACAGCGGTTTGCGTCCGCTTATTATACCATTTTATTAAAAACAAATGCATTCATGACTGAACCTATACTACAGGAAAATAAAGACAGATTTGTCATATTCCCTATCAGACATCATGATATATGGGAATTTTATAAGAAAGCTGAAGCCAGTTTCTGGACAACAGAAGAAGTGGATCTCTCACCGGATATGCACGACTGGCAGAATAAACTGAGTAAGGATGAACGTTATTTTATTGCTCATATTCTCGCTTTTTTTGCAGCCAGTGATGGTATCGTTAATGAAAATCTATCCGTTAACTTTATTCAGGAAGTGCAATATCCGGAAGCCCGGTGTTTTTACGGTTTTCAAATTATGATAGAAAACATTCATTCCGAAATGTACTCTCTGTTGATTGATACTTACATTAAAGACGCTAAAGAAAAAGATCATTTACTGAGAGCGATTGAAACCATTCCATGTGTTCAGAAAAAAGCAGAATGGGCTTTAAGATGGATGGACAGTGAAAGCTATGCAGAACGTCTGATTGCGTTTGCAGCTGTAGAAGGTATATTTTTTTCCGGCAGCTTCTGCTCTATTTTCTGGTTAAAAAAACGGGGACTGATGCCGGGGCTTGCTTTCTCCAATGAACTGATAAGCCGTGATGAAGGTCTTCATGCTGATTTTGCCTGCCTTTTGTATACTCAACATCTTGAAAACAGATTGCAGGAAAAAATTGTCAGGAAAATCATTGCAGATGCAGTGACCATAGAAAAAGAATTTGTCACAGATGCTCTTCCGGTAAGGCTTATCGGCATGAATGCAGATCTCATGTGCCAATATATTGAATTTGTTGCAGACCGCCTTTTGCTTGCTTTAGGGTATTCCAAAATATGGAATGCTTCCAATCCCTTCGATTTTATGGAATTAATATCCTTACAGGGAAAAACCAATTTCTTTGAGCGTCGTGTCGGAGAATATCAAAAGACAGGAGTAGCACAACATTCCAAAGAAAACAATAAGTTTTCTTTAGATGAAGACTTTTAAAAAAATTACCATCAACTTATCACCATTATAATTATGCATGTAATAAAAAGAAACGGAAAAAAAGAAGCCGTACATTTTGATAAAATTACCGCTCGTATTCATAAACTGATTTATGGACTGGCTGTTACCGAAAATGACGTCATAGAAATTACCAAAAAGGTCATTCAGGGAATTTATGATCAGGTGACCACCACAGAACTGGATAATCTTGCCGCTGAAACGGCAGCAGCCTGTACGACTATCCATCCGGATTTTGCAGTACTCGCTGCCAGAATTGCTGTAAGTAACCTTCATAAAAATACTTTAAAATCTTTTTCCAAAACGGCAATATTACTGCATGATTATATTGATCCGGCTACCGGAGAACATGCTCCGTTGATATCCGGTGAAATTTTAGACATTATTCTTAAAAATACCGATCAAATCGATAGCAGTATTATTTATGACCGGGATTATAATTTTGATTATTTCGGATTTAAAACGCTTGAACGATCCTATTTGATTCGTACTCAGGGAAAAGTTACAGAACGTCCTCAACACCTTTTTATGAGAGTAGCCCTCGGTATCCATAAAGAAGACATCAAAGCAGCTATTGAAACCTATAACCTTATGAGTGAAAAATGGTTTATTCATGCTACACCTACCCTTTTTAATGCCGGAACTCCCAAGCCACAGATGTCCTCCTGCTTTTTATTAAGCATGACTGAAGACAGCATCAGCGGAATATTTGATACCCTTAAAAGATGTGCTCTTATTTCTCAAGCCGCCGGAGGAATCGGATTAAGCATTCATAATGTAAGATCAACAGGAAGTTACATCAAAGGAACAGGCGGGATTTCTAACGGAATTTTACCGATGCTCCGGGTGTATAACGATACGGCCCGATACGTAGATCAGGGTGGTGGAAAGCGGAAAGGAGCTATTGCCATTTATCTGGAACCATGGCATGCTGATATTTTTGATTTTCTGGATATCCGTAAAAATCACGGTAAGGAAGAAATGCGGGCCAGAGATTTATTTCCTGCATTATGGATTCCCGATTTATTCATGAAGCGCGTAGAAGAAAATACAATATGGTCACTATTTGATCCCAATGAAGCACCCGGGTTATTTGAAACGTACGGAAATAATTTTAATACATTATATCTTCATTATGAACAAGAGGGTAAATTTCAAAAACAAATAAAAGCCCGCGAATTATGGAACGCGATTCTGGAAGCACAAATTGAAACAGGCACTCCTTTTATGTGTTATAAAGATGCTGCCAACGAAAAATCTAATCAGAAAAATTTAGGAACAATCCGAAGCTCTAATCTTTGTACTGAAATCATGGAATATACCAGCGCTGAAGAAGTAGCCGTTTGTAATCTTGCTTCTTTAGCTTTACCAAGATATGTGAATGAGAACGGCTTTGATTTTCAAAAGCTCTATGAAGTCACTCAGATTGTCACCCGAAACCTTAATAAAGTAATTGACACTAACTACTATCCTGTTCCTGAAACAAAAGTATCTAACCTCAAACACAGACCTATCGGTTTGGGTGTACAGGGTTTGGCAGATGTTTTCCTGCAATTGAGATTACCTTTCGAAAGTGAGGAAGCCAGACAGCTTAACAAGGATATTTTTGAAACGGTTTATTTTGCCGCTATGGAAGCGTCCATGCAATTAGCAAAAGAATACGGAACATATGAAAGCTTTCAGGGTTCCCCGCTGTCCGAAGGCCGATTTCAATTTGATTTATGGAACGTAATCCCTTCTGATCGTTGGAACTGGGAAATACTCCGTCAACAAGTCATGCAATATGGTGTCCGGAACTCTCTTTTGGTTGCACCCATGCCCACAGCTTCTACTTCGCAGATTTTAGGCAATAATGAGTGCTTTGAACCTTACACGAGCAATGTTTACAACAGACGGGTATTATCCGGAGAATTTGTAGTGGTGAACAAATTTTTACTCAAAGATCTAACGGATTTAGGCCTCTGGAATAATACCATGAAAAATAAGCTCATTGCAGAAAACGGATCTGTACAGAACATTGCCCAAATTCCGGCTCCCTTGAAAGAACTGTATAAAACCGTTTGGGAGATCAGACAAAAAACAATTATTGATATGGCCGCTGATCGTGGTGCTTTTATCTGTCAGTCACAATCTCTTAATTTATTTATGGCCCAACCGAATATGGCTAAGCTCACTTCGATGCATTTTCATGCGTGGAAAAGCGGATTAAAGACAGGAATGTACTATCTTCGTACTAAAGCTGCTGCAGATGCTATTCAATTTACGGTAGAAAAAACAGAAAGTGGACAGCAAAATTATGAAGATATTTCCTGTTCCCTGGATCATCCTGAAGAATGCATCTCTTGCGGAAGCTAAACACAAATAAACAGAATATGACAAAACTATTCCTGGTCCGTCACGGACAATCACAATGGAATCTTGAAAACAGATTTACCGGTTGGAAAGATATTGATTTAACAGATCTTGGGCGAGAAGAAGCCCGAAATGCAGGGATTTCTTTACGGGGTGAACAAATCGATATTGCTTTTACGTCTACTCTTATCAGAGCACAACACACCCTGGATATTATCCTGGAACAAATCGGAGAACCCAATATTCCGGTTATTAAAGATAAAGCATTGAATGAACGCTCTTACGGTGATCTGGAAGGATTAAATAAAGCTGAAACCGCCAAACAATACGGGGACGAACAGGTCCATATATGGCGCAGGTCTTATGATGTGGCTCCTCCCGGAGGAGAAAGTCTTAAAGATACTTATGACAGAGTGATTCCTTATTTTGAAGAAAAGATAAATCCTTTATTGAAGGATGGTGAGAATATATTAATCGTTGCTCACGGCAACAGCCTCCGGGCACTGGTAATGTATCTCGAACATCTTTCTCCTGAAGAAATTCTTCAAAAAGAAATAGCCACCGGAGATCCCTTGATTTATACTTATGAAAGACAATTTAAGAGGCTTTAAAATGGAAACTAATCAACCGCTATTACTTATTGTTGACAAACTAGATATTCCTGTAGAACAGAATGATACAGAAGAAAAATTATTTTCTGTCATATCTGAATATCTGGAACATATCATCCAAACAGATTTTAATAAACTCCTAAGCATTTTATATAGAATTGATGTGCCGGAAGAGAAAGTTCGCAAAGCTTTGGCAAACAATAAGAACCAGTCTTCCGGCAGGGTAATTGCCGCTTTACTCATCGAAAGAGAGCAGGAAAAAATAAAAACAAGGGCATTATATAGGACTACATAAAACATATTGTAAACACCCACCTTTAACCTTTAAATTCATAATTCGTCATCGTGTTTATAGCCACCAAAACTATTTCCATTCAAAATGAGACTTTTACTTTAACCAATCAGCGTGCTGCATTCTGGGAAAAAGAAAAAGCGCTGATTCTCTCTGATCTTCATATTGGAAAAACTGCCCATTTCCGTAAAAACGGAATTGCTCTGGCCAATCATATTATGAAGAGTGATATGGAGCGTTTATCTGCTTTAATTGAATATTTTCAGCCGGATAAATTTATTGTGGTGGGTGATCTGCTCCATGCAGGAGATAATTCGGATGTTGATGAGTTTTGCAGGTGGAGGAATCAGTATCCTGAGATTCAGTTTTATCTTATTGAGGGAAATCATGACCGATTGTCAGAATCTTTAGAAAAAAAATTGTGTTTAAACTTTAAAGCGCCTTCATTGGAAGTTCGCAGCTTTACTTTTATCCATGATTTTGAAAAAACAAAACCCGGATTTCAGATTACCGGACATATTCACCCGGGGATTATTTTACATTCCGCCGTGAAAAGTATCAGACTTCCCTGTTTTGTTCTTAGTCCTTATCAATTACTACTCCCTGCTTTTAGTGAATTTACAGGCCTTGATACTAAAAACCTTCCTGAGAAAAGTACGTTTTTTGTATTTACGGATTCGGAGATTTATGAGATTTAAATATTTTTTTAATCCTTATTTCGTTCAGACGTTTAAACAACTTCAGGCAAGTATTCATCAGGAAATGTATATTTTATTTTTAAACGCAGAGATTAAAGAATATCTATAGTGCAAAAAAGGCAGATAAGCCCGCTTTGATAAGCCATACGCTTCCTCGGATCAACAATGTTGATTAACCTCTTTGTTTTCTGGAAATAAGAAATTATATATTAAAACTTTGCATTTATATTAAATAAATAAGGGCAGACCATCGATCTGCCCTTACTATTAAAACCTATCCCTCAGTATCCTTACTTCATATATTTACTTAAAACTAAGATTTTGGCTTTACAATATTTTTGTTTGGAAATATAATTACCGGGCAGTAATGACCACTCCGTCAACAATTCTTTGAATTTTTGCCACCCCCACAAGAGAAGGGAATTTTTACAGATCCAATTTTGATTTTCGGATAAGTTGTACTTAGTTTGTTTTTTTACTTAAACGAATACTATAGATCGTAATCAACACCGTAATGACCAGGAATAAAGCCCCAATCCACGGGGTACTTCCCAATCCCAGGGATGATGTTACAATCATTCCTCCGGCATAAGATCCGATGGCAATCCCGATATTAAAAGCGGCAATATTAATTCCCGATGCTACATCTTCTGTTCCCGGAAGTTCTTTTTCCGCAATTTGTACGACCAGAAGCTGAAGCCCCGGAACGGTAGCAAAAGAAAGTGCCCCTAAAAAGAAAAGCGTAATGATACTTAGCACCGGACTGCTTACCGTAAAATAAAAGACTAATAAAACTAAGCCTTGCGCAGCAAACATCCATAGAAGAGCTTTTAAAGGATTTTTATTCGCAACTTTCCCGCCAATCAGATTTCCCAGCGCAATAGCAATTCCATAAATAAGGAGAATAAAAGTTACCGTAGATTCCTGAAATCCTGTGATTTTCTGTAAAATAGGTGACAGATAAGTAAAAACAACAAATGTTCCGCCATATCCCATTGCAGTCATCAAAAAAGCAAAGATTAAACGTTTGTTTCCCAATACCTTAAACTGGCTTTTCAGCGATGTCGTTTTTCCGTTTTTCAGATTATTAGGAACCAATAACATACTCGCTATTAATCCGACAATCCCAAGAATTGACACTCCTATAAAGGTAGCCCGCCATCCAAAATGCTGTCCTATAAAAGTTCCTAACGGAACTCCAGTAACAATAGCCAGCGTAAGCCCTGCAAACATGATAGAAATGGCTGTTGCTCTTTTCTCTTCCGGAACCAGTGATGCTGCGATCGTGGAACCAATAGAAAAATAGACTCCATGAGCAAACCCTGTTAGAATTCTGGCCAGAACAAGGGTGATAAAACCGGGTGCGATAGAAGCTAATCCATTTCCGATAACAAATAACAGCATAATGAAAACTAAAAGCATTTTACGGGGAACCTTTCCGGTTAATGCCGTTAATATCGGGGCTCCAATCGCAACACCTATAGCGTAAAGACTTACCAGTAAACCTGCTGAAGGAATCGTAATCCCCAGATCTGAAGCCACTGTTGGCAGGAGACCTACAATCACAAATTCTGTAGTCCCAATTCCGAAAGCACTTATTGTCAGTGCCCATAATGCCGCAGGAAGACCTTTGCTTTTAACGCTCTGTGCAGCGGTATTGATTTGTATTTCTTTTTGAAAATTCATTGTCTTGTAATTTTGTTGATATTGACAAGACAAATTTCCGACGAAAAAATGTATTATAAAAATTATTTAAATTATGTAAAACTATCAGAATAATAATAAACAAATAACGCACTCAAATTGTATAAAGTACTTCAGGATTCAAAGAAAATACAAAATGCCAAGAATACACGCTTTATTTTATCCGTGCATTCGTGGCAAAAATAAAGGATTATGTTTACTGAAAAGCTTTGAATCTTTCCCGTCTTTGTTGCTTTTCAACACTTCAACAAAAATTATTTGTCGGGTTGATCATGCATCCATACAACTTTCTGTTCAGCAGAATGTTCCCTTCCAAGAATATCTTTATACAAGTCCGGTCTTCGGGCTTTTATATATCGATAACCTCCAGCCTGAACCAGTTTTTCCGGGATTATAACCGCCGATTCAAAACTATCATTGAATGAACGGCATTCTGCAACAATATCCCCAAAAGGATCAACGATCATAGAACATCCGTTTTTTAACTGGTCATCGTCCATCCCAACAGGGTTTGAAAAAACAACATACACACCGTTATCATAAGCTCTTGCAGGAAGCCATTTCATCAGCCAGTCTCTGCCCTTCATTCCGTTAAATTCTAAGCGTAAAGAAATAGGATCCTTTTCTCTGTTTTCCCATAGTTTAGGATCAACAAAACCGGCACCGGGTCTGGTAGAAGGAGTACACATCGTTACATGAGGCATAAAAATAATATCGGCCCCCAGAAGTTTAGTTGCCCGGACATTTTCAACGATATTATTGTCATAGCAAATTAGAATACCACATTTCCATCCATGAATCTCAAATACACAATATTCATTACCTGGGGTAAGGTTCGGGTTGATAAAGGGATGAAGTTTTCTGTATTTGGCCTTCAGCCCTGTTTTATCCACACAGACATAAGCTTTGAAAAGACGATTGTTCTCATCTTTCTCAAAAAGCCCTGCCAATATGGTAATATCGTATTGTTTAGCAATCTGTTGCAATCGCTTAATACTTTCTCCATCCGGAATGGGTTCTGCAATATCAAGAAGCTGTTCCCGCGAAAGGTTTCGGGCAAAAGTATATCCGGTAATGGAACATTCATGGAAAGCAATCACATGAGAGCCTTGAGAAGCAGCCTGACCGGCTAATTTTTCTATCACGGAAAGATTGTATTCTTTGTTTCCGCTTTTGTTTTCGAATTGTGCAGTTGAAATTTTAATATTCATTGTTTTTTTTCAGCAAAACTACATGATCACATCACTGAAAAATTGTATAAAACCGACATCATGCTTACAACTCGATAAAATTAACCGCCATTTTATTTTCTGTTTTTAAATATTGTTTCGGAGTCAGCCCTACATTATTTTTAAATTCTCTGATAAGATGTGATTGGTCCGCATACCCTGCATGATAAGAAAGACCGGTCATATTTTGATCTCCCGCAGCTTTATTGATAAGGCTCAGGAAATAATGAAGCCGAATGATATTGCTGTACTTTTTAGGAGATAGTCCCATGTTGTTTTCAAACTTTCGCTCCAGCTGCCGTTCAGAATATCCGCTGAATTTTTCCAGTTCTTTTGAAGAAATACGGCCATTATTTGTAAGTATATACTGTTGTACTGCAATGATCAGCTTATAGTCTGAATCCGTTTTTTTATGTAAAAAATCACTAAAAAAAATATTGAGTTCGTTAATAACAGATATGGGAGAGATTTTATTGAAAAGGCTTTCCTGAAAAGGAAGCAGCTGATATTGAAAAACATCTTCTACTGAAATAATCTGATCCCGGGATTCTCGGGCAGAGGCCTTTAAAAGAATATTCAGAAAATAAGGCTGAAATATGACCGCTATTAAAAAAAATTCACCTTGGGAATAAAAATCTTTATAGCTGCTTAAAGCTCCGTAAAAAAATGAAAGAGGCATTCGGGTATCGGAAATACGGGAATACAGCTTCATATCCCCCGATAAGATTAGTCCGGTACTGCCATCGGTAAATAACCTTACATCCTTAGTATTCTTTTCAGAGTTTTCCAAAAAGATATAGTGCCTGATAAAAGGCTTCAGATGTCCGGGAGGTTCAAACTGCATATTCAAATGTACGCAAAAAATTCATGAATAATCATTTGTATGTTCGTGTCTTTTATTGTTTTATTAAGGTAATAAGAAGTAAACAAGACTTTGTTCTTTTTAAAAAAGATTATTAGAAATTAATCGCCATATACCACATTTTTAAGTCTTTTGGTCAGGTATTTGAATATTTCAACCCATATTAAAGCTCTATCGATAGAGCTGTTTTGCAAAAGGAGATTCCTTTTATTCATCAGCCAGTCACTTAAAATATTATATTATGTCAACACAAAATCTTACCCACCTCGAGGCGATTAAAAAGATCAAGGAACTGTCGGAAAAAGCAAAAATATGTATGTTTTGCACAGATCTGGAAACGCTTCCTGTCAATTCACGGCCTATGTCACTACAGGAAACAGACAACAGCGGAAACTTATGGTTTATCAGCAGCGGAACCAGCAATAAAAATTTTGAAATCAAAGAAGACCGGCGGGTACAATTATTTTTCATGAATAATGGTGATGCTCAATATCTTTCTGTTTACGGACAGGCATCTGTTTATAAAGATAAAGCAACCATTGATGAAAAATGGTCACCATTAGCCAACGCATGGTTTGACGGAAAAGACGATCCCGATATTACCATCATTCGTGTAGAACCTGAGGAAACATATTATTGGGATACCAAAGCCGGAAAACTGGTGAGCCTGTTTAATTTTGTAACTTCAGCAATTACAGGACATAAAACTAATAATTCAGACGGCATTGAAGGCAATGCAACCATTTAAAGGGTGTGCCTGAGATAAAACGTTTGATATATAGATTTTTCAATAACAAACGGCTCAATTTCTTGAGCCGTTTTATCCAGGATGGATGCCGTTATTTTTTAATCTCTTCTATTGATGCTCCAAAATTAATATGAAGAACATTTCCATGAGGGGTTACTAAAGCCGGCACAGATTTTACACCAGCCTTTTCAGCTTCTGCCATCTTATTTTTGTCATTTCCCAAATGAATTATTTCTATATTTTCAAATCCTATAAGGTCTATAATGTCGTGTTCTGCACTGATACAGACAGGACATCCTGCGTGATAAAAAACAGATTTTTTCATAAGATTCTTAATGAGTAAGGTTTTTAATAATATTCTTTAATTCCTCGGTTTCTTTTTCTGTTAAAGGCTTTAAGGGACTTTTCAAACTCCCTCCGTTTTCGCCAAGAATATGAAGACCTGCTTTCACCGCTCTTGGTAAGCCTTTATTCACAATAAACTTTAGAAGATCAAATTGCTGATAGAATATATCTTTTGCTTTTGTAAGATTTCCTTCTTCAACAGACTGGTAGAGGTTGATATTGAGCTCAGGAATAAGATTCGGAGCAGCTGTACACCAGCCTCTGGCACCTGCTGTGAACGCAGCTAATGCCAATGGATTTGATCCGTTATAAAAAGCCACTTCTTCCCCCAGCTCTCTTCTCAGATAATGCATTCTCTGAATATCCCCCGAACTTTCCTTAATCATAGTTATATTGGGGATTTCCAGAAGTCTTTTTAAAAGTGAAGGTGACATATCGACTCCACTTGTTGCCGGATTGTTATAAGCCATAATGGGAATAGAAATTTTACGGGCAACCGCATCATAATGCGCTACAATTTCATCGTCTGTAAGTTTCCAGTAACTCATAGGAATGATCATTACCGCATCAGCCCCTGCTTTTTCTGCAAACTGAGCGTGGTAAATCGTTTTTTCTGTCGTAAGATTAGAAACTCCCACCAGGGTTGGAATTCTTCCGTTGACCTGTTGTATGGTTGCTTCGGTAATGGATTCCTTTTCGTCATCAGACAGATAGGGCATCACTCCGGTACTTCCCAGCGGAGCAATTCCATGACTTCCTGATTGGATAAGCCTTTCAACCAGATGTCTGAAAAGAGGAAGATTTATTCTTTCATTTTCATCAAAAGGAGTTATAGGATAAGCAATTATTCCTTTGAAGGGTACATTTTTCATTTTTATTTTTTAAGGTGAATGATTACAGGTCTCTTCCTTCTTCTTCTCTTAAAGCAACGCCCAGATTCTGCAATTGCGGAGCATTCTCACAGGCGATATATTTAGCAGACTCCGTATCGCTTAGATTTTGGTGTCTGTGCCACGCCCAGGAAGGTATATAAACAGCATCTCCGGCTTCCCAGTGAATTTTCTCGTCTTCCACTTCTGTCCATCCTTTTCCTTCAATGACAAATACTACGGTCTCATAAGTATGTCTGTGTCTGTTGGTTTGTTGCCCCGGAAGCAGTCCGCCAATAGTCATACTAACGTTTTTACTGGGTAGATCAACAAAAAAGACAGGGTGCTTTCTCTCCGTTGAAAACTGATTATGCTCTCCTGCATGTTCTACATTTTTATGAATTAAATGGCTTGGTTTAACATACTTAGGCCTTGCAAAGGTTTCATGAAAGTCTTTTGAACTGAATTGTTTTTTGTCCATGATTTTAAAATTTAAAAAGTTTTGTGCTTTATTGCATGACAAAATTATTTTATATTTGGCCTGTTCAAATGAGTCAGTTTTCACATAAATAGATAGTCCAGATGTTAAGACCTTGGAAATTAGAATTTGAAATAGATAAACATCTTGATCAGGCAGTGTATCTCCAGATTGCCGACACAATCATTGCGGATATCCGTTCCGGAAGACTTACTGGCGGAGATGCATTGCCGGGCAGCCGAAATCTGGCGGCAACGTTAAAGGTTAACAGGAATACGGTTGTAGAAGCTTATCAGGTGCTGATCAATGAAGAATGGGTTATTTCAAAAGAGCGAAAAGGAATTTTTGTATCGGATAAAATTCCTTCTTTACAGCAGAAAAGAGCAGACAAAGCATTTCACACCCGGAACAACTCTATCCTGCCAAATGGAATGATCATTAATTTTGATGATGGACATCCGGATAGCAAGATAGCTCCTGTTACGGAACTTGCCCGTGCATACAGACAGATATTCGGCATAAAGGCAAAATGGCAAATGATGGGATACGGAAATGAGCATGGTGATATCGAGTTCCGGAAAACATTGGCCCAAATGCTGAATCATCAACGTGGTATGCATATTCATGATTATGAGATCTCCGTCACAAGAGGAAGCCAGATGGGAATGTTTCTGACGGCTCAGGTTCTGCTAACTTCCGGTGACCGTATCATTGTAGAAGATCCCGGATACCAACCGGCATGGCAGGCATTTGAATATGCGGGAGCACAGCTTTTACCTGTTCAGGTAGATGATGAAGGGATAAATACAGACGAGGTGGAAAAACTTTTAATCCGGCATAAAGACATAAAAGCGATATATATCACCCCACACAGACAGTATCCTACTACGGTTACTTTAAGTTTATCAAGAAGATTAAAGCTGATTCAACTTTCCAATCAGTACAAAATAACCATTATTGAAGATGATTATGACAATGAATTTCACTTCGGATACCGCCCTATTCTTCCTTTATCAAGTTTTCAGGAGCTTCACCATTATGTCTATATAGGAACATTCAGTAAAGTTGTTGCACCAGCGCTAAGGATTGGCTATCTGGCAACCAAAAATCAGGATTTACTTGAAAAAATAGGAAAACTGAGAAAAATGATTGATGTACACGGTGATGTCATTATGGAACAGGCTGTTCTTCAGCTGATCAGAGAGGGAACTGTAAAAAAACATATTAAAAAAGCGACTGTTCACTATAAAAATAAAAGAGATTTTGTCTACATTCTTTTGAATAAGTATATGAAAACACTTGCTGATTTTACATTACCGGAAGGCGGGCTGGCGTTTTGGATTGTCCCCAAAATACAACCGGACTGGGACAGAATAACCAGCCTGTTACTGGATAAGAATATTAAAATTATTCATCCGGGGCAGTATAGTCAAAATCATGTCAATGGATTCAGATTGAGTTATGGAGCACTTACAGAAGAACAGCTGGAACAAAGCATTCCTGTTATTGCAGAGGTTCTTTCTGAGTTTTCAACTCGGGACAGTACCAACTGATCCCAATCATATAGTAGTAATTTATTACCCGGATTTTACGCGATGTGTATAATCCGGGTAATATTTTTTTATTTAATCTTATTCAGACTCTATTGATAGAGCCTTTGTATGGAAAGCAGGCTCTTCTTCTCATATTAACACAATAAAAAAAACGCATCTATATTAATGAAATATAGAATTAATTTAACTTTAAAGCCTCACATCTAATAAAATGTAAGGCTTTGATTTTTAAATCATAATAGTTTCTGTAACGGATCCCTCAATTGAATAACAAAATGGAGAAATTCTCAAAACTACTCTACTTCAAAGACTGCCTGAATCTCTACGGAAGAACCTACCGGAATAGACGAAGCACCCAATGTAGCTCTTGCATGTTTTCCTTTATCTCCAAATACTTCAACCGTCAGATCTGAGGCGACATTCATTAAATCTGCATGCCTGGTATAATCTTCTTTTGTATTGAAAATTCCGGTAAGCTGAACACATTGTTTTACTCTGCCTAAATCTCCGCCAACTGCTTCTTTCAAAACAGATAATACATTAAGCATGGTAACTTTAGTTGCTTCCTTGACCTGTTGTTCACTTACTTCAACGCCCAATTTTCCGGGATTAACGATTTTTCCGTCTCTCAGCGCAACCTGATTAATAAATACCAGATTTCCTGAACGTACAAAAGGCTGATAATTTCCTGCCGGTTTTGGTACCTGAGGCAGAACAATATTCTTCTGTTTTAAAACTTCATTAAAATTTTCATGATTCTCAACAGCAATTACCCCTTTTTTCACATGAGTTCCCCTTAATGCCAAAGCTATTTTCGCAAAGTTCTTGCCCTGAATTTCTGCTAATGACCGCTCTCCTTTTGTGGGTCTTTCAACATCTTTTAAAGAAGCCATACTTGTAATTCCTAAAACGGTATTTCCCTGTGGAATAGCTTTATTCAGTTCTTCAGTTCCGCGGATTCCGTTAGCTACCAAAACCATTCCGTGTACCGCAAGGCTGTTCCAGAACGCCTGAAGAGCGAGTTCTTTTCCCGCACCACTTCCTGCTGACATAAAAACGGTTGCCGGAACACCTTCCAGCGAATGATTCGTCCATAATGTAACCGTTTTAGATAAAAACTCACTCATTCCTGTGCTGATATTCCCAAAATAAACGGGAGATCCGAAAGCGATTCCGTCATAGGATGTCAGCTCATCTACAGTGGCAACAGGAAGAGATTTCAATATTGGATTTTGAGAAGCTTTTACTAATTTAATATAAGAAACAGCATGGTGTTCACTTTCAATTCCTTTGGCTATTTCTTTAGCCAGTTCATAGGTTCCTCCGTTATCAGAGTGGATAAGAACCAGTATTTTTGCTTTATCTTGTGCCATAATTGTGATGCTTTTTAATAATAAAATCAGAATAAAGAAAAAAGACAGTTTTTTCATGTTGAATAAGATATAAGTTATATTTTTTAATACAATGAATGAATTGACCCATTCTATTGATATTGCAAAATTAATATTGTCGTTTTTATTAAATTTGCCAAAAAATATATACAAAACGACAATATGAAATGCGGACTGATCGAAAAAACGGAAAGCCAGTTTGTAGACACCATCGAAAAAGAAGCTTATGTGTGGTGTGAAAAAGACTGGAAACATGATAAATATGAACACATCCATCATCGTTCACAACTTACTTTCGTAGAAGAAGGCTACCAATACTTTCACATTGATCAGAAAATATATCTTGTTCCCCAACATCATGTAATATGGGTTCCTTCCGGAAAAGCTCACAAAATTACTTCGGAAGCAAAAACGGTAAACCTGATGGTATTTTTATTTAAATCTGTTTTTGAAGATGAATTCTATCAGAATGTTCATGTATTTACAGTGCCGGCAGTTCTTAAAGAGATGTTGTTGTATGCTTCAAAATGGAACCAGTCACTGGAAGAAAATGAAGAGCAGGATATCTTCTTTAAGGCGATTCTGAAAAGCCTCCCCAACTTCTGTAAGGAAAGCAACGGACTGGAAATTCCTGTCCCTGCAGACAAGAGACTGATTCCTGTCTGCCATGAGATAAATTCAAATTTCAGATACAATCTTGATATTGATTCCTTAGCTGAAAAAGCCCAAATGTCTGTAAGAAGCCTGCAAAGAATCTTTAAAAATGAAACAGGAATTACGTTACAAAAGTATCTTCAACTGACAAGAATTTTAAAAAGTATTGAGCTGATTGACACCCGACAGTACACCTTAAGTCAGATAGCTTATAAAGTAGGCTACCAGAGTCTTTCTGCTTTCACCTCATCCTATTTTACCGTCATGAAAACAAAACCTGAAAATGGTAAATATAAAGGAGTTATAAAGTAATTGTTCACCGCTTCTGATAATGGAAATTAACCGTTTATAATCAATCCTCCGTTGGGGAGCAATACCTGTCCCGTCATCTGTGATGCTTCGTTACCCGCCAAAAACAAAAAACTAAAAGCAATTTCTTCAGGACCGGCACTTCTTTCGAGAGCCGGTTTAGCGGAATCTTCTTTTTTATCGTCAGAAGTTTCTTGGGTAAGAGGTATTGCTACAGGCCCCAGAGCTACTGCATTGACACGAATTCCCTTTGGTTTTGCCTGTAATGCAAGAGAACGCGTAAAAGAAACAATAGCACCCCTCGTCGCTGAATAATCCAGTAACTCAGGATGCCCCTGATAAGCAGAAACAGATGTTGTATTAATCACACAGCTTCCTTCTTTCAAATAGGGAAAGACTACTTTTGTCAATAAAATCATTCCGACAATATTGGAATCAAAAGTTTGTCCGATATTATTTTCTTTAAGTTCCTCCATACTTTCCGCAGGAAACTGAACTCCCGCATTATTAATCAGAATATCAATTTTTTTGAATTGGGAAATGACTTTTTGCGTAGTTTCTTCACAAAATTCATAGTCATTAATATCACCCTGAAAAATGATACATTTCCGGCCCAGATTTTCAATATCTTTTTGAATGCTTTCAGCATCCTGATTACCGGAATGATAAATAATGGCCACATCTGCTCCCTCCAATGCAAAAAGAAAAGCTACAGCTCTGCCTATTCCGCTATCTGCTCCGGTAATTAAAACAGATTTATGATCTAATTTTCCCATGTGACCATATTTTAATTACCACTGAAATTTTTTTACTGCAGAATTAAAAGTCTGTTAATTTCACTTTTGAAACATCCCAGAATAAATTCCGTATAATAGAGCTGGGCATTCAGAGCCTGGGTTTTAGGATGAAGTTCCAGTTTTTTTGTAAGGATAATTTCACCTTTATAAGAAAAGGAAAAATACGCAAAAATTTTATATCCGGAATTCTGGATGGGCGTACAATAGCCAGTGGTAGCAATAGACCAGTCCGATTCATAAAGTCTGGCTATATTAAGTGCCATTGTTTCCGCAATATTTTCTGAAACACAGTCACATTCTTCTGCTTCCAGTCGATCAACCTTTAATAATTTTACTTTTTCAGGTAATGTATAGGTTGTCATTCCTCCTTTATAAAATAATGACGCATCGGGCATCTGTGAAAAAGCCAGTTGTAAACATCCTGAAGTAACACTTTCTGCTATTGAGATTGTTTCATCAATGGTCATTAGAGACTGGCTTATATATTCGAGAAGATTCTTTTGAAATTCCATAAGATAATATTTTAGATAATTGGTATTAAAAATGACAAGGTTAAAAAGCTGCTGAATAATTAAAAAACAGCAGCTTTTATTAATATTAAGGTGTTTGGTGTGAAGGTCATATTAATGATAATAAACAATTAGACGTAAGGCTTACAGAGCTATTTTTCTCTTATTGTTCTCCAGAATCTCAAGCAACCTGTTCATATATTCTTCTTCTTTCAATACTTTGTAATAGGCTGTTTTAGCGTATAAAGTGAAAGAAGGCGATTCAATTATTATTTCCGTATTCAAACCGTTGATATTCGCCGTATTTTTAGTGTGAAATTCCCGGATATGGAGGATATACTCTTCTATACATGTATTGATCACTTTTTTAAGATCTTCACACGGTGTATTATTTTTAATCTTTTCCAAAGATTTGATCAGAAAAGCCGTTACCCCGTAAGAATTGATCATCACCGGAAATAAAGATTCGTTTTCTATCGCATTATTTTTATCATTCAGCCCGGAATGCTGCAATGTTTCATTTTCAAATATCATAGGTTAAAAGGTTATTAGTTATGGGCAGCCTTTAAGTATTGTTCAAAATAATGGAGGTCGTCTTTATCCTTAATCGACAAATAAAACATAATCTGTTCAGGCTCTTTTAATCCGATGCTGCTAAAAGAATCAAAGTGGGCAATTAATGCCTGAATATTTTCAATTTCTATATCTTTCAGAATGACAAATAACAGAAAGATATTATTCTTGATCTCCTTTGCATAAATTGTAGCACCGTTTTCGAAACATATTCCATTATTATCAACCTTTATAAAGTCTTTGTGTCTCAGGACTCTTATGATGTTTTGACAATCCATATATTTTGATTTCAAGGTTAAAAATAAGCCACATACTATAAACTATGTGACTTATAAAGCTAGTTTAGTCTTCTTGTTTCTCATCAAAACTGATGGATATTTATCTTTAAAAACATCTTTTACATCTTCAGAAGTCTATGGATATTCTCCTGAACTGTGTTTTTAAAATTTCTGGTGTTTATTACTTAATTTTTATATTAATATGTAAGTGATCCATTACAATCCGTGACTAATATTTAGACAGAAACGAACTGGAATTGGTAATTACAAATTGAGTATAAAAGCCAAACGCTTTTTTCATTTCCTTACTAAGGACAGAAGAATAATATTGAAAATTTATATTTCAAATCTACGTCAGAATATATCACTTTTTTATGATCTGAGTCATGTTAACCCATATTACATTAAAAATGACGATCATTATTTGTTTTTTTGATTTTATCGGGTATAGCTTATCCCGCTTACCTGCATTGGTAATGTATACCTATTCATACAGTGTGTTGTTTAAGGAAAAACCGTAATGTCTTACTTTAAAAATATCTATTTAATATAAAATTTTACGGTTTTCGATTTTAAGAAGCTTGTCTCTTTCCATATGTTTAATCGTCCTTATGGCGGTTTCAACACACAAACCTGTAAGGCTGGCCATTTGCTGCCTCGTTAAAGGAACCAGAAAAGAATAAGGACTATCGTCTTCCTGAAAGCTCTTAAGATAATCCATCAATCCTTTTAGCCGTATATATGGGTTTTGTGAGGAAATATTCAGCATCATTACAAATTTGTAATAAAGACGCTGAGACAGAAAACTGCTTACTTCCATACAAAGTTTGGGTGAATGACTTAACAAATTAAAAAAAATGGATTTATGAAGCCTTAGAATACTACATTCCGTCATGGCTTCTGCATTCATTGGATAAGGTTTGTCTATGAAAAGAATCGCTTCTCCACAACTTTGTCCTTCTGATAGAATATTTTGAATAAATTCCTTTCCTTCCTCATTATAATTGTTGAGTTTAACCTCTCCGCTGATGATCTGGTAATAATAATTGGGCATGTTTCCCTCAGAAAAAATAGTTTCTGAAGGGCTGTAGTCTCTTACTTCCGCTCCCGCTGAATGTAAAATATTTTCGTCAATAACCATAATAGTTGTTTTTGGTGTTGTTTCTTCTTCTTAATCTCTTAGTAAAAATATCATTGGGAACTGATCTTAATAGACATGCAAATATCAAACCTTAATCATTAGTAAAAACGTTAAATAAAGTTAAATAGATTATCAATATCCATTATTTATAATATTATTATTCATATTGTTTCATTAAAATTGTTTTATTAATGATATTTTTTAAAACCCATAATATGATAAGAACCAATTAGTTTCGTCAACAGAAAAACCCGTTCTTCACAAAGAGAAACGGGTTTTAAATCTATGGGTAAGTTAAAAGTATTTTATTTTTTGATGGACTTATTTCTTGTGGTCCAGACGTAATCTATTTCATAACAGTATACTATTCTGTGATGATACCCCAAAACTAGACTATTATTTATTCTTTCTTTATGACTCGGGTCATCATTCCCTATTCTCAATCATTTGGCAAACTTCTTAGTTCCTGCCACACATAAAATAACACCTACCGTAATACCTAGCATCCCTATACTGACCTGCTCATGAAGAAGATACGCCGCTAATGCCAGTCCAAAGAAAGGCTGTAACAGCTGAAGCTGGCCAACCGTAGTAATTCCCCCCTGCGCCAGGCCTTTATACCAGAAAATAAATCCTATGAACATACTGAATAAGGAAATATATCCTAATCCAAACCATCCTTTAAAGCTTATAGCCTCCAGATTTGTTGGGAAATAAATAAAAAACAACGGAAGCATCACAGGCAGAGATAATACCAGTGCCCAGGAAATGACCTGCCATCCTCCTAATGTTTTTGAAAGTTTAGCTCCTTCTGCATACCCCAGCCCGCACAAAATAACAGCCAGAAGCATTAGAACATCTCCAACAGGTGATGCTGAGATTCCCTGTGAAAAAGCATACCCTATTACCAGAAGACTTCCGACAATCGAGAAAAACCAAAATACAGGATGCGGTCTTTCTCCGCCACGAAATACTCCGAAAATAGCGGTAGCAAGAGGCAGCATACCCAGAAAAACAATTGAATGGGCTGAAGTCAGGTATTGCAGCGCCAGTGAAGACAGCAAAGGAAAACCTATGACACATCCGATCGCCACTAAAGCCAACGGAAACAGCTGGCTTTTTGCCGGCCTTTTTTCTTTATATATAAGAAGAACCGAAAGTGCAAGTACTCCTGCAATGACCGCACGGGCAATCGTTACAAATATAGGATCCATTTCCATGACAGCCAGTTTTGTAGCCGGCATTGAACCACTGAAAAGCAATACTCCGATGAATCCGTTTATCCAGCCGTTTACTGCCTGGTCTTTTGAAATTGTATCTGACATCATTTTTAAAGTTTTAATTAACAAGTCAAAATTAGACAGGAAAAATAAATAAACACAGTATCAGTTTTGTATATTTGCATGAGCACAGTTTAAAAATATGAGCAAAGAATTTTTATATACAGAGATTGCAGATGGTATTGCCAACCAGATCAGAACCGGAGTTTTAAAAGCAGGAGATAAGCTTCCTTCAGTAAGAATGCTCTGCCAGGAACATCAGGTAAGCATGAATACTGCAAAACGTGTTTTTCTGGAACTCGAATCTCAATCGTTAGTAGAGTCAAAACCACAATCAGGCTATTTTGTAAGTCAGTTGCTGTCTGTAAAACTTCCTTTACCTGAGGTAAGTCGCCCTTCCCTGATCGCTAATAATGATGAGCCTGATGAACTGATCAGTAAAGTGTACGAAAATATGGGGCGGAAAGATATTACTTTTTTTTCCATCGGAATTCCATCCGGAGACCTACTCCCACAGGCAAAACTTAAAAAAGAAATTGTAAACGCTATTCGTGAGCTGAAGGAAGGCGGTACAGAATATGAAGAGCTTCAGGGAAATCTTAAACTTCGGAGGATGATTGCCGTACGTTCTCTTCAATGGGGCGGAAATCTTAAGGAAAATGATCTGGTGACCACCAATGGCGGAATGAATGCTCTGTCTTTTTGCCTGATGGCTTTAGGAAAACCCGGCGATGTTATCGCAATTGAAAGCCCATGTTACCCCGGAATCTTACAACTGGCCAACGGATTAGGGCTAAAGGTTCTGGAGCTTCCTACACATCCCACAACGGGAATAGAAGTTGCAGCATTAAAAAAACTGATTCCTAAAATTGATCTGTGTCTGCTAATTCCCAATTTTAATTCTCCTTTGGGAAGCTGTATGCCGGATGAAAATAAAAAAGAAGTTGTAAAAATACTTTCTGAAAATAATATACCGCTGATTGAGGATGATGTTTACGGAGATCTCTATTTTGGTTCTTCCCGTCCAAAATGTTGTAAATCTTTTGATAAAGACGGAAGCGTACTTTATTGTAGTTCTATTTCAAAGACACTGGCTCCCGGCTATCGTGTAGGCTGGATTGCTCCCGGAAAATATAAAGATAAAATTATGAAACTGAAGTTACTGCATTCCACTTCTTCTATTTCGATTGTCAATGAAGCTGTAGCTAATTTCCTGAAAACCGGAAAATATGAAAAACATCTTCAGCAACTTAGGAAAACCCTTCAGTATAATTATCAGAATTATGTACAGACTATTGCAGACTCATTTCCGGAAGGCACCAAAACCAGCCGGCCGCAAGGAGGACTTTCTTTATGGGTGGAATTTGATAAAAATATACGCACTACAGAGCTTTACGATCTGGCTATTAAGCAGAACATTAGTATTGCTCCCGGAAGGATGTTTACCTTTCAGGAGCAGTTTGAAAACTGTATGAGGCTTTGCTTCGGGCTTCCCTGGTCGGAAGATACACAGGCAAAACTCAGACAGGTTGGAAATCTTGCAAAAAAAATCTAGTCCGAATTATTTGTTATCCGGAACAAAATTTTTTCTTGCCAATTCCTTTCTCACACGACTTAAGCTCTCGGGAGTAATTCCCAGATAAGAAGCAATCATCCATTGCGGGACTCTGAGCAATAAATCCGGATACATTTTAATAAATTTCATGTATCGCTCTTCAGCCGTCTCACCCAATAAAGAATTGATTCTGTTCTGAAGACTTCTGATATGTTTCTGAAGAAGGAAATCACTTCTTTCTATACTGTTTGGAAATTGCTCTACCAGTTTATTGAAAAAATCAGGATGTAGAAACAAAACTTCAGAGTCCTCAACTGCCTCTATGTAGTAATTGGATTTTTCATTAAAATAAAGACTGCTTCTGTCTGAAATCAGCCAGCTTTCAGGAGCAAACTGTATGATATGTTCTTTTCCGTTTTTATCAATGGAATACATTTTCAGCAGTCCTTTTTCAACAAAGAAAATATGTCTGCATATTTCCCCGTACTGCAATAAAAATTGATTTCTAGGAATCTTTTTTACCTCGTAATGCAGGCTGCAGGTATTAACACTTTGAAGCGGAACATTCAGGACTTTAGCTAAATAATTATTGATATTCTTCATGGTACAATCTGGCTTAATGAAATACTTTGGTGTGAGGCATTATTCACCGCTTTTCCGTTTTCTATCACGATTAACTGCGGACTTTCGTGTCTGATGCCAAAATCTTCAGCAATTTTATTGGATATAGGCCGGTATGCCAATAAATCCAGATAATAAACCTGTACCTCTTTCTCCGAATTTTCAATTTCTCTTTCAAAATTCTTCAATACTGTTCTGCTGATAAAACAGCTTGTTGAATGTTTAAAAATTGCTATTTTATGCTGATGGGATTCCTCAAGCGCTTTTGACAGATCTTCTTCAGATTCTATCTTTTTCCAGAAAGATTTTTGATCAGGAGTTTCGCTCTTTCCACCGAATATTTTATCAAAAAAACTCATACATTAAATTGTTTTAGATGGTGATCAAGATGTTTATATTCTAAAAATTGCCAGTCTTTTTCAGTCATGTTTCCGAATAGCCTGTGATGGTCCGGCAGAATATTATTTTTACATGCTGTCCGAAATTCCTCCAGTGTTTTCAGAAGATTGGTCTTTGATTCATCAAAATCACACTCAAAATTAACGATTAGTTTTTGAAAAGTAGGCATATTTCTGGGAATTCCGTTATTGAAAACATACATTTCCATTTTAGTCATGATTCCTATAGCTTCAAAAAGCGGGTTAATACGTGGGAGTTCAATTTTTCCCAGTGCTACCTGAAGAACCAGGTCACAATGTTTAAACATTTGACTTACATTCATCTGGCCCCATTTTCCAGGAGAATTTTCAGACAATTTGGAAATTCTTTTTATAATTTCCTTACAATAGATGGGATTATTAAGACTTTTCTTTACCAACCCTTTTCTTTCTTCAGGTTTTCAATGTGTGCAAAATGATGATTACAATGCCAGACATATAAAGCAAGACTATTTCTGAGATCATAATCCCGATGATGTTCAGGATGATGAAATGTTCTTTCAAGCTGTTTATTGGTAAGGCTTTTCAGTAACACTACCCATCGTTGATGAGTTCCTTTCAGCATTCTCATAGCCGGTTTTACAGGCATGTGGAAACTATCCTGTAGCTCTGCCCATTTGGCTTCGTCGTATGGCTTAATCGTCGGATTATCTTCAGTAAGAGCGAGCTTAAAACGGATAAAACTGTTCATATGGCTGTCTGAAAGGTGATTCACAAGCTGTCGTACCGTCCACCCTCCTTCTCTGTAGGGAGTATCAAGTTGATCATCTGTGAAATGTTCAATGAGGTTTTTTAGCCGACCGGGAAAATCTTTAATCACTTTGATATAAGTATCCAGTGTTGTATCACAAATATGTTCAGGTGCTTCAAACTGTCCGATAGGAAATTTTTTTTTCTCTAAATCACTCATTGTTCAGGGTTTTAATTTTTATTTTTTAAATATGGCTAAGCCTTTCGCTCGTCTGGTAAATTTATCAAAATTTCGAGAAACCTGAATATGAAAAAGTGTTAATTGCAGGTATTCGTTTATATACTTATCAGCGAACAAAAAAGCTTCAGTTGCAGAACTGAAGCTTCTTATTTGGATTACCGGGCTAATACCCATGTAAATTGATATCCTCTGTTCTCTGCAGAGTCACTCTTTTTCCCATTTTTTTCTGAATAACTCTGAAATGCTGTAATTCATCATCCGTTAAAATGGTAATGGCAGTTCCTTTTTCATTGGCACGTCCCGTTCTTCCGATACGATGGATATAATCCAGCGGAGAACGCGGTAATTCGTAATTGATAACGCATGGCAAATCGTCGATATGAATTCCACGGCCAATTAAATCTGTAGCAACTAAAATCTGAGCTCCATTGACTTTAAATTCTTCTAAATTGTTTCTACGGGCACCCTGTGATTTCTGACTGTGAATAGCCACCGCTTTAATTTTATTCTTTTTAAGTTTCTCAACCAGATTATCGGCAGATCTTGTGGATGAAACAAAAACCAACGCCTTATCCACCTTTTTTTCTTTAATTAAATACCGTAAAAAAGGTCCTTTGTTTTCCGGCGAAACATGATAAGCCAGCTGTTCAATATGATCAATTTCAACCTCTTCTTTTTTTATTTCAACAATGACAGGGTTAATAGATAAACGTTCTTTCATTTCGGAAACTTTATCATTTAAAGTTGCCGAGAATAAAGTCGTTTGTTTCACCACAGGCATTAAAGCAAAAAGCTTATCCATTTCTTCACCAAAACCCAGCTGAAACATTTTATCGGCTTCATCAATAACCAGATGCTGGATTTCCGAAATACTCAGTGCATTATGATCAATTAAGTCCAATAAACGTCCGGGGGTTGCTATAAGAACCTCTACTCCAAACATCCCTTTCATCTGTGGATTGATGGAAACACCGCCATATACCGCCATTGTACGAACCTCCCGTTTCAGATTTTCCGTAAAAGCCCTGAAAACCTCATCAATCTGAATTGCTAATTCACGGGTAGGGACCAATATTAATACCTGAATATTACGGTTTTTCTTAACTTCTGAGTTTTGCAGCTTTTCTAAAATCGGCATCACAAAACAAGCCGTTTTTCCGGAACCCGTCCGGGCAATTCCCATCAGGTCTTTCCCTTGTAAAATAACAGGGACAGCCTGTTCCTGAATTGGAAATGGTTTCAAATATCCCAGTTTGTTAACAGAACGAATAATATTGTGTGATAATCCTAAAGATTCAAATGACATAAAATAATTATTTCCCGCAAAGATACGCTATTGATATTTGGTTTAGGCTCCAACCCCATATTCTAGCCAAAGTTTAATGATTTCAGGTTCTTCCCCCTTCATCCGACAGGCATAAAAAATTTATATGGCCGATTTGTCCGATAATTCAGTTTTGGACAAATTTTTGTGTATTAGTTTCGTAAATTTATCAAAAATTCGAGAAATCTAAATATGAAAAAAGCATTAATAATAGTCGATGTACAGAATGATTTTTGTGAAGGCGGAGCATTGGCAGTACCGGGAGCGAATGAAATCATTCCATACATTAATCTTTTAATGGAGGAAAACCAATATGATCAGATTGTTCTGACTCAGGACTGGCATCCTGCAGGTCATAAAAGTTTTGCAAGCAGTAATGGCAGAAAAGTGGGAGAAAGCATTATTTTAAATGGGGTTCCTCAGTTTATGTGGCCGGATCACTGCGTTCAGGGAACTGTCGGAGCAGAATTCCACAAAGATCTGAATCAGGATAAAGTAACTCATATTATACAGAAAGGAAAAAACATTGAAATCGACAGCTATAGCGGTTTCCAGGATAACAATCACTTCATGAAAACCGGACTGGATGATTTCTTAAAATACCACGATATCCAATTGCTGGAAATTGTAGGACTCGCAATGGATTATTGCGTTAAATTCACAGCATTAGATGCTGTTGCCAACGGATATGTTACCTGTCTTCATTTCAACGGAACCCGTGCTGTGAACGTAAAACCGGACAACGGCAGAGACGCGATCTATGAAATGATTGAAAAAGGAGTAACCGTATTGGGCTAACATCCTCAAATTTGAACATTCATAATCATATAAAACAAAAGACGCTGATTTATTTCAGCGTCTTTTTATTTTTTAATTTAAAATTCACTTTTTGAAAGAATGATATCAATTACAGACATATGAATCAGAAGACTCACCATCTATCTTTGAATCCATCACCATTCTAAAGCATTTTAAGATTATTCACTTCCAGTTCCGTAAGGATTCTCCAGTGTCCTCTCTTGATATTCTTCTTCGTTAATCCGGAGAACATCACTCTGTCTAAAGCCTCTACCTCATATCCTAATCTTTGGAAAATTCTTCTGATCACGCGGTTCCATCCGATATGAATTTCAATCCCGATTTCATTTTTAGGTTTTCCTTCAATATATGAAATCTGATCTACAACAGCTACCCCTTCATCAAGACGGATACCTTCCGCGATAAGACGTAAATCTTCCCCGGTAAGTTTTTTATCCAGTGTGACATGATAAATCTTTTTAGCATCAAAAGACGGATGCGTCAGTTTTTTTGTCATGTGCCCGTCATTTGTCAATAAGATAACTCCGGTTGTTGAACGGTCTAATCTTCCTACAGGAAAAAGTCTGTAAGGAGAAGCATTGGCCACAAGATCCATTACCGTTTTTCTTGCTTTGTCATCTTTTGTTGTAGAAATATAACCTTTTGGTTTATTCAAAAGTACATAAACAGGCTTTTCCGGAGTAATACTTTGTCCGTCAAAAACTACTCTGTCGGTTTTCTGTACCTGATACCCCATTTCGGTTACCACTTTTCCGTTAACTTCTACCAATCCCTGAGTTATCAGCTCATCAGCTTCTCTTCTGCTGCAGATTCCTGAATTGGCGATATACTTGTTAAGACGGATACTGTCTTTATGAACGTCTTTTTCAATTTTGTTCAGTCTTCTTTTCTGTACAAAAGATTTTGCTCTGTCGTCATTTCTTTCATCTCCGTTAGAAGGTCTTCTTCCGTATTTCAGACTGCCTCTTTCATACTTATCTCTGGTATCGAAATTTTTCCCGCCTCTTTTAGGTTTTCCAAAAGTTTTTTTCTCGTAGCTCTCACTTTTATTCGTGATATACGCTTTTCTTTCAGATTTTGGGTTGAAATCATCATCAGAGCTGTCTGTATTTTTCTTGAAAGGTTTTTTTTCAAATCTTGAGTTTGACCCTTGATGTTCGGGGCCTTTTCTTCCTCCTTCCTTAGAAAAAGGTTTCTTAAAAGGTTTTGATCCTGAAGAATTTCCAGATCTGGAAGCACGAGAATCATCAGAACTTTTCTTGGTTGAAATTCTTGGTCTCTTTGGTCTGTCTGAATTATTATTATCTCTGCTCATTCTAAAAATTTCTGCAAAGATAGTAATTTAGTTACGAGTTAAAAATTAAGAATCATAACTTTGCAATATAGTTTACTTTTTAACTTTACATAAATTTGAAGATGATAACAATATTAAACGATAATTTCTCGCAACTGAACGAATTTCTGCATGAAAAAAAATTCAGTAAAATTTTTATTCTTGTAGATGAAAATACTCACGAATACTGCCTTCCTGTTCTTTTAGGAAATATGGAAACCGATCTTGGGTTTGAAATTTTAGAAATTGAAGCCGGTGAAGAAATGAAAAATATTCAGACAGCCAACCAGCTTTGGGAAATTCTTACGGAAATGCAGGCGGACAGAAAAGCACTGGTCATCAATCTGGGGGGGGGTGTCATCACAGATATGGGCGGCTTTGTTGCCTCTACCTACAAAAGAGGGGTACAGTTTATCAATATCCCCACTACCCTTTTATCGATGTGTGATGCCTCAATTGGTGGTAAAACGGGAATAGATTTGATGCATTATAAAAATATGGTAGGTACGTTTGCTTTTCCTGAGCAGATTTTTATTTATCCTAAATTCCTAGAAACATTGCCGTTTAAAGAATTAAGAAGCGGATTTGCCGAAATGCTGAAACACGGATTAATTGCAGACAAAGCTCATTGGAATCATTTAATTCAGATCCATAAGCTTGAAGTAGAAACCGTAACTCCTCATATCCGGACATCCATGAATATCAAACAGGATGTTGTGGAAAAAGACTTCCATGAAAAAGATATCAGAAAAACCTTAAACTTTGGACATACGATAGGCCATGCTGTTGAAAGTCTGTGTCTGCAACGTAAAAATCCTATTCTTCACGGAGAAGCTGTAGCTATGGGAATGATTTGTGAAGCTCATCTTGGATATCTTGAACAGCTTATTTCCGAGGAAGACTCAAAAATCATCATCGAAAATATTCAGAGATACTACCCGTATTTAGATATCAGTGATTTTACAGACGAGGATATTACGGCATTATTATTAAATGACAAGAAAAATACAGACAGTAAGATTAATTTTTCTCTGCTTACTTCCATAGGTTCATGTAATTATGATCATCAGTGCAGTCAGAAAAACATTCTGGAGTCGTTATCTTTTTACAGAAATCTGAATAACGCGTAATTATTTTTTATACAGATGAGCTGAACATCATATTATATACTAAACCCTGCTTGCGTTAAGCAGGGTTTAGTATTTATTATTTTTGAAAATATCTCTGTTTTGCAAAAGAAGATTCCAGACGTTTTAAGCGCTCTTCAAACAAGGTCTGTACTTGCTGCAATTCCATATTCATTTTTTTCAATGCAGTATTTTCATTTTCTAACGTCTCTATTTTTTTTGCCAGTTCCTGAGTTGCAGAAATATTCAGCATAGATAAGGCATCATAATCTACCGTTCTCAGATCGGATACTTCAGTTCCGTAAACAAATAGCTTTCCTTTAAGTTTTTTTCCTTCCAAATGTACTGTAATACTCTTATGAGTACTCTTTTTAATTTCTAAAATAATTTCTCCGGTTTCATCATATATTTTAAGAAATTTATCGTCTTTAGAAATAGCTATCGGTCTTTCAAAGGTAAAAACCTCGTCGTTTTGCCGGGCTGGCTGATAAATATTGGGAATAAAAGTTTTCACATTATTTTTACTGACTGCCTGCGGATATACAGCTTCCACTTCCTGAGCAATTACCTTTTTAAATTCTTGTCTGCCGTACACCGCCTCATCTTTCATAAGATAATCGGTAATATCCAGTTTTTTTAAGATCGCTAAATCCTTTGTTGTATCTGATTTTCCTATGATATTTTTGATTCTTTTATCTGAAAAAAGCGAAGTCTGTGCCACACTCAGTTTCCCTACCGCTATAATATTTCCATCTGCATACATAGATGTATTGGTATTGAAAGCCCCTATATCATTAGTATAATTCGGATAGGTAGTTAACATTCCGTCGGGAGCCCCCGAATCCGGGCTTATGCCGTAATAGGTAAGGCTTGATACAGCCAAAGGCCATGAGGCAGTCTTTAAGCGGATATCCAACGGAAATTTCGGTGCATTCGTTCCTATACCAATATTTCCGTTCTGATCAATATTGATTCTTCTGTTTCCGTCACCATCGGCAATGATAATATTATTTGAAAGTGAAGCAGGTAATCCGCTTACATTCGCTCCGATTATGGTATTCGCTTTTCCTGAAACAAGTCCTGTACCTGCCCGGAAACCGATAAAAGTGTTATAATTATTCGCGGTATTTAAATTATATCCTGCAGATCCGCCAATTGCCGTATTTCCTCTTCCTCCCGGAAGCATCCGGAAAGCATCTCCTCCTATTCCTATATTGTCATCACCGGAGATCAGTTCCCTAAGAGAGCTGGCTCCAATGCCTACATTCCCTATGGTACTTTTAGCGGAAAAAAGTGAAAAATAGCCATTGGCAACATTATTATTTCCATCCAGATTCGAATATAGTGCCCGATATCCGTAACCGGTATTCTGTATTCCGGATTTGTTACTGCTTAAGACCTCTGCTCCTATAGCGGTATTCATACTTCCTATGGTATTTGAAATCAAATTATTGACCCCTACCGCAGTATTGTTAAGGCCACTTGTATTAGCCGTTAAACTATTGACTCCAAATATAGTATTCGTCGTATTGAGTACACCGGATACTATATTATTTCTTTTAAAGATAACATCTACATTATCAGATGTTCCTATAAAGTTAACTCCGTTTACCATACCGGAGTTTCCCGTAAGGCTCCATCCTGTCATCACAACAGGTGTCAGATCATCCAGAACTTTTGTCCATCGTCCGGCAGTTGTACTCCAGTAATAATATCCCGGAACCAATCCGTTTACAGCGGCTGTATTGTAAATCATTAAAGACTGGGCCGGCGATGGTATGGTCACGGTATCCGAACTTCCGGTCAGTGCAATTCGGGGGATTAAGATTCCTTTGTCAGAACCCACAATCTCCAGTACGGAAGAAGGGTTTGGTGTTGTGGTATTAATGCCCACCTGGGCCTGAAAAGTATTTTCAAAGAATAGAAATAACAGCAGCAATGTGCACTTTTTCATATTGTCGAGATTAGCGAATCCTTACAAAATTCGAGAATTTGTTTTGTAAGGGCATCTGGTTATCATTTTATAAGAACTACAAAATTAATAAAGCAAAATGAGATAGACAGGATTTAGTTATGCTGTCTAAGGAAATCAGAATGATATAATAAAGGCCGCCGGAAGATCAGAAAACATTTTTGAACCTATCCTTTTTATAACGCAATAGTACAATATTACCTGATTTCATAAAAATTAAACCCGACATCCCTGTTATTTTGACAAAATTGTCAATTTAGACAGCTTCTAAACAAACGTTTAATTAAAAAAATAATAAATTGATAATCAAAACGATACAACACTATTAATATGTTTCGGTACTGATTTTTTTATTGATTTTAATCATAAAAAATATTTTTGGCAAGCAATTTGAAAGATACTCTGCGTCCAACGGGATACTTGGACAGTAGTAAAATTTAAAATTAAGAAAGAGTAAAATATTAAAAAATTAAAGTTATGAAAAAGTTAATTTTAGGATTAGCAGTAACTGCAAGTACGTTAGCGTTCGCGCAACAAACAGGAAACACGTCATCTAATCCAGTAACGTTTGGGGTAAAAGGGGGAATGAACGTATCTTCATTATCTAACGGAGCAGACTTAAGTGACTCTAAATCCAAAATCGGTTTTAATGCAGGGGTTTTTGCTAATATCCCGGTGGCGAGCTCATTCAGTGTGCAGGCGGAGGTTATTTATAACGACTTGGGTTCAAAAGTGACCAGAGAGTATTCTGCATTAGGAAATACATATAGAAGTGAATATTCAAGAAATCTGGGATATGTTGCAGTACCGGTAATGTTCCAGTATAATGCGACTCCGGAATTTTTCCTTGAAGCAGGTCCGGAATTCGGATTCTTAGTAAGTGCTAATGATAAATTTAAAAGCTCTACAAACAATAACACTAACACTCAGATTGCCAGCCTTAATAAGGATGACTTCAAAACCTTCAACTTTGGTATCGGTATCGGAGCAGGATATTATTTCCTTCCTAACTTAGGAATTACAGCAAGATATACAGCAGGTCTTACAGATATTTATAAAAATAATTCCGGTGATGCTGTAAAAAATAATGTATTCCAGGTAGGATTAGCTTATAAATTCAAATAATAGGCTTTACATTCAATAACAAATTTTATATTCAATACGAAAAGGTCAGATTTATTTTAATCTGACCTTTTTTATTCTTAAAACCTAATTTTTGTTAAAAAATCAATACATAATAGTCTTTTAAAATCACTACCTATTGATTTTTTGCGATTGCAATCATTGAAAAATGCTTTATGAATAAAGCATTACAAATAAATACAATGGATTTTATTTTTTTGGCACAGCATTTGATAATAAACAAAATGTTAAACAAAACTTAAAAAACTATTAAATAAATACTTATGAAAAAGATTTTTTTAGGCCTAGCACTTGTAGCAGGTACTTTCGCATTCGCACAAAAAACTTCTACTAATACAGCAGCTTCTTCACCAGTTAGATTTGGTTTAAAAGCAGGTCTTAATATTTCTAACATTTCTAACAGCGATACTAATTCAAAAGCTGGATTCTACGGTGGTGTATTTGCTAACATTCCAGTAGCACAGGATTTCTCTGTACAGCCGGAAGTTTTATACAGCGGAATGGGGGCTAAATCTAAATATAACAGTAGTGATAAAATCAATTTAGATTATATTGCAGTACCGGTAATGTTCCAGTACAATGCACTTCCTAACTTATATGTAGAAGCAGGTCCTCAATTTGGTTTCCTGGTAGGTGCGAAATTAAAGACAAATTCAGGAAGCCTGGATCTTAAAGATTCAACAAAGACTTTTGATTTCGGACTTGGTCTTGGAGCCGGATACTATTTTACTCAGAATATCGGAGTTAACGTAAGATACGTTGCAGGATTAACTGATATCGCAAAAAACAGAGTGGGTGGTGATTCTTCTAAAAACGGAGTATTCCAGGTTGGATTAGCTTATAAATTCTAATAAGCGGATTACACACTAACAAATTTTATTTCAATACGAAGAGTCAGGTTATTTATTTAGCCTGACTTTTTTGTTATGAACAATTTTGGCAAGGAATTTGCAAATTAAATAATGATTGTACCTATTATAATGTTTCTGAATTATAATTCCCGCTTCAATTCTAACACCATTTCAAAAAAATAAATTATCGGTTATTAGATTGACTTCAGCTGTGAAGCGATTAAAAATGCGGACAGATCCGGAAAAGGCATTGTACAGGGTCATATAGAATACATTAGAATACATTTTGATTTCAATAGAAAAGGTCAGGTTTACTCGTTTACATCTGACCTTTTCGCTTTTATATGATTTTTATCAATTTTCTCTCTTTGGCGGGAGTTTTGCTTCGATGTGAGAGTTAAATTTAAACTTTTAATCATGAAGAAATTATTTGCCGGATTGGCAGTTGCAGGAAGTCTTTTTATGAATGCACAGGAAAAAGCCCAATCCTCTTCTCCTATCACTTTTGGAGTTAAAGCAGGATTCAATGCCTCTACTCTCTCACGTACTAATGATCATGACGGTGATTTTCAGGATGATGAAGATAAAATGAAGGCTGGTTTTCATGCAGGTGTTTTCGTTAATATTCCGGTAGCACAAAAATTCAGCATCCAGCCGGAACTTCTTTTCACCCAGTTAGGAGCAAAAACAGAAGAAAGATTTAGTTACACTTACAACAACACGACGTACAGGAAAAATGCTGATTATAAAACAAACCTCAACTATCTTGTCCTTCCGGTTGTGGTTCAGTACAATATTCTTCCTCAATTATATGTAGAAGCAGGTCCTGAATTCGGGTTATTACTAGGAGGTAAATCAAAAGGGGATGAAACACAATCCAGCAAAACAGGTAGTGTAGTTGTTACCACTACTGAGAGTTTTTCCGAAAAACTTCCTATGGATTTTTACAACAGATTCAACTTTGGGATAGGGATGGGTGCAGGTTATTATTTTACTCAGAACTTTGCAGTAACAGCACGATTTACTGCAGGCATCACAAACATTCTTAAGAATGCTGATGATGGTTACAAAGTAAGAAACAACGCACTTCAGATTGGGGTAGCCTATAAATTCAAATAGATATTTATTATTTTTCGATGTGTGCCGGATGCTTTCAGTATCCGGCTTTTTATTTATAAATAAAAAATATCGGTAAATAAAAATATCATCTTATAATAATGATGAAAATTTTTCTCAATAAAGAGATATTTCTGTATAGAAAAAAATTAACATAAAATTTATCATAAATATTCAATATATATTAAAATATTTTACTAAAAGCCGAACATGACAGTTGTTTTTTAATTATTAAAAACGCCTGTATACTGCTTTAAATCAGGGTTTTTGGAGTTTGGCAAGCATTTTGTAAAATAAAGTGCAAATAGTAAAATTAAAAAATAAAAATTATGAAGAAGTTATTTTTAGGACTGGCTTTAACAGCCGGTACACTAGCCTTTGCTCAAGAAACTCAGACTACTCAGACCACTCAGACTGCCAATACATCACCTTTAAAAAAAGACGTTCAGCCTATCAGATTTGGGATTAAGGCAGGTGGAAACTCCTCTTACTTCAGTGCACAGAGTTTTGGAATGAACAGCCAGAAACTAGGTTTTCATGCCGGTGCTTTTGTAAATATTCCAATTTCTAAACAGTTCAGTTTCCAACCGGAGGTATTATACAACCAGATGGGAGCAAGAGATGTGATCTCTTCCACTCCTGTTGAAAATGGGAATGTAAAAGTTCAGGATAAAGTAACGATGAATTATATTTCAGTTCCTTTAATGGTTCAGATGAGACCTCTTGATAAGTTTTATATTGAAGCAGGACCTGAATTCAGCTATTTCATTAATGGAAAAAACAAAGGAGATATCACCAGAACTACAACGACAGGTGGAGTTACAACTACCACCACTCAATCTCACTCTGAGGACCTTGATAAAGACCAGATCAATAAATTCAACTTCGGTTTAGGTCTTGGTCTTGGGTATGATATCACCAATAATATCGGGATCAATGCAAGATATGTAAACAGTCTGACGAAGATTGATAAAAATACTCCTGCAGCAGCCAATAACAACAGAGTTTTCCAATTAGGATTAAACTATAAGTTTTAATACAATCAGTTTTTAATAATTAGATCAATTTTTTAACTTCAATGCAGCAATGCATTATAGAATGGCCGAAAGAGATTCTTCCGGCCATTTCTGTATATAGTAAAGTAAAAAATAAAGTCTTATTCAAATATTCTCGGATCATCACTGATGACTCCGTCTATTCCCATTGTTTTCAGGTCCTGCAACCTTTCTTTAGTGTTTACAGTCCATGGGATAACTTTCATTCCCAATCTATGGCATTCCTGTACGAGTTCGGGAGTAACCAGGCTCTGATCCGGGCTGTATATGGTAGGAGTAAAACTTAAAAATTTCATATCTCCTTTCACTCCCGTAAGGTGGTTTGGATACAGTTTAAATTTTTCTGCAGGAATATTTTTAAAATAAGCCTGCTGCTGTGTCCGTTTTTTATCATCTACTTTTTCCACCAGCAGTGCAGTCATTATTTTAGGATATTTCTTATGAATGATTTCCAGCGTTCTGGGATCAAAAGACTGGATAATCACACGATCCTGAATTCCTTTTTCCAGAATAATTTTCATCATCAGGGCTACAAATTCTTCAGGTTCCGGATGGAAGACATGATCAGAGAAAGGACGGGTTTTGGTTTCTATGTTATAGAATGGCAGTGGTCTTTTCAATTCACGTGAATAGCTTTCACAGGCGTCTATTACGGCTGAAAAAAGAGGTTTCTGAACCTTTAGTTTCTTTTGATCAGGATAATGATCAAGCTTCTTTAATCCTACGTCAAATGTCTGAATCTTTGCGTAAGGCATCTCATAAATCTTATAATAAAATCCGGAGTCTTTCGGAATAGGTGTTCCGTCGGCTTTTGTTACCAGTTCAGGAGACAGAAATGCGTCATGAGAAAGAATTACCTTTTTATCTTTGGTAATGGCTAAATCCATTTCCAATGTGGTGATGTTCATTTTCAGAGCATTCTTCATTGCGGGGATCGTATTTTCAGGATAAAGGGATTTTCCGCCCCGGTGAGCCTGTTTATCGAAAGACTGAGCAGAAAAACACTGAGCCAATACTATAAAAAGTCCTGTAATACATCCTTTTTTCATACACTGAAATTTTAACTTCACAAAAGTAGAATTTACATATATACTGTATAATAAAGGAATGTTAAGCTTTTGCTACATTTAATCCAAAAGAAAAAGCCGGATCGCGTACGATCCGGCCTTTATTTTTATAATGAATAAATTAATTGAATAATTCTACCTCCTCTCCTTTTCCTACCGGATATTCTTCTGTGAAACATCCGAAACAGTGATTGGAAGACCCTAAAATCTCTTTCAGGTTGTCAATACTTAAAAATTCTAAAGAATCAACACCTAAATAATTTTTAAGTTCTTCTGTAGACATATTGGCTGAGATCAGATCATCTTTTGAAGGAGTATCGATTCCCAGATAACAAGGAGCAATAATAGGTGGAGAAACACTTCTGAAGTGGATTTCCTTCACTCCTGCATCTTTTAAGATTTTAACCAGTCTCTTTGATGTAGTTCCACGAACAATAGAATCATCAATAATCACTACCCTCTTATCTTTCATTTCAGAAATAATAGGGTTTAGTTTCAGATTAACGACTCTTTCTCTCATTTCCTGGGTAGGAACAATGAAACTCCTTCCTATATATCTGTTTTTGATCAGTACAGGACGGAAAGGTATTCCGGAAGCTTTCGAGAATCCAATAGCAGCCGGAACTCCGGAATCCGGAACCCCAATTACCAAATCAGCTTCTACCGGTGCCTGTTCCCAGATTTTCTCACCTGATTTTTCCCTGATTTCATATACATTAATATTTTCTAACGTAGAGTCGGGTCTTGCGAAATAGATATATTCGAAAGAGCAGATTCTCTGCTTACCTTTTGCTTCATCCATCATATAAGAATGAAGTTTTCCGGGTTCGTTTTCATTGGTATAGATGATCTCTCCGGGAAGAATATCACGTACATACTGAGCACCTACAGCGTCCAAGGCCACAGACTCGGAAGCCACTACATATGATCTCTCATCAATAGCTCCCAAAACCAAAGGACGGATTCCGTTGAAATCTCTGAAGGCAAAGAATTTGTTTCTTGTCATTCCCACAACAGAATATGCTCCCTCAATCTTCTCCATTGTAGCTTTAATTGCTCCTCGAAGTCCCAAATCAAGGTTTTTCTGAATCAGTCTTAAAATAACTTCCGAATCGGAAGTTGCTCTGAAAACCACACCTTCAGCTTCTAATTCAGCTTTTAGCTCTTTCGCATTGGTAAGGTTACCGTTGTGTGCTATAGAAAGTATAATCTGGTCATATTCGTTTTTCGCGAAAAATGGCTGAAAATTATATTTCTTCTTGTCTCCTGCAGTCGTATAACGGGTATGTCCGATTGCAGAATTTCCCATAAAAGTTTCAGGTTCCTGAATATCTTTATAAACGTCCAAAACCAATCCTTCATCTTTCATATTGGTAATTCTCCCTTCTTTTAAAACGGAAATACCACAAGCCTCCTGTCCTCTGTGCTGTAATGCAAAAAGGCCAAACTGTGAAAGAGAAAACGTATCCAGATCATTATCCGAATACAGTCCGAAAATCCCACACTCTTCATTAGGAGCATCCAGTCTTTCCTCTTCCTGAGTTCTGAAAAGATTTCTTCCGTAAGGCTGGTCTTTAAACTGTTTTAAATATTCACTTTTATGAATGTCTAAACTTTTCATTTTTTCTAATTGTAGATCTTAGAAGTCAGATTTCAGATTTCAGACTAAAAACCAACTTCAAATTTTAATTTTTGTTTTAAACTAACAAAGTATTTTTCAGTGCTAATATCTAAAAAAATCTGATATCCAGCATCTGAATCTTATTTTCCAAGTAAGTTTTTAAGACGGTTATAGATTTCAACATAAGCCTCAGTTACTTCTCCTAAGTCTCTTCTGAATCTGTCTTTGTCTAATTTCTTCATGGTATCTTTATCCCAAAGTCTGCATGTATCAGGAGAAATTTCGTCAGCTAAGATAATCTCACCATCTGAAGTTTTACCTAATTCAATTTTGAAATCTACCAGGATAATGTTGATTTTGTCAAACAGATCGATAAGGATTTCGTTGATATCTGAAGTCAGTTCGTACATTTCGTCAAGCTCTTCGTAAGTAGCTGCTCCTAAGAAAACGGCATGGTGATCGTTGATAAGCGGATCTCCCAATTCGTCTTTTTTGTAGCAGATATCAAAAATAGTTACCGGAGACTTGATTCCTTCTTCCACACCCAGTCTTTGTGCCATACTTCCCGCAGAATAGTTTCTTACCACCATTTCCAAAGGAATGATAGATACTTTTCTTACCAACTGTTCTCTTTCATCCAGTTGTTTAATGAAATGAGTTTTGATTCCTTTTTCATTCAAATATTCAAAGATAAGAGTAGTGATGGCGTTGTTCATCTCTCCTTTCAGGTCAACCTGACCTTTCTTTTGAGCATTAAATGCTGTAGCATCGTCTTTGAAACGTACTACCACTTCATCAGGATTATCGGTTGCAAATACTTGTTTCGCTTTACCCTCGTACAACATTTCTTTCTTTTGACTCATAATTTTTACTTTCTAAATTGTAGTTAGATTTATTGATTTACTTTATTATTATTCCTGTTAAGACAGCCAGTCCAAAACTCAGCAGTGTACCAATTAATACATATTCTGTAAGTTTTCTCTGTTTTGCCTGTGCAAGGTCGCTGAATCTGAAAACAGATTTGGCAGCTACCATGAAACCTACGCCTTCCCAATGATTCACCATAATAAAAGTGAAAACCAGCAGGCGTTCTAAAATTCCGATATATTTTCCCGCACTCGTTAAAGATTCGGTTTGGATATTGTTTGGGCCATCAGGAGCAGGGGTCCATGATGACAATAAGATCTTGATAAAAATAGAGGCAGGAGTCGTAAGGAGCAATGCTGCCATTATAATCTTTAGAAACTCCTGATTTTTTAAAAAACTGAAATTAAATTCTCCGAAATAAAAAGAAATCCCCAGAATGACCAAAACATGTAATAGCTGATCAATAAAAAACCATCTTTTCTTTGTTTTAACATTCTGAAAACGAAGTTTAGCGGCATCAATCATATAATGAGAAACACCCACTAAAGCCGCCACCCACCAAAGCGCTGCATCCCAAAGGAAAACAAAGCTTAATACCGTGTGAATCAGAATATGAAAGTATAAAAACTTACTTTTCAGTTTATGGTTTTCCTTATCTGCAACCCAAGAGTCTGGCTGAAGAACAAAATCTCCGAGTAGATGTGCCAATATGAGTTTGATAAAGATCATGCTATAGTTCTGAGATTTTCTTTCTAAAATATTGGTTGGTTTCCACGATGAGCTCATAGTTGGCTCGTTTCAGTCTCTGGCTTACCGAAGACTGTGAAATAGCAAATTTCCTGGCAAGATCTTCCTGAGTGATATCCTGATTCATAATCATTTCATGAATGATTTCCGAGGTAGCCATGGTCCAGTTATCAAAATCTTTTGAAGACCATTTTAAAAGGATATTAAGATCTCTGTCAACAGAATCGTTGGAAGTTTTTATCGCCACAGTATGGCCGTCATTTTTCAGATCATTAAGTAATCTTCCGGAATATACATAAGCCGTACCATTGGATTCCGTGATTTTTTCAGAAGAAAAACTTTCCTCACCAATTCCAATAGCCATTCTTACATCTAAATTTTCCTGACTTTTAATAAGAGATTTGATAGCTATAAAATGCCAGAAAACATCATCAATTCTACACTTGAATTGAAATTCGTCTCCTCTGTAGATTTCCCATGTCTGAGGACTGATCCCCCAGTTATCGAGAAGATTTTTAAGCCTGGTAATCCAGACTTCCGTGTCCGCATGCTGTGAATTTATAATATCACCGGTAATGACCGCTATCATCCTGCAAATATAAGCATAATTACTTATAAATAAAAAATATAAGCAGAAACCCTTATAGATAATGATTATTAGTCAATCTGCTTATATCGATGATGTCCTAAATATGAGGTTTTTAAGGCTTTGATCAGGAAATAAATACCAATTTTCCTGACCTGCTTTCACTCCACTTTTCTTTTTTTTTATCATCAGAAGCTGTTTCCCGCTATCCGCTCATACTCCTCGTCTCCATCCCGAAATCCGGGCTTACTGCGGGGTAACCGCTCCTATCGGGGCTAAGAAAAAATCAGAGTAGAGACAAACAACACAGCCATGATGATCCTCCGGGATCTCTTATCATAAATAAACGAGACAGATTTTAAAAACCTGCCTCGCTTAGTCGATATCAATATTATTTTTTTCTTTCTATTTTTTAATAAACTGATGTACTTTCCCATCAAGCTTTAAGAAGTAAGATCCGGCCGGAAGGCTCTGTACGGAAATACTTTTCTTATTTCTGAACGGATCCTTTTCAGTATAGATCACTCTTCCTGAAAAGTCAATAATCTGCACCGTCCCTATTTTCTCTGTTGCTCCGTTTACATACAGATTGTCATTAACCGGATTCGGATAAATTTTAAATTCTTTAGACGAGGTAATCAGTTCACCCGTTGACAAAGTCCCGCCTAAATTTTGACAATAATTGGCAGGGTAAGAATCCCACTCGCTGATATTGAATGTGCTGGCCGGCTGATTTACCGCAGGTTTTCTGTACAATGAAACATTTCCTAAAGCAGAAGTATTACTTTGGTTTCTTACACCAATAGCATCCACTGTACTGTTTTTGTATCTCAGTTCCAGATACTGACTCCCTGTAAATGTCATTTGCGGAGCCGCTGTTACAAATTTCGCCTGATCATTGGTGTAACATGAGAAACTGGCCGCTGGATTTAAAATGACAAATGACTCATTATTCTGTACAATTCCATCCAACTCATAAGGAGCCGGGAAATAATAAGTACCCCCACTACCCGGATATTGTATAGAGAGCCTGTAATCACTCAGCTTGACCGGATGGCCGGTTTTATTCGTTACTTCAATTCCTTTATTATTAGATGACCCCTTTAAATATTTTGAAACATACAGATCTTTAGCATATACATCAGAAGCCAGCGTTGTTACGGCAACAGTATTGCTCTCCGGCGAATATAAATATCCGTTATCATAAGCCTTTACTGTAAAATTGTAAGAAGTTGAAGGCGTAAGATGATCAATACTTATGGAAGTATTTTTTGTTGTCCCCACCAAGGTTCCGTTCTGATAAATCTGATAGCCGATAACATCTGTATCAGATCCGGGAGTCCAGCTTAAAGTAGTAAAATAAGCACTATTCTGAACAGACATAAGGTTTGAAGGCGCCTGAGGAGCTATAGCATCCGGAGCCTGCCCCCAGATGGCATTCACCCATGAAGGATTATCAATAAACGGGTTTCTGTTTTTCTGGATACCATATACCGTATTGTTCCTGTCAATCTCACGTTGAGAAACAGGGTCCTGCTGATGCCACTGTAGAAGCATCGCAATATAAGCCGGTTCAAATGCCCTCTCTTCAGTACCATCCAGAGGATTAGTATCCGATGCGGGATTTGCACTATTATTAAAATTGAATGTTCCTAATTTCCCTTCATATCTGACAGCAAAATAGAGTAAACTCCTGGCCACATCCCCTTTAAACTCATTTATAGGTTCATACACCCTTCCTGTGTACACCCATCCCGGAATAGCACTTTTGCCAATCTTGGAGGTATTGGTAAAGGTATAATACACATTGGACGCGGTGGTAGTGGAAATACCATAAGGATAATTACTTCTCAGCTGATTAATTTTTGCATCCGTAGGAATGACATAAAACAAATCAGAATACATCGGATAGTTGCTGTAAAAAGTACTTTGCGGCATCATATGCTCTCTGTTCCAGCCGTCCCCTTCCGCTGATGCACTTCCGATCATCTGAGTGCTGTCGTATTCATATGCATCCGGCCCAGTAGGAATTTCAGAATAAATATCCAGCAGAAGCGTCGTATTAGAAGCATCATGATCATAGTAAACATCAAGATCGGTCTGGTTATAAAGATTCTGAAGGTCACTATAATTCCAGTTGATATTTTTTTCAGCAATAATATCATGGAGTTTCGATTTCAGTGCATAACCTGTCAATCCTGCAGTTCCGCTATAATATCCGGCAGGAGCCTGAGCAGAAATATAAGAGGATATCAAAATAATAGGAAGTAGAATTTTTTTCATACCTTAAAAATTGGGCGACTAAAATAGTAAAATAAAACACTTAATATTTAGAATATTTTATTACGAAAACGTTAATTTTAATAATATAAAAAATTGAAATCTAATACAGTTGCCGCCAAAACACTATGGCTAAAATAATTTTTTTGGCTTTCCGTCAATTTAATTATCTTTGGGAACTAACTATTATCTATATGAATACAGAGACTATTGACAACATCAAAATGATAGCGGAGACAGCTAGAGAATTTGCAGAAAAGAATATCCGACCGAATATTATGGAGTGGGATGAAAGCCAGACTTTTCCAAAAGATCTTTTCCACCAGCTAGGTGAGATGGGATTTATGGGAATTGTCGTTCCTGAACAATACGGCGGTTCCGGCTTAGGATATCATGAATATGTTGCCATTCTGGACGAAATCTCTCAGGTAGATCCTTCTATTGGTCTTTCTGTAGCAGCACACAACTCTCTTTGTACCAACCATATTTATGAATTTGGAAATGAAGAACAGAGACATAAATGGCTTCCTCAGCTAGCTTCCGGAAAAGTAATCGGAGCGTGGGGATTAACAGAACATAATACAGGGTCCGATTCAGGAGGCATGTCCACCACTGCTGTAAAAGATGGTGATGAGTGGATCATCAACGGAGCTAAGAACTTTATTACCCATGCTATTTCCGGAGATATCGCTGTTGTAATGACAAGAACTGGTGAAAAAGGAGCCAAAAACAACTCTACGGCTTTTGTTTTAGAAAAAGGAATGCCCGGTTTCACTTCAGGAAAAAAAGAAAATAAATTAGGAATGCGTGCTTCAGAAACGGCAGAATTGATTTTTGACAATGTGCGTGTACCAGATTCTCACCGATTAGGAGAAGTTGGAGAAGGTTTCAAACAAGCCATGAAAGTATTGGATGGAGGTAGAATTTCAATTGCCGCATTAAGTTTAGGTACTGCAAGAGGCGCTTATAAAGCTGCTCTAAAATATGCTAAAGAAAGACATCAGTTTGGAAAAGCAATTGCAGAATTCCAGGCAATCAACTTCATGCTTGCTGATATGGCTACAGAAATTGATGCTGCTGAACTTTTGATCCAAAAAGCTTCTACTTTGAAAAATGCTAAGCAAAAAATGACAAAAGAAGGAGCAATGGCTAAATTATATGCTTCTGAAGCCTGTGTAAGAATTGCTAATAATGCAGTTCAGATTTTCGGAGGATATGGATATACAAAAGACTTCCCTGCTGAAAAATATTATAGAGATTCTAAACTTTGTACTATTGGTGAAGGTACTTCTGAAATCCAGAGACTGGTAATCGGAAGAGATATTACAAAATAACTTTAACCTTACATACAAATGATTAAACAGGCACTTTTAGGTGAATTTCTGCATGAAGCAGAAAACACACGGAAAATTCTACAAGCAATTCCTGACAGCGCCTTAGACTGGAAACCGTCCGAAAAAAACTGGACAACAGGCCAGCTAGCCTCTCATATTGCAGAAGTTTACAACTGGTACGAACCCACTTTCAATCAGGATATTTTTGATATGGGCAAGTATGAGTATGATAAAGGGGATATTTCAAAAGCCGAAAATATTCTCGCAAAATTTGAAGAAAATGCAGCCAAAGCACAAAAAGTGCTGGAAGAGTCTGATGAAAGCCGTTATTTCAATGAATGGAAAATGGAAATGAATGGAAATGTTCTTTTTCCTCCCTCTCCGAAAATTCAGGTAGTCAGAGGATTTTTGTGTAATCATTTGTACCATCACAGAGGTGAGCTTGTTGTTTATTTAAGATCAACAGGAAATAAGGTTCCCGGACTTTATGGCCCTACTGCGGATGATAAAATGTAACTAGAAATTAATTTATTTTATAAATTGGAAATGACATACGCCTTCATGTATGTCATTTTTCTTTTTAATACTAATAGTTTCAAACATATTCAATGTATTGCATAATATTTTAAACAAATAGTCTAAAATATTCTTAAAAATTTTTGTTTTTCGTAATATATTTTTTGTTAGCTTTGATATTCCACAATCAAACATATATATTAATATGAAAAAACAATTAACACTGATTGGAATGCTCTTAATCTCGGGTATTTCTTTCGCTCAGACAGATCGTCTTTGGTCTGAGAACTCTAAAAGAAATTCATCAGAAATCTTTGAAAACAAGATTAACATTAACAATCCTAAGGTATACAACCTGGATATCAACGGATTAAAAAGTGTTCTTGCAAGAGCTCCCAAAAGAGTCGCTGCTGGCGAAAAATCAGAACTCATCATTTCTTTTCCTAATTCTGAAGGAAAAATGGAAAATTTTAAGGTGAGAGAGAATTCCAATTTTGCTCCTGAACTGGCAGCGAAATATCCGGACATCAAGTCCTACGTCGGAGAAGGACTTGGCGACTCCCGCTCAACAGTATATTTCAGCATTTCATCACTAGGTCTTTCCTCTATGGAGATATATGGTGACAAATCCGCCGTATTCATCGAGCCTTATTCTAAAGACCTGTCTACTTATGTTGTTTACAAAAAATCAGACAAGAAAGACAATCTCAACAAATTCGAATGTACAGTAATTGATGTTGCAAAAAAAGGAGCCACAAATGCAGGTCTTGCCGCAAGACCGAACGCTGATGACGCCAAATTAAGAACATTCAGACTGGCATTGTCCTGTACCGGAGAATATACAACGTATTTCGGAGGTACAAAAGCTCAGGCTCTGGCAGCAATGAACAACACAATGACTCGTGTAAACGGAGTTTTTGAAAAAGATTTTGCAGCAAGAATGGTACTGATTGCCAACAATGACGCTGTAGTTTACACCAATGCCTCCACAGATCCTTACTCTCCTGCTTCAAGTATGAGCAACTGGAATTCCCAGCTTCAAAGTACTTTAACTTCCGTTATCGGAGATGCCAATTACGATATCGGCCACCTATTCGGTGCAACCGGTGGCGGTGGAAATGCCGGCTGTATTGGCTGTATCTGTACGAACGGCTCCAAAGGAAGCGGCTATACCTCTCCGGCAGATGCCATTCCTTCAGGAGATAATTTCGACATCGACTATGTAGCTCACGAAATGGGACATCAGTTTGGTGGAAATCACACTTTCTCTATGAGTAACGAAGGAACAGGCGCAAATGTTGAACCCGGTTCAGGATCTACTATTATGGGATATGCCGGAATCACCAGTCAGGATGTTCAGCCTCATTCCGACGCATTTTTCCATGCAAAAAGCATTGAACAGATCACTAATAATATCAAAGCAAAAACCTGTTCTGTAAACACCAGCACCGGAAATTCTATTCCAACAGCTAATGCGGGATCAAATTATACCATTCCGAAAGGGACCCCGTTTGTATTGACAGGAAGCGGAACAGATGCGGATGGAGATTCTTTAACTTATATCTGGGAACAGATGGACAATGCTTCATCTTCCCAGACAGGAGCAAGCTCTGCAGCCAGCGCGACAAAAGCTTCAGGACCTAATTTCAGATCGTGGACTCCAACAACTTCGCCAATAAGATACTTCCCAAGAATGTCTTCTGTTTTGGCCGGATCAACAACAACAGCAGGTACAGCAATTAATGTTGAAGCTCTTTCTTCAGTAGCCAGAACATTAAACTTCAGATTCACAGTCCGCGATAACAGAGCCGGAGGATCAGGAAACAATTCCGCCGATGCTGTTATTACCGTGAACGGAACAGCAGGTCCGTTTAACGTGACTTCACAAAGTACAGCAACAACCTATAGCGGAGGAAGCGCTCAGACAATCACCTGGGACGTAGCGGGAACTACAGCCAATGGGGTAAATGCAGCCAATGTAGATATTCTCTGGTCAACAGATAGCGGAAATACCTGGACTACCCTGCTGGCAGGAACTCCAAATGACGGCTCACAGGCTGTAACAATCCCTAATACTTCTACAAGCACCGGAAGAATCATGGTAAAAGGTAGCAATCATGTTTTCTTTAATGTAAACAAAGCTAATATTACCGTAAATGCAGGTTCAGGAACACCTGACACCACCGCTCCTACAGCTCCTACCCTTGCTGCTTCAGGCACTACTGCCACCACAACCAATCTTTCATGGTCCGGAGCTACAGATAATGTAGGCGTTACAGGTTATGATGTATATCAGGGAACTTCATTAATTGGAAATACCGCATCTACCACTTATACCGTAACAGGATTAACACCATCAACGAACTATACATTCTCCGTTAAAGCAAAAGATGCAGCCGGAAACGCTTCAGTGTCAAGCAATACCGTAAACGTTACAACTCTTGCAGGGAGTACTGTTACGTATTGCTCTTCATCCGCTTCTAATACTGCTGATGAAAGAATCGGAAATGTAAAATTCGGAACGATTAACAATACATCAACAGGAACCGCAGGATATGAAGACTTCACTTCTATTTCCACCAATGTTACCAGAGGAAATGCTTACACGATTTCTATCACTCCGGTTTGGACATCCACTGTTTACAGTGAAGCATATGCTGTTTATATTGATTATAACGGAAACGGAAGCTTCGCAGACAGCGGTGAACTGGTATGGTCAAAAGCCGGATCTACAACGACTCCGGTTACAGGATCTGTTACTATTCCTGCTACCGCAACACTCGGATCAACAAGAATGAGAGTAATGATGAAATACAGTTCTATCCCTACTTCTTCTTGTGAAGCTTACACTTACGGACAGGTTGAAGACTATACCGTGAATATCATGTCATCAGGAAAAGGAGAATTATCCAATACAAAAGAGCTGATTACGGACATCAAACTTTATCCTAACCCTGTAAAAGATATCCTATATATTTCAAATACGACATCTGAAGACTATAAAATCTTCGATATGGGTGGAAAACTCATTGACTCAGGAAAACTTCAAAGAGGCTCTGTCAATGTAAGCGGTCTTATCAAAGGCGCTTATATGCTTCAGGTTGGAGAATCAAGCAAGAGATTCATTAAAAATTAAAACCTTTTTAAATTAAACGATGTGAAGGCTGCTCTTATTGAGCAGCCTTTTTTTGCTGCACATGTTCATTCTTCATTTCTGCAATCTTTTCCGATATAAAATAATACTGAAAAACAGATTATTAATGTATTATTTATATTAATATTGTTTTATTTAAGAAAATAAATTCAATATTTAATTTTTTTAATTTAAATTTACCACAATACTATTATTTGTATTGTACTGTTTACCCATTGGTATTGAAGGAGCCTGACTAATGGCACCTGTTGTTTCTTTACCGGAAGCCACTTTTACATTACAGACATCTTCTATTATTTATCTAAAATGCCCCCGCGGAAACAAAATCTTTTCAAAGAAAAACTACGGCCATTTACTCCTGATAATACTTAATAAATCCTACATAATTAAAATTTTTTATATGAAACATTTATTTAAGTACATCTCATTATTTGCCATTACCTTTTTTTCAATGGCATGTAGCTCAGACAGAGAATACGAAACTGAAAACCCGGTAAAAATTGTTTTCTACAAAAATGCCGACGAATTTGCGTTAACTTATGATCCCGCAGGAACTGTCAGTTCTACCATCAGAACCCAAGCCTTCGACCTCTATAAGCTGGGCAGATGGAGTGAATTGGAAGCGCTTTTTAATGCCAATAAACTCAACGGCGGATGGCCTCCTGCAAACGGTGGATATAATATCGTAGATGATGTTCCGATTCTTGCCGGACAAAAATTTGACAGATACAGCGGAGCCGTTGGAAACTACGACGGAACCGGAATTCCTACTTTAGGGGGAAATTTTACGAGCCCTATTATCAACGGATATACGTATACCTTTACGCAGAGAGCATTAAACCAGCCTGAAAATAAATATGATTTTTATTATGAGATTGATGTCTTGAATAATTTACTATCTTTCAAATCTCAAACAGCAGACATTATTCCTTGGTTTAATCAGGCCGGTAATGGTAAACAGACCATGTGGAAAATTCCGGTTGACGTGACAACCGGGTATCCAAAAACATGGAATAAGCTCGCAGAAGAGGGATATATTAAAGTAACCATTAAAAAGAGCCCAAGCGGAAAATATAATAACTTAGTAGGTACGGTTATTCAGTAATAAATAAACTCAGATGTATTCAATATCAAAAAAAATAAACATTAATAAAAAAGTTCTTGTTGAAAAGAGTACTTTCATGAATGACGAAATCATTCCCTCTGCAGTCACTAAGTTCATCTGTTGCGATTGCAGCCACCAAAACACTATTGAAATAATTCCTTATCAGTCGGGATTTCCTATTCTTCAGCTCTATCAGGATGAGCAGGTATTGTCTAAGAATGAATTATTAAAAAACGCTATGCTTACAGAAACTTCTCCCGGAATGCAACATTTGGGGGCATTAACGGTTAATCAGCTGCCAACGTTATATTTCGGAACCAGCTGTAAAACCTGCTATTCAAAATACCTTTGTATATTTGGTTATGGAGAAAAACAGCCCGGCTTAACAGTACTGAACATTTCCGGAATATGGAAATATGAGGAATCAAAATGATTTTTGAATACATAGCTGCTCAACATACTATAAGATCCATAACTTTAAGGTTGTGGATCTTTTGCTATTCTGTACAAAAAATAGTCTGGCAGCGCTCTTTTCTCCTATCTGTTGCTACATTTTACACTCTACATTCTGCATTTTGCAAATCGTTTTCTATCTTTGTCATAAATAAAAAATTTCATGGATAAAATTGATAGTCTGAACCAAGTAGCAGAATTCCATACTACTTTCAAAGCCCCTATTTTAGATACCCCACAAATTCCTTCTCCTGAAAGATGTAATCTTAGAGTAGAACTTCTACAGGAAGAATTAAATGAACTTAAACAAGCGATTGCAGATAATAATATTATAGAAATTGCTGATGCTCTTTGTGATCTTCAGTATGTATTAAGCGGTGCAGTGCTTGAATTCGGGCTTGGCAACAAATTTGTAGAGCTATTCAACGAAGTTCAGCGTTCTAATATGTCTAAAGCTTGTGACAACGAAGAACAGGCTAAAGAAACTGTTGAATTTTATAAAGAAAAGGACGTAGAATCTTTTTACGAAAAGTCCGGAGAAAAATTCAATGTTTACAGACAGGCGGATCATAAAGTATTAAAAAACAAATACTACTCCCCTGCTGATTTAAAATCCATTATTGAGGAATAAAATATGAAAAAATTTATTACAAATATTGTTGCCTTTTCAAGTCTTTTTTTTGCGGTTCAGCAGTTTAGTGCTCAGAAAGTAGTGGTAAACCGTGAAGTTGATACGCAAAAAGATGGTAAAATGCTTTTAGGCCATCAGCTAAAAGAACAGTTCTTAAAAGCGCCTTATGCAGACTGGTATGTAAAAGAACATGATGAGTACGCTCTGGATCAGAAAGCAGTCAGTGAACTGAAAAAGGAAAGACTGGGTTCATACGATATTATTGTGTTTATGGGAACATGGTGCGAAGACAGCCACAGAGATTTCCCAAGACTGATGAAAATCCTGGAAGAAACAGGCTATCCGGAGTCTAAACTGACTATTATAGCAGTCAATCGTAAAAAGGAATCTCCTACCGGAGATGAAGGTCTTTACAATATACAAAAGGTTCCTACCATTATTCTTAAGAGATACGGAAAAGAGGTGGGAAGAATTGTGGAAATGCCTACAACAGGATATATTGAAAGAGATTTAGTTGAGATTTTGAAAAAAAATGATTCTTCTGTAATAAAAGAAATTTTTAAATAGATTTTGAAAAATAATAGAACAATTTTATCGTTTGTAGCCGGCGCCGGTGTGATGGTGCTTTTGTTTTTCGGCGTTAAATCCTGTTTTAATCTTGGAAGTAAAACTGAAAAGACGGATTATTATATCCTGACCAATCAGATTTCTAAAATGAATAAAATGGTCGTCATTGAGCAGAATACTTCCAGTATGCAGAAAACCAAAATGGGGTATGAAGTATTTGGGAAAGAAGTGTCTAACAACAGTATTATCACTTATACAAAAACGAATGCCCAGGTTTCTTATGATCTGAATAAAATGAAGATTGAGGTAGATTCCATCAATAAGAAGCTGGTGATTACGGAACTTCCTGATGCGGACATAAGAATTACTCCCAGCGTTGAAATTCAGTCTCTTGACGATTCTTTTTTCAATAGAATCACAGAAAAAGACATTAAGGGTGTAACGGAAAAAGCTAAAGAAACTGCGATTAAATCTGTTGATCAGAATCAGTTGAGAACAGAAGGCCGTAAACAGCTAATGGAAAATCTTGACCATATTTTTGTTCTGGCAAAAGCTTTAAACTATACCATAGAAGATAAAACGGGAAAAATTGGTATATTAGGTCTCTAAATACTAATACCTAAACTATGGACACAAAGGACAATAAGAAAACTTCCGGCGAAGAATTAAACATTCAGGATCCGGAAAATAATTCTTTACCTAAAAAGAATGATAAAGAAGATCTTCCCGGATCATCAACGAATAAATCCGGAAAAAACGGCGGTTAGCTGACTGTTTTATTTTTTTGGCAAAAACTTTGAATACTATCTCAATATTCTTGACATTAAAAAATTTAAAGTTATGGATTCAGAAAAAAACAGCAAGAAAAAGGAATCTGCCAATGCTGCAGAAACCAAAAAACAGAACGAGGATTTTCAGAATATCCCCGCTTCATCAGGAAAAACCAACCCGCCTGATATAGATAAGGAAGACATTCAGCGTGCCTCTAAGAACAAATCTGGAAAAACAGATAATACAAAAAAGTAAAATTAGCCCATAAGGCATAAAAAATTGAAAAGTTCTGTCTCATATGAGGCAGAACTTTTCTTCTAACTATCTATTTAAGTGGACGATTAAATATTCTAAACAATGGTTGATTTACCGATTTTCACATTTTCAAAATTGTAATAAGACTTTTCGGAATACCTGATATGATCTGCAATAAAACTTCCTACTTCACCCGTAGAATAATATTGCTCGGTATTAAGATCAATAGTAACATATTTATTTTCAATAGCATGCTCCACAGATTGTCTCAGCTTTTCCGCTGCAGGCTTCAGATTAAGATGATCAAGCATCATCGCGACACTAAGAATAGACGCAATAGGATTGGCTATCCCCTTTCCTTTTGCCTGTGGATAAGAACCATGAATTGGCTCAAACAATGCATTTTTTTCTCCTATAGAAGCAGACGGCAGCAGTCCGATTGACCCTCCGATTACACTGGCTTCATCAGAAATAATATCTCCGAACATATTTTCAGTGACAATAACATCAAACTGTTTCGGATTAAGAATCAACTGCATAGCGGCATTATCTACAAACATGAAATCAAGCTGTACATCAGGATATTCAGAAGTGATTTCCTGGCATATTTTTCTCCATAGTCTTGACGTATCCAATACGTTGGCTTTATCAATAAGAGTCAGTTTCTTACTTCTTTTCTGAGCTTCCTGAAATGCCATATGGGCAATCGGAAGAATATCTTCTCTGCTGTATTTGCATATATCATATGCATATTCGCCATCAGGATCCGTAAATTTCTCACCGAAATAAATTCCGCTTACCAGTTCTCTGAAGATCTGAATATCCGCTCCTTCTATAATTTCCCTTTTAAGCGGGCTCTTCTCAATTAAAGAAGAATATGTTTTCAAAGGTCTGATATTGGCAAACAGCCCCAATTCTTTACGAAGCTTTAGAAGTCCCTGTTCAGGTCTTACTTTGGCTTCGGGATTATTATCAAATGCAGGATCTCCGATAGCTCCAAAAAGAACGGCATCAGAGTTTTTACAGATTTTCAAAGTCTCTTCAGGTAATGGTTCTCCGGTTTTAAAGATGGCTTCTGCACCTATCAGTCCATATTCGAATTGAAACTGATACTGAAAGGCTTCAGCAATAACATCCAGTATTTTAATACTCTCACTGATGATCTCTGGTCCGATTCCGTCTCCCGGAAGGACTGCAATTTTAAAATAATTGTCGCTCATTTGTTTTTTGTGTTTTTAATTCAAACTCTTGAATCGCCTGCTTTTTACTGATTAAAAAATCAATATCGTCATAGCCGTTCAAAAGGCATATTTTTTTATAAGAATCAAGCTCAAAAGTTTCAGTGGTATCTTTAAAACTAATGGATTGTAATTCTACATCAATAGCAATTTCATTATTGGGGTTTTCGTGGATTCCTTCTAAAATTTCCTGTAAGAATTCTTCTGAAACCTTAACAGGCAGAAGACCGTTATTTAAGGCGTTTCCTTTAAAAATATCAGCGAAATAACTGGAAATGATGACTTTAAAACCGTAATCTGTCAACGCCCATGCTGCATGTTCACGGCTGCTTCCACAACCGAAATTGTTTCCTGCTACTAAAATTTCTCCTTCGAATCTCGGATTATTCAGTACAAAACCGGAGTTAGGCTCTCCTGAGTGGATATTATACCGCCAGTCTCTGAACAAGTTTTCACCAAAACCATTGCGGTCTATACTTTTAAGAAATCTGGCCGGAATAATCTGATCGGTATCTATATTTTCTGCCGGCAAGGGTATTGCACGGGATTTAATAATAACTAATTTTTGCATGTCCTTTTAAATCTGTTTAGTTTACGTTTTCAAAAGCTGAAATTCTGCCTTCAATTGCAGCTTTGGCTGCAGTAAGAGGGCTTGCCAGAATTGTTCTCGCTCCCTGTCCCTGTCTGCCTTCAAAATTCCTGTTTGAAGTAGAAACACAATATTCACCTTCAGGAATTTTATCATCATTCATAGCAAGGCAAGCCGAACAACCGGGCTGGCGAATCTGGAATCCCGCATCACTGAAAATTTTGTCCAGTCCCTCTTCATAAATCTGCTTGACCACCTGCTGAGACCCCGGAACAATTAATGCTTTTACTGCTTCAGATTTACTTTTTCCTTTTATATATTGAGCTGCAGAACGGAAATCCTCTATTCTGGCATTCGTACAGCTTCCAATAAAGACATAATTAACTTTAATATTCGATGGCGTCTGACCTGCTTCCAGCCCCATATATTTCAGTGCTTTTTCCTCCGATTCATTTTGTGGTGCAGGAATAACTTCACGGATAGAAATACCCATTCCGGGATTTGTACCATAGGTAATCATAGGGTAAATATCTCCGGCATCAAAAAACAGTTCTTTATCAAAAACAGCCTCTTCATCGGTTGGTAAGGTTTTCCAGTACGCCACTTTTTCATCCCATCCCTCACCTTTAGGAGCAAAGGTTTTCCCTTTTACATATTCAAAAGTAGTCTCGTCAGGAGCTATCATTCCGCCCCTCGCTCCCATCTCAATACTCATATTGCAGACCGTCATTCTTCCCTCCATAGACATTTCCTCAAATACATTTCCGGCATATTCACAGAAATATCCCGTTCCGCCGTCGGTACCTATTTTTGAAATAATATACAGAATGACATCCTTAGGTTGTACATTCTCATTCAAGACTCCATTAACGGTAATTCTCATCGATTTAGGTTTATTCAACAGCAGGCACTGGCTTGCAAAGACCTGTGCTACCTGGCTGGTTCCTATTCCAAAAGCAATGGCACCAAAGGCTCCATGGGTAGAGGTATGGCTGTCTCCGCAAACAATACTCATTCCGGGCTGGGTAATTCCCAGTTCAGGAGCAATAATGTGAACGATACCCTGATACTGATGTCCTAATCCGAATAGTTCAATATTATTTTTCCGGCAGTTTTCAGTCAGCTGATGAACCTGGTTTCTTGAAAGTTCGTCTCTGATTGGCTTTTCCTGATTAAGAGTCGGTACATTATGATCTGCCGTTGCTATAATCTGTTCAGGTCTGAATACTTCCAGCTTTCTGGCTTCCAGTTCTGCAAAAGCCTGAGGGCTTGTTACCTCATGAATCAAATGTTTGTCAATATATATAATCTGTGGACCGTCCGGAATTTTTTCCACTACGTGAGCATCCCAGACTTTGTCAAAAAGTGTCTTTCTATCGTTCTTCATTTTTTAATTGTATCTTGATTGTAAATCAACCTATCCTATCTTTCGGCTGTAAGTCCCTATCATCTGGCTTAAATCCTCATTACAAACCTCTTTTTTAAGATCCGCAATTTTTAAAAACTCCTGATATAAATAATCGAGTTCATTTTTCGTCACTTCATAGCCGATATGTTTAAATCTATAAGCAAGAGCTGAGCGTCCGCTTCTGGCTGTAAGAATAATGGAAGATGCATTGACTCCTACTTCCTCCGGATCAATGATTTCATATGTTTCTCTGTTTTTAATCACCCCGTCCTGATGGATTCCTGAACTGTGTGCAAATGCATTTGCTCCTACGATTGCTTTATTAGGCTGCACAGTCATTCCCATAAGATCAGAAACCATTATACTCATTTCATTCAGCATTCTGGAATTCACATTCGTATGAAGGTGCAGATCTTTGTGTTGTTTTAAAATCATGACCACTTCTTCCAATGCGGTATTTCCCGCTCTCTCTCCTAATCCGTTTATGGTGCATTCTATCTGGCGCGCTCCGTTGATAGCCCCTGCAATAGAATTCGCCGTAGCCAATCCCAGATCATTATGACAATGGCATGACAGAACCGCTTTTTCAATTCCTTTTACATTCTCTCTAAGATATTTTATTTTCCGGCCATATTCTTCCGGCAGGCAATATCCTGTTGTATCAGGGATATTCAGCACAGTAGCTCCTGCTTTGATGACTGCTTCGCATACTCTGGCCAAATATTCATTATCTGTTCTTCCTGCATCTTCTGCATAAAATTCTACATCCTCTACATATGTTTTAGCATATTTAACTGCATCCGCAGCACGTTCAATAATATGTTCTCTTGTAGAATTGAATTTATATTTAATATGCGAATCAGAAGTTCCGATTCCTGTATGAATTCTTGGTCTTCTGGCAGCCTTCAATGCTTCTGCTGCGGTATCTATATCTTTTTTATGGGCTCTCGTCAGCCCGCAAACTTTTGCATTCTTTACGAGTTTTGAAATTTCTGAAACAGATTCAAAATCTCCCGGACTGGAAATTGGAAATCCTGCTTCAATGATATCAATCCCTAGCTCATCAAGCCTTTCTGCAATAATCAGTTTTTGTTCCGTATTCAGTTTACATCCCGGAACCTGTTCCCCATCCCTCAGTGTGGTATCAAAAATTTCAATTTTTTCGGAATTCATAAATAAAGTTTTTTACTTAATTTTGACTCAAAACTACGGCTTGTAAGATTTTCATTGTTTCAGTTTCCCTAAAAATTACAATACTCAACATTTGAAAAACAAGATATATTTGCTTGATTATTAAACTTTTAAATTATAAAAATTTACAATGGCAGAATTGCAGAAAGATTTTTTGTTTGTCCTGGTAAAGTCATTGACTACTTCAGAAAAACGTCAGTTTAAACTGTACGTAAACCGTCTCGGAATTAATGTAGATGCTAAATTTCTTTTATTATTTTCAGAAATGGATAAGATGAAAGAGTATGATGAAAATGTTATTATTGAAAAGAAAATTTCAACGAAGCAACAGCTTTCTAATCTGAAAGCCCATCTATACAAACAGATCCTGGTCAGCCTCCGCATGAACCCCAGTCATCAGAATTACAGAATCCAGCTTAGAGAACAACTGGACTTTGCCAATATTCTTTATCAGAAAGGTCTTTATAAGCAGGCTTTAAAAATACTCGATAAAACCAAACAGACAGCGTTGGAACTGGATGAGAAAAGTATTGCTTCCGAAATTATAGACCTCGAGAAAGTCATTGAATCCCAATTTATTACAAGGAGTATCGAAGGACGTGCAGATGAGCTGATCCGACAATCTCAGGAAATAAGCAGACAGAACCGCTACACCAATAAATTATCAAATCTTTCTCTGAAATTATACAGTGAAATGCTCACCCATGGCTATGTTAAAAATGATACAGACAGAGAAGAGGTTTTAGAAATATTCAATTCCCAAATCAAGAATATTAGACTTGATAAACTGAACTTTACGGAGAAGCTCTGGTTTTTCAAGGCCCATGTCTGGAAAAACCAGCTTTTACAGGATTATAAATACACCCTGAAATATGCTTACCAATGGGTAGATTTATTTCATCAGAATCCGGAAATGATCTATAGCCACCCGGTCTGGTATATTAAAGGGAATACTTACCTGCTGAAAATTCTGTTTTTATATGGAAATATAGATATTCTGGAAGAAAATTTCGCCAATTTTAATCAAAGAGTTACTGCTGAAAATTTTGCCCAGAATGAAAATCTTCAGTCGCTTATTTTCCTTACACATTACAATACCCTGATGAATATTCATTTTGTAAAAGGTGAGTTTTTTACGGGTACGAAGCTTATTCCGGAGATTGAACTTAAGATGGAAAAGCTTAGAGAAAGAATTGATGAACACCATTTTATGATACTTTATCTTAAAATGGCGGCCATGTTTTTTGGCAGTAAAATGTTTAAAAAGTCAATTGAATATTCAATGCGGGTGATTGAGTCGAAAGGAAATGTACAGGAAGATCTGCTTTTCCATACGCGTATTCTGATACTCATGGCGAAGTATGAATCCGGGAATGATGAAGATTATGATGAATTTATCGCTTCTACCCTTAAGTTTGCCAAAAAAATGAAAAAGCCGGAAGAATTTCACTTTGAAAGTATTCAGTTTTTCAAGAATCTGAATAATCAGGTTCCGGATCAGCAGCAAAAGGCATTTGCCGCATTTGATAAAAAACTGGAAGAGTTTTCTAACAATGAATATTACAGAAGATCATTATTCTATATTGATATTCATGGGTGGATAAAGTCTAAAGTCCGGCATGTAGACGTGATTGAAATTATTAAACAGAAAGTAAAATATAAAAGAAAAAGCTAGCCGGATCCGGCTGGCTTTTTACCTCTTATTTGTTTTTGGAACCGGTACTTTAAGCCGGTTTACAACACACTTTCAATAAAACGCAATGCATTTTTATGACTGATTTTCTCTTCCAGCTCCGGCGAAAACCTCTCCTCAATCTCCTTATTAACAGCAGGATATACGGATGCATTGGCATGCTCCGGAAAGAAGAACGGATGACGGGATAAATCCGGATGGTTTTTCCAGTAAAAGTAATCTGCTCCGTATGCTATATTATTTTCTGCTCCAAGCTCCAATCCGTACTGAATATGCTCATACAACTTTTCAGGATGATCAGCATCCACGTAATCTTTGATAAAGTTAAGACCTATCAGACCATTTCTTTTAATCACCTCCTGCGCCAGTTCATCAGGAAGATTCCTGTTGTTTTTATAAACTGTTCTGTAATTGGAATGACTGGCTACAATAGGAACAGCATAATTTTTCTGATCTATATAAGTGAAAATATCATAAGCCAGCTGATCACTTGTATGAGCCAGATCAATAGCCATTTTCTTATCTGAAATATAATCAATCAGCACTTTTCCATCTTCTTTTAGCCCTACTTCAGCATGATTTCCGCCACCAAAACGATTTTCCGAATGATGGGTAATCCCCAGATAAAGTACATGCTGTGTATTTTGTATGATATTTTCCAGCTTTTTAAATCCGGAATCCAGACTTTCATTTTCATCACAAAATGCGGATGCATTTTCAATCGCCGCCAGGATCCCCACCTGATTTTTATGTTCAGATGACTGGTAATTGTCTTTATTAAAAAGAAAAAAATTATCGTTTTTAATCAGTTCTGAAAATAACTGACTCTGCTTTAATCCGTATCTGGTACTTTCTGCACCAGTTCCTGCGTATATGGCCATAATCTGCAGTTTCACCTGCCCTTCTTTTAAATAAGGGAGCGAACAGCCTATCTCCAGATCGTCAATGGTAGCATTGGGATCAAGTAAATAGTACAATAAGTCACAGTGTAAATCAATATTCATAGTGCTCATATGATAATTTGGGGTGTTATTTTTGGATTGTATCGAGTTCATTGTTTATAAATCTAACGCTGCTGTTTTCAAAGATTTCCAGAAGCCGGGGAACAAAGTCTGCAAACGTTTTATATTTTGTTCTGTTCGCATTGTATTCTTTTATTTTCTCATTTAATTGTGGCAGAAATATAAAGTTATTTTTGATATGATAATCCTTTAAACGTTTAGCTCTTTCAAAATCTTTCTGAATCTTTGCGGTCTGAATTTCCCCGAGCCTCACCAGATGTTCTGCCACACAAGTCTGATAATCTTCATATCCACCTGTTTTAATCATTGTTTCCTTTAGATTTGATTTTTCAAATAGGTCTTTAAATTTATGAAGTTGATCTGTATGTTTATATACTTGCCTGTTAACAAAAGAATGTCCAAATTCATGAACACTTAAAAATCTGGCCTGAAACTGGTTGTCATATCCAAATTGTCCTGGTTTTTCGACTTTTACGAAAGGGCTTGCAATCTCATAAATATTTTTCTTTCCTGATTTTAAAATAACTTCCGTGGCGATTCCCCGGCCTTCATTTTCCGAAATAAGCCACATCATTATAGGAGATACAAGAATCGTATACCCGTTAAAACCTTCACCATAAAACATTTCCATAGCATTGATGAAACCGGACGGGATTTGTTTATTATATTCATTAACAGCTCCTGTATAAAAGTTATTTTTCTTTTTAAAAAACTCGCCGATATTTTCTTTTATATAAAATTTTGAAAGCTCTGAGAGATAATTTCTGATTAATAAGGTTGCCTCTTTATTTTGCTCTTTTGTCAGATTATTGTTTTCATACTGATAATCATTAATCCATTCTGTGGACGGAAATTCCCGGTGGTACATTAGGGGTTTCATCAGAATGTCATTTCCGGAACCATATTTTTCCAGTAAAATATCATTAAGCCTGGCTGTTGAAACAGCAATATCAAAGTTTTTCAAATATCCGAAGGTCTCTAAAGCTTCCTTAACAACAGGCTGATAGAGCATTCTTTTATTTTATAAAGTTCAAAATCTTTATTGTTTTTTCTATGATCTGCTGAAAGTATTTCTGCAAGGAAATAGGTTTCAATATTTCTATTGTAAGACACTGAAAATTTAGCCTTTTTTTCTTGTGTAAAGCCTGATGTAAAAGCCAGTGAAGCAAAAACAATAAATATCTTTCTCATGTTTAATATTAATTATCATTATAAATAGGTACTAATATAGTATATTATCTAAAAAATGCGTATTTTTGCATCTTAAAATTTCTTAGTAAACAATGATAAAAATTACACTTCCAGACAATAGTGTCAAAGAATTCGAGGGAGCAGTTACTCCCCTAGATGTGGCAAAATCTATAAGCGAGGGATTGGCTAGAAATACCATCTCTGCAATTGTTAATGACAAACAAGTAGAAACGACCACACCTATAACCACGGATTCTACGGTACAGCTTTTGACCTGGAATGATGATCTTGGAAAGAAGGCTTTCTGGCACTCTTCTGCCCACTTGTTGGCGCAGGCAATCCTTGAATTTTATCCGAATGCTAAGTTGACCATCGGTCCTGCTATTGAAAGCGGATTCTATTATGATGTAGATTTCGGGGATGAAAGTTTATCTGAAAAAGATTTTGAAAAGATTGAGAAAAAGATCTTGGAAAATGCAAAGAAAGGCTCTACATTCTCACTATATCCGGTTTCTAAAGAAGATGCTTTAAAGACTTATGCGGACAATCCGTACAAAGTTGAATTGATCTCTAATCTTAATGATGGAGAAATCACTTTTGTAACGCATGATAACTTTACAGATTTATGCCGTGGTGGTCATATTCCGAATACAGGAATCGTGAAAGCGGTTAAGATATTAAATGCAGCAGGAGCTTATTGGAGAGGTAATGAAAAGAACCCTCAGTTGACAAGAGTCTATGGTATTTCTTTCCCTAAACAGAAAGATCTTACTGAATATCTTGAAAGACTGGAAGAAGCAAAAAGAAGAGACCACAGAAAATTAGGTAAAGAACTTGGAATATTTGCATTCTCTGAAAAAGTAGGTGCCGGTTTACCGCTTTGGTTGCCAAAAGGAACGGCTCTCAGAAGAAAACTTGAAAATTTCCTTTCCGATGCTCAGAAAAAGGGAGGTTATGAATTTGTAATGTCTCCGCACATCGGGGCCAAAGAATTATATGTAACTTCAGGACACTGGGATAAGTATGGAGAAGACAGCTTTCAGCCGATTAAAACTCCGAATGAAGGAGAAGAATTCTTACTGAAACCTATGAACTGTCCTCACCACTGTGAAATTTACAAAACTTCACAATGGAGCTACAGAGACCTGCCGAAAAGATATGCAGAATTCGGAACTGTTTACAGATATGAGCAAAGCGGAGAACTTCACGGATTGACAAGGGTTCGTGGATTTACTCAGGATGATGCTCACTTATTCTGTACTCCGGATCAGCTTTCGGAAGAATTTGAAAAGGTAATTGACCTTACACTTTATGTATTTAAATCGTTAGGATTTGAAGACTTTGTAACTCAGGTATCATTAAGAGATCCTGACAACAAACAAAAGTATATCGGTTCTGATGAAAACTGGGAGAAAGCCGAAAGTGCGATCATCAATGCAGCAGAGAAAAAAGGATTAAAAACAGTTATCGAATACGGTGAAGCGGCATTCTATGGTCCTAAACTAGACTTTATGGTGAAGGATGCTTTAGGAAGAAAATGGCAGCTGGGAACCATCCAGGTGGATTATAACCTTCCGGAAAGATTCGATCTTCATTATATCGGAAATGATAACGAAAAGCACAGACCGGTAATGATTCACAGAGCACCTTTCGGTTCTATGGAGCGTTTCATTGCGATTCTGTTGGAAAATACAGCAGGTGATTTCCCGTTATGGTTAAGCCCCGATCAGTTTATTATTCTACCGATCAGTGAAAAATATGTAGATTATTCAAAAAAAGTTTCACAATTTTTGGAAAATCACGATATTAGCGGTCAGATTGATGACAGAAACGAGAAGACAGGTAAAAAGATCCGTGATGCTGAATTGAAGAAGATTCCTTTCATGCTTGTCGTAGGAGAAAATGAAGAAAAAGAAGGCACGATTTCTGTAAGAAGACGTGGTGAAGGAGATCTTGGAGTAATGAAACTGGAAGATTTCGTTGCCTACTTTAAAAAAGAAGCGGCAATTTAATTTAAAATTAAAAGACTGAAGGATTTTAAAAATTATAGGAATCTTTCAATTTTTCAATCTTTAAATCAATTTAATTAAGTAATTAACCCATAAAATTATAATACAATAGCACAAAGATTTAACAACAGGGGCCCACAAAGACGTCCGGTACAAGAGGACTTACACTTGATCAACGATAAAATTCGTGTGAGAGAGCTTCGTTTGGTGGGCGATAACGTAGAGCCAGGAATTTATCCAATTGACAAAGCAAGACAAATTGCTGCGGATCAGGAATTGGATTTAGTAGTAATTTCTGATAAGGCAGAACCTTTTATTGCAAGGATATTAGAATATAAAAAATTCTTATATGAGCAAAAGAAAAAACAGAAGGAACTTAAAGCTAAGCAAGTAAAAGTGGTTGTAAAAGAGATCCGTTTCGGACCTCAGACTGATGATCACGATTATGAATTCAAAAAGAAGCATGCTGAAAAATTTCTGGAAGAAGGTTCTAAATTAAAAACCTACGTATTTTTTAAAGGACGTTCGATTATCTTTAAGGACCAGGGAGAAATTTTGCTTTTAAAACTGGCTCAGGAACTTGAGCATGTGGGTAAAGTAGACCAGCTTCCTAAACTTGAAGGAAAAAGGATGATTATGATGATGAGTCCTAAAAAACCAGCAAAATAATTAAGTCATTATTTTACATACAAACCTCAAAGCAATTTGAGGTTTTTTTATGCATTTTTCTCGTCCTGAAAAAGCTAAAAAAACCATATAACCTGCCATACGATGAAAATTAGTTGAAATCTTTTCCAAAGTATCTCCGATGAGACAGAAATCGTGATATTCTCCAATTACAGGTTTTCCCTTTGAAGTCATTTATTTTTCTATCAATAGAATTCTACTTATTTACTTTTTATTTTAGTTTTTTCTTGCAAATATTTGTTTTATAGTCATCATTTTACTCAAAAAAAAATCATATTTTTGCATCCAACTAATAACCCGAAAACTAAAATTTTATAAAATTCATGAGACATTTACTATTTCTAGCATTTTTTTCAGCTGGCTCATTCTATGGACAAAGTGGTCAGGTAGATCTAACTTTTGGCAACAACGGAGTACGTTATGATGCACCGAGTGGCGCCCCTAATATCCAGGTCACAAATGATGGCAAAGTTTTTTTAATGGTTAATAACCAAATAAAAAAGCTAACGAATACCGGTGCGTTAGACCCTACTTTTGGCACAATGGGTGTTTTTTCAAATCCAAACCCTTATAACAGCATATTTCTCTACTCTAATGGAAAGTTGCTAACACAGGAAGCCAACAGCTTATATACTACCAGAGTAAAAAGGCTAAATTCAGACGGCACTACGGATACTACTTTTGGCACTTCAGCAAATAATGGTATTGACTTTAACAATTCAGGGTGTTCTCCTTGTCTGGAGAAGCCAAGTATTCACCTTTCCAACAACAACGACAATAATTCTTTTTTCATTCTGGCAAGTGACGGGTATTATATGGGAGGTCGTGGTGTTGTCGTTTTAAAAAATGAAACAGGTACCTCAGGCTTTTCCATTTCACCGGTGTATATCCCAGCAATAACGGGTAGTACGGGAGTTCATATGGGTACAGGCGCAGCAAAAGTCCTTAAAGCTTCTGACGGAAGTTACTTTGTTGGTGGTGGTTTATATAAAATTAATAATAATTCAGGTGTTAGTCATAGGGAGGGTTCAAAGGCATTTGTAGCAAAGTATACTTCTCAGGGCGGTCAGCATAACAATTTTAATTTTTATGCTTCTCAGGGCTCAGATAGTGGCAGTAACGCCGGTGTAGACTATCAGCTGGATGCACAGGATAACCTTTATGCAATGGCTGTAGACAATTCTTATAATAATGGATCGTCATTGTACTACTACCGAATCTATAAAACAGATAAATTTGGTAATTTAGACTACTCTTTCGGCAATACTAATTTTACGGGGTATTTGGATGTTTCTGCCGCTTTTTCATCTATCACCAATTATAAAATTACTTTTAGAAAAATGTTTATACAGCCGGATGGTAAAATCTTACTGGTGGGGAACACAACTTATATCATAAATTCTACGACCACTCAGGATAAAGAATTATTTTTAGCACGTTTTAATACCGATGGAACCTTAGACAGCACATTTGGAACAAACGGCTATGTCATACATGATATTGACCCTACAGCTTTTGAGACCTTTGTAGATGCAGGAACCAATTCTGATATGACACAAATCTATGTAAGTGCAACTCTTAAAAACGCTGCAACCAATTCATTTATCAAAACGGCTATTGTAAAGTTTAAAAATACTTCCAGCAACTTATCTACTAAAGAAGCTGCTCTTACTCAACAGGATTTATTATTCTATCCTAATCCTGTAAAGGATATTTTAAAATTCAATTCCGAAGGAAAAGTAATGATCTATGATACTAACGGGAAACTGTTATTATCAAAAGATAATGTAGATGGGAAAAAAGGTATTGATGTTTCTGAATTGATACACGGAAACTACATTATCCAGGTAAAAAATACAAAAGAAACACATAGTTCTAAGTTTATTAAAAACTGATAACTCAAAATAAAGTTAAACGAAAAAAGTTCTCTACACATTGTAGAGAACTTTTTTCGTTTTGGATATACCTTACAATTTACTATGCGGAAAACCATCTCATTTTAACTAATGACATGGTGTATTTTCGCGGAAAAGTTTTACCCCTCAAAATCCCCACAGTCATGCTCTTTGAAAAGAGGCAATGCTTTTTTGGTGGTGAAATACTTGGAGATTCTTTTATTATTCAACTTCAGATCCTGGCCTTCTATAGCCAATTCGTAAACAGGAGTTTTCTCAATCCGGGTTAAAATATAAGTTCTTTCCGGTGTTTTGAAAATAGTTTTATTTCCTTCTGTAGAATATGAAAAATCACGAATTTCAAAGGTATCTTTTTCATCACAGACATTGCTCCATCTGATTTGCTTCTTTGTTATAGACAGGCTTGCCAGATCGCATGAATAACAGTTTCCGGAGAACTCTGTCCCATATTTATCATACACATTTGTGCTTTTACCATTCAATATATCAATAGGAACTAGCGATGTAAAATCATTGGGTATTTCTAATTCTGATACACTTTTCTTTTCTTGATCAGTTTTAGAAACCGGAACCGGAACTGTTTTTACATCTGGAGAAGCAGTTTTATCCCCTTTTTTTTCTGTAGCGGGTGAACAGGAAGTTAACAATGTTATCGCAATGGAAAAGCTGGTTATTACGTTTTTCATCATTTTAAAATAATTTATAATAATTGGTTTATCGTTTTGTAAAATTGTCCAAATTCTACCGTTCAATATATCCCTGTTTTCAGCCATTTATCACCTATATCAGGCGGTTTTGTTGGCTACTGGTCTGAATACAGATACATTTGTCCAAAATATAAAAAATGAAATTATTAAATCAAATCGTTATATCATCCATGATTGTATTTGTGGGATGTAATCAACAGAATAAAACGTCAGAAACCAACAAGACAGAAACTAAAGTTAAGCAAAAAACAATAACCCTTGCCGATTTCAAAAAAATAAAAGGGGTGGATAATATTCAGGAGGTCCCGTATCAGTTATTTACCAAGCTTGATTCTGTGCAGTTTTTTGTAAGCCCGGATAAAGATGCGGCCCACCTGAAAATGGCTTATAATAGATTCGATAATTATTATGGATTTGAAGAATTTAAGGACTTCTACTCTATCCATTACAGCATTAAGAACAATATTTCAAACAGTATTGAGGCTTTTGTTTTAAAATCAGAATTCACTGCCGCATTTGAACTGACCTTAAAAGATGTTAACCTGTATGAGATCAGAAGCAGTACATTTAAAGGATCAACAGATTTTAAGAACAAATCTTTTAAAAAATGGGGTATGATCACAGAGATTTCAGAACAGGAATTTAACACCCATTCAAAAAAAAGAATCGATGAAGAATTGGTGAAAAATCCGAATATACAGCTACAGAATAATCAGTGGGTATACACAGAAAATGATAGTAAAGCGATCATTACACAGCATGAAAATATACCTACTGAAACAGGACCGCTCTCTTATGAATATGTGGGACAATCACGCTATTTAAATCTGGAGGTTTTCAAAGAAAACTCTAACGAAGTTGTAGATTCTTTCCATTCTTTTTACAGTATAAAAAATGCAGGTATGTCTGAACTGGGTACAGAAGGTTATCCGCAGATCCTTCCTGCTAAAGGCTGGATTACCTATATCTCATCCAATCATGATGTGGGAAGTAATTTTACGATCTCTACCTACTCCCCGAAAACAAATAAACAGGACTATCTTTTATATGTAAATTTTACGAACTTCAAAATAGCAGATGATAAAAAGGCATTCTGGGCAGATAATGATACTTTTTATGCAGAAGTCTATCCGCTAAATTCAGCTCCTGCTAATGGTAAAAAGCGAAAGACTGCTTTTATAAAAATCCAGTTAAAAGAGGATATATTATAGTCAAAAACCCCTGAAATCAGCCAGTGTATATGGAAATAAAGTCCAATATCTTTGCAGCAATTATGTAAAGAGATCCTATGAAAAAATTAAGTGTAGCAATCCTTTTTTGTTTACTAAGTTGTATGACTTTCGCGCAATCAATAAAAGTAGTGATTAAACAAAACGGAAAAGTAATTGAACCTGTTAATGATGTTTATGATCTGAAAAAATCAACTTTTCAATTTGAGATTACTTCAGCCAATCTGGAAGGTTTTTTAGTAGGAGCCACTACAGATAAAGATATTTATGCAGGAGCCCTGGGCCTTTTCAATGCAGAAGTTCCCTGGTTTCAGAATACAGGTATGGCAGAGGAAATGTATAACAAAGACAAAGAATTGTTTTTAATGGATTCGGCACCATCCTATTGGTATTATACTGATGTAAAAGATCACAGATTCGATAAAAACCCAAAGGGCAATGCTAAACAATGGATTGCAACACGTACTATTACAAGGTTTTATGACATCATGGCAGATTACCCTATCAATTTAAAAGATTTTGACGGAAGGGTCTATATTTTAATGTATAAACCTGAGTATAACAGCGATTACGATTTAACAGGAAAGAAAAACCTGTTCCAGGCTGCGTTGAGATTCAGAGATTAATTTTTACACACCTAATTATTTGATTATATATAGAAAAGGCCTGCTTTTACGATGTAAGCGGGCCTTTTTGCATGGTGAATATTTTATTCAATAATCAAGCCGTATTCTATTGCCAGTTTAATGGCCGAACTCAGATTTGAGGTCTGAAATTTTTCAATCAGATTTTTTCTGTGGCTTTCCACGGTATGCGGGCTGATAAAAAGCTTTTCCGCCATCTGGTTGGTAGTAAGTCCTTTCGCGGCTTCTGCCAGAATTTCCTTTTCCCTGCGTGTCAGTTTCGGAACCTGATGTAAACCATCCGCTGATTTTTTCTCCAGAACAGATCTGGTTTGTGAGCATAGGAAACGTTTACCTTCATATACACTGGCTATACCTTCAAGAATTTCAGAAACCGAAGCGTTTTTTTGAATATATCCTAATGCACCTTCAGCCAGCGTACTATTAATTACGGGGAGTTCATTGTGAACACTAAGGATGACAATCTGGAGATTTTCATATTTTTTTCTGAGAGGCCTGATGAGTTCAATGCTGTTGATATCTGCCAGATTGATATCCAGCAATAAAATATCAATGGCTTGTTTTGCGAGGCCTGTGTTCATTTCAGAAACGTTTCTGAAACAATCTACAACATCTATCGTATCACTATTGCCTAAAATATTTTTCAGCCCTTCTAATAGAAGTGGGTGATCGTCTGTGATGGCTACTTTTATCATGTTTAATGAATAGGAATTTGAAGTTCTATACTGGTACCAATATTCAGTTCGGAAGTAATATTCATCGTTCCTTTTAAAAATTGGATTCTCAATTCTATATTATGAAAACCAGCTGTTTTTCTAATGTTAAGGTTTGCAGGATCAAACCCATCGCCGTTGTCCTCTACCGTAAGGTTTAATGTATTTTCTTCTTCACTTATCTGAATAATAATTTCAGAAGCATTGGCATGTTTTATGGCGTTGTTGACCAGTTCCTGAATGATTCTGTACAGGATCAGTTGCTTTTCCTGTGATATGGAATTGCTGTAACTAATGAATTCGGTATGAATATCTAATGCATTATTGGAAATACGGGAGGCAAAATCCTGAATGGCCACTTTCAAACCATATTTCATTAATAAATCAGGCATTAAATTATGTGCTACACGTCTCAGCTCTTCTACGGCACCATCCAGCTGGTCAATCGATTTTGAAATTCCTTCTTCTATATTTTCAGAATGATGAAGGTCCAAATAAGATAACTGATGTTTGGTGCCTGAAAGCAAACCTCCCAATCCGTCGTGAAGATCGCGGGCTAAACGGCCTCGTTCCTGCTCCTGTCCTTCAAGTAATGCTGTAAGTGTGGAAATTTTTGAATTTTGCTTCTCTTTTTCCAGAGCCAGGGCATGCAGTTCATCTCTTTGCTTCATAGATTTAGCACGCTGTTTAAAAGCATAAAGCAATAAAAGAATTAAAACGATGAAAAAAATAATAAAAAAAACATAGTATGTATTGATCTTTTCCTTAAATGCCAACAGCTTTTTATAGTTGTTGATATCATCATTTTTTTGTTTTGTTTCGAGCTTTGCCAAGCGAAGCTTCTGTTCTTTTTTCTCTGATTCGAGCTCTGAGAATTTCAGCCGTTCCCGTTGATTTTCTTCTACCAGCTTTAAGTTATTGTACACCTGTTCACGTTGTCCCCGCAACATATTAATCAACTTAATTTCCTGTGCCTTCTTATCACTTTCCAGCTGCAATTTTATATATTTCTGCTCCTGACGTTCCTTATCAAACTGTGATTCTAACCTTTTGGTGATATCCAGTTTTTCCTGATCGTAAACACTTTTATATTGATCAACATAACTTTTATAATAAGTAAGAGCTTCTTTGTAGTTACCCTGTTCCTCACTAATTCTTGATAGAGATTCCAGAATAGACAATTCTATATTATGATCTCTGACGGGGCTTTTCCCGATTTCCACGGAAGCTTTGAGAAAGTAGGCCTTCGCCAGATCATAATTTTTATCCTGTATGGCCAGTTCTGCCAGGATTCCGAATGAAGAAGCAATATGAATGGCATCACCGGTTTCCAGGCTCACTTTATTGGCTAACCGGGCATATTTCATTGCCTTATCACGATCAAAATCAGTATACAGATTCGCTAAATTGATAGCAGCATACGAAAGGCTGCTCCTGTTGAACATTGCTTCATTATTTTTGTTGAAAGTCGTAATAGCCTGCAGGTAATACTGTTCAGCTTTATTTCTAAATACTTCATTGGATGGGTTTTGAGTGTGTTTCTGTTCATATACATAGCCCATCCGCATATAGGCATCGAAAATCAGGTTAGGGTCATTTTGTCTGGATGCCAGTAATAAAAACTGTTTGCTGTATTTTTCTTCCAGCTGGTATTCATTGAGGTTGGAGTAAATAGCAGATAATTCTTTGGCTGCATTACCAAATCTTCCGTACAGTGTAGAAGTCGTTGATGAATTTTCATAGTAATCAATAGCTTTAAGGTAAGCAGCAACGGCATCCGTTGTTTTATTATTACGTGTAAGAATCCAGCCTTTCGCATATTGAAAGTAGCCTTTCGCCTCGTTATTATTCGTTTTTAGGCTATACCGTTTTGCCATATCAAGGCTTTTTGACGATTCAGCGGCTTTATTATCAAGCCGATAATTCATGGCTTGTACCGCATATAGTATAGTGGCATATTTTCCATCAGCCTGTTTTGTTGCGATGGAAATATTGGCCTCTAAAATCTGATAGGATTTGTGTTTATCGTTATGGAAAAATAAGGCGGTAGCATATTTGGGAGCCAGGTTTAAGTGTTCTGTCAAATTGTTTGAAGCATGGTCGTATTCCTTTTCTAATTTGCTTAAAACATCCTGCGCCTGAACAAAAAATGGAAAAACAAGTAAAGCAGACACCAATAATAACCTGTACATCAAATTCTTATCTTTATTAAATTATATGGTAGTAAAGACCGTAAATATAGATAAATATCGGAAAGTTCAAAAATAGCTGAAACGGCAATCCGATCAAAATCTATTATTACTTTTACAGCTTCTTCTTCACTCAAATTCATTTGGCTACTGTTTTTACCCCTATTTTTTATTGTGTTTGTTCGAAATAAGAATTTTATCATTTATTGGGTATGAAAAAGAAAGCTGTAAAAGGCAGCTGATCATTATAATGGAGAATAACTACAGCTGTTTTTAATATTTTCAATAAGAGCATGGCAGCCCATAATTATAAATTTTTCCGGTTTCCGGTCCGGTTTTATATTTTCTGAATCAGTTTTTAAATTTTTCAAGCATTATTTTACTCAGTGTATGTCTGGTAATCCTTTTACCATGAAATCAGAATACAGACTTTCTGTAACTTCGCCATATATGCTGTTTTATTTTTCTCTAATTTTCTGAAATAAAGATAATAAAAGAAACCTGATGGAAATATCCCTGATAATAGTGATTTTTAATATTTTATTGGATTCCCTTTTTGGCTTCTTTTAATATTTTCTCTGCTTTCAGCTTTATTTCCTTAGGTAATAATTTAAAATTCTCATCCTTTATGTCACGATACTGATCTTCTTCCTGAAATGGAATCCATCCGGTAATTTTTGATTTCGAAAATGATTTTCCATCTGAGCTTGTATATACAATCACTTTCAATGGTTTGGCATCCAATCCGTCCGATTCTTCAAAATAAGTAAGGTAAAATTCCGGGAACCCATTGCGGTCTGCGTCTCCAATTTCACAGAAGTTTATCATATACTTTGGCTGCGCCAAGCCTTCTGCAAAGTCTTTAAAGGTTATTTTGGAAAGCAGCCCGCCATGATCCTCCAGAAAAATAGCCGAATGTAAATCTTTTGGACTCCCACCTAAATAAGTAGGTTTCTTAGCTTTGCTTTCATTCAGAAACCAAACATAGCTTCCATGATTAGGGACAAATGATTGTACAATCATCACCGGACTTCCGGGTAATGGATTTCCGACCTCCTCAATAATCTCCCTGTATTTTTTATCTGAAGAAAAATACGCCGCTGTCCTTATCTGGGCAAAGGATAATGCACTTACAATACCTGTGGCCACAGGTAATAGCTTTCTCAACATCATAGTTTTAATATTTTCAATGTATTATTTAATTTTCTTTGTATTCTTTTCCGGAATACATATCAATATAGTAATAAATAGTTTTCCCTGAGTTTAGTTTTACAGTCACCATACCATCCGAATTAATGGATTGATAGGCATTTGATCCTATCATTTTTTTACTCTTATTGTCATAAAGTGTGTATAATCCTTCTTTTTCTTTCTGCAAAGCATAGATTCCTTTTTCCGGATCCAAAACCGAGATATCATTATATTCCGGCTTGATTTCCCAGTTCATTTTCCCGGCATTCCACAAACCCTTTGTTCTCACCTGTTTTTCGTCTTCAATGGGAATAAGATATAAATCATTCATTCCTTTATAAGAATTTATTTTTCCGAATTTCCAGTTTTTGTTAATGAACTGATTGGGTAAAATCATTTTTCGGTCTGGCCAGATCACGTCTCCGAGCTGATCCAGCACTTTAAAGTTGTAAAAAGAAACCGAATCGGTAACATTACCTTTGGTATCGATATACAACCAGTCGAACGCCCATACATCATGATCATCATTAAAAACACCCAGCAGGAAATAAGGGGAATTGGTTATAGAATATACTAATGAAGTTTTTTTTATGAAATCAATTTGTGAAGCGGTTGCGTTTGTAATTTCCTTTGGAAATACCTTTTCATATTGTGGGAAAGGATAAGCATCATGGGTTTTGCTGTCTGTTAAAAGTTTAGGAACTTCCGGCTCATAGCGTTCTTTATTCACTTCATTCAATATTATATTTTCTTTTCCAAACCGGATGGAAAGTCTTTCACTCCCTTTTAATTCGTTGTGAATTGCTGTTTTCTGATTCAGTCCGTATATGGAAAAACCTGCATAGGAACCTTTGATAAAACGTTGATTTTCCAGCAATTCCGCAATCCCTTTTTCAATGATATGTAAACGGTCTTTTTTGATTTCGTAAAGTATTCCGTTCCAGAAGATGTGGTTTTTATCTGCAGAAATAAAATTCAGATCATACTGATCTTCCAGATACGGAACATCATCATTGAGTAAAATCTGCCCGGTTTCCAGCACTCCGATCTCAATTCTATGATAGGTTTGTTCTTTTTTGATACCGCTTCCCAAAATATTCCAGTCCCATTTCCAGACGGGCATTTTCTTTTCGTATTCAATGGCTTTTTTATAAAATGTAAGCCCGTTTACCACATTTAAACTCATGCTGTCTGCTGAAAAACCCGAAACAAATTTCCCGTTTTCGTTTATAACGGCATATTCTTTTTTTTCATTTTCAACAACAGCAAACCCCGTAGACGTAAATACGGATGCATTTCGGAATTTTTGATTGGTAACAGCTTTCAGACTTGTTTTATCCACATAGATAAATTCATGCTGTAGCGTTAAAAACGGAATACTGTTTATTGCTTTTATTTTTGAAGGAAATATCGGGGAAATCTCTTGTTTTTCCTGAGTGCAGGCTATGGCCGAAGCTGCCATAAAAAGGACACTCAATACTGTTGTTTTCAAATTTTCAAATTTATGGATCTTAAAAATCAATATTAGAGAGAATTGAACAATAAAACAATCCCGATTATCAGCTAGATTGTGTGATGAATATGATCCTTTTCATCCAATGTCAGATTCTGTATCTGCATTGTTAAATTAACGTTAATCATACATTCGTTCGCCTTTATATTGTTATCAAAATATTATCTTAGATCAAGATCTGGGGAAGATTTTCCATCTACATTTGTGATTATATAAAAATCAAATACACTATTCATTAATCCTTAAAAAAAGAACCTATGAGCACACTAAAATTAAAAGACGGAACAGAAATTTATTACAAAGACTGGGGAAAAGGACAGACTGTCTTCTTTCACCACGGATGGCCGCTTTCCAGCGATGACTGGGATGCTCAGATGTTTTTCTTCCTGGAGCAGGGGTACAGAGTCATTGCTCATGACAGAAGAGGGCACGGAAGATCAGAGCAGACTCCTTACGGGCATGATATGGATACATATGCTGCTGATGTTGCAGAAATCGTTGAAGCACTGGATTTAAAAGATGTAATTCACGTAGGTCACTCTACCGGGGGTGGTGAAGTTATCCGATATGTTGCTAAGCACGGTAAAGGAAGAGTTTCCAAGGCTGTTCTGGTAAGTGCGGTAACGCCGATCATGGTACAGAATGAAAATAACCCGAATGGTGTTCCTATCTCTGTTTTTGATGATATCCGTAATAATACGGCTAAGCACAGACAGCAGTTTTTCATAGATATCACCTTCCCTTTCTACGGATACAACAGAGAAGGAGCAAAAGTTTCTGAAGGCATTCAGAGAAACTGGTGGCGACAGGGAATGAGCGGTTCTATCAAGGCACATTATGACTGTGTGAAAGCTTTTTCTGAAACAGATTTTACTGAAGATCTTAAAAGCGTAGATGTTCCCGTACTGGTAATGCATGGTGAGGATGATCAGATAGTTCCTTTTGAAACGACCGGTAAGGTAGCTGCTACCCTGCTCAAAAACGGAAAACTGATTTCTTATCCCGGTTTCCCGCACGGAATGCCAACCACCGAAGCAGAAACCATCAATAAAGATCTTTTAGCTTTTTTTAAATCATAATTAATTAATCCCACATAATTACGAAACCGCAACTTTATTCGTTGCGGTTTTTTTAATCAATGACACCAAATAGTGTCTTAAAAACATTTGTTAAAGCCTATAAACATTACATTTATGAAAATTAAAAAATCGTAATACAGTGAATTAATTTAAAATTTCATATATTTGTACCGTCAAAAAAAATAACCATGAAATTAAAATTAATGACTTTTTTAAGTCTTTCAATGCTTTTGGCATCTTGTGCTCAGGATGAAACCCGTGATGAGGTAATGCCAACTGAAAAGCAGACTGTAGTAAAGGGGAATACCACTTCTCGTATTGGTCTTACAACTCTTAAACTCCTCAAAGAATCCGGTCCTATTCATCCACAGGTACTCAACACAGAGCAGTCTCTTGTATTAGAACACGATAATAATGTTTATCGATTGATCATGCAGAATGACAACAACCTGGTTCTTTACAGAGAAAGACAGGGATACAGAACTGTATTATGGCATTCTAATACCCATAGAACTGATGTGGGAGGCTCAAGACTTGTTGCACAGACCGATGGGAATCTTGTAATTTACACCAATAACAATATTCCAATTTGGAATTCTAATACCGCCGTCAACTATTATGTGAACAACCCGCACTTTAAACTTCAGCTTTATTCAAGAGCGGGAGCTGCCATTCCTACGGGATACAGAATTAAAGTTATTCTGGGTGGAAATAATGAAGAAAGGAATGATATAATTGTGGAAGATTTCTATTAATATCATCTAACCGATTTCCGTTTCTATACGATAAACGGAAATCGGTTTTTACATATTCCTAAAGTCTTCCAATACCGCTGTTAACTGGAGTATTCCCAATCCGCCTGTTAAAATAAAGTCTTTAGAAAATAGAGTCCGTTTATTCAGGCCGGTTTCAGAATAAAAGTGATTGGAGAGGTAACAACGAAGAAAGAGCACTGATAACACGTGTGAACGTTAACGAATATCCTTATGATTAACATAAAATAGAACCATCTGAAAAAAACAGATGATTTGTCCACATTTTTTTGTACCTTTGCACACTATTATTCCTAATGTCCTTAGGGGTATCCAAAACAGATATTGATAACAAAAACAATAAAAAAGCAAAACAATGCCAAAATTAAAAACGAAATCAGGTGCTAAGAAACGTTTTGCTCTTACCGGATCTGGTAAGATCAAAAGAAAAAACGCTTACAAAAGCCACATCTTAACTAAGAAAGAAACTAAGCAGAAGAGAAATCTTACTACTACTTCTTACGTAGCTAAAGTGGACGAAAAAAGCGTTCAACGTCAATTAGCAATTAAGTAGTTTTTATAAATCTATATTCGGTTTATAAGAATTCAAAACAAATTCAAAATTTTAACCCTGAAACGGTGCTAATAAGTGCAATTATATTGCCGCCCTTTTCAAAAAAACAATTTAAATTATGCCAAGATCAGTAAATGCGGTAGCTTCAAGAGCTCGCAGAAAGAAAATTTTTAAGCAAGCTAAAGGTTTTTTCGGAAGAAGAAAGAATGTTTGGACTGTAGCTAAAAACGCGGTAGAAAAAGCAATGCAATATGCTTACCGTGGTAGAAAAGAGAAAAAGAGAAACTTCAGAGCACTTTGGATCACTCGTATCAACGCGGGAACTAGAGAGCACGGAATGTCTTACTCTCAGTTTATGGGAGCTCTTAAAAAGAACAACATTGAGCTTAACAGAAAAGTTTTAGCCGATTTAGCAATGAATCACCCTGAAGCTTTCAAAGCAGTTGTAGATCAAGTAAAATAATGTAGAATACTATTTTTGTTATCAATATAAGTCCCGGGATTTCCCGGGATTTTTTTATTTTAGAATACCATTCTTATTATCACCCCAAAACAATTAGTAAAACACCAATAACAGTCTGAATTTTATAATAAAAGACGCTTTTTTTAATTATATTAGCAAAAAAAAAAGTCTATTATACTCATGAAGAAAATCGCCACTCTTTTATTGGTCTCTGCCATTGCACAAAGTATTGGAGCCCAAAGTTTTATCCAAGCTTATAAGGATAGAGCAGAAATGGTAACCCAGACCAATATCATCAATAATCTTCAGGAATTCGCCAGTTTCGGAATCAAGAAAACAGGCACCATACAAAATACCAATGCCCTGAACTGGCTTAAAGACAAATATCTTTCTTATGGTTATACCAGCGGGCAGATTATAGAGGATCCTTTTGTTTACGGCAGCTCAACTTCTAAAAATCTGGTTATTACTAAAACAGGTACCTTATACCCGAATAAATATGTGATTATCTGCGGACACTTTGATACGATAAACGGACCCGGAGTCAACGATAATGGCAGCGGCACATCTATTATTCTCGAAGCGGCAAGAATATTAAAAGATGTTCCTACAGAATACTCCATTAAGTTTATTCACTTCTCCGGAGAAGAACAGGGGTTAATCGGCAGTGATCATTATGCCTATAATGTAGCTTATCAGGGAAATACCCGTGTGTTAGATATTAAGCTGGTTTTTAACCTTGATCAGGTAGGCGGAAAAAGTGGGAACAACAACAATACAGTTTATTGTGATCAGGATATGGGCGGAACTACCACCAATGATGCAGCCTCTGCTGATATCACCCAACAGCTTAGAAATTGTACAGCACTCTACTCTCCTCTATTAACCGCTGTAGATCCCGCAGAAAGATCAGACTATATGCCATTTGAAGAAAAAGGAGAAGTGATTACCGGATTCTTTGAAAGAATAGAAAGTAATTATCCGCATACAAGCAGTGATACTTTTGCCAATACTGATCCCGTGTATATTTATAATATAGGGAAAGCAACTTTAGGAGCGCTACAACATTACGCAGTAGCCACTACAGCCAACTCAGCATTGGGTACCAAAGAAAATCAGATAAAGACTCTGGAGTCTGTAAAAATATATCCCAATCCGGTAAAAGATATTCTTACGATAGAACTTCCTGATCCTAATACCCGAAATTTCAGCTTTGAAATCACAGATTTTCCGGGACGTTCTGTTTTGAAAACCACCAACGAAACCCAAATCAATGTTTCAAAACTGGAAAACGGCGCTTATCTGGGGGTTTTAAAAACCGGTGATCAGACTGTTGTAAGAAAGATTCTGATCCACAAATAACAGGAATTACAAAAATATATCTGCCTTCGAAAACAGTTTCGAAGGCTTTTTTTATCCCCAACTTCTTTACCGGCCAAAGGTGCACGGATAAAATGCATACAATAGCAATAATTAAAAAATTCAGCAGTTTTTTGTAATTATTAAACACAATGATGTGATTTATTTATTATATTCGTAATCCACAACCAAAATAAATTATATGAAAAGAATGACAACATTTTTGTGTACAGCATTCATGATTCAGAGCATTGCTGCACAAAGTTTTATCCAGGCTTACAAAAACAGAGCGGATATGGTGACCCAGGCCAATATTACCACCAATCTTCAGGAGTTTGGTAATTTAGGAATCAAAACCACAGGATCTCAGGCCAATGCCAATACATTAACCTGGATTAAAAACAAATACCTTTCCTACGGCTATTCGGCAAGCCAGATGGTAGAAAGTCCTTTTACCTATGGTTCAAAGACTTCCAAAAACCTGATCATTACTAAGACAGGTACTCTTTATCCTAATAAATTTGTGATTATCTGCGGACACTTTGATACGATAAACGGACCCGGAGTCAACGATAATGGCAGCGGCACATCTATTATTCTCGAGGCGGCAAGAATATTAAAAGATGTTCCTACAGAATACTCCATTAAGTTTATTCATTTCTCCGGAGAAGAACAAGGTCTTATCGGAAGCACTCATTATGTAAATAATGTAGTCTATCAGGGAGGTGTCCGCAAGCTGGATATCAAGCTTGTCTTTAACCTTGATCAGGTAGGTGGTGTCAAAGGGAACAATAATAATACCGTGTACTGTGATGAAGATCAGGGTGGCCTTACTTCCAATAATGCGGCTTCTGCTGCGATCACCCAACAGCTCAGAAACTGTACCGCGCTCTACTCTCCTCTACAGACAGAAGTAGACCCTGCTGAAAGAACGGATTATATCCCTTTCGAGCAAAAAGGCGATGTGATTACCGGTTTCTATGAAAGGATAGAAAGCAGTTTTCCACATACTTCAAAAGATACTTTTGCCAACGTAGATCCTGTATATGTATATAATATCGGAAAAGCAGCTGTAGGGGCTTTACAACATTTTGCCACAGCTTCTGTAGCCTTAACTGTCAATAAATCTGCTGCTACTTTAGAAGGAGTAAAAATCTACCCTAATCCTGCCAGCAGTATTCTGAATATTGAATTACCCGACACAACCACCCGTTTCAGTTTTGAAATCACCAACCCGACAGGAAGAACTTTCCTTAAAGTAAACAATGAAACCAAAATCAATGTGTCCGGTCTGGAAAAAGGAATGTATATAGGAATTTTAAAAAGCGGAGATCAGACGCTTGTGAAGAATATTCTGATCGACAGATAAACCCGAAACCTCATATTTTTTTTAAGCCAGACTGTATCTTCTTTGATGCAGTCTGGTTATTTTTATACTTCAGTCATCAATTTTATATTGTTTGGATGTCTCAGCGAATTTTTCTTCTTAAATATAAAATCATCCGGTAAAACTGATCACAGCTTTGTACAACAAAAAGCTGCCCCTTGAGTTTACAAAAATTTAACACACTTAAAAACAATCAATTACAATACAAAACGTTATTATTATAATTGATTAATATAAAACGAACACAATGATCAGAATTTTTTTCGTAATCACAGCAGTTTCCTGTATGGCATTGTCTTGTAATGATGACCATACTTCTGCAGATTCTGTTCAAAAAGAACAGGATGAAATTCAGCGTTTGTACCATGAAGCAAAAGCTGAAGGAAATGAAATCATCATTTGGAGTGGTGGTGATGCTCCGGGACAAATGGACTGGATAAAAAATGAATGGGAAAAGGATTTTCCGGATATCAGTATAAAAATCAGAGTAGATCTCTCTAAAGTTTTAGATGCGGAAATAGATCAACAGCTTGCTGATAACAATCTGACTCCGGATATCACTCATCTTCAGACCATTCATGATTTTCATCGATGGAAAGCCAGAGGGCTGCTGGAAAATTTTAAACCTGAAGGCTGGGATCATATTCCGGCCGGTCTTAAAGATCCTGAAGGTGCATTTACCCCTGTTTATATGGTAACTTTTGCTATGCTGGCCAACAGGGAGCAGGTACAGCATCTTCCACAATCGTATACTGACCTGCTGACCCCGCTATATAAAAACAAAATAATCCTCACATATCCGCATGACGATGATGCCGTATTGTATCTTTATAAAAAAATTGTGGATAAGTATGGCTGGAATTATATTGATCAGCTTATCAAGCAAAATCCCCAATGGATCAGAGGAACAGCAGCTCCCGAAGCTCAGGTAAGAAAAGGAAATAAATTAGCCACTATAGCATCCGCCGGGGTATTCGACACTTCTATAGATGGCGGAGCACAAGTAGTGCTCCCCTCTGAAGATCCTTTTCTTACCTGGGCACAGACAGCCGCTATCTTTAAAGCAACCAGACATAAAGCCGCAGCAAAGCTATATGTAACCTGGATGCTTTCTAAAAAAATGCAAAACCAATGGGTAGAATGGTCTGTAAGAGATGATCTTCCTACTAAAGCCGGCTATAACAGCTATAAAACATATCCCAATACCTCACCTGAAGAATTTATTAAGTTTATGCTCGACAGAAATTCACTGAATGCTTTTTCTAAACAGATAGAAGCTAAAATAGGTCCTGTACAAGGTGGTTCTCCATTAACAGATCCTGCTATTCTGGACTTACTGTAAAAGAATAGTTTTTCAAAATTATCATAACGCTGATCAGTATAAAAAACAGGCAATCATTTGAAATTACCTGTTTTTTATTAATTTATTTTCGTGATTATAACCCATTTTACATTATTGTCTCCCTCGCTGGCGCAAGCATCTTGCTCGTGCTCATCAAACATCCTTTTATAAATTTACATCTATTTCCAATATCTCCTGATAATCATCACAACAATTTAAAGGCGACTTAATGACAATATCAAAATACTCTATTCTGGTAAAAATATCAATCCGGAATACCGGGGCAAAACTTATAAAATATGCTCCCTCCTTTTCATGAAATTTATATTTTCTGCCCATAGTATAAAATTAAAGAATGGGAGTAAATAACAAAGCTAACACATAAAAGTTAGCTTTGCTTATTGTTATTTGTCATTTAGGACACGAGCTAGAAGCTCGCGCCAGCGAGGGGAGATTTTGCGCAGCGGGATGGTTTTCTATTTATCCCAACCTATATGGTTTTGTAAAATAACAGGCGTGTATATCTTATCAAGTCCATTGGGTTTATAAAACATCAAAGTTATAATTAAAGGTTTTTTTAAATTATTAATGTCATTTTCTTTTTTATAGACATATTGAACGTATTTCATTTTAACACTTGGAATAATATCTGTTGTATCCTTTATCTTAATGTTATTCAATAAGTCTTTCTTAGAGTTAATCTCATTATAATGTTTGTTCAAAAAAAACAATTCCGAAGATGTTACTCCTGGGTAGTTTTCTGAATCATAAATTAAGCTATTATATGTCTGCAAATTATTATTTTTAACAGCGTTCCAATAGTTAATAACAGTTTTTTTTATTTGTTCTTTATCTTTCTGGTCTTGTGATACACAACCAATGCAAGAAAAAATAATAACTAAATAGATTAATGTTGTTCTCATTATTGAGATAATTTTTTGTTTTCTGTTTGTAACTGTTGATCAAGAGGTTGTATCTGTATTCCATTGTCTTTCATAATTTGATCACCATTTTGGATTATTAAAGAATTTGGCATTAAACCTGCGCCAGGATTTGGTAATGTTCCATCATTTACATAATTTACCACGTCGTTTCGCGTCTGCTGGGTCATTTCAATTCCACTTCCATCAACATATTTAATTGCCTGATCCATAGTCATTGCTTGAGATTTTACAGCATTAACATCATTTATAGCTTGTGGATATTCTTTAAGGCTTTTCATAGCATCAGGAATATTAACAGTCAAATCTCCTAATTTGTACAACTCTTTTATACCACTAGATAATTTACCTGCATTATCTATTCCTTTATCATATATTTTTGTCCAGATATTTGTTGGACGGTCATTCCCACGAATGCTTTCCATTTTTTCTCCAGAAGGTGTTGGTCCATCATATTTATATGAATCTTGTCTTAATCCAGTAGTTCCTGTGGAAATTCTTGCTCCGTTAGGATTGTAACCACTTGTTGACAAACCAATATCTCCTGCTGTAAATGTAGCAAATCTATTGCCATCTTGCCCTACTCTGGTTTGTGATATAGGGGCTCTTTTTACTTGCATTTCATTTCCGTGAATGGCAAAAAATCCAGTATGATTTTTCAGCAACTCTAAACCTTCTAATTCAACACCCATTCCTAATTTATTCTCCTGAAAAGCATAAGGGCTATTGTAGGGATATTTAGTTGCAAGTGGATCAATATTAAAAAACCTACCAACATCCGGCATATAATTCCTCCATGTAAAGGAGTACCAGCCAGTTTCCTGAAGCTCCTGTCCCTGATAACCATACTTATAGGCAGGGTTTGCAAGTCCTATAGTATTATACCCCTGATGCTTGAGCCCAAAAGGATAATAATTGTTTTGACTCTGTCCCTGCTTATTATTTTATAGGAATCGTCGAACTTCCTTCGTCAGTTTCTTCAATGATCTCCGCGCCACCGCTGTTTCCTTTAAAGTAGTATAAGCGGATATTTCCACGTTAAAAAAAACAGATACAATCATAACTGAAAGAAAAGAACCCGTATTTTTATAACGGGTTCCATTTCTACTAAATTATAGATTGTAATAACTCCCGTATGTTGGATGCCTTTTTTCTTATACTATACGGATCATGTAAAAGCTCATAGACTTCTCCTTTTGTATTGACAGCTAAATAATCTCCGTCTCCAATATTTTTGATGGTATAAAAAATGCCCTCTGGAGTTTCTATTTTGAAATCTTGGTCCTTGCCCGTCTTTTTCGCGTGAATAGTTATTTACTTTATTTTACTCCCAATCCAGTGCACTATATTGGAGTAATCTTTTTATTCAAAAGTTTTATTCAGAAAACAAAATCCTCTCCAGTTCTTCATCTTTAATTAATCTTGCTAAATCTAAAGGAGATTTATTATTATTATTTTTTGAAGCAGGGTCTGCTCCATGTTGCATCATCAGTTTGACAATCTCATAATAACCTTTAGAATTGAAAACAGCCGTCCACAATGGATTATTACCATATTTATCTTTTTTATTTATCTCAATTATTTTAATACTTAATAACTTCTTGGTTATCTCATAATTATTATAGACCACACTAAAATGTAGTGGTGTTTGACCATTTTTATCCGAATGGTTAACATCTATACCACAGGTCAATAGATAATCAAAAATTTCAAAGGATTCGTCAACAATAGCCTCTTGCAAAAGATTTCTTCCATATTCTTCAGTAAAAGAATTAACATTCCCATCATTAACTTCAATTTTTAAATTATCTAAGTCTTTACAGGTTACATACCTAAAAACCCCTCTTGTATTAGTTTTGTTCATATTTATGACTTCTATTTGATGATTTTGATTCCGGTTGATAATTATTGGGATTTCTATATTCTTCTAAAAATTCTTCTTTTGTAATATCACCATTCATATATTTTTCATGTAATTTTCTATATTCCTTTCCTGGTTTATGTCCCATATCCCACGATCTAGGTTTTACTGATTTATCCCAAATAATCTCTTCACCTGTATTTGGGTCTATTACTTTGTCATTTTTCCCTTTAGCACTCTCCCAAGTATTTTCTACTTGGTCTTTTCCATAAGAAGGTCGACTTTTAGTATATGACTAGTCCTGAAAAAGGTTGACTAGTTTAATAGTTCAAATATAGTTAAATCAGAGTAGGGCTTTTCCTATTCTGATTTTGCTTTTTATAAGTTTTTAATTTCACATTATTTTTCATGTGTACTTGACTTGGGATATTATAATTCAATGAAAAATGAGGTCTTAAGTTATTGTAGCAGTAAATTGATTGTTCAAGTTGTTGTGAGAGATTTTTAAAGTTTTCAAAAGTATTAATCAATCCAAACTCATATTTCAGAATGCCATTTACTCTTTCTGCTACAGCATTTTCATAAGGATTCGAGTTTTCGGTCATGCTTATAAGAATATCATTTTTCTTTAGTATTTCAGTATATTCTTTACTACAATATTGTAGTCCTCTATCTGAATGATGAATTAGTGAATGTTTATACAAACGATTTTTTATAGCTTGCTGTAATGCTTTCAATGTGGTACTAGTCTGTAAATTATCACTCAATTCATATCCTACAATTTTCTTAGAATACGCATCAGTAATTAAATGAAGATAATAGTTCTTCTCTTTAGTCTTCAGATAAGTAATGTCTGCAACCCAAACTTTCTCTGAATATTTCAGCTCTTTTTCTTTGATAATATTGGGATATTTCCTCATCCAATGTCTGGAATTCGTTGTTTTAAAGTAGCTGTGTCTTCTGGGAATTAAAAGATAATTTGCTCGCAAAAGCTTAAACAACCCATCTCTTCCTACATGAATTTTCTCTTTTTCAAAATCATTTTTAAGTAAAAAATAAAGCTTTCGGGTACCTATTTTAGGCATCTTTTTACGAATTGATACTATCAGTTCTATAATTCTAGCATCATTATTATTTAAAGTGGATTGTTTTTTCCTTTTATAATAAGCTTGCTTGCTATATCCAAACAATCGACAGATAGTTTCCAGTGAAAGAGCTGTATCTGTCCTTATTTCCTGGATTGATTGGAACCAGACTTTTTTACAATATCGATCTTAAGCTCACGTTCCGCGATTTCTATAAACTTTCTGGAATGCCTCGCTGTATTCTTGTACAGGAGATGACGTTTTTTTAAATTTCATTAGGATGACTGTTTTTATAGCTTTTTAGTCAACCTTTTTCAGGACGAGACAAAGAAATAAAAACCCACCGCAATTGCAGTGGGTTTTTTGTTTTATATTCTTGTAAATTTTAACCGTATAGATTTATAGAAAAATATCCATAATAAAATTACGCTTATTATGATATTGTAGATTCCTAAAATTTTATTGGAAGAAGCATACAAATATGTATAAAAACAATATTCAGCTATAAAAAGCAATACTATAGAAAATAAAAAAAATATTCCTTTTTTTATTTTCAATGTAAAGTATAGAGGAAAAATAAAAACTAATATTAATGGTATCATATATATCAACACATATAAAATATAATTTAACGTAAGTTTAAACATTTCGGTTGATGTTTCTGCATTATTTAATACAATATTCTTAAATCTATCCCCTATAAAAGCAAGCAGAGAAAAGAAAATAATGTATTTTATTATTAGATACAAAAAACTATTGGTAAGGGTAATTTTAAACATATTAATTTCTTTTGTAAAATCTTGATGGGTAGTAAGAGTAATCATACACAGCCTGCTTTGTAGAAACAGTTCCTGAACCTACAAATGTAGATGAATATCCCTTTAGAGGAGCTGCATGAGTTCCAGGAAAAGATGGTTGATTATATTGCATTAATTTAGAAGTATTGCCATTACCAGAAACTGTTAAACTTGCTGAGGGGAATATATTAGTGTATGCATCTACAGAAAGATTACCATTACTGCTGTTATAATTAATATTTAGTTTTTGAGCAACATCAACTATTTTAAACCCAGCTGCATTTAAACCAACTTCTTCAATTCGAGATACACTTGCATGTTGTTCAAAATTTACATTAATTCCTGTTGAAATAGTTTTCATATCGAATACATTATTGCTTCCTCCCTCCCCAGGATAGTACATTCTTGGTTCACCTACCGGAGTTTCACCAGGTTCAGACTTAAAATTTCCAACCAAACTTGTTAATTCACCAGCATCATTTTCTCTTCCGGTCAATGTTAATGTACTTGTTAATTTAACACCTGATGCATCCACAATGCCATTTAAAGGTCCATCCCAACTTTTTCCATCAATGTAACTTGTAAAATTAAAGCTCAGTGTTTTTCCTAAATAAGTTTCTCCAGTTTTTGTCGTAGCCTGAGAGTTTGCGTTTTTATCCCAATAAATACTCCCATCTTCTCTTTTAACAAAATCATTTACTCCTCGTCCATCCGGATCTATAAAACGAATAGGATTATTTACTGCGTAATTATAAGTAGAGTGTCTACGATACTGTTCCGCCAACGGATCCACTACTCCCCATCTTCCAATATCACTCATATACATCCTCGCTCCATAATCATACATTCCAGTCTCCTGCAGTTCCTTCCCGTTATACTTATACTGATAATTAGGATTTCCTAAGCCGATACTGTTGTAGCCCCCGTACTTTAATCCAAAAGGATAATAGTTGTTTTCTTCAATGATCTCTGCGCCGCCACTGGCTCCCCTGAGGAAACTTAATCTTACATTTCCAAGGTGATCTGTATAGTTGTAAATATACTTATTTTGTACAAAATCATAATAACCTTCATCGGTAGGTACAAACTGCAATTTCCCGTTAACATACTGAAAGCCGTCTATATAATCGGTAACGGTGTTGCCGTAGGTTTTTCTTTGTTTGGTTCCGTCTGCACGGTAGAGATAGCCTGTATTTCCTGTATTCCGGATGATCTGAGTTGGTAAATTCAGAAAGTTATAAGCCATACTGCTGATTCCTTTATCCATCTGGGAAATCATATTGCCATTGGCATCATACGGGATGGCATTTCCACCTACGGGATAACCTGTCGGGTTTCCGGAAGCATCATTGACCCTGATCAGGCGGTTGCTGGTATTGGCGTTGGCATAGGTATAGGTTAAGGCATCAATCTGTTCAGCAACAAGGCTGTTCTGCAATTGCTTAAAGCGG
>NZ_JAFAJM010000011.1 GCF_019236175.1 Chryseobacterium sp.
GAAATCCTTGTCTACGATATGAGCGGAAGGCAGGTTCAGCAACTGAAGACCAAAAACACCGTAACCAAACTTAATACCCAGCCTTTGATTCAGGGAGCTTATCTGGTGACCATTAAAACGGATAACAACAAGACGGCAAATGCTAAATTAATCAAGAAATAAACATCAATGAAGAATAAATACATAAGCATATCCATCCTGAAATTTTTGCTTTTCTTAGGAGTACAGGATGTATATGCACAAAATACAATTGGTCAGCCGGCAAAAGTTTCCATCACATCACCATCAAATGCTTCATTATCCAGTTACTCGGATGTTCCGGTTAATGAGTCTACAGGAATACCTAATATAGATATTCCTCTTCTGAGTGTTCCGATGTCTGATCATACCATTAATCTGCCTATTGGTCTAAGTTATAACCTTAAAAATTTCGATAACCCGGACCGGATCAGCGATGTGGGTTTTGGCTGGTCATTTTTAGGAACCAGTGCTATTTATAAAAAAATAGTATCTGTTCTGGATGAATGCTATGATTCCCAATCTCAGTCTCCCAACCCTTATGTAGCATCGGATGATATTTATTATTATAATTTACCAGGTCTGTCGGGAAGGTTTATGTTTAAAAGGGAGCCTAATACCAATACGGTAAACCTGGTCAACCTCAGTCCCAATAATGTTAAAATAGAATATGTACGCGAAAGTAATACAGGGCTGATATTCAGAGCGGATCAGTTTACCATAACCACTGATGATGGTTATAAATATTATTTTTTACAGGAAGATCTTAATCAGTATTTTGAATGCAGTTCCGTAACGATTCCGGTCTTTAAGTCGGCTTATTATCTGACAAAGATTGTTAATCCTTTGGGAGCAGAAATTGCTACATTAGATTATTCCAAAAGAACCAAAAACTCATCTAACGGAACATTGATCTATCAAAATTCCAAAATAAAATCGATCAAAACTCCCAAAGGAGAAGTTACATTTGATTTTGCATATGATGAAAATCTGGAAAAAACCGTGAATGATCCTTATACTTTAAATAAGGTCACCCTTAAAAATCCTGCAGGTGAAGTATTATACAGCTATTCGATTAACAGCGGTATTACTTCCCGTCCTTATGATCCTGTTTTAAAAAGAAAAAGGATCTTAAATTCTGTTATAAAAAATGATAAGAATAATAACAAAATTGAGCAGACCTCATTCACTTATAAAAATACAATAGGGGAATTAGACCATGAACTGGACGGGCCTTTGGAAAATGTAAATATTCCGACAGGAGGAAAAATCCAGTATAATTATGAGGGGAACGAAAAATTCTTTGACTACAATGATCCGGGGTATTTGAATTATCAGGATATCTATGGTTTTGATCCTGTTATCCAGGTTAAAGAAACAATATATACCTCTCCGATGAATACACAAACTACAACAGTTTACAACTTCACAATACCGGGGGATGTTAGTGTTGCTAAAAACCATGAAATACGGATTGACATCGATGATTATGATTTTCCAATTCCTGAACCCCTTAACCCTGATGATCCGTTTTTCCCCAATAACCCTAATCCAAAAAATCCGAGTTTAAAGTTTGTGCTTAAGAAAGGAACTCAGCAGGTCCTAAACAAATCTTTTACGAATATTGCCCATGATACTTTCCAGTTTTTTAACAGCCCGGGAAATTATACGCTTGAAGTAACCTCAATAGATCAGGCGAAAGGCATCGGAAGTTTCTCAATCATAGGAAGAAAATTTTTACCGGGGCCTTTCAGAAATTCACGTCCGGCAGAAGGCCGCAGAATTAGTAATATCAAATATTATAAAAATACTACTGCTGCGAGTCCTGAAAGAACTATCAATTATGCCTATGATTCTTTCACCCAGAACAACAGTTCCAGCGGGTATGAGTTTAATAATGAAAAAGACGGTGCTGATGATCGTACTCAGTCCTATGTTCTTTATAAGAATGTAAAGGTTTGGGAAAGTGGGAAAGGGTTTACAAAAAAGACATTTAAAAATCCGGATGATTATCCCAAGTTTCAAAACGGAGGAACACAGCTTGAACCTACCTATTTCTGGCCCTATTATAATGTAACAAAAACGGGACTGCCTTTTAAAGAAGAGATTTATAATGAGCAGAACAATCTGATTGTTTCGAGAGAAATGGCTTATGATTTCGGTTATTATTCAGATACGGAATATGATTTAGGAATTGATGTATCCCGTCACACAGGTAAGCCCTCTTATATTACGACAACCCGTCAAAAGGAAAAATTACTTTATTCCGGAGGAAAGGTACTGGAAAATGAATCGGAAACCAGAATCAATGCCCTGAATTTTAAACCTGCTTATACGAAATCTGTTATAGACGGAGATCTAAAAGAAAAGTGGATTACCTATCCCATTAATCTTTCAGGCTATTCTCATCTTGAAAATGCCTATATGACAGGAATGCCCGTAATTACTGAAGAAAAAGCGAATGGTAAACTTCTGGCAAAATCATTAACACTGTTTAATAACGGATCTTTATTACCGACTTCTGTATTAGGAACTAATATAGCAACCGGAGGCACTAAAGAAAGTCTGAAAATGGATGTTTATGACAACAAAGGAAATCTGCTTCAGATTTCAAATTCGGTAGGAACTGCTACCGCAATGATTTATGGGTATAATCAGACCCTGCTGATTGCAAAAGTAGAGGGCGCAACTTATAACCAGGTAGTTTCTCAGGCAACCGATATTATTAATGCTTCCAATAATGATAATCTAAACAGTGCCAGTGAACCGGCGTTGATAACGGCATTGGATAACTTCAGAAAAAATCCAGCCTTAGCAAATTATCAGATCACCACTTATACCTATGATCCTCTTGTAGGAGTTACCAGTACGACCCAGCCGTCCGGCTTAAGAGAAGTATATGAATACGACAATGCAGGAAGACTAAAAACCGTAAAAAGAATGGAAAAAGATACCAACGGAGCTGCCGTCCTTAAAACGGTACAACAATATCAATATAACTATAAACAATAATCTGATGATGAAAAAGATTTTAAGTATTTCAGGTTTGTTGTTTGTAGCCCTTTATTTTGGACAGACCAACCTGACTTCTACAGAAAATTATGTGTATACCAAAACCTGTCTCAATGAAGATTGTACCAAGGTTTCAGAAAATGTACAGTATTTAGACGGCTGGGGAAAGCCGGTGCAGACTATTCATATAAAAGCTACCCCGCAAGGTAAAGATATTGTTCTCCCTATTGAATATGATCAGTTTGGAAGACAGGTGAAAAATTACCTTCCCATACCACAGAATACCAGCCAAAACGGAGCTATTTTTACCGCTCCGCTTACCAGTGCGGGCAATGTGTACGGTTCAGAAAAAATATATGCTGAAGCCATATTGGAAAACTCTCCTATAAGCAGAGCCTTACAGCAGATACCGGTTGGAAATGACTGGGCTAATAAACCTGTCAATTTAAACTACGATGCCAATACTGATGGTGAAGTAACTCAATATACGGTTTCTACCAGCTGGTTTGAGGAAAGAACTCAGTATATCCTCACCAATTCAGGCAGCTACGGAATAAGTACACTGGCAAAAAACACAGTGACGGATGAAGATGGAAATGTCAGTATAGAATTCAAAAATAAAAAAGGACAGACGGTTCTTGCCAGAAGAAAAGACGGTGACCAGAATGTGGATACCTATTATGTGTATAATGAATTTGGGCAACTGGCCTATGTCATTCCTCCTTTGGCTTCAAAATCAGGGGCTGTAGACCAGGCTACACTGGATAACCTCTGTTATCAGTATTATTATGACGGCTGGAACAGATTGGTGGAAAAGAAAATTCCCGGGAAAGGCTGGGAATATATGGTATATGACAAACAGAATAGGCTGGTTGCCACTCAGGATGCGGAATTAAGGAAAAATAATTACTGGCTTTATACCAAATATGATGTATGGGGAAGAGTTGCTCTTACGGGCATGAGTACAGGATATGGAAATTCACGCATTTCCGAGCAGAATCTTGCAGATGCTTTAGGACAGAATAACGTCGGAAGAACAACTCAGGTATCCTACAACAGACAGGGAATAGATGTCTATTATGATAATTTTAATGGGTCTTATCCGGATTCATCAAGATGGATCACCTTATTATCTGTAAATTACTATGACTCATATCCCGGATATCCTTTCAATCCCCCTTTTCCAGCAAGTATTCAGGGAAAAACAGTGCTGACAGAAACTCCGGGGACTGACGGGAAAAGCACAAAAGGACTGCCCGTCCTGAGTCTGATAAAGAATATTGAAGATGATAACTGGACTAAAAACTATGTCTATTATGATGACCAGGGAAGGGCGATTGGCCATTATTCGATTAATCATTTAGGCGGATATACCAAAACAGAATCAAAACTTGATTTTGCAGGCCTTACACAAACCTCCGTTGTAAGACATAAAAGAGTAGATACTGATCCCGAGAGACTAATCACTCAGAATTTTGAGTTTGACGGGCAAAACAGATTGTTAGTTCATAAGCATCAGATAGACAGCAAACCGGTTGAGATTCTGGCTCAGAATAAGTATAACGAACTTTCCCAGCTGGAATCTAAAAAAATAGGCGGAACCCATATTGCAGCGCCGCTTCAGACCATAGAATATCAGTATAATATCCAGGGAAGCCTTACTAAAGTCAATAATCCGGCTGATCTAAACGGAAAGCTGTTTGGCTACGAACTGAAATACCAGAATCCTGTATACAGCAATATTTCCCCGGGAAAATACAGCGGAAATATTATGGAAATGGACTGGAAAGATGCTTCCGAAAACGTCCTGAAAAGATATACGTATTCTTATGACGGCCTTAACAGGTTGAAAGATGCCGTTTATACGGAACCCAACGCCACCAATCCGTATAACAACAACTATAATGAGTCTCTTATCTATGACTCCAACGGAAATATCAAATCTCTGAAAAGAAACGCTTTTCCGGTTATGGGTACTACTTCCACTCTTGTGGATGATCTGGACTACAGGTATACCGGTAACCTTCTGACTCAGGTTATCGAAAATTCCCTGAATGATACCGGATATGAAGGCGGAAATAATAAGATTGATTATGACCTGAACGGGAACATGATCAATATGAAGGATAAAGGTATTTATAATATCATCTATAACTTCCTCAATTTACCGGATTCATATTCCATTACCCAGAAAGATCCGCTGGGAGCCACCAAAACATTTGGGCTGGAATACCTGTACAGTGCAAACGGTACTAAACTCCGAAAAATATATACCAGCAGTGCCGGCGGAAGAGGACAGGCAACTACAAGAAATACTACAGATTATCTAGACGGCTTTCAATACAGTATTTCTGAGATTATTCAGGCCTGCGACTGGTGCAGGACAAGTGTGGCATTTGAACAGGAAGCCTATAAAAATGCAGGAATAGGAATAGGTATCGGTGGACCAGAGACTGTTACACCGGAATGGGTGCTCAATTTTGTGCCTACCGCAGAAGGGTTTTACAATTTCACGGAAAACCGTTATATTTACCAGTATAAAGACCACTTAGGAAATGCAAGAGTGAGCTTTACCCAAAACAGCGCAGGCGCTCTTGAAATTACCGATACCAATAGTTACTATCCTTTGGGTCTCAATCATATAGGTGGAAACAAAGGCGTTCTGGGCAGCTATCAGAATTATAAGTATAACGGGAAAGAACTTCAGGAAACCGGAATGTTTGATTACGGATGGAGACATTATATGCCCGATTTGGGAAGATGGACGGGAATGGATCAGCTTTCTGAAAAATATTATCCCACTTCTCCATTTGCTTATGCGGATAATAACCCTATAATGATAATTGACCCGGATGGCAGATTAAATATGCATCTGATCAATGGTTTTTTAAGTAATTCACAGAGTGATGTCACATGGTATAATACAGGAGGAGGATTTTCAAGTACAGCTGGTGCCTCTGTAGATTATGATGGAAATACCATTAATTGGAGTCATGGATATACAACTTCAATACTGGCAAATGTTGGGGTTAATCTGGAATATGTTAATATTCCATCTATTGAATTAAAAGGTAGTAGTTTTTTCTGGGCACTCAAGATTCAGCAACATGTAAATTCTTACATGGAAAGATGGAATGCAAAAAGCGATTTTGAATGGGATAGAATGAAAATTGTTGCTAGGCTTAATGACCATGGTGTAAACTATGTAGGTGGTGCCGGAGATCCAATAGGAATATTTGATGTTGTTGGTCAGGTAATGAGCACATGGAAGCCGGAAAACAGGTATCTTGCTATGGCTGCCGGAATTATTGGAGCTGTGGCTTTGAAGAAGCCGGGACTAGCTGGTGCGGAAAGTAAAGCAGTCGTTAACCTTACTGAAGAAACATTTTCACAAGCATTAATGAAAGGTGCCGAAAATGTAGGAGGATATTCTATTTATGGGACAAAAGGATTGGTCGGAAATACTTTTAATCGAAATATTTTCTTGTTAGAAGCATCTGGAAGTAAGAGTTTATCTGGATTGAGGTCTTTAGTTGGAAACATGGAAAAAGAAGCTTTGGGAACAGGTGCTAATAAAATTTCAATTTATGGTTCTTCAGTAATAAATAAAGGATTTCTTAACCCCAATATAGCTGCACGTTTTGGTTATACTTTTGAGCAATTAGGAAATGGAGTAGTTTTACAAAAAACTTTAAAATAAATAACATGAATAATAAATCATCTATATATATATCAACCTTTAAGAGAAAAGGAGGAGAAGGTTTAAAAACAAAAATTATTACCGATACTAACAGGAAACAATATGAAAGTTTATTTGTTGAATTAGGTGATAATGAAAATCCATTAATTGTTTATTTTGAAAATATTCAGAATTGGGTTTTGTTTACAGATTTAAGAATTTTATTTTCTAATGAAGGAGTTGATGCATTTTTTAATATTTCAGATATTATTGAAGTTACACCAGCTATAGAAGAAGAATTTAAAAATAAAGTAATGAATAAAGAAGAATTTACTCGATTAAAAGTAAAAACTAGAAATAGTGATTATTTTATCTGCAAATTAGAACCAGGATTACCTTATCAAGGATTTTATCAAATGTTGCATTTCATAAAGACAAAAAACACTGATCCTAACTAAATAATCACTAATGTTTCAAATGTGTTGATAATAAATATGGTGTTAATTTTCAACGTCATATTTTAAAAATTAAATGAAAGTTGAAATCAATTGATATTCGAACAATTTTCGTAAAAATGAAGCTAAAGATCCTGTATGGAAAGAAATACTTCCTATGTGTATCAATTTTTCAAAAGAAGAGAAGGAGGTATTTCTCAAATTTTTGAAAATTGTAGAAATAAATACATTGTGACAGGTTTTAGGAATATTGGATGGGTCTACTTATGCTGATGGGATAGAAGACAATTTTATATTAACAACAGAAGGGAGCGATGAAAAAATTGACGAGGACTTACAGGATCTCTTTTTAGTATTAATTGAAGAAAAATCCAGACTGATATATGGAAAGAATATAAAAAAGAGTTTGATCTTCTGTCTAAAGAAAAAAATAAAAAAATGGTACCATCATCTGGAGCATTATTATCTTAATAATTATTAATACAATATTTTCATATTATTTATTATTTGAACGAGCAAAAAAAGATAAAATAGTTCCCTATGCACCGGAAATTGTTGCCAAAGAAAGAAGAGAAGATTCTTTGCAAAAAGCTCAACAAATTGAAAAACTTAAGAAAATATATGGTGAAGATAAAAAATAAGCTAGAACACTGATAAATCAATCTTCATAGGACAAAGTCTCAGACTTTGAATTGAAATAAAACCACTGCATTTGCAGTGGTTTTTTAGCTGAAAAAACTGCTATATTTACCGATAATTATGATAGTTGGGCCTCAATTAAGGTAGGAAATTGTTGACCTGACAAAAACTAAAAATCAGAACAATGGAATTAATTGATGACATACTGCCTATCCTGTTTTCCATCTTTGTGGGTGGAATTATAGGTATTGAAAGAGAATATCAGCTGAAATCTGCGGGATTGCGTACCATGATTCTGGTCACACTGGGAGCCTGTATTTTTACCATGCTTTCCATTAATTTAGGTGCCTCCGGAAGTCCGGACCGTATTGCTGCCAATATTATTACCGGAATCGGGTTTGTAGGGGCGGGTGTTATTTTTAAGGAAGAAAACAGGGTTTCGGGACTTACAACAGCTGTTACCATCTGGATCTGTGCTTCGTTGGGAATGACGATCGGAGCTGGATATTACCAGGAAGCCATTATTGGTTCCATAGCCGTGTTTATATTGCTCATTATGTTTAAGTACGTACAGGATATTATCGACAGGATCAGTACCCGGTATACTTACCAGATCAGCCTTCCGTATCAGGAGGGTATTGCAGAAAAATATGAAAACCTTTTCAGAGCACATCACCTTAAATCAATGCGGGGAAAACAAACCAGAAGCGGAGATCAGTACACCATTATCTGGCGCGTACAGGGAGCTGCAAAAAACCACGACATCTGTACAAAAATATTACTCAGTGATACCGCAATAGATGAGGTGAAATTCTAAAACCGGTCTCTGATCTGGAAAATAAAATCCTATACAAACCGTAAAGGATTTTTTATTGAATCAACACAAAAAAATAGGATTGGAGGGGGCCAATCCTATTAACATGATTAAGTGTATGGTTGAGTCATGACTGACTACAAGGAATTTAAAAGTGCACAAAAAAGTTTGTATTAACCTCCAATCATGTTTCCTTACATTAAAATTAAACTAACTTTGATAAAGGTTTCCCCTTGTGTTTCCTCTGTAAATCTAGTGAGAAGGAATCTGGTGTGAAGTGAAAATTCAACTGATTCGGAAAAATTGCCCGATGAAACGACTTTTTTATGCAGTGAAATGAATTTTAATTCGAAGATGCAGCCCAGTCACTTATTTTGATCACATCTGCCTGTCTCGGGAAAACTTTGCTCATCAGCAGATGATGTACCTCTTCATCTCCGTCTTTACAACAGTCTTCAATGACCGTCAGCTGATAATCTTTATCCGAAGCTTCTCTTATTGTAGATAAAACAACGCCGCTGGTAGCCACACCTGTCAATACCAGATGACGGATGTCCAGCCCCCGAAGTACCACTTCAAGATCACTCCCCGTAAAAGCGCTGATTCTTTTTTTAGTAATCACAATATCCTGCTCTTCCGGAGAAAGATCCGGGTGAATGCGTACCCATTCTTTCATATCAGCATTTGCCATATGCTGTTTTACCGCTGAAAATATCTTATTATGAGCGCTGATCTCAGGCATACCCTGTCTGAAACCTACCGTCACATAGATGACCGGGATTTGAAGCTTTCGGGCCGTTTTTATTGCCTCTCCGGTATTGGAAATCAATTGTGCAGGATCAGGTAATGTACTTAAAATTGATGACTGCATATCCATCACCAATAATGCTGTTTTTGTTTTTTCCATTGTTACTTATATTTTATTGATAAACTGTTCTTCAGATTCTTCCAGTAACTGTTCGTTAACAGGATTTGTTTTTCTTTTTTTAAATAATAAATTTCTAAACACGATTGCAATTAAAATTCCTGAGATTCCTTCCAGTAATAAGGTCATAGGAGCACCTATTTTTTCTGAAATAAACCCTATAAATACACTACCCAAAGGAAGCATTCCGAAGATGGCGGTAAGAAGAATGCTTATCGCTCTCGAGCGCATTTCAGGAATGACTTCAGACTGCACAATAATATTACAGGTCGTAAACTGAGCAACGCCGCCCAATCCTGTAAGAGCAGCAAAGAACATCGACCAGTAGAAATGAGTAGTGTATGAAAAACAGATCAGTCCGATACTTAAAATGACGGTACTCAGAATCAGGATATTTCTCATGGAAGCCCCCTTTTTTAAAGACGCTAAAATCACTGTTCCCAAAACAGCTCCGATTCCGATGAAACTTGAAATATAACCGAAAGTTTTAGCATCTCCTCTGAATATTTCTTTTGCATACACGGGAATCAGCGTGTCATAGGGCAAAATCAGAAATCCGGTAATGCTCAGCATCACAATCACCAGACTAATGGAGGGTTCCTTTTTCAGGTACCGGAATCCTTCTGCCAGTTCTGTAAAAGTCCCTTTTTTACTTGGCTTCTTTTCAGCTATTTTGATTTTCATCATAGAGATGGAAAGCATCACCGCAGCAAAACTGGCGGCATTGATCAGGAAACAGGTGCCTGCTCCGAACTTTTGAAGAATAATCCCGGAAAGGGCAGGGCCTACTAACTTTGCAATACTGGCCATGGCAGCCGTTAAAGAAAGAGCACTTGGCAAATCTTCATCATTAGTCACTACTTCATTGATCATGGATTGCCGTGCCGGAACATCATAGGCATTAATGATTCCAAGAAAGACACTTAAAAGTAAAAAACTCCATATATTCTGATGTCCGGTCATTACTAAAAAAGCAAGCAGAGAGGCCTGGATTAAGGATAGGATCTGGGTGATCTGTATGATTTTATACCGGTTGTACCGGTCTGCGGCAACCCCTCCGAGCGCAGAGAACAAAAAGGAAGGGAATTGTTCTGCAAAGATTGTCAATCCCAGCATAAAAGCAGACTGAGTCATACTGTATATTACCCATACCACCGCTGTCCGCTGCATCCATGTTCCCAGTTGAGAGACAGAACGGCCGAAAAAATACAGCGTATAATTGGTGCTCTTAAACGCCTGGAATGTGCTGATGTTACTTAATTTGTTCATAATTGAAAAATAAACTTTTTGACAAAAAATGTAAAAATGTCAAAATTGGGATAAAAAATTTTAACTGATATGTTGTACCACCATAGATGTCAGTGTTTTCACTGTACCGGCTAAATCGTCGAAATTGTTCTTCAACACCATTTCACGCCTTATCCCTCGGATACTGCTTAATAAAATAAAAATAACCGTTTCCTGTTCTTTAATGGAAACCTTAGGAATTTCATTTTTGTGAATACTTGTTGAAAATACTTTGAGCAGAAGATTTTTTTCTGCCTCCATCATCCTGTTGTGTGCATCGGTAATGTGCTTGGATTTTTCTTCAGCATCCATACCGGCTTCAATAGCTCTGAAAAATGAAGCTCTTTCCTGAGAAGTTTTTACTTTAACCATACAGAACTCATGAATCTTTTCTTCAAAAGATTTTCTGGCATTCATACGATCGTCAATCTCAGTAATGACTTCCTTAATTAAATTATCAAGCACTGCCTGAAAAACCTCTTCACGATTTTTGTAATAGTAATAAATTGAGGTTCTGCTTTTTCCAACTGCCTTAGAAATATCATCCATGGTGACTTTCTTTAAACCATATTTCAGATACAGCCCCGAAGCGGTCTCTAAGATTTGCTGTGAAAGTTGGTCCTGTTCCGGATTGGATGACATGAGTTGAAATTTGATGACAAAAATAAATAATTTTTGACAAAAAAACAAATTTTGTCAATATGTTAAATTTTGATAACTAATAATTTTAAATTACCGGGTTCTTTTTTGAGAGTTGTTCCAATGCTACCGGAAGTTTCTTTTTCAGTTGTTTTTTCCAGCCCATTTGCATAATAAAGCTGATTATAACAAGTTTGAATCCTTTATATCCCGATTGTTCCATGAGTAAAAGAGTTCCGCCGCATGTCGGTTGTAATCTAAAACTCAGAATGGTATCCAGTTTGGTAAAAATGCCGTTGGTTATCTTATCTGCTGTTTCAGAATGTATACCGGCGCAGGCGAGTGCTTTTTCTCCTGTGGCTTCACCACGGTAAGTATAGGAAATGTATCTTTCCGGTTCTATAGCAATGATTTCACAATGGGTAATCCCGTCCCATCCTTTTTGGGGTTTCATATGAAAAGTAAAATAATGACCTTTTTCCGGTACCATATTGTTTTCCATAAACCAGGAACCGAGTATTTTAGAATCAGTAAGGGCAGTCCATACCATTTCCGGAGAATAGGGTAGCACTGTCTTTAGTTGTATGTTTCGTTGCATAGATGTTTTTACGGAGCTGGTTCGCAGATTATTCAAATATGAGCAATAATTTTGTTTCGGGCAATAGCTCATGGTTATATTCAGGACTTTGAAATCAAAAAAAGAACCCACAGTAGTCTGTGAGTTCTTTAGTGAGCGCGAAAGGATTCGAACCTTTGACCGTCTGCTTAGAAGGCAGATGCTCTATCCAGCTGAGCTACGCACCCTTAAAATGTTGAAAAAGTCGGGGCGGCAGGATTCGAACCTGCGACCTCCTGGTCCCAAACCAGGCGCGATGACCGGACTACGCTACGCCCCGATGAAGGTCATCATGTATAGCTTTATTTTGCAAAAGCAAAGTTACAAAGCTTTTTTTGAAATAAAAAAACTCACAAAAATTGTGAGACTTTCTTAGTGAGCGCGAAAGGATTCGAACCTTTGACCGTCTGCTTAGAAGGCAGATGCTCTATCCAGCTGAGCTACGCACCCTTGAATTTTAAAAGTCGGGGCGGCAGGATTCGAACCTGCGACCTCCTGGTCCCAAACCAGGCGCGATGACCGGACTACGCTACGCCCCGATAAAGAGTCATCATTAACGAATTTTACTTCGTTTTTGCGGTTGCAAAGGTACAATACTTTTTGAAATAAAAAAACAAAATGTAGGATAATTTTTAATTAATTTTTTGTGAAAACTACTTGGATAACTTTACCCGATTAATAACCACCCACTTATAGTAGATAAGGAATTGAAAAGATTTTTTTTAATTATTGAACTCTACTTTTTAAATCCTTTGTTTCAGGGATAATTTTAAATATTGAAATCAGGGTCTCTGCTATAAATGAGATGAATGTAACGCCTTATTAATTCCTGTTTTTTAAGGTTGTTAGTATGAAGAAATAATCCGGCGGCTGTGACCGGAAATAAGGTTGAAAATAAAATAATAAAAGAGATAGCATATTCCGCCTTTATTTTTGAGGGATATAAAGGATTTTATTCCATAACGCCTATCTTTACCCCATGAAACGATTGATATTGGCGTGTTTGCTTTCCCCGCTGTTGATGTTTTCCCAAACCAGTGGAAGGGTTATTAAAATTTCTGACGGAGATACCATTACCGTACTTCTTGAAGGTAACCAACAAAAAAAACTGAGACTTGCTGAGGTAGATTGCCCCGAGAAAGGACAACCGTTTGGAAAAAATGCCAAACAGTTTACTTCCGATCAGGTATTTGGCAAAACCATTACCTTTATTGAAACGGATACAGACCGCTACGGACGATCCATTGCCAAAGTATATTACGACCGGAATAAATACCTTTCCAGAGAGCTGATCAGGGCCGGATTAGGATGGTGGTATTTTACTTATTCAAAAGATACTTCTTTAGGTAAACTGCAGGAAAATGCCCAACGTGGAAAATTGGGTTTATGGCAGGATGTTCATGCTATGGCTCCCTGGGAATACCGGAAAATGAAACGGGAGCTTAGAAATAAAAAGAATGAAGTTGCCCAAAGTGAAAGGAAAATAAAAGGAGCCGCCTGATCATTTACTTCACACGATCGTAAATGTCGTAAAATATACCTGCATGATTTTATCAGAATACAATAAAAACCGGAGAACAGACAGTACTCCGGTATGATGATGAAATAAATGTGATTGAATCCGGGATTTTGTTGGAATGGATACTAAAATGTCCCCGGCTTTATGTAAAAATACAGCAATAAATGAGCTTCTATGCTATCCGTATTATTCCATAAGTTGCTGTTTTTATACAGTATTTTCTTACAGGTGACAAAAAATAACGGGGAAAAGATACCGGATCTTCTCCCCGCATTTTCAGTATTTGTGTTATCTGTGAATGAGGTAAGGTATAAAAGGATAAGCAGGCGTGGCTTTTATTTTTATTGGTCGGACATCCAGTAAGACCATTGATTTCCATTGAAAAACGCCAGTCTTTTGGCCCCGCTTTTAGTAATAAAAACCATCATTCCCGGAGAAGGGTCGGGAATCTCATCCGTACTGTTTGCTGTCGGAAGGAGCAAAGCTTTTGTCTGAGATTCCAAGACCAGTACTCCATTGGCCGAGGTAGTGCTGGAACCGATAATCACCTTTGCATTCGATTCTTCAGACACCTGAGCGTTTGTAGGCTGATCAGAAAGGACTGAGGTCAGGTCAGCATTCTGTCCACTCAGATCAATCCATGATCCGTTGTAATATTTTATTCTTGATAGGGCAGCGGAGGAAGCATCCAGAAGCAGGGTTCCCTCATCAGGGCCGGAAGGAAGACTACGCGTATAGGGAAGGATAATCCCCTTGTTCTGACCCTCGGGAAATTCGAGCAGAACAGACGTCTTATCAGCAGCCGATCCAATTGCATTTCCAATGATAACCTGTGAAAAGGCCATAGATGACCCTATAACAGATAAAGTGATAAATAGCTTTTTCATAATTCAGTAATATTTTGATTAAGGACAACTGGGGGTTGAAAAACAACTCCAGATCCCGTCTGCATACATGGTAAGACATTTGTCTGTAAGATCATATACCATCATTCCTTCAACAGGATGGGTAATATTTCCCAGGGAGGCTTTTGGAATACGGGTAATGACTAAACCTTTTGTGTTGGATTCCAGCACCAGATGTGCGGAGTTTCTGATTCCTGGCCATGTTGAAGCTCCCGCTCTTTGTAAGGTTGTGATTCCAAACTTAGAATTAATACCGGCGGAGGCGGTATTTTTATCTTCATAGCAGACCGTCTGAACATTTGGAGTGGAAGAAGAGGTGTTGTCCGAAGAATCAGGATCAGTGATATCACCGCTGATACCAGCTGTATTGGTATAGTTTCCGGAATAATTAACCTTTGCTGTTATTTCCAATACCGCGGATGCACCATCATTTAAATTCCCTATATTCCATATTCCGGATGAGCTGTTATAAGTACCTGTTGCCGTTGAAGCGCTGATAAAAGTATAACCACTTGGCAGCAGATCCGTAATCTTGACATTGGTATTGTTGGAAGCACCGTTATTTTTAGCGGTTAGGGTAAAAATGACATTAGTACCGCTTTTAGGATTCTGATTATTGACTGCTTTGGTTATGGTAAGGCGGCTTTCCAGAGTGGAAATTCCTATGGTGATTCCATCAGCACCTGTCCATGAAGATGCGTTACCATCTCCTCGGAGACTTATTCTTAACGTTAAGGTAGTGATTCCCTGACCATTGATCTGTAGAGACCCTGAAGCAGAATTAGTACCCGTTGCATTAGGATTGGTTGCCGAATTTTTAACGGAGGCAGACGTTACATTAAAATTGGCTCCGTTACCGGATAATCTTGAAAAGGAAACCGGAACATTTGAAGATATATAATCAAATCCTCCTGTAAATCCCAATGCTCCCTGAAATCCACCCATTCCGCCGATCTGAAGTACCGGATTGCTGACAGGACGGTTAAAACTGATAATGAGATCTGCCATCTGATAGGTCCCGTTGGTAGCATTTCCCGATAATGCCGCAGCATTGATGGTAAGGTTTACCCCTCTGTTATTGGTCACCTGAATTCCTGTTCCGGCGGTGGCACCTGCAGAAGTGAAATTATTATTGGCGGGAGCACCTGCAGAATTTAATAAAGGGTAGATAAGAGCACCTGCAGAGCCCGTCCAACCCAGTCTTACCCCATTGGAATAGGTCTGGTTGGTAAGGGTAAAGGTAGCACTCAACTGAGGCTGATACAATTCAAATGTCGTACCGGTAGGGTTGTCTGTGTTTTTTACAAAATTGATTGTAGCAGCCGTCACAGGACCGTTTCCGGTAGGATTCCCATCACCGGATACTGTTGCGAACTCCAGATTGGGTGCTGTTTGTCCGAATACCGGAAACAAAGAACCGATAATCAGAAAGAGAAGAGTGGGTAATGGTCTGTCCATAAGTTGAAATCATTAAGTAGAATATATATTGTTTGGTGTTTTTTAACGAGACAAAAGTAATAGAATGCTATACAGGTGAATGGTAGCAAATTATTCAATAGGTTACAGATTTTATCTATGGGTTTCAAGAGATTTTTAATCTTAATTTTTTGGTTATAATATCTGCAAACGATTGAATGATTTAGAGCAACTTGACCATAGAAATACTTAGTAATTTAGTTTCTGTTTACGAGGCATTTGTGAAGAAGATGTATCATATTCACAGCGCATTTTCCAGAAAAATGTCAACAGAATTTCATTTCAAATTATTCTTAAAAATTATGAGCTATGAAAAAAAGATTACCAGTCTGTTGTTGCCTGTTCCTGACAGGTATTGTTTGTGGACAGGTGGGTATCGGGACTACACAGCCTGATCCCTCTTCGGTTTTGGATATTGTTTCTGGCAACAAAGGATTAAGACTCCCTCTGGTCAGTTTATCTTCTACTGAAGATCTGACTACGGTTTCCGGTCCTGTAAAAGGATTTCTTGTGTATAACCAGACGGAAAACGGGAGTGGCTACACTGCAGTAGGCAAAGGAGTTTATTCTTTTGACGGAAACCGGTGGAATAAGCTCTATAGTCATCAGGCTGCTGAAGCTAAGATTTTAGAAATACCTTTTTTAGCTCCCATGTTTGTGGCAAGTAATATCATTTCCGGAACACCTCCTTCTCAAAATGCCGGTACCACTGTAGTGCTGACTTTCAACAGGCTGGATTATAATTTTCAGAATGGGGCTACGGGCACCTCTCCGGATTATAACGGATATACGATTCAGGAAGACGGAGTATATTCAATATCATTTGCTGCTGATATGAGGAATACCGCGGGAGACGCTAATGGAGAACAGATCATTTTTGTAAGAAAGAACGGGGCTAATATTTGTGCCTACGGCATGCAGCGAAAATTTCAATTCGGTGGAATTTCCAATGACTGTACATCCTCACTGGCTGCAGGCGATGTTATTTCTTTTACAGCCAGATCAACGGGAGCTGCCTATCAGATTTACAATACCAATGTTTCAATTTACCAATCCCACTAAAATATCAGCTATGAAAAAGAAAATAATAAATCTGGGATTTGTTTTGTTTATCACTCGGATTGCTGCGCAAATGGTCATCGGATCAGATCAGGTTTCTGAAGCTGCTATTCTGAAACTGGATATGGAAAATAAAGCCTTAAAGCTTCCGGTATTATCTATATCTTCTAAAGGAAATGATCAGACACCGGTTCTTCATCCGGCAAGAGGACTTTTGATGTACAATACAAATCAGACCATTTCAGAAAATCTTGATAATGAAGTTTCATACTGGGGAGCTGCCGGTCAGTACTACTCCCTCACTACAGCACAGGGAATAGAAGATGTTATTAATGACAGTGATATTCCTTTAATGATTTTCAGCACTGCCGTTGGCCCTAAAAATAATATCGCCTGTGGTGCCGGAGCCTGTTCAGGATGGACGTGGACCCCCTTTAATCCTACCTCCGCTGAAATTCTTATCGATTCCTATACAGCCTGGAATATCGGAAATAATACCTATACCATCCCGGCTACCGATACCTATGTGATTGAATATAATACCAATATCTCCAACAGCTCAAACGGAGATGGTACTTCGTCACAAGCTATTTACAGAAACGGGGGAGCTATCAATAACGCAGCCGGAAGATATATTACTTCTACCAGCCGTGCCTATACCACGGTGATGATTGTTCAGGAATTTACAAAAGGGGATGTGCTGGATTTTAAGTACGTCTATACCCAAAACAATTATCAGTTGCAGACAGGGATGGTTAACATTTATAAATATTGAAAAATGAAAAATATACTTCTAAATAGCGCTTTTTTAATCCTGCCTGTTTTTGTAATAAGCCAGGTCGGTATAGGAACCACGACACCTGAAACGGGAAGCGTTCTTGATGTGGTGAGTGCTGATAAAGGAATACTGATTCCACGTCTTCAGTTAACGGGAATTAATGATATGGCTACGGTCCAGGTTACGGCAGAAGATGCAGGAATCGTGGTGTATAATCTTGAAAACGCAGGTCAGGCTCCTGCTGATGTCCATAAAGATACCTATTATGTATGGGACGGTTCAAATTGGGAAGACATCAGTACGCTGGATGATGCGCGAACAGTGATTCAGGAAAATAATGTCTCGACAACGCTTTTTGTAGGACGGCCTGCCGCTGTTGTGACAGCCAATGCTTCTGCGGCGTACACAGCTTGGACAACGGTTGATTTTGCCAATGAATCCCTTGATCGTCAGAATATACATAACTCAGGGATTTTCACAATTCCGGAAACGGGATTGTACGCTTTTTCAGGAGGAATTAATATGGGAAGATCCAATAATTCGGGAGCCAATAAGTATTTTGGAGGAAGAATTATCCATAATGGAACAGAGGTGGTAACTTCTATGTTCGGCACTTCAGCAGGCGGTGGCGGTGGTTTTATTCCTTTATACTGGAATGCATGGCTGAATGCAGGTGATGTCATACAGATACAATACAGGATGAGGGACTCTACCGCAACCGGAACTTTTACTTTAAATACAGACACTAATATAAGTGTTATTAAAAATTCAAATTGAAATTCCAAAACAGTTTTAGCAGCGGCTTGCATTATTTTTTTGGACAGATCGGAATCTTCAGACGGTCTGTCTTTTTTATGCAGAAAATAAAATTCTGCAGTCTGGATTTGTGCTTGGATAAAATTGATAAGTTTTTGTATAAAAACAACAAGTATTGTTATAATTTAAATAAATTAATAGATAAAATGTGTAATAAATAAAAAAAAAGCAGTTCTTAATTTTGCAGGGAGGGATTTACCACATATCCGATTTGACACCATGTCAGTTAAATACTTCAGTAGCCTAAATTAAATCTTATGCAAAATTTAAACACAAAACTATTAGTCGTACTGGTTTTTACCACTGTTTTTGCTTCCGTAAAAGCTCAGATTGGGATAAATACAGTTTCTCCCCATGCAACAATGGAAATTGTAGGTACACCAGATGATTCTCAGAAAACAGACGGTCTGATAGCTCCCAGGTTGACAGGAGATCAGCTTAAAGCTAAAGACCCTCTGTATAGTGTTCTTCAGGATGGAGTCATTGTCTATGTGACCACACCTCTTCAGGCTAATACGACCACTGCAAAGACGATAAATGTTCTGGAAAAAGGATATTACAGCTTTGATGCTGCCAGAGGAGCCAACGGAGAATGGGTAAGAATGTTTCACCGGTACTCCCAAGTTTTTGCGGGCGGAAGTACGGGAAGTGCCAATACGGGAAATGCTGTGGTACTCAGTTCTGCAAGCGCTTCCAACGGAACTGCAACGCTGATCAGCAGAACTTTTACTTTAAACCGTTCAGGACTTGTCACTTTTACCTTTTCAATTCCTATAACCAATGTGACACTTGCTGACGGAACAGCACTTAGTGGTGGAAACTCCAAGCTGCTCGCCGCCAATATGTTTATTACTGGGGGAAACCTAAATAACTATCTGGTGGTGAGATCCGGTATTTCAATTGCTAATGCCAATTCAGCGGCATATACGAATAGCGGATATCAGGTGAATGGAAGCCGGACTATCTTATTAGCACCGGGAACTTATACCGTTACTCTGAATCCCCTTGTCTTTGCTCAGGATGCCGCCGGGATAAGGGCGACTTTTGGAGATAACAGTTATGCCGATACTGTATTGGATATCATTAGTCTTCCGGCTCCTTAAATGTGCCCGCCGGACAGCATCCTTCTATTGTATAATCTTTTTATTGTGATTTCATGAAAGAAAAAACAACAGGTCAGTCTTTGAGGCTGGGAAGTTTTCAGTATGATTTTAATGCATATAAAGAAATTGTATATGATGAAGTGGGGGACTCCGAAAGGTATGCACAGGCGAAATCTTATGATTTTTTCATTATTCTTTTATTTGAAAAAGCTGTCGGAATGCATACGATAGAGGAAAAAGAATTTCCGGTGGCAGCGTTCCACATGCATCTTGTCTTTCCGGGGCAGGTTCATCAATGTGAATATGAAAGTGATCATAAGGTACATCAGTTTATTCTTTCCAGACCCATTTTAGAAATGTTTGGAAATTATATGATGTTTCCTTTTGCTTTTTATAAAAAGAACCCCAGTTTCAGTCTTTCTTCAGAGATATTTTATAAGCTGTTATATGAATTTCGGGGAATCTATACTGAACTTCAGCGCAATGAAAATATCTGGGAAATTGTATTGCCAAGAATGAGAATCATTACTTTAATGATCAGTAAGGAAGCATGCAGGCAGTTTTTTATTGATGATGAAAACCCTGCAACCAGAAAACTGGCCGATTTTTTTAAGCTGGTCATGCTGTATTTCAGAACTAAAAAAAATGTAAAGTTTTATGCTGACCGGATGCTGCTGAGCTCCAATTATCTGAATATTATCTGTAAAAAATATTTTGATAAAACGGCATCCTCAATCATCAATAATGAAGTGGTTCTTGAAATTAAAATGCTGCTGGTCAATTCCAATAAATCCATAAAGGAAATTGCCGTTGATCTAGGATTTAAAGATCTTTCCAGTTTTTCAGGCTTTTTTAGTAATCATACAGGAATGTCTCCCCGTGATTTTCTGGTGCGGTACAATAGAAGAAGAATCAGTCAAAAAGATCCTGAGTCGGCTTCACTTTGATAAGAAAGTATATGGGTAATGAATAGTTATACGTTACTGATATATGGAATGTTTTGTGGTTAATTTTTATGCTTTTTTAAAATGAAACAGTTATCAGCGGAATACAACGAATGGGATAAGATTATATATCTCAGAGGAACCCACAGGGACAGTTACAGAATACATACTGAAAAAGATTTCTTGTCTGTGTTTTTATTTGAAAAGGGAAAAGGAAAGCACCAGATAGCTCATGAAGAATATGGTGTTCATAAAAAGAAAGTTCATCTTGTATTTCCCGGCCAGCTGCAAAAGCTGCGACTTGAGGAGGATGCTCTTTTTCATCTCCTCATGATCCCTAAGGTCAGATATGCGGAAATGATAAGTGAGATTCATGTTCCGCTAACGGTCTGTCAGCAGTACCCTATAATATATCCTTCGGATGAAACGTTTAATTTACTGATAAAAGAAGGTGGAGATATCGCGTTCGAACTTATGGACCGGTCATGCGTCATGCATTATATTATTCAGGCTAAACTCAGAATTATTTTGCAAAGTATCAGCAGAACGATCCGCAGAACGTGCAGAGATGTACAGATCTATGAACAGCATCCTGTTCTGTTCATGTTTATTATTTTAATAAGAAAACACTTTAAGGAAGAAAGAACTGTAAGCTTCTATGCCGGAAATCTGGGAATTACAGCCAATTATTTAAATGTATTATGCAAAAAGCATCTGAAGAAAACGGCATCAGGAGTCATCGATATGGTTATTATTCCTATGATTAAACAGGAAATTATGACTTCGGATGATCTTTTGGTTAATATTGCTTACGACTATAGCTTTCAGAATTACGTTCATTTTTCAAAATACTTTAAAAAATATGTAGGATTGTCGCCGATGGCTTATAGAAAGCAGGCTTGATACCTGAAAGAAATAAAGTATAACATACAAATTGTTTTAACCCTTTACATAATTATTCTGAAGTGAGTATTGTATACCTGGAAAAAAACCTCGAATGGGAAGATCGGATTGCTGATAATATCGCTTATATTCCTCTTGCAGGGAAAAGCGTGGTCTCCAATTTCAGATCACCCGATTCTTATGTATTTATTTTTTTTGAGAAATGCCAGGGAATGCACTCCATTGATTTTGTAACATATAAAGAATCAGATCATCAGATTCATATTTCTTTTCCGGGTCAGATTCACTCTTGGAAAACAGAGTCTGCTACGGGACATAAACTGATTATTTCTAAAAAATTTGTGGAAATGAATTTGTTTGATACCCGGTTTTCATCCCAATATCTTAATCATCATCCGGTGGTCAGTCTTTCCGTAGATCAGTCTGAGAAACTCAGCAATGAATTTAATATCGTTAGCCGGGAAATCGGAGATGAAAAAATTCCCAGGAAAATTATAAGCCTTAGAATACAGTTGATCATTAATCTGATTAATCATATGATGGAAGAGAAGGGGAGATCAGAGCAGGCAAAAACGAAAATTCATCCTGTTGTTTCTCATTTTTACAGTTTGATTGAGGACTGTTTTCCTATTTCAAAATCGGTAAGTTTTTATGCAGAAAAACTGGCGGTAACACCTAATTATCTGAATGTTTTGGTGAAATCTGAAATCGGGCAGACTGCGAAAGACGTGATTGATGCAAGAGTTGTTCTTGAAGCTAAAAGAATGATGTTGGGGACAACCCGATCTATTAAACAGATTTCTTTTGATCTTGGCTTTGAGTCGATTTCTTTTTTTTCTGCTTATATCTTTAGAAAAACAGGGTTTTATCCCAGAAAATTTCGGGAAAAAGGAAACGAAAAATAAAATAATTATTTACCGCCGGTCAGAAGTTTCCTCAAAGGGAAAGTCCTTGCAAATAGCTGTTGCTGATATTGGGGCATCCGGAAAATATTTCAAAACCTTCTGTTGATCATTGTCAATACAATATTAGAATCTTTACATTATGAATTTTAAAGAAATCCATATCGGAAAATTAATAAAAGCCCGAGTGGCAGAAACAGGCATCAATGAAGATCGCATTGTCAATTTTTTTAAGCTACCATTGGTCGATATAGAGCAAATGTATAATAATCATACGATCTCTGTTGATATTTTATTGAGGTGGAGTAAAATTTTAGAATATGATTTTTTTAGACTGTATTCTCATCATCTTATTCTTTACGCTCCGCCTTCAAAGCGTACGAAATCTAAAGAGGTTGTCCGTCCGTCCCCTTTACCGGTTTTCAGGAAAAACATCTACAGTCAGGAGCTGATTGAGTTTATTTTGGAACAGATTGAAAATGGTGAAATGACCAGAGATCAGGTGGTCGGAGAATACAGGATTCCAAAATCTACGTTATGCAGATGGGAACTGAAATATTCAGGAAAGAAATTCCTGATAAAAACCTGATTTTTTTAATATATACGATCTGAAGATGAAAACTATACAAGAGCCGGACTACAAAAGAATTTATTCGGATATTATCAAAAAGAAACTCCCATACAAAGAGGAGAGCTGTCGTAAAATCTTAAATAAAAAGAAACTGGAAATACTGGATGTGATCACTCTGAATAAAATACTCTTCGGAACTCATGCCGGAAACCAGAAGTATAAAGCTTATGACGAAAAAGCAGTTAAAGAAATTCTTATGTACCAGAAAAAACATAAGCTGAACAACCTGCAGCTGGCAAAAGTATTTTCCCTTAGCCGGAATACCATTACCCGGTGGAAAAAAACGATTGCAGTATAATTTTTCAGCCACGTATACACTCATAAAAATGTGTGCATTCGTGGCTGAAATAAAATGCTCGTAAACTCTGATCTGATACCAAAGGGCATATGATATTGTTTTTATTCTCAGTTAAGGAGTGGCTTGTACAGCATTGTACATCATAGAGTCTTTCTTTTGATTGGTATAATCGTATTTGTAATTGTAAAATGAGGCTTCCCAGTCTCCATATCCGACATTCGGAAGGATGATGAATTTTTTTCCAAATTCCTTCGCCGTATTTTTCACCGCTGCAGAGCGCTCCGTTTCGGTTTTTTTATCAAATATCGCTGCAAAATCAGAAAGGTTATCACCCAATAATAATACGATATCATAATTTTTGGCGATATCATTTCGTCGGTTCTCCTTGCTGCTTTCTTTTGAACGAAGGATCAGATGGGTATCACTTTGAAGCGGGAAATTGTATTTTTTTAAGTTTTTCAAGGTGCCCGGACGTTCCTGTTCCGTACGGTTGGTGATATAAAAAACCTGAACACCTTTACTTGCAGCGTACTGATAAAATTCCTGTGAGCCGGTAAGTGGAGTGGCTATTCCTTTAGCAGTCCATTCCTCCCAGGTTTTCTGGTCATAAGTCTTATCCAGTTTAGCACGCTCTACGGCGTAATAAGAGTTATCTAAAAAAGTTTCATCAATATCTGAAACAATAGCTAAAGGTTTATCCGATTTTTTTTCCAGTGCTTCATCCAGGCGAAGCTTTGCAATATTATATGCCTGTAGACAAAGGGCTTCGTATTCTGCGGCCCGTTGCTGATAAAATGCTGCATATATTTTTCCGTCACGTCCAAGGTTTTGATAGGGCGTATTCTGAGCCGCAGTCTGTGATGTCGGCGTGGCTGTCTTGCATGATAAAGTCAAAGCAAATAAACAGCTTGCGATAAAGGGAGTAAACTTTTTCATTGAATTAGAATAGAGAAAACAAAATTATGACAATTTGATTTTTATGACAACTATTTTTCTTAGGGATTGACAGAAAAGATAATGCATCCGTTGGATGATATGACAAACAAAAAGACTCACAATAAAAATTGTGAGTCTTTTGTGAGCGCGAAAGGATTCGAACCTTTGACCGTCCCGATTAAAAATCGGGATGCTCTATCTTATTTGATGCGGTAATGAGCTTTTGGAGTTTAGATTTGCTTTTCCATGCTTTGATTTCTCTTTCTCTTTTGTATGCAAGAGCTTTAGAGTCGAAATTTTCAAAATAAACAATAA
>NZ_JAFAJM010000005.1 GCF_019236175.1 Chryseobacterium sp.
AGACGGCGAAGGTAAATTCACCAAATTCTACAGTGAAGACGGAAGTTATGAAATCGTAAAAGACAATACCACAGGAAAAGAAAAGCATATCATTTATATCGGAGGAAGTCCTTATGAAAGCAATATTGTATATTTAAAAAACTATACAGAGAGCAGTGGTTCTTATAAATTCCTGCATAAAGATTACCTGGGAAGCATCTTAGCGATCAGTGATGAAGCCGGAAATAAGCTGGAACAAAGGCATTTTGATGCATGGGGCAACCTCACCCATCTGCAAATTGGAAACGGAGCTATTATCACAGACAGACAGCAACTGGCAACCAGCTGCTTACTTATTGACAGAGGATATACCAGCCATGAGCATTTTGGAGAAATAGGAATCATCCATATGAACGGAAGGCTCTATGATCCTTTACTGAGAAGGTTCTTAAATGCGGATGAATTTATTCAGGATCCTTATAATACCCAGAATTATAATAAGTACGGATATGTGATGAACAATCCATTATTGTATAACGATCCTACGGGAGAGATTATGGGATGGGATGATGCACTGATTGCGATAGGAATTGCTATCTTTACTTCTGTAGCCACGGACTATTACCTGAACCAACCGATCAGCTTTGGAAATATGTTCCAGTCGGTTGTCATGTCACTGGCTTCAGCAGGAATAAGCAGTGCCATTGGAGATGTATTTCTTGCCGGTACTAAAGTCGCCGAAAGTTTAGGTAAAACGGGAACCATTATTGCGAAAGCCGGAGCCCATGCCATTGCCCAGGGAACTCTATCATATGTGCAGGGTGGAAACTTTTTAAGTGGTGCTTTAAGCGGAGCTTTTGCCAGTGTTTCCAATGATCTGTTAGGGCTTGCCCTTAACAATGTAGGTGATAACAGCATTTTAAAAAGTGACGCCTTTGCTTTGTTTAACGGAGCAGTAAGCGGCGGTGTCGGTTCTGTACTGGGAGGTGGTAATTTCTGGGCAGGTGCCGGACAGGGATTGATTGTGACCGCTTTTAATTATCTGGCCCATCAGGTAAATGCCATTGACGGGGATGATCCGAAGCAAAAAACACCGGGGAATAAATACGGGACTTTAGAAGAATACAGAGCCTGGAGAGATTATTCTGGATATCATAAAGGGGAAACCAAAATGGACAGGATTTTCAGGCTGATGAACTCCTCCCATATTGAAATTATGGGGGACGAAGGAGCCGGAGGGGGTATGATGTACGGCAGTGGTGGCGGAAGAGGGGCTGTCGCTAAGGATATAACTTCAAGATTACAACGCCATGTTACCGAGGCTGCTGCAGAGGTTGATCGATTGGGGGATGGAGCATTTACTCCCAAGCAGGTACGTGCAATTCAACGAAATCCTAACCTTAGGGCAGCCTTCAGGGGCAATCGTATTGATGTGAAAGCGAGAGATGCTATAGAAAAAGACCCTGCTTTACAGCACCTAAAAAGTAATTATAGTAAAGGTCCTGATTTTGTTGATCCCAAAACAGGAAAGTGGTGGGATATGACCACCCCAGCCCAATGGCAGAAGCATGTTAATAAATATGGTGCCGGCGGAACCCTTTTAAGAACACGATAATAGAAATAATAATAGAGTTATATGAACAAAAAAGAATTAATTGAGAGATGGGTAACCGATCCCGGTTTTACTCTCGTTCAAAAAGAAATCGCTAAGTTATCAAAGAAAGGAGGAAGATTCAATCTTGCCAATTCTTCAGTGGGAGAATACTGTGGAAAAATTGATTTTAGGGGAATACCACTAGACTCCCAAACGATTTCCGGCTTAAAGTTCATCAATATTGACTTTTCGTTTTCTACGTTTGAACATTCGTGGGTTGAAAAATCCATTTTTGAAAATTGCCTTTTTGAGAAAGCAGATTTTTCAGATTTTTCAGAACATCAGGATTCTTTCACTGATTGCGTTTTTAAAGACTGTAAGTTTAATTTATCAGCTATAGGCTATGACGGAACCAGTTTTTCAGGATGTATTTTTGAGAACTGCAAGTTTAATAGGACCATTTTTAACAGACCTGAGTTTGTAGATGTTGTTTTTAAAAATTGTAAGATTAAAAATATAGATTTTAGTGCATCTTCTTTTGAAAACTGTTCTTTTGAAGGTGTTCTTCAAGATGTATGGTTTAGAGGTGGTTATCCCTTGCAGTCTGAAATTGAACGTTTTGGTATTCCCAAAAAGAATGAGATGAAAAATGTTTCATTTGAAAAAGCGGAATTAATATATCCAACGTTTAGTAACCATTGTGATCTGTCGACCGTAAAAATTAATCCTTCAGGTAACTATTACAAATATGACAGGTGGAAAGAAAGGCTTGAGTCCTTAGAATCAGAGATCCTTAACTGGGAAGATAAAGAAGAAAAGAAAGAAGCGGAAATTTTTTCATATTCCTATCTGGTTCACGCCAAAACTCAGGAATGGCATATTATCAATACAAATGATGTTGAACGAGATCATGGAAAGGATATTGCGTTAAAGATTATAAATCATCTAAATAATTTTTCATAGGTAAGTTGTCTGCTCAGGTGTCTCGCTTGGGTTCAGGAACATGATAGAAAATAAATGGTATAATGGATTATTTATGAGCAAAAAAGAATTAATGGAGAGATATTTCCAAAGCTTCCCAACTTTGGAAAGCAGGATTAAAAATAATACTAGAAAATTAAATTAGGAAACAGAATTAGAAACAATAATATTAAAAAAACAAAGATGAAATTAATTACAATTATGGCAGGAGTATCACTTATGCTGTTAAGTTCCTGCACGACAAGCCTTGTCAATCAACGTAAGCCTTATAACGACAATAAGCTTAAATTAGGGAAAAGCTATATTTTCACAACCCAGGATGGTAAAAAATATAATATAGATGTTAGTAAGATAGATTCTCTTACCCTATATGGTCGGGACAATACGGATAATTTGGTCCAGATAAAGAAGTCAGAAATCAATACCATAAAAAAACATAATGTGGCAGGAACATTAGGTATCATAGCCGGTGGAATTGCTGCTGTTGTTATTATACCTTCCTATATCAGCAATAAGCCCATAGGAAAATAAGAATCATAGGACAATAAACTATGTATCAGATCTGAAGATTATCGGAATTTGAAAAAGCTTTTATCATTCTTATTACAAACTAAAAACGAATGTGAGTAATACTGATATGATATAAAAATAAAAAACACTATTTATGAAAAAACAATTAGTATGCGTATGTATTGTTATAGGAACAATGACATCCGCTCAATCTACCGGCAAACCGGGATTTGGCGTCAAAGCCGGAGGTAGCCTTTCAGAAGTAACCGGAAGTGATACCAGATCGAAACTAGGATTTTATGCCGGAGCATTTGTCACTTTCCCTCTTTCTTCCGTACTCACTATTCAGCCGGAGATTGTGTACAGCCAACAGGGTACAAAAGCAAAAAATGATTATACTTTTTCAGGGTATAAAATGACCAATGTAAGACAAACCCTCGATTATATCAATATACCAGTAATGTTCCAGTATAACGCAACTTCCGAACTTTATATGGAGACAGGGCCTGAATTTGGGTTTCTTGTAAATGCTAAAGCTAAAGCTGACGTCAGCGGACATTCTTATGAGTCAGGTAATAAAGACTCATTGACCACTTTTAATTTCGGTCTGGGCATAGGTTTAGGCTATAAAATAACTCCGAACTTTGGAATCAATGGCCGGTATATGGCCGGTTTAACGGACATTGTAAAAAATGGAGGTACAGGACCTTCAAAAAATACTAATGTTCAGCTAGGTCTGAATTATTCTTTCTAAGAAAAACATTTTTTCCCTCCACTGATACAGGCACTCCCCTTTTATCAAAGAACAGGAATGGAATAAAAATAAAAACATTTAATCAGTTAGGGATTTAAAATTTTAATAAAAACAAATGATTTAAAAAAAATAAAATATGTTATCAGCAATATTGGGGCTTCCTATTAAAAAAGTACATTATCGGTTAAAAAGAAACAGAGCCACGAATTTATATATCTTCAAACAACTCCTCAACCTGTTTGAGATTGAAGAAGAGTTTGCAGTCATAGAGCCGGTGAGAGACCTTGTTCATCAGATTAAGGTCATTTATCCTAAAGAAAAACGGGACGCTTTATACAACGCATTGATACATGAATATGGAAATCCAACTCATTATTATTATCTGAATGAATATACAGGTAAAAAAGCAGATGGTAAGCAGATAAAGACCATAACACTACATTCTTATAAAGATACAGAAATTGATCATATGAAAAATAATGTCTGGAGATTTGAAAAATATGCGGTTAATTTACAGGATCTTGTTACAATGGGAAGTCCTGAGGAAGAATATACCTATTTAACGTATACAAAAATCATAAAATCTCATTAACTTTCCCGCTGACAAAGTTTTCAGCCTTTGCGCCCATAAATAAAAGTGATCTCATAAACAATCTCCGGAACCTCTGGCTTTGGAGATTGTTTGTAATCATCCGGATACAGAGCAGAAACGTACAATAAAAATAAGACATAAGCAGTGTAATACTATGGAATTTATATCTTTACTTATCGGAGCAGGCATGATTTATTTTATGCTGAATTTTAAAAGCAACCGGATTACCAGAAAAGGGTCTATGTATCAAAATGTTAATAAAATAGCAATCTGGGCATTCGATTTTTTATTTATAATTGCAGGAATATTGATGATCTGCAAGGATATTATTGCTGTTTTTAATCATAAATAACCTGTCGCTGAACCACACTTCCTGTTAATAAAAAACAATGACAATGGCATTCATTATATTACTTATAGGCATTATGATTATCCGTTTCAAATTAAGCAGTAAAGAAAATGTTTTTAATATAAGAAGAGATAATGGCTCCATGTACGACAGAATGCTTTACTATCGGGGATGGATTGCAGCTGTAATGCTGATTTTACTTTCACTGGCGATGCTTGTAAAAGAGGCCGCAGATTTTTTCAGATAAACACCCCGGATCATTAACAATGGTATGCTTAGTTCTCCGTCTTTATATAATGACCAAACAAAAATTTTAATATTTGTGACCAGAAGATACGGTATAATCGTCAGAAAAGTACGGTATAAAGGTAAATTTCAAGCAAAAACCCGTGAAAATCAGATTAATTCATTCAATAACCATTGTAGTTAATTTTGTTTTAAGAATTTTTTATAGTCATTCCGTACAGCATATTTCAGATAATTTTAAAAAATTTTTTAATTTCTACTTTGACGATTTCAGATCTCTGATTTACCTGTTTCTGGGTCTTTCCCTATTTATCAATATATTTTTAGTAAAAAAAACTCCAATCGTTGTATGGATATACAGCCTGTTAACGGGCATTAATCTTTTGCTCTTCTTTTTTTCAGTAAAACTCTGGTAATACAGCAGTGGGTGATTAAAAAAATGACAACCTGTTTTGAAAGGAGATCCGCTCACCCAAAATAACCGGTCTTTCATTGTTTTCAAGAGGGAAAAATGAAGATAAATCAGGGTTATTTTTATTGATACTTTATCTTATTTTTTTCATTATAAAGTCTTAACTTTAATGAAAATAACAAATATGAAAAGGCTTATATTACTCATAACAACAGGGGTGTTTTGTACTATTATAAATGCCCAGGAGAAAACTGTTTCATTAGAAAATCAAACGGTAGAAACACTTATCAAAAGCGGAAACTATAGCCATGTCAGAGATTTCAGTGATGGTCTGGTGGTTGTGGAAACCAAAGGAGAAAAGCCCAAATACGGAGCTTTAGATCATTCCGGAAAACAGGTAATTCCTTTTAAATATGATGATATTTCTGATTTTTTTGAGGGAATAGCCAGAGTAGAACTGCATCAGAAATTTGGAGCAATCAATAAAAAAGGAAAAGTAATAGTTCCTATTATGTATGATTCTATGAGTGATTTTCAGGAAAATATGGCCATCATTTCATTAAATAATAAATTCGGAGCAACAGACCGGAACGGTAAGATCATCATCCCGCTTAAATACGATACCTTGGGGCCTTTTGAAAATGGCACTGCTAAAGCTTTAATCAACGGAAAATGGATATTTATTGATCCGCAGGGGAAGATTGCCGAGTAAAACCAGATAAATAGACGTTGGCATTATAAAGTCTGATTTTTTCAAAACAAAACAAAACAAAACAAAACAAAGACAGTCCGGGTTAATAATTATAGGAATTTTGAATAATACATATTATCATTTTGTCTATACGATTGTTCGATAAAGCTATTTTATTAAGGTAACTTTGCGCTTTAATTTTTTTAGTATGGATAGTTTAGTAAATCGGTCAGAGAATATTAATTTATCCCTGATTAGTTACGTGTGCTTTACATTTGTAGGCTATTTTATCATAGGATTATCTCTGTCTGTACTTCCGATTTTCATTAATAAAAGTTTAGGATTCAGTTTAGTTATCGCTGGCTTGGTGATCAGTTTACAATATGTTTCTACTTTTTTTCTAAGGGCATATTCAGGGAAGATTATAGATGGAAAAGGTCCCAAACCGGCTGTTTTATTCAGCATGATAAGTTTTTCTCTGACAGGAATATTTTTAATAATCGCTTATTATTTTAAATTCTCTCCTTTGATCAGCCTTTCATTTTTAGTCGTTACACGTTTACTCACAGGCTGCGCAGAAGGAATGGTAGGTGCAAGTCCTATCAACTGGGCCATTATGGCAGTCGGCGATAAGCATACCGCAAAAATTATTTCCTACAATGGTGTTGCGAGCTATGGCGCATTGGCAATCGGTGCTTCTTTGGGTGTGACAATTGAACATGAATTTGGTCTTTATGGTATTGGAGTTCTTTCCATTATCCTGGGAATTTTAGGATTTCTTTTTGCTAAGACCAAAGAAAATAAAACAAACACCCATCCTCAGGAATCTCAATCTTTCTGGAAAGTATTAGGAAAAGTAGCTCCTTTCGGGCTATGTCTGGCCTTAGGAGGAATCGGTTTTGCATCTATCTCAACATTTATTACATTATATTACAACCATTTTCACTGGAACAACGGAGCTTTATGCTTAAGTGTTTTCGGAGGATTATTTGTTGCCGGAAGACTCATTTTCAGCAATGTAATTAATCATTACGGAGGAATAAAAGTTGCGATTGCCTGTCTTTTAGTAGAAACAACCGGGCTTTTGATCATTGCTTTTGCCTCCCATTCACAAATGGCTCTTATCGGAGCCGGAGTAACAGGTCTGGGATTTTCATTAATTTTTCCTGCACTGGGCGTCGTCGCCATCAAAACGGTTTCTCCTTCAAGCCAGGGTTCTGCACTGGCTGGTTACGGGCTGTTCATTGATCTTTCACTGGGTGTTGCAGGACCATTGATTGGTGGTATTGCAGACATTTACGGAATGAATTATATTTTCCTTTTTAGTGCTGCCCTGGTTTTTATTGGATTGGGATTGGCTTATGCACTGAAAATAAAGTCAAAAATTGAATTATTAAACAAAAATCTGAATACATAAGATTATTTTTAATCTAAATCTTTTCTCAATAAAAAACACCTAAGTGCTTAAAAATCTTGATTTTTTCTTTTGTACACTACCTATTTTGAGTGTATCTGAAGTAGAATCTTTTGTAAGTTTTGTGATGAGAACAAATTCAATTTTCAGAACTCGACAAAATTCCCGATTTTTGCAACTTCAAAATAAGATATGTCAGACTTAATCAAAGAAATACAAAAAAGAAAGACTTTTGGGATCATCTCCCACCCGGATGCCGGAAAAACCACTCTTACCGAAAAGTTACTTCTTTTCGGAGGAGCTATTCAGGAAGCCGGTGCCGTAAAGTCCAATAAAATAAAAAAAGGAGCAACCTCCGACTTTATGGAAATTGAAAGACAGAGAGGGATCTCCGTAGCAACTTCCGTATTGGCCTTTGAATATAGAGATCACAAAATCAATATCCTCGATACTCCGGGTCACAAAGATTTTGCGGAAGATACCTACAGAACTTTAACAGCTGTAGACTCTGTTATCGTTGTTATTGACGTGGCAAAAGGGGTTGAGGAACAAACAGAAAAACTGGTAAAGGTTTGCAGAATGAGAAACATTCCGATGCTGGTTTTCATCAATAAACTTGACCGTGAAGGTAAAGATGCCTTCGATTTGCTGGATGAGGTAGAACAGAAATTAGGATTAACAGTCTGCCCGCTTTCTCTGCCTATCGGAATGGGAAGTGACTTCCAGGGAATCTATAATATCTGGGAAAATAATATTCAGCTCTTCCTGGAAGAGAAAAAACAAAAAGTAGGAGACTCTATTAAGTTTGATGACATTAATGATTCTTCCATAGACGAAGTAATCGGTGAAAAAGCAGCCGGTACTTTAAGAGAAGAGCTTGACCTGATTCAGTCTGTTTACCCTGAGTTTAATCGTGAAGATTATATGAAAGGAGACCTTCAGCCTGTCTTCTTCGGTTCGGCTCTGAACAATTTCGGTGTTCGTGAATTGCTGGATGCTTTCATTGACATCGCTCCGATGCCGCAACCTAAAGAAAGCGATACCCGTATCGTAAAACCGGAAGAAAGTAATTTTACAGGGTTTGTGTTCAAGATTCACGCCAATATGGATCCGAAACACAGAGACCGATTAGCCTTCGTAAAAATTGTTTCCGGAACGTTTAAGAGAAATGAAAACTATCTGCTGGTAAGAGAAGGTAAAAAGATGAAGTTCTCCTCTCCTAACGCATTCTTTGCCGATAAAAAAGAGGTTGTAGAAGAAAGTTTCCCGGGAGATATTGTAGGTCTTCATGATACGGGAAGTTTCAGAATCGGTGATACTTTAACCGGTGGTGAAAAACTGAGCTTCAAAGGAATCCCGAGCTTCTCTCCGGAGCACTTCCGCTATATCAATAACAGTGATCCTCTTAAAGCTAAACAATTGGCCAAAGGTATTGACCAGCTGATGGATGAAGGAGTTGCTCAGTTGTTTACCCTTGAAATGAACGGCAGAAAAATCATCGGAACCGTGGGAGCCCTTCAGTATGAAGTTATCCAGTACCGTCTGGAACACGAATATGGAGCAAAATGTACTTACGAGCCTCTCTCTATGCATAAAGCCTGCTGGGTAGAAGCTGATGAGAAATCTGAAGAATTTAAAGAATTTGCAAGATTAAAACAAAGGTTCCTTGCCAGAGATAAATATAACCAACTGGTATTTTTGGCAGACTCATCATTCACGATTCATATGACGCAGGAAAAATTCCCGAATGTAAAACTGCATTTCATCAGTGAATTCAACGAAAACTAAACATACACTCTATAAAAAACCCGCTCACTTCCACTGAACGGGTTTCTTTTTGCTGTAAATTCTGCCTATTATTTTTTAATAATTAGTTTCCTTGAAACTTTCTGCCCCTCTCTGTTTACCCAGACTACATACACCCCGGAAGACAATGATGATACATCCACATCTTCCTTAATTTTCTGACCTTTCACTTCCTGTTCAGCCCTTACCAGTCTTCCGTTAATGGTAAAAATTGTATATGAAATACCATTTGAAGATACAGCTTCAATCGTGAATATTCCTTTGGCCGGATTGGGATAGATTTTAATTTCGTCATCTGCCTTTCCGGTTACAGGAGGAGCATTACCAATTGTAAAGTTGATCCTGTTTACATTGAGGAACACATTGTCAATAGCTTTTATCATAATTCTCGCTTTTGAAGTAGATTCCAGTCCCTGTGGAACATTGAAGGTATAAGAACCGTTATTAGGAGTACTGGCAACGAGAATGTGGGGAAACGTAAGACCTCCGTCTGTAGAAAGCAGGATGGTCACATAAGCTGTATTTACAGGAGCCGCATTCGTATGGGCTACATTCCAGGTAATCGTCTGGGATTGCCCCTCTTTCCAGGCAATACCTGCCGTATTCTGCGAGGTAACGACAAACGGTCCCGCTGCATCTGAAACCGTGAGTGTAACAGTGTCACTGTCTGTCAGCCCGCCTGCAGGATTATTATCTCTCACCATCAATGAAAAATTCAGATTTCTGGCTATGGTAGAAAGTTTTTCCCAGGATCTGTAGTCTGAAGGATCTGATATAGAAGGATCATAACCTTCGACAATCGTTGATAACCTCGGGAAATACCTTATCGGAGATACAGTAGCCCAAAAAGAGCGAAACAGAGGACCTACAGTGTTGGCTGAACCCGGCGGCATGGGAGCCGCACCGATATCCGTTTCTTCCCAGTTATAAGTAATAGTATCGCCGTCAGGATCTGAGCCTGAACCTGTTAAAGCGAATGGTGTTCCCATAGGAATTGTTCTGTTCGTTCCTGCATCAGCAGTGGGTTTATGATTTTGTGTATTTGTATTAACGCTGCAATCTCCGCCTCCGGTAATCCAGTTATCTATTTCCTGTATACTGACCGCATGGAAATAGGCGTCACTATGAGACTGAATATCGGGTGAACATATTCCGGCATATCCCATAATGGTACTTGCACTGCCGGGTTCTACAGATGTTGCTGTATTTCTATAACAGTCGTTATTCTGAGTATGGTGTGCCCCAAACTGATGCCCCATTTCATGAGCCACAAAATCAATACTGAAAGGATCTCCCACAGGATTGGCAGAGCCTGTTACCCCTTTTGCTTTTTCATCCTGACATGCTGAAGGTAACGATGCTAACCCATTATCATTTCCGGGGCTGGCTTTAAAAAACAAATGCCCGATGTCATAATTATCTGAACCAATGATATTATTTGTTACCACCGCATTCTCATTGATCATCTGATTAGGGTCTGATTCGTTAAAAGTATCCGAGGTAATAAAAAATAACTGGTCGGTATTAGGCACAAGCTGTAGTGTAACTGAAAGTTCATTTTCAAAGACCTGATTCACCCGGGAGATCACTATATTAACGGCAGCCATAACGGCTGCTCTTTTCTGTGCACCAGTTCCGTTGGCAACTCCCGCCTGTTGTGCAGTAAAGGCGGTATACTTGGCTGTTGTACTGATTGCCAGTCTGTATTTTCTCATTAAACCACCGGTAGTATTTTTCTTACTTACCGTTTCCGTCGTCTTATTTACAGGCATATCTTCATTGAACAGGCAGCTGAACCGGTTTGAAGAAACTGCCTTTTTGCGGTCATACACCATATACACCTTATTATCAAGAGAATAAGATTCTATATAATATATTCCTTTTGAGCTTCTGATCACAGCATTAAAACCAAAATACGGATCAAGGCTGAACCTGATATTCGTGGCCTGATCTCCTGTTTTTTTGCCTGTATAAGACTTTATATCAGAATATTTCGTCTGTAAATCTTCATGCATATCAGAGACTTCATAGACTTCATAGGTATCAAATGTTCCCTGATCATTTGGAAATCTGATTGCAATTCCTTTTTCTGAAGCTGCTCTGCTTCTGTCTTTCGCTAAAGCCAGCTGATGTTTTAGCTCATCTAAATTCAGGCTTACTAATTGATAGTCTGAAACTCTTACGTTTCTTTCCCGTATTGTTTTCACATCTTTCTCCGAAACTCTGCTCCAGCTGTTCTTCTGAGCAAAAGAAGCCCCTGAAAGCATTAAAAATACTGCCAGAAATAAGATTTTTTTTTTCATAAGGTGTTTTTTATTATTTCCAGGGTTTTAAAAATTGTCAAAGAGAAGCCGGGATATTGGTTTTCGGATCCGGTATATGTTATCCTGAAAATACAACAACAAAAATAATTATTATTCAATTACAACACCTAAAAACACACAACAAAACATGATTACAGTTTATTTTATTAAACAATAAATAAAAAAACATTAAATTAAATAATTAATTAACAAAACACAAAGTAAATAAATAACAACAACAGGTACTTTTCTAACTATTTTGTAAAACACTTGTAAAACTGATTTAAAAAACTGATTTAAAACAATTTATCATTTTACAACAACAATGCACCTCATTTACAAATACTTCAAAAATGCGGCCCCTAATTTTACTTCATCAAAAAATTAACGTTATGAAAAAGTTTATTGTATTAGCAGCTGTATCCTGCACTTTTATCATGTGTAAAAAAGGAGAAGCCGCTCAAACCGAAATTGAGAAAACAGTGAAGACAGCAGACAGTGCTGCCGCTACCGCTGCAGAAGCTGTCGGAAATGCGCATACGACCATCAGTAAGACTCTTGATTCTGCCACTATAAAAATCAAAGACTTTGAAAACACAAAGAATGACATTCAGCAAAAAATAGAAAGCACTTCAAAAATAGTGGATTCTCTGTCTGATAAAATAGCTTCTACTCAACTGGAATCAAAAGCAGAAAGAAAAGATTCCGCGGCTAAAAAATCTGAAAAGGCTGTCGTGAAAGTGGCTGCACCAAAAGTGATCAGGGAAACCAAAGTCATTTATAAGGAAAAGCCTAACAATGATCCTTATGAACTGAACAGATCCAGAGACAGAATGGTAAAATCCGGCCAGATTTCCATTAAAGCCGATCATGCTGAAACGGTAAAAGAAATTATAAAAGAAGAAGTGCTTAAAAACAAAGGATATATCAAAAGCGAAGACCTTACCTATATTGCATCTGCAGACCGATATAAAGAGGATCAAAAAGTATATACCCTTGAGATTAAGGTTCCTATTCAGAATTTTGATCATCTTATGAATGGGCTCAACAGTAATATCGGAGATATTGAGGCCAAAAATGTTCAGATTTCTGGGAACACCTATGTAGAAAATGCCATTTGCAGCATCTCTGTAAATCTTACAGATCAGGCGGACATCAAAAAAGAACCGGAAACTTTCGGGGAAAAATCTCTGGCTGCCGTTTCATCAGGCTGGGGTGTGATTTTGTCTGTATTCTTGTTTATACTTCCGTTGTGGCCTTTATTTCTAATCGGAGGCATTGGATATTATTTTTACAAAAAGAGAAATAAAAGCCTGCCGAATAGAGGATCTGATCTGGAATAAAAGAATATGTTTTAAGTTTTGGCTAAAGCAGGATTAAGGCGACTATCATTGATTGAGCGGGCTGAAGCCCAGTCCTATTGATTGGAAAAATTGGATTCTGAATCGGTAGGAGTACGTAACCAATAGCCCCGATAGCAACGGTTACCCCGCAGCATGAGTGGGAATGCCGGAGGATTTTGGTGCTGGAGTGTATGGGCGCGAGGAGTATGAGTGGATAGCGGGATCAGCTACCAAGAAAAAAGGCTTCCAATTGATTTGGAAGCCTTTCTTTTATTTCATATTCACGACTTTATCTACGACAAACTTTGTATTTCCTCTCCAGGGAAGAGCGCCATTGTATTCTTTGTAATGCAGGTCAAAGCTTTTCCCGCTGTTGGTTTCCAATTGTTTGAAAACTTCAGGATCGGCCACAGAAAATTCAAACTCATAGCTTGTAATGGTTCCTGTTTTTCCTTTTCCAAATCCTTCCTGAATCAGTTTACCTTCATAGGTTTTGAAGATATAGCCTTTTTTCATGGCATAGTTCAGGTATCCGGATTTTACGCCTTCTCCGAAAACGAAGAAGTACTTATACCATACAAATACTCCTAGCAATAGCAGTACGACACCGAGGGTAATCCACAAAGATTTTTTCATAGACTGTGTGTTTTTGTTTATTATTATTTTGCAATACTTCTTGAGATCACGATTTTCTGGATTTCAGAAGTTCCTTCGTAGATCTGGGTGATTTTTGCATCTCTCATTAATCTTTCTACGTGGTATTCTTTTACATATCCGTATCCACCGTGGATCTGTACTGCTTCAATCGTAGTATCCATTGCTACCTGAGAAGCGTATAGTTTTGCCATAGCTCCGCTTTCAGAGATATCTTTTCCTGCATCTTTCTCACATGCTGCTTTAAAACACAACATTCTTGCGGCAGTGATCTGAGTAGCCATATCTGCTAATTTGAATGCGATTGCCTGGTGGTTGATGATTTCAGTTTTGAAAGCTTTTCTTGTTTTAGCGTATTTCAAAGCCAGCTCGTAAGCTCCTGAAGCAATTCCTAATGCCTGAGAAGCAATACCGATTCTACCCCCGTTCAATACTGCCATTGCAAAGCTGAATCCGAAACCGTCTTCACCGATTCTGTTTTCTTTTGGTACTTTTACGTTGTTAAAAATCAAAGAGTGGGTATCACTTCCTCTGATTCCTAATTTGTCTTCTTTTAGTCCGATTTCAAAACCTTCCCATCCTCTTTCTACAATGAACGCATTGATTCCTTTATGTTTTTTCTCAGGATCTGTCTGAGCGATTACAATATAATAAGAAGCTGTTCCACCATTGGTGATCCAGTTTTTGATACCATTTAAAAGGTAGTAATCTCCTTTGTCTTCAGCAGTTGTTTTCTGAGAAGTCGCATCAGAACCTGCTTCAGGCTCCGATAAAGCGAATGCCCCGATCACCTGTCCGCTTGCAAGAGGGGTAAGATATTTTACTTTTTGTTCTTCTGAAGCAAACTTTTCAAGACCGGCACAAACCAATGAATTGTTTACAGACATTACAACAGCTGCAGAAGCATCTACTTTTGCAATCTCCTCCATTGCCAAAACGTAAGAAACGCTGTCCATACCTGCACCTCCGTATTTTGGATCCACCATCATTCCTAAAAGTCCCATTTCTCCCATTTTCTTCACCTGTTCTGCAGGGAATTTCTGATCGCGGTCTCTTTCAATAACTCCAGGTAATAATTCGTTTTGTGCAAAATCTCTTGCGGCTTGCTGAATCATCAGCTGTTCTTCCGATAAATTAAAGTCCATAAAAAAAATAATTAGATAGCCGTAAATTTACACTTTTTAGGCAAATCTCGAAATATTAATTAAAACTTGAAAAAACAGCCCCAAAAAGGAAGAGCAATTCTACCGCAATATATTAATTTTCCGGCCATTACCCTTTTTCCGGAAAGAGATGCTATGGCAAACATTGAAGTAATTTTCAATTATTACATTCGTTATTTCAAAATTAAAAAAAATGCTTATATTTAGGTTTCTTTATAAATTACATAAAAAATCATGACGATCAAGAGATTATTCGATATTCCACACTACGCTTTAGAAAAATATCCTAAAACGGATATGTTTGTAACCAAGTATCATGGTGAATGGAAAAAAACTTCTACACAGGAGTTTATTAATGAAGGAAATAAGATATCTAGAGGACTGCTAAAGCTAGGGATAAAACCCGGGGATAAGATTGCTTTGATCACCACCAATTCCCGTACGGAATGGGCTATCATGGATTTTGGACTGTCTCAGATCGGTGTTGTTTCAGTACCGGTATATCCCAGTATTTCTGCTGAAGATTATGAATTTATTTTTAACAATGCGGAGATACAGTATTGCTTTGTTTCAGACAAAGACCTGTTTAACAAAGTCATGAAAGTGAAACACAATATTCCCAGCTTACAGGGGATCTTTACTTTCGACAATGTAAGCGGGGCTGCCAACTGGAGAGAGATTCTGGATCTCGGTAAGGATGAATCTACTCAAATTGAAGTGGATGATCTGTCTAATGCCATTAATACTGAAGATCTGGCCACTATTATCTATACATCGGGAACAACAGGAAGACCTAAAGGGGTCATGCTGACGCATAATAATATTGTTTCCAATGTATTGGGATCTATTCCCAGAATTCCTAAGAAAAAGAGTCTTGATTATAAGGAAACGAGAGCATTAAGCTTCCTTCCGATCTGTCATATTTTTGAAAGAATGCTGTTTTATCTGTATCAGTACAATGGATTTTCGCTCTATTTTGCTGAAAGCATAGATAAAATGGGTGAAAATGTAAAAGAGGTAAAGCCGCATTATATGACAGTCGTTCCGCGACTGGTAGAAAAAGTATACGACAAGATCTATAATACAGGATCTTCTGCAGGAGGCCTAAAATCTAAAATATTTTTCTGGGCTCTTAATTTAATTACCAAAAAGAAAGAAATTTCAAAACCGTCCGGAATTCAGGAAATCATTGCAGACAAACTTGTATTTTCTAAATGGAGAGAAGGATTAGGTGGTGAAATCGTCACACTGGTTTCAGGATCTGCGGCATTATCCACCAGACTTAATTTAATGTTTCAGAATGCAGGAATCCCCATTCTGGAAGGATATGGCTTAACAGAAACGTCTCCTGTAATCTCAGTGAACAGTTTTGAAAAAATGAAAGTGGGAACTGTAGGAGTACCTTTGGATAATTTAAAAGTAAAGATTCAGGAAGACGGTGAAATTACGGTAAAAGGACCGTCTGTTTTTAAGGCTTATTTTAAAAATGACGAAATGACGAAAGAAGTCTTTACCGAAGACGGATTTTTTAAAACAGGAGATATCGGACATATCGATAGTGACGGTTTTTTACAGATTACCGACCGTAAAAAAGAAATGTTCAAAACATCAGGTGGCAAATACATAGCCCCTCAAACGATTGAAAACCTGGCAAAAGCGTCCAAATTCATAGAACAGATTATGGTGGTAGGTGATGGTGAAAAAATGCCTTGTGCCCTTGTACAGCCTGATTTTGATTTTGCAAAAAGCTGGGCCATGAGAAATAATCTTACTATCGGATCTACTCCGGAAGAGATTGCCCAAAGTCCGGAACTTAAACAAAGAATTGAAAAAGAGATTGAAGGAATCAATGAGCATCTGGGGAATTGGGAAAAAATCAAAAAGATTGAGCTTACTCCTGAAATATGGAGCATTGAAAGCGGTCTTCTGACTCCTACCCTTAAACTAAAAAGAAAGGCCGTAAAAGAGAAGTTTATAGCCCTCTATAACAAAATGTACGAACATCATGAATAAATAAAAAATCGCTTCCATACCGAAGCGTTTTTTTTGTAAGTTGCTAACCGGATGCTCAAAGGGATAAGTTTTGTTCTTATTTTTATTAAACTGGCTTTAATCCGTTTCTATGGATCCTTTGATACTGATTAGGAAAAACAAAAAAAGCTGTCTCATTTCTGAAACAGCTTTGTATTGATTGCAATCAATAATTAAAATTTAATTACAGATTTCATTTTTTCGTTTTCTTCCATTACCAACTCATCGTCAACAAGGATTTTCCCTGAATGTTCATCGATAATGATTTTCTTTCTCTGAGCAATTTCCATTTGTTTTTGAGGTGGAATTGTGAAGAAAGATCCTTTCGGAGCTCCTCTTTCTAATCCTACTACTGCTAAACCATTGATAGAATTTGTTCTGATTCTGTTGTAAGAAGCTAATAATCTTTCATCGATTTTACCTGCGAATTCTTTAGACTGCTCAATCAGATATTCTTCTTCTTTCTGAGTTTCAGAGATAAGCCCTTCCAATTCTTCTTTCTTGAATTTCAGGTGGCTTTTCAAATCGTCAATCTTTGTATTCAGCTCGCTTAACGTTTCGTTTTTGTGAGCGATTTTAGCGCCGAATTCTTTAATTCTTTTTTCAGCAAGTTGAATCTCCAGATCCTGGAATTCCATTTCTTTCCCTAATGCTTCAAACTCTTTATTGTTTCTTACATTATCCTGCTGAGATTTGTACTTCTCAATTAAAGTTTTTGCATGGTTAATCACTTCATGCTTCGTTTTGATCTGATCATCCTGATCTTTGATATCTGCATGAAATTTTTCAGCTCTTTTTTCAAGACCTTCGATTTCAATTTCAAGATCTTCAACTTCAATTGGCAATTCTCCTCTAGTATTTCGGATTTCATCCAATCTTGAATCAATGATCTGTAAATCGTATAAAGCTCTTAATTTTTCTTCAACTGAAATATCGTTGGTTTTTGCCATATTTAAATGAAATAATTTACTGGGTTTGTTTTTTCAATAGATTTTGAAATTGCAAATGTACTAAATTTTTGTGATAAAATTTCAAATAATTGTTGGGTTACCAATTGTTCTGATTCGTAATGTCCTATATCACAGATCAGCATTTTAGACTCTGCTAAAAAATAATCATGATATTTGATATCTCCGGTAAGATAAACATCACATTTTCTGGAAATGGCAGACCTGATTCCGCTGGCTCCGGAACCTCCGAGCACCCCTACTCTTTTAATTTTTTTATCGTTAAAAGAAGAGTGTTTGATCACTTCCAGATTGAATTTTTCTTTCACCAATCTCAGGAAATCTTTTTCATCCATCTCTTCTTCCAGGTCTCCGTACATTCCCAATCCGGCATGATGGTTTTTATTATCCAGATTATAGATCTGATGGGCTACTTCTTCATAAGGATGAGCCGCCTTCATTGCGCCTACAACTGAACCCTCTTTATGAGATTCAAAAATAACGGAGATCATATCTTCATCAGCATTCTCCCGGATATTTTGTTGCCCTGAAAACGGATTTGAGCCTTCTATAGGTCTGAATGTTCCGTTTCCGTTCACCGTAAAACTGCATTGATCATAAAACCCGATATTTCCTGCTCCTGCAGAAAACATAGCTTCTTTTACCTTTTCAGAATATTCCTTCGGTACAAAAACGGTCAGTTGTTTCAGATTGTTTTCTTTTGGCTGGAGAATTTTCATATTCTTTAGCCCAAGCCGGCTGCAAATGCCATGATTCACCCCAAAGAAATCATTATCGAATGCTGTATGAATGGCATAAATGGCAATTTTATTTTCAATAGCTTTTAAAATGGCTCTTTCCACATAATTTTTACCGGTCAGCGATTTTAATCCTGAAAATATGATAGGATGAAAACATACAATAAGATTACAATTTTTAAATATAGCTTCTTCCACGACATTTTCAAGTGCATCATGGCATATCAGAATTCCGCTTACATCCCGGTCAGGAACACCACACAACAATCCTACATTATCAAAATCCTCTGCCTGTCTGATACTAATTTCCTCTTCGATTTTTGAAATGACAGTTCTTAGCTTCATAGTCTATATTTTACAGTTACAGCGAAGATATTAATTTTGTTAAAATTATAAAGAAAATTTCTACAGCAATAAAAAAACCTTTTCAGCAGCCGCTTTGATTTTTTAATATTTGGAATTTTCTTTTAACAATACTACCTTTACTCCCTATTAACTTTCTTGTGAAATAACTAGACTAACATGGAAAGAGAACATAATCTTATTCCTGAAGATTCTCTCTGGAAAAGATTCCTTTATCGGATCATTTACCGCTCCGACACCAGACTCGGAAAACTCTTCGACATCATATTATTGTCCTTAATTCTTGTAAGTACAGCTATTATTATGATGGAAAGTGTACCTGCACTTGATAAAAAATACCATTATACCTTTCTGATCCTTGAATGGATTATTTCTATTTTCTTTACCCTGGAATACACCATGAGGATTACGGTGGTAAAGAATAAAGGAAGCTATATTTTCAGTTTTTTCGGTATTATCGATTTTCTTGCGCTGGTCCCGTTCTTCCTCAGTTTTTTCTTTCCTATTACCAAATATTTTCTGATTTTCAGAATGTTGAGAATGTTGAGAGTTTTCAGAATTTTCAATCTGCTTGATTTCATGAATGACGGGTACCTCATCGTAAGGGCTCTGAAAAACAGTTCAAGAAAGATTTATATTTTCCTTTTATTTTTGATTATATTCTCTGTCATTGTAGGCTCACTGATGTTTATGGTAGAAGGCGGAAGACAAGGGTTTGAAACCATCCCGCAATCGATTTACTGGGCTGTAGTAACGGTAACTACTGTAGGCTATGGCGATGTCTCTCCTGTTACGCCTCTGGGAAAGTTTTTTGCTGTTGTTCTGATGCTTGCAGGCTACTCTATAATTGCAGTCCCTACCGGAATTGTCACCGCTGAAATGCGGAACAAAAGACAGAATTTAGAAAAGGTATGCGACCGGTGTGGCAATGAAGATATTGATGATGATGCAAGGTATTGCAAACAATGTGGCAAGAAATTAGCTTAATATTTGGTATTCATTTAATCTATTAACCAAATACCACAAAATCATGGATTCTAAAAAGAAAAACAAGCCGAATACTTTAGTTATTATTCTTTTTTCATTAATTGCACTGATGATTATCGTTTATTTCATTCTCGCCATGTTCTTCCCTACCGTATTTGATATGATGAATACGGGAGAAGTGCAGCCGGTACCCAATAAATAATACGTATAAATAAAAAAGATGAGTGAACGGTTTCACTCATCTTTTTTGTTAATATAAAAGGTTAACAGCTTACTTTTTAATCACTTTAACAGTCTGTTTAGAGCCATCTTTCATATGCAGGGTAACCCAATACATTCCTGATTGTAAACCTCCCAGATAAAGAGCTGAAACAGGCTGTTCAATACTTTTCACCAATCTTCCCGAAACCTCTGAAATTATAATTGATTTCACCTGATCCACTTTCGAAATATTCAGTATCTCCGTAAACGGATTCGGATATATCTGCAGATCATTTTTAGCGTTGGAAACTTCTGAAGTCGCCAGATTTGTTTTATTAATAGCAATAGTGAAGGTACCTTCCAACTCATCATATGATGAACTGTAATGGCCTACATTCACATAGTACACTGTTCCGGCAGTTGTCTGAACGGAAATATTTTCTGTTTCTCCAGCCCCGGCGTCATCTACCGTATTTACGCAAACCATACTATTACAGGTTCCGCTGTACACTCCGATCTGGGAGTCAAAATAACTGTTCGCAGGAGTTGAAACGCTAATATCAAAAGTACTTCCGTCTCCTGTGAAAGTAAACCATGTTCCGTCATTCATACCATTCGTACAGGTCTGAATAAACCCTCCGTTATTAGTAGCTCCCGCAGCATCCGACTGGGTATAGCTATAAGGGAATACAGCAGCTGCTAAAGCGCCTGAACATTCATCATTCGCAGGCGGGGGCGGAATAGTCCCTATACAGACATCAAAGCTTTGCGCTTCAGTTGATCCTCCATAACTATAGGCTCTGATATAATATGTTTCTCCTATGGTAAGATTATTGAGAATTTCCATTCCTCCGTAAGCACACAGGGTACTTACAAGATTACTGCAGTTTCCGCTGAAAACCTGATAAAGTAAGTCTTCACTATAATCAGCACCAATAGAAACCACATTGCTGAACGTAACCACATGTGTAGTAGCGGTTGCAGTAAACTTAAACCAGACATCATCATCAGTATCTCCAAAACAAGGAGCAGGTGCTAATCCCGAATCACTGGCCCCTAAAGTATATCCTGATGTTATACTCCCACAATTCATATCCGGATTGACTGTTAAAGTAACTGCTGTTGTACACTCATCATTTGAAGGCGCGTCAGGTGTGGTTGTAAACTTTACCTCCGAACATCCTGAAGATTCTCCGCCTGATCCCACCGCTACAACCTTAAGATAATAGGTGGTATTAATAGAAAATGGTGATGAAGGTGTAAAACTTGTCGTAGTAACAAACTGCTGATTGACAACATCCGTTCCTCCCGGGGTCGTTCCTATTGATATTTTATAACCCGTTGCTCCCTGTGAAGCATACCATGTGATATTAGGTGATGTGGGAATAAAAGAAGTGTTATTGACAGGATAGCCTACGACAGGACAATTGGGAATAGGGTTTACACTAAGTCCCATAAGGCTTACAACGGATCTGTAGTCTATAAGTTCACCTACAGGAGGGCTTGCCGGATCGGGGTCAGTATAATCACTGCTGTAGGAAAGAGCACGATCCGTCACCGAGCTGTACTTAAATACAGAAAAGATATTGTCATCATCATAATCCGGAGAATTCTCTTCGGCTGCAAGTACTAAATTCTGAGTATTATTATAGGGGAAAGGGGTAGCAAAGGTTATTTCTATAACCCCGTTATCATTGGTAACCGTTCCCGAATATACCTGTGTGAGATTCGCCAGAGGAATCCAGTCATTCGCGGAAGTAAAATTTGATTTAGCGGTATGCCCGAGATAGACTACCCAGCTTGATGAATTATCTATAGAAGCTGAAGCATCAAGATAAAACTTAAGCCCTGTAATGTTTCCGGCGGCATCTGCATTAATCTCCTGCTTGGTAAAGATCTGTTGAATATATGAGTATCCGTAATAAGGATTTATCGGGGCATTCCCGGTATCAGTACTGCCCTCTCCCAAATTGATTTGGGCACTCAGGGTGACACCTATCATCAATAGGTACAATAGTAAGATTTTCTTCATAATAATTTTTGGTGTTTATATAATACCAAATTAAGAATAATATTAACACAATATTATAAAACATTAAAAAATTATTAATTAAAACAATAAATATATAATAAAAAAGCAGCAACCTCACAGTTACTGCTTTAAAAAAATAAAAAAGTTTACACTCTATTTTTTAAGTATTTTAACCGTCTGCTTGGAACGGTCTTTCATATCCAATACCATCAGATACATTCCTTGTTTCAAATCACTTAAGTAAAGTACAGAAGATGGATTGTCAATAGTTTTCACCAGTCTTCCCGCAAGATCAATAATGGATATTGACTGCACTTTAGAAACATCAGAAATAGTCAGCATATCGGTGAAAGGATTAGGATAAGCCTTAATGCTGTTATCTTTTGCAGCTATTTCAGAAGTTGCCAGATTAGGGTTCTGTTTTACTTCCAGATTATCTAAAAGAACATCATCATAGAAATATCCGTTACCACTTACGTTTTTATCTACTGTAAATCGTACCTGAATGGTAGCTCCGCTATAAGAAGCGGCTAACGGAATCCCTACTGTTCTCCACTGATTAGAATTTGAAGTATCGCTAAAGATAGATACCCATCCGTTTCCATCATTCACTTCCACGGTCAGCTTATTGTTATCATATGTAGAAGGCACTACGGTAGTTCCTGTAGATGTAGAATGATTTTTGTACCAGTCAAAAGAAACATAAGGTAACGCTACTCCTGCCAGACTGATGGATGGAGTAACCAGTTGTACGGTATTCGCTCCTGCTCCAGTGTAAGGTGAGCTTGCATCTACCCATGCATAAGTACCTGCTGCTTTTCCGTTATTAGCTGCACTGGCACCATAATCTGAGGCACCTGCAAATTTCCAGAAGAGATTAGCGTCTGTTGTTGTAGCTGTAGGATTCAGGCTATTCCAGCAATTAGGCAGAACTCCGGCATCAAAGTTTTGAGAAAAAGGAGCGGTCATTACCCCACAAAGCGTAGTGAAAGCTACTGATCCTACCCAAGGGCTTTTATCCCCGGTGCTGCATGCTGATCTCACCCAAACATAATAGGTTGTACTTGCTGCCAGTCCGGATAGCGGGGCTGAAGTTGCTGTTGTTGTCCCTGTTGGTGCTGTTGCCGCAACAGGAGCAGTGGTATTTGTCGAATAATAATATTCATATCCGCTGGCAGGTGGCGTGGCAGGTGCAGACCAGGAAATACTTGCTGAGGAAGAAGTAATACTTCCTGCTGCAGGAGAAACAGGTTCAGCACATGTTGGAACGGCTTCGATGACAAAATCATCAATATGGAAATCAATATCAGGAGTTGTAGAGCTTGTAGTAGCTACAAATGCAATTTTCACATTTCCTGAATATCCTGTCAGATCTACAGTTTCAGTCTGACCGGTATTAGAATAAGTTCCGGCTCCCGTATATGTTTTTACAACATTAGCGTTGCTCCAGGTTGTCCCTCCGTCTGTAGAAACAATTACTCTTACCTGATGAGTTCCTAATGTAGTCTGGGAAGAGGTTGATAAATATCCCGTTACCGCTATTCTGTATTTTATTCTATACATTCCCGGCGTACTTCCAAGGTTGATGGCCTGTGAGATTAGCCAGTCTCCCGTATTCGTTCCGTATAAATTCAATCTTACAGCCGCATTAGTGCCGGTATTAGCAAAACCGGCCTCAGAGGCCCATTTACTGGAACCGTATGTTAATGTAGAGGAAGCAGCAACGTCTCCTTTGGCTGCTGTCCAGCATGCCGGTGTAAATGAAGTGAACCCTTGTGAAACGGTAGGAGCATTTTCAACGCCGCAGATTGTTGTAAAGTTACGTTCCGTACAAGAAGCTGAATTACTTGTTGCGGTATAAGCATTAAGTGTGTAATAATATTTTGTGCTATAATTAAGTGAATTAGGCAGTGTATAGGTAAGAACATTCCCTAAATCGACATTATTCATCACATCAGTTCCTCCGGATGTGGTACCGATGGATAATTTATATCCGGTAGCATCAGTTACTGCAGTCCAGTTAATCGTTGGAGTAAGAGAAACTCCTGTAGCAGATGACGCAGGTGCACTGACTGAAGGACAGCCGATATTTTTAGTGGTAAATGTTGTCTCAGTACATCCGCTTGCCGTTCCGAAGCTGTTTGCAGGCATAATGGTCGCATAATAAGTCGTACCATATAATAACGGTGTTGCAGCAGGTATGGTATAGGTAAGCACATTCCCTACGTCTACTCCATTCATCACATTGGATCCTCCCGGTGTGGTTCCCAGTTTAATTTTATAAGAAGTTGCTCCCCCTACAGCATTCCATTTGATACTTGGGGTAAGCGAAACTCCTGTTGCCGCATTGGCGGGTGCAGTCGCTACAGTACAATCAGGAATAGCAATGGCTGCAATTTTCACGTTATCTACGTAAATATCATCACTCCCGTTATCTCCTTTGGCCAGAAATCTTACGATAGCATTCGGGCTCGATGATCCTAAATCTACGAAATTGGTCGTCCATGAAGCTGAAACTCCGAAAGGAGATCCTAAATCGGTGAAAGTATTTCCACCGTCTGTGGAAAGCTGAATTTTCAGGACATCTGTTCCCGATGGATTAATATAGTCGAAGCTTAATGTTCTGTTACCTGATCCTGAAGATAAGTTGACATACAGGTCCATATAGCCTGATGCATACTGACAGTTATAAGAGTGGAATCTTGCGGCAGGGGCTACAGCATTCCCCGAAACTGTTGAAGAGCCGCTATTACCTGTCCATCCTGATGCTGAAGTAAATCCGGTACTGGCACTTGCGATATCACTTTGCCTCCACGAATTATCTCCTCTTGCCGGCCATGTTCTCCAATAATTGGCATTCGGCAGATCCAGAGTAGAATTTCCATTGGCCCAGGTACTAAAGTTTTCTGTAAAAGGCAATGTTGCGTAGGCTGCAGGAGGTGTCTGCCATATTCCCGGGGTATAAGTAAAAGTCAACCCTGAAGCCGGAACTGTTGTTCCATTGGTCGTTCCCAGAGTGGGTGTAGAAGTAATGGCAGTTCCTACTGTAAGTGCCGTCCAGTTTGTTCCCGTTAAATTATTGGTATCAGAACTTTCAGATCCTCTTATCCCTACCTGTCCAGATAATGTTGCAGTTCCGGAAACACAGTTTCCATACACAATAGCTACCGTTTTGGCAGTAAGATCGAGCTGAATCTGAAAATTCAACAGCTGAGCTGCAGAAGCAGAATTTCCCTGTACATCGGTATACTGTACAATAAATTTAGAGCCTACGGTTTCGTATGAAATCTCAGAAGTTGTAGTATTGGCATTTTTTAAATTGACAGCAAATCCTGCAAAGGAGGCATCAAATGTCGTTGGGGAAATATCCGCGGATAATCCTAAATATGTTGCATTGGTTGCTGCAACTCCTAAGGTAACAAAACCATTATTACTAATATAGACTGAACTATATTTCTGGTTGTTGTAGGTAAAAGGAGTTGGTAAAGGAATTGCTCCGGATACCAGATCTGTTGCCATCGTAGCTCCGGATTGCCAGATAGTTCTGTTAGCAGACAACGGTGTATAGGTGTCCATAGACTGAGTAAACCCATAGCCGTTACTTGTATTGGGATTGGCTGCCAATGGCGGACCAACCTGTGCGGACACGCAATAGTAAAATGCAGTCAGGCACGTGAGTAGAATTTTTTTCATATAATTAGTAATAATAAAAGTTAGGGCGGTAAATGTATAAATATTAATTTAAATAATAAAAATTATTACATATTATTAAATAAAACCATTAAAAACAGACATTATTTTAAACTAAATTCAAACACTTATTTAAATTTAACATTTAATTCATAATTGAATGAAAAATAACAAAACATTAAAAATCAACATATTAAATATAATTAACATTAAAAAACGTTGTGAAAAATTTTCTATTTAATATAAAAAAAGATTAAAAAAAATATAGCAATATATTGAATTAGCAAACAAAAAAAAGCGACCCATGAGCCGCTTTTCAGATATGTATCATAGAATTTACTTCTAATTAAGATAAAATTCATATTTATGAAGCAATTGTATTTCCTTGATAAGGTCTCCGTTCAGATCAACAGAATGCTTCATAGACTGCACCTCAATATGTGAGTCGTCTTCAATATTTTTAATAAAGAATTTCAATTTCTGACTGCCTTTATTCCGGTCCAGAACCGTTCTGAAAAAATCGAGATCTTCCGCTCTTACATCCATCACGTCCATTACCAGCGATATACTTTTGGCAAATCTTTCAAATGCTTCCTGAAGTTCTATAACATCATTTACATTGACAAAGACTCTTCCGTCTTTTACCTTAGCAAATTTGATTTTAAAAATCACAAAACGCTGAACTTCAAGCTTTTCTTTCAGCCTCATATAATCCCGGTCTCCAAGCCTGAAGGAGTACGATCCTGAATAATCTTCAAGCGTAACAAAAGCTACTTTTTCTCCACTTCTGAAGCCATCCTGAACTCTATATTCCGTAATCAGTCCTGCTACCGTATACTCTTTTCCACCGCCGCCGTTTTCACGTTCTTTCTGAAGTGTCTTCCAGTCTTTCTTTTTTTCCTCAAACAGCTCTTCCTGTTTACTGGCAAAAGCCTGTTCTTTATAAGCATCCACCTCATCAAGATTTAAAAAAGAGAAAGTTCCTTTCGGCTCTGCTTTTTTTGTCACTTCTTCTATAACTTCTTCATCTCCTATCGATATATCATCGGATACAATTTCTGTAAGATCTACTGTTTCATCCTGAGAGTCCTGTTCTAAAACCGGCGTTTCCTCCGTACCAGTTTTTTCTTCTTCATCTTTTTCCAGTACTGCTTTCTTCGACAGTTGTCCCTGCATAAACTGATACTGATACTTAAATTCATCCAGCGGATGGGCAGAAAGATAGAAGCCTATAATTTCTTTTTCTTTATTAAGTTTATGCATATTAGGCCATTCAGGACAAGGAGGCAGCTTAGGTTGCTCAATCTGAACTTCCTCTGCAAAATCAGCAAACAGAGAGTGCTCCATCTCATTTTTACTTTCCTGGAAGCTCTGCCCATATCTGATCAGCCTTTCAAGATTTGTTTTTCCGGCCATATCGATATCAAAATACTGGCCTCTGTGGAAAGAGTCCAGTTCATCAAAGGCACCGGCAAGCACTAAACTTTCCGCCACTCTTTTGTTCATTTGTGAAGGCAATATTCTTTCAAAGAAATCGTAAATATTTTTGAATCTTCCGTTTTCTCTTTCTCTCGTAATCGCTTCACTTGGCCCTTCTCCTATTCCTTTAATCGCTCCCAGTCCAAAACGAATCTGTCCTTTTTCATTTACAGAGAATTTATACTGAGATTCGTTTACATCCGGTCCCAAAACATCAACCCCCATACTTTTACAATCTTCCATGAACATGGTGATAGAATCTGTGTTGTTGATGTTATTACTCATTACACTCGCCATATATTCTGCCGGATAATTCGCTTTCAGGAATGCCGTCTGATAGGCTACAAAGGCATAACAGGTAGAGTGAGACTTGTTGAATGCGTACTCCGCAAAAGCTTTCCAGTCATTCCATATTTTTTCCAGCGGACCTTCGTCCAGGTTATTTTTACGGCCTCCTTCTATAAATTTAGGGTACATTTTATTCAGAACATCAATCTGCTTTTTCCCCATTGCTTTTCTTAATGTATCAGCTTCACCTTTGGTAAAGTTGGCCAGTTTCTGGGATAAAAGCATTACCTGCTCCTGATAAACCGTAATTCCGTAGGTTTCTTTTAAATATTCTTCAGTCTCCGGAAGGTCATAAACAATCTCTTCAACTCCGTGTTTCCTGTTAATAAAGTTCGGAATATACTTGATTGGCCCGGGACGATATAACGCATTCATGGCAATAAGATCGGCAAAAACCGTAGGTTTTAACTCTCTCATATACTTTTGCATTCCGGGACTTTCATACTGGAAGATACCTACTGTTCTTCCCTCTTTAAAGAGCTGATATGTTTTAGCATCGTCAAGCGGAATTTCATCCTGATCAATTTCGACCCCGTATCTTTCTTTTACAAGCTTTAGAGCATCTTTAATAATGGTAAGTGTTCTCAGGCCCAGAAAGTCCATTTTCAGAAGTCCCGCACTTTCAGCAACGGAGTTATCAAACTGTGATACCAAAATATCAGCATCTTTAGCAGCAATAGTTACCGGAACAAGATTACTTACATCTTCAGGAGTAATAATTACACCGCAGGCATGGATACCTGTATTTCTGATACAGCCCTCCATTTTCTTAGCACTGGCAAGTACATCGTGACGGGAATCATCAGGGCTCTCAAGAACATATCTCATCTCATCGACAAGCATTTGCTCTTCCGGTTTTAATTTCTCATATTTTGCCAAAGCTTTGGCAATATTCATTCCGGGTGTGGAAGGAATAAGCTTGGCAATATTATTGGTATCGGGAATAGGAACATCAAGAACCCTTCCCGCATCTTTAATGGCAGACTTTCCACCCAGTACGGAATAGGTAATAATCTGTGCCACCTGGTTCTGACCGTATTTTTCAATTACCCATTTGATAATTCTGTCTCTTCCTTCATCATCAAAGTCAATATCAATATCAGGCATGGAAATTCTTTCCGGATTAAGGAATCTCTCAAAAAGGAGATCATACTTAATAGGGTCTACATTGGTAATTCCGATACAGTATGCCACTGCAGAACCTGCCGCCGATCCTCTTCCCGGGCCTACCCAGACTCCCATCTTACGGGCTTCGTTACAGAAATCCTGTACAATAAGGAAGTATCCCGGATATCCTGTATTCGCAATTACTTCCAGCTCAAAATCAAGACGTTCCTTAATTTCATCGGTAATTCCCGTCTCTACATATCTTTTCTTCGCTCCCTCATACGTCAGATATGTAAGATAAGCCATCTCTCCTCTTTTACCTCCGTCTACATCATCTTCCGTATGGATAAATTGTTCGGGAATATCAAACTTGGGAAGGAGAACATCTCTTTTTAAAGTATATGGACTGAATTTCGCTAAAAACTCTTCATAGGTATCAAAAGCATCAGGATAAGCAAGAAAAGCTCCTTTAATCTCATCCGCGTTTTTCATATAATATTCTCCGGTAGGCAGCCCTCTTCTTTTACCAAATCCTTTTCCGATAGGTGTTGAAAGCTTTTCTCCATCTTTAATGCAACTTACAATATCCTGAATATTGGCATCATCTTTACCGGTATAAAAGGTTTCGTTTTGCGCAAGGATCTTGACATTATATTTATCTGCAAGGAACAACAGAACTTCATTTAAATGCTCTTCTTCCGGTAAATTATGATTTTGAAGCTGAACATAAAAGTCATCCTCAAATGTATCCTTCCACCATTTGAAAAGTTCTTCCCCTTTCTGTTCCCCCGTATTAAGGATAGCATCGGGAATATCACCGTTAATACCGGAGGTCAGGGCAATCAGTCCTTCTTTATATTCCGCAATCAGGGCACGGCTGATTCGGGGAACTCCAAAATAGAAGCCTTTTAAAAATCCAATACTGGAAAGTTTCGCCAGGTTTTTATATCCGTTAAAATCTTTCGCCAAAAGAACCACCTGTGTTCTTCTGTCGGGGTCATCTTTGGTAAACTGTTTTTGTTCATACCGGTCCGAAATATAAAACTCACACCCCACTACAGGAATAAGCGGATCAGAAACAGGCTCCGTTTCTGTAAATTCAGAACCGTTTTCTGCTGCTTCCTGTTTTTTTTCAAGATATTCTTTATGTTTCTTGGACCTGTCAGAATTGGCAGATTCTACTGCTGAAACAAACTTAAAAGCACCCATCATATTCCCCAGATCTACCATTCCCACTGCAGGAAAGTTATCATCAGAGGCTTTCTTTATAAGATCATTGATACTGGAAGTAGCCAGCAATGTTGAAAAAACACTGTGGTTATTGAAATTGAAATATTTCCCAAGATCAATCTCATCAACACTTCCGAAATCTGCCTGTTTTTTCTTATTATGGAAATCTGCAACCTGCCTCCTGATAACAATACCAAAAGGTTTTATGGGCTCCGGATAAAGACTTTTAAAATAAGCAAGCTGATCCTCGGACACTTTTAGAGTTTCAGCAGATACAACACCGATCCGGACCATCTCGAAGAAGACCTGAGCGGTTGCATTTACGTCAGCTGCCGCATTATGGGCTTCGTCAAATTTATTCCCATAAAGCTTTTCATAAAGTTCTTCAAGTTTCGGTGGCTTAAACCTACCGCCTCTGCCACCTCCCAACTGGCAGTAATCTGTTCCCAGAATCATGGTATCAGCTCTGGGTTTTTCCTGTAAATTATCTTTTAGATTTTTTCTGTAAAATTCAGCGCCTACAATATTGTAGTCAAACTCCACATTGTGTCCGGAAACCACTCTTACACGCTCCAGCACTTTGGAAAATTCTTCCAGAACCTCCTGAAGATCACGTCCTTCTTCATTAGCAATTTTTGTTGTAATCCCGTGAATTCTGGCTGCATTAAAGGGGATATCATACCCTTCAGGCTTTATTATATAATCCTGATTTTCAATTAAAACACCATTATCATCGTGTAATTGCCATGCAATCTGAACCATTCTTGGCCAGTTGTCTGAATCTGAGAGCGGAGCGTTAAAATTCTTTGGTAAACCGGTTGTTTCTGTGTCAAAAATTAAATACATATAAATTTCTAACTTTTTTAAGAAAGAGAATGTAAAGTTACTTCATTTTTTTCGAATGACTTCTTTCGCAGTACAATAAAAATAAGAATTAAATTCACAAAAACACAATCTAAACTCAGTTAAAAAATCAACCAATATTCAAAGAATAAACCATCATTTAAACATTACAACAAAAAAAATAGGAAATATTTATGAAAAATAATCTTTTTAAAAACATTTTATTATATATTTGACTTATAATATTTTTTTAACATTTTACCAACTTATCATGAAGAAACATTTACTTTTGGTCAGCACTTTGGCCATTACGCTAATAAGTGCGCAAAACAATGAAGGATTAAAAAGAGAGTTTGAAAAACAAAACAAAGAGAACAGCGCAAAGTTTGACTCTTATGCAGCAAGGCGTTCAGCCACCAGCAGAACCCCTGAAGCTCTGAAAGAAATTGAAGAAAAAAGGACCAGTTTAGCCGGCTTTATGCCCAATGGAAAACCTTTTTTTTACAGGAATGAAGATATGGACCAAATTAAAAATGCAAATGCTGACTTTCTTCAGGATGGAACAGTAACCGGACTTACCGGAGCATTTAACGGTGAGAATATTAAATTTACAATATTTGACGGAGGAAGAGTTTTTGGAGGACACGTATTCTTCAACAACGGTACCAACCGAATTACAAACAAAGAAGCCAGTACACTGAATTATGCAGCACACTCTACTGCTGTCGCCGGTTTCATAGGAGCAAAACCATATTCACAGACCGTGACTTTTACTGATGGTACTTCCAGAGCAATCAATTTCCAGGGAATAGCAAAGAACTCAACCATGGATTCTTACACCTTCCGTGATTCTACATTACCGGGTGACACCTCAACAAGTACAGTATTTCAAAAGATTCTGACCGCTCAGCCTAAAATATCAAACCACTCTTACGGATCAAATGTAGGTTGGGATCTGCAGACAGTAAACGGCGTCGACGCATGGGTATGGAATGGCGTTTTCGACAGTCCAGGGTCTTCATATGACCTTCAGGGAACCTACTTCGGAAGCGATCAAAACTATGATGCGATTGTTTATAACAACCCTGGCTATGTTATTGTAAAATCTTCAGGAAACTATTTTGGATTTGGACCGAACTACCCAACACCCGCTCCACTTCCGGCATATTATACTGATGATAATGACAATCTTGTACCGTTTGCTGCGACAGATGTATTACCTACTACAAACTGTGCTCAGGGATTTGATTGTATTGGCCCTGGTTCACTGGCAAAGAATATCATTGTTGTAGGAGCTACTGACAGAATTACTGCTAATTCAGGAAGATATACTGCCTCAGCAGATGTCATTCATTCAGATTACAGTAGTGCGGGACCTCGTGATGATGGAGGTATCAAACCGGATATTTCAGCGGTAGGAACAGACGTAGGAAGTGCATCTACTGCAGAAAATACCGTGGGCAGCCAAAGCTTGACCGTAGGCAGCGGAACTTCTTATTCAGCACCTGTAGTAACCGGAGTGATTGGACTATGGACCCAAATTAACAAACAATTATTTGACGGAACAGAATTAAACGCTGCCGCAGCTAAAACCTTAATGATTCATTCAGCTGCTGAAGCAGGAAACCCGGGACCGGATCCATTGTTCGGGTGGGGATTCATTGACGCGAAAAAAGGAGCTGAATTATTAGTAGGAAAATCTAACAACACCGTTATTTTCAATAACGAAACATTAAATAACGGAGCGGTTAATTCTAAGACAATCCTGGCAACAGGAAATACTCCGATCAAAGTAACCATTTCATGGATTGATCCGGAATACAAATTACCGGCATCAATGAGCTGGAGTGACGCTTACAACAACAGAAGCTCAAGATTGGTCAATGATTTGGATCTTAGAATCACCGACATGGAAACAAACACCGTTTACTTACCGTGGAAATTAAATGCAGCAAGTCCAAATACAGCCGTTAAAGGTGACAATACCGTAGACAACGTAGAACAGGTAATTGTAGATGCTCCTGTAGCAGGAAGAAATTATAAAATTGAAATTTCACATAAAGGAACATTAAAGAATAACGCCAATCCAAGTGTTACAGCTCCTCAGAACTATTCAGTTATCGTGACAGGATTCAATCAGGTATTGGGAACTCAGGACACAAAAACGAATACACTGGGTGAATTGGCAATTTCTCCAACGATTACCAAAGACGTAACCAATATATTGAAAGCACCTAAAAAATCTACTTTCACTATTTATGATATGTCCGGTAAAAAATTACAAAGCGGCAATATCAACAGCGATAAAGAAAGTGTAGACCTATCTGCTTATACAAAAGGGATTTACATTATTGAAGTAAAAACTGATAAAGACGTGATCTCTAAAAAAGTGATTAAAGAATAATCATCAATAACATAGATTTATTACAAAATACTAACAGTTGTTAGTATTTTGTTTTTTTATGTATATTTGCTTTCTATGGAAAATACACTTCACGAAAAAGTTTCTCAGGATATATTACTTAAGGCTTACAACCATATGATGCTGGCCAAAGCGATGGCAGATATTTATGAAGAAAACAGAAATGTCTGTAAATACGTTCATAGTACATCAAGAGGTCATGAAGCCATTCAGCTGGCAACAGCTTATCAGCTCAAAAAAGAAGACTGGGTTTCTCCTTATTACAGAGATGAAAGCATTCTTTTAGGAATTGGCTTTGAACCTTATCAGCTCATGCTTCAGTTATTAGCTAAAGCTGATGATCCTTTTTCGGGAGGAAGGTCTTATTATTCCCATCCATCCAGCAGAGATGAAAACAAGCCCAAAATTATTCACCAGAGCTCTGCTACAGGAATGCAAACCATTCCTACAACTGGCGTTGCACAAGGAATAAAATATATTCAGGACTTTAATCTTCAGCATTTTGAAAATAATCCTGTTGTGGTTTGCAGCCTTGGTGACAATTCCGTTACCGAAGGTGAAGTAAGTGAAGCTTTACAGTTTGCAGCTCTGCATCAGCTTCCTATTATTTTTCTGGTTCAGGACAACGAATGGGGGATTTCCGTAACTAAAGAAGAGGCAAGAACCTGTGATGCTTATGATTTTGTAGCAGGATTCACAGGACTAAGCAGAATGAGAGTAGACGGCACTGACTTTACAGAAAGCTTTGAAGCGATGAAAAAGGCCGTAGACTTTGTAAGAACAGAAAGAAAACCTTTAGTAGTCTGTGCAAAAACAGTACTGATCGGTCATCATACTTCCGGGGTAAGAAGAGAATTCTATAGAGATGAAGAAGATTTAATAAAACACAGAGCAAAAGATCCGGGAGAAATTCTTAGAAATCAGCTTCTGGAAGCGGGAGTGGATGAAGATCTTTTAAAACAGATTACCAAAAAAGCACGTCTTGAAGCGGAAGAAGCTTTCGAAAGAGCTAAAAATGCAGAAGATCCGGCTCCGGAAACAGTGATGCAGCATGTCTTCGCTCCTACTCCTATTACAGAGGAAACAGGAACACGTGAGCCAGCCGGCGGAGAAAAGATCGTTATGGTAGATGCCGCTATTCACGCTATTCAGGAACTGATGTGGAAACACCCTGAAGCTCTTCTGTACGGGCAGGATGTAGGAGAAAGAATCGGCGGAGTTTTCCGTGAGACGGTAACTTTAGGGAAGAAATTCGGAAGCAAAAGGGTTTTCAATACAGCCATTCAGGAGGCTTACATCATTGGTTCCACAACCGGGATGAGCGCCGTTGGCTTAAAACCTATTGTAGAAGTTCAGTTCGCAGACTACATCTATCCGGGAATCAACCAGCTTATCACTGAGATCTCTAAATCAAGCTACTTAAGCGGCGGAAAATTCCCTGTCAGCAATATTATCCGTGTACCTATCGGCGCATATGGCGGTGGTGGGCCTTATCACAGCGGGAGCGTTGAAAGTATTTTAGCTAATATTAAAGGAATCAAAATTGCGTATCCGAGTAATGCCGCAGATTTCAAAGGACTGCTGAAGGCTGCTTATTATGATCCTAATCCGGTTGTCATGCTGGAACATAAAGGATTATACTGGAGCAAAGTTCCGGGAACAGAAGATGCAAAAACCATTGAGCCGGCTGAAGACTATATCCTGCCATTCGGAAAAGGAAAAGTTATTATTGAAGCTGATAAAAATGAAACTGAAAAAGGACGAACTTTAGTAATCGTAACTTACGGAATGGGAGTTTACTGGGCTAAAGAAGCCGCTAAAAACTTTAACGGAAGAGTTGAAGTAATAGATCTGAGAACTTTAATCCCTCTGGATGAAGAACTTGTTTTTGAAAGAGTAAAAGCCCACGGAAAATGTATTGTTCTTACTGAAGAACAACTCAACAACTCTTTTGCAGAAGCTTTTGCACACCGTATTTCCAAAAACTGTTTCAAATATCTGGATGCCCCGGTAGAAACAATGGGCGCTCTGGATGTCCCTGCAGTTCCTATTAATCTGATACTGGAAAAAGAAATGCTTCCGAACGCTGAAAAGCTAAGCAATAAAATTAAAGAAATGTTTACTCATTAATTATACAAACCTCTGATTTTTCAGAGGTTTTTTTTATTATTTTTAATAAACAGAAAAGATGGCTTATTTTGGTATCTATTTTGTTTGTATGCACATCTAAAATTCCTCACAGCTCTATGATCACTACAAAGTACATCAATTATAAACAGGTCCTTAATCTATCGGGTACTCATCTTATTTTAATTTCAGCATGGTGCACCCTTATTGCCGTTCTTTTTTATTTTTTCAATTGGGAATGGATGACAATTCCATGGGTTCCTGTTGCTTTGATTGGTACAGCAGAAGCCTTTTTAGTGGGCTTTAAAAATAATCAGGCTTACGACAGGCTTTGGGAAGCCAGAAAAATCTGGGGCGGAATTGTGAATTCAAGCCGCTCATTTGCATCAATGGTTTACGCTTTTGATACCCATAATGAAGAAATAGGAACTTTTGATCTTGAGGACCGGAAAAAAAGAATTGTATACCGCCATATCGCCTGGCTATACACTTTCCGCGAGCAACTTCTGATTCCAACAGAATGGGAACATATCGGAGCAGAAAACAAATTTATCAATACCAATCTCAGAAGAAACAGACTCATCAAAGCAGGATTTCCGGATTACGGAAGAGCTCCTATTTTTCTGCATAAATACCTTTCGGAAGAAGAATATGACCTCAAAGATCATTATAAAAATTTTGCTACTTTTCTGATTTCTCAACAGGCAAAAGATATTAATGAACTGAAAAACATGAATGCCATTACAGATTTCAACCAGACTCAGCTTCAGAACAGCCTCAATGAATTCTATAATTTCCAGGGACAGGCGGAGAGAATCAAAAAATTTCCTTCTCCCAGACAATTTGCCAGCACAGCATTTATTTTCAATATACTGTTTATCATGCTATTACCACTTGGACTCGTGAATGAATTTGCCAAATTAGGAGACTGGGGCATCTGGACGTCAATTCCATTCTGTATTATTATTGGCTGGATTTATATTATCATGGAACTCGTGGGAGATTATTCCGAAAACCCTTTTGCAGGGCTTATGTTTGATGTCCCAATGCTTTCTATCTGCAGAACTATAGAAATTGATCTTCTTCAGATGGGCGGAGAAACAGACCTTCCGGACCCCATCGCATCCAAACATGGCGTACTGGTATAAGAAAACAAAAATTTACAATAAAAAAGAGGAAGGTTATTTCAGACCCTCCTCTTTTTTATTTTATAAAGCAATTGCCGTTGTATTTTTCACTTCGGAAATCATAAATGAACTGTGTGTACTGGCAATATGCTGAAGAGTAGTAAGCTTTGTCAGCATAAAACTACGGTAGTCTTCAATATCTTTCACTCCTATTTTGAGAATATAATCATAGTCTCCGCTCACATGAAAACATTCTGTAACTTCCTGAAGATTCATCACTTCTTTTTCGAACTGTAATACAAATTCTTTTTTATGCTGTGTTAGTTTCACATGACACAAAGCAATAAAATTCCTATGGATTCTGCTCCTGTCCAATAAAGCTACATATTTTGAAATAACTCCGGCATTTTCCATCTTTTTTACCCGTTCATAAACTGCTGTAACAGATAAACCGAGCTTACCGGACAGTTCTTTGGTGGTTTGTTTACAATCTTCCTGTAAAAATACAAGAAGTTTTTTGTCAGTTTCGTCAAGTTCCATAGATAAATTTTTGGTGAAAATTTAATATCACCGAAGATACTAAATATATTTTCTAAATAAACAATGATTTTTAGTTTTATATTCTATAAATTCAAATTTATATTGTAATAATTATGAAATTAACGCAATTTAGGCCTGTAAAATAAAAACAATGCTTATGGAAAATTTTAATGCAGCCAATGAAATCCAGGATCTTCAGTATTTTGGTGAATTCGGTGGAGTGAACCCATCCATCTCTGACAGCTCTACCTATACTTTCCTTTCTGCCAAAACAATGTTTGATACTTTTGAGGGCAATGCTGAAGGATGTTATCTGTACTCAAGACATTCATCTCCGATGAATCTTTACCTGGCTCAGGCTCTGGCAAAATTAGAAAATACAGAATCAGCGAATGTTACGGCTTCCGGAATGGGGGCTATTACATCTGTTCTGATGCAGGTATGCAAAAGCGGTGATCACATTATTTCCAGCAGAACGATCTATGGTGGAACCTATGCTTTTCTGAAGAATTTCCTGCCTTCATTTCATGTTGAAACCTCTTTTGTAGATATCGGAAATTTTGAAGCTGTTGAAAACTCTATTAAGCCTAATACCAAAGTAATCTATTGTGAAAGTGTTAGTAATCCGCTTCTTGAAGTAGCTGATCTTAAAAAACTTTCAGCACTCTGTAAAAAGCACAATTTAAAACTGATTGTAGACAATACATTCTCTCCGCTTTCTATTTCTCCAACATTGTTTGGAGCAGATATTGTGATCCACAGCTTAACAAAATTTATCAACGGAAGCAGTGATACTGTAGGTGGCGTATATTGTGGAACTCAGGAATTTATTAATGATACTAAGAATGTAAACTCAGGAGCATGTATGCTTCTTGGTCCTACAATGGATAGCTTCAGATCTGCAAGTATTTTAAAAAATCTGAGAACACTTCATATCAGAATTAAACAACACAGCTACAATGCAATGTACCTGGCTGAGAGATTTGAAAGAGACGGCCTGAAAATATCTTATCCCGGCTTACCATCCCATAAAAACCATGAACTTATGAAAAGTATGATTCATGAGGAATACGGATACGGAGGATTATTAACATTAGATGCAGGTACTACAGAAAAAGCTAATGAACTTATGGAACTTATGCAGGAAGAAAACCTAGGCTATCTTGCTGTAAGTTTAGGATTCTATAAAACACTGTTCTCCTGTTCAGGAAAATCTACCTCATCTGAGATTCCGGAAGAAGAACGAACTTCTATAGGTATTTCTGACGGGCTGATCAGATTCTCAATCGGGCTGGATCATGATATAAAACGAACCTACCACAAAATGAAAGAATGCATGCTGAAAGTAGGTATTCTTAACCATGAAAACATTTCTATACTCTAATTTTATTGTTAATAAAAGCTGCCTTTCGGCAGCTTTTATTTTTTATGGTAATGATGAGGAAAAGCATCCTCCGGTCTCATTTTAAAAACATTTAAGAGAATCCAGGATTTCAGAAAACCATAGCCATATGAAAACATCTGAATATAAGTTGAAATAACTGCCATACCGGCAATACTTATGTTTTTAGTCAATAATAAAGCATGGAAAAGAACCAGAAAAGTGTAAAGACCATAAAAAGTCAGAATAATCCCTTTTCCAAGAATAAAGTATTCTAAAAATCCCATAATATAGCCTAACATAAATAAGGTAGGAAAAGCAAAGGAAATCTTTACATAATTGGGATGCCTCTGATTCAGAATAGGCCTTGCACATCCGAACTGATAGACCTGCTTGGAGAATTTACCAAAATCAACTCTGCGTTTATGATAAACTGCAATATCATTAAAAAACGCAGTCGTATATCCATTTTCCCAAAGCGTCATTGATAAATCCGGATCTTCCCCTATTCTCATTTCTGAAAATCCGCCTACTTTATTAAAAACTTCTTTTTTCACTCCCATATTAAAGCTTCTGGGCTGAAATTTGGAAACAGCCTTCTTGCTGCCTCTGATCCCTCCGGTTGTAAAAACAGAAGTCATAGAATACGAAATTGCTTTCTGCATCAGATTAAAACCTTTATGGGCCTTATCTGCACCACCAAAAGCGTCACACGGAATCGTCTGAATATCTTTTTTAATATGCTCGATATAGTCTTTCTCAACGATCACATCACTGTCTACAAAAACCAGCCATTCATTCGCTGCTCTTGCCGCACCATAGTTTCTTGTCAGTCCCGGTCCGGAATTATCCTTTCTGAAATATTTAATATCCAGAATCTCTTCAAAATTCTTTATTGTAGGTTTCAGATCGATAACAGAGCCATCGTCAACGATAATAATTTCAAATTCTTTATCCGTTTGCAGGGTAAGTGAAGTCAGCAACTCGAAAAGCTCATCCTTTCGGTTGTAAATAGCAACAATAATGGAAATACTAGGTTTCAAATTGAAAATTTTTCAAAATTACTTATTCACAGGAGAAACTACAAACAGTTTGACAGCTTCTTCTGAGAAATTAACTCTATTAGGCTTCTTAAATAAATATCCCTGATTTAAAATAGATACAAAATACCAGTGAAATCATAAATACAATAACTGAGCAGCTAAAAAGTATCAGTTTAAAGAGACTTTTAAAATAATAAACTTCCAGTACATGCAAAATAAAAAACAGCAAAAACGAAATAGCCAGCCCTATTAAAGAGCCGATAATTATTGTCTGTGTATGATTTTCTGCAGGTAACGGACCTTGAAAGGCAATAAAGAAAAAAAAAGCTGCTGTTACAATGAAACGGAGACTGACCTTTTCAGTATAATATTTATATTTTCGGGTCTTCCTATTGTGTTTTTTAATTTCATTTTCAAAACCTCCAGGATTGGCCCCTGAGCTCAAAGAGCTGACACCGTCCACAAAAACATCCAAAAAATCAAAAAAGCTCCAGCTCATATTTTTTTATCATCAAAAATTATTTCCCTTCTAATTTATGCACTTTCTTTGTTCCTTCATACATTTCATACTGCAAAAATCTGGTTTCCAGCTTACCATTGAAAAGTTTAATCTTTCTCGAAGGACGTAACCCTATTTTTTTCACGGCTTCAAGATCGGAAGAAATCAGCCAGGCCAGTGTATTAGGATAGCTTGTTTTAAAGGTATCCCCTATCTTTTTATAGAAATCATCATCATTAATGGAAATTCTCTCATCATAAGGAGGATTAAACACCATCAATAATGGGAAAAGTTCTTTTTTAGAATCAAAGAAATTCTGCTTTTTGATCTCAATGACATCTTCCATTTCTGCAGCTTCAACATTGATTCTTGCTGCATTCAGCATTCTGGCATCAATATCATATCCTACAATTTTCCCGTCAAACTGCCTCACTCTGTTGATTCTGAATTCCTTAATTTTTGCAAATAAGTCAGCATCATAATTACTCCAATTCTGAAATGCAAATCTTCTTCTGAAAATCTGAGCCGGAAGATCAAGGGCTATCATTGCCGCTTCAATCAATAATGTTCCGGAACCGCACATCGGATCAAGGAAATTTCCTTTTCCGTCCCAGCCGGCCAGTTGAAGCATTCCGCTTGCCAGCACTTCATTGATCGGGGCTTCACCCTGCTCTCTTCTATACCCTCTTTTAAATAAAGGATCTCCGGATGAATCTAAAGAAATTATGACCAGTTCCCTGTCAATATGAAGATGGAACTTGATATCCGGATTTTTAGTTTCTACATTCGGACGTCTTTTAAATTTTTCCTGAAAATAATCCACAATAGCATCTTTCATCTTTAAAGTCACAAATTGTGAATGCTTAAAAGTTTCAGAATTCACCGTCGAATCTATTGAAAAAGACTGATCAACATCCATAAAATCTTCCCATGGAAATTTAAAAAGCCTGTCATAGAACTGATGTTGGTTAAAGGCTTTAAACTCATGAATAGGCACTAAAATTTTCAGCGCTGTTCTGGCCGAATAATTTATTTTGTAAAGAAAACCAAGATCTCCTTCACAATTGACCGCCCTATTCTTAATTTCAACATTTCTTCCACCTAATTTTTTAATTTCTTCTGCAAGAATCTGCTCCAGTCCGAAGAATGTTTTTATCTGAATTTTTATATTTTCCGTATCCATAAATAAGAATTAAAAGTTTTAAAACACTAACAACCAACACATTGAACACCCAACCAATGACCTAATTGAATTTTTCAATCTTTTAATGTTGTAAAATACTTTGCTTTTAACCGCACAAATTTAGTTATTTTTGCATTATGGAATGGTTTGAATCTTGGTTTGATACCCCTTATTATCATCTGCTTTATAGCAACAGAGACTATACAGAAGCCGAAAACTTCATCACAAAACTTACTGCGGACCTTCAGCTTCCGCCCAATTCCAAAATCATAGATCTTGCTTGTGGTAAGGGAAGACACTCCGTTTTTCTGAATAAACTAGGATATGATGTTTTGGGACTGGATCTGTCAAGACAGAGCATTGAATCTGATAAACAATTTGAAAATCAAACATTGATTTTTGAAGTGCATGACATGAGAAATCCAATCGATGCTGATCCTATGGATGCCGTATTCAACTTATTTACCAGCTTTGGATACTTTGATAACGAGAATGACGATAAAAAGGTCTTCCAGTCTGTATATAATGTACTGAAACCCGGAGGATATTTCGTGCTGGATTATCTTAATGAAGAATATGTCAGAAAAAATATGATCCCTGAAAGCCATGTAACACGAGGAGACATTGACTTTAAAATCCTTAAAAAGATTGAAGGCAGACACGTGATCAAGGATATCCGTTTCGAAGCAGACGGTAAAACATTTCATTTTTTTGAAAAAGTAAAACTTCATACTCTGGAAGCCATCAATGCTTATGCTTCAGAATGCGGTTTTGAAAGAATAAAAATCTGGGGAGATTATCAGCTGAATGAATTTGACAGAGAAAACTCTCCGCGTTGCATCAATTTATTTAAGAAAAAATAATGACCACAGTACTTTTACTGATTTTAAGTGTAATCGCAGGGGTATTTCTGGGGAAACATTTTGGTAAAAAAGAAAAACTGGCTAAAAATCTACTGATTCTAAGTGCCGGTTTTCTGATTACCATCTGTCTGAACGAAGTCTTTCCTGAGGTCTATACTTCCAATGCAGGCAGCAGCCTCGGAATATTCGTCATCGCAGGAGTTCTTCTTCAGATGATTCTGGAAGCTTTAACCAAGGGGTTTGAGCACGGACACTTCCATCACCATAATGAACACAACATCCTTCCCATAGCTTTAATGGTAGGACTATTTATCCATGCATTTATTGAAGGAATCCCCCTTGCGAACGAAAAACATGAATTATCACCCTATCTTTTGGGAATTTTATTTCATAATCTTCCGATCTCTTTTATTTTGGGTGCCTTCCTGTTTAACAGGAAAGATGAATCGAGAAACACATCCTCTTACCCTTCTTTACTGATTGTGGCTCTTTTCTCTTTAGCCTCTCCAATGGGAATGTTACTGGGAAATTATTTTAATCCGGACTTACAACCTTATTTCTTAGCTATCGTAGGCGGAATCTTTCTTCATATTTCATCAGTGATTATTTTTGAAAGTAATAAAAACCACAATATAGATTGGGTAAAAATAGGTTTGGTAGTACTGGGAGTCTCCCTTGCGCTCATCATGCATATCTTTCATCATCATCCTCATTAAAAATATTTTGACGACATAAAAAAGCTCCGGAATATCCGGAGCTTTTATTGTTATAGAAATCAGAAATTAGAATTTCCATCCAAAGGTAAGGAAGAAATTATTTCTGCTGTTTTTAACATCTGAAACTGCATATGCATCACTTGCCACTACATTGGTAGAAGAATTAGAATAATACGCAGTATCTATATTACTGGTCTGAATTCCTCTCATGAAAGGATTGCTGTACTTAGAAGTTATATTCTGATAAGAAGCATCTATATAGAATGCTTTGAAATCATACCCAATACCGAAAGAAACCAGGTTTCTGTTGTTCAGTATAAGATTACTGTATGACTCCTCTCCCACAGTTCCCGCACTGTTAAATCTGTCAATCGTAAGCGCATCAAAAGGACTGGACACATAAGAATATCCTCCTCTTAATCTAAGTTGTTGAATTCTGTATTCTGCTCCAAGTCTCAGCTCGGATAAGTTTTTGTAATTTGCTTTAAAGAAATCATTAATTTCTCTCTCAGCCGGACCGTATACTTTATAATCAGGTTTCGTAAGCCCTAAGGTATAGTCTACGTTCAAAGAGAAATTCTTATTGGCTACAAATGCAGCACTTACCGTTGCTTTAAGCGGAGAAGTGAACTTTCTTGATTCATAACCCATATCTTTTCCCGGATTCGGCTGATTGTAATAATAGGTATAATCTCTGTCTATACTCCAGAAAGTAGGGGTCTCAAGAGTTGCTCCCACTCTGAAATTACGGCTCAATTTACCAATTACCCCTAAGGATGCTGAAAAACCTGATGATCTTTCATAATAGGGAGTATCCTGCTTATCGAATGCTTCTATTCTCTGAGTCTGGAGGTTCTGATAAGCCAGCCTGTCAGACTGATCTACCGTCGCATTGAAAAAATTCAATCCTGCTCCGATATAAAAGCTGTGATTATAATTAGCTCCTACCCCGAAACTCATTTTTGATAAATTTCCATATCTTGAATAAGCATGGGCTGCCAGTGACGCTCCTGTAGAAGGATCCTTAGAATCCATATCGTAGATTACATTACTGTTACCCGGAGACTGTATTACATTATCAAGAGACTGATTAGAATAGTTAACACCAATATTAATAAACTTCCACGCTGTTCCAGTCATCAACGGAAATGAAATAATACCTCCTGCATTTCCAAGATCTCCTCTCGTTTTGCTATAGTCTAAAGTAGCACCAGCCATAGAACTGCTGTTCTTATTACCTGTAATGGATAAAGTAGCAGAAGCCTCTCCTGAAATCGCCACCCCTAAACCTGCCGGGTTCGTAAGAAGGGAACTTGCATCACCTCCTAATGCCCCGTTTGAACCAGCCATTCCATTAAATTTAGCTGAGCCCACCATCGGAGAATTAGAGTAAACATCTACAGTATTCCTTAACACAGAAACATCCTGAGCCTGCGCAAAGAAAGCTGCAGAAATACTCATTAATACTAAAGATTTTTTTAACATTATATTATTAATAGTTTATTTACTTAAAGATTATCTGAAGCCGCCGCTACCACCACCGGATCTCATGCCGCCTCCGCCGCCTCCTCCTCTGAAGCCTCCGCCGCCGGAATTAAAGCCGCCGCCGCTTCTGAAGCCTCCACCGGAATCCATAGATCTGAATCCTCCGTTGTTATATCTAGGCTGAGAATTGTATTGTGGCGGCATAGAATTACGGAATCCACCCTGGTTTCCTTGTCTGAAACCTCCGGAATTAGAATCCCCTCTAAATCCACCGGAATTCCCTTGTCTGAATCCGCCAGAGTTCCCCTGTCTGAAGCCGCCTGAATTTCCTTGTCTGTAACCATTATTAGACCCGTCTCTGAAGCCGCCGGTATTGGTATTTCCATTATTTCTGAATCCCGAACCGGTATTCGCCATATTGGTTGTATTAGATCTGTAGATAGCACTTCCAATGGCAGGACTACCTACAAAACCTCCTGTAGCTCCACTTCTTCTGTAATTGACAGGTCGGTAGTAGCCACCCCCCCAATATCCTCCATAACCACCATAGCCCCAATAAGGGTTGCCATAGTATCCGCCCCAGAATGGATCATAGTAACCACCCCAGTAAGGACTTCCCCAGCCGAAAGAGCCTCCCCAGCCCCATCCGAAAGATCCGCCCCAACCCCAGGACAATCCCATATTCCAGCCCCATCCACGGTTCCAGCCCCAATATGGGCTATATCCTCCATACCATCCTCCCGGATAACCGTATCCGTATCCCCAGGAATTATTATAATAGTTGGTTTGAGAACCTGCAAAGGCACCCCAGTCAGAATCTGTAGCATTGGTACCCCAATTAGGATTTGTACCGCTCCAGTCGTTATATTTATTTTGTTGGTCTCTTGAATTTTCCTGTGCATTTTGGATCACATTAGAATCCTGATAGTAGTCGTAATATTCGCCTACTCTGTTTCCGCTACCATTAATGATCACTCCTTCTGGTAGCGTATCCTTATTAGGGTCATAATAAACCCCGTCGGTCTCGCTATACCCTCCCATCTGAGCACCACAAGACACAAGCAGTAATCCACCCGAAATTGCTAAAATTCCTTTAGATCTTAGCAAACCAAGCAAATTTTTATGTATATTTCTTTTCATGATAACGTAAAAATTTTTAAATTAAATTATATTTGCAATCTGTACCAAAAATGTACCAAATACTGATTAAAAAATCTATCAAAAATAGATTTTTATTTTTAGATAACAATAATGTGCAAAAGTTAAAAAAATTTTAAAAGATAATGGCAAAATTAACCTCAAGAAGCGAAGATTACAGCAAATGGTATAACGAGCTGGTTGTAAAAGCTGATTTGGCTGAAAACTCAGGAGTTCGCGGATGTATGGTAATCAAACCGTACGGCTATGCAATCTGGGAAAAAATGCGTGATGAAATGGATAAAAAATTCAAAGAAACAGGTCACGTGAATGCATACTTCCCGCTTTTTGTGCCCAAGAGCTTATTTGAGGCTGAGGAAAAAAATGCAGAAGGTTTTGCAAAAGAATGTGCTGTAGTGACTCACTACAGATTAAAAACTGACCCAAATAATCCTTCTAAACTGATTGTAGATCCGGATGCAAAGCTGGAAGAGGAACTTATTGTTCGTCCTACATCTGAAGCAATTATCTGGAATACATATAAAAACTGGATTCAGTCTTACAGAGATTTACCTATACTTATCAACCAGTGGGCGAATGTCGTGCGTTGGGAAATGAGAACCCGTCTATTTCTTAGAACTGCGGAATTCTTGTGGCAGGAAGGGCATACGGCTCACGCTACAAAAGATGAAGCTGTAGAAGAGGCAGAAAAAATGAACAAAGTATATGCGGATTTTGCTGAAAACTTTATGGCTATTCCTGTTATTCAGGGATTAAAAACACCTTCTGAAAGATTTGCAGGTGCAGATGAGACTTATTGTATCGAAGCATTAATGCAGGACGGTAAAGCACTTCAGGCAGGAACTTCTCACTTCTTAGGTCAGAATTTCGCAAAAGCGTTTGATGTAAAATTCACGAACAAAGAAGGAAAAATCGAACATGCATGGGCAACATCATGGGGAACATCAACACGTCTGATGGGTGCTTTGATTATGACTCACTCTGACGACTTCGGTTTGGTATTACCTCCAACACTGGCACCTATTCAGGTAGTAATTGTGCCTATTTTTAAAGGTGAAGAACAATTGGCTCAGATCAGTGAGGTTGCTTTAGAAATTCAGGCTAAATTAAGAGCCAAAGGCATCTCTGTTAAATTCGATAACGATACCCAGAACAAGCCGGGCTGGAAATTTGCGGAATATGAATTGAAAGGTGTTCCGGTAAGAATTGCAATGGGACCAAGAGATCTTGAAAACAATTCTGTAGAAATTGCAAGAAGAGATAATCTGACAAAAGAAGTTCGTTCTATTGAAGGGTTGGATTCATATATTGAAGAATTATTGAAAACCATTCAGCAGGATATTTTCAACAAAGCTTTCAACTTCAGAAAGGATAATATCACAAAAGTGGATACCTATGAAGAGTTTAAGAAAGTTTTAGAGGAGAAAGGAGGATTTATTTATGCTCACTGGGATGGTACTGCTGAAGAGGAAGAGCAGATCAAGGATGAAACTAAAGCGACGATCAGATGTATTCCTTTGGATGATGATGTGGAAGAAGGAGTTTCATTGATCTCCGGAAAGCCTTCTCAGAGACGTGTATTATTCGCAAAAGCGTACTAATAATTTTGATAATTTTTAAATTTTTCGTTCTCTTTTCAAGAAATATTCAAAAAAAAGTGACATTTTGGACGGATTTTTGTTTAAATTTATCACAACATTAATCCAAAAAAATTTATTATTATGTCTTTAAATGTCATTGATTTAATTAAAGGACAATTAGGTCCCGCTTTAGTATCACAGGCTGCATCACAGTTTGGAGAAAGCGAATCTGGTATTTCTAAAGCCATTGGCGGCTTATTACCTGCAGTAGTGGGAGGGCTGGCCAATCATGCAGATAACCCTGGTGTGGTAGACGCTATAACGAAAGCTTCTTCAAGTGGAATTTTAGGAAACTTACTGGGAGGTTCATCCAGCAATCCTATTATTTCCAACTTATTATCTTCTCTTTTTGGAGATAAGGTGAGTGGACTTGTCAATTCCATTGCCAGTTTTTCAGGAGTCAGCAATAATACTGCAGGTTCTTTATTAAATCTGGTAACCGGAGCTACGGTAGGTACTGTTGGAAAATATGCAGCAGATAACAATCTAGGAGCTTCAGGAATTTCCAGTTTATTGAATGATCAGAAAGGCATTGTTTCTTCTTTACTGCCGGCAGGTCTTTCTTTGGCTTCTTTTGGTTTAGGAGCTGAAAACTGGTTTGGGCAGGCTAAAGAAACAGTTTCTTCGGTAACTTCTACAGCGAAGGATAATATTGCGGAAGGAGTGGCTACAGCCAGAGAAAATGTTAATGAAGGAGCAAGAGAGATAAGAGAACAATTTAATAATAACAACAATAATAATCAAGGCGGAGGCTCAATCTGGAAATGGTTGCTTCCGCTTTTATTATTAGTAGCAGCCGCTTATTTCTTAATGAAACAATGTAAGAAAAAAGAGACGACGACGACTACAACAACAATGTCTGATTCTGCCAATACAGGCGCCACTAAAGATACAGCCACTGTTTCAGGAACAGCAACCCCTGCTGCGACAACCACTAAGACTGATGAAAATATTGACCTTAACGGAGTTATGCTAAAAGGCTACAAAGGCGGTATGGAAGATCAGATGATTTCTTTCCTTAAATCGGGCGGTTATAAAAATGCTGCTGACGATTCAGCATTGAAAGAAAAATGGTATGACTTTGACCATGTTAATTTTAAAATGGGAAGTTCTACTGAATTAGAAGCTGGTTCACAAGGCCAGATGGACAACCTTGTAGCGATCTTAAAAGCTTTCCCTGATGCTAAAATCAAAATCGGTGGCTACACAGATAAAACAGGTAATGAAGCTTCTAACATAAAGCTATCTCAGGCAAGAGCAGATTATATTAAAGCTGCTTTAGGTAAAGCAGGAGTAGGTGCTCAGGTACTTGGAGCGGAAGGTTACGGAAGTAAATTCGCTAAAGTAGATGCAAAAGCTTCAGATGCAGAAAGAGCTGCAGACAGAAAAATGTCTGTAAGATTTTCAAAATAAATCTTTAGACTTAATAAAAATTAGATCCCGAAAAACACTTTTCGGGATTTTTTTATGTCTTAATTTTTCTGTTTACATTTATTTAATTAAATTTGTTAGTCATTTCTAACATTTATGAATTTCAATTTAAAAAGCGCCTGGCGAAAAGATAAAACATCTCATTCTTTATCAGAGGTTTATTCTTCTGTTAAAGTTCCTAAAAAAGGATCATTCTGGAGAAAATATCTTGCATTTACAGGGCCCGGATTAATGATCGCCGTGGGCTATATGGATCCGGGAAACTGGGCAACAGATATTGCCGGCGGTGCACAATTCGGATATACCCTTCTGTCAGTCATTCTTATTTCCAATATTTTCGCAATGGTTTTACAACATTTATCGGTAAAACTGGGCGTAGTCGCGGAAAGAGATCTGGCTCAGGCCTGTAGAGACCATTTTAGCCCCACAACCAATTTTATTCTCTGGGTATTTTGTGAAATAGCAATTGCCGCCTGTGATCTTGCTGAAGTGATAGGCTCTGCCATCGCCTTAAATCTATTATTCCATATTCCATTAACCTGGGGAATTGTGATTACGACAGTGGATGTTTTGGTTATTTTACTCCTTCAGGCCAAAGGTTTCCGATGGATAGAAAGTATTGTGGGCGGACTTATTTTTATTATTCTGGCGTGTTTTGCTTATGAAATCGTTATTTCAAAACCAGCTTTCTATGAAATTCTTGGCGGATTAGTCCCGCAAAAGGAAGTTATTCAGAATCCTGCTATGCTTTATATTGCAATCGGAATTCTGGGAGCCACTGTAATGCCTCATAATTTATATTTACACAGCAGTATTGTTCAGACCAGAGACTACACCCGTGACACGGAAGGAAAAAAGGAAGCCATTAAATTTGCAACGTTAGACAGTACCGTTTCTTTAATGCTGGCCTTTTTTATCAACGGGGCCATCCTTATACTGGCTGCAGCTACCTTTCATACAACAGGAAATGAACATGTTGCAGACATCCATGACGCTTATAAAATGCTGACCCCTATTCTGGGAGCTTCCATGGCTAGTATTGCATTTGCGATTGCTCTGCTTGCATCCGGACAAAACTCCACCCTTACCGGAACACTGGCCGGACAGATTGTAATGGAAGGTTTTTTAAATATCAAACTAAAACCCTGGCTGCGAAGACTGATCACAAGGCTGATTGCCGTTATTCCTGCATTAATTGTCGCTATCCTTTACGGAGAACAGGGAACCACCGAATTACTGGTATTAAGTCAGGTCATTCTTTCTATGCAGCTTAGTTTTGCGGTAGTCCCGTTGGTTATGTTTACCAATGATAAAGCTAAAATGGGAGAATTTGTCAACAAACCTATTATGAAAATCTGTGTTTGGGCTATTTCTGTTATTATTATCATTTTAAACCTGTATTTGTTATACCAGACATTTACAGGAGAACAGTAATAGTATCCGGGATAATGGGCTGCAGGTGTCATTTTTTCAGATATACGGGGAGCTGAAGCTACTGGTTTATCATTTCATGCTTAATGATCTGATCTCTAAAATCGCATTACGTACCCCTTAAAAAACACAGCTGATTGACCTGCTTTTCATTTCATATCTTCATTGGAATAGTTCCACAACATCATTATTGACAAATCATCATCTGTGGCATTTTCATGAATGCCATTTTCTGCCTTAATGTCCTGATTTTTTATTTGGCAGAGTCTTTGTCAAACAATCAGTAAATAAATATTGAATTATGGAAAACCAGGATATTAACGAAGAAAGCATCAATAATCAAGGTGAAAACAACATTCAGAACGAAGCCGTATCTGAGGACAATGTGACAGCTACTCCTTCTGCTGAAGAACTTTTGGCAGAAGAAAAAGACCGTTACATCAGATTATATGCTGAGTTTGAAAACTATAAAAAAAGAACGTCTAAGGAGAAGATGGAATTCTTCCAGTATGCGAACCAGGAAATGATGGTTTCTATGCTTGGCGTTTTAGATGATTTCGAAAGAGCATTAAAAGAAATCGCTAAAAATGGGAATTCTGCAGACCTTCAGGGGGTAGAACTGATCTATCAGAAATTCAAAAATAAACTTACTGAGAAAGGATTAAAAGCGATGGAAGTAAAAGCAGGCGACAACTTTGATGTAGACTTCCATGAAGCGATTACTCAAATTCCTGCTCCCTCAGCAGATTTAAAAGGAAAAATCGTAGATGTTATTGAAACTGGCTATACTTTAAGCGATAAGGTAATCCGTTTTGCAAAAGTAGTAACAGGAAACTAATATATAAACGATAAATGATGAGTGATAATAGATAGGAAGCTATACTTTTATTACTGAATTTTAATATCTTTTATCATTTATCAATCATCAATTATAGATAGAGAAAGTCATGTCAAAAAGAGATTATTACGAGGTTCTGGAGATCAGCAAATCTTCATCTGCCGACGAAATAAAAAAAGCATACCGAAAAATGGCCATCAAATTTCACCCTGATAAAAATCCGGGAGATAAAGAGGCAGAAGAGAAATTCAAAGAAGCAGCTGAGGCTTACGAAGTATTAAGCGACGATCAGAAAAGAGCCAGATACGACCAGTTTGGTCACGCCGGAGTAGGCGGAAATGGTGGCTTTGGAGGCGGTGGCTTCGGAGGCGGAATGAATATGGAGGATATCTTCAGTCAGTTTGGAGATATTTTCGGAGGAGGTTTCGGAGGCTTCGGCGGCGGTGGCGGTGGACGCCAGCAGGTGAAAGGTTCTAATTTAAGAATCAGAATCAAACTGAACCTTGAAGAAATGGTAAATGGTACCCAAAAAACCATTAAAGTAAAAAAAATGAAAGTAGCGGAAGGAGCTACTTCAAAAACATGTCCTACCTGTAACGGATCCGGTGTTCAGGTAAAAGTCATGAATACTATGTTTGGTCAGATGCAGACACAAACGACCTGCGGTACTTGTCAGGGAATCGGAAAAGTAGCTGACAAAATCCCTGCTGGAGCTAATGCACAGGGACTTGTGAAGGATGAAGAGGAAATTACGATAAATATCCCGGCAGGAGCAAGAGACGGGATCCAGCTTAATGTAAGAGGTAAAGGAAATGATGCTCCGTTTGGAGGAACTCCGGGAGACCTATTGGTTATCGTTGAAGAAGAGGTAGATCCGGTTATCAAAAGAGAGGGTGACAATCTTCATCAGGAGTTGTATGTTTCATTTGCAGAAGCTGCTCTCGGAACAAAAAGAGAAATCCCGACTGTCGGCGGGAAAGTGAAGATTACGGTAGATCCGGGAACTCAATCCGGAAAGATCCTGAGATTGGCAGGAAAAGGTCTTCCAAGTATCGACAGCTACGGAAAAGGCGATATGTTTATCCATATTAATGTATGGACTCCGCAAAAGCTGTCCAAAGAACAGAAAGATTTCTTTGAAAAACAGATGGCCAGCGGGGAAATGGTTGCAGAACCATCCGGAAAGGAGAAAACTTTCTTTGATAAAGTAAAAGATTTATTCAATTAATATACAAAAGGATTCCTACGGGAATCCTTTTTTCGTTGTTTAGTTAGCCACTATACTCATGATTAAAAACAAAAATCCTGTACTACAATCAGTACAGGATTTTTCTCATTATTTAATCTAAAATTTTATTTTTTTACTACCCGTGAATATATTGTTTTCCCGATGGTGAAGACAGCCACTGCAGCTAATCCGCCTACAATTCCAAATGTAAATTCTTTAAGAATGGAAGGCCATGTTGGTAATAGCTCATGTAAATAATGAATATTGTGAGAAAATATACCGCCTGAAACTAAGATCAAGGCGATCGTTCCCACGATTCCAAGCAACTTAATAATGACAGGTAATGCTTTGACCAATAAATGTCCCAGTTTTGAAAAGAAACCTTTATCATGACTTTTTTTAATCAATGAAAATCCTGCATCATCCATTCTTACAATAAGGGCAACGATTCCGTACACGCCTACCGTAGCCAGAAATGACACAAAAGTAACCGTAATAATCTGAGTAAGAAGCGGATGCTCCTGCTGAATAACTGTTCCCAGAGCAATAATAACAATTTCAATAGAAAGAATGAAGTCTGTCCTGATGGCTGAGTTTATTTTTGCTTTCTCAGAAACTTCCGGATTTTCATCTTCTTTACTGTCTTCTGCCACTTCATGTCCTTTTTTGGAACGGTGAAATAAGAATTCAATGATTTTTTCTACCCCTTCAAATGCAAGATATAAACCTCCCAGAATAAGAATCATTTCAATAGCCGGTTTGTACAACCAGTTCAGAAGAAACGCTATAGGAAGAATGATCAGTTTATTGATAAAAGATCCTTTGGTAATTGCCCATAAAACGGGAAGTTCTCTTGAAGAAAGGAAGCCTGTAGCTTTTTCTGCATTTACAGCGAGATCATCTCCTAAAATACCTGCTGTTTTCTGGGTAGCAATTTTACTGGTTACTGCTACATCGTCCATCAATGCTGCAAGATCATCTAAAATTGCAAAAAAGCCCGATGCCATATTTTAATGTTTTTTTAATCTTTGTTAAGTTCAGCAAAAATAAATATTTAATTCTATTTTTTACCTGTTTGCAAAATAATAATTTTAAAGCTTTGGAAATAAAAAAATCTGTTATTTTCACTACATTTGATCTATGAAAAGGCTGGTTATCAAGTATCATTTTTTCGTTATGGGATGCATCGGTTTTCTGCTGCAGTCCTGCAATACAAAATTTAAAGTCTGGGTAGGCCCCGGCGGCCAGCAGAAAATCTATAATTTAAAGTACGGAGAACATAAAAGACAGAAAATGGATATTTTCCTGCCTAGGGATTATCCGGTAGATTCTCCCGTGGTGCTTATCGTACATGGCGGTGCATGGACTTTAGGCAAAAAAGAACATATGATCCAGCTTCAGAAAATGCTTTTTGAAAATAAGATTCCCAGCATCAATATCAACTACAGGCTGGTTTCCAAAAAGAAAAACATTACTTACAAACAACAACTTGAAGATATTGGCCGTGTTATTGAAAAATTTAATTCTTTAGCAGATAAGGCTGAACTTCTCCCGGATAATTATATTCTGCTTGGAGAAAGCGCCGGAGGACATCTTGCCCTGTTGTATGGATATCAGCACCCTGATCAGGTAAAAAAAATCATCTCTCTAAGCGGGCCCACAGACTTTTACAGTCCTGAATATCTGAATTCGTTTTATTCCAAATACACTTCTCCTACGATTCAAAAAGTGGTAGGAACAAAATTTAACCGGAAAAATGTCTCCGAGGCCTTTAAAGAGGCCAGCCCAATCGCCAACATTACGAATGTCCCTACTTTATTGTTTCAGGGAAATCAGGATATTCTGGTGAATCAGCATCAGGGATTAGCAATGGATTCTGCACTTACAAAGCTTAACATTCCTCATAAACTGATATTTATGGAAAAAACAGGTCATACACCCAGATTTTTCAGTAAAAGAAAAAGAGACGGGATTATCTATCCCGGTATTCTGGAATGGATAAAAAAATAACCTGCTCTCCGGCAGGTTATCTGTTATAATATATTTGTTATTTATTCAAAATCTTTATTTTCATACTTATCAGACAGGTCTTCTTTTTTTCCGAAAACAAATTTTGCAATCACCGGTACCGTAGTAATCAATACAATCACAATGATAATGTATTCCAGCTTCTCTTTAAGGTTGATGCCAAATTGTTCCATAAATAATTTATCAAGATAATGGCCTGCGAAGATCAGAATAAATGACCATAATACTGCCCCGATAACATTATCTCTTAAAAATTCTTTTTTATCCATCTTCACAATTCCTGCAACAATGGGCGTAAAAGTTCTTACTACTGGTAAAAATCTTGCCATAATAATGGCCAGAGCTCCATGTTTTTCAAAGAAATCGTGCGCCTGATAAAGATATTTTTTCTTAAAAAACATCGTATCCGGTCTCTTATATAAAGCAGGGCCTGCCTTTCTTCCGAAAAAATATCCTACTTCGTTCCCGATAATAGCTGCAAGAGCTACTCCTGAAGCTAAAAGAGTTGTATCTAAGAAATCGCTCCCTGTAGAGCCAAATGTCTCTTTGATGATCTCAACAGCATAAATCCCTGAAACAAACAATAAAGAGTCTCCGGGAAGAAAAAATCCTACAAAAAGGCCTGTTTCCGCAAAAACAATAAATAAAATTAGCCAAAACCCTCCCATTTTAATGTAAAACTCCGGGTTTAATAAATCCTTCCAGCTATTAAAATCTTCCATATATATCGATGAACAACAAAAATAAGTCTAAAATGTCTGAAACAAAAATAAATTATAAGATTTTAACTAAAATTCAAATATGATCCTTTACAGTTCCATATCATCATCAGAAACCGCCGTTCCATCGGCCATCAGGAATGCTTTTAAGAACGGAGTGATATTTCCGTTCATTACAGCATCCACATCTGAGGTTTCATGTCCTGAACGTACATCTTTCACCAGTTTATAAGGATGCATTACATAGTTTCGGATCTGGCTTCCCCACTCGATCTTCATTTTGTTTGCTTCAATCTCATTTCTGGCTTTCATTCGTTCTTCCAATTCCATTTCATATAATCTGGAACGTAAGAGCTGCATGGCTTTTTCTTTATTCTGAAGCTGCGAACGGGATTCTGAGTTTTCAATAATAATTCCGGTGGGTGCGTGACGAAGACGTACTGCTGTCTCTACTTTGTTTACGTTCTGACCTCCGGCACCTGAAGACCTCATTGTTTCAAAGGATATATCGGCAGGGTTAATATTAATTTCGATGGTATCGTCTACTAAAGGATACACATAAACAGAAACAAAACTCGTATGACGTTTTGCATTACTGTCAAATGGTGAAATTCTTACCAAACGATGAACTCCGTTTTCGCCTCTCAAATATCCGAAGGCAAATTCACCTTCTATTTCAAGGGTAACGGTCTTCACTCCGGCTACATCTCCTTCCTGGAAGTTCAGTTCACGGATTTTATACCCCTGCTTTTCTGCCCACATCGTATACATTCTCATCAGCATGGATGCCCAGTCGCAACTTTCCGTTCCTCCTGCTCCGGCTGTAATCTGAAGAACCGCTGAAAGCTCATCTCCTTCGTTAGAAAGCATGTTTTTAAACTCCAGGTCTTCTATTTTTTCCACCAGCTGCGGAAATGTTTCATCCAGTTCTTTTTCGGAATCAGGGTCTTCTTTGGCAAAGTCTGCCAATACCTGAAGGTCTTCAAACTGGGTATGAATTTCATCGTAACCTTCCACCCATTTTTTCTTGGAACGAAGCTGTTTCAGAAAAGCTTCGGCAGTTTTAGGATTATCCCAAAACTCAGGTGCGGCTGTTTTTTCATCATCATTGGCAATTTCTATCTTCTTTTTTTCAATCTGAAGATAACGATGTAAATCTTCAATTCTGGACTGAACTTCTTTTATCTGGTCGTTGTTAATCACGATTTTTTCTTTTTTGCAAAAATAAGGATTTCTTTTGGAGTGGAAAGCTTAGGATCTTGAGTTTTAGATGCCGGATGAAGACTTTAAGGTTCCTGATATCAGGATTAAGCCCTATCATTATCCCTTAAAACTACAATTATCCTACCCTATCAATGACTGCACTTCCTGTGCGACCTTATATCATTCTGTGATCTTTATTTATCGCGTGAAACAGGAAGGTAAAAATTTCTTTGAATCAGCCATTTTATTATATCATTTTAGTGACTTCTTCTCCGATCTTCGGAGCAAGAGCCACTCCCATTCCCGAAAGCCGGACAGCACAGAGCTGTTTTTCTGAAATTTCTTTGATCAAAGGTGTTTTTTCTGATCCCATGGCCATAATTCCTGACCAGCGGAGTGCAATCTTAAACTCCTGATTGGGGAGTACCACTTCTTTTAAGAAATTTTCCAGATGATCTTGAAGAAAAGCAGTGGTTTCCAAAGCAGTTGTTTCTTCCGTTTTGAAATCCCGGTTTCGTCCGCCACCCAATAATATCCGGTTTCCTACATTTCTAAAATAATAAAATCCTTCGTCATAATGAAAAGTACCTTTAAGCTTCAGATCTTTAATGGGTTCCGTCAGAAGAATTTGTCCGCGTGCAGGAATGATGTCTTCGTCTAAAAATACTGAACTAAATGCATTCGTACAATAAATTACTTTATCCGTCTTTACTGAAAGGCCTTCGGAAAGATGAACCTCTACCTCATTTGACTTTTCTGCAATATTTTTAACTTCTGTTCCAAACAAAAACTCTATTTTAAGTTCATGGCATTTTTCCAGAAGCTTTTGTAATAATTTACCTGAATGAAGGCTTCCTTCACAGGTATTCTCAATCAGGAACTGCGATTTTCCCAATCCGAATTCCCGGATTTTTTCCGGTTTCAGGCTGTATGTTGTCTTAAGTCCGGTAACAGTCTGTAATTGTTCGTTAACAAAATTTACATATTGCAGGGGTTCAGCATTGTTTATAATTTCATATCCGCCATTAAGCTCAAAATCTATTTCGTCGGGGTTAAAATATTTTCTGATCTTTTCCAGTCCGTTGAATCTCATTCTGACAAGTTCCCATGTTTTTTGCCAGCCCATTTTTTCAGCATCGGCCAGAATTTCCGTCAGGCTTCCGAAACAGGCAAACCCGGCATTTCTGGTGGAAGCACCCAATGGGATTCTGTTCCGTTCAATAATGAGAACAGACTTTTCAGGATATTTTTCTTTTAAAGAAATGGCAGTCCAGAGTCCTGAAAAACCGGCCCCGATAATAACAATATTTCTTTTTCTGTAAAAGGTTTCCAGTTCCCAGATGCTGTTCATAACCAGTTGACCGTTTTATATGACATTAGCCTTCTTTTTCATCATCGTGATGAAAACCTATAGCTCTTCTTGGCTCTTCAACTACTTTATAAGTTTCCAGTTCATTTTTTAGTGCCTGAATTCTGAATTGAAATTCATCGAAATTATTGATAATGGCATCTGCTAAAAATTTAGCGACCTGGTCAAGATATTCTTCTGTAAGTTTTCCTGCTGCATCTCTCAGAGCCCCGTTTAAAAGATTCTGATCTATTCGCAGTTTTTCATTTCTTGTTCTCTGATAAAGATTTTTAATTCTCTTTTTCAGACTCTGGGTAAAGTCAATAAGCATCGTATTGCTAAAAGCCTTCATCTTCGATGAAATTTCATGCCAGAACGGAACTTTATCTGCTTTGTTGTTTTTAAGGATTTTATACAACAGAGAGTCCTCTTCAAGCCCTCTTGTCATAGCATACAAAATAATCTCCGAACGTTCTGAAGCATTCGGCGGAAATATAGGAATCATTACATCAAATCTTCCCGGAGCAAGAACTTCCTCATCAATTTCTGCTACAGAATTGGCAGATCCTACCATCAGAACACCTTCTTTTTCAAATTTACTGATATAATGAAGGATGAGTTCCTGTGCTTCAAGATTGCAGGAAGCAATATCTGTTTCTGCTTTTCTCTGCATCATAATTTCATCAAAATCATCCAGGAAGAGCAGCACTTTATTTTCTTTCATCATAGACAGTAAAAAATCGCTGAAATTGATTTCATTTCCGTCAATCAGTGAAGTTCCCAGATAATGTTTCTTCACTTCCTTAAACTTATACCCGATGATTTCTGCAATTTTATTCGCCCAGAAGATTTTCCCGCTTCCCGGAGGTCCGTACAAAATAATTCCTGCAGGACGGTTAATTCCCCAGTCTTTAATCTGCTGAGGATTCAGGAAGGGTTCCAAGACTGCCGAGGTATAAAAAAACAAATCCCGGTATCCTATGAAATCTCTTTGTTGCAGACTGGTTTTATGTCCGAAATAATCATAAACAAACTGATAATTTCCTCCTAACTTATTGTCGATCCCATAGCTTGAAATAGAGGATTTGAAAAACCCGTTATCAAAAATATTGGGATTCTGATCTTTAAGGGCCTTCTCCACTTTATCTTTCGGCTGGTTGATCACTTCTGCAATCTGTTCTACCGTTTTGTTTTTATCAAGATCTTTTTCGTACAATCTTAAAAAATCTACATTTTCCCGGGCAAATTTTTCAAAATCATCTTTCACTTCAAAATTTGTACTGATACAGTCTACCAGTTCAAGATCAAAATCCTGTATAAACTGTTTGATGGCTTCTGCAGATACATTTAATTCTTCTGCCAGTTCAATTAACTTCATATTTCCCTATTAGTTCTATCAAATTTAATATTTTAATCTTAAAAATTCAATGAAACTTTGTATTCTTTTTTTATTTCGCAATGATCCTTTTTATTAATTTTATCAAAAATGACAATGATGAAAAAATATACTATTGTACAGGGCTCATCAGTGCCCTCGTCGTGCCTGTCCTGCCGCGGCATTTCGGAAGCAGAAAATAAGAAACCTGAATTATAAAAAAATAGGGGGCGTTGTGGTAAAGCAAAGGAAAACTCCGCCTCATATGCTTCAGAAGTCAGAGCCCTTCCGCAAAGGAATGAGCAGAATACAGGAGTTGAATTTATCCTAGGAAATCAGAATACCTAAAGAGCGGTTTTTACCACTTGGAAAAGATATTCCATCCCATTAAATAAAAAGGCTGCCATTTGGCAGCCTTTCTTCATTTTTACTTTTTATCTAACAACGGAAGATATTTTCCGTATCCTTTTGATTCCATTTCCGCTTTTGGAATAAATTTCAGGGAGGCGCTGTTGATACAGTAACGCAATCCTCCTTTATCCTGAGGCCCATCGGTAAAAACGTGTCCTAAATGGGCGTCTCCTGTTTTACTTCTTACCTCTACCCTGTCCATTCCGTGGGTACTGTCAAGTTTTTCATCAATTAAACTTTTGGTAATCGGCTTTGAGAAACTTGGCCATCCGCAACCTGATTCAAATTTATCCGTTGAAACAAACAAAGGTTCTCCGGTAGTGATATCCACATAAATACCTTCACGGGTTTCGTTCCAGTATTCATTCTGGAAAGGTTTTTCGGTACCGTTTTCCTGAGTTACATTGTATTGTTCAGCGGTAAGTTTTTCTTTTAAAACTTTTTTATCCTGTTTTTTATAGGTTTCTTTTGGAAGTGGATTGGCTTTTTTCGCCATTTCGAAAAGCCCCGGTTCAATATGGCAGTATCCGCCCGGATTTTTATCCAGATAATCCTGATGATAATCTTCAGCTCTGTAGAAATTTTTCAAAGGAATTGTTTCTACCACTACCGGCTTGCTATAATTTTTAGCCAGCTTTTCAACTTCTCCTTTCACCAGAGCTTCGTCATTTTTATTGGTAAAATAGATTCCTGTTCTGTATTGATTTCCCCTGTCATTTCCCTGCTGATCTTTACTGGTAGGATCAATGGTTTTAAAATAAAGATCAATCAACAGTTTCAGATCTACCTGCTCCGGATCGTATTTTACTTTTACGGTTTCGGCAAAGCCTGTCGTATGGCTTACCACTTCTTCATAGGTAGGATTTTGAGTATTTCCGTTCGCATATCCCACTTCTGTTCCTACCACACCGCGAATCTGTTGAAAGAAATGCTCTGTTCCCCAAAAGCATCCGCCTGCAAAATAAATCTCTCTGACATTTTTATTATCCATAGTTTCCTGATTTTCTTTTTTAAGTTCTACTTTTCCGGGCTTGGTATGTTTAAACAGCCCCGAACCGGCAGCAAAAACTGCTATACCCAGAACAATTCCGAGTACAATAAATATATTTTTCATTTTTTTATTTTTATCCATTATTATTATTATTATTATTATTATTATTTTGAACGATCATTACACCCAATCCCAAAAGCAAAAGATCTTTTAAGATAAAGAAATCAGTGACAGGTATTCCGTCCACGATCTTCCACATTCCCGGCGTTGTAAAGAGATAACTTAACGTGACAAGAAAAGTGACAATCATTCCTATTCCGGCATATTTTTTAAGTACTGCAAATTTCACACTAAATATCAGTAATAGTGCAATGATAATTTCTATCATTCCGATAAGATTTGACACTGCCTGAGCACTTATCATCTTATATACGAAAAAAGTAAGAAAGTGGTTTTCTACCAGAGGTTTTATAGCAGCTGCTTCTGTAGGGGTAAATTTGAAAATACCTATCCACAACAAAATAAGAGCGGCCCCAAAAAGGGAAATATAATATCCAGGCTTATATGTTCTTGATTGATTTTTGTGAGGTTGTGTTGTTCTGACCATATGTTGATTTTTAATTATACTTTATTTTCAAAAGTATAGTCGGAACAATTCCAAAATCCTGACAGGATTTTTTTTAAAAATCCAGCTTTTTATTTATTTTATTTTTAAATCCCTGAATATCAATGTTTTTAATTTCAGATTCTTTTTGAGTGAAAGTTTCTGTAAAGATCTTGTCCAGTAATGCTAATTTTTTGCTGTACATCTTACACCATTTGCAAATCATTAAGTGCATACTTAGTTTCCAGTTTTCTTTGGAAGAAATAGCATGAGCATTACGTTTTTCCATCAGCAAAGTAGCTTCGCTGCAGGGTAAGAATATAATATGGATAATTTTTTTAAACATTTCAATTATGATAACTTTGAAAACCAGTTGAATTCCAGACATTCTCTGAGCTGCATCCGGCTTCTTTGTAAGATCTTCCAGAGATTAGTCGTTGAAACCTCAAATTCCTGACTCACTTCCGAAGCTTTTTTTTCTTCAAGATAATACATTTTCAACAAAATCTTCCATCTGGGGGGGAGTTCTTCAATACAATCCTCCAATGTTTTATTAAAATCATGATCGTCCAACAGCTCAGTCTCTTTCCCTTCTGCATTCCAGTCGTTAAGAACATCATCTTTTTTCCAGGAGCCTGTTTCATCAAAAAAATGATCCAGTCTGATCTGAGGTTCAGATTTATATTTTTTCCGGTAAAAATCTGCTGTTTTTCTGTTCAGAATAGCCATCAGCCAGGTCAGAGGCTGGCTTTTCCCTTCAAAGGAATCATAAGAAGAAAATGCAGCTACAAAAACGTCCTGAACAAGATCCTGTGCTTCTTCTTTATCGGAAAGCAGGTAAAAAGCTTTTTTTAAAAGGGGCTCAGAATATTCTTCTATCCAGCTTTTCAGTACTTCGTTTTTCGTCATTTTTTGTGTATGCTGTTTTTACCTTTTCAGATGACTACGAAGATAGTAAGTTAAATCTAAAGAATAGTTTTTTTTAACCACGAATACACAAATCAGAACTTTATTCATTTGCAGATCAGGTTTAGCAGAATAACCCGGTCACAAAACTTCATTTCCTTTTTCCTTTATTCCGGATCATCAAAAGCATTATCGGATTCGGGCAGATCCGTAATGATTTTTGCTTTATATTCCGGCTACGAATACACGGCTTCATAATTTACCTGCTGGCAGCTGAAATCAGCAGCCATTCATTATTATGCCGGACATTTAATAAAACATCTCCGAAAATATGTAATAGTAGATATTAAATCACCTAAAAACATTAAATTTGCATCTTATCAAAATTTGATACGTTAAAAAGCAAAAGCAATACTATGACATCACAAGAGATACGTCAAAAATTTTTAGATTATTTTAAAAGTAAAGACCACCTGATCGTTCCTTCTGCACCTATCGTGCTGAAAGATGATCCTACCCTTATGTTTTCCAACTCAGGAATGACGCAGTTCAAAGATTTTTTCTTAGGCTATAAAACCCCTACCGCCCCTAGAATTGCCGATACACAGAAGTGTCTGAGAGTTTCCGGAAAACATAATGATTTGGATGATGTGGGTAGAGATACTTACCACCATACCATGTTTGAAATGTTGGGAAACTGGTCTTTCGGGGATTACTTCAAAAAAGAGGCTATTGCTTTTGCCTGGGAATTACTGACTGAAGTATACGGAATTCCAAAAGACAATTTATATGTAACGATTTTTGAAGGTGATACTTCTGAAAACCTTGACAGAGACCAGGATGCTTATGATTTCTGGAAGTCTCATATTTCAGAAGACAGAATCATCAATGGAAATAAAAAAGACAACTTCTGGGAGATGGGTGAAAGCGGGCCATGCGGACCGTGTTCAGAGATTCATATCGACTTGAGAACTCCGGAAGAAAAAGCAGCCGTTCCCGGAATTACATTAGTGAATCAGGATCATCCGCAGGTAGTGGAAGTATGGAACCTTGTTTTCATGGAATTCAACAGAAAAGCGGACAAATCTTTAGAAAAACTTCCTGCTCAGCATGTAGATACCGGAATGGGCTTTGAGCGTCTTTGTATGGCTCTTCAGGGAAAATCTTCGAACTATGATACGGATGTTTTCACCCCGCTGATTTCTAAAGTGGAGGAGCTTTCCGGTAAAAAATATACAGGTATTTTAGAAGATGAAAAAGATATTGCCATTCGTGTGGTAGTAGACCACATCAGAGCGGTTTCTTTTGCTATCGCTGATGGTCAGCTTCCTTCCAACGGAGGTGCAGGATATGTAATCCGAAGGATTCTCAGAAGAGGTATTTCTTATGCATACAGATTCCTGGGAATGAAGGAACCTTTCCTTTATCAGTTGGTTCCTGTTCTTCAGAAGCAAATGGGTACATTCTTCCCTGAAATTGAAAAACAAGGAAAGTTAGTAGGTGAAGTGATCAAAAGTGAAGAAGAATCTTTCTTAAAAACGATTGAAAACGGATTACTAAGAGTAGAGAAACTGATCCAGCAAACCATTGCCGATCATTCAAAAGTATTACCAAGCGAAGAAGTTTTTGAACTTTATGACACGTATGGCTTCCCTGATGATTTAACAAGAATTATTGCTGAAGAAAAAGGTCTGACGATTGATGAGCAAGGATTTAAAGCCGAAATGGAAAAACAAAAACAGCGTTCTAAATCTGATTCTGCCCAAAAAGTATATGACTGGGTTGTTTTAGAAGAGAAACCTGAAACATTTGTAGGCTATGACCAGACTGAGTCTGAAACATACATTACAAGATACAGAAAGGTAGAGAATAAAGACGGAGAATTTTATCAGGTCGTACTGAGCAGCTCTCCTTTCTACCCTGAAGGAGGAGGGCAGGTTGGAGACAAAGGTGTTCTTGAAAATGCAGCTGAAAGTTTTGAAGTACTGGAAACTAAGAAAGAAAACGGGCTGGTTATTTCATTAATCAACGGGCTTCCAAAAGATGCAGGAGCTGTTTTCTATGCTAAAGTAAATGCTTCTGAGAGAAAAAATTCTCAGGCAAACCACTCTGTGACTCACCTTTTACACGAAGCTTTAAGAGATGTTTTAGGAACCCATGTGGAACAAAAAGGTTCTTATGTAGGACCCGATTACCTTCGTTTTGACTTCTCCCATTTTAATAAAATGACGGAAGAAGAATTAGCTTTAATTGAAGAAAAAGTAAACAGCAAAATCAAAGAAAGTATTGCTTTACAGGAATTCAGAAACATTCCTATTCAGGAGGCTCTGGATAAAGGTGCAATGGCATTGTTTGGTGAAAAATATGGTGACAACGTAAGAATGATTCAGTTCGGAAGTTCGAAAGAACTTTGTGGAGGAACTCACGTAAAAAACACCAGTGAAATCGGGCATTTCAAAATTACATCTGAAGGTTCTGCAGCCGCAGGAATCAGAAGAATTGAAGCGATTTCAGGAGATAAATCTGAGGAATATTTCAAAAATCTGGAACAACAGATTATTGAATTATCTCAACTCTTGAAGTCTAAAGATGTTGTAAGGTCTATTGAGAAATTAATCGAGGAAAACACAGCATTAAAAGCAGAAGTTGATGCTCTTAAAAAAGAAAAAGCAAAAGGAGAAATCAGCGACTGGAAAAAGGCTTATGAACAAAAAGGCAATAAACAGCTTCTGGTAAAGAGAACTTCTCTGGATGCTGGTTCTGTAAAAGATATCGTATTCCAGCTGAAAAGAGAAATTCCGGCTTCAGTAACGATCATTCTTTCTGATGCTGATGGTAAACCTATGATTAGTGTAGGAGTTTCTGATGATCTGGCAGCAGAATATCAGGCCGGAGCTATCGTTAAAGATCTTGCTAAAGAGATTCAAGGTGGTGGTGGTGGAAACCCTGGCTTTGCAACTGCAGGGGGTAAAAACCTTGATGGTTTGGAAAATGCTTATCAGAAAGCATTAAATATATAAAAATAGTAGATCTATTATAAATATTAAACAGGCTGTTTCATTTTGGAGACAGCCTTTTTTTATGCTGAAGTAAAGCAATATGAAAAATACAGGCTGTTTTATTTATATCTATTCTAATTATTGATCTTTACTTAACAAAAATCCCTCAATCTTAAACTATTTGTTTTGTCTTCTTAAAACCTAGTTAACACCGGACCCTTAGTTTTGCTTTAATCGAAATTCAAAAAAATAATTATGAAAATTAACAAAACTATTGGTGCATTATTATTTGCAGCTCTTGTTTTTCAGGGTTGTAACGATGATAATAGCGGGGATAGTAATACCCCGGCTAATGACAAAATTAAACTTGAAAATTTTTCAAAAGAACCGGCTTTCGTTTTTGGAATGCCAGGTTTTGAGAATTTAAATATCACCACCCTTATTTCAAGTTCCGATATTCTTCCGGGGTCTCCCGATTTTGTTTTCGGCGGGCAGCCGGACGGAATGGGAATTATGAAAGATCCTAACTCTGATGGTTATCTGATGATCACCAACCACGAGATCAAGCAATCGGTATCAAGGGTATATCTGGATAAAACATTCAGACCTGTAAAAGGTGAATATATCCTAAACGGGACAGGAGGGATGACGAGATTGTGCTCTGCAACATTGGCAACTCCTGAAATCCATGGTTTTAGTGCATTTCTCACTGCCGGTGAATCCGGTGAAGAAAGTATGGTTCATGCTCTGAACCCACTGGCTCCTGCTTCACAGGCTTCAGATAAGACAAGGGTAAAACCTGCATTGGGAAAGGCTTCTATGGAAAATGCAGTTCCTCTTCCTAAGGATGTTTCTAACGGAAAATCATATATTATTATCGGTGAAGACCAGTCTTATTCTTCTTCCCATCAGTCAGCAGGACAGCTGATCATGTATGTGGCCGACACTCAGGGAGATCTTGATAACGGAAAACTATACGCATTAAAAAGAACGAACAACAACTACACGGAAACTGATATGACCAAAGGGAATAATTACGATGTAGAATTTGTTGAAATTCCTAATGCTAAAAATCTTACAGGAGCTCAGATTAATCAGAAAAACATCGATAACAATGCGATTCGCTTTTCAAGAGTTGAAGATGTGGATTACAGAAAAGGAGCAGGAAAAGGAAGAGAGATTTACTTTACCGCAACAGGAGAATCTTCTGACGGTGTAAATCCAAAAGCTGGATTAACCATGTGGGGAAGAGTCTACAAGCTTGTTCTTAATTCTAATAATATGCTGACAGGAAAACTGGAAGTAGTGGCAGAAGGAGATTCGAATCCTGGTAACAATCTTATTAATCCTGATAATCTGTGTGTAACTGAAAACTATGTGTACATTCAGGAAGACGGAGACTCTTATTACAAAGCGGCAAAGCATGATTCTTATATCTGGCAGCTCAACATTGCGACCAAACAATATAAGCCATGGTTGAATATGAAACATAACAGAAATGATTCAGCATGGCAGACTGCTTATAACCAGTCCGGAGATTTACAAAAGTTCGGTTCGTGGGAGTTTGGAGCTATGGTAGATATTTCAGATATCATTGGGGTTCCTAATACATTCTCGGTAAACATCCACTCTCACACATGGCAGCTGGATAAGTTTAAGAATCCTGACGGTTCAGGAATCAATACCAATAAAGAAGGTGGGCAGATTGTCATTATCAGAAACGTAGAAAAATAGTTTTAATTACTCCATAACATCAAAAGTATCAACAGTAAATCGCTGTTGATACTTTTTCATATCCTATGAAAAAACTTTCAACATACCCGATACTTCTGTTTTTATATTCTGCTGCTGCACTTTTTGTTCTTTCTTATTGTAAAAATGATAAGCTGCAGCCTGTCTCTGAAGATCTGGGCTCCGTAAAAAAAGAAATTCTCAAAACCAATTCACAATTTGAAAAACAGATTAATGAGTTAATCAGTCTCATTTCCGGAAATTCAGATGAAAAAGTGCTTCAGGGAAAGTTTGAGGACATGAGAAAAACTTATAAAACCATGGAATGGGCTGTGGAATACTTCCTTCCCCACTCTGCCAGATTCATCAACGGACCTGCACTTCCGGAAATAGAAATGGATGAACATACGGAAATAGAACCAGAAGGATTACAGGTTCTGGAGGAAATGCTTTATCCTTATGATCGGGAAAATAAAGATGAAGTGATACGATTTTTAAAAAAACTCATCAACAAAAGCAATACTATTGAGACCAATTTTCAGGTTATTACCATAGGTAAAGATCAGGTTTTTGATGCGGTAAGACAAGAAGTTTTCAGAGTTTCCAGCTTAGGTATTTCAGGTTTTGATACGCCTGTTTCGGGAACATTTTTACAAGAAATCCCATACTCTCTTGAGGGGGTTACCCAAACCTTACGGTTAATTTCTACAGATCAGTCCAGGCAACGGTCTTTAAAAGTGATTATTGCGGAAATCAGTTCCGCTATTGAAATTGTAAAGAAAAATACAAATAAAAATACGTTTGACTATGTGAATTTTATTCCCGATCATTTGAATAAGATAACAAGTTTATTGCTTGAATTCAAAAAACAGGAAAAAATTCCGGATGTTGAGGTTACCACAGCATTAAATAAAGATGCAACAACTTTTTTTGTTAGAAACGCGTTCAATCCCAATGCATTTACACCGGGAAAAGAATTTGCATTTTCTGAAGCAAAAGCAGCACTCGGGCAACAACTTTTTAATGATAAAATATTGTCCAATAACAACAACAGAAGCTGTGCTACGTGCCATATTCCTGAAAAAGCTTTTACAGACGGACTTGCAAAATCCATGTCTCTGGTGAATTCGGAACTGGCAAGAAATTCTCCCTCTCTGAATTATGCGGGCTTTCAGCATGGTCAGTTCTGGGATATGCGGAAAGATGATCTGGAAGGACAAAGTTCGGATGTTATTTCGAACAAAGAAGAAATGCATGGTGATCTTACGGTAATTCTTGGTAAAATCAATCAGAATAAAGAATATCAGGCTGCCTTTCAGAAAATTTACCAGTCTCAGAAAACAGAAGTCTGGCAACTTCAGAATGTACTGGCAAGCTATATACGTTCATTGGCCAGATTCAGCTCTGATTTTGATGAATATATGCGCGGAAATAAATCAGCTATGACTGAAAATCAGAAAAAGGGCTTTAATCTTTTTGTCGGAAAAGCACAATGTGCAATCTGTCATTTTATTCCATTGTTCAATGGAACGGTGCCTCCTGCTTTCAAAAAAACAGAACAGGAAGTACTGGGAATAGCCGTTGATGGAGAAAACAAAGCAGCTGATCGTGATCCCGGAAGAGGAAAATTTCACGAAACCGTTTTGTCTCTGCAAAATTCCTTTAAAACACCAACGCTCAGAAATATTAGTAAAACCGGACCTTATATGCATAACGGCGGATATAAAACCCTTAAAGAAGTGATGAATTTTTACAATAAAGGCGGTGGAAAAGGTCTTGGGTTTACCATAAAAAACCAGACGCTTTCTAACGCTCCTTTACAGCTTACAGAAGAGGAAACCGGTAATATTATTGATTTTATGAAAGCGCTGAACGATAAGCAATAACAAGAGATAACGATTTCAGAGTTTGATTTTCCGCTCTCCGACGAAGGAAAGCAGTTGTATATTCCACAGCAGTCTTCAGGAACAATCATATCGTGGTCATTCCGGATAAGTCCTCTTTTGGCCGTCATTTGCGTTATAATTTTTCCATTGAGGAATTAGATTAAATCAATATTATAGTCCGTTAAAAACTTTTCTAAAACAATAAATATTAGTACTTTTGACGTAGTTTTTACCAATGAAAAAGGGTTTACTATTATTATTTTTTTTAATCTTCTTTTTGGGGTATTCACAATCAAAAATTAAAATTGTGGATGACGCCAACCAGAAACCTGTATCCAATGCCCAAATATCATGTGATCACAAAATTATTGGCTATACCAATGCTCAGGGCATTCTGGAATTTAAAGCGGGCTGCAAAACCATTAGTATTGAGGCGGATTCTTATCAACAGGAAACAGTAACCGTAGAAAGCAGTATAGAGGTATCTCTTCAAAAAAAAGCATCCAAAACCACTGCCATTGATGCAATAGTGATTGAAGATAAAAGTGATCCCAGAGCACTGGAAATTCTGAAAAAGGTAAATAAACTGTTTAATCAAAATTCTCCGAAAAGCTTAGGTTCTTATTCTTATAAATCTTACGAAAAAATCTCCTTAGATATTGATGAAGACAGCCTTACTCAGTTTCAGGAATATTTTAATGACCTGAATCTTTTCAAGAAAAAGAGAGAGAAAGATTCGTTAAACAACAGCACTGCAAGAAAAGTTTTTGCAAAAAGTAAACTGTTTCTTTGGGAAAGAGCACAGGAGTTTTTATACTCAAAAAAATACGGTGAAAAGATCAATATTCTTGACAACAGAATTTCAGGACTCAAGCAGCCCATCTACGAAATGATTGCCCTTCAGCAAAGTAACAGAGATGTTGTTCCTGAGCAGATAAAGCCGGAAAACAGAGGCCTCTACAGGTTCTTTTTATCCGATACTATTGAACTGGACGGAAGAAAGAATTTTGTCATCCGTTTCCGTGAGGTGAATTATAAAAACCCGGACAGAAAGAGAAAGTATAACGGTGCTATTTATGTAGATACTGAAACCTACGGAATTAAAAAAATTGAAAACTTCAGTAAAAATAAAAACGACGGGATTATTACCAGTACATGGATTTTCTATAATAACAAATGGTTCCTTGCTCATGAAAAAGCAAAACTTAAGATGGGTAAGATGGCAATGGATGACAAAGACCGTCTTAACAAAAAGGACAAAAAAAGCTTTGGCACCTACGCTTTCCTGACTTCCAAATATTTTGATTTTGAATCTCCCATTACTGAAGATCCCAAAGACTTTAAAGGCTATACATTTTCTGTCAAAAGTATTGACGGGCACTCCCTGAACCAATACAGGACCGATCCTCTTACAGATCGGGAGCAAAATACCTATAAAACAATAGACAGTTTAGGAAAAAAATATAAAATAGACAGCAAGGCTCAGATATTATCAGGTTTACTTAACGGCCAAATCAGAGTACGTTCTGTAGATTTTGCCGTGGATGAAATCGTCAATTACAACTCTTATGAAGGATTCAGACTTGGGTTAAAGGCCAAAATCAATGAAAACTTCAATCCGTACTTCTCCCCTGACTATTATTTTGCCTATGGGGTAAAAGACAGAAGATGGAAATACGGTATGGGGCTGGATATGAAGACGACTCTGGAGAAAAACTCATTTTTCAGATTTGAATTTTACGATGATGTAACAGCTTCGGGAGAGTTTTACAGAAGACTCTGGAACTTCAAAATGAGAATGATGAATTTTGGAAATAACCTTAATAATGATAAGTATTTTCATTTTAAGGGCGCCTCTTTGTCGTATCTGAATGATGTAACGAACGGTCTTACACTGGCTCTTGCAGTAAGAAGAAATATTGAAACTGCAGAATTTGATTATCAGTTCAAAAATGAAGGAACATCCTTCAAAAATTTCAACACGCTGTTTACTTTAAAATATTCTCCCAATTCAACCAATATTATGACTCCACAGGGAAAATCTCTGATTGATCAGAAATATCCTGAATTGTATTTTAACTATGAACAGAGTTATAGAGCAGTAGGCGGCAATTTTAATTACTCCCGTTTTGACGCCCTTTTTGTTCACAATTTTAAGACTCCGCTGGGAACCACCGGATTCAGACTCTATGGCGGAATGGTTTTTGGAGAAGCCCCGATATGGAAGAATTTTACCATGAACGGACTTGCCTCTCCGGGTAAAGATTTTAATTTTAACCTTACCTCATATCTTGGATTTGCTACCCTGGAAGGTGGAAAATATTATAATGACAAGTTTGTCGCTTATTATTTCACCCATAAATTACCTCTTTACTTCAAAAGCTTTGGACACAATGTGTCAAGCTTTGATTTTGTATTAAGAGGAACAATAGGAAATATGAAACATCCGGAATACCACCAGTTCCGTTTCAAGCCGCTTAATCACCTTTATCAGGAAGTTGGCCTGGAATGGAATAATTTCCTTTCAAGTTATTTCAATTTGGGATTATTCTACAGGGTGGGCTATTATACAACACCGAATTTTAAACAAAATTTTGCCATCCAGTTTAAACTGAAGTTCCTGGAATTTTAATGTTAAATTTTAGACATTATACGTTATATAAATAAAATAATATGCAGAAAATCGAAATAAAAGCAGAACAGTTTTTTGAATTGTTAAAGTTAAAAGACACTCCAATGTGGGAGATTTTCTCACAGATGATTGATGGAAATGAAAAGGAAATTATTTTTTTAGACCATGATAACAAAATTCTTTTCAACTATATTTTACCCTCTACACCAGAAAAACTGGAAGAAGACAGAAAAGAATTCTCAAAACAGTTCTCAGAAAAACTGGCTAACTTTAATTAAAATCCCCATGAATAGAAACTATATTTTGTCTATCCTGAGCCTATTAGTCTTCAGTATCGGAAATGCACAGAATTATAAGAAACCTCTGGTTTCTGCCATCAAAGAATCTGATCTTAAAAAAGACATGTATGAGCTGGCTGCAGATCAGTTCTGGGGACGTGAAGCAGGAACGCTGGATGAATTAAAAGTATCCATGTGGCTTGCTGATAAAGCTAAGGAAGCAGGAATGAAACCTGCCGGCGATGATGGAACTTTTTTCCAGTTTTTTGAAATGTACAGACATCAGACGACTCCTCAAAGCAGTCTGAAAATTGGTGGTACTCCTCTTACCCTATGGAAGGATTTTCTGGTTTCAGAACCGGTAAATGCGGTTATAGACGGCGAAATTGTTTATGCAGGAAATGCTGAACCCGAAGACCTTTCAAAATTAAACATCAAAGGAAAGGTTCTTGCCATCAATGCTTCTGATAAAAATATCGAAAAAGATATGACCCTTTTTGTAAGAAGATATCCCGGATTTGTAAGAGCAAAATATTATAAAAAAGCTGCCGAGCTGGGAGCAAAAGCCATTATTTTCATTACCGATGATATTTCTGAAAAAAGCTGGGTAGAAGTACTGCCTCAAATGACAAGAGGAAGCTACGGTGTGGAAGGGCTGAGAGAAAAAATAACGGATAATATCCCTGTATTATGGATTAAAAGAGAAAATGCAGGCTGGGTAAAAAACAATCCGAAAATTGCCCTGAACCTGATTACCGAAACCTATAAATATCCGTCAGTAAATATTATCGGAAAAATAGACGGTACCGATCCCGTTCTTAAAAACGAATATGTTTTACTTAGCGGGCATCAGGACCATGACGGCATCAGGCATCCAGTAAAAAATGATACCATCTACAACGGTGCAGATGACAATGCCAGTACCTGTGTAGCCATGCTGGCTATGGCAAGAACTTACAAAAAACAACCGGGAAAAAGAAGTATCCTGTTTGTATTCCACGGTGCAGAAGAAAGAGGATTACTGGGTTCAAGATGGCATGCTGCCCATCCGGTGGTTCCGAAAGAAAAAATTGTTGCAGTACTGAACGGGGATATGATTGGAAGAAACAGCAATGATGAGGCTGCTTTACTGGGAGGTAATGCTCCTCACAAAAACTCTGAAGAATTAGTAAAAATGGCGGAGGAAGCCAATAATGAAAGTACTAAATTCCGTTATTTAAAAGACTGGGATTCTCCTAGCCATGCAGAATATTTCTACTTCAGAAGTGATCATCTTCCGTATGCCAAGATCGGAATTCCTGCTCTATTTTTCACCAGCGTCCTGCATGATCAATACCATACGCCGCAGGATGAATCTGAAAATATCAATTTTAAAAAATTGTATAAAATGACCGAATGGATGTACAGAACATCCTGGAAAGTAGCGAATGAAGCCGAACGACCGAAAGTCATTCCGAACTTTTCGCTTGAAAGATAATAAAGAAGCCGTTTCATCATTGATGAGACGGCTTTTTCATAAAATGGCCACGAATACAGCTATCAAAATAATAATTTTCTGTTTGGATTGATCTTTATTCTAAAAAATCAGTGTATCCGTGGCTCAGCTTTTTTCATCGTGTTTTTAGTAAGCGCCTGATTTATTTTAAATAAGAAGATTCATTAAAGACGGATCATTATTCAGGTAGTTGACGAAGAAATCATATTGCTTCATTTTCTGAATCAACGGGCTGAAATCTTCCTTTTGCTTCAGGGCGATTCCTACGACAGCAATTCCTTTTTCTTTCGAATTTTTCTGGGTATACTCAAAAAAAGTAATATCATCAGCAGGTCCCAAAACATCCATTACAAATGTTTTCAATGCTCCCGGCCGTTGTGGGAATCTCACCAGAAAATAATGTTTTAAGCCGGCATATAACAAAGCTTTTTCTTTGATTTCTTCCATTCTGGTGATATCGTTGTTGCTTCCGCTAATAATGCAGACCACATTCTTTCCCTGTATTTCTTCGCTATATTTTTCAAGTGCGGCTACTGAGAGAGCTCCTGCAGGCTCTACTACAATAGCATCTTTATTATACAATGATAAAATAGTTTCACATACCAGTCCTTCCTCTACAGTAGCCATATCATACAATACATGCTGACAAAGTTCAAAAGTAAGTCTTCCTACTTGTTGCACAGCAGCACCATCTACGAAACGGCTTATTTTTTCGAGAAGTACCGGTTTCCCTTTCTCCATCGCTTTTGTCATACTTGCTGCTGCGGAAGGTTCCACTCCTATGATTTTCGTATCCGGAGATAATTCCTGAAATACGGAACAAATTCCTGCTGCTAATCCTCCTCCTCCTATGGGAACAAATAGATAATCAACAGGTTCTTTTGCCTGTTCCAGAATCTCCAGTCCCACTGTCGCCTGTCCCTGGATAATGGCCGGATCATCAAACGGATGAATAAATATACCGTTATTATCACTGCAAAACCTCATCGCAGCATCTTTGGCTTCATCAAAAGTATCTCCATAAAGGACAACCTCCGTATAGTCTCCACCAAACATCCTCACCTGTTCAAGTTTTTGTCCCGGAGTTGGTAAAGGCATAAAAATCGTTCCTTTAACCTTCATCGTATGGCATGCAAAAGCGACTCCCTGCGCATGATTTCCTGCACTGGCACAAACCACTCCTCTATTCAGCTCTTCTCTGGACATGGTAGCCATTTTATGATATGCTCCCCTTATCTTGTAGGATCTTACCCTTTGAAGGTCTTCTCTTTTAAAACTAATATTGGCATGATAAATCGTTGACAGATGAGCATTGATTGCCAATGGAGTCTTTACCACTACATTTTTCAGTCTTTCCTCTGCCTGATAGATATTCTCCAGCATGGAAGAACATGTTTCCTCTTTCATCATTGATTGTATTGATTAATTATTCTCAGGTCTCAGACTTCTCACGGTCTTGCCTGCTTTCCACATTTCACTTTCTCTCAACTCCGTTAGTTCCGCCTCCAGTTTTTCTCTGTAATCCGGTTTACTGTTGCTGTCTATGGATCTTTGGGCTTCATTTCCTTTCGCTACATTATCATAGAGTTCTTCAAACAAAGGAGAGGTAGCATCTCTAAAGCGTTTCCACCAGTCCAGCGCTCCTCTTTGGGCAGTTGTACTGCAGTTGGCGTACATCCAGTCCATTCCGTTTTCGGCTACTAAAGGCATTAAAGACTGGGTAAGCTCTTCCACGGTTTCATTAAATGCTTCAGAAGGACTGTGTCCGTTTTTCCTGAGGACATCGTATTGTGCAGCAAATATTCCCTGCACAGCCCCCATCAGTGTTCCGCGTTCTCCGGCAAGGTCACTATAAACTTCTTTTTTGAAATCTGTTTCAAACAAATACCCACTTCCAATGGCTATTCCTAAAGCCGTTACTCTTTCTCTTGCTCTTCCGGTAGCATCCTGATATACTGCAAAGCTGCTGTTCAGCCCTCTATCCTGCAAAAACATTCTTCTTAATGAAGTTCCTGAACCTTTAGGAGCTACCAGGAATACATCTACATCTGCGGGAGGAACAATTCCTGTACGCTCATTAAATGTAATTCCAAAACCATGAGAAAAATACAGGGCTTTTCCGGCAGTAAGATATTGTTTTACTTTGGGCCAGTATTCAATTTGTGCGGCATCACTCAAAAGATAACAAATCACGGTTCCTTTTTCCAAAGCTTCTTCGATCTCAAATAACGTTTCTCCGGGAACAAATCCGTCTGCTACAGCTTTATCCCAGGATTTAGAATTTTTTCTCTGGCCGACAATGACATTAATTCCGTTGTCTTTCTGATTAAGGGCCTGTCCCGGTCCCTGAACTCCGTAACCGATCACTGCCACTACTTCATCTTTTAATACGTCCTGTGCTTTTTCTAATGGAAACTCATTTCTTGTTACTACGTTTTCCTCTACTCCGCCAAAATTCAATTTTGCCATGTTTTTTGATTTTATTTGTTATATATAATAATGTTGATTAATCGTATTCTTAACTAGCATATTCCACTGCTGTCAGGTATGGATTTCTATGGTAATGAACTTCCAGTACATCCACTTGTTTTTCTACCTGTCGGGTGATCTTCTGAACAGATTCCTCTGTTTCTTTAATCACAATGACAAATTTTTTCACTTTTTCCAACTCTGAAGGTCCTACATGAAAAGTAATCATAGAAATTCTTCTTCTTGAAAAAATAGCATTGATTCTGCTTATCAATCCCAGATAATCTTCCGTATATGCAGTTATGGTATATTCTTTATGTTCTGTTTTCATCTTTTTATTTTTAAAACTTATTATTCAATACAATTTCTGAAACACTTTTTCCCTGCGGGATCATTGGAAATACATTGTGTTCTTTTCCTGTCATTACTTCAAGAAGGAATGCTCCCTGATGATTCAACATTTCATGGAGTGCATTTTCCAGATCTTCCCTCTGAGATACTTTTCTTCCTGAAATGCCGTATCCTTTTGCCACCTGTACAAAATCGGGACTCTGAATATCTACCGATGAGTATCTTTCTTCATGAAAAAGCTCCTGCCACTGTCTTACCATTCCCAGATAAGAATTATTCAGAATTAAAATCTTTATACCGGGTTGATATTGCATAATGGTTCCCAACTCCTGAATATTCATCTGGGCACCTCCGTCTCCCATAATTGCAACAACAGGGCGTCCGGTTTCTGCATAAGATGCGCCTATAGCAGCAGGAAGGCAGAATCCCATTGTACCTAATCCTCCACTGGTAACATTGGTTCTGGAATGCTTAAACTGAGAATATCTGCAGGCTGCCATCTGATGCTGGCCTACATCGGTTACTATAACAGCTTCACCTCCAGTGATCTCATTCAGATGCCGGATCACCTCTCCCATTGTAATTTCACCTTCTTGCGGATGCAGTTCGCCATTGATCAGGCTGATGCTTTCAATTTCAAAACAATCATTAAATTTCCTGTACCATTCCGGATGATTTCTTTTTTCAATTCTTTCTGTAAGCAGGGGCAGAGTTTGTTTACAGTTTCCCAAAACCGGCACATCTGCTTTTACATTTTTATTGATTTCAGCTTTATCAATATCCAAATGAATCACCTTTGCCTGTTTTGCGTACTGATCCAGCCTTCCGGTGACTCTGTCATCGAAACGCATTCCGACTGCAATAAGGACATCACATTCATTGGTCAGTATATTGGGTCCGTAATTTCCATGCATACCTACCATACCTACTGCCTGAGGATGATCTGTGGGGAGGGCGCTCATTCCTAAAACAGTCCATGCAACCGGAATTCCTGATTTTTCAGCAAATTCTAAAAATTCTTTTTCAGCCTTTCCCAGTAAAATTCCCTGACCTGCAATGATGAAGGGCTTCTCCGCTTCATTAATCAGAAGGGCCGCTCTTTCAATATTTTCCATGGAGGGAAAGGGATCCGGTTTATAGCTTCTTACGGAATGGCACGGAGCATATTCTTTGTATATGACTTTTTGCAATTGTGCATTTTTAGTTACATCAATCAGTACGGGTCCGGGACGTCCTGACTTGGCAATATAAAAGGCTTTTGCCAGTACTTCCGGAAGCTCATGGGCATCTGTTATCTGATAATTCCATTTGGTAACAGGGCTTGTAATATTCATCACATCAATTTCCTGAAAAGCATCTGTTCCGAGCAGGTGTTCAAAAACCTGTCCTGTGATGCAGACCAGAGGAGTATTATCCAGTAGGGCATCTGCCAATCCTGTCACGAGATTTGTAGCTCCGGGTCCACTGGTTGCCAGTACGACTCCTACCTCTCCTGAAACCCTTGCCAATCCCTGGGCTGCATGTACTGCTGCCTGTTCGTGACGGACCAGAATATGTTCCAGTTTCCCCCGATAATCGTAAAGGGCGTCGTAAATAGGAATAATGGCCCCTCCGGGATATCCAAAAACTGTTTTTACCCCTTCCTGAAGAAATGCTTCAAGGATAATCCGGCTTCCGCTAAGTTCTGTTTCTGTTGATAAATTTAAATACTCCATGATGTTTTGATTATGATATTTCATCCGTAACACAGCCTTCGGCAGCCGATGACACAGTTAATGCATATTTGTAAAGAAGCCCTTTCTTTACTTTAAGGGATGGTTTTTCCCATCCTTGTTTTCTTTTTTCAATTTCTTCTTCCGAAACCATAAGTTGTATTGTATTGCTGACAGCATCTATTTCGATAAGATCATCATCTTTTACAAATGCGATCAGCCCTCCTTCATACGCTTCAGGGGTGATATGTCCCACAACAAAACCATGAGTTCCTCCACTGAATCTTCCATCTGTAATCAGAGCGACACTGCTTCCAAGCCCGGCTCCGATCAACGCACTGGTAGGTTTCAGCATTTCCGGCATTCCGGGAGCTCCTTTGGGACCTTCATTACGAATTACGATGACATCACCATGCTGTACAGTTCCATCCTGAATCCCTCTGATCAGATTTTTTTCACCATCAAATACACGGGCCTTTCCGACAAAGCGTTCTCCTTCTTTTCCGGTAATCTTGGCTACACTTCCTTTTTCTGCCAGGTTACCATATAATATTCTCAGATGTCCGGTCGCTTTTACAGGCTCCGACAAAGGCCTGATAATTTTTTGCTGACCGAAGTCCAATCCGGGAACATTTTCCAGATTTTCAGCCAGTGTTTTTCCGGTAACCGTTAAACAATCTCCATGTAACAACCCCTGTTCCAGCAAATATTTCATAACTGCCGGTATTCCTCCATGATTATGCAGATCCTGCATAAGATATTTCCCACTTGGTTTCAGATCAGCTAATACCGGTGTACAGTCGCTCATCTTTTGAAAATCATCCTGAGTCAGGGATACTCCTACACTTTTTGCCATAGCAATAAAATGCAGAACGGCATTGGTACTGCCTCCCAGAATTACAATCATACGAAGGGCATTTTCAAAAGCTTCGCGGGTCATGATATCGGAAGGTTTGATATCTTTTTCCAGCAATATTTTCAGATATTTTCCTGCTTCATGGCACTCGTTATGTTTTTCTGTGCTTAGAGCAGGATTGGAAGAGGAATATGGGAGACTCATTCCCAGTGCTTCTATTGCTGAAGCCATTGTATTGGCTGTATACATTCCCCCACATGCTCCGGCTCCCGGACATGAATTTTTAATGACCCCGTTAAAGTCTTCTTCAGAGATTTCTCCGGCAATCTTTTTCCCCAATGCTTCAAAAGCTGAAACAATATTAAGCGGCTCACCTTTATAACATCCGGGAGCAATAGTACCTCCATATACCATTATAGAAGGTCTGTTCAGTCTTCCCATGGCGATAATGGTTCCCGGCATATTTTTATCGCATCCCGGAAGTGCAATCAGCCCGTCGTAATATTGTGCTCCGCAAATTGCTTCAATGCTGTCTGCAATGACATCGCGGCTTACCAGAGAATAACGCATCCCGTCTGTTCCGTTACTCATTCCGTCACTTACACCAATTGTATTGAAAATCAGCCCGGCAAGCCCATGATTCCAGGTTCCTTTTTTAACCAATTGAGCCAGATCATTGAGGTGCATATTGCAGGTATTTCCGTCATACCCCATGCTTGCAATTCCTATCTGTGCTTTTTCCATATCTTCTTCTGTAAAACCTATCCCATACAACATTGCTTTTGCTGCGGGCTGTTCGCTATTTTGTGTAAATGTTTGTGAATATTTATTTAACATACTATCCTGCATTTGCTATTATTCTTATCTCTTTAAAGTTTTATTTTCTGATATCTTTTTTAATAATATCAATCCCTAGCTTATCACTTGTTTTAATAATAATCCGCTTCTCGTCTGTATTCAGGCTATATCTCTGAATCCGTTTACCATTATTCATGGCTATTATCAAAATTTTTAATTATCCCGGAACTCATTTTAATTGATTTTGATCCAAAACTACAGCTTGTAATATTTTTTTCCTTTTCAAATTTTCTGAAATTACAATACTCGACCGTTTGAAAAACGAATATATAACATTGAAATTCAATTACTTAAGCAATTAAAATTTACAATGACAGAAGTCTCACCCGTTTCAAGTAAGCCTGCTGCACCTTTTTACTTTTGGTATCTTCCCAGTTTCTGGTAAAAGGAATATCATCCAGGGAATCAAGAGCAACAATTTCCGCTGCGGTACCACAGAAAAAACCTGCGTCTGCGCCTCGCATTTCTTCCGGTTTAAAAAATGTTTCTCTGACAGGAATATGAAGCTCATCACAGATTTCTATAACCGTCTGTCTTGTGATTCCGGGAAGAATACTTCCTTTAGCAGGAGTAAACAATACACCGTCTTTTTCGTAGAAAACATTCGCTCCTGAGCTTTCGGCAACATTCCCGTTCTCATCCAGTACCAGCGCTTCATCATAGCCTCTGTCTTTAGCATCCTGACAGGCAAGTATAGAGTTTACATAATGGCCGCCTACTTTTGCTTCCACTTTAAATGCTTTAGGATTAGGGCGCTGAAAAGCTGAGGTCATGATTCTCATTTTATTGGCCAGATAGCCATTACTCCATTCCCAGGCTAATAATGAGAGATAGGATTTCTGACCTTTTGAGAGTGACATATTGGGAGAACAGGTGACTAATGGGCGAATATAGGCATCAGAAAATCCATTGCGTTCCAGAAGCTCATAAGTAAGTGTTGTAAGTTGCTTTACGGAATAATCAAAAGGAATATGCATCAGTTCCGCGGATCTTTTCAATCGTTCATAATGTTCTTCTGCTTTGAAGACTTTGGTTCCATGATCTGTACTGTAAGATTTGATTCCTTCAAAAACAGAATATCCGTAATGAAGGGATTGCCCGTAAAGATTTGTTCCGGCGTCTTTGGCCTTCATAAAATTTCCGTCAAAATAGATGACAGTTTCGTCGTTGTAATACATGTTATGGTTGTTTAAAAAAATTCACAAATGGGGATAAAAAAACCCTCTCACGCTGTGAAAGGGCTCAATATATGTATAGTCATATACGTTCCTTCTCACAGACGCAAGGGAATAATAATGACGATAATAATGACTGCTAATAGCTGATACATATCCTGTACAATTAAAAGTTAAAACAAAAAAGCCGTTTCATATCTGAAACGGCCCCTATATAATTTAAATTAAAATCTATTTTTAAAATGCCGTTTCCTTACTGTTGCTAATGACAACAGCAATAATAGAAATGACAATATTTTTCTGATTCGCAAAATTCATACTGCAAATGTATAAACTTTTTAATAACTCACAAGTTTTTTTAACACTTTTTATTTTTTTCGTAAAAACCGCACAAGGGTTTCCTTTGTTTCAGCCACATCGTGAACCCTTAAAATCCTGGCTCCCTGTTCCAGTATTTTCCAATGAAGTTTTTGGGTTTCTTCATTGATATTCAAAGGTGATTTTCCCAGGGGTTTATAAATAAACGATTTTCTGGAAATACCGATTAGCAGAGGCAGTCTTCCCCATCCTAAATATTCTGTTTCGTGAATCATTTTCATTTGATCTTCCACTGTTTTTCCAAAGCCGAAACCGGGGTCAAGAATGATATCATTTACTCCTTTTTCCAGAAGTTGATTTACCTTCTCAGAGAAGTATAGGTTCTCTTCCGTCGTGATATCTTCAAATCTGATTTTATTGTGCATGGTTTCATAGGAAGGATTGACGTGCATCAGGATATAAGGAAGTTTTGTTTCGGCAGCTGTATCAAACATTTTTTCATCATACTGACCTCCGGAAATATCGTTAATCAAATCAATTCCTTCATTAAATCCAAATTTCACGGTTTCAGCATAAAAAGTATCCAGAGAAATCAGTGCTTCGGGAAATTCTTTTTTAATACGGGAGATTGTGTTTCCAATTCTTTTAATTTCCTCTTCACTACTCAAAAATTCAGCATTGGGACGGGTAGATTGCGGTCCGATATCAATAATTTCGGCTCCATCGTTCAACAGTTTTTCAGCATGCTTTAACGCTAATTTTCCATCGTTGAATTGCCCGCCATCGGAAAAAGAATCGGGAGTAAGGTTGAGAATTCCCATAATTTTAGGGCTATCAAGTTGTACCAGTCTGCCATTGCAATTGATGGAATAAGTGGGAGCTTCGGAATGTCGTAAAATTGAAACGTTTGATGACATGAGAATAATATGAGCTAATAAATGGTTTTGTATCCTGCAAAATTAGGGACTTATGATCTAATTTTAACTGGATAGTCCGAAAAAATAAGAAAACAGAGATAAGAATGAAATGCAGAAGATCTGTTTTGATATCTTTAAAACGTAAATCCTTTACCTGTCCCTATAGGGCTCTCAAACTCTCATATCAAAAATTCTGCTACCTAAAAGCTAATTCGTATATTTGGAAGATTAAGAAAATTTATGCTAAAAACATCAGTACAATTCGAGAAAATTATCAGTGAATGCCGTGATCTTTTCGGTAAAAAGCTACAGGATTATGGTGCGGCATGGAGGGTTTTGAGACCAAGCTCCATTACGGATCAGATTTATATCAAGGTGAATAGAATCCGTACGCTCCAGATGACCGATAAAAAAATGGTGGATGAAAGTGAAGAAGATGAATTTATTGCAATTGTCAATTATTCTATCATAGGACTTATCCAGCTTGAGAAAGGACTTTCCAATGATTTTAATGAAAATAAAGAGGAAATCCTTGGTTTATATAACAAATATGCCAACGAAGCTCAGGCACTGATGGAAAGAAAGAATCACGATTATGGTGAGGCATGGAGAGATATGAGAATCTCTTCGATTACAGATCTCATCTACCAAAAAGTACTGAGAACCAAACAGATTGAAGATAATCAGGGGCAGACTATTGTTTCAGAAGGCCTGGACGCCAATTATTTCGATATGCTGAACTACGCCGTTTTTTGTCTGATTAAATTTTCAGAAAAAGAAAATCAATTCCAACCCAAAAATATTTAATATGATCAAAGGTTTTTTACGCTTTATTATTGCTGTCATTTTTATCCTTTCCGGCTTTGTAAAAGCTGTGGATCTGGTAGGATTCTCTTTCAAGATGGAAGAATACTTCTCACCCGCTGTTTTCAATATGCCGTTTTTTGAAAAATTTGCACTGCTGTTTTCAATTATCGTTGTTGTATTGGAACTTTTCCTTGGATTTATGCTGCTGCTGAAATTAAAGCTTAAAATGACCTTATCTGCATTAATTGCACTTTGTATATTTTTCGGATTCCTTACATTTTATTCTGCTTATTTCAACGTTGTGACTGATTGCGGCTGTTTTGGAGATGCCATCAAATTTACCCCATGGCAGAGCTTCTTTAAAGATGTTGCGCTTTTAATAGGGCTTATCATTCTGTTTTTGCTGTATAAAAAAGACTTTAAGAAAAGAGATGAGTACGGAAACAGCAGAAAAGAATCTTCCGGGAAATTTAAATATTACCTATTAGGAATTTTTTCTTTGGTGATGATTTACATTATGGCACAGGGAATCATGCATGAACCCATCATTGATTTCCGTGATTATAAAATCGGTACGGATATCCGAGGGGAAAAAGAGAAAATAAATAAAAACCCTTCCGAATATAAAACTTTTTATTCTCTTAAAAATCAAAAAACCGGAGAGGTGCTAAAAGTAAATCAGGATGACTATATTAAAGAAACCAAATACTGGTCAGAAGGTTCTCCGTGGAAAATTGAAGAAGGGAAAAATGAATCTGTCCTTGTAAAAGAAGGGTATAAATCGGAAATCGTTAAATTCAAAATCGAAGACCCTTCAGGTATCGAACTTACCGATGAAATTATTAAGGCTCCAAAAGCTATTTTAGTATTTTCCTATCATCCGAAGGAAGTCTCTGCAGACCTTCTCCAAAAGGTAGAAGCTAAAGTAAATGCTCAGAAAGGGGCTCTTATTTATGGGGTTTCCACAGATCCGAATACTTTTAAAACCATTAAAAATGCAATGATGGACGGAACTGCCATAAAAACGATTGCCCGAAGCAACCCTTTTGTATTAATCCTTCAAAACGGAAAGATTACGGACAAACAACCTGCAAAGGACTACATTCAATAAATAAAAGATTACGAAAAGGAAATATTGATAGACCTCTGAAATAACAGCAAGACCACTATCAACTATTAAATTTAAACACTATACTTAAACATACAACAACATGCAAAAATCAAATAAATCAATCGCCGGCTATCACCTGTTAATGATCCTGTCTTCTGTGGACGGAGAATTTGCTCCTGAAGAAGGAATGCTTGTACAACAATATTTAGCTGATGAATTTCCTTTCAGAATGAATCTGGACAATGAGCTTGAAACGCTTGCTCTTTTACAACCTGAAGAATGGAAAGATCACTTTGAATTTCATGCCAGATGTTTTCATGATGATTCTACGGAAGATGAGCGTGTGAAATTTGCTCAGTTTGCAAAATCACTGATCAAGGCAGATCATAAAGTAACAGAGGAAGAACATACTTTCTATATTCTTCTGAAAAACTTGTGGGGAATAGCATAAGCAAAAATCAAAAATACCATGAAAAAAATTTATTTAGGATTATTAGTAATGAGTGCATCTACATTTCAGTCTCAGACATTTCCAAGTATGAAAGCTCCTGTTGCAGAAAAAAAAGAACATATCAGAAATATTCATGGTGATAAGGTCAATGATCCTTATTACTGGATGATCGATTATTTTAAAAAAGGAAAAGACTCTACTCAGGTCGTTGATTATTTAAAAGCCGAAAATACCTATTGGGAAGGCATGATGAAAGATACGGAACCTTTCAGAGAAAAGCTTTTTCAGGAAATGAAAGCCCGTATCAAAGAAAAGGATGAGTCTGTACCCGTTTTCAGAAACGGATATTATTACTACAGTCGTACGGAAGCCGGAAAACAATATTTTAAATACTGCAGAAAAAAAAGCAGCCTTACAGCTCCTGAAGAAATTCTTCTGGATGTAGATCAGCTTGCAGAAGGACATCCATATTATTCTGCCACTGGTTTTAGTATCAGTCCTGATAATACCAAAATGATTTATGGTGTAGATGATGTTTCGAGAAGACAATATAAATTATTTCTGAAAGACCTGTCAACAGGAAAGATAACGGATCTGGGAATTAAAAATACAACAGGATTAGCAACCTGGGCTAACGATAATACAACAATCTTTTATACTTCGAAAAATCCGGAAACCCTTTTAACCGAAAAAATTTTCAGACATACACTGGGAACAGATGCTTCCCGGGATGCTGCAGTCTATGAAGAAAAGGACACATCCAATTATATCAGGGTGGGAAAGACTAAAAATAATAAATTTATTCTGATCGAATCCCAGTCGACTACTTCTTCTGAAACCAGATATCTGGACGCTGATAAACCTAACGGAACATTCACTGTTTTTCAGCCAAGGATCAAAGATGTTTTATATGATGTAACAGCTTTGGAAGATAAGTTTCTGATTACAACCAATAAAGATGCCTTAAATTTTAAAGTGGTAGAAACACCTCTTACTAAAACAGGTATCGAAAACTGGAAAGACTTTATTCCTCATAGAAAAGATGTATTGATGGAGGGCTTTTCTGAGTTTAAAAATTATCTTGTTTTCAGCGAAAGACAAAACGGGCTTTCCCAATTGGTTATTTACGACAGAAAAACAGGTAAAAAAGAGTTTTTAAAATTCGATGAACCCACTTATACTGTTTACGCATCAGGAAACCCGGAATACAATACCGATAATTTCCGTTTTGGATATACTTCAATGATTACTCCAAGTTCTCAGTATGAACAGGATTTGAAAACCGGAAAAAGAACTCTGCTGAAACAACAGGAAGTTCTGGGAGGCTATAATAAAGAAAATTATACGACTGAAAGACTTTTTGCCACAGCGAAAGACGGCACTCAGATTCCAATTTCCATTGTCTATAAAAAAGGGTTCAAGAAAGATGGAAAGAGCCCGCTGCTGCTTTATGCTTATGGTTCTTACGGAAGTTCAACGGATGCTACGTTTAACAGCAGCAGACTAAGTCTTTTAGACAGAGGATTTGCCTATGCGATTACTCATATCCGCGGGGGCCAGGAAATGGGCAGACAATGGTATGAAGATGGTAAAATGATGAAAAAGAAAAATACTTTTACCGATTTCATTGATTCCGGAGAATATTTAGTGAAGGAAAAATATACTTCTCCAAAACACCTGTATGCTCAGGGCGGAAGTGCCGGAGGGTTGTTAATGGGAGCCGTAATCAACCTGAGTCCTGACCTCTGGAACGGAGTCATTTCTCAGGTACCTTTTGTAGATGTGGTGAATACGATGCTTGATGCCAGTATACCTTTAACCACTAATGAATACGACGAATGGGGAAATCCTAATAATAAAGAGGCTTATTTCTACATGAAATCCTATTCTCCGTATGAAAATATAGAAAAGAAAAAATACCCTAATTTATTGGTAACAACGGGTCTTCATGATTCGCAGGTACAATATTTTGAGCCTGCTAAATGGGTTGCCAAGCTCAGGGATATGAAAACAGACAACAATGTATTGTTGCTAAAAACAGATATGAATTATGGCCATGGCGGTGCTTCCGGAAGATTTGACTATCTGAAGGATCTTGCTCTGGTGTATGCATTCATGTTTAAACTGGAAGGAATTAATAAATAACGAAGCCTGTGAGCTTAATGAAAAAATAAAAGTAAATAAATCAATATTAAATCTTATGAGAAGAAAAATAGTTGCAGGAAACTGGAAAATGAACAAAAATGTAATTGATGCACAACAATTAATGATTCAGTTACTAAGCTATAAAAATAATAATGCTACCAACTGTGAGGTTTGGATTGCACCACCGGCTCTATATCTGATGATGGCCAAAGACATTTTTGAAAAAGATGAGATCGGGGTATTTTCTCAGGATATGAGTGAATATGAGAGCGGCGCCTATACCGGTGAAATTTCTGCAGATATGCTGGAATCTATAGACGTAAACGGTTCATTAATTGGCCACTCTGAAAGAAGACAATACCATGGTGAGACGGATTCTCACTGTAACAGAAAAGTTAAATTAGCTCTTGACAAAGGCCTTATCCCTGTATATTGTAACGGAGAAACGCTTGAGCAGAGAAAAGCAGGACAACATTTTGAAGTTGTAAAAAACCAGACTGAAGTTGCTTTATTTACACTTTCTGCAGAAGAAATCAAGAAAGTAGTTATTGCTTATGAGCCGGTTTGGGCTATCGGAACCGGAGAGACGGCTAGCCCGGAGCAGGCACAGGAAATTCATGCTCATATCAGAGGAATTATTGCTGCAAAATACGGACAGGAAGTTGCTGATGAGGTTTCTATCCTGTACGGAGGTTCTGTAAAACCGGATAATGCAAAGGAAATTTTCTCACAACCTGATATTGACGGAGGTCTTATCGGTGGAGCTGCTTTGAAACTGGAGGACTTCTCTAAGATTATTGAAGCTTTCAATTAATATTAAATCTGGCTAAGGCCAATGAAAAACAAAAACGGCGGATCAAAGATTCCGCCGTTTTCTGTTAAAAAAAATCTAATTATTGAATATCGACTACGTACATAGTTCCTTTGTCTACCTTCCCTGTTTTAGGAAGAATTTTAGCTTTAGGATTTCCGTTTCCATCATCTACCACTCCAAAGTCATCATCATTGAAAACAGCAAGTTTATTATTTCCCAAATAAACAATCCCTTCGAATTTATCATGTTCATAGCCTAGCTTTGCTACAAGATCTACTGCCAGCTTTTTAGAAACCGGTTTTATTCCGGCATTGGCAATCTCATCCCAGGTATTTTGTTCCAAAGCTTTATTATTAACTTTCATTCCGTCTACTGCATTAAGATCCGTTCCGTTCACGTCCGTAGCGCCGGTTATATTAATTCTGTATACTTTTTTAATTCCTCCCTGTGATCCGAAGTTTCCGTCTCTTTCAATTACTAAAAATTCAGTGCTGCTTATCGCTGTAATATCACAAACTGAGTCGGAAGCACCTCCGTCCTGCTTATATAAAAACTGTTTGGTTTGTCCGGTCTGAATATCGAATGTTACAATTCTTGTGAGCGTCGTATTCGTGGCCAATGCTTTAGAAGGGACATACATCATAGACTGTATGGTACCTACCAGTGTTCTTCCGTCCGGTGTTATACAAAGTCCCTCCATTCCTCTGTTGGCTCTTCTTTTAGCGAAAACGGCAGGTAATTTTCTTCCTCCTGTATTGACTCCGATCGGACTGATTCTTTCCAATTCTACTCCTTCAGCACTGTAATGCACAATATGCGGACCATATTCATCAGATACCCAGAAAGTACCGTCTGAAGCAGCCACAATACTTTCACTGTCCAGTCCATAATTATCCGTACCCAGTGTATTTCCTGAGGCATCATAGGCTGTTTCACCCGTACTTCCCATTCCTGCAGGGTTTGGAAGCCCTGTAATAGGTTGCCCAGACGGATTTTTAAGCTTAATATATTTAATCACCTCAATCTTACCTTCTGCATTGATCTTAAAATGCATAATAGTTGGGGTAAAATTGGGAGCAAGGAATTTTTTTCCGTTCAGATAATCTGTATTGGCACCGCGATCTGTTATCACATAAAACTCACCCTTATTGGTGGGATGTGCAGCTGCTCCTGAGCCAAATCCACCATTAATCACATCTACTCCATTGACGGTTGCCAGTTTTGAAAAAGGAAATTCCTGAGGGAGTTTAGAATAATTAACGTCCTGATTATTGGTGTTCTCATCATCTTTACATGATACCAGTGCCGTTAATACTAAAACAGATAATAGCAGTTTTTTCATATTCTCTTTTATGGCTGCGAAAATATAAATTGATTGTAAACTGATCTTGAATGAAATGATAATTATATTTTAACAATGATTTCATTCATATTAACTTAATTTAAACAAAAACATTTAATATTTAACGAAACAAATAAAATTTATTCACTCATTCTTTATTAATTTAAAAACAACTCATATCCCTTTCAACAAAAACCATTCAAACAATATCATATTTCAGCCGGTAGTCCTTCGGATTTATATGATATATTTGCAGCGTTTTAAGGCTGAACTTTGTTCATTAATAGGGAATCAAGTGAGAATAATATTCAATTCTTGAGCTGTACCCGCAACTGTAAGCTGTTTCACTTATAACTACAAGGTACCACTGGAATCATCATCCGGGAAGGTCTGTTATAAGATGCAAGCCAGGAGACCTGCCTTATATTTTTTATGCATCTGAAAGAAGAAAAGATTATATGCTTTCCCTCCTTTCTGCTGCAGCCAAGTTTCGGGAATAAAACTTTAATTTAATTATACATGAGAAAAATTTATCTTTTTTTCTTACTGCTAACTTTGCAGTCTTTATCAGCTCAGTTTACAGAAAACGACATTCAGTTTTGGGTAGGAACCGGTTCCAAAAAAGCCTATTTTATTGCTGATTTTAATGACAACAACACTCCAAATTCTTATGCCTGGGGATATCGTTTTGATTCGGATGCTCTGAATATGGAAGATATGATCAATGCCATTGTAGCCGCAGAACCTAAAATGGAAGTTGATATTCCGACAGGTTTTCTCTCCATCTTAAAATATAATCATCACACTTCCGATATTGATGATTACTGGATTACCTGGTCCGGATCCGGCCCCGGCAATATGACCTGGAATAATGGTGTGGGTTATACTGATCTTGTGGATGGAAAATGGTACGGCGTTACTTATGGTGTTGATGATTCCGGTACACCTCCTTCTTCTCCTGTACCGGCCTACAGTTCCCAATGGTATACATTTTCCCAGATTACTCACTGGATCGGAACAGGGAGTAACAAAAGTCTGGTGGTCGTAGATTTCGGGACAGACCAGCCAAACGGAAATGCTGATTCTTTTGTATTCGGAATCCGGTACAACGGAACGATAACAGCAGAACAGGCTCTGCAACTCATCAAAAGTCAGGTTTCCTATTTTAATTTCACTTCGGCAGGTAACCATATTTCCGCTTTATCTTTAAATAATTTTACCGGAAATACTTCCGGAAACAGCAACTGGAAATTATACAAAGGAAAGGATCTTTCAAGCTGGCAAGCTAAAGCTGATCTTTCACAGATTCAGCTAAGTAACAACGAATGGTTAGGAGTAAGCTTCGGACAAAGGAGGCCGTTTATTCCAACAGAAGCTACCCATGCCACATTGGGAGTTTCTTCGGTACATAAAAAAACAATCGGTATTTATCCTAATCCGGCAAGTCATTTTATTACCATTGAAACGGCTGAGAAAATCAAAGAAGTAAATATTTTCACTCCTTCAGGTCAGAAAGTACTGACTTCCCAGGCAGGTGTGATTGATATTCGGTCTTTAAACCACGGAGTGTATTTTCTGGAGATTAAAACCGGAGACAGATCTACGGTACATAAAATAGAAAAGAAATAGAAAAGATTATTGATTGTAATTCATCTATTCGTTAGAAGTAAAAGAGACTGTATTCATTTTGGGTTAGGTCTCTTTTTCATTATACTATTACATTTTAGCAATAAAAAAAACGATTTAAATAATAAAAAATCATCAAAAACAGCCATAATCAGCAATTATGATAAAATTAAATTCTAAAAAAAGCTTTCACTCCTGTAAAATTCTAAAAATCAAGTATTATTCATAAAATTTCACTTACAAATTTATATGATATATTTGCAGCGTTTTAAGGTTGAACACTGTTCATTAATAGGGAATCAGGTGAGAATAAATATTCTAGGCCTGAGCTGTACCCGCAACTGTAAACTGATCAACTTATAGTCTGTTATACCACTGGATAAATATCCGGGAAGGTGGCTATAAGAAGTAAGCCAGGAGACCTGCCTAAAACTAATTTCAACTTTCGGGAATAAAAGTTTATGAAATAAAAATCTAAACAGATTTTTTCATGAATGTTTTGGCCTGCAGTGAAGTTCGGGAAAAAACTTTAATTTAATTATATCATGAAGAAAATCTATTTTCTTATTCTTGCATTTGTCATCTCTTTTGCAAATGCTCAAACTGAAGGAGTATTGGTACTCAATGAAGGCGGTGCCGGAAGCAACAATGCTGAGATCTCACTAATCTCCAGTCAATCGGTTGTCACCAACAACTATTTTAAAATCAATAACAACAATGCTGTGTTGGGAGATACTGCACAAGACATTAAAATTTTCGGCGATAAGATTTTTGTGGTTTTAAATATTTCTAACCAGATCAAGGTCATCAACAAGTCTGATTTTTCTCTGATTACCACAATTTCAGCAAATCTGGACAACCCAAGATATATTGCTTTTAGCGGAAACAAATTCTATGTAACCAATTGGGGAGGGTCCGGTTCGGTAAATGATTATGTAGCAGTTTATGATCTAAATACTTTTGCCCATGAAACCAATATCCAGGTAGGAGCAGGTCCCGAAAAAATTTACAGTAAAGGCAATAAATTATATGTTTTGTTAAAAGGAGGTTTTGGTATCAACCAGTTTATGGATGTGATCAACACATCTACCAATACTGTTGAATCCGAGATCAACGTTGGAGATTTTCCACATAGTATTTTTGAAAAAGATAATCTTCTTTATATCATGAGCTCCGGAAATCCTTATATTTCAAATTCATTCGGAACTTTTACGATTTACAATACAACGACTCAAAACACGATTTCCAGTACTCCATTTCCTGCGGGAACAAAGCCGGCTTATATGGATACAGACGGGACGAATATATACTATATGAAGGACGCTTCTATTTACAAAACACCTATTGCGAATCCGTCTTTTTCAACAACTCCAATTGCAACAGCTCCTATTACTGTAACAAGTTATGCGACTGCCTATGGTTTTAATATTGTCAACAATACAATCTATGTAGCTGACCCTAAAGGATATATTGCACCGGGAAAAATTTACACTTATAATTTACAGGGCGCTTTACAGAATACTTTTACGGTGAGCATGTTACCTAATCAGATCATTGCTTATAGTAATGCAACTCTTTCAACAAATGAAAAAACAAAAGCATCATCTTCACTATCACTATATCCGAATCCGGTAAGTGAAAGATTCTTTGTGCAGGGCTTAAAGACAGGAAATATTCAGGTATACGATGCTAACGGAAGAATTATTCTCAATACGGTATATACTCAAAACGGAGTGGATGTAAGCATGCTTTCTAAAGGGGTTTATATGGTAAAGATTGCCGATAATAATACCCATTCCACTCAAAAATTAATCATTAAATAATTGTCTCATGCAAAAAATATTAAGTCTCATATTGAGCCTTATCACCGGACTTTGTTTGGCACAATTCACGGCTAATGATGTAAAGTTTTTCGTAGGAACAGGATCACAGACTGCTTATTTTGTAGCAGACTTTAAAGACGGAACTAATGACAGATCTTATGCATGGGGCATACGATTTAATCCGGGACAAAACCTAACGGGACCTCAAATGCTTCAGATGATAAAAAGTGCGGAACCTGCTTTTGATTATAATTTAACGTTTAACAACGGCTTTCTTGACATGATAAGTTTCAATGATCACTCAGCGCAATCCTCACCGGACTGGTGGAGTTTATGGAGCGGTAACGATACCAGCAGCTGGTCTCTAGGAGGATGGGTAAATGCCGGAACAATTTCAGACGGAAAATGGTATGGTGCAACCTATGGATTTAATAATCCTACTGCAGAAGCTCCTTTCACCCCTATTGCGGCTTACAGTTCCCAATGGTATACATCTTCCCAGATTACTCACTGGATCGGAACGGGGAGCAACAAAAGTTTAGTCGTTGTAGATTTCGGAACAGACCAGTCAAACGGAAATGCGAATTCTTTTGTTTTTGGAATCCAGTACAACGGAACGATAACGGCAGAACAGGCTTTGCAGCTTATCAACGCTCAGGCCCCGTATTTTAATTTCACTTCGGCGAGCGACCAGATTTCAACTTTATCTTTAAATAATTTTACCGGAAATACTTCCGGAAACAGCAGCTGGAGATTATACCAGGGAAAAGACCTTTCAAGCTGGCAAGCTAAAGCCAATCTTTCGCAGATTCAGCTAAGTAACAACCAATGGCTGGGATTAAGTTTCGGACAAAGAAGACCATTCATTCCAACAGAAGCTACCCATACAACACTGGGAGTTTCTTCGGTACATAAGAAAACAATCGGTATTTATCCTAACCCCGCAAGTAATTTTATTACCATTGAAACGGATGAGAAAATCAAAGAAGTAAATATTTATACTGCTTCAGGTCAGAAAGTACTGACTTCCCAGGCAGGTGTGATTGATATTCGGTCTTTAAGCTACGGGGTTTATTTTGTGGAGATTAAAACCGGCGACAGATCTACAGTACATAAAATAATCAAGAAATAATAATAGTATTCAGATCCGAGTAGTCATAATTGGTTTATCCACGTACTCATCATAAAAAAGCGCACCTGGCCAGGTGCGCTTTTCTATAATTAAAAAATCAATTATTTTTTCTCAGTTGATCTCTGTAAAACCTCATCTACCATTCCGTAGCCTTTAGCTTCTTCAGAAGTCATCCAATAGTCTCTGTCAGAAGATTTCTCAACCCACTCATAAGTTTGGCCTGAATGATGACCGATAATTTCGTAAAGCTCTTGCTTTAATTTCAACATCTCTCTAAGGTTGATTTCCATATCAGAAGCCACCCCTTGTGCACCTCCTGAAGGCTGGTGAATCATTACTCTTGAGTGTTTAAGCGCAGAACGTTTTCCTTTTTCTCCGGCCACCAGTAACACAGCTCCCATAGAAGCGGCCATACCTGTACAGATTGTTGCTACATCAGGCTTAATGATCTGCATTGTGTCATAAATTCCTAATCCTGCATACACACTACCACCCGGAGAGTTGATATAGATCTGAATATCTTTAGACGGATCTGCACTTTCAAGAAATAAAAGCTGTGCTGTAACGATATTTGCTACCTGATCGTCAATTCCTGTTCCCAAAAAGATAATTCTGTCCATCATCAAACGGGAGAATACGTCCATCTGAGCAACGTTTAATCTTCTTTCTTCCATGATGTATGGTGTAAGATTCGTCGGGCCATACATTCCCATATACTGATCGGTAACCAGACCGTTGTTTCCTAAATGTTTTACAGAGAAGTCTCTGAATTCCTTTTTAATGTCCATATTTATATTATGTATTATTTAACAAATATTCTCGAAGTTTAAATTACAATATTTATTCCTAAAATTTTATAAGACTTTTTGTCATAGAAAAGAAAAAATTTTGTCCGTAAACTACCTTTTTCTATCCACATAGATCCCTTTGATCGGTGAATATTCAATAATATTGCTCAGTCGTATGGATGCCTGCTTCAGAAGGGTAATCTTTTTGATCAGCTCGTAATACTTTACTTCATCAGTATTGCTGTACTGATCGAGCTCTTTTGCCGTTTCCTTGATTAAATAATCAATATACCTGTATTTATGAAGTAAAACATCACCTCTTACCTGATCTGCCACTTTATCTCCGTAATTCGGAGGATAAATATTTCTGGAAGCCCAGTTTTCAAGTTCATCCAATGGAATCAGAGCATCTACGACCTTCGCTGTAATTTCTTCATCCATAAAAGATACAAAAAAGTTCCCACTTCTAAGCTCATCTTTTCGAATTCCTTCTCTCACCTGATTGATAATAATCTCATTTTCTTTGACTAAAAAAATATACTGCTCTTCTTCAAAATGATGAAGTATTTCTTCAATCACCGTTATCTGATATTCTTCATTAAGATCAGTTTTTCTTTTCAGAACAATATCTCCAAACATCAGCATATGATCCACAAGTTTGTTTTCCATAAACAAAACATCATATAAAAACGGATCTTCCTTTTCCTGATCCGGCGGAACAATCTCCAGCTTTGGAACAACTTTTTCCTTCTGCTGCTGAACATGATGGGTCTGATTTTGGGTAATCTGTTTCTGAACGTCAAGTTCATTAAAAAGACTCTGCTCGGAAAGCCCGAATTTATTAGAAACTTCTTTCAGGTAGACCTCTCTTTTCAGGGCGTTCTGTACAAAAGAAACCGATTTTACGATATCACGTATGGCTTCGGCTTTTTTGATGGGATCATTATCTACATCTCTTAAAAGGATTTCTGCTTTAAAGTCGATAAAATCCATCGCCTCGTTTTCGATATACTTTTCTACATATTCCTGCGGATGTTTTCTGGCAAAGGAATCCGGATCATCACCATCGGGGAAAAGCAGAACACGAATGTTCATACCTTCTGTCAGCAACATATCAATGCTTCGGAAACTGGCTTTAATTCCGGCATTATCACCATCGAAAAGAATCGTTACATTTTCCGTCAGCCTTTTGATCAGTTTGATCTGTTCTGTTGTCAGTGAAGTTCCTGAACTTGCCACTACGTTTTCTATTCCTGACATATGGAGTGAAATCACATCCATATATCCTTCTACCAAAAGACAGGCATTCTTCCTTGAAATGGCCTGTTTACTCTGATTAAGCCCGTAAAGAACGTTAGATTTATGGTAAATTTCAGTCTCCGGTGAGTTGAGATATTTAGCTGTCTTAACATTGCTTTTAAGAATCCTTGCTCCAAATCCCAGTACTCTTCCTGAGAAACTGTGAATCGGGAAAATAACTCTTTCCCTAAATCGGTCTACTCCTCCCGGAGCGTTTTCAGGAAAAATAGAGAGACCGGATTTCTCAAGAATTTCTTTAGAATAGCCTTTCTCAAGGGCATACGCCGTAAAAGCATTTTTCTTTTCCGGAGAATAGCCCAGCTGGAACTTTCTGATGATATCGTCTTTAAGTTCTCTTTCTTTAAAGTAGGATAATCCTATACTTCTCCCGTCTTCTGCATCCCAGAGAATTTCCTGAAAATAAGTATTGGCAACTTCATGGATCTTATAGAGTAAATCTTTTTCCGTCTGTGCATTTTTTGCCTCTTCAGAAATTTCACGCTGATCTTCTTCAATTTCAATACCGTATTTTTTGGCTGCATGACGAAGGGCTTCAGGATAGGTAAAGTTCTCAATTTCCATCAGAAATGAGATGGCAGTTCCTCCTTTTCCGGTAGAGAAATCCTTCCAAATCTGCTTGCTTGCAGAAACTACAAAACTCGGCGTCTTTTCCTCATGAAAGGGACTGAGTCCTTTGTAATTAGACCCTGCTCTTTTCAACTGCACATATTCACCCACAATCTCTTCTACTCTGATCGTGGAGAATATTTTATCTATGGTCTGCTTAGAAATCATGCCGTAAAATTAAGTATTTTTATGTAGATGTCCGAAGGTTTTAAGCAGGAAGGTTTTGAAGTCTGAGTTTTGGCTAAAGCCAATGGAAAGAAAATATTTATTCGAACGGGCTAAAGCCCGTTTCTATCGAGGAGAGCTCCTGGCAATGATCTCTGCCCGTTAATTTCTTGACTCTTGTTTCTTTATTTCTTTATTCTTTCCTCTCTTACGTTTTCCTCTAAATTTCACTATTTTTGTACACAAATCAGTATATGCAATTCACTATTCATACAATCGAAGACTGGCAGGAAGTTGTAGACTCAATTCTTCCTGAATTAAAGCATCATATCCTTTTATTAAAGGGGAATCTCGGAGCCGGAAAGACTACTTTCACCCAGTTTTTACTTAAAAACCTTGGAAGTACGGATGAGGTCAACTCTCCTACCTACTCCATTGTCAACGAATACAATACTTCGAAAGGAAAAGTATATCATTTTGATCTTTATCGTTTAAAAAACATCGGAGAAGTCTATGATATCGGGATTGAAGAATATCTTGACAACTCTTTCCTATGTATTATTGAATGGCCGGAAGTATATGAAGAAGAGCTTTACGGGCTCAACTACCACACAATGAGCATCATGAATACCGGTGAAAACAGAGAGGTTTCATTCGAGTAAATATTATGTATCTTTGCTTCTTAATTCAGTATTAAAAATATAATCTGTAAGACATAATTTAATTTAAGGATGAGTACAAATATTTTTACTCCTTTCACAGAAGAAGAATTGATGCCGAAAGAGGAAAAATTGGAGGTCATAAAAAAAGGAAAACAATTCAGTATTGGGATTCCTAAAGAAACCTGTCTGAACGAAAGGAGAACATGCATTACTCCTGACGCGGTACAGGTGCTGGTAGAACATGGTCATGAGATCATTATAGAATCAGGGGCCGGAGAAGGTTCATTTTTTACAGATTTACAATATTCCGAGTCCGGAGCGAAAATCACCGGTGATCCTAAAGAAGCTTTCGGACAGGACCTCATCTTAAAGATCAACCCTCCCACAGAAGATGAAATTGAGTATATGAAGCCTAATACTTATCTGGTATCAGCACTTCAAATCAATCTGAGGGATAAAGAATATTTCTTAAAACTGGCAGAGAAAAAAATCAATGCTATAGCTTTTGAGTTCATCGTTGATGAATATAAGCAACTGGCACTGGTAAGACTCATCGGTGAAATAGCAGGAACGGTTTCTATTTTATATGCTTCTGAACTCCTGGCTTTATCCAACGGCTTAATGCTTGGTGGCATTACAGGTGTAAGACCTGCTGAAGTAGTGATCCTTGGTGCCGGAATTGTAGGCGAATTTGCCACAAAAGCTGCAATTGGCTTGGGAGCCAGCGTAAAGGTTTTTGACAATTCATTATCCAAGTTAAGAAGACTTCATACAATGGTTGACAGCCGTGTTCCCACTTCTATCATTGATCCTAAGGAACTCAGCAAAAGTTTAAGACGGGCCGATGTGGTCATAGGGGCACTTCCAAGATTAAATATGACACCTATCGTTACTGAAGATATGGTTATGAAAATGAAAAAAGGCAGCGTCATAATTGATATTACGATAGACAACGGTAAAGTGATTGAAACTTCTGAGCTGACTACTATGGAAGACCCCTATGTTATTAAACACGGAGTTATTCACTGCGGGCTTCCGAACCTTACCTCAAGAATGCCGAGAACAACGACTAAAGCCATTTCTAACTTCTTCCTTTCCTATATACTGAATTATGATGAAGAAGGCGGTTTTGAAAATATGCTGATCCGCAAAAATGAAATGAAGCAGAGTTTGTATATGTATAAAGGAAGACATACCAAAAAGATTATCTGCGACCGTTTCGGACTTACGTACCACGATATCAATCTTTTAATTTTCTAATGAAAAAACTGAAATTTTATGCGATAGGCTTCATTCCGGGGCTGTTGATCGTATTTTTTATCCTAAATAAAAAAGGAGCCAGCTGTAGTGGTTATTTACCTAACAGCCGTGTGATTGCTGAAACGCTATCCAAAGAATTCAAATATTCTGAAGAAGCCAAAACAGCAATGAATACCTACAAAATTGATGAAAAGTTTATAAAAGACAGCATCATTACCACCGGAAAGGTAGATTTCGACCGCAGCCATGCACAGAAAAAACCATGTCCCGATTATCTTATCATTTACCCTGAAAAAAATCCTGCCTACGAGATCACCTTTGAAAAGTGTGAAGAAACAATGACTGTAACAAGTCTTAAAAAACTTAAATAGTTATATTATAAATTACTATTATGGGAGGCAATTACTACATGATTCATGATTATCTGATATTCATTGGAGTTTTTGCCATTTTCTTTTTTCTGACCACCAGTATTTACCTCTATAGCCAGCATCAGAAGCTGAAATATAGAAATACCAAATTGTCGGAAACCAATAAAATCATTGAACAACGGCTCAATGAAGTCCGGCTGGAACATATCGGGACTAAGCTGAATCCTCATTTATTCAAAAACATTCTTAATTCAGTACAGTCTCATGCTTATCAGACTTATATGTCTCTTGATAAACTGGCCAATGTCCTGGATTATATTTTATATGAAAGCAACAATAAATATGTCAGCCCGAAAGAAGAGCTGAATTTTGCTTTAAGCCTTATTGAGATCAACAAGATTAAAATAAATCCTCTTTTCGATTTCAGAATCAAATCCAGAATCAATAAATCTGATTCCGTATACGAAGAAAAAGTATTTGCTCCGCTCATTTCAGTAGATCTTATTGAAAATGCATTTAAGCATACTGATTTCCTAGCCCAGGATTCTTTTATTTCTATTTTTATGGAGCTTGAGAATGGTGTTTTCACCATGAAGGTCAGCAATAAATCTTCCTTAAAAAATCTTCTTGAAAAAGAAAAAAGCGGTTTTGGAAGCCAGTCTTTGGATCAAAGACTTAAAATGATCTACAGTACCTGCTATCAGCTGGAAAAAAGTTCAAAAAACGGGATCTTCACTGCAGAATTAAAAATCAACTTAAGAGAATTTTATGATAAAATGCGTTATTCTGGATGATGAGTTATTAGCGATCAGCTATTTAAAACTTCTATGTGAACAAATTGACCAGGTAGAAGTGGTAAAAGCATTCAATGATCCTAAAATTTTTCTTAATGAAATAGACAATATCGACTGTAACCTCTGTATTCTGGATATTGAAATGCCCGGAATGACAGGGCTTCAGGTGGCAGAACTTATTTCAGACTCTAAAAAAATAATCTTTACCACCGCCTATAAAGAATACGCTGCTGAAGCTTTTGATCTTAATGTAGTGGATTATGTAAGGAAACCCATCAAAAAAGAACGATTAATTCAGGCCTTCGAAAAAGCAAAAGAACTGGTAGAAACCACTCCTAAAAAATCCTTTATAGAATGGAATACCAATATCGGGAAAACCGTTATTTTCACAGATCAGATCGCTTATATTAAAACTTCAGAGATCGACAGCAGAGATAAAGATATTATTCTGAATGACGGAACAGCCATTGTATTAAAAAATCTCAATTTCAAAAACCTTCTGGAAATGCTTCCTGCTAAAGATTTTGCACAGGTCAACAAAAAGGAAATCATTGCATTGGCTTCCATTAAAGTATTTTCCACCAACGAAATCATCACGACTATTTCCACGGAAGATCACTCCTTTCTGAAACTCCAGATCGGAGAAGCCTACAAAAACTCTTTAATGGAATTATTCGGAAAATAGACTTTTCAAAACTTTCCGGTTTTATTACAGAATACCAAGCCTTCATTACAACTCTGTTTTTTCAGCCTGCAATCCGCATAGTTTTGCAGTGAATTAACTGATTTTATAATGAAAAACTTTATGTATGCTGCAGGAATTCTCATATCCGGTTTATGCTTTTCTCAGGAAAATCCGAAGATCAAAGCCTATCTTTTCGACGGAGTAGCAGTTGCCGGATATGTGGATCATGGTGCTTTTATCAACTTTACAGGTCCCAACATAAGCCTTACCCGTAAAAATATAAGATTTATACTGGGAATGCTTCCTTCACTCAGAATTAAAGAAGATCGGTCATCAGTACCAAAAACAGCCCCGTCACTCCTAGTCTGGGAGCTGGTCTGACAATAATTTATAAAAAGATTGCTCTCCAGATTCCGGTGTATTACAATACCAAAACGGCGGATCAGGATGGAAAATGGAAAATAGGAGTAGGAATCGGCTATTCATTCAAATAGATTTTTATTACATTTTTTAGAACATTCATTACATTTTAAAAACAAGACTATTTTAATATAAATATATTCTTATCAACTTTGCATCAAAATATTGGAATCATGAATTTGGGGAAATATAAAAATATTATTTTTTACATCAGTACAATTGCATTCTTCTCATGCCTTATGTACTGGTTTTTTGTTGAAGGTAAAACACTTGAAATCGGAGAAAATATTACTCCAAGTAAAGATACTGGAGCCAGCATGTGGGAAAATTTCGCAGATTCATTTCTTACCAATCTGCACCATCCATTGGCACTTCTTCTCGCTCAGATCGTCACGATTATTCTGGTTGCGAAACTCTTCGGATGGATTTGTATCAAACTGAAACAACCCTCCGTAATTGGTGAAATGATTGCAGGTATTGTTCTCGGGCCTTCCCTTTTCGGATTGTATTTCCCGGAACTTTCAGCGTTTATTTTTCCGAAAGAATCATTACCTAATTTACAGTTTTTAAGCCAGATCGGCCTTATTCTCTTCATGTATATTGTCGGAATGGAACTGGATCTTAGCGTTCTCAGAAAAAAAGCACACGATGCCGTAGTGATCAGCCATGCAAGTATTATTATTCCTTTTGCACTAGGAGTCGGGCTCTCCTATTTCATTTATAAGGAATTCGCACCGGAGGGAATCCAGTTCAGTTCGTTTGCCCTGTTTATCGCGATTGCCATGAGTATTACAGCTTTTCCTGTTCTGGCAAGAATCGTTCAGGAGCGGAACCTTCACAAAACCAAAATCGGAACCGTTGTTATTACCTGTGCGGCGGCTGATGATATTACCGCATGGTGTATTCTAGCTGCCGTAATTGCTGTCGTTAAAGCAGGATCTTTTTCAGGATCGGTATTCGTTATTTTAATGGCTATTCTTTATGTTTTTATCATGATAAAAGCCGTAAGACCTTTTCTGAACAGAATCGCAGAATTACAAAAGGGAAAAGGATTTATCAATAAAGGATTGGTCGCCATTTTCTTTCTGATATTAATTATCTCTTCCTATGCAACGGAAGTTATCGGTATCCACGCTCTTTTCGGAGCTTTTATGGCCGGAGCCATCATGCCGGAAAATGTAAAATTCAGAAATCTTTTCATCGAAAAAGTAGAAGATGTGGCGTTGGTTTTACTACTTCCCCTGTTCTTCGTATTTACCGGATTAAGAACCCAGATCGGATTACTGAATGATGTACATCTCTGGAAAATCGGGGGACTGATTATTTTAACCGCAGTTACCGGAAAATTTGTAGGAAGTGCACTGACTGCAAGATTCCTGAAAATAAGCTGGAAAGATAGTCTCACGATAGGCGCCTTAATGAATACAAGAGGACTTACGGAGCTTATCGTTCTTAACATCGGGTATGACCTGGGTGTTTTAGGTCCCGAGCTCTTTGCAATGCTTGTGATTATGGCCTTATTCACTACCTTTATGACCGGCCCTTGTCTTGACTTTATCAATTACCTTTTTAAAGGAAAAAAATCTATGGTAGAAGATGAAGATGAGCATGGTGATCATGATGCAAAATACCGCGTTCTCCTTTCTTTTGAAACCGCAAAGTCAGGAAGTAAACTTTTGAGACTTGCTGATAATTTCACCCATAAAATGAATGGCAACAAAAGTGTAACGGCTATGACCATTGCTCCTGTGGATGAACTGCATGCTTTTGACATTGAAAACTTTGAAAAGGAACAATTCAAAAATGTAATTGAAACTTCCCACGAGCTTGAACTTGAAGTGACGACTCTTTTCAAAGCTTCCACTGATGTTGAAAGCGACCTTACTCATATTACCAATAAAGGAAATTATGACCTCCTTCTGATTATGCTGGGAAAATCCATGTACGAAGGAAGCCTGCTTGGAAGACTGCTTGGATTTACGACCAAAATCATTAATCCAGAAAAACTACTGAATACAGTTAAAGGAAAAGGAAATATTTTCAATACTTCGCCTTTCGATGATCTGACGCTTCAGGTGCTGGATAAAGCTACAATTCCTGTTGGAGTTCTGGTGGATAAAGATTTTAATACGGCAGACAAAATATTTGTTCCTATTTTTAATTTAAGTGACTTTTATCTTCTTGAATATGCCAAAAGACTGATTAACAATAATAATTCCCAGATAATCATTCTGGATGCAGCAGGTCAGATCCGTAATAATATTGAGGTAAAAGAACTGATCAGAAGTATTGAACAGGTTGCTCCGAATCACATCACACTGTATAATGAAAAGAAAATTGAGAAGGAGTTTCTTAATTCACAGGACCTGATGCTGATCAGCAGTAAAAGCTGGAAAAACCTGATTGATACTAAAAGTCTCTGGTTGTCAGATATTCCTTCAACCTTAATTATTTCAAACCCTTAGACACACAGTCCATTATCAGTTTATGTTCTAGTAAACCAGAGCTATTAAAATCCCAAGTTGCGATATCTCTATATAACATAGGCTATATAAACCGGCAGCATCCCAATGTTGCCGGTTTAATTTTTTCCACATAAAAATAATCCGTATTATAACCGTAAATACAATTTTCACTTATCATTATAAATGAAAGTTTTTAACACAGAAAAAACCACTTAAATCTATATATTTTAACATATTTTTAAATATTTACACAAAACACAACAGTAAAATCAAAACGAAAAACTTTTTTTAGTAAATTGAGTACCTCCTAATATGTAATCATTTTATGTATTAAAAAATGCTAAACTTTAATGAAGACAATCCATGACACAAAAGATTATTAAGAATTAAAAACCAATAACTTCCTGTAAAATATTTCAAAAAATTCATAATTTTGCAGATCACATTTAATCCAAAAAACTAACCACTTAAATACAATACAATGTGCCGATATGCCATGATGGTTTACAAAGGTCATTATGCCTGTTTTAACTGCCAGAAAACTTTTAAACGCCGCGTCCTGAAAGATGTAGACAGAGACGCCATATCTTCTGTGGAAGCCAAATGCCCCGAATGTGGAAACCTGATGGCTAATATGGGACTGGATTTTGAATCACCAGCCAAAAACGACCACAAAAAATGGGCGCATATCAAAGATTTATATACCGTCGGAATTACCTTCCATTCTTGTGGATGTTCCGGCCCGGGATACATTCCCCAGGATCGCAAAGCTATTATTACCTATCTCGAAAAAATACGGTCAGAATATATGCATTCACTGGTATTCTGGAGATACAGGATCGAGCCTGAAAATAAAAAAGAACGCGAACTGGAATACCAGAGGAACGGCTCAGAATTATGGACGGTAAGCCGAACAGCTTTTAAACAAACGGTAAGCAATCAGGAAGGAATAAACTACTGGATCGATAAGATTAAAGAAGTGGAAGAACGTATTAATATCATCCGAAATTCCAATATATAATGAATCTGAGACCAGACCTGGAACCTGATTTAAAAACAGCGGAAATCCGATATCCGAAGATTTTAAAACTGATCCTTGATTATACTGCATACGCAGATCTTTCAGGGGATGGGGATCTCACTGCTTATCATAAACTGGAATCCGAATTACATCATATCACTCAAAAAGATATTTCCCAATTCAATATGGAATGGTGGGAAGAAGAAGGTGCCGAAGTACTGGCCTTCCGTATGGCTTTACCTGATCCGGAAAAAACAGAAAACCTGACCCCTGAGGAACGTGAAGAAATCTTATTCCGCATAGAAAACCCTGTCATTATCAACAAAGACTGGGAAGAACAGACTTTTGAAGAGCAGTTTTCTTTATATCTCGATGATTATTATCGCCGGTTTCTAAAACTGAACGACAAAAATTAATAGTATTTACCTACCTTCTTCCGGATTTACATTTAATAATTTCACACTCTTAATCTGATGTTTGTAAAGATTCAGCCAAAACAGATAGTATAAAAATACTTTTCTATTCATATTAAACAGGTAAAAGATTTAAGATTTTATCAATCTATAATTTCTATAAGAAATTTCCCCAGCTTCAAAAATATTTTATACCTTTGCCTTGTGAATTTCAACAACGAAACATATTATTATAGAATTTTTAACTCAGATCTGGGATAGGGATTCTTATGAACATAGCTTAAAACCTCGTCCTTGACGAGGTTTTTTTATTTTAAAATATTAAGAAAGATGAAAATAAGTATTATAGGAGCAGGATTAATCGGAGGTTCAATGGCTTTGAAATTAAGAGAAAAAGGGATTGCCAGCTTCATCTATGGAATTGATAACGATCAGCAACATATCAATGAAGCTCTGGAACTGAAAATAATTGATGCTGAAGCCAATCTGGAACAGGGAGTAAAAAATGCTGACCTGATCATTATAGCGATTCCGGTAGATGCTGCCAGAAAATTATTACCCGGTGTTTTAGATCTTGTATCCGATCATCAGACCGTGATGGATGCCGGGTCTACCAAAGCAGGGATTGTGAATGCTGTGAAAGATCACCCGAAACGTTCAAGATTTGTAGCCTTCCACCCGATGTGGGGTACAGAAAACAGCGGCCCGAAATCTGCCATCGCCGAGAGTTTCTCAGGAAAGGCCGGGGTGATCTGCAATAAGGAAGAATCCGCTGATGACGCTTTGGGTATTGTTGAGCAGATAGTCAATGCACTGGATATGCACATGATTTATATGAACGCAGAAGATCACGATATTCATACCGCTTATATTTCTCACATCTCCCATATTACCTCATATGCTCTTGCTAATACTGTACTGGAAAAAGAACGTGAAGAGGAAACGATTTTCCAGCTTGCCAGTTCCGGTTTCTCCAGTACGGTACGTTTGGCAAAATCTCATCCGGAAATGTGGGTCCCGATTTTTAAACAGAATAAAGAAAACGTACTGGATGTCCTCAATGAACATATTACCCAACTAAGGAAATTCAAATCCGCACTGGAAAAGGAAAATTATGAATACCTTGAAGAACTGATCACCAATGCAAACAGAATCAGAGGTATTTTAAGATAGTACTTCCCTTCGTAATAGTTCTGCAATAATCCGAATAAAAAATCCTTAGACAGCATCTAAGGATTTTTATATTTTAAATAGGTATGCTCAACTAGCATTCCGGAACATTTACCGCAATGGCCAATCCTCCTTCAGAAGTTTCCTTAAAACGGTCACTCATAGCTAATGCTGTTTCCCACATGGTCTGAATCACTTCATCCAGGCTTACTTTTGCCTTGGCCGGATCACTTTCCAGCGCTATATTAGCCGCAGTAATCGCTTTAATAGCTCCCATTGTATTCCTTTCGATACACGGAATCTGCACAAGCCCTTTGATCGGGTCACAGGTTAATCCAAGATGATGTTCCATGGCAATTTCTGCCGCCATCATCACCTGACCTACGCTTCCTCCTAAGATCTCCGTAAGTCCTGCAGCAGCCATCGCCGATGACACACCGATCTCTGCCTGACAACCTCCCATTGCTGCAGAAATGGTTGCATTTTTTTTGAATAAAGTACCGATTTCTCCTGCAACCAAAAGAAAACGGATAATATCATCATCGCTGATTGAATCTGTGAAAGCCTGAGAATACATCAGCACCGCCGGAATTACACCACTTGCCCCATTGGTAGGTGCCGTAATAATTCTTCCGAAGCTTGCGTTTTCTTCATTTACCGCCAGTGCAAAACAAGCAATCCATTTGTTGATATTGGTGAAATTTTCTTCAGCATCAACTACCTGCTGAAACCATTCATCTTTATTTTTATAAATTTTATCTCCCAGTAGCTTCCTGTTGATTCCGGCTGCTCTTCGGGAAACATTCAGCCCGCCGGGAAGAATTCCCTCTTTATTGACTCCCTTATAAATACATTCTTTGATCTGCTGCCAGATATAAAGTGCCTCTTTTCTGGTTTCTTCCTGAGTTCTCCAGCTTTCTTCGTTAATAAAAATAAGGTCTGAGATTCTGTTAAGGCCCAGTTTCTGACAATATTTTGCAAGATCGGAAGCTTTATGACAAGGGTACAGGGTACGCACACAATGCTTTTCAATAGAGTTTTTTTCCTGACTGGCAATAAAGCCGCCGCCTACAGAATAAAAATCCTGCACAAGCTCTGTTCCATCTTCAAAAACCGCCCTGAAAATCATCCCATTAGGGTGGAAATCAAGAGATTTCTGCATATTCAAAACCAAATGATATCCGTAGATAAACGGAATTTCTTTTTCTCCGCCAAGATTAATGATCTGAGCCGTTTTTATGTGTTCTATCTTCTCATCAATTTTAGAAGTATTAATCGTTTTAAAATCTTCCCCGTTTAATCCCAGCATTCCCGCAATATCCGTCCCGTGTCCGATCCCCGTTTTAGCAAGTGAACCGAAAAATTCAAGAAAAACTTCTTTAACTTCAGCTATTGACCTTTCTCTTTTAATAATCCTAATAAATGCAGATGCAGCATTCCATGGCCCCATCGTATGCGAACTGGACGGACCTATCCCAACTTTAATAATTTCAAAAACCGATATTGATTCCATAAATGATTCGTCATTTTCCTCAAAAACAAAGATACATGATAAATCCTAATAAAAGTATAGCAAAACTTTAGATTTATTTAGTTTTCATACGCTATGAAGTAAGTATTTTTGAAGAGGATCTGATCCTCTATGTTCAATCGGAAGCATCATTAGTTTTAATCAGGCAACTCTATGCATTGTTTTTCCTCAACTGAAACTTTCTTCATGCTGCGAAAGATCAAGCCCTTTATTCTCAGATTCCTCCGAAACCCGTAATGTGATGAGGAGATCCGTTATTTTATATAAAACGAATGAACCCGAAAATGTAAAGGCGGAAACCAGAATCAAAGCCATCATATGATGAAGAAAAACCTCTGTTCCTCCATGAAGTAAACTGGCATTTTCTCCATGGGCAAATATAGCGGTCAGAATCATTCCCATTATTCCTCCAACACCGTGACAGGCGAAAACATCCAGTGTATCATCTATTTTTTTCATGGTTTTCCAGTTTACCAGTAGATTGGAAACTACGGCGGAAATAAATCCGATAAAAAGGCTTTCCTGAATACTTACGAAACCACATCCGGGAGTAATGGCTACCAATCCTACCACAGCACCAATACAGGCACCTAAAGCTGATACACTCCTGCCGTTAATCCTCTCGAAAAAGATCCATGTCATCATGGCGGAAGCGGAAGCAATTGTTGTTGTCCCAAAAGCTGTTGCTGCTGATGCTGAAGCGCTAAGTGCAGAGCCTGCATTGAATCCGAACCAGCCAAACCATAACATTCCCGTTCCCAAAATTACATAGGTTATATTGGAAGGCTGATGATGAGGATTCTTTCGCTTTCCTAAAACTAAAGCTCCTGCAAGCGCAGCAAAGCCGGCACTCATATGCACTACTGTTCCTCCTGCAAAATCTTTTACCCCAAAGTATTTATTGAGAAGCCCGTCCGGATGCCATACCATATGACAAAGCGGCGCATAGATAAAAATACTGAAAAGTACGATGAATAAAAGGTATGAAATAAAACGCACCCTCTCTGCAAAAGAACCCGTGATAATTGCTGGAGTAATCACAGCAAATTTCATCTGAAACAAAGCAAAAAGAATGAACGGAATGGTAGGAGCCATCAGTTTATGAGGTAAACTTTCCACGCCGCTAAAAAAGGGATAAGTAAAAGGATTTCCAATAATCCCATACTGCTCTCCGTGAATACTGATCCCCAAAGATGCACCAAAAGACAGAGAGAATCCTACAACGACCCATACTATGGAGATGACGCCTAGTGCAATAAAACTTTGCAACATGGTAGAGATCACATTTTTCTTTCCCACCATTCCGCCGTAAAAAAAAGAAAGCCCGGGTGTCATCAGAAGAACAAGACCTGCTGCTGCGAGAATCCAGGCCACATCGGCACCTACTATTTTATCTGCGGTAAGAAAGTTTCCGGTCGTAGGAAGTCTCGTTTCAGGATTCCAGAATAATCCTCCGAACGCCACTAAAGTAATGACTGAAAACGAAACAATCCATTTTAATCCTATTTTCATAAAATTTATATTTACCCTATCAAAGTTAAATATAAATCCAATATAAACTTATTTAAAAACAATAAACCCCATAAAAAAAAAGGGGTCAATTTAAAATAAATATCATTTACCAGCAAAAACCTCCTTTAAAATTTTAGAAACCTCCTTATATTTGGTAGCCGGAAAAAGATGAGATCCCCCTTTAATAACATAATCAGGTTTTGAATATTTAATTGGAAAAACAATATCCTTATCTGCCAAAATCTGAATTACATTGGGGTTTTCTTCAAATTTCCATTCTGCCACTTTTTCTACGGACCATTTCAGATAATAGGGATCACGTACTTTGAAATATTGTAAGATTCGCGGATTTCTTGGATCAAAAAGCTTTCTCACGACAGAATAAACATGGGTTGCCCTATCATTAAATAATCCTACCGGAAGAATTCTAGGAATTTTAGTAACCTCTCCTGTTTTGATAAATTTAGATTTTTCTTTATCTGATTTGATACTTCCCAGAATCACCACTTTCTCGGCAGGTTTCAGCTGATTAATTTCCTGCACAATAATTCCTCCGAAAGAGTATCCTAATAAACAGAACGGTTCAGAATCATCTACTTTTTCAGCCATTCTTTTGACATAATGATCAAAGGATTCATTATTTTCAGGAATAAGCCAATCTATGAAAATCAGCTCACAGTTCTCGGGAAACTCCAGTCTTTCAAGCACCTTAAAATCTGCTCCCAGGCCACTTACAATATAAATTTTCATAGGACTAATTTATAAAAAATACAGCAATAAAAACGTTCAAACCTTCACAAACTTCACCACAAAGAAACCGGCTTATTTTCTAACAAGAACGGCACGGCTTTCGATCCCGTGACCTGATTTAACAGCTTTTTCAAAAAAAATGAGCAGTTTATCAAAAAACCGCTCATTTTATAAATCAATGTTATATTTAATCTTATTTCTTTTTCTTTACAGGAACTCTGTTTTCGTTATCCAGCTGTTCTGTGGACACTCTGAACTGGATATCCATTTCGTTTTTAATGAAATAATCTTTCAGGGAAGATTGATAGAATACTTTAAAGTCTTTTCTGTTAAGTGAAAACTTAGCTGATTCAATCACTACTGTGAACTGAGTAACATATACATTCGCAGGGAAAGAGATTGTTTTTCTTACCCCTTTAATAGTAACATCTCCGTATACCGTAGAGTTGTACTCGTTGTTTGCTAAAGGAATAATCTTCGTCAAATGGAATTTGGCAACCGGGAATTTTTTAACTTCAAAAAAGTTCGAGCTTTTCAGGTCGTTGGTAAGCTTGATCTGATCTTCATCGGAAACATCTCCTGCCATCATACTTCTCATATCTATCACAAACTCTCCGTCTACCAAAACCGTATGATCAAAGTTAAATTTTCCGCTTTTCAGCTTTACAGTCCCTGAGTGGGAGGAAGCTTCTGTTTTTACAACTTTATAGCCCCACCATCTGATCTCTGATGAAGTCACTTTTGAAACTTTATCAAATTTCTTTTGAGCAGAAACAAATGATATGCTTGCGCACACCATAGCAAACAATAGTAATCTTTTCATTCTTTTTTATTTACAATTCAACAAAAATAAAAAAAAGTGTAGAACTTCTACACTTTTAATAATCTTTTTTTGATTAATTTATTGAGCAGTTACCTTAACCTGCATATCGATATCATCTTTCACAAAAACATCCTGCATAGTAGATTTGTAAGCTACGTCAAATTTCTGTCTGTCGAAAGAGAATTTGTTTGATACTAAGCTCACCACTCCTTTGCTGTAAGAAATCTTTGCCGGGAAAGTTACCGGGTTGGTTTTACCTTTTACAGTAAGATTACCGGTTACTAATGAGTTATAGATTTTATCGCTGTTTTTCTTTACAGAAGTAATCTTGAAACTTGCAGTCGGGAATTTTTCAACTTCAAAGAAGTCTCCGTTCTTAAGGTGCCCGTTTAATTTTTGCTGATATTCTCCTGAAAGGTCAGTAGAATTGATAGAAGTCATATCCAATACAAAGCTTCCGCCTACTAATTGGTTTCCTTTCATTACCATATCACCTGATTTTACTTTCACAGTCCCGTCATGAGAGCTTGCTTCAGATTTTGCTACTTTATATCCCCACCAGTGAACATCAGACGCCACTACTTTCTTTGACTGTCCGAAAGCTAAACCACCAGCTAACACTGCTAATAAAAATATTTTTTTCATTGAATAAAGTTATTTACTTATTTGATATCACAAAGGTAGCCATCTTATCTGATAGATTTCATTGATGTATATCAAGAAAAGTAATTATTTTTATGAATAATATCATCCATAAAAAAACTCCGGGTTTCTCCGGAGTTTTTTATTTTATTGTTGATAATAAGCAGTGTATAATGCCACTCCTTTTAATGCTGTATGATTTTGTTTGACCAGATAGATCGGAATATTCTTTAACATTCCTTCCATTTTATCACTGATCTTGAATTTTTCGTAGAACTTGGCCTTATCGATATATTCTCTGACCATTTGGGGAATATCTCCTGAAATCAGCAGTCCTCCTGTAGCCTTCAGTTTTAATGTAAGGTTATTAGCTTCTCTTGCTAAAAACTCAAGGAAAGTATCCAGAGCAATTCTACAGATCAGGACATTATCTTCTACAGCTGCTTTATAAAGTTCTTCTGCGAAGTTTCCACCCGCAAGACGTTCTCCCAACCATTCCGGTTCCGGATGTCTTTTTACATCTCTTAAGAACCTGTAGATATTGAATAAACCTGATTTGGAAAGGACATTTTCCCAGCTTACGATTCCATAGATATTATTTAAGAACTGGTAAAATTCTACTTCTACGTTGGTTCTTGGTGAAAACTCAGAATGCCCACCCTCTGTTGCGAAAGGTCTTAAATATTTTCCGTCAAAGAAATATCCGGCTTCTCCCAGTCCATTTCCCGGAGCAAGGATCGCTACATTTCCTTTTTCAAGATGACCGCTTGTATAAATCGCTTCAAGATCATTGTCCTCCAGAAGAGCCATACCGTATGCAGAAGCTTCCAGGTCATTAAGCATCTCTACTTTTTCAAACCCGAAATCTTTTGTATATTCCTGAATATCCAGATTCCAGCCTAATCTTGCGGGATTGCTTTTTCCGTCAAGTACCGGACCCGGCACAGCCATTCCCAAACGTTTTACATTTTCAAGTTGATTATCCTGAATAAATTTTTTCAGAATTTCATTAAAAGAAGCATATTCCTTAGTTGAATATGTATTTTGAATTTTTATCTCAAGACCTCCGTTACTGGAAACAAAATAGCCTAAGATTGTGATGTCTTCACGGAGACTTGCTCCAATGATGGAAACATTATCATTATTACTGTTCTCTACTCCTGGTAAATAAAGCGGAAATTTTGGATTCAGAATCATAACCTCAAATTTTACCAAATATAAACAATTGTTTTTGTAAATCCTGCAGAGAAGAAAAAAACCTTCTCACAAAAGTGAAAAGGTTTGGTTAATAATTGTTTATATATAAATCTAACTACTTTCCTAATGGAATATTATATCCGAATCCAACACCGATATTCCCCACATTGTAGTCCTGACCTGGCAAATCTCCTTTTGTTCCTACAAAAACCTTCTGGTATTGTACGAAGAAGTTCCAGTCTCTGTTGTGGTATCCGATCTCCGGTTTAAGGTAGAAACCTCCGCTTGCTCTCTCAAGATTCGTATTGGAAGCTACCTGCTTGTCTCCAACCAGGAACCCGTATCCTAAGTCCGTTCCGAAATAAAATCCGGTTTGTTTTGGATAGATTCTTACCAATGCCGCTACAGGGATCACCCCTACATCATTATTATTATAACCGTTATTGTTTTTTGCGAAATAATGAGTATATCCTGATGCAATACCCAATCCAAACCCTGGAGTAATAAGATTCTGATAAGACACATCTACGCCTACGGCAGCAGAAAGGTTATCTGAGGGAACTGCTAAACCAACATTTGCGCCCACTTTGATCATATTGTTCATTTTAGAATCCTGTGCGCTTGCTATTCCTGCTGTTAAAATTCCAGCCAGTAATATTGCCTGTTTAAACATTTTCATAACTCTAATTTTTAAATTTTACTAAGCAAGTGAGATGTAAAAATCATGCCAAGGAAAGCTTTTCTTTCTATTTTAACATTCAAAAAATACATAAAATAATGATTTACAATGAATTAATTTTAACATTTTTTAAATGTTTGTTTAACAAAAATTATCAAAAATTCATTCCGAAAAGTGAATTACACTTAACTTATTGGAAGTTTCAAAATCTTCCGGAGGCAGAAAACACATTCATCTTTAAGCTGACTCCTCTCCTAGTCCGTTATCAAAGATTGCCTGTTATTATATAGATTCATAATCAGACTGTTTCTCTCCGTATCTTTATGAAAAGAAAATAATATTAACAATCCTTAACTCGTTATTATTTTAACCTTTTTATTCAAAATACATCAAAAAAATAAACCTTCTCACAATGGCTGATTCATTATCAAAAAACAAACATCTTCTTTGGCGTGCCGGGTTCGGAATTGGAATTAATCAAATCAATGATTTGAAAAATAAAAACATTAAAACATTGATTAATGAATTATTTAAAGAAGACGGTTTTACCGAAATCACTTATGATACTCCGGATATTGATCCCACTGCAGATTATATGAACAGCACTGCTCCGGCAGAAAAGAAAAAGGAAATGCAACAACTCAACAGGGATCAGAATAATGAACTCAACCTGAATTTTCTGGATAAAATGGTTAACAGCAAAGAGCAGCTTAGAGAGAAAATGGCTTTTTTCTGGCATGGGCATTTTGCATCAAGAGTCGTCAATCCAAAATTCAACAGGCAACTTTTAAATACAATCCGCAAGAATGCCCTTGGAAATTTTAAGACACTCCTTTTTGAAGTGAGCCAGTCTCCTGCTATGCTGAACTTTCTAAACAACCAGCAGAATAAAAAAGACCACCCCAATGAAAATTTTGCCCGTGAGGTAATGGAACTCTTTACCATGGGGAGAGGAAATTATACTGAAACGGATGTAAGAGAAGGAGCCAGAGCATTTACGGGATGGAGCTATGATAAAGAAGGGAATTTTAAAGAAAGAAAAAACCTGCATGATGAAGGCTCTAAAACTTTTTTAGGAAAAACAGGAAATTTCGACGGCAGTGATGTTCTGAATATTATTCTGGATCAAAAGGCCACTGCGATATTTATTACCACTAAACTGTATAAATTTTTTGTCAATGAAAAGGTGGATCATGACATCGTCAGCACATTAAGTACGAATTTTTACCATTCAGGATATGATATTAAGAAGCTGATGACAGAAATATTTTCCAGCTCGTGGTTCTATGATCCGAAAAATATCGGAACCCGGATCAAGTCGCCCGTGGAACTTATGGCCGGGATTATGCGGATACTTCCGATGCACATCCAAAATCCTGAAAACCTCATCATTTATCAAAAATTATTAGGACAGATGCTGCTTTACCCACCCAATGTTGCAGGATGGCCCAATGGAAAATCCTGGATTGACAGTTCTACCCTTATGCTGCGGCTTCAGGTTCCGCAGATCTGGTCCGGACTGCGCCCACTGGAATACAGCCCAAGACCGGATGATGATATTGATATGGGGATGAAATCCAAAGAAAATGCTTTAAATAAAGCATTTAAAAACCCTAATATTACCATAGACTGGGACCGGGTAGACCTGATTTTCGCTCATAAAAACTGCGAAGACTATCTGATTCAGAATCCGCAAAGCCTGGATATGAATACGGTCAGCAATTTCTCTGATAAAACAACCAAAATGAATGTTATTAATCTGATGTCAACTCCTGAATATCAATTAATGTAAAACCTCAGCTACAAACTTTATAACGATCCCCTAAATCCAAGACTATGCTAATCAAAAGAAGAGAGTTTCTCAAAATAAGTTCACTGGCAACCGCTTCCCTGCTAATGCCTAGTTTTCTAAAATCCATGACATTGGACGAGGCATTAAACCCTCATCAGAACATTCTGATTGTTCTTCAGTTTACAGGGGGAAATGACGGATTAAACACTATTATTCCGGCTAAAAATGACATTTATTTCAGGGAAAGAAAAACGCTGGCCATTCAGAATTCTCTGTCTCTGACTGATGAAGCAGGAATTAACCCTTCGCTTTCTTACTTTAAAGAACTTTTTGATAGCGGAGAGCTTTCCGTCATGAACAATGTCGGCTATCCCAATCCTGACAAATCTCATTTCCGAAGTATGGATATCTGGCAATCTGCAAGCAAAAGTGATGAGTTTCTGGAAACAGGCTGGCTGGGCCGTTTTTTAGATGAAGAATGCTATCGCTGTGAACACCCTACTCAGGCTTTGGAAGTAGATGACATGCTGAGTCTTGCGCTTAAGGGAGATCAAAATAAAGCATTTGCGTTCAAAGATCCAAAAAGATTGTACGAAACCAGCCAGGAGAAATATTTTAAATCTCTGTACGATCACCATCACGATGATGAAACCGTCTCTTATCTTTATCAGACATTGGGCTCTACTATTAATAATGCCGGTTATATTTTTGAAAAAAGCAAGGCCAAAAAGACAGAGCAGACCTATCCTAATTCTCAGCTGGGAAAAGATTTCAAAACGGTTGCTTCACTGATAAAATCTGATATTAATACTCAGGTTTACTATTTATCTGTCGGAAGTTTTGATACTCATGTCAATCAGAATGACAGACAGCAAAAACTATTCAGTGACATTAATGAAGCCGTAAAATCTTTCGTAACGGATATGAAAAGTAACGGTTTGTTCAATAATATCCTGTTAATGACTTTTTCTGAATTTGGTCGCCGTGTCGCTCAGAATGCCAGCAATGGTACTGATCACGGAACAGCTAATCAAATGTTTTTCATCAGTGGAAATCTAAAAAAGAAAGGACTTCTGAATGCTCTTCCGAATCTGCAAAACCTTAATCAAGGAGATCTTATTTATACTGAGGATTTCAGAAAGGTATATGCCACTATTCTGAAAAACTGGCTTCAGGCGGATTCATCTAAGGTATTGGGCTGGAAAAACGGCATCTACGATTTTGTGTAGCCCAATACGAGGGAAAAATTCATAAAAAAGAGACTGAACGTTATCCTACGACAGTCTCTTTCAACAATTTTAAATTCTAACTACTTTTACGTTGATGCAGTAATCTGCTTTTTTTCTTTCTCTTCTTCTTTTTTATCTATTTTTTCAGATATTTTTTTTACGATATATTCTATCGCCAGAGGTGCTATAATTGCAATTAATGCTTTAAATATTCTTGATTTCATATGGTGATTTTGTTGATATATCAATGCAATTTCCAAGCCAAGATAAAAAATAAATGCGGGCTGATTATTTTTTACGTTGATCAGATTACCTTAACAACAAATGCGTTAATTTTCATCAGGAACCATCAGATTCTGATAATTTTTACTCCCTGCATTGAACTTCTCTTCCATTTTCATTCGTAATTTTCTGGGTTTATGAACAATTAAAGATTCTCCGAAACCCAGCAGCAGTCTTTCCAGCTCGTAATTAATCTGAACCCGGATTTTAAACAATGTTCCTTCAGGATCTTCATCAATGATCTCCTGGCTTTTATGCAAGGGTTTTGTCTTTACATAGGGAGCATTTCCTGAATCCACCCAAAAAACAATATTTCTGGGCTCCAAAGATTCTGAAACAGTAACGCCTACAATATCTTTAAAATAATCATCTCCGTCCAGCTCCTTATCGATATACTGAAGTGTTTCATCGATTTCGATCTCTTCCATTCTATCGAGTGCCAGATTGTACATTTTTCCTTTATAAAGACAGATCAGAAACCAGCGGTTATTAAACTCTTTTAACAACTGAGGATGCACGGTAAACAGATTAGACTCTCTTGCGGTAAAACTTTTATATAAGATTTTCAGCCCTTTCTTATTCGAAATACTTTCATATAAAATATCAATATGTTCCAATCCTTTCAACTGCTCATTTTTATCCAGATGAATAATAGACTTCTGACTGGTTGCATGAATAGAGTCTTCCAGTTTCTGAATAACTCCGTTCATTTCTTTGAACATAGAAAAATCTTTGAACTGCTTTAAGATCTGAACGGCATTATTCATGGCTTTCAGGTCACTCTCATTTACTGAAATATTATGGATACTGTAATCAGGATCGCTATAACGGTAATATTTTCGTTCATAGACTTCAATGGGTGCTTCATAACCGAATTTCTCACTGCGCATATTCTGCAGATCAAGCTGAACCGTTCTTTTGCTGACATAAGATTCTTTGCCCTCAAATTCAAACAAAGCTTCAGAACATTCATCAATAAGATCTTCCAGGGTAAATCTCCTGTATTTGTTCTTCAGACACCTGTCTAATGTTTTATAGCGGATAAGTGCATTTTTATTGGACGACATGATTTTAGTTTTTTTTATAGATAGCAAAAAGGCAATCCGTATGCTGTACTATTGCCTTTTTGTCTGAAAATTATTTTTCTGTAAGAGGATCACCTTCAAAAGAGACCTCCTTCCATCCGAACTCCATAAAGTTTCTGATATTCTGATGATCTGTTCCGTCAGGATGTTTTAAAACATCTTCTCTGTAGAATTCACCGAAGAGAGGAAGTGTTTGTTCCCTGGTTAATCCATGGTAAAGGGCAAAACCTAATATTTTACATGAGCCATTATTCTGCCCTTCTTCATTTCTTATGTTTCCGTTTTTAAATGCGGTAGGAAAAAAATTGTAATTTTCGTCGATATGTGCAATAACTTCACTGAACTGTATGGTTTCAGGGAAATGCTTTAGTTGTTCCAGCAGTTTCATACGTGTTGATTTTTAATACTATACTCTTTTATACAAAAACACTTTTAAAAAAAGGTCTTTTTATTTTGTAAAAATAATTAAAAAAAATAAATCTACGCAAAACTATTGCGCAATAAGTTAATTACTTTGCATCAACAAAATGAAAAACAAATGGAATATAGCGGAAATCACTTACTCGAATTAGGGTACAGACCTGCGAAATGGTTTAAAGATGCTCTTCATTATATCAATGAAAATAATCTGAATGAATTTCAGATAAAAGAATATCTGGAGCAGTTTAAACAGCCGGACTTTATTCCTCTTCATGAAACGGCTAAGGATTTTGTGATCAATATCAGGGCTGAACATGAAAGTGAAAATGACAATGTAGAAAAAGTAATCCGAACGATGAAAGTTTTGATGAAAACCCCGACATTGGTTGGCGGAGCTCTGATGCCCGATGCCTGTCCTACAGGTCCCGAAGGACAAATACCGGTAGGTGGTGTTGTGGTTGCTCAAAATGCAATTCACCCGGGATTCCATAGTGCCGATATCTGTTGTTCCGTAATGCTGACAGATTTTGGGAAAGCGCATCCTAAAGATGTACTGGATGCGGCTCATTCTGTAACACATTTCGGATATGGCGGAAGACCCAGAGGTGAGCAAATGCCTATGTCTCAGGAATTAATGGATGCTTTCAGAGAAAACGATTTCTTAAATGATGAAAAACTGATCAGCATTGCCCGTTCTCATATGGGAACACAGGGAGACGGAAATCATTTTCTGTTTGTAGGAGTGTCTGAAAATACAGGGAATACCATGATGGTTACTCACCATGGTTCCAGAGCACCGGGTGCTGCATTATATGATAAAGGAATGAAGGTAGCTAACCGTTTCCGACAGGATATTTCTCCAGAAACATTAAAAGAGAATGCATGGATTCCTTATGAAACTGAAGAAGGAAAATCATATTGGGAAGCTCTTCAGTTGATAAGAACATGGACGAAGGAAAACCATACGAATATTCATGATGCTGTATTGAACAAACTGGAAATAGAGAAAGAAAACAGATATTGGAATGAACATAATTTTGTTTTCAAAGATGGAGATCTGTTCTATCATGCAAAAGGAGCAACTCCACTGGATGATAAGTTTATGCCTGATATCACAGGGCCAAGACTGATTCCGCTGAATATGGCTGAACCGGTATTAATTGTTCAGGGAAAAACAACTGAAAGAAATCTTGGCTTTGCGCCACACGGAGCAGGAAGAAATTTCAGCAGAAGTCAGCATAAAAAATCCATGGCACATAAAACCACGGAAGAGATTTTCAATGAGGAAACGGCAGGACTGGATATCCGGTTCTATTCCAATGAAATTGATATTTCCGAGCTGCCAAGCGCTTATAAAAGTGCTGCCAATGTGAGAGCCCAGATTGAAGAATATGGCCTTTGTGAAGTACTGGATGAAGTGATGCCTTACGGATGTATCATGGCAGGTGACGTTCAGAAAAATGCACCATGGAAGAAAAAGAAAAAATACAAAAAAGCATAATTTTAATAACAAACCGAGCAGGTTTTCAAAAAAACGAATAACCAGCCTTGCAGGTATAAAAGCCTGTAAGGTTCATGAAAACTTTTCTCATAATGGCAGGAGCAGTAGCTCAGATGGTAGAGCAACAAAATTACTTTTCGCTGCAGGCAAAATAAAGTTCCTATGAATCCCAATTGTGTGTCACAGGTTCGAGCCCTGTCTGCTCCTCAATACGATGAAAATGCCTATATTATTCTATTCATTTTCATTCGTTAAAAAACTAAGCACAGAAAGTTCCTATATGTTAGAATTACTTTCCGCTTTTTACAAATTATAAGGCAAAGGGAGTTCCTATATTTTTTGGATAAATTACTCCCCGCTTTTTATAAATTATAGGTAAAAGGAGTTCCTATACACCTTCACTTTTAATGAATCTACTCCTCACTTATTTTTTAAACTAAAAACAATGAAAACATTACAATTATTCAACGCTGTATTGGCTAGAAAATCAGATGAAAAGCCATTTATCTCTGATCATGGTTTTATTATTGAACCAGATGCTTTATGGGCAAAAAAAGAGATCATTTCTTATTATGCAAAGGAAAAATTAAATGGAAATGATTTGAATAAAACCTTTCATAAATCCTGGGAGAAAATAAAAAACACTCCAAGAATTGATTTATTTTTTGAACAGATCAATCATTATATTTCAACATACGGAAGCGATTTTCAAAATGAAATTTATATTCCGGATGAGATATTAAATGTTCCGGATATGAAGATGATTTTTAAAGTCATCAAAGCATACACGGTAGAGGATATGCAGGAAAAATGTCTTTCTCTTTTAAGATCAGGCATTGCCTTAAAAGAAGAAACTATTGATGATCTGCTTTTTATTTTACATACGGAGCTGGAATATGATTTTACAGGAAAAGAAAATATCAGAAATAAAGAAGCTGTTATAAAAATAGCGGATCTCTATGAAATCTACCCTGAAAATCCTGTTGAGTTTTTCCGTTATGTGATTTACAAAACAACTCATACAACGCTTTTAATCAAAAACGATGATTTAATTGAATTAATTAAACAAAGTAAATTCAATCCGACTTATCTGTTTGACAGCTTTGGAATGGAAAAAATGGCTGAAATTTTCAACAGATTTAAACCGTTATTTCTTGCGTATAAAAACAGAGCCCCCAAAGCGATCAATACAATTTCAAAACTGTCCAAGACACATCATAAACCACTGATATCAAATCCGTTGAACGATGCTACCAATACATTATTGGAAAACAGCGATTGGCATTGGCTGGAAAATGCGACACCGTTTGCGTTATTTAAAGCATTGTCAGCATGTTACTCCAGAATGTATGGTCAGGATACTTTTGTGTACAGAGTCCGAAACGGAAAATCCTGGGTGAAAAAGGGGAAGGAAACTTACGTGAGTCAACTCAACTATGATTTTATTTTAGATTTTCTGAAACTGAAATATGAAAACCTTTCCGGAAAGAAATTCTATTTTCCAAAGAATGTAGAATTTGCATTGCCTACTTCTGAAAAAATGTTTGTGGGAAATATTCCTACCGGAACCCGCTTTTATGGCGAAAGACTGGCCGTAGGTATCTATTGGGAAGATCGGTGGGGTGCCCGTGACCTTGACCTTTCAGGATTGAATATCGAAGGAAAAATAGGTTGGAATGCGGCCTATAATCACGGTAACGGACAGCTGATGTACTCCGGAGATATGACATCGGCCCCTCATGGTGCCGTTGAATATCTTTACGCCAATAAAGGGCATTGTGCACCAACACTTGTTATGAACAACGTCTTCAGCGGAGATGTCAACTGTGGATATAAGATTGTGATCGGAAAAGGAGATAGTATTTCCTACGACTATATGATGAATCCTAACAATCTCTTTGCTGAAGCCAGATGCAACTCTGTTCAGAAACAAATGATTCTGGGAATGCTGGTTACAAAAAACGAAAAGCAATGTTTCGTACTGTTGAATTTCGGAGCGGGTCATTCTCATGTTTCAGGAAATACAGAGGTATCTGCAATGGCAACAAGTGCATTGTATCAGCAATGGTATGGAGCGGTCTCCTTTAATGAATTGATCAAAGAGCTGGGAGCAGAGATTGTTACAGAAAAAACGGAAGCAGATTTTGATTTTTCACTGGAAGATCTGGAAAAAGACAGCTTCATTAAAGTTTTTAAATAAAAATACGCTGTTCAAAATTTTTGAATGGCGTTTTTCTTCTAGCAAGCAATTTTATCTCTCATAAATTTCAAAGAAAATGCGGATTTATTTTTTACATTAAATATGTATCAAACATTCACTGTTTTAATAAAAAAGTAATCCTCCTTACCTTCAATAATCACTTTTTTTCCGTAATCAATCTGAATATTGAACATATTCTCCAATGGAAATTGTAATACAGCCTGCAGAACCAGACGGATTACTCCGGCATGGGCAATAATAAGAACCTTTTCAGTATCTTTTTTAGCCGTCAGTTCATCCCAGAAATCAAGTACACGGGCCTTCATTTCAAGAAGGTTTTCACCACCGGAAGCTTTTATATTGATAAAGTCTTCGTACCAGGGATTGATTTCTTCTTCCGGGATATCTGTCCATTTCTTCAGTTCCCAGTTTCCAAAATTCATCTCCCGAATTCTTTCATCAGTTGTATAATCCGGGCTTACAAATGCTGCAAGAAGTCTGCAGCGCTGAGAAGGGCTTGAAATGACAAGGTCAAAATCCCCGGTCAGATTTAATTTTTTGAAATCTCCTGCATATTCCTTCCGTAAAGGCATTTCTGCAAATCCATAACATAGATTTTCAGGATTTTCTACTGCGGTATGACGGATCAGATGAATTTCCATACGATCATTGTTCCTAAATAAAATAAAACTTCACACACCTGCTGAACCGCTCCCAGACAATCTCCGGTATAGCCTCCGATGTGCTTTTTAAAATACCATCCCAAATATATTTTACCAATATAAGCCAAAGCAAAGGCAAAAATCAAACGCCAGTCCGGAATCAGGGTGAAAGCTATAAAAACACTGATAAAGCCAACCAGTAAAGCTATTCCATCCAATGGTTTATTTGCCAGAGGTTTTGACTTGCTTACATCAATGTCCGTTACGTACTGATGGGTATAAATCATGGTTCCGGAAATAAAACGACTTGAAGAATGTGCGAGTATAATAACGGCCAGAGTTTTCGTTAAATCAACCGTTCCCAAAGCCTGAATGCTGAAAAATTTTAAAGCAAATAATAAAATAATTCCGATCGTACCGTAGGCTCCTACTCTGCTGTCTTTCATAATGGTTAAGATTTTCTCCTTTCCGTATCCGCCCCCGAAACTGTCACACATATCTGTAAAGCCATCCTCATGAAAAGCACCGGTCAGTAAAACACTGGAAATCATCATAACAACAATACCTATTTCCAGATTAAAAAGCAACGTAGAAAGATAAAGGATCATTGCATTAATTATTCCTACCAACAACCCGACCCAGGCAAAATATTTCTGAGATTTATTCATGATCTCACCGGAATACGGAATGGTAAACGGAACTGGAATTCTGGTGAAAAACATCAGCGCTGTCGCTAAGTAAATCAATTCATTCTTTAGGGTCTTCATTTATTCTTTATTTGAAACATGAGCATCTTCAAAACTGGACATTTCATTCAGGAAATTTACCGCGCTTTGAATAAGCGGATATGCCAACGCACAGCCTGTTCCTTCTCCTAAGCGTAAATTCAGGTGTAACAAAGCTTTTTGCTCCATTACTTCCAGCAGCTGAAGATGTGCTTTTTCATCACTCATATGGCAGAAGATACAATTGTTCAGAATGTCAGGATTCTTTATCCAGGCAGTGGCAACGGCAACGGTAGCAATAAATCCATCAACCATAATCAGCATATTCTGACGAAAAGCCTCTTCCATAGCTCCTATCATCTGGACAATTTCTAATCCTCCAAATGTCCGGGCAATTTCATCCACATCCTTAATCTCCGGATATTTTTCTATTGTCTGCGTTAAAACATTGATTTTATTCTGTAACTGATCATCATTTATACCTGTTCCGCGTCCTATACAGCTTTTAACCGGCAGATCAAATAATTTACTCATCATCAGTGAAGAAGCAGATGTATTTCCGATTCCCATTTCGCCAAATCCAATGATATTACATCCTGTTTTTACAATTTCAGCAACTATCGAATTCCCGTTTTGCAAAGCCAGCTGATATTCATCTGGAGTCATAGCCGGTTCTTCCAGCATATTACGACTGGATTTTCTAACCTTTTTATCAATTAAGTCCAGTCCGGCCGGAAAATCAAAGTTGACTCCTGCATCCACAATTTTAATGTCAATACCATGCTGCCTGCAAAACACATTAATAGCAGCCCCTCCACCCAGGAAATTCATTACCATCTGATAGGTTACCTCCTGTGGATAGGCACTTACTCCTGCCGTTGCAATCCCGTGATCGGCAGCAAAAACCACCAGGTGAGGATTTGAAAGCTTTGGAGAAGTTGTATTTTGAACCATTCCTATTTTGTGTGCAAGATGTTCCAAATGTCCTAATGCCCCTAAAGGTTTTGTTTTACAATCAATTTTATGCTGTAATTCTGTTGTCAACATGGATATAAAGTAGTTATGTTAAATAGAGAAAGTGCAATATTAGTAAAATAAGGGATATTCTGGGTAATGGATGAAGAGATGAGAGACAAAAATCCCGGATTTTAGATATTGAGCCTATTAATGCCCGCCAACATTAAACATTAAACATTAAACTTTGAACTTATCACTCTCAAACTCAAAAAACCTACGTAAGAACATTGCGCACCATCCAATTTACTTTGCATTATAAAATTGAACACAATGACATCAAAAATAGTAGAAAAGATAAAAGAAGTGGAAACCGCAAGGGGTATAGAAGTACTACTTGCCGTTGAATCCGGAAGCCGTGCATGGGATTTTGCGTCTCCAGACAGTGATTATGATATACGATTCATATACCGCCATGAAAAGGACTGGTATCTTTCACCATGGGATAAGGATGAAACCATCGAATTCATGACAGAGGATGATCTGGATGGTTCCGGCTGGGACCTGAGGAAGACTTTCCATCTTCTGCTGAAATCGAATGCCGCATTACTAAGCTGGTTCTACTCTCCTATCGTTTATAAAGAAAACACAAGGTTTACCGCGCTTTTCGGGCCTTTAGCCGATGCGTGTTTTTCTCCGATAGCCGTTTCTTATCATTATTTAAGTATGAGCAAAAAATATCTGGAAGCCTGTAGAGCGGATGAGGTGAAATTAAAAAGTTATTTTTATTGCCTCCGAACTACACTGACCGGAAAATGGATCATAGAGAAAGAAACTGTTCCACCGGTATTGTTCAGTGAATTGCTTGTTTTAGTGGATGCTGAAACCAAAGCAACAATAGAAGATCTTGTCACCTTAAAAGCTACCAAAGGAGAAAGTTATTATCATCCGAATGACTGGAAACTTTTTGGATTTCTTGAGAAAACAATCGCTGAAAACGAGGAAAGATCAAAGAACCTTAAAGGAAGTAAGGCTGATAAAACAGAAATGGAAAGGGTTTTTAGAAAAATAGTAGCCCTTTAAAGTTAAAGAATATATAATGAGAAATATAAAACCGGCAAACTTATTTGCCGGTTATTTTTTTTTAAAGTAAATATTTCTCAATCTACGCAAAAAGACTGCGTACCACGTTATTTACTTTGCATTATCAAAATGGAGGCTGTAGCTCAGTTGGTTAGAGCAACGTAAAAATACTTTATTAGGTTTTAATCTGTGTGATACAGGTGTGATGATAAAGTTACTTCGCATGTTAGCCGTGGGACGCCGGTTCGAGTCCGGCCAGCCTCCCTATTGAAGCGGTGTGAGATTTAGGTTACTTCGATTCACACAAAAAACACCTTAATCAGTTTTTAACCGCTTCTTTTATGAATGTAAAAAACTAAAGCAATGTCAAAATTTAACACAAAAAAAACTGGGTTCGGCTTCGGCTTTATTGCCGGAAAATTGACAGATAATGCCGGACAATATTCCGACTATGAATTACTAAGAAGAGTGACCCTGGCCAATCTTCTTTTTGAATCTGATTATTACCAGTCTGCTGATGATATTATGAAGCAGATAGAAGATCTGTGTTATAAAGTAGATGGTGAAAAAATTATTCAACTGGCTATAGAATGTCGTTTTGAGCAAAAATTAAGACATACTCCGTTATGGTTGCTTATTCTCGCACACGAAATTCATGGTATTTCTGTTAAGGAGGCTATTGCAAAAATTGCCAACAGACCGGATATGACCATAGATCTGCTTCAGATGCTGAAAGTGAGAAATGGTTCTTATAAAATGTCTAAGCCTATCAAAAAAGGTCTGGCAAAAGCATTTGACCAGTATGATGAATATCAGATTTCTAAATATAAAAAGACTAATATGGCATTATCACTGATAGATGTTGTCAACATGGTTCATCCAAAACCTACAGATAAAAATGAAAAAGCGTTGAAAGATCTTGTAGCAAATACCTTACAGCCAGCCAACACATGGGAAACAGCCTTATCTCAGGGTGCCGGTAAAAAGGAAACCTTTGAAAGGATGATTTCTGAAAAAAGTCTGGGCGCACTGGCGATTCTGAGAAATCTTAGAAATATGACCGAAGCGGGATTATCAAAAGAAAATATCAGCACGGCTATTTCACAGGTCAGAAGCCACTGGTTAACACCTCTTAATTTTCTGGCTGCCCAGAGAAATGCCAGTGAATATACAGAAGATATCGACAGAGCTATGAAAAATTGTTTTGCAGGTGAAAAAATAAAAGGAAAAACGATTCTTGCTATTGATGTATCAGGAAGTATGGGACAGGTCACATCTTCTCATTCAAAATTTTCAAGAATGGATCTTGCATTTGCTATGGCAGCCGCAGGTTCCTATATCTTTGAAGATCTGATTCTGGTATTTACGGCAGGTAATGACGGAGAGAGAAAAGGAAAACATATGATCTGGAATCAAGGGAAAGGTCTCCGTTTATTTGATAGCTACAGAAAGATTTATACTGAATTAGGCGGTGGCGGTATATTTACCCATCAGTTATGTGAATGGCTGAAAAATCAAGGCTATGCACAGGATACCGAAAGACTGGTCGTTATTTCCGATAGTCAGGACATTGATGCGTATTATGGTTCTGATAAAAAACCGGATACATCACCTTATAAAACCTCTTATATCATTGATATTTCTACCCATACCCACGGGATAAAAACCGGAAACTGGACTGCAGAAATTAATGGATGGAGTGATAAAGTATTTCATTATATCAAAGCTCTGGAAAGCTGAGCCTTTCCGGAGCTTTTTCAATTTTAAAAAAAATGACCGTTCAGGAATTAAACAATAAAAGCTTCATCTTCTTTCGAGTACGAACCTGTCTTACTCCCTTCTAATTTGTTAAGATTTATATTTTTATCTCAAATTGGCATTTTATTTTTTAACTATTATTTATTCTGAAGTACCATCAGAGATGGTATTGTAAATGAATAATTTATTATACCTTTAAATTGCCTTATCAAAAAATATACAATGGAAAACAAAAACTTCACGCCGGTAGAACAATCATTTGTAACAGATCTTTCAAGAAACAGCAAAACCAACATCCCTTATATTGCTGTTGATAATTTTCCTAATTTAGGAATGCTGACAGCCTTTCGGTTTCTGGAATGGGTATCTGAAAATCCCAACGGAGTTATCAGTCTACCTACAGGAAAAACTCCGGAATATTTTATTTACTGGACGAAGCACATCCTTGAAAACTGGGAAAAAGAGGACATTACTGAACTTAGAAAAAAACATCATTTAGGAAATTACAAACCCTCCTTGGCTGATCTTCATTTTGTGCAGATTGATGAATTTTACCCTATTAAATCATCTCAGGCCAATAGCTTCTACCATTATGTCAATAAATATTATATCGAGGGATTAGGACTGAAACGGGAAAATGCTATCCTGATCAATTGTGATGAAATTCCTCTGGCTGAAGGAAAAAGTTTTGAAGAAGTTTTTCCCGACCACAAGGTAAATCTTGAATTAAGATATTATGAGCCAAAGACTTCTTTTGAAAAATTACAGAAAGAATCTATTTTCCTCATTGATAACTGGTGTTCGGAATATGAGCAAAAAATCCGCAACCTGGGAGGAATCGGTTTCTTTCTTGGAGGAATTGGGCCGGATGGACATATTGCCTTCAATATCAAAGGTTCCGATCCTTTTTCAACGACCCGCCTGACTTCTACAAATTTTGAAACACAAGCCGTAGCTGCAGGTGATCTTGGAGGAATTGAAATTTCCAGAGAACGACTTGTAATTACCATAGGACTTGAAACCATCACCTATAAAAAAGATGCCGTAGCCATTATTTTTGCAGCAGGAGAAGCCAAAGCTCCCATGATAAAAAATGCTTTGGAACTTCCACCCTCTAATCTATACCCTGCATCCGTTCTTTCAAAACTTCCGAACAGCAGATTTTATATTACCCTCGGAGCAGCAAGTATGCTTAATGATTTCATTGATGATTATTACCAATCGGGAAACTGGTCTCAGGAAAAAACAGATAAGGCAGTCATGCAGCTGACTCAAAAGCTCAACAAATATGCTGAACATCTTACCCTGGAAGATCTGCAATCCGATCAGTATACCCGGTTAATTCCCGGGCTTAATGAGAATACGACAGAGTCTGTAATCACCTCCATTACAAATAAGATAAAAAAGGGCACGGAACAGCTTACTCATGAAGTTTTTTATCATACAGGGCCACACCATGATGATATTTCGCTGGGGCTGTTACCCTACATTCACTATCAGTCCCGTAATGAGACTAATGAATCTCATTATTCCGTACTGACATCAGGATTTACAGCCGTGACCAATAAATTTTTAACGGAAATCCTTAGTGATACGCTTTCTTTTATTGAAAAAGGAGAAGTAGAAATGCTTAATTATCCCGACTTTTTTGAAACCGGATATAAAAACAAACGAGATAAGGATGTTTATCATTACCTCATCAATATTGCCTCTGAAAATACAACTGAAAGATCAAGAGCAGTATCTCACAGAATGGTTAGGAATATTACCGAGCTTTGGAACCTGAAATCAAAACAGGAATTAAAGGAAAGAATCATTGAAATTATTTCAGTTATCCAATCCAGTTATGACGGACAAAATCCGGAGTCAAAGATTCAGATTTTAAAAGGAATGATCCGGGAATATGAGGAAGAACTTGTATGGGCTCATTTTGGGGTCAGAACAAAAAATGTATCCCATCTGAGGCTTGGCTTTTACACCGGAGCTATTTTCACTGAAAAACCCAATAGAGAGAGAGATGTATTCCCGATTCTGCAAGAGCTCAGAACAATCAACCCTACGGTAATAAGTTTGGCATTTGATCCTGAAGGAAGCGGGCCTGATACCCATTATAAAGTATTACAGGCCATTGCGGCAGCCGTTCGGGAATGGAGTAAAGAAAAAGATCTCTCCAGGCTTAAAATATGGGGTTACAGAAATGTATGGTATCAGTTCAATGCAGCTGATGTCACTCATATTTTCCCGGTATCACTGAATGCAATGAGTACAATGGATGAAAGTTTTACCAATAGTTATCTGAGCCAGGTGAATGCTTCTTTCCCAAGCTACCGCTATAACGGAAAGTTCAGCCATCTTTCCATACAAACCTGGGTAGAACAGCTCCAGGCTGCCCAGCTGATATTAGGAAAGCCTTATTTCTATGATAATGACAGTCCACGGCTCCGGGCCACTCATGGATTGCTTTTCTTTAAAGAAATGGATGTGGAAGAATTCCTGCAGTCAGCCCGTGAGCTTGAACAATCAACAGAAGGGGTGTAAATAAACATCTGAATCATCAATTAAATATCTTAGGAAACGGAGCAAAATATTTAATCTGACTCTGTTTCCGGCATTATACATGACAATACCAGACTTAAAAGATAAAAATCTCCTTCTTTTTGAAGCCGTCTCCGGAAGCCGCGCCTTCGGATTAGCTACTGAAACTTCGGATACAGATATCCGTGGGGTATATTATCTTCCGAAAGAAGATTTCTTTGGACTAAATTATATTCCTCAGATTTCCAATGAAACGAATGATATTACCTATTATGAAATCGGAAGGTTCGTGGAACTTTTGCAAAAGAATAATCCCAATATACTTGAAGTTCTGGCAAGTCCGGAAGATTGTATTCTGTATAAGCACCCGCTGATGGATCTGTTGAAAGCGGAAGACTTCCTCTCTAAACTATGCAAAGATACCTTTGCCGGATATGCTGTGTCTCAGATCAGAAAGGCAAAAGGTCTTAATAAAAAGACATTAAATCCCGTGGAGAAGGAAAGAAAATCTGTTCTTGACTTCTGCTTTATTCTGGATGGACAAGGTTCTGTTCCTCTGAAAAAATGGCTGTTGGAAAATGGAAAAGTTCAGGAAAAATGCGGTTTAACAAGCATTGATCATACCAAAGGAATGTTTGCTTTATTTTACGATGATTTCCAGACATTGGGTTATAAAGGAATTATTCAGCATGAAGAAGCTAATCAGGTTTCCGTATCTTCTGTTTCGAAGGAGAAAAAACCGGAAGCTTATCTGTTCTGCAACCTGGATGCCTACTCCACTTACTGTAAAGATTACAGGGAATATTGGAAATGGGTAGAGGAACGCAATGAAGAGCGGTATAATGTCAACCAAATGCATGGACAGAACTACGACAGTAAGAATATGATGCACACCGTCCGTTTGCTGCAATCCTGTGAGCAGATCTTTAAAACCAATACTCTCCAGATCCGTGTAGAAAACCGGGATGAGCTGCTTGATATTAAGACTGGAAACTGGCCCTATGAAGCAGTGATACAAAAAGCTGAAGATTTGATTACCTCCATAGAGCATCATCATTCTATCTCTGATCTCTCCAATTCTCCTGATTTGGAGAAAACAACCAAAATCCTGATCGAAATAAGAGAAAAACTATACGGAGATCATAAACAATAAGTAATAAATAATGAGTAATAATAGTGGGAAACCACAACAGTAACCTCCCACTCTAGCACTCAAACCTACTTCTTCTTTGAAGCCTTGGCAATTTTGTTATACTCCAGGCAAATACTCATCCAATACTCAAAATCCTCAGATTTCTTAAAACCGATAGGTTCTACATAACAATATTCTTTTAATTGCTTTCCTCTCATGATCATAGGAAGAAATCCCTTTCTTTCAGCTACTTCTTCTTCCTTTTCGGGATTAAAACGGCACATCAGATTGTCGTGACTGATATTGATGCACATTTTATCATTCACCAGAAATGCCAGTCCGCCGAACATTTTCTTTTCTTCCACCCGGATATCATCCGCCCGGGCAAGCCATTCACGAACCCTGTCTGCTAATTCAGTATTGTAAGCCATGATGAGTTTATTTTATGAAACAAAGCTATTTAAAAATTGTATTCAAATGTTTCTCCACTAAAGTTATTTTGATTTCTCAGATCATACAGATGAGTTGAGAATAGTATATAGATCTTTTTAATTGCCGCAAATTCACGATTACCAAATAGTAGCATAGAATAAATCTATTCTTGTAGCCGTAGCAAAAAACAAAAAATCCCTCAAAATTGAGGGATTTTTTTATCTATAAGAATGGTTCTTAAGCTTCAGCAGAAGGTTCCTGGTTAGCTGCAGGTTTTTCACCTTGTGGCTTTTGTCCTTCCGGTCTTCTTTGACCGTCTGGTCTTCTTTGGCCCTCAGGTCTTCCCTGTCCTTCAGGTCTTCCTTGTCCTTCAGGTCTTCCTTGTCCTTCAGGTCTTGGAGGTCTTGGTAAAAGAACTTTACGGGAAAGCTTCATTTTCTTACGGTCATCATAACCCATAAATTTAACTTCTACTTCATCACCTTCAGCATAAGGAACTTTGTCTAAACGAGCCCATTCGATTTCCGAAATGTGAAGAAGACCTTCTGTTCCTTTAGCTATAGCAACGAAAGCTCCGAAATCCATTACTTTCACTACTTTACCTTTGTAAACTTCACCTACAACCGGTACGAAAGTAATTTCATTGATCTTAGCAATAGCAGCATTGATCTTTTCTCTGTCTGTTCCTGCAATTTCGATACGTCCGATTTCTCCGATCTCTTCGATAGCAATAACAGTTTCAGTGTCTTTTTGTAATTGTTGAATAATTTTTCCACCAGGCCCGATTACTGCACCAATGAAGTCTTTAGAAATCTCCATTACTACCATCTTCGGAGCGTGAGGTTTCACGTCTGTTCTTGGTGTAGAAATTGTTTCAGTGATTTTATTTAAGATGTGTAATCTTCCGTCTTTAGCCTGCATCAAAGCTTTCTCCATGATGTCCATAGAAAGTCCCTGGATTTTGATATCCATCTGACAAGCAGTGATACCATCTGCAGTACCTGTTACTTTAAAGTCCATATCTCCAAGGTGATCTTCATCTCCTAAGATATCAGAAAGTACGGTAAATTTACCTGATTTTGTATCAGTAATTAGTCCCATTGCAATACCAGAAACCGGTTTTGTAATCTGAACCCCTGCGTCCATCAATGCTAATGTACCCGCACAAACAGTTGCCATTGAAGAAGAACCGTTAGATTCAAGGATATCAGAAACGATTCTGATGGTATATGGATTTTCTGCAGGAATAACCGCAGCTAATGCTCTCTGAGCTAAGTTTCCGTGTCCTACTTCTCTTCTTGAAGTACCTCTTAAAGGTCTTGCTTCACCTGTTGAGAATGGAGGGAAGTTGTAGTGTAGGAAGAATCTTTCGTCGTGTTGCGTAATTACGCTGTCGATCATGTTTGCATCTTTCACAGAACCTAAAGTTACTGCTGTTAAAGACTGAGTCTCTCCTCTTGTGAACACAGCCGAACCGTGAGCTCCCGGAAGGTAATCGATTTCTGACCAGATTGGACGGATCGTTTGTGGATCACGACCATCAAGACGGATATTGTCTTCAAGAATCATCTGACGCATAGCTTCTTTCTCTACGTCATGGTAATATACTTTAACGAAAGGAGTCACTCTTGCTAATTCTTCTTCGTTTTCAGCATATTGAGCTAAAAACTCTTCACGAATTGCTTTGAATTTATCTCCTCTTTCTTCTTTATTTGATGGAGTTCTTGCCACTTCATATACTTTGTCATAGCAGTCTTTCCATACTTTTTCACGAATCTCCTCGTCGTGATCTTCGTGGCTGTATTCTCTCTTAGGGAAAGATTTACCCACTTTAGCGGCTAATCTCTCCTGAGCTTCGATTTGCTTTTTGATCTCAACGTGACCGAAGTTGATAGCTTCAAGCATTTCCTGCTCAGAAATCTCCTTCATTTCACCTTCTACCATTACGATGGAGTCTTTAGTAGCTCCCACCATGATATCGATATCAGCTTTTAACAGGTTTTCATAACTTGGGTTAACAGACAGTTGTCCGTCGATTCTTACGACTCTTGCTTCAGACATTGGTCCGTCGAAAGGAATATCTGTAATAGCGATTGCTGCAGAAGCTGCCAGACCGGCCAATGCTTCAGGCATCACTTCTTTATCGTAAGAAATTAATGAAATCATTACCTGTACTTCCGCATGGAAATCTTCAGGGAAAAGCGGACGTAATACTCTGTCCACCAATCTCATGGTAAGAACTTCATCATCAGAAGGCTTTGCTTCTCTACGGAAGAAATTCCCGGGAATTCTTCCACCTGCATAAAACTTTTCTCTGTAGTCCACAGTTAGTGGTAAAAAGTCTACTCCAGGATTTGCTTCTTTATTGGCTACAACAGTTGCTAAAAGCATTGTTCCACCACATTTAACCACCACGGATCCGTCTGCCTGCTTAGCCAGCTTCCCGGTTTCAATAGTGATTTCCCTGCCGTCTGCAAGGGTAATCGTTTCTATAAACGCTTGAGGTACACTCATAAATTTACTTCTTTATACTCCGTATTGAGTATGATTAATATTTAAACTCTTTAAATTTTCGTATGCAAAGGTAATGTATAATAATGATATATTAAATTTTCGTCTGTACAAATAAGGTGTCAAATTACAAAATATCACTTAAAAATTTTAATAAAGATTCAAAAAACAGGATCATATATTGAATCTGATTTAGCATTTATCGAAATAAAAATTGTTTTCCTAAAAATTATGATAAAAAATCAGCATGTTTTTGTATTATTGTCCCAAAAAAAGAAAATAATATTTTTAGTGTATCCAATATAGATTTATTACTACATGAATCGTCAAAACAATTGGAAAAACATTGATTGATTCCTATATTTGCCTAACTTCACAAAAATAATATGCTGCAGGCAAAAAAATAAGGTAGCATCCTTATTCACAGAGGGAGTTTTTACAGCTCTTTCTAAAATAAATAAATGAATATGACTAATAAAGAAGTACAATTACAAAGCAGGAATTATACGGTTCCGTTGATTACCATCACCCTGCTGTTTTTTATGTGGGGATTCATCACGTGTATGAATGACATTCTGATCCCTTATCTGAAACAACTTTTCAATCTGACCTTTTTCGAATCCATGCTGGTACAGTTCTGTTTTTTCGGAGCGTACTTTATCGGGTCCCTGATTTATTTTATGATTTCCATTACCAAAGGAGACCCTATTAATAAAGCCGGTTATAAAAAAGGAATATTGTTTGGGATATTTCTGGCAGCATTTGGCTGTATACTGTTCTATCCGGCGGCTACATTTTCTTATTACCCGTTGTTTCTTGGCGCTTTATTTATTCTGGGGTTAGGCTTTACCGTATTACAGATTACTGCCAATGCGTATGTTTCACTTCTGGGAAGTGAAGAATCAGCATCCAGCCGTCTGAATATGACCCAGGCTTTTAATGCGTTCGGGACTACCATTGCTCCGGTATTGGGAGGACATCTGATCTTTGAATTTTTCTCCTCTCCTGACGGTTCATTCAGTGCGGTAGCCACAAGAATTCCTTATCTGATTTTTGCCGGAATTTTACTGTTGGTTGCCTTATTAATTTCCAGAGTAAAACTCCCTTCATTCCAGATGGAAGAGGAAGAAATTGTAAAAGGCTGGGGAGCTCTTGAATTCAGTCATCTGAAATTCGGAGTATTTGCCATGTTCTGTTACGTAGGAGGTGAAGTGGCAGTAGGAAGTTTTATTATCAGCTTTTTAGAGCAGCCACAGATTATGGGCTTCAATGAAATTATCAGTAAAAATTACCTTTCCTTATATTGGGGTGGAGCGATGATAGGTCGTTTCTTAGGGGCAATTTCCTTAAACCAGGCATTAAGTCAGGGAAAAAAGGCTATTTATATGCTGGGCGCGGCAGCCGCTGTATTCCTTGTGATTTTCAGCATTGTCAATCTTAGTTTTTCTCAGATCAGCTTTTTCCTTGTATTTATTGTTCTTAATTTTGTTGCATTCTTTGTTGGTAAAGCCGCTCCGGCAAGAACACTGTCTATTTTTGCAGCGGTCAATGTTCTTTTACTGATTTCGGCCATGGTAAACCATGGCGAACTGGCAATGTACAGTATTTTAGGAATCGGGATTTTCAACTCTATTATGTTCTCCAATATTTATACACTGGCTATCTCAGGGCTTGGAAAATATACCAGCCAGGGTTCATCTCTTGTTGTAATGGCTATTCTTGGAGGAGCTATCGTTCCTATTTTCCAGGGATATCTTGCCGATCATTTTGGAGTACAGCATTCATTTATTATTCCTGTTTTCTGTTATCTGGTCATCCTGATATTCGGAGCTTACTGCACCAAATATCTCAGCCATGTAGAAACTACAGAATCTAAATCCGGTCATTAAATACGATTTAATAAAAAACAAGGCTGTCTTCAAAAGGAGACAGCCTTTTTATTGCAGGTATCTTAGGAAAAATATATTACTTTATACACTATACAGATAAATTTAATGAATGGAAAACGGCATTATTAGATTAATGATCCGCATATTTTTTAAAACATTATTTTTATCATTGCCATCCCATGTAACTTTCTTCTGATCAACCCGACTTACCTTACATAATCACTTACACCTTATTCCGATGAAGACTCAGTTAAAGCTTGAATATGCAGCGTTTTTACTATTAGGAATTTTTGCTTTTGCACAAACAGGACTCTCCTGGTGGTGGTTTATAGCTCTCTTTCTGGCTCCGGATATTTCTATGCTGGGATATACTATTAATAATAAAACAGGAGCATTCTTCTACAATCTGTTTCATCATTTTGGGAATGCTGTCATCATTTATCTTGCAGGAGTGGTATTATCTCTGCCCTATTTACAAATGATAGGTGCTATTTTATTTTCACATTCTGCTTTTGACCGAATCTTAGGATATGGATTAAAATATCCAGACAGCTTTCAGAACACACATTTGGGGAAAATTGGTAAGAAGACCCGATAACTGTCGGAATGATGTACATTCCGTCAAATCGCAGATATACCATCCTCTACCATAAGCAATACCCATTCTTTCGAAAGTAAAATGAGTTTTCAACAGACCAGCGTTTTAAAATGACGAGTTTTTTAAAGCCTTTCTTTTTCGATCAGGATAATACAACAAAAAAAGCAACTTCTTTCGAAGTTGCCTTGTTTTTGAAAATCTTTATAGATTATTTTCTTAAACCTAGTTCAGCGATGATCGCTCTATATCTTGCGATATCTTTATTCTTAAGGTAATCTAGTAATCTTTTTCTTTTACCTACCAATTTCACCAAAGACTTTTCAGTTGCGAAATCTTTGTGGTTACTCTTTAAGTGAGCAGAAAGGTGGTTGATTCTGAAAGTGAAAAGAGCGATTTGTCCTTCAGCACTCCCTGTGTCTTGTGCAGATTTTCCGTGTTTTGCGAAAATTTCCTGCTTTTTGTCTGTTGTTAAGTACATTCCAATATTGTTTAATGATTATTATGTAACGGGTGCAAAATTACGACTATTTTTTGATTCTGCAAACATTATTGATTTCATAAATCAAATTTGATAGAAAAAAATGTTAAAAATTTCTTAATAATTTTTATGCAATCCAATGAAAAGGCAGTAATTTTGCATTCAATTAGCAAATGAGAAAAATTATACTTTTTACAGCAATTATCAGTTTTTTATTCGTTAGCATTACTTCGGTAAAAGCACAGAAAAACGCTGACGATAGAATAAAAAAAGTTCTCTACTTCAATCCTGAGGTGGAGCCTGATATCGACGAAATAAAAGAGCCCACCAACAATGCATTCTTCGATGCTGTTTCTGATAATTTCAGCGGAAGAAGAAATAAAATGCTCAGAGCTGAAGTGCAGGTTGCATTCGATAGTGTAGACAAAAAAACGATCATGGATTACTGCTCTAATAACGATGCCGATTTTGCGATAGTTTCCAAGGTAAGATATTTCAAAGTAGGTATCGGAAAATATGTTTTCTCCAACCAGGTTGTTGTAAGTATGAAACTTTTCGGAGCTGATGGGAGTTTCGTCACGGAAACAGATTATGATACCTATCGTAAAAATATGCGTCTATTAGGCTCTACAGTTAATTCCGTTAAAATAGGAACCGAGGGTGCAATCAGAGATATGATTAAAAAACTGAGAAAACTCAAGCCAGCAGAAACGGAACTGTAGTGTAATATCATGTTTTGTATTGAATCTTCTCATTCACTGAACAAAATCTCTTATCACAGATAAGAGCTGGCTGATTATCATTTCTCACCTCTTCTTTTTGTCTATTTTTCATTAGCATATACATATATTGACACCTTTTTTTTCATGGGTGTTTTTGGTTTTAAAACGAAAACAATTAATAAAACACTGATTTTCAGTAAAATATTTTCACCACAAAATGAATAATTGAAAAATATTTATTATTTTAGTTCTACATTAAATCTAAATCATATGAAAAATTTAAAGAAACTCAGCAGAGAAGCTGCAAAGCAAATTAACGGCGGAGCAATCGGAAGATGCAGTGACAGAATACCATGTACTGTGGGATGGTGTTGTGAAGGTATTTGCAGTCCACAAAGATGTCCCCTGCAATAGAACATTCAACCCAAATACATTCTGACACCTGTTTTCACAGGTGTTTTTTTACAAACGATTGAAATAAATTCAATAAATAACTGATTATAAGTAAAATATTTTCACCATAAATTGAATAATTATAAAAATATTTATTATTTTTAATTCAACATTAATCGTTAAAATTATATGAAAAATCTAAAGAAACTCAACAGAGAGACGACAAAACGAATTAACGGAGGTGGCCCGATAAGAGGCTGTACTTCAAACAATGACTGTATCTATGGGGCGTGCTGCAGAAATGTCTGTATGGAATATGCCTGCATGGAAGAATAATTTTAGTTTTACTTTTTAATGATAAGCCATGAAAACAAATCTTAAAAAATTAGACAGACAACAGCAAAAAGAAATTAAAGGCAGCGGAATCAAAAAATGCGGTGATAATGCAGATTGCGGTCCTTACCAATGCTGTACCGGGAATGTTTGCACCTACATCCCGACGTCAGAATGTGAACCAATTTAATAGAATATTGGAATTTTAAATTTAATTTTTGACACCTGCATAAGCAGGTGTTTCTCTTTAGATTAAGTACACTACCCTACGCGTTGACATTTTAATTAATCCTTAATTTTGCCACTTTATTACCCAGTCTGAAAAATTTAAATTATTTTTGCATATCCAAAAAATTTCACGTTTTGAATTCTAGAGACGAACTTATCTTTAATCCTGCCGATATTGCCGAAACTCTCAGCGAACTTCCTGCTGATGAGAGGCTACTCGCATTTTTGAAAGTTCCGAAAGAATACAAAGCAGAAGTATTCTCTCATCTTGACCCTGATTTCCAGGAGGATACCATCAGAAGTATCGGAAGCGATGAAGTTTCTGAGATTCTGAATGCCATGACTCCGGATGACAGGACAGCCCTTTTTGAAGATTTCCCGGATGAACTGATCAAATATTCGATTAATCACCTTAACCCACAGGAAAGAAGAATTGCACTGAAACTTCTGGGTTATAATTCAGAGTCTATCGCCCGTCTGATGACACCTTACTACATCCAGATCCGTAAGGAATGGACGGTAAAGCGCTGCCTTCAGCAAATCAAAAAGGTAGGAAGAAAGGTGGAAACCATGAACTACTTATATGTAGTAGACGAAAGAAACCGCCTGATTGATGACCTTGCTATCGGAACGCTGCTTCTTGCCGAAGAAGACACCCTGGTTTCCGATATTACAGACAACCATTTCGTAGCCATCACCACAACGACATCGAAAGAAGATGCAGTCACTTATTTTGAAAAATACGACCGTGGCGCTCTTCCCATCATTACGGAAGCCGGTGTTCTGGTAGGTATCGTAACCATTGATGACATTCTTGACCAGATTGAGCAGCAGAATACGGAAGATATCCAGAAATTCGGGGGATTGGAAGCATTAGACCTTCCTTATACCCAAACTTCATGGACTGAAATGATCAAGAAAAGAGCAACCTGGCTGATCATCTTATTCGTTTCCGAAATGTTGACCGCTTCCGCAATGGGATATTTCGATAAAGAAATTGAAAAAGCTGTCGTACTTGCCTTATTTGTACCATTGATTATTTCCAGTGGCGGAAATTCCGGCTCTCAGGCCGCAACGCTTATTATCCGTGCCATGGCTCTTCAGGAAATCAGTCTTAAAGACTGGTGGTATGTGATGAAAAAGGAAATTATTTCCGGTATTTGCCTGGGTACTATTCTGGGAATCATCGGATTTGTCAGAATTATGTTATGGCAAAAAGTGGGTCTTTTCAATTACGGTGAATACTGGCCTTATGTAGGATTAAGTGTATCTGTTTCCTTAATTGCTATTGTATTATGGGGAACTCTATCTGGTTCTATGATTCCGTTTGTTTTAAAGAAATTAAAATTAGACCCTGCTACTTCCTCTGCTCCGTTTGTAGCAACATTGGTAGATGTTACCGGGCTTATCATTTATTTTACGGTAGCCGGGCTTTTCTTAACCGGAAAACTTTTGTAATTTTAGGCATCATCTAACATGCCGATATGAAAATAGTTTCTCTTGTACCCTCTATCACAGAGGCTTTATTTGACCTAGGACTTACTAATGAACACGAAATCGTCGGAAGGACAAAATTCTGTATTCATCCTCAGGATCAGGTAAAACATGTACCAGTCATCGGAGGAACCAAAAATATCAATATTGATAAAATAAAGGCATTAAAACCTGATCTTATTCTTGCCAACAAAGAAGAGAATGTGAAAGAGCAGGTAGAAACTTTAATGGAAGACTTCAAAGTGATTGTCTCCAATATCGAAACCATTGAAGATAATTATTATCTTGTCAAAAATCTTGGAAAAATTCTTAATCAGGAGGAAAGAGCACAGCATTTCAATCTGAAAATCTACGATATCCTGAATCAATCCAAACTTAACACCAGTATAAAAGCGGCTTATCTTATTTGGAAAAACCCATATATGACAATAGGTTCCGATACTTTTATTCACCGGATATTAACTGAGATAGGTTTTGAAAATATTTTTAAAGATCAAACCCGCTATCCTCAGATTATCCCTGAAGATCTCGCAGATGCTGATGTTATTATGCTTTCTTCCGAACCTTTTCCTTTTAAAGAAAAACATATTGAGGAACTGAGCGGCTTTTATCCTGATAAAAAGATCATAATCGTGGATGGTGAAGCGTTTTCCTGGTACGGAACACATATTGCGAAATGCGGGAATTATTTTAAAGATCTTCTCGCTGAAATTCATCGGATTCAGCAAAGCTGATTTTTTACCGGGCCCGGCAGCAAATCCCGACGTTGAATAACTGAATTAAAAAAGAAAACCTTATTTGTATGATTATATAATTTTCGGTACATTGAAGTGTATTTATATTAATCTTTAACCCATGTCTGGAACAGTTATATTATCTGAAGGAGCAGAATTCGATCACATCATACGGGAAGTTTCAAAATATATTCATCTCTATGTCATGCCATTTGAAAGAGAAGAAAGAAATTTCACACGCATAGATAAGCGGGAAAATATGTATGGAGGCAACGGAACCGTACATATGATACAAATGTTTAATCAGAATGAACTTGCCAATAATCGCCTTGCAGCGTATATGGTTTTACTGAACAAAGGTGACGAATCCGGATTTCACACACATAATGAAAGAAATGAAGAGGAATTGTATGTCGTTGTACACGGAACCGGAGAATACCGTGAAAGAACCGGAACAGAAGGCCCGATCCGTAAAAAAATGCTTCAGAAAGGAGATATTACAGCCATCAGCTCTATAGGCTATCATTCAATTGAAAACACGGGTAATGAACCTTTAATCCTATTCGTCATTACGACTAATCACCCTGTAGAATAAAATCAGAAAGCATTATATTCCCAAAAAAATAAAAACTCCGACTATAAAGCCGGAGTTTTTTATTCTTATTGAATCTCAATTATAAAATCTTGGATACTTCATTACAAAGCCATTCCAGTAATTCACGATCCTCAGTCGTAAAAGGATCAATAGTATGAGAATCGATATCAATCTGACCGATGTTTTTCCCGTCTTTAAAGATAGGTACTACAATCTCAGCTTTGGTATCAATGGAACAACTCAGATAATTGCTTTCTTCATGTACATCCGGAACAACGAATGTCTCATTGGAAACCGCAACCTGACCACAAATTCCTTTTCCGTAAGGAATAATCGTATGATCTGTTGGAGCTCCAACATAAGGACCTAAGATCAGCTCGTCTTTATCTCCGTTCTTAAAATAGAACCCTGTCCAGTTGAAATAAGAAATTTCCTGGTCCAGCAGGTGGCAAACTTTTTCAAGTTTTTCTTCTGTATTATGTTTAGGACTTTCGAGAATTGAGGAAAGTCTTTTCTTTAATTCTGACATTATATATATTTTTAAGAGAATTGTTTTAGGGAAAGCTCTTCTTTATATCCGAACATTCCGCGCTCTTTAATCATTTCTGCAACACCTTCGGGAACCTGAGTTTCCCAGCCTTTAACACAACATGCAATTTTTCTCAGTATTTCTCTTGAGTAGATTTCCAGGAACTCAGGATTATAATTGGTAATATCTACAATACGATTGTTGTGTTTGAAATATTTATACAGTTCTTTTAGATTTTCCTCTACCTTAAGATTAGAAGAATCTAATAGCTGGTGTGTTTCAGGATCTTTATAAGGATACAGATACACCATCATTCCGTTTCTGAAGAATTTACCGAACGCTTCAAGAATACCTCCTGATAAATTTTTATAATATTTTTCATCGAATACCATCAACAGGTTATTTACTCCCATAGCAACCCCGATGTTACCACTGGTGTAGGAAGCAAAATAATCGATAAGTCTGTAGTATTCCGAGAAGTTTGAAATAATAACAGTATATCCCAGTTTACCAAGGATATCTACCCTATCCAGGAAATCTCTTTCATCAATATCGCCGTCTGCTCTCAGATTGGAAATCGTAATTTCAATAAGGACTTCCGTTTCTTCGTGAGTGCAGATTGCATCCTTAAAAAACATATCCATACCGTTTTTCAGCATGTCGATATTCACCTTTGTTACCGGTCTGAAGCTTCCTCTTACTGCAAAGATATTTTTCTTATACAATACATCGGCAGGAAGCATATTATTCCCCTGAGAATTGAAGATCACGGCATCTGTCATTCCGTTTTTCACAAGCTGAAGTGACATCAGTCTGTTATCTACATAAGCAAAAGCCGGCCCGCTGAAATCAATCATATCAATTTCCAGATTATCTTTTGCCACATCATCATATAAAGACTCTACCAATGTTCTTGGATTGTCATAATAATTAAATGCTCCGAAGATAAGGTTGACCCCGAGATTCCCTAAAGTCTCCTGCTGCAGGGTGGCATCATTTTCTTTAAACTTCACGTGGATTACGATTTCGTTGTAATCCTCATTTTCTTTAGTCTGAAAACGAATTCCAACCCAGCCATGGCCTTTTACGGTCTTGTCGAAGTTGATAGTGGTAACGGTATTAGCATAGGAAAAGAATTTTCTGTCCGGATTATTATCCCTTGAAATTCGTTCTTCAATTAACGCTACTTCATAGCGGAGCATTTTTCGAAGTCTGTTTTGGGTAACATACCTGTTTTTTACTTCTTTTCCGTAGATGGCATCACTAAAATCTTTGTCATAAGCAGACATTGCCTTAGCAATCGTACCGGAAGCTCCCCCTGCTCTAAAAAAATGACGAACAGTCTCCTGCCCTGCTCCAATTTCTGCGAAAGTACCATAAATAGTAGGATCTAGATTAATTGTTAATGCTTTTTGTTTAGGAGTTAGTTTCTGATACATTAGGACATTAAATTTTTTGTAAATTTACCAAAATTAAACCAACCTCAAAACAAAATGAAGTTGAAATTTTTAGGAACCGGTACTTCCCAAGGTGTACCCGTTATAGGCTGTACATGTGAAGTGTGTACTTCCGAAAATCCCAAAGACAAACGCTTACGCTCTTCCGTAATGGTAACTACGGAGGAAAATAAAAAGATACTCATCGACTGTGGTCCCGACTTCAGACAGCAAATGCTTATAAACCACGAGCAACACGTAGATATAGCATTAATCACCCATGAACATAACGACCATGTTATCGGACTTGATGATATGCGTCCGCTGATTTTTAAAACCGGAAAAGATGTTCCCCTTTACTGCTATCAGAGAGTCGCCCATGAAATCAAAAAACGTTTCCCTTATGCTTTCGCAGATGTGAGATATCCCGGAGCTCCGGCTTTTGAACTTCACGAAATTGAAAACAAACCGTTTACGGTTCTGGATACGGAGATTACTCCCATTGAAGTCATTCATTATAAGATCAGCGTATTCGGATATAAGTTTAAAAATTTGGCTTATATTACCGATGCCGGTTTTATTTCGGAAACTGAAAAAGAAAAACTGAAGAACTTAGAGGTTCTGATTTTAAACTGCATCAGAAAATTTGACCCGCATCCGGCTCATTTTATTCTTCCCGATGTAATAAGGCTCTATGAAGAATTACAACCTAAAAAATTATTGTTAACCCATATCAGTCATCATCTGGGACTGCATGACATTGAAGATAAGCAGCTTCCGGCCGGAATGCATCTTGCCTACGATGGTCTGGAACTTAGTTTTTAAAAAAAATCTTCAAAAAAGCTTTTGAACATTGAAAAAAGTTCCTATATTTGCACACCAATTTGAAACAAACATTACGTTTGAAGTAAACATCAAGCCCAGGTGGCGGAATTGGTAGACGCGCTGGTCTCAAACACCAGTTCTTAGGAGTACCGGTTCGATCCCGGTCCTGGGTACAAAAATCCCTTGAAATCATTTGATTTTCAGGGGATTTTGATTTTTAGGGGATCAAAAGGGGGACTAAAGTTCAATAATTATACCCTTTGAATTCTAAACCATTATTCTCACATTCATTTTAAAAAAATTTCAGAATTGTGATATTCTAAAAATTCAGTTAATGGATGAAATTTTTGTGGTAGTCTAATCTTTTTATTTTGATAAGGAGAAAAAAAATTCTCAAAGTCAGTTGTATGAATATCCGTAAGTAACTTTTCAGAATATTTAATCTTGTAATCCGGTGTTATAGTCATTAAACCTTTATCAAATGCCTTATCATGAAGTGCATTTAGACATAAGCCATTTGCTGGATTTGTTCTATGCTCAATTTTTACCGACCAAGGAACAATATGTCCTGCAATTAGCAATTCAGGAATTGCAATATTTGTAATACAGCATTTAAAGTTATATGATGCAATTACCGCTCTCCTAAAAAATGATTGGTTAACCCGCATCTTAATAAGCGCATCTCGGTCTTTACCTGGAGGAGGAAGATCACTTGTTATAATATCAGAAGAATATTCAAGAGAATCATTTTTATACTGTGCAAGTATCTGTTCACTTTTATACACAAGCCCCTCCCAATTATTATTAAACTCATTCCAGACTATCTCCTCACCTTTTGCTCCTTGAGATAAACCAGAAACATTTCTAGCCTGTTGAATAGGATCAAGCCTAGCAAAATTAGCCAATTTCATAGCTACAGATCCGTTTGTTCTACCAATTATCAAAGCAAGCTCTTTAATTGGCTCATAATTACTATTAATTTTAGTGAATGGTATCTTACAATATAGATTAAAAGCAAGAATATGTTCTTCGTAGGTCCAGTTATTTTTTGGCATTTTCAGCTAATATTTCTTCAGAAAGCTCATTTGTGTCCCATGGTGTTATACCAGTTCTAAAAAAATGAGCACCGAATTTTCCTAAAACTTCATTTGTTAACTCATCACTTAAGGTTATTACTAGTGAATAATTAGCTAATAATTCAGTCTTTTCTAGCATGAAATACTTTGATAAGGATAATTTTCCTCCTTCAAAAATGGGAGAAGGTGGTAAATGTCTATCATATCCAGATACAGTAGGATCAGCCTGGAGCATTTTAGAAATTTTATCCTTTTTAGATATTATTTCTTTCCAAACGAAAGGACAAACTAAAATAGAGTTATTTCGAATAACATTGCACCTAGGAGTCAGAACAAAAATAAATTCCTCTGTATTTTCTTTCCTAAAAATATCACCTGTCCAAACCGGAATTGACCCAATGCGTCTTATGTAGTGTTCAGTACTACTTACAGTTTCTTCAACTATCTGTCCATCTTCATTAACTTCAGGAAGTAGCAGCTCAAACAGCAATGTTCTTACAGCTATTCTTTTAAAAATTTTTTTTATTCTTTCAGAAGTTTCCTGAAAGTTCTTGGTCCCGTTGATGTTTTTAATTATTTTTTCAATTTCATCATTTTGAAGAAATTGCTTAGTAAACGCATTATGCAAATCAATATGTATTTGCTTTTCTAATAAACCACCAGGGCAGAAAACATCAATAAAACCGGATTCATAAAATAAAATTATCTTGTCTATAATTTTTTCTTTAAAATCTTCATCTTTATCTACTTTAAAAACAGTCCCACAATTATCGAACTGATCTGATAAAGCTTCAAGGTATCCACTATATACAAAAATTGGAATATTAAAGGCTGCAAATCCTGCCCTAACATTTTCAAGAAATTCAGCATCTTTTTGATTTAATTCCCCATCTGTAGGTTCCTCACTTAAAAGATCAAATATTAATGCCTTTACAAAATCTTTATGTTCTAAAATAGAATTTTCAAATTCTTCTTTTGTTGAACAAATAATATAATCTATCTCGATACCAATTTGATCAAATAAATCCTTAGAGGGCTGAAGAATCCCTTTTAGATCATTATCTAAATGAATTATTACACCTTTTCTATCCATTGAATTCTTTTTTAATAATAAATGCTGGTCCATTTTCTCTGTTTTCAGCTGAAATATTCCAATTATTTCGGCTAAGAATACTTTGCGTAAATGCAAGCCCCAATCCCGTAGCATTTTTTTCAGACCTAGTAGTAATTCCATAATCAAAAATATAATTAATTAGATCTTCATTAATAAATGGTCCTGAGTTACTTATTATAAATGCATCTTTTTCCATACTAAATCGTATTTCACCTGGTCTTTCTGTCTTTTTTATCCAATAAACCGCATTATTAACTATATTAAGAAATGCAATCCAAAATGCATATTCTAGATCATTAATTTCATATTTTTCAAATCTGGAATCAGTAATTATTGATATTTTACATTCTTCAATATCAGATTTATAAAGATTACATACTCTAAGAAAAGTATTAGAAGGAATAAATTTTTTATTCCTAGTCCTACCTATTGCTGGCTTCAAAGATTTTCTTAATTCAGTTAGCACATCAGTAGCATAAGTGAGATTATTTATATCTTTTACGAAATTATCCATAACATCAGAATTAACTTTTGTTTTCTTTAAATCCAGTGACGATTTTGTCGTTCTTAGCCCAGCAATTGGTTGTGCCATTTCATGATAAACCAGTTCAATTCCGCTTCCCAGTGAAGCTAATCTTTCTGAGAATGAAAGAGATTCTTCAATATTATCCATTGACGTTGTCACATCATTCATAAATTTTTGAGAATATTTTATTACTTCAGGTCCAGCATTAAGATTATGCAGGGTACTAAAATATTCTTCAAAATCAGGTCTTTGATGCTTACTAGTAGGGGTTCTGCCTAACCCTTGTAAAAGTCTATAATTATACCTTTTTTTACCAAGTAAAGAAAAAATCCCTTGCATAGTTACTTTAACCTGTTGAAATGCTTTATTTTCTAGAAAACCTTCTCTGTTAGTTTTTTCTTCAAGCTTATCGTTTTCAGGTGAATAGAAGAATACATATCCTAGAATCTGATTAGTATTGACATTTTTACCAGGATCTTGTACTCTGGCTTTTGAAAGGCCTATCCAATCTTCGACTTCATCTCCATAAGGTTTTACACCAAAACCATTCTTAGAAATCCTCATTCCTTGAAAATTCTTAAATACGGATCTGAATTGCGCTGCACTCTTTAGCTTTGCACCATTTGAAAGAATCTCTAAATTATCTTTTTCCCCTATATCATAAATTCGAATATCAAAATAATATTCTCCAGTTTCATTTTCTTCCGTATCATCAAACAAACCAGGCTGAATATCTTTTTTATCTATAATTTCACTTTTTGATAATTCAAAAACCTCTTCTCTAATATCATTTTTTAATCTTTTATAGGACATATAACCATAAACATCTCCTTCTGTCGAAACCTTACCATATACTCGATAATTATAAACAGACTGTATTGGAATAGGAGATATCGGAAGCCATTCAATTTCATCTATAACCTGATCTGGCAAAAGATTAGTTCCATAATATATAGAAAATTCGTTTTTTGAAGGAGAAATCACTTTTTTACTATCAATTAATCCTTTTTCTTGTAACTCTTTTTGAATTTCATTATTCAAACTCAATGGAGTAATAAGAGTTGCCAAAGCTTTATAAAAACTTGTAGTTTCATAAGGCGTTGTTTCACTCGGTAATTCAGGCTGGTTGTGATCTTCTTTTAATATTTTTAAAACAGAATCATCTAGTGACTCAATTATAATAAGTGTTCCTTTTTTAAAGGATTTCAAGTTGGCTTTTTTAAGGAAACTTATAAGTGACAAATTTACATTAGCTTTTCTTTCTTTTATAATATCTCCATCACGAAATAAGATTGAATAATCAGATATTGAGTCTCCTGGAAAATTAATTTCTGACAATAATTTTTCTTCTTTAAAAGCTTCTCTATTAACAGTTATCCAATTATAGTTGATAGTTTCTTTCTCTCTAGTTACAACTGTAACCATTTCACCAAGTGCCATAGAAGCCAATCTACCAATACCTTTACTTCCAAGCTGATTTCTTTTATATTTATTGCTCTTACTATTTACTTTTCTTTTTGAACTAACAGATGGTTTTAACCAATCACCAAAAAGTGTTTTATAGTCCATTCCTGAGCCATCATCAAATATAATAGCGAAAGATTCATTGAGAATATTAGAATATGAGAAATAAACTTTACAAGAAAGAGCATCTGCATCATAGCCATTTTTAACCAATTCATTAATTGCTGTACTGGGATGCCCTATAAGCTGTTCACCCATCTGAATTATTGACATTGCTCCAGGTTGGAAAGAATGTCTCTTTATATTATTGTTTTCAGACATTATCAAATATATTTTTTATTTGCTGTGCAATCTTTTCAGCCATTAATGGCGGTACAGCATTTCCAATTTGTTTGAAAGCAGAGGTTCTGGGTTGATCTTCTTTGACCCCTTCAAAATAAAAATCATCTGGGAAGGATTGAATTCTTGCAGCTTCTCTTACAGATATTGAACGTAATTGCTCTTTATCAGGATGGATAAAATGATGACCATCTTTAGAAATATGAGCTATCATAGTATGAGGCTCTTTATCTACAACCTTGAACCTATCAAGAAAATCAGAAATATTTTTCTGCGTCCTCATTTCAGTTGGAATCTGATCATTTTTCAACCTTTGTCCTTGCTCTAGGTATTCTATTGCCAGTTTATAAATCATCAAATCCTTTTCATTATGAGGGCGGGTAATATGCTGACATACAAAATCAATCCCATTTCGTATTGCATTATTTTCGAGATATTCATTTGTATTAGCAGAGTATTTATGAATTTTTTTATTCTCTCCAGGCTTTACAAATGGCAAATCAGAAAAAATACTATCCCTATAGTCTCTTTGAACAATTGGGATATTTGGATATGAAAAATTCTGGTCTTTCTTCCAACCAATAATAATAACTCTTTGTCTATGTTGAACAACCCCATAGTCGTAGGAATTCAATAATTTAGCTTCAACTTTATATCCAAGTCTTTTATAATAATTCTGAAGATTTTTAAAATACTGACCATTAGCTGCAGATAATATTCCCGGAACGTTTTCAAAAACAAACATCTTCGGATTATATTTTTTTAAAAATCTTCCATATTGAATATATAATCTGGTCCTTTCATCATCTTTTTTATGTTTTAGTGGAGCTCTTCCAACTATAGAATATGCCTGACAAGGAGGTCCTCCAATAATTAAATCTACACTTTCATTTCCTAACAAACTATCTATAGTATTAAAAATTTTTTCATTCTCAGCACCTATTTCAGCATTAATAACACTATCTAGCAAGCTTTCCGGGATATAAGAATAAAATTCTTTTCTAGTTATTTCACCTTTAAGATATTTATAATAAAATTCAATATTTCCTGTCTTTTTCAAAAAATAAAAAGCAGTACGTGTTCTTAATGTATAACAAGCTGCTTTATCATATTCGACATGGGCAACTGGTACAAAACCTTGTTTATGAAACCCTTCAGAAAGTCCACCCGCTCCAGCAAATAAATCTATATATTTTATAATAGCTTTCATTTATTTTTTTAATTCCTCAATTAACTTTTTCAAAGTATTATCTCTATTTTTTAGTTTCAGATCACATTCCCAAACAATAATAACTTTCCAGCCTTTTTCTTCTAATTTCATGATATTGGCTTTATCATTAGTTTTATTCTTTTCTATTTTTTCAAGCCACCATTCCGTCTTCGTTTTTGGAATAACATAGTATTTACAATTATCATGACCATGCCAAAAACAACCGTGAATAAAAACAACCGTTTTATATTTATTCAAAACAATATCTGGTGTTCCTGGTAACTTCTTACTATGTAATCTATATCTAAATCCTTCAGCAAAAAGAAACTTTCTGACCAAAATTTCAGGTTTAGTATCCTTACCCTTTATTTTGCTCATATTATAACTTCTTACTTCCTTAGAATGAACATCTGTCATAATCCGATATCATCTTTCAATAATTACAAAAGTCGTAATATACACAATATTTACTTACTCTAATATAGTTAAAAACCACAATCAAAATACACTTAAATATTATTAATTAGTTTTATAATTAAAAAATAAAAAAGCCCCTTTATAAGGAGCGGATCTAATCCTAAAAATAGGGATATATAAAAAGTAATGTTATGAAAAAATTGGCACAAATTTAATTTCATCTACTAATTATGTTACAAATGTAAGAATTCTTTTATGACTATGGATTTACAATACACCATTAAACAATATAAAAACAACCCCAGATTTATTCTGAGGTTATATTTTTACAATAAAAATTGAAATATTAGATTACTTAACTATAAATTTATTTATATAGTCCCCTATTTTAATAAAGTACATTCCACTTGAAAAGTTATCAATCAATACTGAACTTCCCATAACGTTAGAATTCTTAATTAGTCTCCCTTGGCTATCGTAAATACTAATCCCTTTCACTGTTTTATTAAGATTCAGATACTCACCGTTTTTAATTGGATTAGGATAGATTGGAATTTGAGCAACTTTATTTGTTTCATTAACTCCTAAAGTTGAATAACATGTCCAGGATAAATCATCAATTGCTATTCTTTGTCCAGTATTAGGATTTACAATTTTCAGAACAAAGTTACCAGCAATATCTATATTCTCAATTGTTGTAGTGATACTATTAGAATTAAAAGGTATAGTTCCCACCTAAACATTGTTAATTTCTAAAATAATAGTTCCGGGAGTTCCAGCAAATTTTAATTGTGTAGTCACTGTTAGGCTTTTAATCCCACCATTAATCAAAGAGGTTGAAAGATTTCCATTTCTGATAACAATAGCTCTATTATTAATTGTCTGATCGGTTCTGGAATCAGATGCTGTCCAAATAATATTATTATTTGTCCATGTGTTGGTTTCAAAGAGGCTTGAACTTACAGGAATACTTTCAAAGCTTTCTGATCCACCACAGGTAAACGCAGTTTTTAGCAAAGGCTTTTCTTCGATGAATACATAAGATCCACAATAAAGCATATTAAAGCTAATTAAACATAACGATTTATTATTAGTACATAAATTCTGTTTTTCATTTTAAATAATTTAAAAAGGTATACTCTATATGCTCTTTTGTTTACGATTGTACTCATGTTCAGTCTGAAAGGTGATAAAATACTAGAATTACCATTAGATGTTTTAAAAGTAGCAGTGCCACTGATTGTCTATTTTGTTCTGATGTTCTTTGTAAGTTTCTTTATCAACAAATCATTGAATGTTCCTTATGATAAAAATGCTTCCATAGCTTTTACAGCAACAGGTAATAATTTTGAATTAGCAATTGCGGTATCTATTGCAGTATTCGGGATCCATTCTCCACAGTCATTTGTTGGAGTAATCGGGCCATTGGTAGAAGTACCGGTTTTAATTTTACTTGTAAAGATAAGTTTATGGCTAAAAAACAAATATTACTGATACCATTGCATAATAGAAACTTTACGATTGTAATCTCTACTCAGCCCTAGTATTTTAATCGCACCACATGTCTTTATATAGTATTTTTTACAATAATTCAATGAAATACTTTAAAATATTCCTAACTTTGAGTTAAACATGTAAATAATATCCCCATGAATCCAGAAAACACCAATCAGGAAGAACCGAACAAAATGGATTTGGTAGAACATGCCAAAAATTACATTGAAACGCAAAAACAGAACAATGAAGATGCCACTCAGGAAGGATGGTTTAAACTATTAATCAAAGAAGACCTTGTCGGAGGTTGGAATGAAATAGTAGACAGCTTTAAAGATGCTTGGGAAGTAGCTAATAAAATGATAGATTCCATGTTTGGAATGAATAAAGATCAAAAATAGAAATATCAAAAAAAGTCTCAGAATGAATCTGAGACTTTTTTAATAGTCAGTTTTCATAAGATAAATTCATGATAATTTCAAGTATTTCCACTTCATAAACCTGCCTCTCAGACCGGTAAATCTTTTACAAAATGCAGTATTACCACATAATCATAACATTTTTACTTAAAATAAATTTGTGCGGCGGGTGGACTCAACGAGGTATTAAAAATAACCTGATTGACTTTGTTATAATGATCTCCGGAGAGCAGTATCAGAAGACGATGGACACGGATATTGGGAACATCCCCCAGATCGGCTTAAACGGAATTCAGCAGTCGTTTACCAATTGTATTAAAGATAAATACGGATCAGGTTCTTTCATTACAGACACTTACTTCGGATCAACACCGAATTCAAAGATTATCATAACGTGGTTTATCATCAACGTAGTTCGCGTAGATTAAATGAATATTCAGATCTCAATAAGCAGGTGAAAAGTTCCCATTTTATCTGTACAGGCAAAATTCTATTAACACAAATACTCAGGAGCATCTCTGTTTTGCAGGTGCTCTTATTTTTTACCAATGAACGATTAAAAACCCGTTCTCTGATGAATAAACAAAAGCAGAACGGCACTTATGCACTGTTCTGCTTTATACTTGTTAAATAGTTAAATAGTAAAGAGATTAATTTCTTATACTGTAGGCCATGCGCCGTCGTAAGCAGAGTTACCAAGATCGATTTGTTCTGCGCTTATAACAAAGCTGATATACATACTGTTGTCATCTACTGCATCAAAGTCTACTTCATGCTGGATCACATACCCGTTATTCCACTTTAAAGTAGTTAATGTTCCCTCTTCGTGAGATTTGTTGAAGGTTACTTCTCCTACAGTAGGCTTGTACTTTCCGTTAAGAAGGCTTTCCAGGATGTCTGATTTTTCAGTAGCTTCTACAGTAATTTTGATAAGAGCATTGGAAGGGTCAGATGCTACTCTACCGGATACGTCTGTAGCACGGGACACGCTGTAATTTAGTTTTAATAGCTTTTGTCCTTCACCGTTGTTGAATTTTAAAATTCCTCTTGAATTTCTTTCTGCCATGATCGTAAATTTTAATCGTTAATATTTCGTGATTTGATGTTGGTTATATCACCAAATTTAGATGTATTTATGAAATTACAATAATATTTAAACTTAAATATGAAAAAGTGTCGTATTTCTACGACTAACACTTGTTAGGTAAATTACAGGTTGTTAATCAAAAGATTACGTTTTTATTCCACCAGAGAGCTTTATGCTACATTAACGCCAAAAAGGCGTCCTACTAAAGCGGTAATGCCCATAGCAACAGTTCCCCAGAAACAAATTCTCAGCATGGCAATTTTAATATCTGATCCGCCTGTTTTTGCTGAGATAGCTCCTAAAAGCATCAGGAAAATAATGGAAAAACCGTATTGAAAATAAATCATCTGTTTAATGGGAGCCAGTAAAGACACCATAAAAGGGAGCAATGCTCCTACAGCAAATGACCCGAATGATGCAATGGCAGCCTGTAACGGTTTTGCCTGAGTAATTTCATTGATTCCCAGCTCATCCCGCGCATGAGCTCCTAAAGCGTCGTGTTCCGTAAGCTCAATAGCCACCTGCATGGCGGTTTCTTTAGTGCATCCTCTTTTTTCATAGACTTTGGCCAGTTCGCGAAGTTCTATTTCCGGCATTTCCTCAAGTTCTTTTTTTTCGCGCATCAGATCTGCTTTTTCCGTATCTTCCTGTGAACTGACAGAAACATATTCACCGGCAGCCATCGACATTGCCCCTGCGATCATTCCTGCTAAAGCAGCAAGAATAATGATATGACGTTCCGGCTCTGCGGCGGCAACGCCAATAACAATACTCGTTGTGGATAATAATCCGTCATTCGCTCCTAAAACGGCTGCCCGAAGCCAGCCTACCCTGTTTACATAGTGTTTTTCCAACTGATGGTGCATAACAATAATTCTGTGTTGATGTTTCTAATAAAGGTATAAAATGTTTATTCAAGAATCATTTTAAATTACACAGATCTATTGCGGATAAAACCTCATCTGTTCAAAAATATAATTAGGATCTGATCTTAGCAGATCAATCAGCTGCTTCAGTTCGGATTCTTCCCAGTTTTTCTGAAACATTTCATCATGAATAAGCATAACCACATTATTCCCGGTAAACGTTTTATCTGAAATACAGAGTTTCTGAACAGAAGTATACATTTCACTGACGCTTTGTACAGGGGTGCCGTCTGCAGGCCGATGCTGCCATTCAATATCCCATCCGACTACCTTATAACCAAGAGCAGCCAGCTGATCTGCAGTTTGTATTCCGTTTGTCACATCATTTTTTGAACGCCCCCCCAAACGCCAGATATTCCTACCCGGAAGACGGACAATTTTATAAGGCAATTTCAACAGCATTTGATTATACAGAACATCTTTTACTGATTTGTCTACATCATTATAAAAGGCTTCATAATGATCATTAGCATGAGAAAAACTGTGATTGTATTCATCAATATAGGGGTTCTGGTCATAATATTTGGCATAAGTATCCATCTGTTTATCTTTAATGACATGCTCTCCCACCATGAAAACACTGATTTTAATTTTTTCTTTCAAAATAATATCATTAATGTTTTCACTCCCGTTAAGCGGGCCGTCATCAAAAGTAAGATAAACGTAACATTTATCAGATCCTGATGTTATTGTTTTCTGCGAATACAGTGAAGCGCTGAGCAATAAAAAAGCTCCGGCAATTCCCTTATATAATTTTTTCATTTTTATTAATTATATCACAAAGATAATAAGGATCAGCCGGTTATTATTTATAACGATGATAAGTGATCTCTGACTTTATATTCTGATTGTCCGAAACCTCTTGTTCTGTGAATTTGTTTTCTATCTTTTTATGCCGGTTATAAAACCGGATAAGTTCCTCATCTGTTACTCCATGGAGATTTAATCCCTGTGTATGTAATTTTTTAATGACAGTCATTAGTTCATCAAGCTTAATGCTGATTGCTTTTGAATCTTTATCCTGCGCATTCTTAATCAGGATAGCGGCAATTCCCAGCAGGGCACTTCCGGCAAAAAAGCCTGCTCCGTTTGTCAGTTTATCAAAAATATATTTTATCATAATTATTTATTTTTAAATGACTACCGCACTTCCTACATAAAACTTATTGTACCATAACGTCTATCAGCGGTACCTTAAAGATAAGCAACGTCGATTAATTACTTTATGATCCGGATCACAGACAACAAACAGAATATCAGCCATTTTCATCCCCAATACTATTATCACTATATTTGCCCTGAAAAAAAATTCGATATCTACCTTTTATGAATCAATTGTACATCAACTGGAATATCAATCCGGAGATCATCAATATTTTGGGAATCCCTGTAAAATATTATGGTCTGTTATTTCTTACAGGACTCGTTTTATGTTTAAATATTTTAAAAACAATCTATAAAAAGGAAAATCTAAGTGCAAAAGCACATGAAGCTTTATTTTCATATGCACTTATAGGAATTTTATTGGGTGCCAGATTAGGGCACTGTTTTTTCTACGATTTTGATTATTATTCCCAACATCCTATAGAAATACTTCTTCCTATACAGATGGGAGCAGACGGTTCTTATCATTTTTCCGGTTATGCGGGGCTCGCCAGTCATGGCGGTGGTATCGGACTGGTCATCATGCTGTTGCTCTATGCCAGAAAATATGCAATTCCCTTTATGACAATTCTTGATGCTATTGCCATCGTACTTCCGCTGGGAGGAACTTTTATCAGGCTGGCTAATCTTATGAATTCTGAAATTATAGGAACCCCTACCAGTCTTCCATGGGCTTTTGTATTCCAGCAAGTAGATAATATTCCGAGACATCCTGCCCAGCTTTATGAAGCCATCTCTTATTTTATTATTTTCCTTGGGGTCTATTATATGTATAAGAAAGACTTCTTTAAAATCGGAAAAGGCTTTTATTTCGGGATCAGCATTCTTTTAATTTTTATCATGAGAATCCTGATTGAATTTATCAAAGAAGATCAGGTTGGATTTGAGCATGGAATGAGCTTTAATATGGGACAACTTTTAAGCATTCCATTTGTATTACTGGGATTGTTTTTCATAATCAAAAGTATACTGGACAGAAGAAAAATGAAGACTTTATAATTTTCTTTATCCTGCAACTATATTATAAACCCCACTGAAAGAGACTTCCGGCGGGGTTTTTTATAGCATACATGCAGATTACCTGGTGGTATATCCTCCGTTGGCAAAAATAGTCTGCCCGGTAATCCACCATCCTTCAGTTACCAGAAATTCCACTAATGGTGCTATATCTTTGATATCGGTAAGCCCTCCTAATGCAGAAGCAGACTTGTGATAGGCTACGGCATCGTCCGTTTCCTGACCATAGAAAAAAGGGGTATCCATTGGTCCGGGAGCCACTGCTGTTACAGAAATCCCTCTTCCTCCGAATTCTTTGGAAGCTGCCCTTGTAAAATGTTCTACAGGAGCTTTTGCTCCGGCATAAGTGGAATACAATCCGGTATAAGCTGCGAGCAATGAAGTCACTATGGTACAGATTTTACCATTGTCATTCAGCTTTTTTCCGGCTTCCTGTAAAAAGAAATAAGCTGATTTTGAGTTGACGTTGAACATGGTATCATATTCTGCTTCCGTAGTTTCCGAAAACGGTTTCTTTAAAACCATCCCTACGGTATTGATCGCAATATCAATTCCTCCGAATTTTGAAATCGCTTCATCAAAAAACTGAGCAATATGATTTACTTTAGTAAGATCTCCCTGAAACAAAAATGCTTCAGCTCCTAAAGCCTGTACATCTGCTAATGTTTTTTCGCTTTCTTTTCTTGAGCTTTCACTATTATAATGGATCGCTAATTTTGCACCTTTTGCGGCAAAATCTCTGCTTAATAATCCGCCAAGGTTCTTTCCTCCTCCGGCAATTAAAACAACTTTTCCTTTTACATCTTTTGCTGACATTATTTTTATTTTTAAATATTGATGAAGCAAAGATGGATCATAAAATCTATCTCAGCATGGTGAAATTTTCGGTAATTGTATTCAATTCAATACGACTTTCTTTAACATCCGGAAAAACATGATAGGAGTATCAATAAAAAAAACAAATTCACTGAAAATATTTTGATCCGGATACTCACTTATTTTTCAAACAGATACATAAAAATACTTTATTTCCTGATAAGCAATCCTATCAGTTCACCTTAAACAGTGAGTTTTAGGCATAGCATTTGCTGCTCAACGATCCGTATTATATAACACCACATCATTTCTATAATATAGTTTCACAGTCCTCAGTTTTCTGGGGATTTTTTTATTTAAACTCTGTAAAAGAGCTGTAAAGTTCTCTTATTAAACTTCTTTCACTAATCCTTTTCTGATAATCAATTATTTAAAACTGAATTATTCATTTTATTGTTGTATCTTTGCAGCATAAACAATCAAGTCACTACTTTGTTTTCTGCCACGACGGGATATATTTATTCAGTCTTTGCTTTATAGCAACCATATTTTTAACTTTAATTCTTCTACTAAGAATATACTTGTCGGAATTTTAAAGCGCTTTATGATTGAAGAATCCAAAACAGGAAGCATCAGTAGGCTTTATAAGAAGTAAAGCGGAAGAGACTGGATCAAACAATATATTAGAAACTAAATACTAAAAATAATTTATGGCAGATTCTTTTTCTAAAAAGGAAAATTTCAAGAAAAAAATTCAAAAGCAAAAAGAAAAAGCGCTAAGACGCGAAGAACGTAAGACGAACAACAACAAAGGAAAGGATATGGAGGATGTATTCATGTATGTGGATGAATTCGGAAGATTAACTTCTACTCCCCCAGAGCAAAGACAGGAAGTAAACCTTGATGATATTCAGTTAGGGGCTGCTCCGATTATTGAAGAGGATATCCGCAAAACAGGAATCATTACTTTCCACAGTGAAAAGGGCTATGGTTTCATTACTGAAGACAACACGAAAGAAAATATTTTCTTCCACAACAACAACTGTACAGAAGCTGTAAAAAAAGGAAATAAGGTATCTTTTGAAAAAGAAAAATCTCCAAAAGGTTTTTCTGCAATCAATATCCAAGTGATTAAATAAATACAGATCATCTTATAAAATAAAAGCCACCTTTTCGGGTGGCTTTCTTTGTACATCGTAAAATAAAATCAATCCAGTTTTCCGCCCAGTGCTTTAAAAAGCAGGACATTATTTCTGGTATTCTGGTGTTGAAACTGAAGCAGATCCAGTTCCGCAGTCAGTTTACTTTTCTGAGAATTGATCAATTCAAAATAACTGGCATAACCTGTCACATAAAGATCATTGGAAACTTCAACTCCCCGTTCCAGGAAAGCGACTTCTTCCGACTTTAACTGCAGAACCCTCTCGTAGATCTTTGTCTGCTTCAGGATAGACTGAAGCTCATTAAAAGCTGTGGTAATACTTTTCTGATAGTTTAAAAAAGCAATTTCCTGTTCTTTGCTGGCCACTTTAAACTCATATTTCAGTTGCCCTTTATTAAAAACAGGAACCATAAGACCTCCCAATAGCTGTCCGGCTAATGAGCTTGGTTTAAATAATGTTTCCACAGAAAAGGAGTTTAGTCCAAAGCCTGCGCCGAGATCAATCTTCGGATAAAAAGCGGCTCTTGCTGCTTTAGCATCCGCCTGAGATGCTTCCAGTACATAATAATTGGCGGCTACATCCGGTCTGGAATGTATTACATTTTCTACATTGATGGTTTTGTTTAAAACCTCCATATTGGTAGGCATCAGGATTTTTCCGCGCTTTACATGGCCTCCGTAACTCCCTGTCAATGTAGTAATAGCCTGTTCAACGGTAACGATCTCAACTTTTATATGTTCTATTTCCGCAAGCCAGTTGTTATTCTGAGCCTTAAACTGCTGTACGGCAAGCTCTGTGGCTTTCCCGACTTCTCGCTGTGCTAAAACAATTTCAAAGGCTCTCTGCTGAAGATTATAGTTTTTCTGATAAATAGCCAGCCGGTTATCTAAAGTAACTAACTGATAATACAGGTTGGCAATATCTGTAAAAAGTTCCACCTGAAGCAGCCTAAGCCCTTCTGTAGAGGCAAGGTATTTCTTTTGAGCAGCAATTTTTCTGTTTTTAAGCTTTCCCCAGGCATCAATCTCCCAGCTGCTTCTGGCGCCCAGCCAGTAGTTGGGGGTAAAATTCCGGTTGATCTTCTGTTCTTCGGTGATATTAGGAGAGAGGTTGGTATCATAATTTCCTACACCTTCCATCGTATATTTCCCATAGCGGTTTCCGGAGGCTTCTACCCCGACATCAAAAGAAGGTAAAAGGTCCATCTTTGACCGCTGCAGAAAGCTATTGGCAATTTCCACTCTCTGCTGAGCAATCTGAAAATCGGGATTAGCCTGTATTACTTTATCAAAAAGTTCCAGAAGATAATGATCTGTAAAATAGGCTTTCAGATTAATCTGCTGAAAATCATCCGGATCGGTATTTTTATCATCAACCATCATTTCAGCAGGTAAAGCCTGTGCTTTCTTTAATTCCGTCACTTTGGGAACGGCGCATGAAACCAGACTTAATGCAGTAATTCCATACAATATATTTCTATGATTTAATCTCTTCATTTTTCTTCTTATTTTCAAGTTTTGCAAAGAATATATATAAGCCAGGAATGACAACCAGCCCGAAAATGGTTCCGATCAGCATTCCTCCTGCCGCAGCAGTTCCAATAGAACGGTTTCCTATTGCTCCGGCTCCCGAAGCAACACACAAAGGAATGAGACCCGCCACAAATGCAAAAGAAGTCATCAGAATGGGTCTTAAACGTTGTTTTGCTCCTTCAATAGCAGCCGGAACAATATCAAATCCCTGTTTATTTCTGGCTACGGCAAATTCTACAATAAGGATGGCATTTTTAGCCAATAGCCCGATCAGCATAACCAAAGCAACCTGTGCATAAATATTATTATCCAGACCAGCCATTACCAGTGCGATATAAGATCCGAAAATACCTGTAGGTAGACTTAGTAATACCGGCATCGGAAGAAGGAAACTTTCATACTGTGCTGCCAGAAGAAGATAAACAAACAACAGGCAGATCAGAAAAATATAAACGGTCTGGTTTCCTGACAGAATCTCCTCCCTTGTCATTCCGGACCACTCGATATCAAATCCTCTCGGAAGGTTCTCTTTGGCAACTCTTTCTACTGCGGCAATCGCATCACCGGAACTGTATCCTTCAGCAGGCTCTCCGTTGATCATTGCAGACATATACATATTGTACCGCGTAAGGACTTCCGGACCATATACTTTTTCAATCGTGATAAATGTGGAGAACGGAACCATTTCCCCTTTATCATTCTTAAGATATAAATTCAGAATACTTTCAGGAGTATCCCTGTGTTCCGGACTTGCCTGAACCATTACTTTATACATCTGACTGAACCGTATAAAATTAGTGGCATAATAAGATCCCAACATAGTCTGTAAAGTAGACATGGCATTGTCTACGGATATTCCTTTCTTCGCTGCCATATCATAATCTACATTGATCATATATTGCGGAAACGTGGCATCAAAACTGGTAAAACTGTTTTGTAATTCGGGAGTCTCATTTAATTTTTTAACAAAATCTTTTGTGATTTTATCCGTATTCTCAATGGTTCCTCCTGTTCTGTCGAGTAAGCGCAATTCAAAACCACTGGTATTACCGAATCCAGGAACAGTAGGCGGGGCAAAAATTTCAATCTGAGCATCTGAAATACTTTTTGTTTTTTCAGAAAGCTCGGAGATCAGATCATTAACGGAAATACTTCTTTCTTTCCAGTCTTTAAGATTAATCATCGCCATTCCGTAAGAGGATCCCGCAATTTCCGTTACAATACTGTATCCGGCAAGTGTGGTCACATTTTCAACGCCTTCGATCTTTTTGGCTATTACCGTAACCTCGTCCAATACTTTTTCTGTTCTTTCCACAGTGGCTCCCTGTGGAGTTGTCACACTTACATAAACCATTCCCTGATCTTCCATCGGAATAAAACCTGTTGGCAGAAACCTGCTTGTTATCAATGTAAGCCCTATAAAAAGAAACAATAAACCAAAGGTCACCGTAGTTCGGGTTGCCAGTTTTGATAAAATAGTTACATATCCGTTAGTCAGCCGCTCAAAACCCGTATTAAAACTTTGGAAGAAACGGTCAACGATTGTTTTCTTTTTATGGTGATCATGAGGTTTTAAAATAATAGCACAAAGCGCAGGAGTCAGTGTTAAAGCATTTACTCCTGAAATAACAATACTGATGGCCAATGTTAGTGAAAACTGTCTGTAAAATACGCCAACCGGCCCATCCAGAAATGCTACCGGAATAAATACGGCAGACATAACAATCGTGATGGCTACTACCGCTCCTGCAATTTCCTTTGTTGCACTTATTGTTGCCTCCATTGCATTCATTCCTTCTTCCATTTTAACATGGACTGCTTCTACAACAACAATCGCATTATCCACCACAATTCCAATCGCAAGTACCAAAGCAAATAACGTCAGCAGGTTTACAGAAAAATCCAGCATGTCCATAAAAGCAAAAGTTCCTACCAGTGCAACAGGAACAGCCAGTACCGGGATTAAAGTAGAACGCCAGTCCTGAAGGAATATAAATACGACAATTCCCACCAGAATAAAGGCTTCGACAAGCGTAGTTAATACCGCACTAATGGACGCATCAAGGAATCTGGATACATCATACGCCATATTATATTCCATTCCGGGAGGAAAAGAAGAAACTTTCAGCTCTTCCATCTTTGTCTTTACACTTTCAATCACTTCTGAAGCATTGGATCCCGGACGCTGCTTCATCATAATAGATGCAGAAGGTCTTCCGTCTGTTTTGGATACCATCCCGTAGTTCATAGCTCCAAACTCTACTTTGGCAATATCTTTAAGCTTCAGAATGGTTCCATCCACATCCGCTCTGATGGGTACTTCTTCATATTGTTTTGGTTCATAGAATTTCCCTTTATATTTAATGACATATTGAAGCTGACCGGATGTCTTCCCGGAAGTTTCTCCCACTTTTCCCGGAGCTGCTGAAATATTCTGCTTTTGTAAAGAGCTGATCACTTCATCTGCTGAAATACTATATGCCGCCATCTTCTGCGGATCCAGCCATACCCTCATTGAGTATTCCTTTTGCCCCATGATTTCAGCACGACCTACTCCGTCGATACGTTTCAGCTCCTGAAGAACATTGATATCCGTAAAATTATAGATAAATTGTTCATCCTGACTCGGATCCGTACTGGTAATATTGAGGTACATCAGCATACTGTTGACCTCTTTTTCTGTTGTTACTCCTGCTCTGATGACCTCTTCCGGCAATTCATCAAGAATTGTGGTTACCCTGTTCTGAACATTTACAGCAGCAACATCCGGATCTGTTCCTACTTCAAAGAAAACCTGAATCAGGGTAAGACCATCGTTAGAGGTTACTGTTGACATATACGTCATTCCAGGAACCCCGTTGATTGCGCGTTCCAGCGGAAGAGCTACTGCATTGGCAGAAACCTCTGCGTTGGCTCCCGTATATTTCGCAGTTACGGTAACAGAAGGCGGAACGATATCGGGAAACTGGGTGATCGGCATCTTCAGCAATGCCATAATTCCCAGCAGTACAAATAATATGGAAATAACCAACGAAAGCACCTTTCGTCTTATAAACATTTCTACCATTGTCTATTGATTTAAAGATGAAAGGTTAATACTTCTTTTTGATTGTAATGATATCACCGTCTTTTAAAGACTGAGTCCCTTCATAAACAATCAGATCACCTTTTTTAAGGCCGTTTTCCACCACATAAGAATCTCTCAGCGTTGTTCCGATCTTAATGTTGGTCATCTTAACTTTATTCTGTCGATCTACCACAAAGACATACGTTTTATCCTGAATGGAAAAAGTAGATTTCTGAGGAATAAGAACGGCATTGGGCTGATGTTCGGAGATAATCAGTTTTCCGGATGTTCCATGCTTGATCAGATGATCCGGATTGGGAAACAATACTTTATAACGAATAGATCCTGTAGCTCTGTCAATTTCTCCTTCCGCCGTTTTTAAAGCTCCGTTAAACTGATAGTTTACGCCATTGGGTAAGGTTAATTCAATTTTCTGATGGTTCCCGATTTTATCATTTGCCAGTAATTCAAAATAGACATTTTCAGGAATGGAAAAGTAGGCGTAGACTTCGTTGAGTTGGGATAATGTAGTTAATAAGGTCCCGTTTTCTACAAGACTTCCGTCTTTATGGGGAATTACGTCAATCACTCCGTCAAACGGGGCTGTAATTTTTGTGAAGCTTATTTTCTGAAGAACGGTTTTCCTTTCTGCATCAGCAAAAGCATGTTTGGCTTTGGCAGATGATAGTTTGGCTTTGACCATTTCCAGTTCATTATTCGCTACAAATTTTTTAGCATGGAGACTCTGAATCTGCTTCAGCTCCACTTCCGCTATACGAACATCTGCTTCAGTCTGCTTTAATGCGGCATTGGCTTTCAATAGCTCCATCTGCAATTCAGCATCATTGATTTTAAATAACGCCTGTCCCTGATGAACAAACTGCCCTTCATTGACATAGATCTGCTGGATGATTCCGCCAATTCTGGAACGCATTTCTACATTCTTTTTTGCCTGAATATCCGTTACAAACTGATTGCTGACTAAAGTATCTTTGGGTTTGATTTCCAGTATGGGAATGTCTTTTTCTTTCTGCTTGTTTTTTTTCTTGTCTTTACTGCACGACACAGCGAATAATATTGCAAAAACGCAAATTATTAGATTTTTAGAATACATTTTTAAATGTTTAAGTTATAAAAAATTCGATAAGATTGTTTGAATTTCAATAACTTACACTAAAACAACTGGAGAAGATGGAGAAAAGATTTCACCCCGCAAATAATAGAAAGGGCAATATCAGGAAGTGTAATTTTCGGGCTTACTTTAATCATTGCCGAAAAATCTCCTGTGGCTTCATCTTCTTTGCGGACGGAGTGTTTTACAATTTTTGACGCTGCAGGCAATGCATGGGTGTTCATGTCTGCCTCTTCGTAAACATCCAGTAAATGAATATTGTTGATATGGGGAATATGAGGAATATTATTCAATGATTTTTCTGCCCAATTCGAATTGAAAAGGGTAAAAACCAATATAATATAAAACATGATAAATGACCTCAGACCTGCCATGTCAACCAGAACACTTGTTTTTTTAATAAAAAACGATAATTCTGCAAAAATAGGGATTTTGAACGGAGATACTGCCTTTAAAATGTTAAAAAAACTTAAACAATGGGCTAATAGTAGATTTAAATCCCGGAAGTCACAAAAAAAATTTTAACCGATTCAATGAATGTAAGAGAATGGTTTTCCTATACAAAACACCCCTGAGGTGTTATCATTTAAAACAGTTTGCTCAATACTCTAAAACGGTAATCAAAAATGTGTTCCAGTTTTTTTCTGACAAAAAGACGATGTGCTATTTCTCCCAGAAATCCCATCGGCAATTCATAATTGATGGTATCCCGCATTAAAACACCATCTTCATTGGCCATAAACTCATGATGGTGATTCCATAGTTTGTAAGGTCCCTTTCTCTGAAAATCGGTAAAGCTTTTTCCTGAATCTACCTGGGTAATTTCCGTCTGCCATTTCATTTTAATACCCCAAAATGGGGAAACATAATAATCAATAAGCATTCCTTCATAAATACGGTCGTCTTTCAGTTCTGTCAGAACAGTAAACCCCATATCATCAGGGGTAATTTCCGAAAGATTATTCGCTGAGGAAAAAAACTTCCATGCTGTTTCTACATCACAATGCAGCTGTTGTTCCCGAAAAAGTTGATGTTTCATCTTACATGATGTATTAAGGTTTATTTTATTTATAATGCTGAAATATTCCAAAATCTGAAGGAGTCCAGAGTGCGGCCTTTTGTCCGGCTGCCTTCAGTGCATTATTGGTCCAGGTATTACAGGTATACAAAAAGCTGTAGGTCCCTTTAGCATCATAGAAGGCATCATTGTCTCCATAGACGGCATTGGTAGGAATCAACATAAAATTTCCTTTCTGATCTGTATCGAATTTATTTTCAACGTATTTTACAAGGTTTTCATACTGTGCTTTGCTGATCATGATCATTTTACAGTCTTCTCCTTCTTTCATTGTTGTATAATAAGTACAGTGCATGGCAGAATCACTAAGCCAGAAGGCGGCTTTCACAGCGGTTGAAAATTTAAGATCAGCCCATGTTGGAGTATCGAGATAAAAGCCTTTATCTCCCCAGCCTATTCCGATATAATTATAATCTGTTCTTTTGGATCTGGTATTGGCAAAAGGAATTCTCAGGCTCCAGTCTTTAAGATCATTTTTTACAGGCATTACAATATCTGTATGAACTCCATTGGTATAAATATAAATCGGAATTTCTTTCTTCTGTCCGTCATCTTTTGCCGATACGGGAATAAACGGGATCAGTAATCCGAGAAGTACATAAATGATCACGATTCCTAAGATAATACCCACTATTTTTAAAATATACAATAAAATACTTTTCACGGTCATGTTTTTAATAAAATTTAATGTACAATTTTTTGTAAAAGTATTTGTTTTAATCGAAAAAATGGCTATATTTAGTTACGAAATATTCACAAATATGCGTAAAAATACCAAGTCCCAAAAAAGATTTAAAGTAAGAGTAAAAACTGCTCCAAAAAGAATACAAAAAAAGCGTTGATTTTCGGTGAGATTTAATCTCCTGAAAGTCAATTTTTCTTTTTAGGAAAGGCTTTTTGAGCAATTTATTTACGTAAATCTTAACCTCCTTAGAGTAAAAACTATAAGGAATGGTCAATTATCAGCTCTGGTCTGGAACTTCAAAAAATTCCAGAGAAGGAATTGTCACCAAAAGTGTAGCCTAAAAGAGGTCTGAAGAACTCTCCAAAAATTCAATATTCCTCTTCAGTCCTGTAAATTTGGTTCTCTTCACTGGTGATTTTTTAAAGATTTCAGAGAAAATTTCCTGAGTAAGTTCTTTCCATTCTCCTTTTTTAAAATTCTTCAGTGCTTCATTAGGTAAAAATCTGCTCTGTTTATTGGGGGCAGAAAACCGGTTCCATGGGCATACGTCCTGACAGATATCGCACCCGAACATCCAGTCTTCCATTTTACCTTTAAAATGATCCGGAATTTCGTTTTTCAGTTCTATTGTTGCATAGGATATGCAGCGGCTTCCATCTATGATCTTTTCAGAAACAATGGCATCAGTAGGACAGGCATCAATACATTTCCGGCAGGTTCCGCAATGATCGGTGGTTTCATGATCGGGAATAAGGTCAAGATCACAGATAATTTCAGCGAGGAAATAGAAAGACCCGTTCTGTTTCGTAATCAGGTTTGCATTTTTCCCGACCCATCCTATCCCGGATTTTCTGGCCCAGCTTCTCTCCAAAACAGGAGCAGAATCTACAAAGACCCTGAATCCGAATTCTCCTATTTCCTCCTGAAGTTCTGCCACCATTTCGCGTAAAATTTCCTTGATTACTTCGTGATAATCTTCCGCATAAGCATATTTTGAAATCTTATAATTTTCCAGTATTGAAATTTTTTCTTCAGGAAAATAATTATAAGAAAGTGAAATAACAGATTTGGAACCTTCCACCAAAAGTCTCGGATCAAGTCTTTTGTCAAAATGGTTCTCCATATATTTCATTTCTCCGTTGAAGTTATTCTTTAGCCATTTTTCAAGATGTGGTGCGTCTTCTTCCAAAAAGTCTGCTTTAGAAATCCCACAACTCTGAAACCCAAAACTTTTTGCTCTGGATTTTATCAGTTGGGAATATTTTTCAGCTCCTGCATTCATAATTTTCACATTGCAAAATTAAGATTAATTTATCAATCTGTCTATTTTCAGTTTCATCCCAAAAACAAGCCTGATTCTGCGTCTTTGCTAAAAAATTATGTTTTAATTAAGATTTTTTTCAAAAAAAAATTACGTAATTTCGTTCATAATTTAATGTTTAAAACAAACAACTATGTCTTTAATAGAAGTAATACAATCAGGAAACTATGAATTAATTGACGTTCGTGAGCCCATGGAGCTTGAAATGGACGGAAATATAGACGGAGCTAAGAATATTCCTCTGGGGGAAGTAGAAGACAGACAAGATGAGATTTTATCGATTGAAAAACCGGTAATCTTATTCTGCAGAAGCGGAAACAGAAGTGGTAAAGCACTGGAATATCTTAATGCTCAGGGATTAAAGGACGGTTATAACGGCGGAGGCTGGGCTGAGCTGAAAGCTGCTCTTGAAGCAAACCAAGGAACTTTTTAAAGTTCCTTTTTTTATACACTGATGTCATGACTCTAAAAGAAAGATTCGAACAACTTTGTGCTCCTTTTACCGAAGACCAGCATCTGATTCAGTATTTATGGAAAGAGATAGAGCAAAAATACACTGAAAAAAACCGGTACTACCACAATCTTACTCATCTTGAAAATATGTTTCAGGAGCTGGAAGCTGTAAAAGATAAAGTTTCAGATTTTACAACGATTTCTTTTTCAGTATTCTATCATGATCTTATCTATGATGCGTCTTCCGGATCCAATGAAAAAAAAAGTTCGGTTAAAGCTGAAAAAAGGCTGAAAGAACTGGGAGTAAGCCATGATATTATACATGCTGTTACGGAACAGATCTTAGCCACCCAATTTCATCAGCAATCAGAAAATAAAGACATCAATATTCTTTTGGATGCTGATCTTTCTATTTTGGGAAAAGACTTTAAAATCTATACAGATTATACCCAACGGATCAGAAAGGAATATTCCATTTATCCGGACTTTTTATATAAACCGGGCCGGAAAAAAGTTTTACAGCATTTCTCAGCGCTGAAAGATATTTTTAAAACTGATTATTTTAGGAATCGCTATGAAGTACAGGCAAGAGAGAATATCAGAACTGAAATCCGACTGCTATAGTTTCCAATAAAAAAAGAGATGCAAATAAATTGCATCTCTACATAACCTCATTCATTTTTAGACACAAACCAATTATATTCCAACTTATACATTTTAGAAAACAATAGTTTATATTATTAATAGTTTCCAACCCTTATTGCTATCTCAAAAATATAAAAACAAATACAGCCACAACATAGATTCAATTGTATTTTTATTGCAATCACACCCATAAAAACACTGCATATCAACAAGTTAATCCATCTTATTTATTAATAAACAGAAAAACGGGGAAATCATTAAAAATTTAAATACTTTAATTAGAGATCACAGAGTATTTTCTGCTAAAGAAAATTTCTATAGAACTTTTTATGTAAGTATTTTTAAAGATCCCGAAACCTCTGTGCTTAAAGATGTAATTTTCATGTAATTTCACCTTAGGATGTGTACAAATTCATACGCAGAAAACTTTATAAAAAAATAAAAAACATCTTGTTATAAGATGTTTTCATTATGAAATTACTCTGCACTTATAATTATGATAATTTATTAATAAACTCCACAGCCTTAGCCAAAACCAGCTCCGGTGATTCTTTATGGGGTGTATGTCCGATATTGGGAATAATATATTTTTCTGTTTTTCCGCTTACCTGAGCAACTGTTTTTTCTAACTGATTCAGGGTACCATACTCATCAGCTTCACCCTGAATAAATAATAGCGGGCACAGAATATCCTTCAAAAGGTATTCTATATTCCAGGTTCTGTAATCATCCCTCGTCCAGGTTTCTGTCCAGGCTTTGAAAAGGGTTTCTACTTTATCACCATGATATTTTTGCAAACGTTCACGGAGATTGGTTGTTTTATAAGCTTCCCATGCCTCGTAGATTCCTTTTAAAGTCACCTCTTCCACAAAAATATGTCCGGCCTCGCAAATGACAGCTTTTGTTTTTTCCGGATATTTTGCAGCGGTAATCAGGGCAATTGTTCCTCCGTCACTGTGACCAAAGAGAATGGCTTTATCAATATTCATTTCTGTTAACAGATCATTCAGCAGATCAGCTTCCTGCTCCATATAATTGACTTCTCTTTCGTGGGTAGGCATCGGATTTGATTTGCCATACCCCAAACGATCATATATAAGGACATTAGATTGGGTAGCTTCAGATAATTGAGCCGGTAAATCTCTCCAAAGTTGAACCGATCCCAGAGAATCGTGCAGAAAAACAATAACCGGCCTGTTGTCAAAAGTATGATGATATTCTATATAAAGGCCTTTGCCATTAAGATGTATTATATCCTGTTGTATCATTTTAAAGATTCGTTTTATAAATTATTTCAAAAGGGATAAACGACTTAAATCCGGACAAAAATACCAAATAGTGAAATATATAAGAAGTAATAGAATAAAATATGTGAAATTTCTGATAGAAGCTTTCAAATATGGAACAACATACATAAAAACAATATGATTTTATATCTTTATCGGAAAAAATCCGAATGGAAAAACTGGGAAAACAGGAACTCGAGCTTTTAAGAATTCTTCAAAAGAGTTCCAGATTTGATATTACTGATCTTACGGAAAGATTAAACATGTCACGAACTTCTGTTTATGATAAAATAAAAAAGCTTGAACATGAAGGTTATATCACCAATTATGTAGCTCTCGTTGACCCCAAAAAAGTAGGCCTGAATTTTACAGTCATTATTACTATTTCTCTCAACAGTCAGCAAATTGAGTATGTAGAGGAGTTTTCAAAAAAAATAGCGCGTCTGGATGAAGTCGTGGAGGCTTATGTGACGGGAGGTATTTTTGATTATATTATAAAGGTAGTGGTACAGAGCCCGGAAGCATTCAGTGAGTTTATTGCTACTAAATTATCGGTAATTCCGCATATCAGTAAAATTAAAAGTTCATTTGTTATGAATCCGATCAAACAATCCACTGCACTGCACTTTTAATAAAAAAAGAACCCTATGCGGGCTCTTTTCTTTTATAATAACGTTGGGATTTTTGCATCTTCAAATTCTCTGAGTAAATGACTGAAAACCGTTTCTACCGGTAATATATCATCTATTAGCGCAGAAACCTGTCCGATTTCGAGTTCTCCGTCTTCCATATCACCTTCAAACATTCCTTTTTTAGCTCTGGCTCTTCCCAATGAAGCTGTTAAAGCCTCTTTGTTTCTTCCGCTCCGGTATATATCTTCCAGTTCGTTGAAGAATTTATTTTTAACCATTCTCACGGGAGCCAGCTCTTTTAAAGTAAGATGGGTATCTCCCTCCTGCAGTTCCGTAATTTTCTTTTTCCAGTTCTCATGGGCACTGGCTTCAGTGGTGGCTGCAAATCGGGAACCTATCTGTACTCCGTCTGCGCCTAAAATCATTGCCGCTTTCATTTGAGATCCTAAAGCAATTCCTCCAGCGGCAATCAGTGGTCTGGAAATATGTTTTTTGACATTAGGAATCAGGCACAAGGTTGTTGTTTCATCTCTTCCGTTATGTCCTCCGGCTTCAAAACCTTCTGCAACAATAGCGTCTACCCCTGCGTCTTCACATTTTACAGCAAACTTTGTGGAAGAAACTACATGAGCTACTTTTATCCCTTCTTTCTGCAGGGTTTCAGTATATGTTTTCGGGTTTCCGGCAGAGGTAAAAACGATCTTTACTCCTTCTTCCATAATAATCTGGATAATCTCCTCAATATTAGGATATAACATGGGAACATTGACTCCAAAAGGTTTATCCGTAGCCTGTTTACATTTTTGAATATTTTCTCTCAGAATATCGGGATACATACTTCCTGCTCCTATTAATCCTAATCCTCCACAGTTCGAAACGGCAGAAGCTAATCTCCATCCCGAATGCCAGATCATTCCTGCCTGAATAATCGGATATTTTATCGTAAAAAGTTCTGTAATCCTATTTTGACCGGCCTGCATTTCATGAAGTTTTTTTGCCGAGTTGAAATCTATAAAATTGCTCATGTGTAAAAATACTAAAAACAAAGGTTTTGCAGAAAATATACTTTAAAATTTTCTCTAAAAAAGTTGTGTTTTTATATGGTAAATTTCAATAAAATCCAGTCCGCAATAGTTCAGATTAAAGCTAAAAAAAACCTTCAGAATTTCTGAAGGTTTTGATATTATTTTTTGACTGATTCTTTCTTCCAGTTTGCCTTGAAACTACAGTTATCGTAGCGTCCGTCTATAGAGATAAAGGTAGTCGGTAATTTAGAATTAACGAACTTTTCAACCATTTCACTTTTCTTTTTATTAAGTGCCATCTGCTTGATTCTGCTAAAGTCTGTTTCCAGTGTAATCTGGTGTGCAGGAATAGCTTCTTCCAGCTTTAGAATCTTAACCACTTTTCTTCTGTTATCATCATCTTCAAAAGCCGTTGTAATATCTCCTTTGTTTAATCCCGCTAATTCATAGCTGATTGTTCCGGGAATACTTTCTCTTTCAATTTTATCAGAACCGTCTGCACCCGGAATGACTCCGGCATTAAACTTTGTTCTTTTATCATCTGAAAATTTAAACGCAGCATCTTTAAATGTCATTTTGCCATCCATAATCAGACCTCTGATACTGTCTAATTTTGCTTTTGCTGTTTTCACTTCGTCATCTGTAGGTGTAGCTTTTAACAAAATATGTCTTGCATCATACACTTTACCTGACTTTTTCAACAACTGAATGATATGATAACCAAATTCAGATTCTACCGGCTCAGAAATTTCATTATCCTGAAGGTTCAGTGCAGCAGCTTCAAACTGTTTCACCATCTGTCCTTTGTTGATATTTTTATACAAACCGCCATTTGATGCAGATCCTTCATCTTCAGAATAGATTCGGGCCTGGCTTTCAAAGCTTTCTCCGGCTAAGATATCTTTCTTAATCTTTTTTAATCTGTTGATCAGGTCTTCCTTGTGTGCTTCTGTCAGTTTAGGATACACCATGATCTGAGCCAGTGTCACTTCATCTTTAATCTGTGGCAACTGTGCTTTGTATAAATTGTAAAAATCTGTTACCTCATTGGGAGTTACATCCGCTTTATCAGTAACTCTCTGATATTTTGCCTGCCCATAGTACTGGTCTGTATCCATTTTTTCGATTGCATTTTTCATCTCATAAGCATTTCTAAACTTATAAGCGGCAAGCATCGTTTTTTCATCCGGGAATTGAGAAAGCAACTGACGGTATTTTGAATTGGCTTGTTCCTTGATGGCAGCAGAACGATTTTCAATTAATGTATCTTTTTTTGCTTCATATACAAGAAGCTTATTGCTGATCAGGTTTTCCAGGAACTCACATTTATCTGCATTGGAAGCTCCCTGCTGTTTTCCATAATTCATTTGTTCAGCTACATCAGATTCCAAAACGATCTCATCACCGATAACAGCAGCAATACCATCCACTAAATCTCCTTGTTTTAGCTGGGCATTCATCATATTTGAAGAGAATATCATCATGAAAATCCCAAGGAGAAAAGTGATTTTTAGTTTATTTGTCATTTTACTATTTTAAACAAGTTGCAAATTTAGAATTCTTAACGAATTTCACTCAATTTTTTATTATAAATATTTCTTAAAAAGACTTATTTACTGCAGTTCAACATCAAAAGTAGTCAATTCTTTAAATTGTCTCAATCTGCTGAACATATCAGCTTCCTGTACTTCCTGAATTCTTTCGGTTCCGAATTTCTCCACAGTAAATGAAGCCATTGCCGAACCTACGATCAATGCAGATTTCATGGTATCAAAATCAAATTTACCTTTTTTAGCCAGATACGCTGCAAAACCTCCTGCAAATGTATCTCCTGCTCCGGTAGGATCAAACACTTCTTCTAACGGAAGAGCGGGAATAGCAAATACTTTATTATCATGGAAAAGTAAAGCACCATGCTCCCCTTTTTTAATGATGACATATTCAGGTCCCATTGTATGGATCTTCTTAGCGGCTTTTACCAGAGAATATTCTCCTGAAAGCTGTCTTGCTTCTTCGTCATTGATGGTGATGACATCTGTTTTGGCAATCATGTCCATCAGGATATCCAATGCACAGTCCATCCAGAAATTCATAGTATCAAGAATAACAAGCTTAGGACGGTTGTTCATTTTTTCCAATACGGATAACTGAACACCGGGGTGTAGGTTTCCAAGTAATAAAATTTCAGCATCCTGCATTGAATCCGGAATTTTCGGATCAAAGTTTTCCAACACATTTACTTCTGTAGCTAAAGTATCTCTGGTATTTAAGTCATTATGATATTTTCCTGACCAGAAGAATGTTTTTCCTTCTTTCACGATTTCAATTCCTTCGATGTTTACTTCTCTGTCTGTAAACATATCAAGGTGTTCCTGCGGAAAATCTCCTCCTACAACGGAAACAATACCGGATTTAACGCCTAAAATAGATGAAGTGATCCCAATATAAGTGGCTGCACCACCTAAAATTTTATCCGTTTTACCAAATGGTGTTTCGATTGCATCAAATGCAACACTTCCTACAACTAAAAGTTTCATATATTTTTCAATGTATATTAAAAGTAAATTATTTTTTCCATTCAAAAGAATCCAGCAGATGTTTCATATCGTTCTTGATATAGTTCACTGCAGGAGCCAGAGAATCGGGTTTCGGTCTCGAGTTAAAGTATAGATAAGCAGTAACGAAGTGTTTCGTACTGTCTGTAATGTAAAATTGAAGATTGGAAGCACTTTGTCCTTTCAGTTCATAGAAATTACCGTAGACTTTTTTCTCAGGGTATTCAAAAGACTTGGTATCTATTGCACTGGCTTTAATGGTATGCTCATACACCATTTTCTCAGCCTCCTTAATATGTTCTGCAAAGTCGTTCTGTATCGGATAATAGGTCACAAAAACCTTGGCTTTCATTTTAGGATAATTCAGGTAATACCAGCAAGGTTTTTTTGCCGACGTGATCGTAGCAAAATCCGAATATTCAAATGTATAGGCACAATTGCTTTCAAACTTCTGATATTTCGGAGCCGGGTATTCAAGACGCAACTCTCCGTAAGGTTTAGGGACAGGATCTTTCTTACATGAAATTAAAAGCAGCGATACAAAAATAAAAATGACTTTTTTAATCATTTTGCAAAAGTACAAATTAGATTTCAGATTTCGGAAGACAAATTTCAGTCTTTCAATGAGTTTTGAATGTAATTTTCCAACGGTTTGGGAAATGATTTTTCATGAGAGCCTTCAATATCTGTGATGAGGTATTGATTTTCAGCGATAAAATCATTCCAGACGGTCTCCGAAGCCACATCTACGTTAAAGATCTCAATGCTTAAATTCTTATGAGTCAGCTTATGAGTAACCGTTTTAGCTCCGGTAACAAATGCCTCCATCTCTGCCGGAATAGCGGCAGGAAACTCAAACAGTTTTTTCCAGATAAAGTTATCAGCTCTCTGTCTGATCAGAAACTTTCCGTTTTTATGAACAAAATAATAGGTCAAAGCAAGAGCTTCTGTCTTTACTTTCTTAGTTTTCACGGGATAATCTGAGATTTTTTGTAGAGAAAATGCCAGACAATCATCGTTAACAGGACATTGCTCACAAAGTGGATTTTTAGGTTTACAAATTTCAGAACCTAAATCCATCATCGCCTGATTGAAGTCTCCTACATTCTCAGGCATTATTAAAGCCGCAAGCTCGGAAAAATAATTAAAAGCCTTTGAATGGGAAATATCAAAATCATCAGCAAAAAAACGGCTCAGGACGCGGTAAAAATTACCATCAACTGCCGGAATCTTTCCTCCGAAACAGATACTGGAAACTGCTGCTGCCGTATATTTACCAACTCCCTTTAGCTTTAGTATTTCTTCATACTGAGCCGGAAATACGCCTCCGTAATCACCCATGATCTGCTTTGCAGCTTTATGGATATTGATTGCTCTTGAATAATAGCCCAGGCCTTTCCAGTATAACAACACTTCATTTTCTTCGGCTTCTGCCAAAGTTTTTACATCAGGGAATCTTTTAATGAAATTATTATAATGGTTCAGGCCCTGATTGATTCTGGTCTGTTGAAATACAATCTCACAGATCCAAATTTTATACGGGTCTTTTGTCTGTCTGAAAGGCAGATCTCTTGCATTATTTTTATACCACTCCAAAAGCCTGTTTCCGATATGAAGAAAATCCGGGGTTGTTCTATTTTTTTCCAAAAACCTTAATCTGTTTAAATCATCTGAAAGAAAAAAACTTCTCTCATGAGCATTATTTTTAAGGTTACAAAGATAGTTTTATTTTATTTTTCCTTCACAGATATATTTTAAACTGTAATGGAGTTCTATTATCTATCAGCATCCATGACCCTATACACTGCAATCCATAGAGGCAAAGTCTATAATGGTCACAAACCATTTCCCATCCATGTAGGTTATATAAAAAATAAAAGTTCCAGCAATACTGTTTACTGTTACTCTCCGACTTTTAAATTCAATCTTTTTAAATTCCTCCTTATTCTTTTCTAACTCGTTCTTTTTCTTTTGATCTAATTGTTCACCAATGATATCTTGAAAATTTTTGATAAAGAAGCTTACTGATTCGGAAAGCGTATGAAATTTATTTTCCGAAGTAATAAAAATTCCTTTTTTTGTAATTTTTTCACATTCAAAATAAGATTGTTCTGTAAACTCTATTTTATTTAAATTCAAATCTTTTGTTTTATATTCTTCTAAAAATGATTGATAAGAAGTTCCCACTGACTCTGCTATTTTATTCTCCAGACATTTTTTATCCAAACATACCTTTTGAACTTTAGACCAGCTATTGTTAGCTCCTATAGTTGTAATAAATACAAGACCAGTATTTTTATTTATTAACTGGTTAAATTTTTTTGAATCTTTTTGATTGTAGATTTCTACTACCTTTTTCACGAACTGCTCTATTTCTTTATTCTGCCCTTGTACAGAACCACAACCAAAGAAAAGAATGGATGTAAGAAATATTAATACGTTTTTCATATGCATTCATTTAATAGTGAAAAAATGGAATCTTTAACAACCTGACCTTCACCTGCCGTTTTTGACTGCATTTCTTCATGAGTAAAAATATTCTCTTTTTTCAAATTATATTTTTTCATCAGAGTAATAACGATACATTTCACAGATTTTATCTGTGCATCTGTCAATTCGTCCCAATAAATATCCTCATCTGCCCATTTCCCATTAATTTTCCGTTGCCCTTTGAATGATTTTGTTAATTTAATAGTAGTCGGATCTTTTACTTTAGTATCGTAAACCGTATACAGGTCCTTCCCTACTTTGTAGTAGGCCATTCCAACCACTTCTATTCCAATAGAATTTTCAGTTTGAATCTCCATATGGCTGGTTCTTGCGGTCTGGTTCATAATATGATTGGAATACTGATCCAGTTTAATCGGTTGGAATATTTCTCCATCTATCCCCCGAGCTCCTTCAACATAAAAGTGAGTACCTTTTGAATGTGCAATAGCGCCCGAAATTGTGGTTCCAATCATTCGATGTAGAACAATTGCTATAACTTTCTGAATTCCGCTATTCCCTTTCACCTTATTATCAGCTTTGGCATGAACAACATTGGGACCATTTAACACTGCATTGTCTATAGAATAAATACTGCATTCACAATATTTAATCTCAAACCATTTTCCGTTTTCATCAAGCCAGTAATTCATTTTGGAAGATTTTAAAGAGTCATTTTCGTGCCCTTTAGCATTCCTTCCCATATAAGTAATGCTTAAACCAGGATTGTGTTTATCAGCATCTACCAATAAACTGGTATACACTTTTTTATCTTTGGCTTTATTTATTTTATTTTTCCAGGCTTCAGTATCTTTCTTATCCAAAGAAGGCTGAAGCTTTATAAATCGCCCGCCCTTCTTTATCCACTATTGCAGACAGCAAACCCTGTGTATCTTTATCATCTTGAAGTAAATCTACGATGGAAAATTTTTCACCCCCCAAAACGCCATCACGATCGAGTAAATTCACTTCTATTTTTTTACCGGTTAACCCCATTGTCTTAACAACGAGATAGACCGTATCACCTACAGAACCTGAATTAATCTGAACATATTTATTTTCTTCAAATTTTGCAATATAGGCATCAAGCACCATGGCATTACCCATGCTCAGCGGTTCTCTTTTAATTTCGGACCAAGCCTCAAAGCTAACTCCTACCATATGTTTTTTGTGTTTTTTTATTATCAGATCTCGAAAAATTTTCTACATCAGTATATTATTCATAACGGTAAGTTTTGTTTTTTTTATATAAAACCCATAAAATGAGCTTCATAAATATTATTTTTCCTTCACAGAATATACAGGAGCTGATTTCAGCCATTGATATTTCAGGTTTTTATCTTTTGCAATAAAACGATAGCCGACTAAACTTTTCAGATAGACATACATTGAATCATTATTCTTCAGTTTTAATCTTTGGAGAGACAGGAACTGAAAAGGATATTCCAGAGCAGAATCCCGAACGGTCTTCAGCATTCTTCCCGATTTTACTTTATAGATGAAAAAGGGTCTTCCATGACCTTTTGAACTGTCAGCCAGCTTTACATCAGAGCTTGCAAGAACCAGCTCGCTGCCTTCAAAGCATTCTTCTTTATTCATGATATAAGCCTTCCCTTCCTGACGTTCATCTGCAAAGAGATCGTTTTTGTAATGGTCGGGGCGCTGATATTTTTTTTCACAGCTTACCAAAAATACCATCAACAGGATAGGAAGCCCAATGATCAGTTTTTTTTTCATATGAGTATTTATAGGTGTTGGTAGAAAAAAACCGATGCAATTTTTTACATCGGTTTTTTTATTATTTAAAATAAGTTTTTTACTCCTGAGTGTATTCTGCATCCCATTCGTTACCATCATCTCCTTTGTGTCCGTCCAGTTTAATTACGAAACTTTTTGTAGGGAAATAAGGGGTCATACGGATATCAAGCCATACTCTGTCTTTGTTTACTCTGTCCTGTTCAAAACGAACAATCTTGAATTTTTCGATTAATTTATCCGGTCCTTTGATATTATCCAGGAATGTTACAATCTGTCTTCTCAGATCATCTTCGTTTTTAGCATTCCAGTTTTCAAAAGCTCTTCTGTTCAGGAAGTCCAGTAATACTTTTGTCACATAATCGAATACACGAACTACTGAATACGTCTGAAGGCCTATATTATCTCCTGTAAACAATGTTTTGGCAGAGAATGCCATAATCTTTCCGTATTCATTAACCATAGGTACAAGACCCATTTTTTCCAATTGAGAAATTTCACTTTTCTTCAATTCGAATTTTACAGCATCTACTTCGTTGATATTACCGTGTTTTTTACCGGCAGCTACCTGAGACATCAATGTTTTATGAATTTTTCCGGCTAATGAAGTTGAAGGCGGAAGTTCTACGTTATCTTCTTCTCCTACTTCTTCAGCTTTTCCACGTCCTACCAACCAGTTACAGGTCATGATCACATTACTTCTGTGAAGTTCTCCTCCTGTAAGGTTTGCAGAATGGAATAAGTCTACTACATCATCCGGTTTATCAAGGTTGGCGAAGTCTGTAACCATCATTACTTTATTTTCATTACAGATTTTCGCCCATTTTTCGATCACTTTATTGGAGCCTAAATATCCTGGAATTGCAAGGATTGAATAGTTATCTCTAAGATCTAAACGGTCATAGTAATTTTTGAATTCTTCGGAAATAGCATCGATAAATAAAGGATTATCCAAATCGGAAACCTGTTCCAGACTTGCATTAACGATGCTTACATTATCCACTTTGTCCAATTCTGTATTTTTGTAGAATTGCGCTACAGTTCTGTAATTGGTTTCCAACAGACGAACTGAATCAAGTGTATTTTTCAGATTTGTTTTTAAATTCTGATCGGCTTGTTGTGCTTTATTTTTACACGTATCAGCCATTTTATCTGCAGATTCGTTTCCTTCTAAAAGATTAACCCAAAGGTTGATTTTTTGAAGAAGTTCTTTTCTTTCTTCTGCTTTATTACTGTCATTAAGGAAAATTTCCTTTCTTGCCTTTCTTGTAGGGTTCATATTGGCGATACCGTCCACAACGGATTCAACAAATCCAAAACCTCCCAGTTTATTAAGTTCCGCTAGCGGATTAGCCTTCGGTTGTCCTGAATGTTGTTGTTGACTCTGCTGCTGGCTTTCCTGCGCCTGTAATTTGCTATCCATGATTTAATGTAAAGTCTTTAATTATTTTTCAAGTTCTTGTGCCACTTCTTTCAATACATCTATGAACGCCGCTCTTGTCTGATCGTTCTCCAGCATATTGCGTAGAATTTTGTTTGTTTTCAGCTGACGTACAATTTTGTTGTACTGCTCCTGTTCCATGCTCAGTTGCTGCAGATAATCAGATTTTTGAGTAAGGCTTTTAGGAGTAAAGTCTCCAAGATTTTGAAAACGGAATTCTTCTTCCACTACGCTTCCGTCTTCTGTTTCATGTTGTACAGATACTGAAGGCTGGAAATGTTTGAAGACATCTTCCACGGTTTTTAATCCTGTTACAATTTCAGGGGTATAAGATTCTTCTGTGGTAAGCTGGCTTACTATCAGTGATTTATTTTCCTGGATTTCCTGTATAGCTTCATTAGCGTCTACTTTTACCTCGTTTCCGCCAACACCATAATTAAACATTGCCATATTATTATTATTTTGAGATTTACTATTTTGGTTTGGATCTGTCTTTGAGTAATTTACAGACGAATCAAATAAATTACCAATCCAATGTTTAAATTTAAAAAAAAACTGTAACATACAAAATTTTGTCAAGATTTTTCTTGAGTTATTTCAATTTACACTCAATTATTTTACATAAAATCACTATATTACGATATCACTAAGCTATGAAAAATAAATAAAAAACGCATCAAAAAATGATGCGTTTTTGTTTTCTAACAATTTTTGGTACTTGTTACCAAATTTTTATTCTGTCCTGAGGCGCTTTATACATTTTATCGCCAGGTTTGATATCAAATGCTTTGATGAATGCATCCTGATTTACCAACGGGCCGAATGCTCTGAATTCTCCGGGAGAGTGAGGATCTGTTTTTACCTGATTCGTAACATACTGATCGGTTGCTTTTGTTCTCCAGACTGTTGCCCAGCTCATAAAGAATCTCTGATCCTGAGTAAATCCGCTGATTTTCCCTGGATTTCCGTGATCTTTAAGGTACATCTGAAGAGCATCATAAGCTACTGCTACTCCACCAAGGTCACCGATATTTTCACCACTTGTAAATTTCCCGTTTACAAAGCTTCCTTTTACCGGCTCATAACCGCTGTACTGAGCAGCCAGCTGTCCTACTTTTGCATCAAAGTTTTTACGGTCGGCATCTGTCCACCAGTTGTTTAGGTTACCGTCTCCATCGAAACGGGAACCGCTATCATCAAATCCGTGAGAGATTTCGTGTCCGATTACGGCTCCGATACCCCCGAAATTTACAGCGGCATCAGCTTTAGGGTTATAGAAAGGAGGCTGAAGGATAGCTGCAGGGAATACGATTTCGTTGTTTGATCCGCTGTAGTAAGCATTTACGGTTTGTGGCGTCATTCCCCATTCTGTTTTATCAACCGGTTTTCCAACTTTATCCAGACTTCGCTGATATTGCCAAGCGGCAACATTCTGAAGGTTGGAATATAATGTAGCTCCCTGTTTTGGAGATTCTACCTGTAATTTAGTATAATCTTTCCATTTATCAGGATATGCAATCTTTACCGTAAACTTGGATAATTTTTCCTGAGCTTTTACTTTTGTTTCAGGAGACATCCAGTCCATATTGGCGATATGTGTTTTGAATGATTTTAAAATGTAGTCGATATAGGTTTCCATCTGCTGTTTTGCTTCCGGAGTAAAGTATTTCTCAACGTACAGTTTTCCGAAAGCTTCACCCAATACACTGTTGACAAGAGAAAGTCCTCTTTTGTTCATTGGACGCTGCTCTTTCTGACCTTGTAAGTATTTTGAATAGAAATCAAATCTGATTTGCTCCAGCTTATCATCCAGATTGCTTGCATTTCCGTTGATTAAATGATATTTCAAATAATCTTTTAACAGCGGAAGGTTCTTTTGGGTAATAAACTGATCCATATTCTGATAATACTTCAGTTCCCCGATGATTACCCTGTCTGTGTTTACCCCTGCCTCTTTAAGATATTTAGCAAGATCCACATTCTTTACCACACCTGATAATTCAGACACATTTTTAGGATTGTATCTTAAATTAACATCTCTGTTCTGCTCAAGTGTCAATAAATAATTAGCAAGCTGTTTTTCGAAATCAACAACATTTTGTCCTGCCTGGGCAGCATTTTTATATCCTAATACACCAAACAGTTTTCCAACATAGGTCTGATATTCTGCTAACGTTTTAGTATTAGCTTCATTTACTTTTTGATAATAATCTCTTCCTAAACCAAGATCAGGACCACCAAGATAAACAGCGTTCATCTTAGAATTTTTCATATCGGCACTTACTCTCCATCCATAGAAAGAATTATCACCAAGCCTTGTGGCCTCCAGAAGATATTTTTGAAGATCATTAAGATTTTTAATGGCATCAATCTTTGCCAGGTCACCTTTAATAGGTGCTAACCCTTCAGCATTTCTTTTAGAAGTATCCATAAAGGAAGCATACAGATTCTGAATTTTCTGACCTTCTGATCCTTCAGTATACTTTTCAGATAAGATTTTATTTAAGATATCCAAAGAAGCATCATCCACATTTTCTCTCAATGCATTAAAAGATCCCCAACTTGCTTTATCAGAAGGTATCTGAGTAGTTTTAACCCAATTCCCGTTTACGTAGCTAAAAAAGTCATCCTGCGGACGGACGTTTTTATCCATATAGGATAAATTAATCCCCTCCTCTTTCACTTCTTCTTTCACCGGCTTAGCAACAGCTGTTGTAGCTTCTGCTTTTGTCTCTGTCCCTGCAGTTTTTGCCGTACCACACGAATTTAGAAATACAATACCTGAAAAGGCAAGTATTCCAATATTTAGCTTTTTCATTAAAGATAATTTTTGATTTTACACAAACTTACCAAATATACAAACTTTAATGATAAGTGATGAAAGATAATTGGAAAATGATGGAAAGTTTTCAGTGTAGTGCAGGATGTGATGTACAGGTAAGGATGCAGGCACCGGCCTGTCGAATTTTTAATTACCATCCCTCCGGAGAAAGTGAATTAAGGGATAATTTCTATAAGCTATCTACTAACGATGAACTTCTATCTCCAGACATAATAAAAACAGAAAACCGCTCAATAGTGAGCGGTTTTTGTATATACATCACCAGATTCGGACTCTGTTTTCCGGTGCCTTATATAGTTTATCTCCTTGTTTCACATCGAACGCTTTGTAGAATGAATCAATATTGATCAATGGTGCAAAACTTCTTATATATCCCGGAGAATGTTTATCAATTTTTGTCTGAAGAATAAGATATTTATCACTTGCTTTCGTTTTCCAGGCTGTCGCCCAGCTCATAAAAAATCTCTGATTCTGAGTGAATCCGCTTATTTTCCCCGGATTTCCTTTATCCTTTAGGTACATCTGAAGTGCATCATACGCTACGGCTACCCCTCCTAAGTCACCTATATTTTCTCCGTTGGTATAACTTCCGTTGACGAAACTTCCTTTTACCGGCTCATATTGCGCATATTGAGAAGCAAGGGCTTTTGTTGCTTTTTCAAAATTAGCTTTATCTTCAGGAGCCCACCAGTCTACAAGGTTCCCTTCTCCATCAAACTGTGATCCCGAATCATCAAAGCCATGGCTTATTTCGTGTCCGATGATTCCGCCAATTGCTCCGAAATTCACTGCAGCATCCGCATCCGGCTTAAAGAATGGCGGCTGAAGTATGGCAGCGGGGAAAACGATTTCATTATTGACAGCTCTGTAATAAGCATTCACGGTCTGTGGCGTCATTCCCCATTCTGTTTTATCAACTGGCTGTCCCACCTTAGTCAGTCTTCTGGCATAACTCCATTCTGCAATATTCTGAAGATTATTGTATAAATTCCCGTTCTGGGTTTCAGGAATAATTTCCAATGCAGAATAATCTTTCCATTGATCGGGATAGGCCACTTTGACATTTAATTTATTCAGTTTCAGCATTGCCTTTTCTTTAGTAACAGGAGACATCCAGGTTAAATTACTGATATGAAGGGTAAAGCTTTTCTTCAGATAATCAATCAATTCTACCATTTGGGCTTTGGCATCCTGAGAAAAATATTTTTCAACATATAACCTTCCAAAAGCTTCTCCTATATTTCTATTGATCAGTTCAAGAGCTCTTTTATTGAGCGCTCTCTGTTGTTGCTGACCAAATAAATATTTTCCAAAAAAATCAAAATTAATCTGGTCCAGTTTTTCATTTAAATAAACAGCATTATTATTGATGAGATGAAATTTCAGATAATCTTTAATGACCGGAAGGTTTTCGCAATTTACCAGCTGATCCAAGTTTTTATAATACTCCAGTTCTCCGATAATAACTCTGTCTGTATGAACTCCGACCTGTTCGAGATAAAAAGGCAGATCAACATTTTTTACCAAAGCGGAAAGTTCTTCCATTGTTTTTGGATTATAACGTACTATATTATCTCGGCTCTGTTCGTTAGTCAGATAGGTTTTTGCAATATTTTTTTCGAAATCAACAATTCTTTTTGCCGCTTCATCAGCATTTTGATATCCCAGTTCTTGTAACATAGACGCTACATACTTCTGATACTCAGTCATAGCTTCTTTATTCTTATCATTTGCTTTCTGATAATAATCTCTTCCTAAAAGGCCTAAAGGCGGAATTCCCAAATAAACGGCATTCATTTTAGAATTTTTCTGATCTGCACTTACCGTCCATCCATAAAAGTGATTTCCGCCTTCTTTTGTTACAGAAATTAAATACGTTTGCAGATCCGCAAGGTTTTTAATCGCATCAATTTTGTTCAGGTTTTTCTGAATAGGTTTGATTCCTTCTGCATTTCTTTTCTGAATATTCATATAAGAAGCATACAGATCCTGGATCTTCTGCCCTTCACTACCTTTCATGAATTTATTTTTTAAAAGAGAACTCAGTATGGTGAGAGATTTATTATCCGTATCCTCAATTAGTCTGTCAAAACTTCCCCAAACCGGTTTATCGGAAGGGATTTCCGTTGTTTTCATCCAGTTTCCGTTGACATAGTTGTAGAAATCATCCTGTGGACGTACAGATGGATCTATTGAAGAAAGTTCTAGCCCTTTGTCTGAATGATCACCGATTATCTGGGCGGTTTCAGTCTGTGCATTCATTAGATTTTGAGTCGGTAATCCTGCTATTAAAAACAGAGATATTGTAAGCTTTTTCATTGTATCCGTTTTTATGATAGGTAGTATTTGATTTACAATTCGTTACACAGACAAGATAATTTCAGTCCCGGTTATGATGCTGGATTCGGATTAAAATCCAATCATTTGAAAAATAAAGAAAGCGGACTAAAGCCCGCTTCTATTGATTTTGTTTTGCCTTCTATCAGCCTATTGTCCATGAATAAAAAAACCGTTCATTACTGAACGGTTTATATCTATTACCAGATTTTAATTCTGTCTTCCGGAGTTTTATATAATTTATCTCCTTTTTTCACGTCGAATGCCTTATAGAATGCATCAACATTGATAAGCGGTCCAAAACTTCTGAAGTAACCCGGAGAATGCGGATCTGTCTTCACCTGATTGATCATATATTTTTCACTTGATAAAGTTCTCCAAACCGTAGCCCAGCTTAGGAAGAATCTCTGATCCTGAGTAAATCCACTGATTTTCCCAGGATTTCCTTTATCTTTTAAGTACATCTGAAGGGCATCATAAGCGATGTTTACGCCTCCTAAATCTGCGATATTCTCACCATTAGTGAAAGTACCGTTTACGAAAGTTCCTTTTACCGGCTCATATTTATCATATTGAGATGCAAGCGCTTTTGTTGCTTTTTCGAAGTTCGCTTTATCTTCCGGAGTCCACCAGTCTACCAGGTTACCATCTGCATCGAACTGTGCTCCTGAATCATCAAATCCGTGGCTCATTTCGTGACCGATAACAGCACCAATTCCACCGAAGTTTACCGCAGCATCAGCTTTAGGGTTAAAGAATGGGGGTTGAAGAATGGCTGCAGGGAAAACAATTTCGTTATTTACCGGGTTATAATAAGCATTCACAGTCTGTGGAGTCATTCCCCATTCTGTTTTATCAACCGGTTTTCCGATTTTAGCCAGATCTTTATTGTACTGCCACTCGGAAATATTCTGAAGGTTTGAATATAAGTTTCCACCTTTTGCTTCAGATACGATATTTAATTTAGAATAGTCTTTCCATTTGTCTGGATAAGCAACTTTTACAGTGAATTTATTCAATTTCTGAGTTGCTTTTTCTTTCGTTGTAGCAGACATCCACGCAAGGTTGTTGATGTGAACGGCAAAACTTTTTTTCAGATAATCGATCAATTCCACCATTTGAGCTTTCGCTTCAGCAGGGAAATATTTTTCAACATATAATTTTCCGAATGCTTCTCCGATATTTCTGTTAATCAATTCGAAACCTCTCTTGTTAAGTGCTCTCTGTTCCTGTTGTCCTCTTAAATATTTTCCGAAGAAAGCAAACTTCATATCTCCTAATTTTTCGCTTAGGTAAGAAGCACTGCCGTTGATCATATGGAATTTAAGATAATCTTTAATTACAGGAAGATTTTTAGCATTTACTAACTGATCGAAATTTTTATAGTAGCCTAATTCTCCGATAATTACTCTGTCCGTATTCACTCCAACTTTTTTAAGGTAAGCAGGAAGATCTACTCCTTTTACCAAAGCTGAAAGCTCTTTCATTGTCTGAGGATTATACTGAAGGGTATTATCACGGCTCTGCTCGTTAGTCAGATAAGTTTTTGCAATACTTTTTTCGTAATCAACGATCCCTTTTGCAGCAGCATCAGCATTCTTGTATCCCAGTTCTGTCAGCATTGAAGCTACATATTTCTGATATTCAGCAATAGCCTCAGTATTTTTTTCATTTACTTTCTGGTAATAATCTCTTCCCAAACCAAGAGATGCCTCTCCTAAGTAAACAGCGTTCATTTTAGAATCTTTTAAATCTGCGTATACTCCCCATCCGTAGAAGTTATTCTCACCTTCTTTCGTTACAGAAATCAGATAGTTCTGAAGATCAGCAAGATTTTTGATGGCATCTATTTTATTCAGATTTCCCTGAATAGGCTTGATCCCGTCTGCATTTCTCTTCTGCATATTCATGTATGTTGCATACAGATCCTGAATTTTTTTACCTTCACTTCCATCAGCAAATTTATCCTTCAACAGCGAATTTAAAATAGTCATGGAATTGTTATCCGTATCTTCCGCCAGTTTGTTGAAACTTCCCCAAGTTGGCTTATCAGAAGGGATCTTGGCTGTTTTCATCCAGGTTCCGCTTACGTAGTTATAAAAATCATCCTGTGGACGTACCGAAGTATCCATCAAACTAAGGTCTAAGCCTTTATCCGTATTGTCAACTGCTACTTTGGCAGTTTTAGCTTGTGCGCTCATCGTATTTTGAGTGCAGATCCCTGCTATTAAAAACAAAGAAAGCGTTAATTTTTTCATTATGATAACAATTTATATAATATGTATAATTTATTTACGATTTGTTACTTTTCAAGAAAACAAATTTAATTAAATATTAAGATGTTGTTATCTCTTTTACATTTCCTGTTCTTTTCAGGAATCCCCAGGACTGCATTTCGCCTTTCAATGCTTTTCTTAAACTTTTAAATAATACAATATACATCAGCCATCTATACCCGAATCTTTGCGGAATGATATACAACAGGTTGATCAATTTTTCCCGCTGCATAACGAAAGCTATTAATGCTAAAGAAGCATCCACGAAAAGAAATATCAGATAATAGGTAAATATTTTACTTCCGTTTCCGGATATAATTCCCAAGAACATCAGCACATCTGCCAAAGGTGAGAAAAACGGTATAATGTATTGGAAGAGTAAAATATTCGGCATTGCCCAAAGTCCCAATCCTTTATATTTGGGGTTAAGGAAAGTCTGTTTTTGTTTCCAGAACATTTGCATAATTCCATAGGTCCAGCGGAAACGCTGCTTTAAAAACTGTTTTACGGTTTCCGGAGCTTCTGTAACAGCAACGGCCTTATTTTCATTAGCAACGGTATATCCCTCTCTCAGGATCTTCACTGTAATATCACAATCTTCAGCTAAGGTATCGGAAGAATAGCCACCTGCTTCAAGAATCACAGATCTTCTGAATGCCCCGATAGCACCGGGAATCACTGTAATTGCATTAATATTGGCATAAGCCAGCCTGTCAAAATTCTGACTTGTCGTATATTCTATCGCCTGCCATTTTGTAAGCCAGTTTACGGTATTTCCAACCTTCACGTTTCCGGCTACTGCAGCAATTTTCTCTTCAGGACCTGCATTTAAAAATCTTGCGACAAGATATTTTACGGCATCTTGCTGTAATTTGGTATCGGCATCAATACATACCACATATTCTGCATCTGTTTGTGAAATCCCAAAGTTCAGTGCCGTTGCCTTTCCTCCATTCGTTTTTGTGAAAATTTTCAGGTTCGGATGATCCGGAAATGCAGTTTTTGCCTTTTCATATGTGGAGTCCTTACTTCCGTCATCCACCATAATAATGTTAAAATTCGGATACGTTTGTTTCAATAAATTATTCAGAGAAGAAACGATATTCACTTCTTCGTTATAAGCGGGAACAATTATAGACACTTTCGGATAGGATTCCAGTATCGGGAATTCACCCAGTTTTTTCTCTTTCTTTTTTTCTTTAAAAGCCCAATAAGTCATCAGAATCAGTCTTATCAACCCTAAAACAATAAAAATAGTAAACAGTGCCACCAGGAAATGGCTTACCCCGTAGATTACCGTAGCCAATACCAGATTAAGCTGCATTACATAATATGATTTTGTCTTAGGAATTTCCGGCATCAGTTCATTTTTACTTTTATGAAGAATACTGGTAAGGTTTGTGAAATGATATCCTTGTTTCTGTAGCATTGGAATTAATATTTTCAATGCTTTCACCGTTTCTTCTCTCGTATCTCCTCCGGCATCGTGAAGCAGAATGATATTTCCTCTCTGCTGTTTGATTCCGGCAAGTACACGTTTTACAATTTCATCAGCTTTTATTCCCGGCTGCCAGTCTTCAGGGTCAATATTTTCTCCAATATCCAGATAGTTTTGCTGTCTTGCCAATGCTACCGGAATAATTTCCTCGGAGGTTGTAGGCTCAGAGTCGGCATTATAGGGTGCCCGGAACAGAATAGTGCTGTGTCCCGTGATACACTCGATTAGTAATCTGGTAAGTTTTAGTTCCAGTAAAGCTCTTTGCGGGCTTACTTTAGCAACGTTTTCATGGGTAAAAGTATGGTTCCCTATTTCATGACCTTCACGATAAATTCTTTTTACCAGCGGAAGATTTTTTTCTGCATTCAGACCTACGAGGAAAAAAGCTGCCGGTACGTGATATTTGGACAATACATCCAATACCTGAGGAGTATAAGTCTCGTCCGGACCGTCATCAAATGTAAGTACCAATTCTTTCTGAGGAGCACTTCCATATTTTTTCACCTCATATGAACTCGGATAAGTAATATAATTTTCGTCTGTAATGATTTTCTCTTTGGGATCAATTTCCAGAGCTATTTTTCCATCATGCGGAGTATTCAATACATCCAACACCTCTCCATCTCCGATATAATCTACCATAGTCTGCCCTTTCACGTTTTCCAGCGATTTCAGATTAAGCTTTGAAAGTCCGGCAAATGTAAGATCTTTATCATAGAAATTCCAGACTCTGCTGTCTTCACTTCCCAGTCTCCAAAGCGCAGTTCCGGCCAGCGGATATTCGGATGAAAAACGCATGGTATTAAAAATAGAAGCTGCATCATTGAAAAACACTGTATGAGTGAAGTTTTTGGAATCTGTATAAGAATAGTTCAGGTTAAAGGTATTGTCATTAAAGTCAATGACAGCCTTACTTGCACTGGCTTTTGTAATGGCCTGCATATAGGTAACTGAAGTATTATCGTCTTTATTGGAACTCCAGTCATATCCGTATGCTCCTAACCCGAGAATAATTTTATGGGGGGAGGTCTGTTTCACTATTTTACCGGTTTGAGCTTCTATCCATTTTTGTGAAGAAACCGGACCGGCGTCACTGCTGGGAGAATATTCATCATAAGCCATCAGTACAAAATAGTCTACATAAGGATCCAGCCTTGGGATATTATAATCATCATTATCTGTCATAATATCCATAGTCACCAACAGCTGATTCTGTTTGAATGTTTCTGAAAGCTCTTTCATAAAGGCAATCAGGTTAACATCAGAATCCAGGTTCATATCCTCAAAGTCAATATTAATTCCTTTGAAGTGATATTTTTTACACTGTTGGGTAATCTTCTGGATCAGGTCGGTTCTTTTCTTTGGATCATTAAGTACTTTCACCAGTCCTTCAGAACGGAATTCTCTGTCAGAGTTATTACTCAGCATCGGCATTGCGGCAACGCCTGTTCTTTTGATTACTTTATAACCTTCGGGGTCTACATTGGTTTTCAGATCTCCTGTTTTAGGATCAATAAAAAACCATTCCGGGAAAACAAGGTTTACGTGTCTGACATTTCGTTTCAGAGACATCAGAGACTGCGGATCCCAGGCTACATAAAATGCAGAGCGGATTCCTCCCGGAAATTGCGCCCAGTTTCTGTTTTGATTTTTTAATCTTTCGGCTCTTGCTTTTTCAATCTTGGAAAGACTGGTATGCATTGTTTTTTCAGAAATAAAGTTTCTGAATCCTTTATACTCTTTAGATATTTTATTCTCCTGAAGATAAGGTTTATTAGCAGTAATCACTGCTTTATAGTCTTCCTTAAAAGGAATTTTCGGACTTCTGTCCAGGGTCATCATCAGCCCTAAAGCAAGAAGAAGCAAAGCCGCAATAAAGATAAAAAAACGGCTGCTCCACTGTACACTTTTCCAACGTTTCTTGCTGTTGGTCTGAAAAATCTGTTTGGAATTTTCCACTATTTTAAAATTTTAAGGAATGGTTTTCAAAAAGTGTGAAAAACTGAATTAAAATTAATTAAAAAAAAATTAAAAAGGAAGTCTTCACTCTTAAATGTTAATCAGGAGGCCTACAAGGTCCTGAATGACCTTCTGAGAAACAAAATTCATAAAATCCAGTCTGTCCAGATGAGGCATATATAATTTTGACGTTACTTCCCTGTCATCAATTCTAATGGTATAAAAAACAGTTCCTACGTCTTTACCGTCTTCGCCTTTTCCGGGGCCTGCCACACCTGTTGTAGAAAGAGAAATATTCGTTTCAAACAATTGCTGGCATCCTTTAGCCATTTCCTGTGCTACCTGCTCACTCACTACGGTAAACTGATTAACGGTTTCAGGGGAGACATTTAAAATTTTAATCTTTTTTTCGGTAGCATAAGCTACCATCCCTCCCAGGTAATATTTTGAACTTCCTGAAACTGAGGTAATCATTTTTGCCAGTTCCCCACCGGTACAACTTTCAGCGGTGGAAATGCTAAGATTTCTTTCAGTAAGGATTTCGGCCAGGATTTGTTCTATTTTATCTTCAGATATGGCAATGACGTTATTTTTTATCAAAGGGAGCAGCTTTTGAATTTCAACTTCCGTTTCCTGTTTTAAAATCTCTTCATGATCACCTGATGCTGTTAATCTGAGTTTTACCCTTGTTCCGACAGGAAGATAGGATAAGGCCATATTCTCCGGAAGAGCCAGTTCCCAGTCTTCAATAGTATCAGCAAGGATACTTTCGGGTATCCCAACTACAGAAACGATTCTCGTATGAATATAGTTAAGACTGTATTTTTCCTGTAAATACGGAACAATCTGATCTTTTATCAGCGGTTTCACTTCATAAGGAACTCCCGGAAGACTAAAAGAGATTTTTCCGTTCTGCTCCATCATCATACAGGGTGCTGTTCCGAAATGATTTTGAAAAACCACTGATTGGGTAGGAACAAAGGCCTGCTCTTTATTTCTTTCCAAAATTTCCAGACGTCCCCTCTTCTCCATATAGGTTTTCAAATGGTTAAAAGTAGTCTCATCCAAAGCAATTTCATCATTAAAAAATTCAGCCAGTGCTTTTTTAGTCTTGTCATCTCTTGTAGGTCCTAAACCGCCGGTGGTAATAATTAAATCACCCAATTCGAAAGCATCGCTTAAGGTGTTTTTAATCGTTTCAATTTCATCTGAAATTGTAAATATCTGAGAAACTTTAATGCCTATATTCTTCAGTTCGGAGGCAATAAAATTAGAATTGGTGTCTACTGTATTTCCAGACAGGATTTCGTCACCAATACTAATCAGAACAGCTTTTTCCATAGATCAATTTATTGAAAAAAATTCTCTGCAAATGACGGGAAAATCTATGGCTGTCACAACATAAAATGATTTTTTCTATTTTTGGCAAAAATTGTTTAAAACTATAATTTATTATTATGTCTAAATATGATGATGCTTCTTGGCATTATGGGGGTGATTTTCCTGAGGGACTTCCTGAGAAAAACGGAGCAACGCATACGGGAATGTTCCTGAACTGGTGCATTCAAAACAACCTGATTTCTGATGAGCTGAGAGAGGATGCTGCAGAAGAGATTGAAAAACTGAAAAGAAGAGAAATTACCGGTGCCGAATTTATCATGGATGCTTGTGACGGAAAATTTTCAGAATATGATCTGAATGAACTGGGGAATCTTTTTGCAAAAGATTATTATGCTGATGACACCGATTTCGGAAACAGATTCAGTTCATTCGCAGATGACTATGTTAATCTTTTTGATACCAAAGCAGAGGAAAACGACTATGAATACGAAACATTCTATCATATTGAGGATACTTACGAGAACTACGACCTTATGAAACAGGTTATTGATCATCGTTTTGAAGAATGGAAAGAATATGTGAACAGTTAGAAAACTAAGAAGGCTAAGAAAATAGATTTACTACTCTCTTGGCCTTTTGTCTTATTGATTATGTTTCACCCAGATCAGCTCATCTGTGGTATAGCCAATTTTCTTTGCCTTCTGGATGAATCGTTGTCTGATGCTTTCAGGAATAGTAGTTGTTCGCGACAAAATCCATACATATTTCAGGCTGCTTCCTGCAACAAGTGCATATTGGTAGTCTTCATCCATATCAATCACATTATACCCTGCCCAAAATGGTTTAAAAAAGGCGACTTTAAGTCTTGCTTCTGTTTTATTTTTTACAAATTTTGCTTCTCCTATGGATTCTTCCCACACTTTTTTGAGATAATTATATCCTTTATTTTTCACCTTGATTGTTCCGTCAGGATTTTCTGAATATTCAGCGGTCACATTATCCAGATTTTTCTCAAACCTGTAGTCGAAGCGGGCTATTTCATACCATCTTCCCAGGTATTTTTTAGCATCAAAATCTTTTACTGCTGTTGCACCTTTGGGAATCCTTACAGAACATGAATTAAAAATAAGAAGACCTATTGCTCCTAATGAGACGGGAAGTATAATTTTGTGAATCGTTTTCATATGTAGATATTTATTATTTTTTAAATCATATGGAATCGCATCACCTTCATAAGTATTTGTGTATGCCAATCATGGCGATTTCATAACAAAGATTTTGTGTGGTTGTTGTAAAAGCGTCAAAAATAATGCCTTTGCGCTGTTAAGGAACGATAAATTCTACGAAAAAACTTTCAGAAAATGATCTTTAAAACTGCCGGAAACCTCTATTTCCGTATCGTCAGAAAGCATTACAGTCCCGCTTTTGTGATAGGATTTCACAAAGGTGGTATTGATGATATGAGAGCGATGAACTCTCACAAAGGGATTCTCCAGTAAATCATCAAAATGCTTCAGAAACCGGCACACCATTTTTTTTGAACCGTCTGTAAGATATACCTGAGTAAAATTTCCATCAGCCTGAAGCCTTATGATATCTTCGGTCTTTACCACATCAAATCCCTGTAAAGTCGGCAGGATGAGCTGTTGTTTTTCCGGTTTTAGCTTTAAGTTTTCCAACAGAATTTTATTCCTGTTGAGTTCTTCTTTCTTTTCAAGGCTTTCAGCGACTTTATTGACTGCAAGAATAAGCTCCTGAATATCGATGGGTTTTAAAATATAATAGCTTGCCGACTTATTTAAGGCCTGTAAAGAATATTGTGAAAACGCAGTAATAAAGATGGTTTCATAAGAGAATTCTCTAGTAGCTTCTAATACATCAAAAGCATTTCCGAAAGGCATTTCTACATCCAGAAAAACAAGCTGCGGCTGTACCTCAGCAATCAGAGGAACGGCTTCCTTGATATTTTCGGCCTCTCCCAGAAGTTCAACCTGAGGACAGTATTTGGTAATATAGCTTCTCAGAACCTCTCTTGCGATGATTTCATCGTCTACGATGACGGCTTTTATTTTCATTGACAGATCATAATTGTGAATTACAAATTAGCAATATTTATGCTAATCTTCCTATGGAGGATACTTATGATGCTGTGCTTTATATTTTTTTCCATTTCCAGGCATACCAGACAATCAGTATTGTGATAATACATTCTACAGCAGCCAGAAAAACATAAAATAAATACCATTCTGAAAAGGAGGAGACACCGATAAGCAGCATCACTAAAGTAAAAAAGATTCCGAAGACCATATTAAGTATCCTGTTGATCACCGGCTTTAAAATCAGAGAAAGAAATACCATAACAGCGGGAATAGCCAAAACCACCGAAGCTGTTAATAACTTTAAAGGCGAATCTAAGAGATTGCTTTGATTAACAAGATCCTGTGCTTTTCCCGGGGTATACAGCTCGAAATAATCGCCATATAAATAACATAATGTAACAGACGTCCAGAGACCGGCAAGTATGATTTTTATATTGACCGGTGTATTTTCAAGCTGAGAAAGATTATTCATGGTAACGGTATATAATTGATTAATAATTTTTAGTATCAGCAGAATAAGACACTCATATTCATCATTTGTTACATTTAAAAACAAAAAATATTTTTATCATCAACCTTACAAATTAGTATTTATTACCAAATAACCTCAATTTTTCATTATAATTTACACTATACTCATTTGCAGAACTACCAAAACTCCGGTTTTATTTTTCTTGTCCTTTACAGTACATGAAATTTCTTTCTTATACAGATCATTCAACAGGTGAATCCTTTCCAGGGTATTTTTCATTCCACGTCCTTCTCTAGCCTTTTGATGCTGAGTTTTCTGTTTTTTACTTTCGTCAATCCCGATCCCGTTATCTTCAATCGTAATTTTCAGATATTGTCCGGTCTTTTCAAAGCTCAGTTTCAAAAACCCTTTTTCAGCCCTGTAACGCAGTCCGTGCCAAATGGCATTTTCCAGAAACGGCTGTATAAGCATTCCGGGAACCTGAAGACTTTGGAGATTAAGACTTTCATCTCCTTCAATTTCATAATCAAATTTATCTGCAAAACGTGTTTTTTCGAGAGCAAGATAATTCTGAAGAAGATCCAGTTCCTGCTGAAAGGGAATAAAATCTTCAGTAGAATTTTCCATCACCCCGCGCATCAGCTTGGAAAACCTGGTGAGATACTGATTGGCTTCCAGTTCGTTATTGGTTGCTATAAAATGATTGACACTATTCAGACTATTAAAAATAAAATGGGGATTCATTTCTCTTCTCAGCGACTGAAGGGCAATTTTTTTATTCCTGATCTGCACTTTTTTCAGGGTTCTGAAAATAAAGATAACCAGACCCGTCAACAAAATCAAAGCTGCTATTAAACTATAATTGAAGATATTTTTCTTACGAATAAGTTCATCTTTCAATCCTTTTTCTTTTTCAAGCTGTGAAATTCTCTGTTCTGTATCTTCAAGAATTTTATTATCTACCAGGCTTCTGTCTTTGGAAACCAAATCCGGCAGTCTTCCTAAAAAATCTCTGTATAACTGAACCGAAGCACTGGTATTTCCGGATATAGCATACAGACTATCCAGCTTCTTCACACTTTTCTGGGCTTCCAGTGTATGGCCTTTATCCAAAGCAATTCCATAAGCATTCTTCAGGAGTGTAACAGCTTCATCAGTATCATTCTTTTTGATATAAATATCTGCCAGTTCCTGAATCTGATTGACTTTTTCCTGAGAATTATCTTTTACAAAATCTTCCTTTAAAACCTTCTTTTTAGCTTCAATAGCTTTATCAAAGTTCTTATTTTCAACATAGAAATCTGCCAGTTTCTGGTTAATAGCCAAAGCCTGTTGTGGAGCTTCTTTTTTTGAAATTTTATAAGCCGTATTCAGATTCTCTTCCGCTTTATAAATATCTTTCTGCTGCATATTCACTTCTGCCAACTGGCTGTAACCTGCCGCTACATCAGCCTGATCATTTTCTTTTTTACTGATATTGATATTGTTCTGAATAGCTTCCGCTTTCTGCTCAGGGCTGGGAGAAGACAGCCTTGCCACATCATTGGAATTGACGGCTCTGCTTTTTTCACTGTAACTCATTTGTGCTGCCATGCTATAATTGTTGATGGCAGGAGTTATTTTATTTTGTTTTTCCTGTGACTGGGCCAGTTTCCGGGTAACGGATTCAAGATTTTTTTTATCGTTCAGATTCTGATATATATTTTTTGCTTTAATCAGATATTCTTCACTTTTGGCATAATTACCCTGGTTAAAATAATCACTGGCCATTCCAACATAGGCGTCTGCAACTCCTTTATTATCATTTTTATCTACCGCTTTCTTTAATTTCGCGGCAGACTTAAGTACCTGAGAAACCCGTGTTGTATCCTGCGCTGTAACAGGAATTCCCACTGCGAATATTAAAATGAATGCTATTTTAAAAATTAATTTCACCGATTTCAGATCTTTAATGCAAAGTAAGTAAAACTTTATCTATCCTCTCCTATCCTCTACCAAGTCAAAACCGTATTTCACCAAGCGACCTGCTCTCTCTTTATGATGAAGTTAAACAGAGGATCATCTATCATATACAGTATATTAAGTGATACAGAAAATCGGTTAAAGCAAGATCAGTCATTAAGTTTTGACTCATTCAGTATCCTCATATCTTCTCTATTTTTTTAAGCGGTCTTTACGATCCGGCTTGCTTTTTTATCCGTTTCACCAAGTGAAAGTTTCATTTCACCAAGTCTTCCCATTTCCGGCTAAGGTTCTGACTAATTTTACCTCAGAATTTAAAATTAAAAACAGAAAATTATGAAATTGAAACATTTTTTATTAATCGGAATTTTAACTTTTGGAAGCTTTGTTAATGCTCAGGAAGTAAAGAAAAATGCAATTGAAGTAACAGGTGTTGCTGAAATGGAAGTAGAACCGGATGAAATCATCTTCAGCATCGGAATCAAAGCGGATAACAAAAATGATCTTGCAGACAATGAAAAGAAGCTGTTTGAAACTTTAAAAAGCTCGGGAATAAAGAACGAAGATATTAAGTTCAAATCGATGTATCAGAACATCTATTCTAAAACAGCCAAGTTTACGAAGAATTATCAGTTTAAAGTCGGTACAAAATCAAATATCAGTAAGATTTTTGAGGACCTGAATCAGAAATGGGTAAGCAGCCTGAACATTGCTGAAGTAAAAAACACCAAAATTGCAGACTTCAGAAAAACGGTAAAGATCAATGCTTTAAAAGCGGCAAAAGAAAAAGCAGATTACCTGCTGGAAAGTATGGGTAAAAAGACAGGAAATGCCATTGAAATCGTGGAAATTGAAGACTATACCAGCGATACTGTACTTCCGGTAGCCTATAAAAGCAGAATAAACAGTGTACAGATGGAAATGGCTGATGCTTCAGTAGATTATTCGTTTGACAATATTGAAAACATCAAGTTAAAATACAGTATCAAAACCAGATACGAAATCCTTTAAAATAACAGATTTAAGAGAGGCTGCTTTTTCGGCAGCCTTTTGTTTTTAGCTTGGAATACTGCATGACTTACCAAGTGAAAGTCTCTTTTCACCAAGTATCCCTGTTTTCAGGCTTACATACGGCTAATTTTACTCTATAATTTCAAAATAATAAACAATGAAACGTTATCTTTTAATACTCATAACATGCGCTGCATCCTTTTTAAAAGCACAGGAAATTAAAAAAGAAATCGATGTTAAGCAGGCAACTGTATTTCTTCAGGGAGCTAAGGTTTTCGGGACTACTAGTCTCAATCTTCAAAAAGGAATCAATAAAGTAAAAATTATTAATCTCCCGAATAATCTGGACGAAAACACCTACAAAATCAATCTTGAGAAAAATACGACCCTCCTCTCCATTACCCCTCAAAATAACTTTTTGAAAGCCGATGAATTATCGGACGGTGAGAGAAAACTGGAAACTGAAAGAAAAAAGCTTCAGAGGCAGATCGATTTGCTGAATATTCAGATTAAAAACCTTACCGGAGAACAGAATATCATCAATGCGAATGTAAAGGTTTCAACAAATGATAAGTCTACCCCTCAGGAACAACTGGTAAAACTTACTGATTTTTACAGAAAAAGAATGCTGGAAATCGATAATCAGGTATTTTCTCTCAATGAACAACAGGAAGTACTGAATGAAAATATGGCCAAACTTAGCAACCAGTCAGCAGAGGAGCAAACCCACAAAAACTCAAACCGTAAGGAACTTTTACTGGAGATTTTTGCTGATAATGATACGAATCTGAACTTAGGCATAAGCTATATTGTTTCTGATGCCGGCTGGGTTCCATCTTATGATTTGCGGGCTGAATCCGTAAAGAAACCTCTTGAAATGGTTTATAAAGGAAAAATTTATCAAAGAACGGGACAAGACTGGAAAAATGTTAAACTCTTTGTTTCGACTTACCGACCTTCATCTCAACAGGACAGACCTGTTTTATCTCCGCTGTATGTAGCTGAATATACTCCTTATAATCCTCAGATTGAAATGGCGAGCTATAAACTTAAAAAGGAAACTTCTGCGGTAAATTCTTATCAGATAAGAGAAGAAGCAGCTGTGAAACCGGGGCAGATTCCTGTTGCTACCGTTTCAGACAATCAGATGAATGTGATTTATGAGCTTAATTATAATCAGACCATCTTAAGTCAGGAAAAAGAACAGTATGTTATTCTTGATAAAAAGCGGGTTGATGCTACTTACAAATATCACACAGTTCCTAAAATCAATAATCAGGTATTCCTGATGGCTTTTATAAAAAACTGGCAACATCTTAATCTGATTACCGGTGAAGCTCATATTTATTTTGAAGATAATTATATCGGAAAAACAATGATGAGCAGTAATTATGTAAAAGACGAGTTCCCGATTTCCCTTGGTGCAGATGAAAGAATTACTGTGAAAAGAATTAAACTGGAAGATAAGACTTCTGAGAAGTCTATGAATTCCAATAAATGGGAAAATGAATCTTACCAGATCAGCATACGGAATAATAAAAAAGAAAGTATTGAACTGGAAATCCTGGACCAGGTTCCGGTCAGTGAAAATTCTAAAATCTCCGTAAAAGCAGTAGATACAGGAGACGGAAGTTTTGATGAAAAAACGGGAAGCATCCTCTGGAATAAGAAGATTATTTCGGGAGGTTCAGAAAAGATCGTCTTTTCATATGAAGTCAAATATCCTAAAGAAATGCGAATACAGTATTATAACAGATAAAATTACAAAACCCGGTCTCTGTGAGAACCGGGTTTTATTGTAGAACAACTGCTGCTGTTTTATCTTCCAAATTTAAAATATCGTGATAACGGATGTTTTTTATTTTTCATAAACAAAGATGCCATTTCCATACCTGTGACGGAAAAGGTAATTCCATTACCACCAAAACCCAGCACGAAATAAGAATTTTTGAATTTTTGATGTTCTCCGATATAAGGGAGCCCGTCTTTGGTTTCTCCAAAAGTTCCAGCCCAGACAAAATCAGGATAAAAATGATAATCGGGTTTGATCTTCTTTAAAGTTTTTAAGATCTCTTTTTCTTTTTTCTCTAATAGTGAATCCCGTTTCCGTGCATCATAAAAGTCTTCATCCCCACCCCCAATCAGCAGTCGGTCATCATCTGTGGTTCTCATATACAGATAGGGTTCATCAGTATTCCATACCAGTGTATTGCGGATATTTTTAAATGTGCCGGTATCTATTTCAGAGACTACAGCATAGGTACTTTTAAGATCAACAAAATTTTCTTTCAGCATATTTTTACTCTCATACCCTGTACAATAAATTATTTTTTTAGCTTTAATCTGATAGCCGCTTTCAACGGTTATGAGATTGAAACCTTTATGGTAATCTACTTTTAGCATTTCGGTTTTATCAAAAATCTGTAATCCTTTTTTTACATGATGTCTGAATAATTCATGAGCAAATTGAAAAGCATCTATACTGGCGCCCTGTTCAGAGAGTATACCTCCGTATGTATTCTCAAAGCCAAATTGTTTCAGAATCTGATCTGTTTCCAGCCATTTCACTTTAAAACCTGCACTTTTTCTGGCTTCGAATTCTTTTTTCAGCCATTCTGTATCTTTCTTCTTTGAAGCAAAATATAACGATTTCTTTCGTTTAAACCCGGCTTCCGAGTGTATTAGTTTTGAAATTTTTTCAATAATATCAATAGCATCAGAGCAAGCTTTATAACTTAGTACCGCTCCTTTTTCTCCGATTTTGTCTTTTAATTCAAACAACGGGATGTCTATTTCATACTGTAGCATAGAGGTAGTCGCTGAGGTACTTCCGTTACAAAGCTCGCGCTTATCAATAAGGATGGTATTATAGCCATCTTCTATCATCTGGTGGGCTATAAGACTTCCTGTAATTCCACCACCAATAATGAGAACATCACATTCTGCATTGGATTTCAGGGAAGGATACGAAGCCATTAATCCATTTTTTAAAAGCCAGAAAGGTTCATTTGATTTGAGATCCATATTGATATTTTACATTAAAAATAACAATATTTATATCAATTTTAACAATTTTAGGGCAAATTATGGTGTAATTATTGTTGTTGCACTTAAAATCAAACCACCATAAAATATTTCACTATGATAACAATTATTCCAGAAGCTCCGGAAAATGTTGCGGCATTCAATGCAACGGGAGAAGTAACGAAAGAAGATTTTGAAAGATTGGTAATTCCTCGTGTGAAAGAAAAAATAGATCAATTTGGCGAGCTGAATTACTTATTGTATTTGGATACTGATCTGGATAAGTTTACCATAGGTGCCTGGCTTGAAGATGCACTTTTAGGATTAAAAAACCTTACTAAATGGAACCGTACCGCTATTGTCACAGACAAGGAAGGTGTACAGAATTTCACAGACATTTTCAGTGTCCTGATGCCTGGAGAGTTTAAATCTTTCCCTAAAGAAAACTTATACAATGCGCTCTACTGGTGCAAAAACGGAGATGAAGTAGAAGCGTAGATTTAACTTTATACAAAAAAAGCTGTTTCAGTGATGAAACAGCTTTTTGTATTTTTTGACCTGTATTTTACTGATCACATGAAACGCATTCTGCAGTGGCTTCTTTTTCAGCGGGTGTTTCTTTACCATACAGATACATGTACCTTACACTGACAACCACTCCGATAAAAGTCATTCCCACTCCTACCAGCGACGGATAATTGAAAGGCAGCCCGTATTCTAAAGGAATTCCCCCAAGAAATGCTCCCATAGCATTGGCAATATTAAAGCCTGCCTGCATAAAAGCTGCTGCCATCATTTCGCTATTGGGTGCTGCTTTCATCATCATAATATTGATAGGTGATGCAATGGACATGGATAAAGCTCCGCACATGAACGTTAATACCAAAGCGATGCTCTGATGTTCAGCAAGGAAAAATACACCTCCCAGCGAGATCATCATCAAAAAGATCAGAAGGGCACAGGTTTTTTCAGGACCCAGCTTATCGGAAACAACACCTCCAACGAGGTTTCCTACGACCATTCCGGCTCCGGCAAGAACCATTACATAAGCCATCTGGCTGCTTTTTATTCCGGCAACAACTGTCATTAAAGGAGTTATATAGCTAAGCCATGTGAAAAGCCCCCCAAACCCGATAGCGGTGATCGTTAAGACCAGCCATGACTGCTTGTTTTTCAAAAACTTCAGTTCCTCAAGGAAATGTGTATTCTGATTGGATTCCATTGCAGGAAGCCACAGTTTTAAAAAGAATATAGCCAAGAGACCTATCACAGCTACAATAGCAAAATACAGTCTCCAGTGGAAAGTATGCCCGATATAGGTAACCAGCGGAACCATAACCAGATTGGCCACCGTAAGACCTGTAAACATCATGGAAATATAAAATGCCTCCTTGCCTTTCCCCGCCATTTTAGCAGCGACTACAGTTCCTACTCCAAAGAATGCTCCGTGAGGAAGTCCGGACATAAATCTGATGATCAGCATGGTTGTATAATTCGGAGCAATAGCAGAAAGTCCGTTAAACAAAGTAAACAGAACCATAAAAGCCATCAACACTCTTTTAGGAGGGAATTTCACAGAATATCCGATAAGGATAGGCGCACCGATTACGACTCCCATTGCATAGGCAGAAATCAAATGCCCCGCCTGCGGAATGGTGATCTGTAGTGTTTTTGCAATATCGGGAAGGAGCCCCATAACGGTAAACTCCGTGGTTCCTATTCCCAATCCACCAATAGCCAGTGGTATTATTCTTTTATCAATCTTCATAATATATTCTTTTCGGAAATTTGTATTAAAAATGAAATACAGGGCTTCATCTTTAATTTGAAAGTGCAAAAATCGAAAGAAAGATTGAATTTCACTTCTTTTGAAATGATAAAAATTTGCTCCATATTGACCTTTTTATTTAACTTTAAATCATTAAATAATCAAATCAGAACAAAATGAAAATCCAGAAAGAAATTATAACGTTTGAAAAAGGGAAATCCTTCAAGCTTTTTGCACCTTCTTTAAAAAACTGCTTTTTCTGGCATTATCATCCTGAAATAGAGCTTGTATATGTGGAAGCTGTCAACGGAATCCGGCATGTTGGAAAGGATATTTCAGGTTTCACAGAAAGTGACCTCTTGCTGATCGGGTCCAATGTACCTCATCTGAATTTCGATTATGGGATTCAGACAGAATGCAAACAGCTGGTACTGCAAATGCGGGAAAATTTTCTGCAGGATATTCTTTTATCCGTTCCTGAGTTTGAAAATATTAAAAATTTACTGGAACGGTCTTATCTGGGACTGTCTTTTTCCGGTGAAACTAAAAAAACTGTTGTAGAAAGGCTTCATGCCATGAAGGATAAAGATTCCTTTAGCTCATTAATGGGACTTATTGCTATTCTGCGGATTCTCGCGGATTCTTCCGAAGTGAAAGAGCTTAATAAAGAAGATACCAGGATCAAATGGTTCTTAAATGATAAAATACGGATGGGAACTATTTATGATTACATCCATGAAAATCATGATAAAAAACCAAATGTCAATGAAATTGCAAAAATTGTAAGTTTAAGTACGCCTGCTTTCTGTCGTTATTTTAAAAAGCAGACGAATATGACTTTCACAGATTTTGTCAATAATTACAGGATTAATCAGGCTAAAATATTTCTGCTGAAAGATTATTCCGTGACTGAGGTTTGTTTTCAGGTTGGTTTTGAAAGTCTTTCTTATTTCAATAAATTATTTAAACAGCATACAGGAGAAACCCCTTCTGAATTTAAGAAAAAACATTTCAGGCCCATTGAGATTAACGGGCGGATTGGTGTGATCAAGAGAGAATCAGGCTGTAACAAAGATTTTTAACGGCCTATGGTCGGGTCGTAATCCCTCGAAGGGAAAATAAGACAGCCCCCCTCCTCTATACTACTTAGAGTATAAAAAAAACCGTTCATTACTGAACGGCTTTAATTTTTAGTGAATATGTTTTTCTGCATGGTAAGAGCTTCTCACCAATGGTGAGCTCTCAACGTGTCTGAATCCTAAACTTCTTGCAAAATCTCCAAACTCATCAAATTCTTCAGGAGTAATGAATTTTTTTACAGGAAGATGTTTTTTAGTTGGCTGAAGATACTGTCCCAATGTAATGACATCTACATTAGCATTTCTGATATCTTCAATAGTCTGGAACACCTCATCTTTCGTCTCTCCCAAGCCAAGCATTACCCCGGTTTTAGTTCTTCTTTGTCCTGCTTCTTTCAGATATCTTAATACATCAAGGCTTCTTTCGTATTTTGCCTGAATTCTCACTTCTCTGGTTAAACGTTTTACGGTTTCCATATTATGAGAGATTACTTCAGGAGCAACGTCTACTAATCTGTCCAGATGTTTTGTGATTCCCTGGAAATCCGGAATCAATGTTTCCATGGTAGTTCCCGGAGAAATTCTTCTTACAGCGTTTACGGTTTCTCCCCAAAGAATAGATCCCATATCTTTCAGATCATCACGGTCTACAGAGGTAAGAACCGCATGTTTGATTTTCATTAATTTAATAGAACGGGCTACTTTTTCAGGTTCATCCCAGTTTACATCCAGTGGTTTTCCTGTTTTTACCCCACAAAATCCGCAGCTTCTTGTACAGATATTTCCCAAAATCATGAAAGTAGCTGTACCTTCTCCCCAGCATTCTCCCATATTCGGGCAGCTTCCGCTTTGGCAAATGGTGTTTAATTTATATTTATCAACCAAAGTTCTGAGCTCGCGGTAGTTCTTTCCAGTAGGAAGTTTTACGCGGATCCATTTTGGTTTTTGAACGGTAGTGTCTTGAACTGAATTTTCCATTTCTAAAATTGAAGTTCAAAGTTAAGGATTTTTTAATGGAAACCATCTACCGGAAAAATTGATGGAACTGATAATTCAACGGTAAACTCTATTTTTCAGGATCTACAAAAAATAAAAAACATCAACATATTTAGCAAAATAAATTATTTTAATACCTCAAAAATGCAATTTGTTATTAATATTATAAATTATGGAAGGATTATTGCTACACTCTACAAATATGAAAGAGCAAAATTACAATAACCACAGAAAGTTTTATCCGCCTCATCATTTTATATTTCTTCCGCTATTGATTCTGCTGGAAATTTTCGGGATTTATAAAATAGGGAATGATTCTGATCATCAACTGATCTGGATATTATTTTCGATTGTTATTTTTTTACTTTTTTATCTGGCACTGATGACCAGACAGCATTATGCATTAGGCCTCCAGAACCGAATGGTCATTCTTGAATTTAAACAGCGCTATTTTGAGATTTTTAATAAAAGATCCGATGAAGTGGCAGAGCAATTGCGATTTGACCAGATTGCGGCATTAAGATTTGCTTATGATGATGAATTCAAAGAACTTTTGTACAAAGCTCTTCATGAAAATATTTCGGGAAATGAAATTAAGCGGTCGATTAAAAACTGGAGAGCAGACCGGCTCAGAATCTAACACTCATCTAAAAATATATACCTATGAAAAAGTGGAGCTTTTACAGTATAACGATATTAAGTTTATTAACACTAATAAGTTGTGAAGCAGTAGGAACAATTTTTAAAGCCGGAATGTGGTGGGGAATTTTCTTAGTCTGTGTAATAGTAGTGATTCTTTTACTGATTTTTTCGAAGGGTAAAAACTCTTAACCATGCTTTATGGAGAAGAATACAGATTTAGAGATCATTTCTCATCTAAGGCCATCAAAGATTGTTAAAATCATGAAGGACCCGGAAGCTTCTGCAAAGGCGGTACATCTCGTATATACCACCGATGCAGAAACGGCCGGAATTATCCGTAAAAAGAACGGAAAGAAATATTTCTATTATAAAGACGGAGAAAAAATCAGGGACAAGGATGAGATCACAAGAATCAACAAACTGGTGATTCCTCCGGCTTGGGAAAACGTATGGATTTGTGCGTTGGAAAACGGGCATCTTCAGGCGACAGGTTTTGATGCTAAAAAAAGAAAACAATACCGTTATCATCCGCTTTGGAATGCTTTAAGAAATCACACAAAATTTTACAGAATGCTTCAGTTCGGATATACATTACCGGACATCCGGCTGCATGTGGAACAGGATCTGGCACTGAGAAATTTTGAAAAACGCAAAATACTGGCCCTGATCGTCAGTCTGATGCAGAGAACCAATATCCGTATTGGTAATAACGTTTACGAAAAATTATATGGTTCTTTCGGGTTAACCACTTTAAAAGATAAACATGTAGAAGTAAAAGGGCAAAAAATCACTTTTTCATTTAAAGGAAAGAAAGGGGTCATGCACCATGTGGATCTCAGAAGTAAAAAACTGGCAAGACTGGTTCAGAAATGCAAAGATATTCCCGGAAAAGAATTGTTTCAGTATTTTGATGATGAAGGAAACCGACATTCGGTTGACTCGGGAATGGTGAATGAGTATATCAAAGAAATAAGCGGGGAAGATTTTACGGCAAAGGATTTCAGAACATGGTCCGGAACGGTGAGTGCACTGATTGCTTTCAGAGAAATAGGGTATGCAGAAAATAATACCCAATATAAAGAGAAAGTAAAAAAAGCACTGGAAATCGTTGCGGAACATCTTGGAAATACGATCGCGGTATGCAGAAAATATTATGTACATCCTTTAGTCATCAATCTTTATGAAAACAATACCATTAAGAAATACCTTGATGAACTGGATATTATTGAGGAAAATGACGGTAAAGCCGGTCTGACAAAAGAAGAAAAACTTGTCCTCAAAATTCTGGAAAAGGAAAAGATGTAGGGCTTTTGAAGTTGGAGGCAGGAAACAGGAAGTACCGGCTGGCCATCTTTTTCTATATATTATCTTTTACTTTCAACTTCTTCAACCTATCCTGTTACTCTGTTACTTAAGAACTGCGTTCTGTATTCTTTAGGTGTAATTCCTGCTATTTTTTTGAAAAGCTGTGTAAAATGGGATGCCGTATGAAAATTCAGTTCATATGCTATTTCAGCAATATCTTTACTTGAATGAAGCAGTGCTTTACTGTAATTGATATCAATTTCATTGATCCATTGCTTCGGAGATTTCTGAGTCACTCCTTTTACACATTTATTCAAATAACTCTCAGTCACAGACAATTTATCAGCATAGAAGGCTACTCTTTTTTCTCCTACATGATACTTGAACAATAAGTCTCTGAACTGAAGGGAAAGCTCCATAGGACGTGTTGCTGATTTGTGATGGGTATCAGAATCCGTGCTCAGCATTTTAATGAGGATAAGATGAAGCATGGTCACTACGACATCATTGATGTTAAGATTATTCAGCCAAAGTTCCTGTTCCATAATCGGAAGAAGCTGGGTAATGGTTCCGTACGTCAGGCTATCCAGATTCAGGAACGGGGTCATGAAAAAGATACTGCTTTTATGCTTTGGTAATTCCTGTTCGGAGAGGATATTATTCTCATAGGCCAGAAAAAAACCTTCAATATCGTCGGACAATTCCACAGTTGCCGTTATTGTGCCTTGTTTAATAAAAATTACACCTCCTTTTTCAGCATGATATTCTTTATTTTCAAGATATTGTTTGATGTGACCATTGGTAACGAAAATAATAAAGTTAAAAGTGGTACGGTAAGGAATCACCGGCATCAGGATTCCTTTAAGATAATTTTCTATCCGATAAAGCTGTATATCCGCATTATTGGCCAATATTTTTTCCGTAATATTCGGAAGAAAAAGTTTTTTATATTGAAAATTGGATAATACTTCCATGATTTATTAATTATTACAAATTTAATGCTGAAATTAAATAATAAGATTTTTTTTGTCCGATGTCTGAAATTTAACAACTGATATCAGACATCGGACATTTTACTTTGTATCAGAACTTATAATACACTCCCACTCTTAGTCCTAAAGGAGTTCCCGGTGTGTAAGTAAGATCAGTAATAGGATCGGCTTCCCCTTTCAATTGGGTTTCAGTTGCAAACTGAGCTTCGTTCCATTTTACATTGAAAAGGTTATTGACCTGAATATTAGCCCCCCATTTCTGACGATTATAAGATAATACCAGATCATTCACGAAATAAGCTTTTGTTCTGATGCTGTTATCTTCTACTGCTGGTCTCGCTCCGAGATAGCGATACTGAAGTCCTAATGAGAAACCGTTAAGGAAATCCCAGTTCACAGATCCGGTACTGGTAACTACCGGAGCAAGAGGCACATAATCCTGTCCTTTTTCTTCATCCACAAATCTGGCGTGAGAATAATTGATATCAGCATTCAGATAAAAATTTTCCAACGGCTGGAAACGGATACCGAGATCAGCTCCGAAGCGTCTTGATTTCCCTGAAGGTTCTACTACGGCATCATCTCCCACGTATACAAATTCCTGCTGCAGATCCATGTACCATACTGCAGGAGTAATAATCAGTGATTTGAAAGGATGCAGTCTCAGTCCGAAATCTCCGCCGATAGAATATGGAAGGGTGTTCTGATTTTTATTAGGTACCACTACTCTCAAATCATTGGAATGGAATCCCATACCCATTTTCAGAAACCACATAACATTATCGTTCTGGGCATAAGAAAAGTTCAGCTTAGGACTCAGTCTTGTTGCTTCCTTTGACTGTCCTGACGGTAATTGTTCCACGTCCAGTAAATCATGCATATTAAAAATAAAATGATCTACTCTCAATGCGGGGTTAATCGTCCATTTTCCTATTTTCCATACTAAACCTGAATACGCATGAAGATTGGTCTCGGTTCCTGTGACATCTGATAATCTGTCCAGCAATAAATCTCTGTGGTAAACGTGGTTAAGCTGTAAGGTATTAATATCATCATTTCTCAACCCGATTCCTGAGATCCAGTTGAGTGAGCTGTTGGCAAAGGAAAAACTTTTGGTATATTTTACTTCAGCCCCGTAAATATTTCTGCCGTCCGTCTGCTGAATTTCATCACCATGGTCTTTATCTTTCAGGTAAAAAGTAAAATCAGAAAACAGGTTAAAATTATACTTTGAATAAAAAGCCATCGCATCAATCTGCTCAGAAGGAGAAATGATATGCTTAAAATTCATCTGCAAATTGGTTCTGGATGTTTTTCCGCCCTCAGTAGGATCTATACTTCCCCATCTGCTGATAATACCTTCATCCACAGCACGCTCAGGAATCTGACCGGAAGCATTCCAGGAGGAGTTGAATGTTGAAAACTGAATATTAAAATAATCATTATCTGTAAGCCACTGATTATACTTCCCAAAGATATTGACTCTGTTAAAGTTCTGTTTTACATCAAAAGGCCCATCTGTATAATTATATTCTGCAGCTACATATGCATTTTTTCTTCCCAGATCATCATGCAGAATATTAAACATTCCCAATACTCTTTTTGAATTAAAAGAACCACCTTCCAGTTTAATCATACTGTTCTTAAGGCCGTTATAGGTCTGAAAATCTACATATCCGGCGGTATCGAAATCTCCGCGGTCCATATAATAAGCTCCTTTTCCGAAATCGATATTATTAACGGTTTCCGGAATTACAAAATGCAGATCTGAATATCCCTGTCCATGCGCATGGGACACAATGTTTACCGGCATTCCGTCCACATTGACGCTTACATCGGTACCATGATCAGCATCAAATCCTCTTAAAAAAAGCTGTTCAGCCTTTCCTCCGCCCGCATGTTGTGCAATAAATAATCCAGGAACTTTTCTCAACAGATCCTGTGCAGAATTTACCGGAAATTTATTCAGATCAACCTTTGTAATGGCGGATAAGAATGCACTGTGATTGATCGCTACTTCTGAAATCTGAAACGGCTTATGTTGTAAAAAAATAACTTTGTTTTTATCTTCATCATTGGTAACTACCCATTTTACTTCATCATATCCCTGATGACTGATCACCAGTGTATCGGGTAAAGATTTAACAGGAATAGCAAAAGTACCGTCTGTACCTGTATGCGTATGGCTGTTTCCGTGGTCGTATTTTACCAAAGCATCTGCAATAGGAAATTTATCATCAGCATCTTTTATTAGCAACTTCTTTTCTGCTTCCTGTGCCATTATTTTTCCACTGAAAGCCATAACCAGAAAGACAGCGGCTATTTTAGTTATCTTCATTTTTATTTTTTTTATAGAATAGGTATTGTCATTTATAGAAATGTACAATGTATTAATGATTAGAAATTAGAGGTTATAGATAAGAGAATAAGTGAAATATCAGTCGTCTCCAGAATTTTAACCCTTAAACGTTGAATGTTTATCCTTTTGCTTTAAGAAATGCTTTCTGAATTAAAAGGGTAGCCCAAGTTCCGGCTACAAACGGGAAAGTAAATACCCCGCCTACTGCATCCAGATAATGGTTATCAACCAGGAAATCATCGATAACGATGGTTAAAAAAACAGCGATAAGCACCCAAAGTCCATCAGTTTTTTTAACTCCTGAAAATACAATGGCTGAAAGAACGGCATTAAAACCGAATAATCCCATGTGGATTTCTTTTACAGGTTCACCATTAAATTGTGATAATCCCGCCCCAAGGATGGATGCAGCAAGCCCATATAAAGCTGCCACCGGTGAACTGATGAATACAGCAAGAAAGAAAATTATTCCTGAAAGTACTCCCCCCTGGAATATTACCTCACCAAAACCATTGGTACAGGTAAGGAAATCATCATATTTTGTAGATACCACCTCAGCACTCAACATAGCTGATGGCGGAATATGGGTAAAATGATGTAATGCAAATACCAATATCCATGTAATGACAATAAATGGAAATGTAAATACCGGAATTTTCTTTTGGATAAAAAAATGCTGAACAACTGCTGCCAATGCTCCGCCTAATATGATAAGCACCCAGATCAACAGGCCTGTTTCAAATAAGAAAGACAATGCTACTCCTACAAGGGCTGCACTGAAGCCATATAGTCCGGCATTAATTTCAGATCTGTTGTATTTAAGTTTCATGGCAGTAAAAGTTCCGGCTGCAGTTGAAAGCAGTACCGCCACTCCGCATTGCCAGCTTCCCATAAAGATACCTATAAGAAACAAAAGCCCGGTCCATCTGTTTTCCTGAAGCATAATCTGCCCGATTCCTTTTAAAACATTATCGATAAAAGGGATTTTTTTGAAAAATTCGTCCATAGTTTTTTTAATTGTATTAATGTAAAAAAGAGAAATTAGATATTAGAGGTTAGTCTATAGACTTGTTATACGAATGAGATGTGTTTCCAGATTGAGCAATTCTCTTTACCCCTAAACCCGGAAACCTGTATCCCGTTACCATCCCAGAAAAACCATTCCGATTCCACATACAGTTACTACTGCACCACTGACTACCCCCATATATCTTTCAAGTTTATCCGTATTAAATAAAGTTGAATAGCCATAACGTCCCAAAAGAACCATTCCAAGCATGGTTAATACGGTAGTAGCCGTGAATGAAGTTACCAGAACTGCAATTTCAGACATTGAATGTTTTACTCCGGAATAGAATAATAGAGGAATTAAAGGCTCACTTGGCCCCATTACGAAGATCATAAAAAGTACAAGCGGGGTCACTTTTATTCTTTTCTGAGGCATTACCATTTCGCTATGGTTGTGCTCATACACATATACATCATCTCCCATTACATCAAAATGCTTATGAGGTTTATTTCTGATCGCCTGAATCAGGCCATATACTAAGTACACTCCTCCGAAAATCAACAATGCCCATCCTGAAAAGTTTCCTCTGATGTCCTGAAACCAGGAAATTTTATTGAGCTGCCATCCTAGAAATACTCCGATAAAACCTAAAATTAAGGAACTCAACACATGCCCTAATCCACAGACTACGGTAAGTACTGCTGTTTTCATCCCGCTCCATCTTTTGGATTTGGAGATGACAATAAACGGCAGATAATGATCCGGCCCTGAAGCTGTATGTATAAAACTTATTGAAACGGCACTCAAAAGAAGTGCCCAAACTGTACTATCCATTTTTTAATTTAATTTTTTTACCTACCCAAGGATTTCTTACTCAAGTGACCAAAGGATTTCCTGAACGTATACAAAGAAATTGTACATCAACTCTCCTCCATGTCCCAAAGCTCTTACTACAAATCCATTATCTTCCATTGCAGACACTCCTACTTCCATATCTTCATGGTGTCGGGCTGCTGCTTCAACAATCTCTTCAATCAACCCGTTTTTATCTACATTCTCCTTTGTACTGTAAAAGATTAAGGTTCCCTGATGGGTATACTGCTCCAGATTTCCAATACTGCTGATCGGAATCATTCCCGGTTCAATCACCACATTATCCTTCACAATCAATTTGTTGTCATGATAGATTTCCATAAGATTCTGGAACCGTTTCAGTTTAAAAACTTCTCCATAATGCTTTCTTCCACAGGTAATGATCTCACTGATGATAATCTGACTGTCTTTACCGATATGAATATTGGCTTTACTTTTGAAATTGGAATCCTCATGAGGAACAATAGGATGCGGAACATAGGCAAAAGAGGTTTTGTCTTCCATCTTTACATTCAGTTCCTGAACGGCCTTGTCCTTCATATTGAACAGTCTCTGATAAGATTGTGACTGCAGCTGAAGAGAGGCTCCTTGTTCAAGAGCGACATCCAGATGATAATGGTCACCGTCCAGAATTCCCGGAGAGGAGCTCATCACCATCTGATAGAGCTTTTTGTCACTTTTTCGCTGTCCTACAGAAACCACTCTGAAAGGAAGAGAGACATAAAGATCTTTCACATATGATTCTCCTCCCTTGAATCCTGCGATAATATTTAAACGACTATTCATCTATCTTACTAGGTTCGGTTCTTCAATTTCTTCTAAAAGAGCATATTTTTTAATCCATCCGATTACTTTATCCAACCCTTCATCTGTTTTAAGGTTGGTGAATACAAAAGGATTTCCTTTTCTCATTCTTCTTGCATCATTCTCCATAACTTCAAGGCTGGCTCCTACGTGTGGGGCAAGGTCTATTTTATTGATGATCAGTAAATCTGATCTGGTAATACCAGGTCCTCCTTTTCTAGGGATTTTTTCACCTTCAGCAACATCAATGATAAAAATGGTAACGTCTGCAAGGTCCGGGCTGAAAGTTGCGGAAAGATTGTCACCTCCACTTTCGATAAGCACCAGTTCGATATCCGGAAAACGTGCAGCAAGCTCATCCACCGCTTCAAGATTCATACTTGCATCTTCACGAATCGCAGTGTGAGGGCACCCCCCTGTTTCTACACCGATAATTCTGTCGTGAGGAAGAAGGCTGTTTTTAGCCATAAATTCCGCGTCTTCTTTGGTATAAATATCATTGGTAATTACTCCAAGATCATATTTTCCGAATAATTTTCTGCTTAAACGTTCCAATAATGCAGTTTTACCTGAACCTACCGGTCCTGCCACTCCTACTTTTATGTATTTTCTATTTTCCATTTTTTTTAAATTTTTACTTTGTTTTTATTTTTTTTTAACGCCTATAGCGCTAAGATTTTTTATTGATGAGAATATTTATTTATGGCCGCAGGGACGTTTTACTCAGCAAAGACATCTTCAGTCATTTTGCCTGCTTTGCCTATTCTCCTTTCTACGACATATAGAGTCTGGAATAAAGCCTTTCATGCTGCATACATCTGATATCGAAGGCTGTATTACAAAGTCCCACAAGATCTCTGTCCAGTTCTATCGTTTCATGAACTGTTTTTTCCATTACCGGATACAAATAGAACAGGATATCCTGCCCGTCGAGCTGACCAAGAGGAACCAGTTTTACTGCATTAGTAATCATTCCTGCAACGGAAGTATAGTAAAATCCCAGCAATGCTTCGTATAAAGGGATTTTCATTAAGTAAGCATACACTCCAAACACAATACAGTAATGAGAATTAGCCTCCTTATTCTGAATGGCTTTTTCAAATGCTTCCATGAAAGGAAAGCTTTCCCTTCTTTTAAATATTTTAATGAGTCTGAGACCCAGCTTCTGACTGGCCTGACGGATTTCTTTAGGGCATTTTACAGCGTTGCATTCATTATCAAGCTTCAATAGTTGCTGTAAATCCCCATTTTCTGCAGCTTCGTAAGCTAGTTTCACAAAAGATCCGTCATTGAATTTAAGGTTATACTGAAGCATATTCTGTACAAACTCTTTTGCGGTGTCTACATTATGGACAATTTTTTCCTGTACATAAGTTTCCAATCCGTTAGAATGCGTATAACCGCCGATGGGAAGTGTAGGATCTGCAAGGTGAAGCAGTCCGGATAAAAAGTTTATATTCATATTATTCATCTTTTGGAGCAGCCATTTTTAAGATTTTATTAAAAATTGTTGAGCCAAGACTTCCGTGTCCGTGAGGTTCTACATTAGATTTAAGAAGATTCAGTAATTTCACCGATTGTTTTTCCGGTTTGAAACCGCTTGCTTCCAGCCATCTGAACATCGGCATTTCAAAAGGTAACAAGACTTTATCCTCCTGAATAAAAAGCGGGATATGTTTGTTTCCGATTTCGTAGCATACCGTTCCCATTTCCAACAGTGAAGCCGGTGCCATTACAATAGCTTCTGTTTCCACAACATTGACGGCAATCACTTTTTCTGCATCTTCGAAAAGAATATCTCCTTCACGAAGGCGTTGCCCTTCTCTAAGAAACTTAATGGCCACATCTACTCCCTGTCTGGTTTTTTTACGCTGAATCCTTTTTGTAGTTTCAAACCATTCCAGATCAAGGTAATCTATAGTTTTTTCCGTAGGGGTTTCGGTCAGATTGCCTATGGTGTGATTAATTATCATTTTTTGCCGATTTTTTTCTGAAGTCAAAGTTTTTGGAGATTCCTACCCCGAATGTTGAGCCACTGATTCCTGCTACATAACTTTTCGTCCAGCCTTCTTCTTTTGTTTTGGTCTGAAGCATTGAAAGCTCGGCGAATTTAAATTTCAGAGCCCAGCCCCCACCTAATAAAATTCCGATCAGAGGATAAGCACGAAGACGGTATCCGTTAAAGTTTTCCATTCCTGCTCCTGCCATACCTCCCACCTGCTGTCCCCACACATAATGGGCATCCACCTGGCCAATCAGTACAAAGTATTTTCCTAGCATTACAGAAGGGCTATACCAGATTCCTGCTTCATTCTGTTTGTATACGACATTATGATCAACAGAATTCTGTGAGTAAGCATAATTAACTCCGATAAGGTCATTATTGTTGATGAAGTATCCCACTCCCAGTGGTGCACTTGAAACGGTGCTGCTACTGGTTGACGGAGTAGTCACTTTAGAGTAATCCAACGAACCATATACCATGAATTGTCCTTTCGGTCCGTCTTCATCACTTTTAATCCTGTGCCCACCCAGAAACTGAGCGCTTAGATTTCCCGAAAGAAGAGAAATTCCGGCTACAGCAAGAGAAAAAACTGTTTTATTTAAATATTTCATTCTAAACGTAGTTCTATAATTATTTTAAATTCTATCGAATAAACTTTTTCAGTTTTTAAATAAACCTTATAGGCTGTTGAGACCTATAAGGTTTGTAAAGTTTATCTTAGAACAGGTAATACAACTGTGTTAAAGGAAGTGTTTCTGCCGGTTCACAAGTGATATATTCACCATCTACCGTTACTTTATAGTTTTCAGGGTTCACTTCAATGAGAGGCGTCTTATCATTGTGAATAAGGTCTTTTTTGCCAATATTTCTACAGTTTTTCACCGGAAGGATCATTTTCTCCAGTCCGTAAGAAGCGATAGTTCCGTTATCGATAGAGATCTGAGATACAAAGTTGGCACAAATACCATATTTAGCCTTCCCGTGAGCACCGAACATATTTCTGTAAATAATCGGCTGTGGTGTTGGAATAGAAGCATTCGGATCTCCCATTTTAGCGGCGATTACAAAGCCTCCTTTTACGATCATTTCAGGTTTCACTCCAAATAATGCAGGTTTCCAGATCACTAAATCTGCTAATTTTCCTTCTTCAAGAGATCCTACATATTCTGAAATACCATGTGCAATTGCAGGATTGATGGTATATTTCGCTACATATCTTTTAGCACGGTAGTTATCATTGCCGCTATCTTTATCTTCAGCCAGATCACCTCTCTGCTCTTTCATTTTACTTGCCGTCTGCCATGTTCTTGTAATCACTTCTCCCGGTCTTCCCATCGCCTGAGAATCGGAACTCATGATACTGAAAACTCCCATATCGTGAAGAATATCCTCAGCAGCAATTGTTTCAGGACGGATACGTGAGTCCGCGAATGCTACATCTTCAGGAATGTTTTTACTTAAGTGATGGCAAACCATCAGCATGTCCAAATGCTCATCGATCGTATTTACCGTGTAAGGACGTGTAGGATTGGTAGACGCGGGTAATACGTTCGGATACATTGCTGCTTTGATGATATCCGGGGCGTGACCTCCACCTGCTCCTTCCGTGTGGAAAGTGTGGATTACTCTACCGTTGATCGCTCTCATCGTATCTTCTAAGAAACCTCCTTCATTTAATGTATCCGTGTGGATGGCTACCTGAACGTCATATTTATCCGCTACTTTTAGGGCAGCATCAATGGTTGCAGGAGTGGCCCCCCAGTCTTCGTGGATCTTTACTCCTAAAGCTCCAGCTTCCACCTGTTCTTCGATAGGCTCTTCTGCAGAACAGTTTCCTTTTCCGAAGAATCCAAGGTTCATTGGGTATTCTTCTGCTGCCTCAAGCATTTTCTGCATGTTGAATCTTCCCGGAGTTACCGTCGTAGCATTTGTTCCGTCATTTGGACCTGTCCCTCCACCGATCATTGTGGTGATTCCACTATATAATGAAGTTTCGATCTGTTGCGGACAGATATAGTGAATGTGAGTATCAATACCTCCGGCAGTGACGATGTAGCCTTTTCCGCCATGAACTTCTGTAGATGCTCCGATAATCATATTAGGACTTACACCATCCATCGTATCAGGGTTACCTGCTTTTCCGATTCCTACGATCTTACCGTCTTTGATCCCGATATCTCCTTTTACAATTCCCCAGTGATCAATAATTACAGCTCCTGTTATACAAAGGTCAAGAACTCCTTCGTCTCTTTTTGCTGTCACATTCTGTCCCATACCGTCGCGTACGGTTTTACCTCCTCCGAAAACAGCTTCGTCTCCGTAATGGGTGAAATCTTTTTCGATTTCAATAATAATTTCAGTGTCTCCCAGTCTGATTTTATCTCCGGCTGTAGGACCTAATATATTGGCATATTGCTTTCTGTCTACGTTTAAGCTCATCTTACTGATTTTTAAAGTTTAACTCCTGAACTTTTGCAAGGCTTGCTTTTTTCTGATCTTCAGAATCTACCTGTCCATCAACAAGGTTGTTGAAGCCCATTGCTTTTTTGGTACCTCCTATTTCTACCAGTTCCACTTCTTTTTCTTCTCCCGGTTCAAAACGTACTGCAGTACTGGCTACAATGTTCAGTCTCTTTCCGAAAGCTTTTTCACGATCAAAGCTCATCGCCTTGTTTACCTCGAAAAAATGGAAGTGAGAACCTACCTGAATAGGACGATCTCCTGTATTGGTTACTTTTAGTTTGACAGTTTCTCTGCCTTCATTGCAGATAATAGTGCCTTCTTTTACAAAAATTTCTCCTGGTATCATAATAAATAGGTATTAACGGATTGGGTTGTGTACGGTTACCAGCTTAGTTCCATCAGGAAAAGTTGCCTCGATCTGAACATCGTGGATCATTTCTGATACGCCGGGCATTACATCATCTTTTGTAAGAAGATTAGCGCCTTCCTGCATCAGCTCAGCTACTTTTTTTCCATCTCTTGCTCCTTCAAGCAAAAAATGACTGATCAATGCAATTGATTCTGGATAATTTAACTTAAGGCCTCTAGCCTTTCTTTTTAGAGCGAGCTCGCCTGCCAGAAATAGCATAAGCTTCTCCGTTTCTCTCGGTGTTAAGTGCATAGTATTTTTATTTAAAATTGGACAAACAATATCCTGTTCACCTCTCTGAAAAGGCAAATAGAAACGTTCAAAAATTTAGAAATGAGGAATGATGCTTACGGATCGTATTGTACAATACAAACCATAATTAATCATTGGAATACTCAATAGAATTAGCAGCCCGCAATTTGCAGGGAATGATACAGAATATATCTGGGTGCTGTAATATAAATACGGTTTTGAACGGCCGCAACCGGAGTATTAAAAGTATACCTGGCAAAGAAATAGTGCAACCACTGCTGCCCAAGTATTGAATAATCAAATTTCACTTTCTCCCAGTCATTAGAATCCTGTACATCCTGCGCATCTGAAAAACTGTAAATTTCAGGCTGAGTCTGCTGATCTGATTTTTGCTGAAGGAGATGAATTTTCGATAAGACATCAGAGTATGATTTAGCTTTCCCTTTATGTGCAATAAGACCTGCACACAAAGTTGAAAAAAATAATACAAAAGAGAAAAATATGACTCTTTTTTTCATACCTGTTAATAATGGTGTAAAATTAGAATAATCTGAAATCATAGGCTATCAAAAAAATTATTTAAAATGTTCAAAATCGCAACAAATGCAATTTTAACTAAATTTCACATTTCTTCATAAATCCCTTGTTTACAATACTTAAGAGCTATTCAGCAACTATGACAACTATTTTATTGTCTTCATTCTCATAATTATAACAACTTAAACCATTTTTCCTTTCCATTTAAAGAATTGAATAAATATATTAAATATTTTAATCTTTTTACATTAAAAATATTACATAATTCACACATTAACTAATAATAAAGTTTATTTCACAAAAAGAAGCTGTATTTTTTTCTTTCCTTATAATTATCGTAAATTTGTATACAACATACTTATAATTAAAAAAATAATATAACGTAATATGTCAAAAGCAATTTCGCAAGTACCATTAGCGGTAAATGAGCCGGTAAATTCTTATGTACCGGGTTCTCCGGAAGTTAAAAGCCTTATCAACACTTATAAGAAAATGTGGTCAGAGAAGGTGGAAATCCCTATGATTATCAATGGAAAAGAAGTAAAAACTGACAACAAAGTGCAGCTTCAGTCTCCACAGGATCACGCTCATGACTTCGGATTTTATTATCAGGGTGGTATGCAACATGTGGATGACGCTATTAATGCGGCATTGGCAGCTAAAAAAGAGTGGAACGAGCTAGGTTGGGAGCAACGTGCAGCCATTTTCTTAAAGGCAGCTGATCTATTGGCTGGTCCTTACAGAGATGTAATTAATGCAGCGACCATGATTGGGCAGTCTAAAAACGTACACCAGGCTGAAATTGATTCTGCTTGTGAGTTCATCGACTTCTTAAGATTCAACGTTGAGTTTATGACAGAAATGTATTCTGAGCAACCGGTATCTGACAATGGTATCTGGAACCGTGTAGAATACAGACCATTAGAGGGATTCTGCTTTGCAGTAACTCCATTCAACTTTACAGCGATTTCAGGAAACCTTCCAACCTGTATGGCCATGTTAGGAAACGTTGTGGTATGGAAGCCTTCTGATAAGCAGGTATATTCTGCAAAAGTAATCATGGATGTATTAATTGAGGCTGGTCTTCCTGCCGGAGTGATCAACATGATCTTTACAGATGGTAAAGAAACGGCTGAAAAAGTATTAGCTCACAAAGATTTTGCAGGTCTTCACTTCACTGGTTCTACAAAAGTATTCCAGGGAATGTGGAAAATGATCGGTGACAATATCCACAACTACAGAACATATCCAAGAATTGTTGGAGAAACAGGTGGTAAAGATTTTGTAATCGCTCACCCGTCTGCTAATGTAGAGGCAGTAGCGACCGCTTTAGTAAGAGGTGCTTTTGAATACCAGGGACAAAAATGTTCTGCAGCTTCAAGAGCTTATGTTCCTAAGTCTCTTTGGGCTGATGTGAAAAAAGTAATGGAAGCTCAGATGAGCACGATCAAAATCGGTTCTCCTGAAGATCCTTCTAACTTTGTAAATGCAGTAATCGACAAAAATTCTTTCGAAAAATGTAAAGGATACATCACGAGAGCTAACGAATCTTCTGAAGCTACTGTAGCTATCGGTGGAACTTGTGACGATTCTAAAGGATGGTTTGTACATCCAACTGTAATTGAAACGACAAACCCTCAATACGAAAGTATGGTAGAAGAAATCTTCGGGCCAATCTTATCTGTATTTGTCTATGAAGATCAGGACTGGAAAGAAACGTTAAAAGTAGTTGATTCTTCTTCACCTTATTCACTGACAGGTTCTGTATTCTCTCAGGACCGTTATGCAATTGCTGAAGCTTACAAAGCATTAGAAAATGCATCTGGTAACTTCTATATCAACGATAAACCAACAGGTGCTGTAGTAGGGCAACAACCTTTCGGTGGTGGCAGAGCATCAGGAACCAACGATAAAGCGGGTTCTAAAATGAACCTTCTTAGATGGACATCTGTAAGAAGTGTGAAAGAAACGTTTGTTTCTCCAAAAGATTACAAATATCCATACCTAGGATAATCATGAGTAACAGGTAATGAATAATGATTGCCTGTTCTTTCAATACAGCCTCGAAATTTCGGTTTCGGGGCTTTTTTGCAGATTAAATTCAGTGAAAGCGGACTAAAGCCTGTTTCTATTGATATTGACACGGATCGTGTTGTTTAACGAGAATATCTTTTATCTTTTATCTTTTATCTTTTATCTTTTACAAAGAATCACTATATTTGAGTAACACCAACAACAAAATAGTATTATGAAAAAAATATGGATAGGAGCTATTCTGGGATTTCTTTTTCTGGGAAGCTGCGCTCAAAACAAAGAAAAGAGAGAAGAATTTAAACAGGCTCACGACAAAGACTCTTTAAGAAACAGAATGGGCGATTCTGCTGTAGCGAATTCTGAACCGGCACCAGCTGGTCCTGATACTTCAAAAATAAAAACCAACAATACCCAAACGAAATAAAATCACAAATCCACAGATGTACTGTGGATTTGCACTTAAAAAAACTTGACTGAAAAAAAACCGGGCAATCAACCCCGATTGTATGGTATGACCTAAAATTCCGATTAGGTATATTTTTTAGAGTCAGGATTATGTCATGATACAGCAATACCATGCATAATTCAACCTTTAAAATTTCATGATTGGGCCTGTCGTTTATTTAATGTACAGGAAAGCATTCCTCTATAAAAAGATTACACAGATGGTAATCATGCCTCATAAAACTGGCGCAAATATATGATAGTAACCGGTTCATGAAAAATAATTGGTTGTTCATTTTCGTGAAAATAGTAATATAGAATAGAAAAAAAAGATCTGTTCTTAATCATTTTCCCGAAAATGAATATCTTTATCTGTTTGATTTTCAGCATCAATATGTTTAATATAGGCAGATGGTGAAAAGTCTGTTACAGCTTTAAAGACTGCAGCAAATTTACTGTGTGAAGAGAAACCGCATTCATCTGCAAGGATACTGATTTTGTATTGCCTGTACTTTTCATCATTAATCAGTTTATCAACAATATAATTGATTCTTAAACGATTAATATAAGTTTTAAAGTCAGCACTTTTATGCTGATTAATTACATAGGACAGATACTTGGTATTTGTATTGAGCTCACCAGCCAGAAAAGACAGGGACATACTTTTACTGTTATATAAATTGCCTTTTTCAAAATCTTCAAGCAATTCCAGTAATTTTGCTTCTGTTTCAGAAGTCATCAGTGGTTCGTTTCTTTTTCGTTCCGCTTCGCTGTCATCAACCTCTTCCACGGAAATATTAGAAAACTCAGACCCTTCATTTATTTTTAAATGATTATCCGGTTGATGAGCCCTCGGATATAACTGAGTTCGTATTAAATCCCGTAATTTGGTACGCTGTTGTTTTTGTTTAAGCCTGAAGAATATAATGAGCCCGATCACTGAAATAAATAAAATAACAATGGCTGTATTTTTGACAACATTTATTGAATTATTTTTACCGGGTTTACTTCCTGAGTTCTTTATGGCAGCTCCATGATTTCGGACAGCAATGCTGTCATAAGTTCTCACATATTTTACGGCATATAAAGAAGCCTTATAGGTATCTCCTGTACCTTCATAATAATCATTGATATTAGAATACACTGCTTTTTTCAGCCTGAGACTTCGGGAAGTATCTGCAATCTGTTCTGCTTTTTTCAGATACAATTCTGCTTCTTTCCAGTTTTTCTGCTTCACCCGGATGCCTCCGAGCCCGTTATACACTAAACCTAAAGTACAGTTTCCTTTTTTAAGCAGGGCTTCAGATTTTTTATAATAATTTTCAGATACAGTATAATCATTAAGTTTAAAATAGACATCTCCCAACACCTGATAAGAAGCTGCAATAATCCGGCTTTCATTAGGGCTTTTTATTTTTTCAAAAAAACTTAAAGAGGATTCTATGTATTTTATGGCATTGGTATAATTTCCCATCTCCATTTCGTAAAAGGCCATCTCCTGATTAAGCAGTCCTATTGCTTCGTTGTTTTTTTGAAAATCAGGAATCTGATGAGCAGCTTCCAATCCTTTTACAATATACTTTTTTGCCCTTTCATAAAGACCTATTTGTCTGTATTGTTTTGATAAGAGCCTGCAGATATAAACCATGCGTTCATGATCATTAATCTGATTGATTAAAGAATGGGCATTCTCACTATAACAGATCGCTTTTTTAAATTCTCCTGAATAATGATAAAGCTCAGATGAAAGAATTAAGCTTTTAATTTTCTCTGACGGAGTTTGTGCTGATAAATAAAGAGAATCCGCCGTTCTAAAGGCTGCCGGTAAATTTTTATGGGCAGTAACCACACCTGTTCTTTCACAAATCTGGTCGAAACGGGTCTTTTTCTGGGCAAATATTGGGATTGCTGTGAAAGATAAAAACAAAAGTAGCAGTAAACTTCTAGGCATAAAAAAACAAATTATTACTTTTATAATAATTCATCATTTTCTTTCTCGGTGTCTTTTTGTTTTTTACAAAACTACTAATATTTTATTTTTTATTAAAATATTCTCCTGTAATTTAATCATTTAAATCAAAAATAAGATTTACATTAATTTTAATAATAAGATCAAAACAATATGTGATCATCTTTCATTCCGGACTAAAACCGGCACTAAAGACAAAGTTTATCTATAATTATTTTCAATATGAACGACTCAATTGTCATCATATTTATTACATTTGTACCCTAATAAAAAGTACTTTATGAAAAAATTATCTATAGTTTCTGCTTTATTTATAGGAGTTTTGACTCTTGCGCAGGGCATAAAATTCGAAGAAGGCAACTTTGCATCCATCCTTGCAAAGGCAAAAAAAGAAAAAAAACTTATTTTTATTGATGCTTATGCTTCATGGTGCGGACCCTGTAAACTGATGGCAAAAAATATTTTCCCGCTTCAGGCCGTAGGTGACTACTATAATTCTCATTTCATCAATGCTAAAATTGATATGGAAAAAGGAGAAGGAGTAGATCTTGCTAAAAAATATAATGTAAAAGCCTTCCCTACTTATTTATTCATCGATGGAAGCGGTGAAGCCGTACACAGAACACTGGGGTATGTAGAAGAAAAAGATTTCATTCAGTTTGCAAAGGACGCTGAAGATCCTGCAAAAAGACTTACTGCATTAAAACAACAGTTTGAAAATGGTGAAAAATCTCCAGAGTTTTTGAAAAACCTTGCCGGTCTTACCATGTACAATGACGCAGATTTTGCCGGGAGAGTAATGAACCGTTATTTTGAACAGAAAACGGCTTTGGATGAAGATGATGTACAAATGCTTCTTTCAGGAACACAAACTACAGAAAGTCCTTTATACAAGATTTTTCAGGATAAAAAAGCGGATATTCTTAAATTTTTTCCTGAAGATAAGTATGACAGATTTGACAAAAGTATCAAGCTGAATACGATTGCTAAAAAAGCATATAACGCAGATGCTAAAACATGGAATGACAGCTATTTTATGGCAGAAACTCAAAAATTTTTAAACAAAGAGGAGGCTGAGAAGGTTTTAAAAAGAATGAAGGCCAATCGTGCTTTAAAGAACAAAGACATTGCTACATATGAAAAACTGATTCTGGAATTATATCAGGATCCTTCTTCCGCAACTGCCGGAGAATTGAACTCACTGGCATGGAATTTCTTTGAAAATGTTGATAACAAAGCTTCTCTTGCAAAAGCAATTACCTGGGCACAAGAGTCAGTAAAAAAAGACCAGAGTTTTGCCAATACAGATACGTTAGCCAATCTGTACAACAAAATCGGAGATAAGAAAAATGCCAAAATATGGGCTGAAAAGTCTATTGAACTGGCTAAAGCTTCAGGTGAAGATTCATCTGAAACCGAAAAATTATTAAAAAGCCTTTAGCAGCAAAGCATAAAAAACAAAAATCCGCAGTTTATTTCTGCGGATTTTTTTATTGTATATCGCTAAATGATTCTGTGATTTTACAGTTTCATTCGTTATTCCTTTAGTATTCAAACAAAACACTTCCCCAGGTAAAACCGCTACCAAAGGCAGAAAGAAGGACTAAATCTCCTCTCTTTATTTTTCCTTGCTCAATCGCTTCACTCAAAGCAATCGGAATAGAAGCCGCTGTTGTATTTCCGTATTTCTGAATATTGTTAAAGATTTTTTCATCCGGCAATCCGAATTTTTCCTGTACAAACTGGGCAATTCTGAGATTAGCCTGATGAGGGATAAACATATCAAGATCTTCTACTTTTTTTCCGGCCTTGTTCAGTGCTTCCATCATTGTTTCGGGAAATCTTGTCACCGCATGTTTAAAAACAAAGTTTCCGTTCATGATCGGATAAACCTCTTTGCTGGTTACGTTTTCAGGATCTTTTCTCATCCTGTCACTCCATCCGAATTTAGAACCCGGAAACTGTGTACAAAGATCATCCGCATATTTTCCTTCAGAATGCATGTTTACCGCTAAAACATCACCTGCATTTTCATCTTCTGTAGCAGAAAGAACAATCGCTCCTGCCCCATCTCCGAAAATAACAGAAACGCCTCTGCCTTCATCAGAAAAATCAAGCCCGAAAGAATGAACTTCCGCACCTACTACTAAGATATTTTTATAAGTTCCTGATTTGATAAACGCATTGGCAACGCTCATAGAATATACAAATCCTGAACACTGGTTTCTTACATCCAAAGCCCCGATCGTATCACATCCTAACATATCCTGAAGCAATACTCCACACCCCGGAAAATAATAATCAGGAGAAAGGGTTGCAAAGACAATATAGTCAATATCTTTTGAAGTAAGACCTGCATTCTGAATTGCCTTTTCCGCAGCCTTGAATCCTAAAAAAGCAGTGGTTTCCTGAGCGTCATATCTGTTTTTTCTGTGTCTTCGTTCCTTAATACCCGTCCTCTCCGTAATCCACTCGTCATTGGTAGTCATCAAATCTGCTAAATCATCATTTGTAACAATGTTATCTGGGACATAAAATCCCACACCTTTTATTGTACTTTTAATCATATAGTTTTTTAATTTTGGCAAAGATAAAACTTATTTAACACATAGTTTTTCAAAATATTAGTATTTTTACTTTATGCCAATTGATACGATATACAGAAACTCCCAGTGCGAATGGGTAGATGTAGAGGCTCCTACAGCAGAAGACCTGAAATTTCTTCATGAAAGATACGAAATCAATAACCTTCTCCTTGAGGACACCATGGATCCCAATCACCTTCCGAAATATGAGGAAGACGGGAATGTAAAATTCTTTCTTCTCCGTGAAAGCACAGAGCTGGAAAGAAAAAATCTAAATACCATCAGTGATATCAGTACCAAGATTGGAATTTTCTTACTGGACAATACGATTATTACCATCCACAGGATGAAAACCAGAAGTATTTCTGAGACTAAGAAAAGAGTGGCTATGATGCCAGAGGAATTAACACCTCAAAAAATCATCCTGATGATCGCCATATTGATTATGAAAAGTTTTGATGATGAATCACTGAGTCTTTTTGAAACTATGGATAATATTGAAAATGAGATCTTCCTTAAAAATACCAATCATACCAGCCAGATTCGTCGCCTTTATAAGCTGAAGAGAAAGTCAGGGTTAAATTCCAGGGTACTGGTTATTTCAACAGATGCCATTGATAAATTTAAATTACTGAACCTGCAGGATTCTGAATTTGTAGATTTAAAGGATAAGCATAAAGATGTGGTCGCCGATTTTGATCATTTAAACATTCAGATTACGAACCTTATTTCTATGTTTCTGGCCCTTTCAGATCAAAAGGCCAACCAGGTCATGAAAGTTTTAGCGATCTATTCTGTCTATTTTTTACCCATCACATTTATTGCCGGAGTCTACGGAATGAATTTTGAAAATATGCCGGAGCTTCACCACAAACATGGTTATTTTATAACCCTTGGAGTCATGGCAACGGTGGTCATCAGTACGTTTATTTATGTAAGACGTAAACAGTGGTAATTTTACAGGACAGAGGTTTCGCCTTCAATCCTTTATCTTGACAATAAAAACACCCTCCATGAAAGCAGAAGACCTTTATAAAACTCTGGAAGATAACGTACTGTCGAAAGCGTCTAAAGAAAAGCTTATGGCACTTCATGAAAACATCTCATCCAAAGAGTTTTCAGATCTTCTGGATGAATATGGGCATCAATATGTAGAATTTGTACAGGAAGGTGGTGGTGTCTGGGGAAGTGCACTTGTGGGCTATCTGTATGGGCTTGAATGTTTTGGAATCCGCTTTCTGAAAGTAGCCGGAACCAGTGCAGGTGCTATCAACACCATGCTTATTGCTGCCTGCAGAACCAAAGAAGAGGCTAAAAGTGATATCATCAGAGATATTCTTTTCAATTGGAATTTCTCAGATTTCATGGATGGAAAAACGTATGTAAAAACGACATTGCATGCGATGCTGAACAATAAAAACTTCTTTAGAATCAATGCTGTTATTGCTGTAATATGTTTTGTTCTTTTGGTTACAATTCCTTTTGCAGTTCCGGCAGGATCTATTCTGAATACAAGGCTGATGTTTCTGATCCCTCTGATTCCGGCCATAATCCTGTTTCTTTGTATTAAAAAACTCTATCATAATTTCCGGAAAGAAAACAGCGGACTGAATCCGGGAAATGTATTTTTAAATACCATGACCAATGCTCTTGACGGATTTGGAGTAAAAACCGTCGCCCAGCTCAATGAAAAATTTATCCGTAAAGACTATGATCTGAATCTTAATTACCGATACGGTAACAGAGATGAATATTACAGCCTTGCTCTACAAAATATTGAAAAGATCAAAACCAAAAACCTGGAGCATATTGATCCGACCAGGTATAAAATTTTTTATGACAGTGCTTACAATAATGATTACTACAAGAATAATCCTTTTTACCAGCTTAAATCTGACTATGTAGTCATTACTACAGATATCAACGCGAAAATTAAGGTGGAACTTCCGACTATGGCTAACCTCTATTGGTCTGAAGAAGAGCTCAAGCACATCAGTCCTGCAGAGTTTGTCAGAGCTTCCATGTCGGTACCTTTCTTTTTTGAACCTTACCAGAAGAGAATCAACAAGAATGAAGATTCGGTGAAATATGCCTGGAGATTCTGGATGAACACCAAACAGCAGGATATTAATCCCGTCGGGGTATTTATTGACGGAGGCAGTATTTCTAATTTCCCGATTGATCTTTTCCATGCCGATGAAGTCTTCTATCCAAGGTTACCCCTTTTTGGAGTACAGCTGACCAGCGATTCCGATATTCTTTCCGAAAAAGGAAAAACCAGTGAGGAAATCCTTAAAACGCCTTTCAGCTATGCAGGAAATATCATCAGTACCCTGAAAGGTTTTAATGATAAAACCTTCCTCACCAAACATACTTTTTACCAGTTATACAGCATCCAAACCGTTAACTGTGGCACCAGCAGCTGGCTTAATTTCTTTATGAAAAAAGAAGAAAAAGAAGATCTTTTCAACAGAGGATTTCAGGCTGCCCTGGATTTTCTTAATCAGTTTGACTGGGAAAAATACAAATATGAAAGAATGATGCTTACGATGAAGGAGAAAAAAATATTAAGAGAAGAGGATACTCCAACGGTAGGATAAGACATTTTTAAGTATTTTCGTTTTAAAATTAAATTATGAAATATACCTGTGAATGCTGCGGAGAAGAAAAAGAAGACTGGCCTGCACTGGCTTATAACGCTCCTGATTTTTATTATAATCTCTCCGATGAGGAATTGAAAACGGCTATACTCAATTCAGATCTGTGTATCGTGGAAAACCCTGAAAGCTCCCACAGATTTATCCGTGCTGTTTTGATACAGGAAGTACATAATGACTGCAGAAATCTGGATTACGGAATCTGGGTTTCATTAAGTGAAAAAAACTTTACTGAATATGTCGACAATTATCATAATAAAGAATTCAAAGCTGAGTATTTCGGCTGGCTCAATACTTATTTTCCGGACTATGATTTTTCGGAAAGCATTCCTACAACTGTTGTGGTAGACAACAGTATCGGCCGGCCGTTTGTTTTCCCGCATCAGAGTTTTGAACATCCGTTTGTAGAAGATTTCTATAATGGAATATCAGTAGAAGAAGCGGAAAAAAGAATTAAAAGGGTATTAAACGTTTAACAGATACGACCTATCCGATACCTTAAGTGATTGATGATAAAATATATCAAAAATAAATTCCTTATTATTCTTACTGTAATAACTGCTTTGTTGATTATATACGGGATGATTGCTGAAAATGTATGGGTAAAACAAATGCTGAAAAATCCCAGATATACTATTGGTGAGGCTACCTCAGACTGGCATCAGAAAAATAACAATGGTGTAGGAACGGATTACAGATATCAGGTAAATGATAAAATATATTTTAAAACGGGAAGTTGCTCCTATCGAAAAGGAGACCGGTTTCTCATTATTTTCGATTCTATAGAACCACAAAATGCAAGAGTTCTTGATATCTATGCTATTGAGAATTATCTTATCGGATTACAAGTTCCTAAAAATGGATGGAAATATCAGGATGTCCCTTTTGATATTGACAGCAATACCATAAAAAAATATCTGCAGGACTGGAATGTTGAACCATTTGAATACATACAAAAGTAAAGTTGACCTCACTTATACTAAAGAGGCCAACTTTACCTTTTTCATTTATAAGTTATCCAGAAATTCAAGATACCCCGGAATACTTTTTTCAATCCATTCTTTGGAAGAATCTCTTTCAATTCCGTAATAGACAAAAGGTTCTTTATAATCCGCCCTGATATAATCAAATGTCAGTTCATACGGTCGAAAAAGCTCTTTCATAGTATATTTATATTCTCCTGCCCGGCTATATCCTTCTTCATCAATACCTGCGGTAACTGCCAGTGACATTTTCTTTCCTTGCAGCTGATATCCGCTGGTACTTCCATAGGCCCAACCATATAAAACCACCTCATCCAGCCATTGTTTTAGCAGCGGCGGGCTGCTGAACCAGTAAAAAGGAAACTGAAATACAATTTTATCATACGACTCCATCAGTTTCTGCTCGCGGGCAACATTAATTTTCCCATCAGGATACACTTCATATAACTGATGGACAGTATACTTTTCAGGGAATTTTTTAAGCTCTTCTATCCATCTTTTATTGATTACAGATTTTTCAATATCAGGGTGAGTAACGATAATTAAGGTCTTCATAAATTTTAAATTTCTGAAACAAAATTACAATACGTACCTTACATTTTGTACATTAGCGACTCATTGTAGGGTACTATAAAAAATGTAAGTAATGACAAAAATCAAAGAAACCTCCACAAATTTTGCCAATAAAAAAGCACTTGCTGACGAATGTCCTGAAGTTTACGCATCCAATATTATCGGTGGCCAGTGGGCTCTGGCAATCTGCTGTTATCTCATCAACGGAAAAATGAGATTTGGTGAGCTTAAGAAAAAACTTCAGAATATCACCGAACGTATGCTTACCCTTCAGCTCCGAAGACTGGAAGAAGATAAAATCATTACGAGAACGATATACGCAGAAGTTCCGCCACGGGTAGAATATGAACTTACAGATATCGGGTATAAATTAAAGCCGATCATCCTTGAATTTGAAAAATGGGGTAAAGAACATAAAGCTATCCTTGACAAAGACCATAAAAATGATAACGATTAATATTTAGCGTATTACAAAAATAGATTTTTTTCTGCTGAAAATAATTTCAAACTGATTTTTCAGTAATATTGCATCATATTAAACACTTACCCTATGATGAGAAAATGTATTTTGCTTTTTACAATCTTCGCTTGGGTTATCTCTTGCAGCAGAGACAGCAACAATGAATTCAGTAACGGTTCTTCCGATTATAATCACACCCGTTCTGTAGGCGCATCTGCCAATGATCTGCTAAGCAACAGCCGTTATAATTCTCTGTTAATAGAAATTCAGTATATGCCCGGTTATGCCCCTGATGCACAGGCCCTGGATCATGTAAAGAACTTTTTATCCGCTTATCTCCGTAAAGACAACGGAATTACAATTACCCAGCGTGAAATTCCCGGAACATCATCTTCCAGCTTATCTGCTGATGATATCAGAAAGATTGAAAATAATAACCGGACTGTATTTACAAACGGGTCAACCATGGCTATCAACATTATGTATACTAATGGTCAGTACAGCGGGAATTCCAATACTTTAGGAATTGCTTACCGTAATACTTCCATTGCATTATTAGGTAAAACCATTCATGATAATTCGGGAGCATTCGGACAAACCAGCCGGACAAAGCTGGAGGCAACGGTACTGGAACATGAGATTGGCCATTTGCTGGGATTAGTGGATTTAGGCTCACCCATGCAGGTTAATCATAAGGATTCCTCCAATGGCAATCATTGTAATAATCAAAATTGTCTGATGTATTATGCTTCTGAAACTACAGACATTTTAGGTTTCATTACCACCGGTAATATTCCTCAGTTGGATGCTAACTGTAAGGCCGATCTGAAGGCTAACGGCGGAAAATAACTGAATGTAAAGCATCATGATATCCATTTTCTATAAAAATCAGGGTAATCACATTTTCATACCGTGATTTTATGCATTATTATTTTCTTTCCGATTCCTCCCATAAAGGATTTTGTTCCAGAACTTTAGAATACACAGGACATGTTTCATGGTGGGCTCCTTTAAGATATCCTGTGCTCATCAGAAATTCATTCACAATCTCACCACCGGTAAATTTGAAGGTTTTTTTAAAAAGCTTCATCCATTCCTGTAATGTTTTGGGATGGTGATGCTCCAGCCATTTTTCAAACGAACCGAATTCCTTCTGCAGCTCCACTATGGTTTTAGCATTTTCAATAGCTGCATTCACCTTTAATTTATTTCGGATGATGCCACTGTCATTAAGAAGTCTTTCACGGTCTTCTTCAGTATAAGCAGCTATTTTCCGGATATCAAAATGATCATATGCTTTTCTGAAGCTTTCTTCCTTTTTCAAAACGGTTTCCCAGCTCAGGCCTGCCTGATTAATTTCCAGAATCAGTCTTCCGAATAATTCGTTATCATCATGAATCGGAAATCCGTAATAATGATCGTGGTAATTTTTATGCAGTTCTTTTCTGCTTTCAGGCTGCATTCCGGCTATAGCTAAACAATAACTCATTGAAATATTCTGTTTTTAATTTAAATGACGGGATAAAGATAAGACAGTATTGTGACAACTGTTAGTCAGTAGAAGTATTAAATTGTAAAATAACAGGTATAAAGGGTTCATTATGTAATATTTTCTTGAAATATTCTATAAATTAGTATTTTAGCAGAGATAATACCTAATCATGAAATCATCTTTACCCATTCTTTTTATTCTTTTTTTTATCTCCTTTAACGCACAAAGCATCTATTCCAGGGCTTATGGAAACCGAAAGAACCCTCCGGTTATTTTTATTCACGGCGGTCCTTCCGGAAATGCTACCTTATTTGAAGGCACTACAGCACAGCAACTGGCGAATAAAGGATTCTATGTAATCGTTTATGACAGACGCGGTGAGGGAAGATCTAAAGATGACAATGCCTCCATGACTTTTACGGAGAGTTTTAACGATCTGAATCAGCTGTACAGGATATACCGAATTAAAAAGGCAAACATCCTCGCACATAGTTTCGGAGGAATTATCGGGACTTTATTTGCCGGTAAGTTTCCTGAACGAGTAAGTTCTTTAACTCTTGCCGGAGCTTTATTTACCCAACAGGAAACTTACGATCATATCCTTAAAGAAGCTAAAGAACATTTCAAAAATGATCCGGTTCAGCTTAAAGAGATTTCGGAAATCGAAAATCTGGATAAACACTCTGCAGCCTACAGAAAAAGATGTTATGAAACAGCCAGCCAACTTAACTTTTTTGATATGCCCTCTCCCACTCCGGAAAGCAAAAATTTAAGGGCACAATATGAAGCCGGAGAATTTTACCAGACCAATATCAGAAACCCTCAGTCACCAATTCTATTCTATCAGAATGAACCTCTCAATAATCTGGACAATACAGCTGTTTTAAAAGAAATCAAAAGAAAAGGAACTCCTGTTTTTGCTGTTTATGGAAAGAATGACGGAATCTTTTCCCTAAAACAACTCACTGACCTTAAAAACATTGTCGGAAAAGAAAATTTTAAGCTTTTAGACAATTGTTCTCATTACTTATTTGTCGATCAACAGCATGAATTTTTGCAATTTATAGAGTCCAAATTAAAATAAACCGTAGTTTTGTAGAAATGCCACACAACGGAATCCATATGAAAACCACTAAAGCCATCATTACGATGCTTATACTGGTGTTTTCATTATCGCCGTGTTCTGTAAAAAGAGATGTTCTTGATATTTTTGATATTCAGTACATCAGTGGGCTGAATAAAGTAAAAACAGCATCTCCCAATTGTGAAGCTTCTGTTTCCGCATCGAAGATTTCTCTTGTAAAAACCGATATCAAATCACATCAGCGCTTTTCTTTCTTACATTATACAAAAAAAAATACTCCTGAAGAAAGACCTTTTTACAACACCTCTTCCAAACGTTCTACGGGCAACAGCCCGCCGAAGTATATTTTATTTAAAAGACTGAAGCTTAATCTGGTTTAACTTTTTTAACCCAAATAAAAAATCAGTTTTTTACAATTCAATATTAAATTTCAATGAAACATACTATTAACAGCCAGTCTTATGATCTGGCCGGATTATATACTTTGTCCTTCCGTATGGTTATCGGATGGACCTATTTTTCTGCCTTCTGGCGCAGACTCGTTCTTGAGAACAAATTAATTCCGGATGAACAGGGCTATATCGGGGAAAAATTTAATCATTTCCTTCCCAATGCCTTAGGAATAAAACCAGTTATAGAATATCTGGTGACTCATCCGGAGACCTTACAGCGCTCTATGATGACTTTTACCGTTATTGAAGCTATAGTTGGGCTATTACTCATTCTGGGAGTATTCACAAGACTGATGAGTATTGGTATTTTCAGTCTGGCTTTGGGAATCCTTCTCGGATCCGGCTGGCTTGGGACCACCTGTGTAGACGAATGGCAGATCGGCGTGCTGGGAATTGCGGGCGGATTCGTTCTGTTTCTTACCGGGAGCGGTCCTTTTTCTCTGGATTATTATTTCATCAGGAAAGCCTATCGTTTTACGGATACAAAATGGTTTCAATGGCTTGGATCAGGAATCCTACCTTTGTCAAAACCTAAGACTATAGTCTTTACGGGTTCAATGCTTATTTTCGGACTCTGCCTTTATACCAACCAATATTTTCACGGTGGGGTTTGGGGAACATTACACAATAAATCTGTAAAGCCCAGGGTTGAAATTTCCGGAATTTCTCTTCAGAACTCTATATTGAAATTTGAAGTTTACAGAACCGAAGGTGCCGATGTGTACGGGTCTTTTCTTATCGGAATTCATATTCTGGATAAAAACGGAAATATCTTAAAGCAACTGGATGCTCTGCAATTATCAGAATTTTCCAAAGAGCATATTAAAAATTATTATGTAGCTAAAGTAAAACCGGGAAAACACAGTCTGATCATTCCCCTGGGTGCAAAAGCTGATATTATGATTGATGTGAATGATATTCCTCAGAAAGAAGAAATACATAGTTTAAAACTTATCGATATCAGTGGTATTGAATGGGTTTCAAAAATCAGATAAGTGAAAATTTTAAAAAAGACAAATTATATAATAAGGGCTGCTGCTTTGCAATAGCCCTTATTAAATTCATATAGAGAATCTAAGCTTTAATCCTGAATTTTTCAGTATTTATTTTTAAAAATACTTATCTGATAAATACATGAACTATCCGGATTAATTTCCAGTACTTTTATATTTAGTAAAACATCCAGCCCCATAGTATCGCACACTCCTTGTATAAAAGGTTGTATAACCGGCCATTTCAGAAGCCCTGAAATTCCAAGACTCTGTGTAATTTTATGGTAACGGTCTACTCCCAGTATCAACATTTCAATTTTATGGTCATTCAATTCTTTAAATTCAAAACTATATTCGGGGCTGGATGTAAAAACTGCTCCTATAAGTATTTTTGCAACAGCGGGAATACCGGGTTGCAAATCAGGTTTCGCTTGTAGATTTCTTAAGGCCATCTTTGCCCCAAGATCATACATAAATTTGCTGGAAAGGGTTTCTACCGCTTCAGCTCCAAAAAGTTGTTCTGTTTGTTTAAGCATTCCTCCGTAAAATGCACCTGTAATATCTGAGAGCCTCTGAACAAGCTCTGTAAAAGTTGCAGGAAAAAGATCTGAAATAATCTGATCCGGTTCCATTTCAGAGAGATAAATATCATTTTTTCTGAAATCGGATAATGCTACAAATGGTTCCGGCAGTTGTAAATTATTATTCATGATAATTTTTTTGATATCAGTGTTGTTTAAGAAGTAACAAATACCATTCTCAAAACAGAAATAAAGAATTATCTCTTTAATGAAAACAAAATATCAATGCCATACAATAATGGCCTGATCCATCCATAAGATTTAGCAGTTATTTATCAGAAAGGAGCATGGTAAAATACTCCGGGATATCTCTCTTGAAAAAGAGAAGGTGTAAATGAGGGAGGCTATTCATATTTTTTCATTTGGTACTGTAAAGCTAAAAAAAATAAATAAATTCTCCAATAGGTGATATTAATTTATTGCAACAATAAATAACTAACATCAAATCAGTTACCGTATAAAAACCTCATGGATACTAATCTGAATCTGATTATTTATGTTAGAAAAAACATAAAAAAACCTCCGGAAATCCGGAGGTTTATGATTAAAATTTAGTGCATGGCTTCACTCAAATCTATTTTTTCTTTACTTTTTCTTTCTTTTATAAATAAGATAAACGGAATACATATCAGGAATATAACGCCGAGATAAAGAAATACATCCATATAGGACAATACGGTAGCCTGTTTAGTAACCGATAAGTCAAGCATTTTATATGCCGCATTCAGCGCTGCATCGGGAGTCATTCCCTTTGAAATAAAACTTGCCTTCAGTGTATTAATCCTTTGCTGGACTTCAAAATCGGTAGAATCAAGATGAGTAATCAAATTGACTCTGTATTTCTGGCTGGCATTGGCAATAAAAGTAGTGATTGCCGCAATTCCGAAAGATCCTCCAAGCTGTCTCATCATCCCCGTAAAGGCTGCACCCTGGCCAATTTCCTGCCCTTTCAAAGTACTTAGTGATAAAGAAGTAATCGGAATAAACAATAATCCCAGTCCGGCACCTCTTACAATCAGCATCCAGAAGAAGGCTTCTTTACTTGTATCCGGAGTCAGAATTTTATATCCCCAGAAACTATAAATAAAGAAGATAAACAGTCCCAGAGAAACCAGGATCTGTTGTTTCGCACCTTTTGATAATAGCCTGCCAATAATCGGCATCATGAAAGCCGTTGTCAATGCGGCAGGAATCATCAATGCACCCGACTGCAGGGCCGTCCATCCTAAAATACTCTGTGTATAAAGAGGAACAATGAATGTAGAACCGTAGAGTCCGAATCCAAGCACGAAAGACATCATGGTCCCGATCCTTAGATTACTATTTTTAAGTACTCTGAGTTCCACAATCGGATACTTAAAAGTAAGTTCCCGCCACAGGAATAATATAAACCCTAAAACTGCCGCTACAGTGAATGCTACAATCATTCCGCTGGCAAACCAGTCTTCTTCATGCCCTCTTTCCAGAATAAATTGTAATGAACCTACGGTTACGGCTAACAGGGCAATACCCAGCCAGTCGACATCTGAAACTTTACGTTTTTCTGCATATTTCGGACTTCTTACAAACTGAAGCGTCATCAGAGTTGCTGCAATCCCGATCGGAATATTGATATAAAAAATATAAGGCCAGCTGAAATTATCTACGATGTATCCTCCCAACGGCGGACCTAAAGTAGGGCCAATAATTACCCCTAAACCATAGATTGCCTGAGCCATACTTCTTTTTTCAATCGGATAAGACTCCGTGATAATAGTCTGTGAAGTTACCAGTAAGGCTCCTCCACCGATTCCCTGCATCAATCTGAAGAATACCAGTTCCCAGATATTAGTCGCATTTCCACATAAAAATGAAAATATTGTAAATATAATAATGGATGCCGCGAAGTAATTTCTACGCCCAAACTGCTGAGAAAGCCAGCTTGTCATTGGTACGATAATTACGTTCCCGATTGCATAGGCCGTAATTACCCATCCTACTTCAGAAAGTGTGGCTCCAAGATTACCCTTCATCTCATTCAAGGCAACATTGACAATCGTGGAGTCCACAATCTCAAGCAAAGCACAAAGAATCGCTGTAATCGTAATGATTACTCTTCGGGCTCCATATTCTACTAATGAATCTTGCATAATTTTATTCGAATATTTGTATTAATGTAAATTGTAGGATGCATTAATGATTTTTAATTTATCATGAATACATTGTACGTCAGTACATGAATACTATTTCAAAGCAACTTCTGCCTTCACATTCATTCCTGTTCTCAATCTCTTGGCGATATTTTTATCAAGATTTACAAAATCTATTTTTACAGGAAGTCTCTGTACCACTTTTACGAAGTTACCACTTGCATTGTCCGGAGGCAAAATAGAAAATGTAGCTCCTGTTGCAGGAGAGAATGAGCTTACTACGCCTTCAAATTTCTGATCAGGGAAAGCATCGATTTCAATTTTCACTTTTTGCCCTTCAACCATTTTATCTACCTGTGTTTCCTTAAAATTGGCAACCACCCATTTCTGATCATTCTTAACCAGGGCAAATAATTGTGCTCCTGCCTGTAAATACTGTCCGGCCTGAGTAGGTACCTTTCCTACATATCCGTCTTCAGGAGCTAAAATAACCGTATAAGACAAGTTTAATTTTGCATTTTCAACGTCTACTTCTCTTTGTTTAGCTACAGAACCTGCTACGCTGATCTGCTGAGAACTTGCAGCGGTCTGAGAAGAAGCGATAGTGGTTTGCTGAGCGATTTGATTTCTCTGATCAACTAAAACCTGTAATTGCTTATCTGCAGATTGTTTTGCTGCTAAAGCCTGCTCATATTGTTGCTCTGTAATAGAGTGATCTTTAACAAGATTAGCATATCTTTTTAAATCCTGAGATGTTTTCCAGACATTTACTTTTGCAGCTTCTATTTGTGCATTGGCAGTAACTACAGCGGCTTCAGAAGAGCTGATGTTTTTGGAAGTAGCTGTTGTAGAAGCTTCCGCATTTGAAATATTGCTTTTCGCTGTAGATAAAGCTGCCTGAGCCTGCTCAAGCGCCATTTTCTGATCTCTGTTATCCAGAATAACCAGCGTATCTCCTTTTTTAACAAATTGATTGTCTTTTACTTTTACTTCTTTAATATATCCTGAAACTTTAGAAATCACAGGGGCCATGTTTGAAGTAATTTGAGCATCATCAGTCTCTTCGTGATACTGTCCGTATGTATATGCTCTGTAACCGTAGATACCTCCTCCGATTACTACAGCCGCTAAAATGATGGGAAAGACTAAGCTTTTTTTCTTTTTAGGTTCAGCTGCTGGTGTAGTATTATTTTCCATTTTGGTTTCGATCTGATTATTTAATTGTTAAAGTTCCTGTTGTCTGTAATAGTTTTCTGTACGCTAGCGCAGCATCTGCTTTTGCATTGATAACGCCAACGTTTGCTGAAATCTGAGCCGCATCTGCATCCAGTAATTCTGTCATGGTTGCAAGACCGTTATCATATTTATTTTTTGTAATTCTGTAATTCTCATTAGCCTGTTCTGCTGATTTCTCAAATACAACGATTCTCTTTTTAGAATAATCCGTATTCTGATATTCTCTGTTGACATCAAGCTTAATATTATCATTTAATAATTCATCAGTAGCCGCCAGTTGCTTTTCTCTAGCCTGAGACTGCTTTAAGGAAGAATTTTCTTTCCAGATATTGGACAGGTTATAAGAAATTCCGACTCCTACATTCACGGCATTGTAAACAGTAAGAAATTTAGGAATATCCGCAGCGATATAACCTCCAGTGAAAGCTACGGAAGGAAGGTTTTCAGCTTTGGCTGCCTTTGACCCCAGTTCTGCTGCTTTTCTTTGTTGAGCTAAAGCCTGTAAATCTTTACGGTTTTCTCGGGCTTCGCTTACATAGAAATCTACCGGCTTCACATCAGAACCTTCTTCAATATAGTTAGGATCAACTTCAAGTTCGGTAGTTTCAGGAAGTCCCAATAATAAATCCATATTGATATTCGCAATATTGTAATTATTTTTAGCTTCCAGTAACTGAAGTTCTATATTTGAAGTCTGAAGGTTAGCTTTTAATCTGTCATTTCTTGCAATCAGACCGTTGTTTTCCATTTTAAGAAAGGTTTCATCTCTTTTTTGAGAAGCGGCAAGATTTTCTTCAAAAACTTTGATAGACTGGTTGGCTTTAAACAAATTGTTATAAGCCTGGGCAACGTTATAAGCGATGGCTATTTTATCATTTTCCGTGCTCAGTTTAGAAGCTTCCACCAAATATTTTGCAGATTGAATACCATATTTTATTCTTCCGCCGCTATAGATAGGAACACTAAGATTAGCGGAACCATAAAGAACCTGGTGAACATCCGGGCCTCCTGCTCCTCCGGAAAGCCCCGCAAGTTTAATATCAACATTCGGTTTTATCGGAAGATACATATAGCTCCCCGAAACTTTCAATTCAGGAAGCTGTCTGTTTTTAGCTTCCAAAAGATCAGCGGTAGCCTCCTCGATCTTGGCGGCATCGATCTTGAGATTCTTGCTGTTCTGGATTCCCAGCTGCACAGCTTCGTCAAGAGAAAGTGTTTTTTTCTCCTGAGCATTTGCATTTGCTATTCCTAAGAATAATGATAATGCAATCACTGAGTTATTTATTCTCTTCATAACCTAAAAGGTCTTTTAGTAAATGTTTTATATGTTTATTAAGTTCTGTATAAAATGTTTCATCAAAAACACTCTCCTCTTCTGTATCATTAAGGAACTCTTTATACATATCTTTTGCATTGAATGCATAAAACAATGTTCCGCTGATGGTAGAATGAAGCAGATAAATCGGAGGATTTTTAGTAAAAACACCTTTCTCTAATCCCTGTTCCAAAATTTGCGAATACATAGACAGAAATCCCATTTTGGTTTGTTTTAAAAACTCTACAATCTGTGGATTTTCAGCATGAAGCTGTTCCCGCTGCATAATTCTGTAAAAGCATTTCTGCGTTCTGATTTTATCAGAAAACTGATCTATTATTTTTTCAATTTTCTGCCATTCATTAAGGTCTGTTCTCTCTACAATATCTTTTGAAAAAAACTGTCCTTCATTCATTCTGTATTCAACCAGTTTTTCATAGAGCTTTTCTTTAGAGCCAAAATAGTAAGAGATCATAGAGATGTTCACATTTGCCGCTTTGGAAATTTCTCTGGTGGAAGTTCCGTCAAAACCCTTTTCTGCGAAAAGTTTTTCAGCTGCAAATAATATATTTTCTTCTTTTGAAATCATATCATTCCCATTTTCAGGGCGCAAATGTACATAAGTTTTAAATAAAATCAAACGATTGATTGATTTTTTAATATAGATTTAATTTATCAGCAATATAAGACTGCTTCTATGAAAAATATACACAAACGAAACGGTAAATAATTCGCGCAATTGTTATGCCCTTTTTAAAAAAAACATTAAAATACTTTATATTTAATAAAAATTTAATCAACTCTGTCAAAAAACTATTACATTTATGACCTTTAAAATTTTAAATCATGAAGAAAATAATTGCGATTTTAGCCTTAGGTCTGTTTACGGCAGGCTATGCACAGGAAAAGCCAAAAGAAGGATGCTGTGCCGGAAAAGACAAAAAAGAATGTACGGTAAAGGATAAAAAAGCATGTACTGATGTCCATCACAAAGATGGAAGTGCAAAAGCCAACACGGCAGAAAATACACCTAAAAAAGATAAGAAAGCTGTAAAAGTAAAGAAAACGGCTTAATTGAATAAAAAACACCGGTCAATTGGCCGGTGTTTTTTTATGAGTTCTTGTGAATATATCTCGATAATTTTATGCCAAGATCAGTCCAGACAATCTTAGGATTTCCGTTTCGGGTTAAATGCAGATCAGCTGTGTTGATTTCTTCCAGGATACTTTCAATATTCGCTCCACTGATAAATTTTGAAAATCCATTCCAGTTGAAATCATCAGCATTGATTTTTTTATATACCAACTCATCAGACTGATAATTTTGCAGCAAAGCCAATCTGAAAATCTCAGAACAATAATTTAGAAAATTCTTCTGCTTTTCCCTGTTCCATCCTGCAATTTCTCTGGCCCAGAAAATAATGCTTTTAAGATAAGCAGGTTTCTTTTTTACCATAAAGGCATCACGAACCCACTGTACAAAGAGTTTTTCAAATTCATTGCTTTTATCACCGGAATTTAAAAGTTGTAAGGCATCATTGAGATCCCCTTGAGCTTCGTGAAGAATTTCTCTTATTTTTTCCTGAGAAACGGAAAAATCTTTTTGGAGATAGTTCCCCAGATCTTCATCATCAATTCTCGGAACTTCTACAATCTGGGTTCTGGAAAGAATGGTGGGAAGAATATCATTGGTATTTTCAGCCGTAAGAAGAATAATGGTTTTAGCGGGAGGTTCTTCCAGAAATTTCAAAAATTTATTGGAAGCCGCTACATTCATTTTATCTGCTCTCCAGACAATAAGGATTTTAGTTCCGCCTTCAAAACTTTTTAATGCAAATTTCTGATTCTGGTCATCTACTTCATCGGCAGAGATAAACAATTGTTTATTTTCGGATTCTAAAAAAGCAGTCCAATCATCATAGCTTGAATAAGGGGATTTAAGAATCATTTCCCTGAATTCTTCAAATTTATTTTTACTTAAAGAGTTTTTGTTGTCTGTAAAAACGGGAAAACTGAAATGCAGATCCAGATGATTAAGATGCTCAACCTTTGATGCGGCATGCGCATTTTCCTGGTTAAAAATTTCTCTGGCATAAGCCAATACCATAGGCAATGTTCCATATCCTTCTTTTCCTACAAAAAGCTGGGCATGGCTCACTCTGTTTTCAGCAATGCTATCTCTAAGAAGTTTTTTCAGATTTTGTTGTCCGGCTATGTTCTCCCAATTCATGTTTCAAAGATAAAAAAACTGAAGAAGAATTCGGGCGTAAATTTATGAATTGTCAATCCTAAGAAAGATAAATCATTCTTTTTTATGGCAAAAGAGAAATAATGTATGGGCATTCATGAATGGAACAGATTCTCTGTTTAATATCTGCTATATCACTATTCACAATTGATATTAATAATCTGTAAACATTCAAAAATCCTTATTATAACGGCCTTAACAAACTTTAACCACATATAATTTTTACAATTCATTAATATTTAAGATATTTGCGCATTGTTTTAAAAATCAAGAATGAAAAAAATCTTTGTAGTATCATTCATATCAGTTGGATATTTCCTAAATGCACAGAGTCTAAGTAACTCTCCTTATGCAGCGTATGGAATTGGAGATGTAAAATATGATAATACGATCGAAACTGCTTCAATGGGAGGTATATCTACTGCTTTTATAAGTGATTTTACCAGTAGTTTCAATTTTGCAAACCCTGCAAATAACACTAACTTCGACCTTACAAGCATCAGGCTGGAAGCTACTAATGAAAACAATTATTTCAAATCGAATTATAACGATACGAAATCTACAAAGCATTCTACGTATCTTTCGAATATTGCCTTGGCATTTCCAATCTCTTCAAAGGTTAAAATGGGAATTTCTTATCAGCCATACAGCTCTAAGAATTATAATATTACCAACACTGAGATTCTGAAAGACGGAACAGGCTACAAAAATGTTTTCAGAGGAAACGGAACTTTAAATACCGCACAGGTAGCCGTATCCTACAAAATAAACCAGGAATTGGCGGTAGGAGCAAGAGCCAATCTTTATTTTGGTGATTTATCCGATCTTAATGAGTTTTATACGGTAGATGCTAATGGTGTTGCAAGTTCGGAATTCATTAATGGTTATCAGACTAAAAACAGAGTCAGAAATTTTAACTTTACCCTGGGTACAAGTTATCAGACTTTAAATACACGCACAGATAAAAAACTAACGATTGGTGCCACTGCTACTTTCGGGAATACCAGCAATATGACTACTGATTATATTAACAGTACTTATACCTATGCTGATGCAGAAGGAACAAGAGCCAACGAAACTATTATAGACCAGCAAAGTAGAAAATCTAAAAACCTTCTTCCACTACAAGCCTCTTTAGGAGTTGGGTACGGAAGTGAAAATCACTGGTTCCTTTCCGGACAGCTTGATTATAAAAAAGGAGAAAATATTTCTTACTTTGGCCAGACTTTCAACATGCAGGATACCTACAGAATTTCTGCGGGTGGATGGTATCTTCCTAATTACAATAACTTCAGAAGTTATTTCTCAAGGGTAATCTACCGATATGGTGCTTTCTATGAAAGAGGTGGGCTTAAATTAGAAGGAAACAGTATTAACAAATTCGGTATTTCAGCCGGTGTTATGCTTCCTTTCAAGAATAGTAGTATCACAAGAATGAGTGGTCTGGAACTCGGTGTAGAACTCGGTAAAAGAGGGACTCTCAGTGACAACCTGATCAACCAAAACTTTATCAACCTGAGAATCGGCTTTAATTTTGCTGATAAATGGTTCAGAAAGAATCTCTATAACTAGAATGAACTTTTCAAAAAAAATATCATATAAAAATATAGCATGCCTTTTTAGTTGTGCTATATTTTTTATATTGACCTCCTGTGAGGAAGACCTTACTAAGACCAACGGCAGCCAAAGTAAAAATTTCCCGTCACAGATCATTAACAATGCCAACATTATCCAACGTGATTCCGGCTTTGTTACGCTAAAAGCCAAGGCTCCCATCATTGAAAAATACGAGCTGATCGACAGCCCGTATGTAGTAGCCAGAAAAGGAATCAATATAGAATTCTTTGATAAAAAGAAACCGAAAATTCCCGGAAAAATTACGGCTAAATATGCCCGTATTTTTGAATATAAAAAATTCTATGAAGCTAAAGGCGATGTAAGAATTACAACCAATGAAGGACAGCGATTTGCCATGCAGAGCATTTACTGGGACCAGAAAAAAAACAGAATTTACACCAAAGATACTGTTTATGTAACCATGGAAGATGGCTCGACTTTAGTAGGAGCTAACGGTATGACTGCAAAAGATGATTTTTCCGAATATACCTTCTATAACAATTCAGGAGACTTCAGTTCAAAGAGGATTTCTGAAAACAAAAAATAGTTTCTCATGAAAACTCTTGCTATTGGACTTATGTCCGGAACCAGCCTGGACGGTTTGGATATCTGCCTTGCTGAATTTGAGCATCAAAATTCCTGGACGTTTCAGATCCTGAAAGCAGAAACTATTCCCTACTCCAGCTCATGGGAAAATCAACTCAAAAATGCCATTCATCTGTCTGCAGAAGAACTTCTGGAGCTTCATTCAGCATATGGCTTTTATCTGGGTGGTCATGTCAGAGAGTTTATCCTAAAACATCAGCTTGAAAACATCAGCCTGATTGCCTCTCACGGACACACTGTATTCCACCAGCCCCAAAGAAAATTCACACTCCAGATCGGTGACGGAAGAGCTATTAAACTGGAAACCGGCTTGCCTGTTGTATATGATTTCAGAAGCCAGGATGTCCTGATGAAAGGAAATGGTGCTCCTTTGGTCCCTATAGGAGATCAACTTCTTTTTCCGGAATATGACGCCTGTCTTAATCTGGGCGGATTTTCAAATATTTCTCTATCCTTACATGATAAAAGAATTGCTTTTGATATTGCTCCAGTAAATATCGTTCTCAACAAACTGGCGAAGCAGCTCAATCAAGATTTTGATCAAAACGGAAATCTGGCAAGAGCCGGAAAAATAAACGAAGCTATATTAAACCAACTCAATTCTTTAGATTTTTATCAGCAGTCGCATCCTAAATCCTTAGGGATAGAATGGTGCAACCAACATGTGTTCCCTTTACTTGAAAATATGGATACCTTACATGCACTGGCTACGTTTACAGAACATATTGCCCTGCAAATTTCAGGGGTGATCAACGAGAATAATATAAAGCATATTCTGTTCACCGGCGGTGGTACATATAATACATTTCTAACTGAAAAAATAAAGGCAAAAACAAGCGCTGAAATCATTATTCCGTCAAAAGAGATCATTAACTATAAAGAGGCTTTAATTTTTGCTTTTATGGGAGTCCTGAAGCTTAATAAGCAAATTAATGTACTGGCCTCTGCTACGGGAAGTATACAAGATCACAGCTCAGGTCTTATTGCATAAAAAAACCTTCATCACTGAAGGTTTTCTTTATATTATTTATAAGCTTCGATCTTATCTGTCAATGTATTGATAAAATTCTGCAGCGGCTTCTCTACCATCATTTTAATGAAAGGATTAAATTTTCCTTCAAAAAGCATTTGTACTTCCGTCTGGTTTTCGTTGAGAGGATTCAAAGTTGCTGTTAATGAAAAATCTAAACTTGAACTTGCAGATCTTAAGACTGCTTTCTGATCATCTACTTCATCTATTTTCAAAGCAATTTCCGGCATTCCCTGTAATCCGAATTTAAATCCGTTGTCTCTTATTTCAAATTTCTGAAGACCATCCGGCATAAATTCCTTGTAGTTTTCAGGAGATTTCAGTAATTCTGTTAGCTCTTTGGATGATTTATTGACAATAATTTTTCGTCCTTCTAAATTCATTTTTTATTTTTGTATTTAAATTCTTAATTCTTACAAATGTATAAAGTTTTTGTGAACGAAAAAAAATTATTACTATCTAAGCATCCTGAAGATCTTGAAAAAAATCTTGGGTATGAAAGTTTCACAACTTTAGAAATTGCATTAGATCTTTTAGAGAATACTTCTGTGACAGAACTCAATGTTTTCGGTGAGAATATTGGCGAGATCTGGCAGGAATTCCAGAAGCTGTTCAGAATCATAGAAGCAGCCGGAGGAATTGTAAATAATCCTGATGGTGAAATTCTTTTCATCAAAAGATTAGGGAAATGGGACCTTCCTAAAGGAAAAATGGAGAAAGGTGAATCCAAGGAAGAATCTGCCGTGAGGGAAATTGAAGAAGAAACCGGTCTTCAGCATGTAGAACTCGTAAAATTCATCAATACAACGTATCACATTTATGTAGAAAGGAATGGTGAAAAAATACTAAAATGCACCCATTGGTTTGAAATGAACTTCAATGGAGAGGCTGTATTTAAGCCTCAGACAGAAGAAGGAATTACTGAAGTAGCATGGAAAAACACGACCCAGATTGAAGGAGAAGTTTTTCCAAGTACATTCAAGAATATCCAGCTGATCGTACAGGATTTCTGGAATTCAAAAGCTCGTCAGAGCTGAAATTTCAGAAAAAGGCCGGAAGTCATTCGTTATACTTCCGGCCTTTTTTATTATATAAAGTCTATCAGCTTCTCTAGAGCAATTCCTCTTGAACCCTTCAACAGGATATTATCAGACTTAATTGTATTTTGTTTCAGATATTCTGCCAGTGAGGAAGTATCTTCAAAAGCAAGGCCTGAAGGATTAACCGATTTAAAATGTTTTCCTACGGTAATAATTTCATCAAAACGCAGATCCTGAGCCAGTTTTAAGATACTTTGATGCTCTTTTTCACTTTCCGAACCCAATTCCAGCATATCCCCGATTACGATGGTTTTACTGCCTTCAAAACTGATAAAATTATTCAGTGAAGCTGCCATCGAACTCGGGTTTGCATTATAAGTATCCAGCACGAGTGTCCTGTCTCCTTTTTTAACGACCTGCGAACGCATATTTGTTGGGGTATACTGCTCTATGGCATGCTTTACTCTTCCGAAACTGATTCCGAAATAAAGGCCAAGGCCTGCGGCTGCACAAAGATTGGTAAAATTATAATCTCCTGTCAGTTTTGACAAAGCCTTTTCACCCTGATACATCAACCCCACAAAATGATTTTCGGAAAAGGATGCAAAATTATAATCTGAATGATCTTTTCCAAAAGTGATCGTTGGTGAATAATTTTCAGTTTTTTCCAGCTGAATAGGATCATTCTCGTTAACAATAATTGTCCGTTGATTATTCTTAAGGTAATCATAGAGTTCAGATTTTCCTTTAATCACTCCTTCGAAGCCACCAAAACCTTCGAGGTGTGCTTTTCCGAAATTGGTAATATATCCGAAATCAGGTTGGGCAATCGTACATAAAAGCTCAATCTCCTTCTGATGGTTTGCTCCCATTTCGATGACCGCCATCTCATGCTCAGGTTTAATAGAAAGTATCGTTAACGGAACTCCGATATGATTGTTCAGATTACCGAAAGTATACTGAATATTAAATTTTTCGGAAAGCACTGCATGAATCAGTTCTTTAGTCGTTGTTTTCCCGTTACTGCCTGTAAGCCCTATAAAAGGTATGGTTAGTTTACTCCTGTGAAAAACAGCCAGTTGCTGTAAAAACTCAAGAGTAGATGGAACATAAAAAATATTTCTATCTCTGTTTTCAAATTCCGGCAGCTCTACAATGACTGCCAAAGCTCCTTCATCTATAGCTTTTTCAGCTAAAGTTGCTGCATTGAAATTTTCACCGGAAAAAGCAAAGAAAATATCATTTTCAGCTATTTTCCTACTATCAATCGTTACTTTACCTGCTTGTAAAAATAAGGGATAAAACTGTTCTATATTCATGAGTCAAAAATAAAAAAACCTTCCGAAACTCCGGAAGGTTTTTTATAAGTATTTTTTGATAAATATTATCTTCTTGTTCTACTCTTATCGTTTGTTCTTGCATCCTGTGCTACACGGAATCCAATCCAACCATAAGCTCTTCCTTGATTTTTATATCTTCTCTGTCCCGGATCCAACCAATAGGCTGTATCTTGCCAAGAACCTCCTTTTACTACTCTTACTTCGTTAGAGATTGCTGAAGTTCTGTCTCTGGTATCTTTCTGCATTTTCACTCTACCGCTTGCATCTACAACGAATCTCTGACGAGGTGCATTATACATATCAAATGATGAAGCTGAATCTGCATCTCTTCTGTATTCTAAAGAAGATTGTCTGTCACCGTCTCTATAGTTTCTGTAATCGGCAATTGTCTGTCTTTCGAATTGCCCAGGAAGTCCTCTGTACACTAGTCTTCCGTCTGCCAAAGTATCATATTTGATACTTCCTTCGTCCACCATTTTGTAAGTTCCGTCACCGTTTCTTACAATAGCCTGAGGCATGTTACCTCTATAGTAATTAAAATCGTTGTAATCTTCATCGATGATTGGTCTGTAAACATCTGCTGTCCATTCGGCAACGTTACCATACATTCCATAGATTCCTAAGTCGTTAGATGGATATTGTCTTACGTCTGAAGTTTGTGCAGATCCGTCGTTTTTCCATCCTGCGATACCAGAATAGTCACCTTTACCCATTTTAAAGTTTTCAAGGAACATTCCTCTTTCTTTTCCTTTGGTGCCTCTCAGCTTTTCAATTTCAGGTTTTTTACCCAGGTACTGGTTATATTCTCTGTTTTTAGCCATACCAAGTGCCGCATATTCCCACTCAACTTCTGTAGGAAGTCTAAATTTCTGAACCATTGCGGAATTAGGAGCTCTGTTTGCAGCTAACAATCTTTGGTTGGTAGTTTTCATACCTGTTTTCTGCTGCATTCTTTTCTCATTGATGTATCCCTGCATTTCAGGATCATTCGCCTTGAATTTATCCATATTGAATGCAGTTCCACCCTGATTGTTAGACTCATTAATGTACAAGTCTTTAGCAATTACTCCGGCTTGCATCAAAGCTTTTTCATTGGCTCTGTCTGTCAACCATTCGCAATATCTGTTGGCCTGAGTCCAGGAAACTCCTACTACCGGATAGTAGTCGAATTCCGGAGAACGCAGGTACGTTTCATTATAATCGTTTCTAGCTAATTTGTTGTCCCATAATAAGGTATCTGGTAAAGCACCATTGTAGATTTCCTTAAAGCTAGGATCACTTGGAGGGAATACATACTTCAACCATGTAAGGTATTCGCGGTATTCATAGTTTGTAATTTCAGTTTCTCCGATAAAGAATGAACTTACCTGCATTCTGCGCGGTGTGTTATTCCAATCGTGCATAACATCATCTTTCACTAATCCCATTGTAAAAGTTCCACCTTCTACATATACCATTCCCGGCCAACCCTTCTGCTTCTGTTGCTTTCCTGCAAAAAACCAACCCTGTTTTTCGTTTGGTTTCCAACCTGTTTTACTGACAAATTTTTTGGTACCGCCACCTTTGCTGGTCCCTGATCCGCCACAACTGGTTAATGCAAGTGTAGAACTTAATGCTATTAATGAAAACAACTTTAGTTTTTTCATAGTCGATATAAATATTTTCAAGAGTACAAAGAAAAAATAAATTATTCAATAAATCAAATAAAGATTTGATTTTTTTGAAAAACGTTAACAAATTAATTTTATTGTATCACAATTTAATTATAAAATTTTCATTTATTTTGTAATTCAGAAATTTCAACAATAAACATGAAACAAAAAATCGCGATTTTATTTCTATTCTCTTTTGTATCAACACTTTGGGCCCAAAGAAACACCATAGAATGGGATGGTTCAAAAATTCAGGACTTTGGTGAGTCAAAATTAAATCTTCCAAACTTCAAAAATGAGGGTTTTTCGTTTAGCCAAAATAACGTTTTTATAGTAACCAAACAAAAGGTAGGAGAAAAGCAGTTAAAAGTTTCCGACCTTGCCTGGGATAATGTTTCCGACAGAGATTTATACGAACTGGATAAAGGAGGCCTTCCTAATTATGATATCGCAGATATTTCATATTATACGTTAGAAGGCGAAAGATATGCCAGCATCAGTGTATCATTATTTAAAACTAATAATGGACGTGTTCAGAGGCTATCTTCATTTAATGTTTCTGAAACGGCAATACCCAATACATTTGGAAGTGTAAGCAGAATAGGTTCCACAGCCAATCCGTTATCAAGTGGAAATTTCTATAAAATAAAAGTCAACAAATCCGGTATATTTAAAATTACCACTCAGTTTTTAAGAGACAACGGGATCAATCCGGCCTCTGTAAATCCTAAGAATTTCAGAATCTATGGTAATGGTGGTCTGTTGTTACCGGAATACAACCAGGACGCTAAATATAGTGCGTTGCAGGAGAATGCCATTCAGGTAGTAGGTGAAGATGACGGAGTATGGAATGATAATGACTATGCTTTATTTTATGCGCAGGGTCCGGATGGGTACAATCTTTATAACAGAGAAAACGGTAATGGCTTTAAAAGAACCGAAACCCGATATGACAGAAGTAATAATGTAAAAAACATATATGAAGATTTTTCCTATTACTATATTAATATTGACAAAGGTCCCGGTAAAAGAGTTCAGGCAGTTGACGGCACCCTTCCTAATGGATTAATCACCAGATATGACAGTTACCAGGTGATTAATAACGACCAGAAGAACGTGATGAAAGTAGGAAGAGTATGGGTAGAAGACTCTCCTTTCACTACGGAGAAAACAGTCACTTTCACTACCAATTCACCGATACAGGCTACGGATGTTATCAGGTTCGGAGCAAGAATAGCAGGCTACAGAGCACAAAAAAACACGGTTGAGTTTAAAATCAATGATCAAAATTCAATTATACGCTCTGTTCCGACGGACACTTCTACATTTAAATATGATTTCTATTTTTTACCCACTTATTCGGGAACGATAACGAATATCACCGGAAATCAGATTACGATAAAATACAATCCTAATATCAGTCTGAATCCTAACGGAACATTCTTTATGGATTATGCGGAAGTACAATATAAAGAAAACCTTAGTTTCAATGGTTCGCAAATGAATTTCAGAGACTTTTCACTGGTAAGCGGCAGCAATACAAACTATGGATTCAGTATTTCCAACGCTTCCAATATAGAACAGGTATGGGATGTTACCGATATTACGAATGCCAACAGAAGAGTAAACAAAGCAGGAGCCGGCAGCTTTAATTTTGCATATATCGCGGCTGATCAGAACTTCAATAATGAGTTTGTGGCTTTCCGTGCTGATGCTGCCTTTTCTCCGCAATTTGTGGAAAGAATCGGAAATCAGAATCTTTCAGCGTTGCAGAATATAGACTACCTGATCCTTACAGTCCCTGAAATGATGGGCCAGGCACAAAGAATAGCAAGTTATCACCAGACAAAAAATAACTACAAAGTAGAAATTGTAGATATTAATAAAGTATATCAGGAGTTTGGCAGCGGAAGCAGAGATCTTACAGCTATCAGGGATTTTGTGAGCAAACTGAATACTCCGACGGGAAGTCTTAAATATGTATTCATTCTTGGTGATGCTTCATATGATTTTAAAAATAAAGTATCAAACAATTCAAATATTGTTACGGCTTATCAAAGTGAGCAATCTTCAGATTATGTAAGCTCATTCGTAACGGATGATTATATCGTAATGACTAAACCACAAACAGCAAGCTATATTGAAAATAATCTTCCGGACCTTCCTATCGGAAGAATTCCTGCAGCTAATATTTCCGAAGCAGGCGATATGATCAATAAAACACTTGCTTATTACAATTCACTTCCGGGACAATCCAGCCCGTTTGGTGAATGGCGTATGAAACTTGATTTCGTAGTGGATGATGATGCTCAGGACGGAGGTCCTTTTCATAATGTGATGAACGCTACCCTGGTCAATGAATTTGAACAACCTGGACAAACCCAGTTAAAAGAATACAATGTAAAAAAATTATACATGGATGCTTTTCCTGCTCAAAGTACTGCAGGAGGATTAAGATATCCGCAGGTTAATCAGGCGATCTCAAATGCGATCGGAAACAGCCTGTATCTGTTCTATTTCGGACATGGAGGGATTAACGGATGGGCACAGGAAAGGGTTTTAACAACGACTGAAATTCAGAATTCCAATAATTTTTCCAATGTATACAGCAGATTTCCTTTTGTTTCTACAATCACTTGTGAATTTACGTTATGGGATGAGCCTTCCACGTATTCGGCAGGTGAGCAATTCATCAAACTAAAACAGGGAGGTGCAGCAGCAATGATTACTTCCAGCCGCGCTATCGGAGTTATTTACGGGCGCCAGTTTACAGATACTTACACTAAAAACATCTTTAAATTAACCAATGATGATTTTGCAACACTTGGAAATGCACATTTAACAGCTAAAAAAGAAAGAGGTGCGGATCTCAATCACTTAAAAGTAAACTTCCTGGGTGATCCGGCAATGAAACTAAGCAGACCTCAGAGACTTTTGGTAATTGATAATATAGACACGCCTATTCCGGGTCAGATCAGAGGATTAGATTTTGTTAAAATCAAAGGACATATTAACAATGCTAACGGAACCCTGAATTCTACTTTCAACGGGAGAGTAACCATCAATATTTTTGATAAGAGAATCAATAAAAAGACTTTAAACAATAATGGTGCTCTTTCACCTGTTCTGGAATACACAGAAGAAGGAAGCCCTATTGTAAAAGCTTCGGGAATAGTTGTCAACGGAGTATTTACTTCTGAATTTTATGTGCCTAAGGATATCAATTATACTATCGGAGAAGGAAGAATATTAGGTTACGCGGATAATAAAGTAACAGATGTTTTCAACAATCAGGCAGTACAGGTAGGTGGTCTGAATCCTAACGGAGTAAATGACAACCAGCCTCCGAAGGTAAGACTTTATATGAATAACACAAACTTTGCCGACGGCGGAATTACCAACCAAAACCCCACTCTTCTGGCTTGTCTTACGGATGACACAGGAATTAACGCTACAGGTTCAGGAGTAGGCCATGATATTACGGTATATCTGGACGGGCAAATCATCAATACCATTATATTAAATGATTTTTATGCTGCCGGAGAAGGAAACGGATGCTTAAGCCCAAGTCTTGCAGAGTACCAGAAAGGAAATGTAACCTATCCTTTCAGAAATCTGGCTATCGGACAACATCAATTAACATTTAAAGTTTGGGACATAAACAATAATTCGGCAACTGCTACGTTAAATTTTGAAGTTAAGGATGAATCTGATCAACATTTAATTATCAACCGTCCGTTGAACTGGCCGAATCCATTCACCAATAAAACGTACATCCAGTTTGAACATAACTGCGATGATATTTTAGATGTAAATGTTCAGATTTATACAATTACCGGAAGATTGGTAAAAACTTTATCTCAACCGGTCGTTGCAGAACCCTTTCTACAGGGCTTTAGAACTCCCCGTCAGGCTATAGAATGGGACGGAAGAGATGATTTTGGAGCAACAGTAGCAAAAGGTACGTATATTTTTAAGATATTTGCAAAAAGTCAAAATCAGGAAAAATGCAAAGGAAGTGCTACAGCTGTAGAAAAAATGGTAATTTTGAAATAATTATACAATACAATAGATAATAAAATTAATAAAAAACTGATAATATATAAAAGACAACATATGAATTTAACTACTAAACTGCTTTTGGGATTTGGGTTAAGTGCTGGTTTTCTAGGCTATTCGCAAGATTTAAGTAAAATTAATCCAGTATTGACCGGAGCTCCCTTCCTAAGAATTGCACCAGATGCAAGATCAGGAGGTATGGGAGATCAGGGGGTGGTAACTTCCCCGGATGCATTTTCACAATTCTGGAATGCGGCAAAATATCCTTTTAGCAGAACAAGTTCTTCCATCGGTCTGAACTATACACCATATATGGGAAAACTTACCAATGATGTATTCTTACTATACGGATCATTCCATAAATTTTTAGGACAGGAAGAAAGATCCACAATTTCTGCGAGTATCTATTATTTTAATATGGGACAGGTAGACCTGACTCAGCTGGTAGGTTCGGAAATTGTTTCAATGGGTGCATCAAAACCAAATGAATTCTCTATTGATGTTGCCTATGCATTAAAACTTTCTGATTCTTATTCCATGGCCGTAACGGGTAGATTTATTCGCTCAGACTTAGCCGGAGGATTTAATACTGATACAACACTTAAAGCAGCCAACTCATTTGCAGTAGATGTTGCCGGATACTATAGTTCACCAAAATTCTCGGGTATCGGTGGGAACGACGGTAAAGTGAACGCAGGTTTCACAATATCAAACCTGGGTCCGAAACTGGATTATACAGGAAATGAAGAATCTAGATCTTATCTTCCGACAATGGCCAGATTAGGGATCGGATATGACATGTATCTTGATGATATGAACAGAGTGGGAATCAGCTTTGAAGGTTCAAAACTCTTAGTTCCAGGATCCGAATATGCAGGAATAGATCCCAATACAAGAAAAGAAATCTATGCTGTACCTAATGTAGGAGTAATGGAAGGTATCGGAAAATCTTTCAAAAACAAAAACAGTATCATGTATAGTGGTGCTATTGAATATTCATATGACAACGCATTCTCTGTACGAGGAGGTTATTTCAATGAAAGTGCAGAGCAGGGAGCAAGACAGTTTGCCACTGCAGGTATTGGATTAAGATACCGTTCTTTCGGACTTGATCTTTCGTATCTGATCAATATGTCTAAAGTAAACACAGCATTAGATAATACCCTTCGTTTTGGTCTTACCTGGAATATCGGTGATGAAACATCCAACAACGATCGTTAATTAATCATATATCAATGATAACAAAAGCCTCATCACTTGTATGAGGCTTTTTTATTGTAATAACCAGAAAAAAATAAAGCATAGCGCTTCACCCTACCATATTCACTTTACCCAAATAAAAATTGATTACCATTCCACTGGATCTCAATACTTCACCTTTACATCATTTCAATTATCAGTTTTTTATTAAAAAAATATAATATTTAAGTTGAGAAAAGTCTCTTTTTTATGGTATTTCTTTTAAATTCTATACCTATTTTTGTACTATGAACTATTCGGCGGAGCTAAAAAAATTTGTAACCAGTCAATATGTATATTCTGCCATCAGAATTACATTAGCTACTGTTCTGCCTTGTTTAGTACTGGCCCACTTTGGAATTTTAAAAGAATACTTCCTCTTCCCTCTCGGAACCAGCTTTGTAGCACTTACAGACCAGCCAGGTCCCTTTATCCGAAGAAGAAATGCGCTCGCTTTTGCCATCTGCTGTTTTGTCTTTGTAGCACTCATAGCAAGTCTGGTAATGAATTTCAGGCTCCTGGTCCTGTTTGAAATCATAGCTTTCGGTATGTTTTTCTCCCTGATCGGAGTATATGGGCAGAGATTAGCTGCTGTAGGTTCACTATCACTTGTCGTACTGGCCATCTTTATCGACGGGCATCTTACCGGTAGTGATATTTTAAAAAGCTTATTAATCTTTGCCAGTGGCTGTATCTGGTTTTTACTGATATTCCTTATTGTCACAACCATTCGTCCCTATAAACTGGCCGGACAGATGATTGGCGAAAACTACCTTCAGCTGGCAGAATTTTTAAAGATTAAAGCCAGTTATTACCAGAAAAATCCGGATTTTGATAAACTGACCACTCAGGTTATTGCCAAACAGATTGAAATAAAAAATCTTCAGGAAGATACCCGGGAAACTGTTTTTAAAACCAGAACCATTGTCAATGAATCTACGACAACCAGCCGTTTGCTGATGCTGATGTTTCTGAACTCTATGGACCTTCATGAAAAACTCATGACCTCAGAAAGTGACTACCAAAAGCTGCAACAGAGTTTTGAAGACAGCATGATTCTGGTCAATATTCACGACTATCTTAATCTTCTGGCCGAGGAGATTACCAATATCGGAATCGCCCTGCAAAGTGGAACGAGAGCTAAGTCTATGTTCAATCTGGAACTTGAATTAAAAAATCTTAACTACAATTATTTTGAGCTTAGAAATAAGCAGCTTACTTCTGACAATCTGGAAAATTTTATGATCCTGCGTCAGATTCTGATGCGTATTAATGAGATCACCAAAGAAATCAATGAGATCTATAAAGTATTCTCTCAAAATGTAAAACTCGCAAAAAGTTTATCCACCGGACTGGATTTGAAAAAATTTATGCCGAATGAACCTAAGCTGAACGCCAAAGTTTTAAGGAATAATATTTCTCTCTCCTCCTCTCATTTCCGTCATGCCATAAGAATTACCACGGCATTATTAGTGGGATACCTTTTCTCTATGTTTGATTTTCTGGGCTTGGGTCATACTTACTGGATCTTAATTACCATTACTGCAATCCTAAAACCGGCCTATTCTATCACGAAACAACGAAATCTTCTCAGGCTTTACGGAACGGTAACCGGAGCTACAATCGCTTATATCATCCTGCATTTCATACATATTAACGGTGTTTTATTTGCCATTCTGCTGATCAGTATGATCATGTGTTTCAGCTTTTTAAAAGGAAGGTATTTTTGGGCAGTATTATTTATGACCATTTATGTTTTCCTGAGTTTTAATTTTCTTAACCCCGGAAAAGTAGACATCATTTTCAAAGACCGTGTTGTGGATACCGCCATCGCTGGAATAATTGCTTTTGCCGTATCTTATATTGTATTACCGGTTTGGGAGCATACCCAAAACCTGGATCTGATGAAAAAATCTGCGGCAGACAACCTCATCTATTTCCAAAGTGTAATTTCTAAATTTTTACAGGGAGATTTTGATCTTGAAGATTATAAAGTAAAGCGAAAAAATGCTATTATTTCTTTAGCGAACCTATCGGATAATTTCCAGCGAATGATTTCCGATCCCAAAAACCAGCAGAAGAAACTCGAGGTTGTTCATCAGTTTGTAGCTACCTCACATCTTATCACAGCTTATACCGCTTCCCTTTCACAATATTCCAAGAGCAATGAGCTCTATCCTGAAATTGATGCCGAGAGCTGGAGCAGGAAAATTGAAGCTGAAATGCAGCAGACATCAGCTTTATTACATGGTGAAGACATCAATGAAGCTCTTAAAATGGAAAGCCGTCTGGAACCGGAAGATTCTTCTATTGAAGACATGCTGATGAAAAGAAAAACAGAGATTGAGGAAAACGATATCATAGACCGAAGAGATCCCGATAAAATTTCACATTTGACGGAACTTAAAAATATTCTGGATATCCTTGAACTGATCTATGATGTTGCTAAAGAACAACGAAAGGTTATTGAAAAATACAGAAGTGAGAAACATGCTACTCCTCCACAATCGTAAAACAATAATCATCAAAAAATTCTACTCTGGCTTTGAACTCATCTGAAAACTGATCGTCATAAACCCTACAGCTTATTTTATGAAGATGCTTAAGTTCAAAAGGCTTTACTTCATAATTTTTTTTCAGAGACCAGTATTTGGAATGATGAATTTTGTACATACTTTCCTTCACGCTCCATATAATTGTATAAAATGTATCTGCCTTATCTTGCGGAATAAAACCTCTTTCATTTTCATACGTAAATTTATCAATCACCCTTAAAATTTTGGGATTGAATTTTTCAACATCAATTCCTATTTTATTTTTGGATATCGCAATCGCTGCAAAGGGAAAAGAATGGGTAATGGAAATTTCCGCATCATCGGGAGAAAGAAAAGGTTCTCTTTCTCTATATAAAATTTTAGAATGTGGCTTCAGACCTTTTAACAGCTTGCGCACCATCAGCACCTCCAGAAGTTTTTTAGGATGATAATCTTTTACTTTTTCTGCATTTTCCGGCTCCAGAAGTTCATTAATATCAAGTTCTTCACTCTCATCATACTTCCAAACAAGGATGGTGGCATTATCATCTGAAAAATCTCGGTAAAGGGGCATTCTTTTTTTATTTAACAAAAATACTAAAAAGAAACCATTCGAAGAAGAGACAAGACGGGAGCCGGAAGCTATTATTTTATATCCTGCTCCCAGCTTCCTTACTTATTCGACTTATGATTCACATCATTTCGATGCTCAATAATTTCTAAATTTTCATCTACAAAATAAGCACTTCCAAATCCGTTCACATAAGAACCCCTTACCGGCCGTAAAGCAATTAAAATAAAATCTCCCATTTCAGAAATAACATCCACAACTTTGCCATGAGTTTCGGCCAGTTTCTCAACTACCCTATTCCACTGTTCCGAATCTCTTTCTACCTGTACGGGAAAAGTTTCAAGGGTCAAACGTTCACGGGCATAGATTTGTTTGGCAGCTGATTCATCTTCAATAAACAATACCGACACCTTTCTTCCTGCCGAAAGATTCCGGGTATGTTTTGCCATAAAAGATACCAGAATATAGAATGTCTCATCTACCCGTACAAATGGTGCATAGCTGGAATTGGGATTTCCTTCGCCATCTGTGGTAGCCAGGATTATACTTTTGGTACGTGCAATCAGTTCTATTACTTTAGGAGCAACCGGTTTTGCTTTTTTCTCCGTATGGGTATGATTCATATCGTATAATTTATCCGATAAAAGTAATTATTTATATTAAGACTAAATAATATCAAATCATGTTTAATCTCATCTTTCCGAACTTGAATTGTTGTTTTTTTATCTTAATTATTAATTGTAATTTTGCATTTCATTATCAATTGAATTTAAAACTATTCATTACATATGAGTACTACAACACAATACCTTCCTTATAAAGTAAAGGATATCTCCCTAGCAGAATGGGGAAGAAAAGAAATTACCCTTGCAGAAGCAGAAATGCCTGGTTTGATGGCTATCCGTGAAGAATACGGCCCATCTCAGCCTCTGAAAGGAGCCAGAATCGCAGGATGTCTTCACATGACCATCCAGACAGCTGTGCTTATCGAGACTCTGGTAGCTTTAGGAGCTGAAGTTACATGGTCTTCTTGTAATATTTTCTCTACTCAGGATCATGCTGCTGCTGCTATTGCCGCTGCAGGAATTCCGGTTTATGCCTGGAAAGGTCTAAACGAAGAAGAATTTGACTGGTGTATTGAGCAGACTTTATTCTTCGGAGAAGACAGAAAACCATTGAACATGATCCTTGATGATGGTGGTGATCTGACAAACATGGTGTTTGATAAATACCCTCAGTTTACAAAAGACATCAAAGGTCTTTCTGAAGAAACGACTACAGGAGTACACAGACTGTATGAGAGAATGAAAAACGGAACTTTAGTAATGCCTGCAATCAATGTTAATGATTCAGTCACTAAATCTAAGTTTGACAACAAATACGGATGTAAAGAATCTGCTGTAGATGCTGTAAGAAGAGCTACAGACGTAATGTTAGCAGGAAAAAGAGTAGTAGTTTGCGGATACGGAGACGTAGGTAAAGGTACTGCTGCTTCTTTCAGAGGAGCCGGTTCTATCGTTACCGTTACAGAGATCGACCCAATTTGTGCCCTTCAGGCTGCAATGGACGGTTATGAAGTAAAAAGATTAGATACCGTAGTAGACAACGCCGATATCATCATTACAACAACCGGTAACTTTAATATTGTAAGAGGAGAACACTTCCTTAAAATGAAGGATAAAGCAATCGTTTGTAACATCGGACACTTCGATAATGAGATCGATATGGCCTGGTTAAACAAAAACTACGGTCAGACTAAATCTGAAGTTAAACCTCAGGTTGACATCTATACAATTGAAGGAAAAGAAGTCATTATCCTTGCTGAAGGAAGACTGGTAAACTTAGGCTGTGCAACAGGACACCCAAGTTTCGTAATGTCAAACTCTTTCTCCAACCAGACATTGGCTCAGATCGAATTATGGAACAACGCCGCAGCTTACAAAAACGAAGTTTACATGCTTCCTAAGCACTTAGATGAAAAAGTAGCAGCTTTACACCTTAAAAAATTAAGCGTAGAGCTTGAAACTCTTTCCCCTGAGCAGGCTGAGTATATCGGAGTAGACGTAAAAGGACCATTCAAGCCTGAATACTACAGATATTAAAAATCAGACAATATGATATGATCCCACTATTTCCAAATAGTGGGATTTTTTATTCATTGCCTCACCAGACTTTTCTTATTTTTGCCGCAAAAAATAACATGAAAAACTTTCTATTTCCGGGAGCCATGAGTTTAGCTTTGTTCTTTAACAGCTGCAGCAGTAACGATGAATCCCCAGAGAAAAAAATAATGGTCAGTACAATCACAACCATTTACTACGACAACCCATCCAAACCTCAAACCAGTATATCATCATTTGAATATAACAGCCAGGGAGAAGTCATAAAAATGAATACCGACGGACGTACCGCTACTTACGAATATAATAACGGTAAACCAGTGAAAGCCAACTATTACACTTCTAATCAGGCTCTGGAATATTCTTCTGTATTCAACTACAGCGGAGACCGGCTCATCAGTTCGAAAACTACTTATACCAATCCGGATTATAACAGAAACTACTCTTATACTTATGATACAAACGGGAAAGTGGTTTCCTCCAGCCTTTGCCAGTCTGAAAACTGCTCCAAACCCTCCTCTACTGCCTATACTTATAACGGAGACAATGTTTCTTCAGAAACTTCTTTAATGAGCGGGCCTGTAGTCAATGGTATAAAAAGGGAATTTTCTTATGATGATAAATTCACTCCGTTAGCAAACACCAACAAATACCTCAGAATCATGACAGAAGGAGCAATGGGGTTAAGCAAAAACAATTATACCACAGAAAAAATAAGCTATAAAGATAATAGCGGAAACTGGATCCTGAGTCAGAATATTACCTACAGCATTCTGTACAACAGTACTCAGCTCCCTGTTCAGGTAATCGGAAAAGAAGCCAACGGAAATAATTATGTACAATATAATTACGAGTACATTTCACAATAAGACTTTCAGTTAATCCATACAAGACACTCCACAGAATCCGGAGTGTTTTTTTATGGAGCTTTTTCCTGCTATCCGCTCCTACTCCTCGCCTCCTTACCCAGCCCATATTGCTGCGGGGTAACCGCTGCTATCAGGGCTAGAATAATAAGCAACGATCATTTGAAGTTCTCAGTTTTCTATTGATAAGACCTCCGTTTAATATAATGGCTTAGCCTGGGCTAATGAGCAATATATTTTCAACTTTCACAACTGTGTTTTATCCGTATTTTACCCATATTTCACCTCTCCCGCCATCCTATTTATAAAAAATGAATATATTTGGCCCCTTAAACAAAACATTATATTCATGAAAAAACAAAGAGTATCGAATGCATTTATTGCAGCGTCCTGGGTAGCTTTGGGAGCAGGAATGATCGGGTATATCGCAGGTCTTGCAAGAGCTGAAATGCAGCTTAATGAAAAAGGGTATTATTTTACCATTCTTTTGTATGGCCTTTTTGCTGTAGTTTCTCTGCAGAAAGCTGTCCGTGACAAACTGGAAAACATTCAGGTAACAGATATCTATTACGGGATCTGCTGGTTTGCAACATTATCTTCCATTGTATTACTAGCAGTAGGTCTCTGGAATGCAACCATTCTTCCGAGTGAAAAAGGTTTCTACGCATTTGCTTTTTTACTGGCCCTTTTCGGCGCCATCTCTGTTCAGAAAAACACAAGAGACAATATGATTCAGGAATAGGAGAATTCACAGATCAATAAATAAAAAAGCCTCAGTGTTCAGTGAGGCTTTTATGTGGAGTCTATTGCTCTGTTATTTATCAAAATGATTAGGATGTTTCGCTTTGATATCATCCACGGTTCCTAATACTTTATCTTTCAAAGAGTCCTGATATTTCTGAAGATTTTCAGCAATCTGAATATCTGCACTTCCTAAAATCTTTGCAGCCAAAATCCCCGCATTCAAAGCACCGTTCAATGCTACAGTGGCAACCGGAATTCCACCGGGCATCTGAAGAATGGATAATACGGAATCCCATCCGTCAATAGAATTGCTGGATAAAATCGGAACTCCGATGACCGGAAGTGTCGTACAGCTGGCCACCATTCCCGGAAGATGTGCAGCTCCGCCTGCTCCGGCTACAATTACTTTAAGCCCTCTTTCTTTTGCTGTTTTCGCATAATCAAACATCCTTTCAGGTGTTCTGTGCGCTGAAACCACAGTCAGCTCATACGGAATATCAAGGCTTTTCAGAAAATTTGCAGCCTGTTCCATAATCGGCAGATCACTCTGACTGCCCATAATAATTCCTACCATCTTCAATTTTATTAGATGTTCAAAGATAAATAATTTAAAACTGCCGCTAAAATTTAGGCTCAAACTTTAAAATATAAATTAAACAACAGTATTTAAATAATTAATTTATCTCTTCACAAATAACCAGAAAATTCTTTTAGCTGACATCTGTATCTGTAAAAATTACACCAACTGCATCCCTTTTTTTTATTTTAAAACAGGTAAATTTGCCCATTACACCACTATTTACTTGAAAGATTATAAACTCATTTTTGCCGTTTTTACGGTCGCAATTGTCTGGGGAACTACTTTCCTCGCGATCCGAATTGCAGTAGAAACCATTCCTGCATGGTTTGTTGCCGGAATCCGTCAGCTTTTTGCCTCTATTATTATGTTAGTCATCCTTCTTTCAAGAAAAGAATTTAAATGGATCGGCTGGAAAAATCTGAAGTATCAGATTATTTTTTCTTCGTTGATGTTAATCATTGCCAACGGGATGGTAACTGTCGCAGAAGAGACGGTATCCAGCAGCCTTGCGTCTTTAATAAGCGCCTGTGCTCCTATTCTGGTATTTCTGGGAAGCCTTGCCATAGGATTACAAAAATTCACCCTACGGTCAATGGCAGGAGTCCTGATCTGTTTCAGCGGCGTTCTTTTTGTTTTCTGGGACGGGCTTAAAGATCTGGCAAATCCTGCTTATAAAACAGGAATGCTTTTTCTATTTTGCGCCATTTCAGGATGGGCTTCCGGAACTATTTTTACAAAAAAACTGAATATCCAGAGTGGTAATATTACATTAAATTTATTTTATCAGTTTTTATTTGCAGGAGTGGTTCAGGTGATCTTTGCATTTCTGTTTTCAGAGAATTATAATTTCGGAAACTGGACGTTAAAAAGTATTTCGGCAATGCTTTACCTTTCTGTTTTTGGCTCCGTAACAGCATTTTTCGCATTTCATTATGCCTTAACTAAAATTTCCCCGGTTCAGGTTTCCATATTAGCTTATATCAATACCATTATTGCTATTTTCCTGGGCTGGCTGATTATGGATGAACAGATTTCCTTTAAATTTATTATCGCAACCATACTGATTATTTGCGGGGTTTTCATCATCAATTACAAACCGGAAATGTTTAAAAAGCAAAAACTGCCCATATAAAATATACTTTTATCTGATATTTTACTGTCTTGGTTGTCTGTAATACTTTCACAGTACCTAATAAAAAAATGTTGAAAATTCCTGTGACCAGTACGTAGAAATTCAATGGAAAGACAATAGAAAAGATATGGAACACCATTTCTATTTTTCTAAAGGCAGGTCATTTCTGTAAAAACCATTTATTTTCAACCAGTTTAAAAACAAATTAGGCCACTCACTGGTATTGGTATCTTTTTTACCCAATCCCCAGCCATGTCCACCCGATTGAAACAAATGAAGCTCCACGGGAACTTTGTTATCCTTCAAGGACTGATACATAAGAATACTGTTTTCTATCGGGGAAATAGGATCATCTTCAGACTGTGCCAGAAAAGTGATCGGGTTTCGTTCCGTTACTTGTTTTTCAACAGAATATGCAACCTGATGTTGAGTATCTGATGATTTTCCCAGCAAAGATGTAAAAGAATGTGTATTGTTATTAGGAGGCAGCATGGATACCACAGGATAAATCATTGCTGTAAAGTTCGGCTTCGCTGAAATCTGATCAATAGCATCTTGCTGAGGATAAGACGCCTTATCAAAAGTAGAAGAAATATATCCCGCAAGATGACCACCCGCAGAAAAACCCAGAACACCTATTTTAGCAGGATCAATTTTATATTTCCCGGCATTGCTTCTTATGATTCGCAAGGCACGCTGAGCATCCTGAAACGGAACGGCTTTTGTAGCCCATCCCTCTGTGGGAAGCCTGTATATTAATTCAAAAGCAGTAATCCCCTGTGATTGCAACCACTCTCCTGCAGGATTGCCTTCCGAACCAGATTCAATATGTGCATATCCGCCGCCACTTATTACTAATACTGCAATACCATTAGGATTGGAAGGTTGATGAACTATTAATTTCGGAACACTGATATTAGTAATAGAACCTTTTGGCGAAATTTTGTTTTCACCTTGAGGTCCTGACCCACCAGGAATAACCTTCCAGAGAGCCATAGAAGGTAATTGTCCTTTCACAGAAAGATCGTTTAAACCCAAAAACAAGTGGCCAAAAAACAAAAAAGACAACAGAAAATTTTTCATTCAATTTAATTTTTATCATGAATATTCTTCAAAACCTTTATTCAATATACAAAATTGATTTTCAATACATTAAAAATAACTAAAAACAGATAATTTTCGACTTGATTTTTATATTCTCTCCATTTTTCTTATCTTGGATACTCAACACATCTACTATGCTAAAAAACACAATTTTTATTCTTCTGGCAGCCTCTTTTCTTTTAATAAGCTGTGATTACAAAGAAAAGGAAAAGAATCTGACAGACCGAGAAAAACAATTACTTGAAAAAGAGAAATTATTCGCCAAGAAAGAATCCGAGTATCAGTCGCTTCTCAAAATGAGAGACAGCATCTTTACCAAAAAAGATTCGGTCCAGATCGCGCTATGGCCAGCCCAGATTTCAGGAGCCTGGAACGGAAAAGTAATCTGTACGGAATCCAATTGTAGTGAATATGCTGTGGGTGATCAGCGTACAGATATCTGGGAATTTGATAATGATTCTACCCAACCCATTACCAAAATCATCAACAACAATAATCTGGTGAGATTGTATTCAGGGAAATTTGAAAATAATGAAATCAGACTTTCTTTCAAAACAGATTCTACCGCAAAAAAAAATGTAGAAATGAATGTTCTTCTGAATGAGATTTCTGATAACAAGATCAAAGGGACAAGAAGTATCACTTCTGACGGCTGCACAGCCAAATTCTCTGTTGAATTAGTACGTTCCACAAAATAAAAACACCTATGATTTTACTGAGTATACATAATCTGAGTTTTCCCATTGAAGATCCGGTACTGAAATTTCTGTTGGTACTGGTCATTATTCTGGCAGCTCCGTTATTATTAAATAAAATAAAAGTTCCCCATCTGCTTGGCCTTATCATTGCCGGAGCAGTTATAGGCCCCAACGGATTCAATATCCTGTCGAGAGACAGCAGTATTGTAGTAACGGGAACTACCGGTCTTCTCTATATCATGTTTCTGGCCGGGCTGGAAATTGACATGGGAGACTTTAAGAAAAACAAATGGAAAAGTCTTACTTTTGGTATCTACACCTTTACCGTTCCCTTTGTATTGGGCTATTTAGGGGGCTATTATCTTCTTCACTTTTCCATGCTGACTTCGATATTATTTGCCAGCCTGTTTTCGTCTCATACGCTTATCGCCTATCCACTGGTCAGTAAGTTGGGAATAGCCAAAAATAAAGCCGTCAATATTACGGTCGGAGGCACCATGATTACTGATATCCTTGCCTTATTGGTATTGGCCGTCATTGTCGGGATGTCACAGGGAGATGTAGGAACAGAATTCTGGGTTACATTATCTGTTTCATTCGTTGTATTTGCTCTTATTGTATTAATTGTGTTTCCTATCATAGGACGCTGGTTTTTCAAAAAAGTAGACGATAAAATTTCACAGTATATTTTTGTACTGGTGATGATCTACCTTGCCGCCATGCTTGCTGAACTTGCCGGTGTAGAAGCCATTATCGGAGCATTCTTTGCAGGATTGGCACTCAACCGGTTAATTCCTCATACATCTTCTCTGATGAACAGAGTAGAATTTGTAGGAAATGCGATCTTTATTCCGTTCTTCCTGATCAGTGTAGGAATGCTGATTGATTTCAAAGTTTTCTTTAAAAGCTGGGAAACACTGGAAGTAGCAGGAATTATGCTGGTGGCCTCCATCGGAGGAAAATACCTTTCTGCCGTTGCCACTCAAAAAACCTTCAGATTAACAAAGGAAGAAGGAAAACTGATCTTTGGACTAAGCTCTGCTTCTGCGGCTGCCACACTGGCTTCTGTAATGGTGGGTTACAATATAATTCTTTCCGAAACTGAAACCGGAGAACCTGTAAGGCTGTTAAATGAGCACGTACTGAACGGCAGTATTTTACTGATCCTTATTTCGTGTACCATTTCATCTTTCATTTCGATGGCAAGCGCTCAAAAAATTGCAGAGACCGATAATGAAGATACCGTCTCCGGAAACACCCATGAGGAGGAAAACATTCTATTGGCCATCAATCATGAAGAAACGGTAGAAAGAATGGTCAACCTGGGAATCCTGATAAAAGCCCATTCCAATACAGAAGATCTGTTTGCCCTGAATGTGATCAATGAAGATAAGAATGAATCTTCTGTAAAAAATGCTGAAAAACTTCTCCACCAGGCTGCGGATGCCGCTGCCGCTGCTGATGTTAAGCTGCAGTCTCTTAAAAGATATGACAATGACGTGATCAACGGAGTGAATAACGTGATCAAGGAACAGAAAATCACCGATCTGATCATCGGATTAGAAGATGAAAAAGGATTCTCTCCTTCTTTTGTCTATAATCTTTATAACGGTTATCTTCAGAATGATGATGTGAATGTACTGGTTTATCATGCTGCACAGCCGCTTTCCACCATTAAAAGATATGCGGTAATGATTCCTGAAAACGCCCATAAAGAGGCAGGGTTCTTTCATGCTCTTTTAAGAGTCTGGAATATTGCCAGAAATTCAGGAGCAACAGTGGTCTTTTATGCCCCTGAAAACATTCTTGATATCCTTCAGAAAATTATTAAAAAAGCCAATATAGAAGCTGAATTTATCATTATGAATACATGGCAGGACGGCGAAAGAACTGCTGCCCAGCTGAAAGATGATGAAGCTTTAATTATCTTAATGGCCAAACGCGGAATGCAGTCTTATATTCCAAGGATGAGGCTTATTCCTGAACTTTTAAACAGGAACCTGAACGATAACAATTATCTTTTGATTTTCCCGTTCTCCGAATACGATAAAAACAGTCCGGAAATACGGTCTGTGGGTAATCACGGAGATTTTGTGGAAATCGGAAATGTAATCCAGAATATTTTTAAATAAGATACACGCCTTGATAGAATCATAGATTAGTGTAAAAGAAAAAAGAGCCGTAGAAAAACTACGGCTCTTTTATATTTAAAAAATGACGTTATTTCGAAATCACTCTTACCATTCCCTTCACCATGACCAGCTTCTCCATCAGCTCTTCTCTTGAATCTGCCAGTACATTGATATGTCCCATTTTTCTTCCAGGCTTCGTTTCCGTTTTTCCGTATAAATGAATATAGGTTTCCGGTAACTGAAGAACGTCTTCCATTCCTTCATACACTACTTTTCCCGAATACCCTTCTGCACCTACCAGATTCAGCATTCCGCTGTAGGTAATGGCATCCGTATCAGCTAAAGGCAGGTTTTTCACCACACGATACATCTGCTCAAACTGTGAGTTGGTATTTCCTTCCTGACTCTGGTGTCCCGAGTTGTGCAGTCTTGGAGCGGTTTCATTCACCCAAACTTTTCCTTCTTTATCTAAGAATAATTCGATGGCAAACAATCCCGGAGAGTTAACGGCATTTAAAAACTTTTCCGTAATTGCATCAATCTGCTGCTGCACGTCTTCAGTCAAAAGAACCGGACAGACATTAAAATCCAGAAGATTCAGCTTAGGATCTGCGACCATTTCAGTTACCGGAAAAGTATTCGTTTCTCCCCTTTCATTTATGGCAACAATTACTGAAAGTTCTTTATCAATATCCACCAGACTTTCAATAACAGATGCTTCTGTCCACAGATGCTGATAATCATCCTCCGTTCTGAGGACCTGTACTCCTTTTCCGTCATAGCCTCCGGTATTCATTTTCTGAACAAACGGAAGGGGCATAATGATCTTTTCATCACAGTTCCATACCACCTGAAATTCCGGACTCGGCAGATCATGAGCTTTATAAAATTCTTTCTGAAGGATTTTCTGTTGAATGGTTTTAATAATAGCAGCATTGGGAACTACTTTTACTCCCTGCTTTTCAAGTTCAGCCAAAGCATCAGCATTCACATGTTCTATTTCTATAGTCACCACGTCCTTACCCTTTCCGAAGTTCAGGACTGTATCATAATCATTGAAATTTCCCTGTGTAAAATATGAGATATTATGGCACGGAGCATCCGAAGCCGGGTCAAGAGTATAAAACTCATCATCATATTTCAACGCACTCTGTATCAGCATCCTACCCAGCTGTCCACCTCCCAGAATTCCTATTTTCATTTTTATTTTTATTAGATTGTATTTCCTTTTATTGAACTTTATCAATTTTCAAATATCCCAGTCCCATTTGATTTTCCTGATTTTCCGCTTCTGATTTTTTTAGAACGATGGAATATTTTTCTTTCATTTTTACCGGAAGAATATCATTCACATTGAAAATATCATCAATATCCACTCCGTGTTTATCATCTACATGACTTACAGCACCTTCAAATCCCATGGTCTGATAAAATTCGGTAGCTTTCGCTCTTTTAATAATTTCTCCCATAGACTGTCCAACCATCAGATGCTGCTCATGAAATTCTTCAAAAAACCCTCTTTTATACCCCCCAAGATTAAGGAAGTATAATTGCTCTTCAGATGATTTTTCGCCTTTTTCTACAATGGTAACTTCATACCCGTCTGCAAATTTCACTTCCTGATGACAGTCGATATGAATCTTTCCGTCTGCTTCTTTCCAAAAGTCTTTCATCTCAGGAACAAGATCTTTAAGATTTTCAGCAATCCCGAAAAACACATCGTGTTGCTCAATGTTTCTTCCTTTTGGCGTAGCGCCAAGGATAACGTAAAATAATTTCATTTCATTTTTCATGCATACAAAAATACGTTAAATTTATCTTTTTCAAATGTTTGGCAGACTACTACAATAATTTTATATTTGTAGTATTATTTGTAGTATGTCAGAAATCATCGTGCTCTTCCTTGGTGCAATTTCCGCTGGTCTTTTAGGTTCACTTACGGGTTTAGGAGGAGGAGTTATTATCATTCCTTTATTAACGCTGGGTTTCGGCGTTCCAATGCATTACGCAATCGGTGCTTCACTGATCTCTGTGATCGGAACTTCTTCGGGTGCAGCTGTCGCTTTCGTTAAAGAAGGTTTTACCAATATGAGAATCGGAATGTTTCTCGAAATAGCAACCACTGCCGGAGCAATTATCGGAGCTTTAGTTTCGGGAATGCTTAACCCTAATACAATTGGAATTATTTTCGCAAGTATTCTTCTTTTGACTGTTATTTTAAATCTTAAAGGAAAGCCTGATCACCAGGAACCTTTAATAAAAGGAAGTCTGGAAGAAAGGCTGAAACTTCACGGAACTTTTCCTGATAAGGGAATTTTAAAAAGTTATTCTGCAAGAAATACCGTTCCCGGATTTTTAATGATGATGTTTGCCGGTGCTATGTCCGGACTTCTTGGAATAGGTTCCGGAGCCCTGAAAGTACTGGCTATGGATAATATGATGAAATTACCTTTTAAAGTTTCTACAACCACCAGTAATTTCATGATCGGAGTAACGGCAGTTGCCAGTGCACTGATCTACTTTCAGCGGGGAGAAATTATTCCGGTTATTGTAGCACCTGTACTGATAGGTGTGGTTATCGGAAGTTTCATCGGTTCTAAAACACTGATGGTATCAAAAACAAAAAAACTTAAAGTATTTTTTGCGATTGTGATCACCATCCTTTCCATTTATATGATGTATAACGGTATCAACAAAAGCTTCAGATAATGAAAAAGAATTTTACAGATGTTGATCTGAATCGCTCCGTAGGAAATCTTCTCAGATTAGGAGTTATTTTATCGGTAGCCACTTCATTAATAGGGTTTGTCAAGTTATTTGTTGAAGGTTTTGAAATGCCTAAAAAATACAGCAGCCTGAATGTAGGAACTTCTTCCGAAAAAGTATGGAGCCATTTCTGGGATTCTTTATGTAAAGGAGAAGGCTCTGCAATTATTCAGCTGGGAATTCTTTTGTTGATTTTCACCCCTTTGATGCGGATTGTTTTTGCATTAATAGGGTATTTAAAAGAAAAAGACTACGTATATGTAGTCATTTCTTCTATCGTTTTAACCATTATGGCTGTAAGTTTTTTTGCAGGCTACGCCCACTAGATTTTACATTTCATAAAACTCCAGCGGGAGCTGATCCGGATCCTGGGTAAAGAAGAATTCTTTTCCGGTGAATTCATCTATACGAATTTCTTCACAATCCAGTCCTTTGCCTATTAGTTCTGCACGTTTTTCAGATACATTTTCCACGGAAAAAGCAAGATGCCTCAAGCCACATGCTTCAGGACGTGAAGCTCTTTTTGGCGGATCAGGAAAAGAAAACAGCTCTATAACGTAATGATCCCCGATCGCCAAATCCAGCTTATAAGACTGCCTCTCTTCACGATACACTTCCCTGATTACATTTAAGTTTAAAATCTCTGTATAAAATTTTTTTGAAACGGTATAATCCGAGCAGATAATCGCAATATGATGGATTTTCATCTTCATTTTTTTATTTTTTTTAAATTCGTTGTCTATTTAATTCTTCATTTTATTTCTCTGCAATTATCTTTTCTTCTGGTATCAATAATATACTGGATTTTCCACTCGTTATTCTGTTTTACCAGCTGAAAGCTATTGGCTCCGCAATGTGAGAGGTTGTCTTTCCTATAAAAAGAATAGGGTGTAAATACACTCGCCAGATTTCCATCCGTATGAATAGCCTCTATATGAATTCTTTCATCAAGATCTCCTTTCGTAAATTTGGAAACCGAGGCAATGAAATCCTGTATATTGTCACTTTTTACAATACCCTCTTTTGTTACCGTCTGAAGAATTGCATTTTCAGTAAAAACAGATTTCAGCAAAACAGGATCTGCATTTTTCATTGCAAGAAACAGGTTACGGACAGGTTTTTCAATATCCTGATTCTGCTGACTGAAACAGAGCGTACTGAATAACAAAAGAATTCCGCCAGTTTTATTCATAAGATAAGTTTTACAGATTGAATTGGATGAATAAAAATAGGAAAAATAAAGGATATGCCTGTTTGAAATTATCAATCATTGCCCTATTCTGAATCTGTATTTTTATAATTTCAGAAAAACAGATTGTTCCGTAGAATTACGGCTATTCTTTAAAATAAAAAAGTGGGTTAAAACCCACTTCTATTGAATATCATTTTCTTTTTTAAAATCTCATCACATCCTTTACCACTCCGTTCTTCTGTGTGTGTTGTAATAATTCTGTTTCAATAAATTTTTTAATTTCATCTTCAGAATTATTATCCGGGAACAGCAAGTGAATGTTGGCTCCTGCATCCAGAGTGAAGAAGAGCGGCAATCCGGTTTCTTTCCTGAAATCCCAGATTTTATTGATTACTTCTAATGTTCCTGTCTTCATCAGAATAAATGCGGGATCACTCATCATCATCATGGCGTGAAGTGTAAGGGCTTCGTGTTCTACCAGTTTTATAAATTGTTCCAGATCTCCGTTTTTCAGGATTTCTTTCATCGGAACGAAATTTTCCCGTGCTTCCTGAAATCTTCTTTCCGCATAAGGGTTGGTTTTCATTAAACCATGTCCTACTGTTGAAGATACACTTTTCTGGCCCTCATGAATGAGCAACACCCAGTCATTGAAATTCTTAAACACCTCATGAATTTCTGTATCAGGATACGGAACAGCAAACAAATCTGAACTTCCTGTAACCTCATCTGTTTCTCCCCATACCACGAGTCCGTTATATAAACTTCTGCAGGCACTTCCACTTCCAAGTCTTGCCAGAAATGAAGCTTTTCTCAATGATTCTTCATCAGAAGATTTATCTGTAAATAGTGTATCCAGACTCATCAGGCATTTTGCAATGGCTCCAAATCCTGAAGCTGAACTTGCAATCCCGGAACTGTGAGGAAAAGTATTTTCGGTTCTGATGATATATTTCCCCTGCAAAATCCATGGCAGATACTGTTCAATATTTCTGAAATATTTTTCAATTTTTTCAGCAAACTTCACTTCTTCATTTCCGGCCAGAAAAGTCTGAACAGAAAACGGCTCATAGGCTAAAAACTCAATGCTGGTATTCGTTTTACAGTGATTCAGAGTATAGCTGATACTTGGGTTTGCCGGAATCTGATCTGCATACTTTCCCCAATATTTAATAAGAGCAATATTGGAAGGACAGCTTTCCGAAACGGTCTGCGTATGAATTGTAAAATTTGGGGTTCCTGTAAATTCTTGTGTTGTCATTGTTTATTTTAAGTGATAAAACCTGATATCCGTTTTTTTATAAAGATTAACTCAGAATATTTTCGAAAGTCTTTTAAGAACTAATGATATTTCTGAGTTTACAAGTTTTATTATTAATACATCTTCTCTATTATATCTGCATATTTTTTCAATACTACATTTCTCTTAACCTTCAGGGTTGGGGTAATTTCTCCTGTATTGATATCAAATTCTGCAGGCATCAGGGTAAATTTCTTCACTTTCTCATAATCAGCCAGATGACTCTGGAGTTCTTTTACTTTCTCTTTGTAAAAACCGATGACTTTATCATTTTTAACCATTTCTTCCCAATTAGTAAACGGAATATTATGATTCTTAATAAAGTCATGTAGGAATTCAAAGTTCGGAACAATTAAAGCAGACACAAACTGACGTCCTTCTGCGATCAGCATAATCTGCTGGATAAAATTATTATTGGTCAGAAGGTTTTCAATCTGTTGCGGAGCAATATATTTTCCATTGGAAGTTTTCATCAGATCCTTAATACGGTCCGTAATAATGAGGTTTCCTTTTTCATCAAATTTCCCTGCATCACCGGTTTTAAACCATCCGTCTTCTGTAAATACTTTTTGTGTTTCCTCTGGTTTATTATAGTATCCTTTCATGATACCATTTCCTTTTGCCTGAATTTCGTCATTTTCTCCGATACGAAGTTCTACTCCCGGAAGAGGTTTCCCGCTTGTACCATGCTCGAAATGCGTTAGAGGAAAAAGAGTTAGTGTAGCCGTAGTTTCCGTCAAACCGTATCCTACGGTAACATGAATTCCTACTGATTCAAAGAATTTGGTTACTTCAGGAGACAGAGATGCCCCACCACAAGGTAAGAACCATAGTCTTCCGCCCATTTTTTCTTTAATTTTACTGAAAACAAGGGTATCTGCAACTGATGCTTTTATTTTTAATCCCAGTGGAATTGTTTTTTCATTTCTTCTGAGTTCTGCTGTTTCCCATCCTGTTTTCAAAGCCCAGTTAAAGATTTTTTTCTTTAATGGTGAGCTTTCTTCTGCTTTTTCCAGGACACCGGCGTATACCTTCTGGAAAAATCTCGGTACCGCACACATCGTTGTAGGTTTTACTTCTTCCAGTGCCTTTGCTACATTTTTCGGATCTTCAAGGAAATATACCCTTGCTCCTCCATACAGGCAAAGAAGACTCCAGCTTCTTTCAAAAACATGGCTAAGTGGCAGAAATGCCAATGAAAGTTCTTCTTCAAAATTTTTAAACTTAAAAAATTCAAAATGTGAATCAAAAGCTTTGATAAAGTTTCCATGAGTAAGCATTACTCCTTTCGGTGTACCTGTTGTTCCCGAAGTATAAATCAGTGTTGCAGTATCATCATATTCTCTTTTACAGATTTCCAGCTTTGGAGAGGCTTTTGCAACAAAATCCTCAAGATAAAAACTGTTGAATTCTTTCTTGATCCAGGCGGCTTTCTTGGAAACAACAATCGTTTCAAGAGTATTTTCTTCTTTTTGTAAAATGTCAAGACAGGCGTCATACTGAGCCTGATTTCCTACCAGAACCACTTTGGATCCGGAATCATTGAGGATATACTCTGCCTGTTCTGCATTATTGGTTGAGTAAATAGGGACAGTAATAGCTCCGATGGCCATGGTAGCCAGATCAAAGATCATCCATTCAGAAGAGTTATCCGAATAGATGGCTACTCTGTCTCCTTCCTGAACTCCGGCTTCCTGTAATGCGTTAGCTGCTTTAAAAACAATCTCACTGAATTTTTTCCAGCTCAGCTCTTTCCAGGCTTCATCTTTCTTTTTAAAGCCAATAGCAGCTTTTACAGGGTGTTTTTCTACATTTTTAAGGATAATTGCCTCTGCCAGATTCATTTCTTCAGCTTTTTGTCGTTAATATAATTATTCAGGTGAAAGTCTATACTTTCTTGTACGGGAATAAACTGATAATTCAGTTTATCTTTAATTTTTTGGTTGGAAATAGTGTTGAATGAAGATATGGCTTCAATATTTGATTTGGTAACCATTTTCAGTTTCGGAATCAGCCATCCGAACAGGATATTCGCTGCTCTTCCAACGTTCAGTAAAGATTCGGAAAGTATTGTTGCGTCTTTAAGACCCAGTCTTGTTCTGACCTGCTTTGCCAGTTCAGCATATCTTTTATTCTCAGAAACGATGATAAAACGTTCTCCGAAAATATTATTTTCTAGTAATTCTACAGCGATTTTTGCCACGTCTCTTACATCCACATATGCGGAACCGCCTGCAAATGTAAAGCTGTTGTCTTCAAAAGTAGAAAAAAGCTCTCCGCTGCTTTGAGTCCAGTTACCACTTCCTATAATCATTCCCGGATTGATAATAGCCACATTTAATCCTTCAGCAGAGGCTCTCCATGCTTCCATTTCAGATAAATGTTTAGAAATCGCATAGGCTGAATGTTCTAGTTTAGGATTAAAATCAGAATCTTCGTCCAGCTCACCTTTTTCATTAAAGTTATCCAGAACGGCAACAGAGCTTACGTGCAGAAACTTCTTTACGTCAGAACCTTCACAGGCAAACAGAAGATTTTCCGTTCCTTTGATATTGGTATGATACATTTCTTTTTCATCTTTGGGATGAAAGCTTACTTTTGCGGCACAATGATATACCTCATCTACTCCTTTCAGTGCATCCTGGAGAGCATGAATATCATCGAAATCCACATTGACCCATTCGATCTTATTGAAAAAATCATCAGGGTTTTCTGTATAAAAGCTATAGGAATTCCTTACTTCGTTTAAATTACTTCCCGCTCTTTTGGAAGCCCGCACATTTTTCCCTCTTTTAAGAAGTTCCAGCACGATTATTCTTCCCAGAATACCGGTTGCACCCGTTACAAAAACCATTAATTATATTACTTGATTGCTGACTAAAATATGACAATATTTTCTATCCGGCAATTCTTCATTCTTATCTGAAAGTTATATGAAAAACTGCTTTTGCAAATTTGCGATTTTTAAAGCATAATTCAATTTAATTTAACCAATATTATTATTTTGAAAACAAGAAATCCGAAGATCAAAGTTACCTCCTGTAAATTTTGAACCACAAAACCATAAAAGTTTTGAAAGACTTATTATAATCTCCTGTAGTTTCAATATGACAACATAAAAAAGTCCTGAAATTTTAAACTAAAACCATCAGGACTTTTATAAGAAAACAGCTTTTATTTTAAGCCATTACCATATTATTTCTTCTCGGTGCTTTATCGCAAAGTACATCTGCAATACTCTTGGAAATAAGATTGTCTTCTGTAAGATTGTCCAGCCAGAAAAACTCTCCCGCCGCATTGATCTCAATGAAATAATACTCATCATCAGGAGAGACAATGATGTCTATTGCACCATAATCTACATGATAAACATCCAGGAGTTCCAGTATTTTTTCCCCGATTTCTACCGGAAGTTCTGTCCTGATCCATTTGTTGATCAGATTGGCTCCGTCTTTTCTCCAGTCTACCTTTGCATCCTCAAATTGTTGGGAATCGATTTCAAATGCGTAAATATCACGTCCCACAACAGTAACTCTGAGTTCTCTTTTCTTCTCGATCATTCTTTGGAACTGCATCGGACAATACAACAGAGAGTCCAGCTCTTCCAGCTTATCTTCCCTCACTACATTAGTGAAAACTACATTCTCTACTCCATTTTCATAAATAGCAAAACCTGTCTGCATTTTAGCTACAACATTCTGGTGGGTAAGAATAAATTTTCTGGCTTCTTCAGCGTTATTGGTAATACAGGTTTCCGGAACTTTAAATCCTATTTTATGAGCAATTTTCAGCTGTTCCTCTTTACTGTCCAGTCTCCTGTAAACACTCGGTTTTCCCAGAGAATAAGCATCTACCGATTCAATAAAACCAAAAAGTGTATTTCGGATTTCTCCCATGGCTGGCCCATAAAACTTGGTATCCAGTTCTTCTTTAAGGCCAGTACCTATATTATAGGCTCTTCTGTACCAGATGGCGGCAATATCATCCAGGCGATATTTTTTGTCGGCGGTTTCAAGAATAGTTGCCCATTCTCCGTCCTTGAAAACAGTGGACAATTTATTTTGTAAAGGGTATAAATCTACGTCAAAACGAATGACTTCACAATCATTTTTCTCAATATATTCCGTTACTTTTTCGATTGAGAAATTATCTTTAGTATGTGTTATAATTAAAATTTTATCCATGGAAACTGATTCTTTTTATAAGATTGTCGGCAATTCTCTGTGCGATGGGAAAACCCAGCTCTTTTTGCAGCATTCCCCATTCTCCCTGCGGATTTACTTCCAGAAAATAATATCTTCCGTCTCTTCCTTTGATCACGTCTATCGCTCCTACATAAAGTCCCATTTCCTTCATCATGGAAGTCAGGTTTACTTTAACATCTTCCGGTAATTCATAAGCAGACCAGAAATAATCATGATGAACCACACGCCAGTCAACATGCTCAGAATTATTAATTTTACCCGTAAAAAATTCCCCATCCACATAAACAATTCTCAACTCATATTCTTTATCGATATAAGGCTGGAAAATCATCGGGCAGTAGGCGATATCTGAAATATATTCCAGTGTATCCTTTTCAATGACCATTGTAGAAACCTGATTCTCACCACTCATGGTTTTGGCTACTACATTATGAAGTTTAGCAATAGCTTTCCCATTGCAATACTGATGAAAAAAAGAGATTATGGTCTCTTCGTCATTAGAAAAAAGAGTTTTGGGGGTAATAAGATTGTTTTTTTGAGCCATTTTCAGCTGATACATTTTATTACCATCAGTTTTTTTCTCCTTTTCATAAGGATTAATCCATGGAATATTTTCTAAAATAGTAATCAGATTATAGCGTATACTTGCGTATTCCTGAAGATAAATTTTCTCATAATCTTCATCCAGCTCTTCCGGAATTCCTATTTTCCAGGCTTTTCTGTGCCATACCGCTTTAATCTGATCTGAATGTAGGGTATGTCCAAACTCGTCTGTCAATTCAAATGAATTTTCATTGATATTGATTTTCTGAAGATGATTCAGCCGGTCGGAATTTAGTCTGAAATAAGGAATATTTTTAGAAGAGAGATACTCAAAAAAGAGGTCGATATTATAAAAATCCTGTGAATGAGTGATGCAGAGAATCATTAGCCGTATTTATTAAGAAAGGAAACTTAATGTTTAAGTTTCCTTTCTTATGATTTTGTTATTATACTTGATTTATATTATACGTATTGAACATCATCATCACCATCGGAAGGATACTTCATCGTATGTTCCATATCTCCTGTTGCAGACGTTACATTGTCAACAATTGGTTTTGTAACGACATCTCTTTCAGGAATAGTGATATCCGTTCCTCCTTTTACGGTTTCAGGATCTTTGATTTGCTTTTCTAAGAATGATGCAAAAAACGGCTTCTTCTTTGAATTTTTATTTTCCATAATGATTTAGTTTTGACTTGATATATAATTGAATTTGTATCTGAACTTATACTGCATCTCCTGCTTCATCACTATCAGAAGGATACTTCATCGTTACGTGCCCGTCGTTTGAAGGAAGTGTAGCACTGTCTTCAAGGGCTGTAGTGGTCATAATATCATCTTTAAGAAGTGAAGTAACAGAAGCGGCCCCTCCTTTTACCGTTTCAGGGTCTTTAAGTTGCTTTTCTAAGAATGATGCAAAGAATGGCTTCTTTTTTAAATTTTTGTTTTCCATAAGGTAATAATTTTATTTTTTTGACAATCCAAAGTACAAAAAAATTCAACTCATGGAGATATAATCTAAAATTTTAATAAAATTTTAACACAAACATCAAAAATCAAGTACAAATTTAACCTAAACCAAGAAATCCCTTCACTACATTTGCAAAATCAACAGGATTTTCAGCCTGTACCCAGTGTCCCGCATTCTTTACAATAACAATTTTAGCTTTCGGAAACTGTTGTTTAATCCCATATTCATCCTGCGGGAGAATATAATTAGACCTGTCACCGGCAATAAATAAGGTTTCTCCTTCAAAAACGCCAAATTTTATAGCATTGGAAACAAATTCATTATATTTTTCAGATAAGGTTTTAAGATTGAATCTCCAGTTGAGTTTTTTCTGATCGTCCCAATACAGATTTTTTGTTAAAAACTGAACGGTAGATCTTTCGGGGATGTACTGATTTAAGACCGCTTCCACCTCATTTCTTGAATTGACGGTATTGAAATCCACACTTTCCAGTGCTTTTATAATTCCCTGATGATGCGGTGGATATGCTTTAGGTGAAATATCCACAACAATCAGTTTTTCTACTCTTTCAGGATATTGTATAGCAAACTGCATTACAGCTTTCCCTCCTAAAGAATGTCCTAAAACATGAGCTTTCTGAATTCCGTAGTGATCCATATATCGGGCAATATCATCTGCCAGATCATCATGAGACATGCTATCCGAATGAAAACTCCGTCCGTGATTTCTTAAATCGATCAGATGGACCGGAAGATACTCCCCCAGATCTTTACCAAAGCTTCCCCAGTTATCCAGCATTCCGAATAATCCGTGAAAAACCAGTAATGGCGTCGTTGTCAGATTTTCGCCAAATATTTTCGAGTTTAATATTTCCATATTGTTTACCATTTTGCCAGTCTTTTCAGATAAGCCTGAACTGTATTCTCCAATCCCATATAAAGTGCCTCAGAAACCAAAGCATGTCCTATAGAAACCTCCAGCAGATTGGGAATATGATCTGCAAAGTATTTTAAATTATCCAGACTTAAATCATGTCCTGCATTGATTCCAAGTCCAAATTCTGTTGCAGCTACCGCTGTATCATAATAAGGTTTGATCGCCTGTTCTTTATTAACTGTATAATTTTTCGCGTAAGCTTCTGTGTAGAGTTCAATTCTGTCTGCACCTGTTTTTGCAGCATATTCTACCAGTTCAGGTAAAGGGTCAAGAAAGATAGAGGTACGGATTCCCGCGTTTTTAAACGCCGCGATAATTTCCGTAAGATAATCCAAATGTTTTTTGGTATCCCATCCTGCATTCGAAGTAATAGCATCATCTGCATCAGGAACCAATGTAACCTGCTCCGGCTTCACATCCAGTACCATATCAATAAAACTCTGGTGCGGATTCCCTTCAATATTAAATTCAGTAGTAACCAATGGTTTCAGATCATAGACATCTTTTCTTGTAATATGCCTCTCATCGGGTCTTGGGTGGATGGTAATTCCCTGTCCTCCGAACTCCTGGATTTTTACAGCAGCTTCTGTCACACTTGGTGTTTCACTTCCTCTCGCATTTCTTAATGTCGCAATCTTATTAATGTTTACGCTTAATTTTGTCATTTCTTTATTTAGATATTAAATATAAAAAGCTGGAAACAGGTGGAACAAATGTACTCACCTTTTCAAGATCAGTCTTCCCATATCCTTTGTTAATCATATTATTATTTATCAGCCGGAAGAACATCCGTTTTTTTACACTTTCACACTGATCTGCATCACCTGAAGATCAAATTCCTTTGAGGCTACCAGTAAATGGTCGAAAATATCCGCCTGAATCTGTTCAAACCGTTCCCATTTGGAATCATTGGCAAAACAGTAGACTTCAAGGGGAAGCCCCTGTGGCGTTATATCCAGCTGACGAACCATTCTTGTCCCTTTTTTATCAATATCGGGATCATGTTCTATGTATTTCTGTGCGTAATATCTGAACACTCCGATATTGGTAAGCTGTCTTCCGTTCACCACCTTATCCTTATGTTCAAGACTTGCATTTTCGTTTTTAATTTCAATATTTTTCTGTTCGAGATAATCTGAAATCAGGTTTATTTCTTTTAACCTTTCAATATCCTCATCTGTTAAAAATTTAAAAGAATTGATATTAAAGTAAATAGATTTTTTGATCCTTCTCGTATTGGATTCAGACATCACCTGCATATTTTTGATCTCCGTAGTCAGGAAATCATAAGTCGGAATTGTAGAAACAGTTTTATCAAAGTTGGTGATTTTTGTAGTCAGGAGGCTTATTTCTGTAATATTTCCTTCTATACTGTATTTGGGAATACTGATCCAGTCCCCTACTTTCATATTCTTGGAAGTAGCCACATGAATTCCGGTAACAAATCCTAAAATCGTATCTCTGAACACAAGAACCAGGACTGCGGTAATCGCTCCCAGACTTCCTACGATGGTGGTTCCTTTGATTCCAAAAACCACACAGAGCCCTACTACGGAAAATATAAAAATCCCCAGAATCTTAACGGTTTCCGAAATGGCATTTAAAGCCATAATTTTATAAAAGTCCTGTTTGATGGCGAAATAATTTCTAAATGCAGCCAGCGACCGGTATAGCATTCCTGCAAGAATCAGGACCAGTCCCAAATTAACACTTCTAATAATAAAGATGGTTGTTTTAGGAAGTGCTCCTTCAGGAAAAATGGAGCTTTGTATTCCGCCCACAATGGTCAGTGCAGCAAAATGAGCAACGGAATTGGTAATCTTAGACTGATAGATTGATTTTAAAACCGGAAACTTTTCCTCGTTATGAAATAAACGAAAAACAGAATTGATCGCGAATTTAAAAATAAAATCTGCAAGCAGGAACAGGGCACAAAGCAGGGCCAGTTTTACAATGATATGTATGATCCAGTCCAGCCCGGACGGAGAAACCTGAGAAATGTAAATGTACAACTGTTCGCTTATTTCCTGCAAATAGTTTTTAGTATCTTGAATATCATCTTTCATTGACAGCAAATTTATAAAATAAGAATGACGATTTAAATATTCACAATCAATTTTCAGCCCAAATTATCAATATGGCATAATTTTTCTTTTTTCATATATTCGTTTATATTTTAAAGAATGGATAATACAATCATTAATATTCTCTGTCTTATTTTATTAGTAGTAGGAATATTAGGAACATTTCTGCCTGTTTTACCGGGTTTATTATTAAGCATTTGCGGGCTTCTGATCTATAAATTCGGAACCGATGCAAACCTTCCTATGGTCTATGTCTGGATATTTGGAATTCTGACTGTGGCTTCTGTTGTATTAAGCTATGTGATTCCGGCGAGAACCAACAGAAAATATGGAGGTACCCGCTGGGGAAGTATCGGCTCTGTCATCGGAACCATTTTAGGAATGTTGTTTATTCCCCTGCCGTTAGGATTTCTGATCGGGATGTTTGCCGGTGTATTTATGGGAGAACTTCTTCATGACAGTAAGGACATAAATAAAGCCCTTCAGTCTACGAAAGGAGCTTTTCTTGGGTTTATCTACGGCACCGGATTCAGTTTTGTTGTCGGAGTGGCAATGTTTTTGGTAGTATTTCTTAATATGTTCAATATCATTTAAATAAAAATAAAAAAAGAAACTATGTTCCATAAAGCCCTTATATTCAGCCTGGGAATTCTTGCATTAACAGGATGTGATGCCCAAAAGAAAATAAAAACCGAAACAAAAACATCTGAAATGAGCACCAGCACAGCGTCTACAAAAGCTTCCGATCAGAAAGGAGATATCATTTATTTTACCCAGGGACAAAATAAATTTCTGAAAGAAGCTGAAGTAAATATTACATTCAAAGGTATTTCAGAAGACAGCCGCTGTCCTGAAGGAACCAATTGTATATGGGCCGGAGTAGCTGTTGCCAAAATAGAAGTGATGGGAATTACAACCAGACCTGAGACTATAAGCCTCGCCAGTATGGATCATCCCGCAAGGAATTATCATCAGTCTGCCGATTTCAACGGATATACCATTACACTACAGGAAGTGACTCCCTATCCAAAATCTTCAGACGGACTAAGAATACCTGCTGAAAAATATAAAATAGGGATTACGGTAAAAAAGACGGAAAATACTTCCGGTGCTACCACGAAATAGGTTTCTTCCCTTTTGAGACAAGATATTCATTAATTTTTGAAAAAGGTTTACTCCCGAAAAATCCTCTGTAGACAGAAAATGGTGACGGGTGCGCCGATTTTAAAATAAAATGCTTAGCCGGATTGATAAGTTCGGCTTTTTTCTGTGCAAAAGCTCCCCAGAGGACAAAAACTACATTTTCTTTTTTATCTGAGATTTCTTTGATAATATAGTTGGTAAATTTCTCCCAGCCCAGATCTTTATGGGAATTCGGAGAATGAGCACGAACTGTCAGGGTAGCATTCAGCATCAATACGCCCTGTTTTCCCCAATCATCCAGTTCTTTTGATGTTCTTACCACACCCAGATCATCTTTTAATTCGATGAAAATATTTTTAAGCGACGGCGGTGCGGTTACCTTCTCGGAAACAGAAAAACACAGACCGTTCGCCTGATCATCATTATGGTAAGGGTCCTGCCCTATAATCACTACTTCTATATCTTCAAAAGGTGTAATCTCCAGAGCTCTGAAAATCTGATTTTTCGGAGGAAAAACTTTAGTGGTTGCATATTCATTTTTTACTTTTTCCCATAAGGTCTTAAAGTATTCTGTACTCTTTATCGGGGCTAAAATTTCTGTCCAGGTCATAATTCAGTCTGAAAATTTTAAAATTGATTATTATTTGCTGCTTTAGACTCATCTTTTCAAACAAAAAATCACATTTTCAGGATTTTTGTTATCTGTTTTATTTTCTTCCAAAATGAAATGATGTTTTAGAAGCAATCGTTGAGAATTCTCATTCTGCTGATGGGTGAAAGCTAAAATTTCCTGTAAATTTAAGTCATTAAATCCATAATCTAAAACCGAACCTAGTGCCTCACTCATAATTCCTTTTTTATGATAGTCGGGAAGCAGCTCGTACCCTACTTCGGCTGTCTGCCTGTTTTCAGAAAAATTCCATAGACAGATGGTTCCGATAAAATTGTTCTTGCCTTTACAGGAAATTCCCCAGAAGATAATTTCTTTATTCTGTGTTCTTTTTCTGATGCTTAAGATAAATTCTAATGCATCATAATTGGTTTTCGGTGAATTTCTTTTCACATACCGATTGATCAGCTCATTGCTTCTGATCCTCAGAATATCTTCGGTATGACTTTCATCGATTTCTTTTAAAATCAGTCTTTGGGTTTCCAGTCTCATCTTCCAAATGTATTAAACCCTGATCAATTACAAGCTCTTTATCATTAAAAAGTCTTGATTTTTTCAACTTTCAGCTTCCAAATCTGCTCATTTTCAAATTACCACCGTATTACATTCACATTTTCTCACTAAATTTGCATGGTGTATATAGATAAAGAAGATTTAGACGAATTAGAGTTTCCGCAATTGCTCGCGGAAATTTCCCCATTTGCGTATTCTCCGAAAACAAGAGAAAAAATTCTTCAACTTCGTCCGATGGAAATAGACGAGGCAGAACTTTCATTGAAAAAAACGTCAGAATACCTGTCGAGTTTTGAAAGTTCAAATGCAATTCCGTTTGATGAATATGAAGATATCGAAAGTGAGCTGAAAGTAATGCTGATTGAGAATTATCGCCTGGAAAACAGCGCTTTCATTAAAATCAAAACCATCACGGAACAAATCGGAAAACTCCAGAAGTTCTTCCCTACCATGCCGGAAACTTTTCCTACTTTAATGGAAGATGTTTCCGTACTGGAATTCAGAAAAGAAATTATTGAGAAAGTAGATAAGGTTTTCAACCGTTTCGGTGAAGTAAAAAATGAAGCTTCCCCAGCATTAAAAGGAATAAGAACAGAGATTCAACATGCTAAAAAAGCGATTCAGGAAAACTTCAACCGCGCACTGACCACCTATGGACAAAGTGACTTTCTGGATGATATACGGGAAACGATTATTGATGACCAAAGGGTGCTTGCTGTAAAATCAGGATTTAAGAAAAGAGTTCCCGGAAGAACACTTGGAATTTCAAAAACAGGTTCTATCACTTATATTCAGCCGGACAGTGTTGTAAAACACTATTTCAAGCTTCGTGAGAATGAAGAGGAAGAGAAAAAAGAGATTGATAAGGTACTGAGAAAACTCACTGCAGAACTTGCCGAATTCCAGCCTCAGCTGTGGAGGTACCAGATTTATATTTTTGATCTTGACCTTACGAGAGCTAAAGCAAAGTTTGCAGAATTAATTAATGGTGTACTCCCGAAGATCAACCGTCATAAAACATTAAGGCTGAAAGATGCTTTCCACCCGTTACTATGGCTGAGAAATAAAGAAGAAAATAAAACGATTCACCCACAAACCCTGGCTTTAACGGAACACAACAGAATCATCTGTATTTCCGGACCGAATGCAGGAGGAAAATCCATTACGCTGAAAACAGTAGGACTGCTTCAACTGATGATTCAGACTGGGATTTTGGTTCCTGTGCATCCCAAGTCTGAAATGTTTTTCTTTGAAAAGATCATGACAGATATTGGTGATAACCAGTCGATTGAAAACCACCTGTCGACCTATTCATCAAGATTAAAGAAAATGTCAGGAATTATCCGTGAGGCTGATGCTGATACTTTATTATTGATTGACGAATTCGGAACCGGTTCTGATCCTGAATTAGGGGGAGCTCTGGCAGAAAGTTTTATGGAGTTTTTCTATGATAAAAAGAGTTTTGCAATTATTACAACGCATTACACAAACATCAAACTGGTCATAGAACAGCTTCCTAATGCTCAGAATGCAGCCATGCTTTTCAATGAAGAAACTCTGGAACCAATGTATAAACTGGAAGTCGGCCAGGCCGGTAGTTCATTCACGTTTGAGGTTGCAGAAAAAAATAAAATTCCTAGATTTATCATTCATTCTGCCAAGAAAAAAGTAGAACATGACATTGTGAATCTTGATAAAACCATTGTTAAGCTTCAGCAGGAAAAATTTGAAGTTGAAAAACTGAAATCTGATCTTGCGGAAAGAAAAGAGTCTGTAGAGGATAAACGAGATAATCTTCAGAAACTGAATGATCAGCTTCAGCAGAAGTTATTCAATTTTCAGAAATTGTATGAAGAAGAACATCGTAAACTTCAGTTCGGAAATAAGATTGAAACATTCATTGAAAGCTATACAAAAGGGAAATCCAGAAAAGATGTTGTTAAAGATTTTGTAAAATTACTTGAACAGGAGAAATTCAGAAAACTGGGGGCAGACAAAGATGAATCCAAACGTCTTCAGGTGGTGAAGAGAAAAATCACGCAACAGCTTAAAAAGGAAGAAGTGATTGAAAAAATTGCGGAAACCAATGAAAGGCTTGAAGAAAAACGCAAGAGTGACCGTGCCGTCTGGATGAAAATAGGCCAGCGTGTACGCATTACTGGAAGTACCAGTGTAGGAACTATTGAAAAAATTTCCAGAAACAAAGTGATCGTTAATTACGGAACTTTCAAGACGACGATTGATGCGGATGAACTGGAGAGAATTTAAGCAATTGGGCAACCAACGAACAAAAAAATTTAAATGGTATAATCAAAAAAAGAGTGTTGCTTTCAACACTCTTTTTCTTTTTAATGGTTTCGTAGCGCTTACTTATAGCAAATACAAGATTTAAAATAACTGCAACGGGATAAGTATCTTCGGAAAAGCATTTAATTTATATATTTGGAGGATTAAAAATTATCATCATGATTTCCATAAATAAAGCATTCTATATATCTGCTTTCAGTATTTTTTCATTGGCATTTGCTAAAGGACAGAATAAAGTTCCTTTCGGAGTGGTAAAAGCTGAGGAGGGATATGCTAATGTACGTGTACATAAAGACAACTACAGAAAAATTGTAGATAAGATCCGTATGCGTAAAGGAGATGTTTTTGTTTATGTAAAGCCGGCTCCCGGAGAAACGGAATGGATATGGATCAAATATCCTGAAAAACAGGACGATGAAAAACCTTTTGTAAGGTATGAGACACTTGACAAGGAAGGAATGGTCAACAAAGAGCGTATCGCTTATATTGATCAGCTTCCGGCCTATACCCCTTCCAAATCTAAAAACGGAAGATCATTAATTTTCACAGATAATTCTGATCCTAAAGTACCTACAGCCCAGAGAAGCAAAGTGGTGATTGATGTATATCCTTCTAATGCAGGATATCGTAAGAAAGAAAAAGATGCCAGCGGAAAACTTCTGACTATTGATAAGGTAAAACCATGGGGAATCAGTGATGAGCTGCCTGAAGGAATGACCGAAATCAAATCTATCAGAGTACAACAGCCCGGAAGAGGGTCCGTTTTTGTAAGGGAAGCCATCAAAAATATGTTTCAGCCCACAATGGATTTCAATAATGTAGGGGTAACGTCTCTGGATAATGATAACATTTTCCTTTATATGATCAATGGTTCTGGGGAAAACAGATATACGAGTCTGTGGACAATCAAAAAAGGAAGAGTGATCAGTCAGATTATTTATCATAATCCGGAATAAATTCACTATTTTTGCACCCGAAAAAGTTTAACACTTATTCATCATAGAAATTGGTTCTGCCTAGCCGCAGATTAAAAGGGAATCGTGTGAAAATCACGGACTGTCGCGCAACTGTAAGTAACTGTAATCTTTATCAAAGATCCACTGTGCGGGGCATGGGAAGGAGATAAAAGATGTTACAAGTCAGGAGACCTGCCTTTTCTTAAACAAAAAACTTTCGCGATCTGAAGTTTATTGATCTGATGGATGGTTTCAGGGATTTCTTAGATTCCTGCTATTATTCTGTTGTTTTGATACTATTTCATTTCGCTTTAATTAATAATGAAATATGACTACAGAAGAAAGAATTAAAGCATCCGAAACCAGTATTTTTAAAGCGGTTTTCCCTAATACAACCAATCATTATGATACCCTGTTTGGAGGTACGGCTATGCAGCTGATGGATGAAGTAGCCTTCATCACGGCAACCCGATTCGCCAGAAAAAGAGTGGTAACGGTGAGCAGTGATAAAATCGATTTTAAAAAGCCTATTCCTGCAGGAACTATCGTGGAGCTGATCGGAAAAGTTTCATATGTCGGAAAAACAAGTATGAAGGTGAATGTTGAGATCTATACTGAGCAGATGTATTCTTATGAAAGAGAGAAAGCCATCATTGGTGATTTCACTTTTGTAGCGATTGATGAATTCAAGAAACCAATTCAAATTCTATAAAATCAGTTCGGGCGGCCTTTGGCCGCCCGAACTGATTTTATATTCCTTCATATAAAAAAATAAAGAATCCCGTTTATTTTATAACTTTTTCTGAGTCTATACTTTGGTTCAGTAAAAATTCAAAGGCTTCTCCCATTTCGTCAGATGCTCTGGTAATGGTATTTTCAAGCATATTTCTGATTTGTTTTTCAGTAACTCCGGCCTCTGTCCAGCTTTTTCCTGAAGTATGGGAATTCAGAATAAAAGGAATGAACCGGTCTATGGCACAGGCAAAAATAGCATCCGGAGTTTTTTCTTCTTCAAATTCCAGCCATAGATTAAAAAATTCCGACCGTAACGGCTCATCTAAAATTCCAAAAATCTTTTGAGCAGAAACTTTTTCTCTTTCAAATTTTCCAACCATTGCTTTTTCATCAAACAGGAAGGTATCACCTGCTTCAATTTCCACCAAATCATGGATAGAAAGCATTCTGATCACTCTGAGTAAATCTATATCTGCCCGGTTTTTAGCATACGGATAAAGAATTTGTGCCAGAATCACAATCTGCCACGAATGTTCTGCCGTATTTTCTCTTCTGGAGTCATCCGCATTAAAATTTCTTCTTTGTACATTTTTCAAGGCATCTACTGCCAGAATAAAGTCTATTTCCTTCTGAATCTTCATTATACTTTATTTATAATATTATTGTTTGTTTTCTTTTTGGCAGCGGTATAAGCCTGTGTTTTTTGTCAAAATTTCATAACAAAAATACGAAACCTAAGATCGTTCTCAAAATATGTTTTTTAAAACAATGGATCATTTTTAGTATTTTTTTTAAATACGCAAAAAAATACTAAAATTTATTAAATTGATTTACAACAAGTTAAGCTTATTATTTCAAAAATACCACTACTTTGTATTGCATAATACCATTTTAATTATATATCTTTGTAATGTAAAATTAGAATAGGCTCAGCTAGCTAGGAGCATTTTTCTAAAAATAGAACTAATTAACAAAACTTATCAAAGATGAATACTGAAAATACCAAAGCGCAAATGCGAAAAGGAATTCTGGAATTCTGTATTTTAAGTCTCATCAATCATCGCGAAATGTATGTTTCCGACCTAATAGATGAACTAAAAAAAGGAAAACTGGACGTAGTGGAAGGCACCCTCTACCCTCTTCTCACAAGACTTAAAAACGGAGAATTTCTCTCTTACAGATGGGAAGAATCAACGGGAGGCCCGCCCAGAAAATATTACCAGATCACAGAAAAAGGAAGACTTTTCCTGAATGAACTTCAAAATACGTGGAATGAACTGACAGCTTCAGTAAACCAAATCACCCAAAAAAATTAAAAATAAAGCTATGAACAAGACACTCTCAATAGGACTCGCAGGTTTTTCTTTTACAATAGAAGAACACGCATATATAAAGCTCAGCGATTACCTGAATGCACTGAGAAGCTCACTGGATGCTTCCGAAGCGGATGAGGTAATGCATGACATAGAAATAAGAATGGTGGAGATATTCAGAGATTCTCTGGGAAAACGTGAAGTAATCAACGATACGGATGTAGAAAAAGTAATCGCACAAATCGGGACTCCGGAAAAAATCGAAGAACAGGAAGAGGCTTATTTTTCTGAAAAAACAACAACTAAAAATAATACTTCAGGAACTAATTATTCAGATAAAAAACAATTGTTCCGTGATCCTGAAAAACAAAAAATAGCAGGGGTTTGCGCAGGATTGGCTCAATATGTAGGAATGGACATTACTGCCATGAGAGCGATCTGGCTGGGAATTTTCGTTCTGGGAATTTTTACTGCAGCAATTTCCTCTTCATTAGTGGGGTTACTGTATATCCTTCTTTGGATCGTACTTCCAAAAGCTGAAACCGCAGCCGATTTTTTGAAAATGAAGGGAAAGCCTATGAACTTCGACAATCTTAAAAATGAATCGAACAAACTGGTTCAGTTTGCCAACGAATCTACACAGAGAGTCGGAGAAATATACAACGAAAACAAGCCTTATATCAACAACGCAGGAAGCGGAGTATGGAATATCTTTAAATACTTCGTAGGAGGTTTATTTGTAATCATGGCTGTAGGAAGCATTATCGGAGTATTCGTATTATTCGGTCTTTTCGGAATGGATACGGATTTCCCGGGAGCCAACCAGATCAGATTCTATATGGATGATAATGGTCTTGATAAAGTCCTGGCTGCCATTATGGTCATCGGAAGTTTAATTCCGGCCATTATCTTCAGTTTATTAAGTATTAAGATATTTTCTCCAAAAACTAAATTGAGAAATATCGGATGGGTGATCGGAGGTTTATTCCTTCTGCTTATCGGATTAGGAACTTATTTCGGAATCAGTATGGCAAAGAAAAACCTGATTTATAAAGGAAGCAAGGAAGATGTGGAGAATGTTGCCATCAATACCACTTCTGATACCATCTATGTAGATGTAAAACAGGTTAATATTCCTCAGAATTTCAAGGCTTATGACGATGATATTTACTCAGACAAAAAAACAGTATACGAAGAAGATTATATCTCTGTAGAGGTAACAAGAAAACCTGAAGTGAAAACACCTTACCTGATTATTAAAAAAGAAGGAAACGGATATAACTTCCCTATTCAGGTAACTGTACCGGTGGAGGTGATCAACAATAAAGTAATGCTTCCAAACTACATTAAGTATCCTTATGAACACAGATTCAGAGATTACAGAGTAGAGTACGAACTGGTAGTTCCACAGAAATCAGTAGTGATTCCGACTCAGAAAAACAGAATTGATTTTGAAGGAGATCTTGACGGAGACGGCATCAATGATAATGATCAGGACAAAGATGAAAATCACCATGGTATCAGAATTGAAAAAAATAAAATTACCGTAAACGGATCTACCATCACTTACGGTACCGATGATAAAGACAGTGTGATCGTGAACGGTAAGAAAGTTCCGAGCTACCATGTTGAGAAAGTAATTGATTCAGTGACGTCAGGCATCAAGAAAATGAACAAAGATGTAGACATCAAAATCAAAGACGGGAAAAACGAAATTTCCATACAAACTAAATAATTAACTTCAGAGAGTGCGAGAAGGTGTGAATGGACAGCAACCGTTTGAAATTCACATCCTTCTTATCTCAGAAAAGTGAAAAAAATCATATTTTTTAGTTTCTTATCTGGAAAAAAATCTTTATTTTCGTACTGTTAAAATACTATAACCATAAAACAAAAACACACACACCTATCATGATACAATTTGCTTTAGAATTTGTAATGAAAATCGTAGATTTAATCAACGGTTTGTTTTAAGAGCGATAATATTTCAATATATTTGTAAAGTATAACCATAATTTGGTTATACTTTTTTGTTTTTAATCCAAGAATCTATGAAAAAGCTGATAGGCAAACTAATGTTAAAATTATTAGGCTGGAAAGTCGTTTTACAGGGCGATGTCAACAACCTGAACAGGTGTATCCTTGTAGTGGCACCACATACTCATAACATGGAATACATTTTAGGAAACCTTGCTTATTGGTCCTTAAAAAAACCGCTAAAAATCATTATCAAAGATGCTCATACCAAAGCATGGTACGGTGGGCTAGTAAAAGGGCTTGGCGGAATTGGTATCGACAGAAGCCAGAAAAATGATCTGGTTAACTTTGTAGCGAGCCAGTTTGCAAAAGAAGATTTCAGCCTGGTTATTACTCCCGAAGGAACGCGAAGCTGGGTTCCCAAATGGAGAAAAGGATTTTACCATATGGCATTAGCCGCAAAAGTACCTATTGTTCTGGCTGCAGGAGATTTTAAAAGAAATATTGTGTATCTCGGCTACACGATTCCTTATGAAAGACTTGCTACTGCTCCTTTTTCAGACATTATGCAGGAGATCCAGGACTATTATATCAAAAACGATATTGTACCTAAAGTTCCGGCAAACTGGAATCCTAATATTATGGGAGCGGGAGAATAAGCCAACCCGCAATTATTATTTCCGCTAATCAATCATCATCATTTATCTACTATACAAAATGAAAGATCAGACAAAAGAAGAACTATTGGAGTTTTTGAATAACTGGGGAAATGAAACCTTAGCAAAAACTCTCGAAATAAAATTTATCGATATTGATATCGAAAACGAGACCCTTACTGCTACAATGCCTGTACTCCCAAGAACACATCAGCCGTTCGGAATTATGCACGGCGGAGCAAGCTGTGTATTGGCAGAAACCTTAGGGTCTAGCCTGTCTAATATTTTTATAGACGGAAACAAATATTATGGAGTAGGAACCAACATTAATTCTAATCATCTGAGAAGCAAAAAAGATGGTCTTGTAACGGCTACAGCCCGATTTATAAGAAAAGGAAAAACAATGCATGTTTCCGAAATTGAAATCAGAGACGAAAAAGGAACACTCATCAATCATACTACAATGACCAACAATATTATTCTGAGATAAATCAGGAGATATCAATAAAGGGATAAGGCTCAATTTTTGAGCTTTTTTTTATACTTAAATAAGAAGTATTTTACACAAAATATTCTATGTTTTTAAAATATTTTAGTAAAAAACATTTCTTTTAATTTTGACATTTTTAAGACTAATAATACCTTTGCAGAAAGGAAAATCAATCCCGGAATTCTCTGTATTATTTCCGCCGGTGATTTTCAAAATCTACTCATAGCTAATGATTTATTTCAAACTTCCTTTTGACGAGCAATTATATTCCACAGATCAGAATAAAAAAACAAGCGCGGTACATTTTTACTCATTCGACAGACAACATACGATCAGTTTTGAAGGTGACATCATAAAGACTACCGAAAACAACTTTCAAAAGGATATTTCTACTTTCCCTCTGTTCAATGATGAAAATAATATTGATCCTGAAACGAAAAATGAATATATAAACACGCTTCAGCAGGTTATTGAAGTGATTAAGAAAAATAACCTTCCCAAGCTGGTGTATTCAAGAAGAAAAATGTTTAAAAACTTTTCTCAGATTGATCTGAAAGAGAGTTTTAACAATATATGTACCTCCTATCCTAATGCTTTCCGGTATCTTTTTAACGATGGTAGCCAAACCTGGATGGGTGCTTTTTCAGAAGTATTGGGAAAATTCAATAAAAACACTCACGAATTCGAAACCATGGCCCTTGCAGGAACACTTCCCGTGTCTGAAAAATGGTCTGAAAAAGAGATTGAAGAACAAAAACCTGTTACCACATACATTCAAAATATTCTTGAAACTTATTCCGGGGATATACAACAATCGGAAACTTACGATCATATTTCAGGGAATATCAAACATCTCCGTACGGATTTTAAAACCCATATCAATCCTGAAGACCTCGATAAGCTCATTCAGGACCTTCATCCTACTCCTGCCGTTTGTGGGATTCCTAAAGATTTTTGTATTGAAAATATTCAGAAGTATGAAAAATTCCCTCGTGAGTTATATGCGGGTTACATTAAAATTGAAACAGAAGACTGTATTTTATACTTTGTGAATCTTCGTTGTGCAAGACTTTACAAAAATTCTGTTTATGCCTTTGTAGGGGGTGGCATTACTGCACAAAGCAATCCTGAAAAAGAATGGGCAGAAACCGAGCTGAAATCGGAAGCAATATTGAAGAACCTATTTTTTACCTAAGCGTATTTTATTATTTCCAATTTTGGCAATAAGCCCTTTTTTTCCTTTTACATCAGCTTTTTTATAAATATTGGAAAGGTGTGCAGAAACTGTTTTTTCAGAAATATTTAATTTACTCCCTATTTCAACATATTTAATATTCTTATTCTCAATTATTAAATTTACTATTTCAGTTTCTCTTTCTGTAAGATCTGACAGAAACTCCCAATTTCGTCCTTTTCCTATATAAAAAAAATATTCTATTCCTATAAAAAAATAACCTATAGTAAATAAACTCTGCTCTATTGATTGATTATCTCCCAATAATAACATTGTAACCGGAACAGATACAACACTGAAAAGACCTAATAATCCAGCAACAGCATGAAATTTTCTAAACTGATCATAAAATTCTAAATCATCTTCAGTTTTATTCTTATAGAGGATATAGATCAGAAATAAAATAAAACAAACAGGAATAATGAGAAAAAGCTTACGAGATATTTCAAGATTTCCTGTAATTACATAAGGAATAATAAAACCGACAACTAAATTTACAGAGAGACACATCATGACATAATTAAAATGCAAATAGTTTTTAAAACTCAGACTGTAATATTTTGACAAAAAATAAATATAATATCCAATGGTTATAGAACCTACTGTATACGCTATTACATTTTGCGATAAAACATTAATATTAAAGCTTTTATCTGGTAAAAGCCCAGAACTTAGATTATTCAAAATGACAGCAAATGTTAACAACAAAAAATGAAGATCAAAACTTTTATTGCCCTCTTTAATGGAAACTCTTATTAATACAAATCCTAATATTAAGATCAGTAGACATAGGCATATAAAAGTAATAGTATGAATTTCAGTACCAAACATCCCTTATAAATAGTGTATCAAAAAATAAAATCTGAATCCAAAATCTTCTTCATGATAAATTTTAAAACCAAATTTTTCATAAAAAGAGAGATTTATAACGGTTAATGTTTCCAAACAAATAGCTTGTTTCTTTCCTGAATAATAATTAATAATTTTATTCATAAAAGCACTACCAATACTACTACCCTGCGAATTAACATCTACCCCGATAAACCAGAGATGGATATAGTCAATATTTTTGGGTAGATACATTTGCATAATTTTTTCTTTATAAATGACTTTTTTCAAATTATCTAATCCTACAACATTTTTGACAAGCAAAATATCTAACCAAAGGGGATAAAGAAAGTTTTTCTTTGTTTGCAGTGGATCTAATAATATACAGCAGGTATTATTTAAATCATTAAGCCCAACATCTCCGTAGCGTTTTCTTTTGCAATAGAATAATCAATAAGTTTCGAAATCAACACTTTTTCATTTTTTATTTTAAGAATATAATTCACTGACTTATTATTAAAAAGCCCCACTTCGTATTGCCTTTGCAACAGGCAACTCTTTTTCTTGTATTTTTTCATTTAAAATTAATTAACATGTTTTCAATATTCATCAAAAGCAAAAAAGTAAAATAAAAAAACTTAAATAAAACATAAATAACTGAAAAACAAAAATTTACGTCATTTTATTCAAGTACTAATTTACAAAAAAAAGCAAAATTTCGCAGACGTATTGAGCCTGAAAATCTATTTTACAAAATGCTAAAAATCAACAAAATAAAATCCTTAAATTCTCTACACCGTGAAATTAAGGGTAAATTAAGTAAGAAATTTTATGTTTTTTTGTAGATACTGAGTAAGTTTAAACAAACAAAACACAAATGTTTATTTTTTGTATGCGTACAGTGCAAATATAAATATGATGCTGATCAGCAAATTCCCATGTCAGGGATTATATGACAAAATAATACTATTAAATTTAAAATCTTAGCAAAATGAATTTAAAAAAATTAAACGTAGTAGAGCTTGACGCTCAAGAGTTAAAAGAAACTGAAGGAGGATGGTGGCAAGCCGCTTTAGTTGCATTAGGTATCTCTGCTATTAGCAACTGGGGGGACATTCGTGAAGGATGGAGTGATGGAGGAAGTGGACATCCAAGACACTAATTAATCCAAATGAAAAAAAACAAGATGAGTTTTACAAGTATAGTCATCAATATAATGATTTTTGCTCTCGTGTTGGCTTTCATGCAATACAGTCCTGAATTATATAGAACAATAAAAAAATTTTAAACAAATGAAAAATATAGAATTAATAGATTTAACAGAAAATGAGTGTTTATCAATTAGTGGAGGTGAATCTGCTTGGTATTGGGTCGCTTATGGAGCAAGGCGTGCTGTTGCATTTATGTCAGATGTAAATGACAGTATTCAAGGTGGTGGTGGATATTACCAAAGATGGTAATATAATTTGAAAAAGTCAATAAAATTAATCTGCCTCTACATCTGAGGCAGATTTTCATAAAAAAGAACTGATAAATAAATTTTTGTCTCCTGTTTAGTGCGTTTTTTTATGAAAAGAGTCTTTATTTTATTTTTGTGTTGCTTGGCTATCTCTATTGGGGTCAGCTATAGTTTTAATTTTTTTAACGATCATTTCTTTCACTTTAAAGCAAGTGGAAACCAAGACGAAGAGGTTCCTACATTTTACATATTATTGTTGGGCCCATTATTAGAAACTGTAATTTTTCAATACGTTGTGTATAATTTTTTGTCATACATAAAAATTAAAAAAGATTGGATTTGCATCATCTTAATGAGTTTGATTTTTTCATTGGTACATTATTACAGTATTTTTTATGTGTTAATGGTTTTTTTTAGTAGCCTTGCATCACATTATTTTTACATTACTACTTTAAAGAAAAATGCCATACTGTCATTTTTCGGTACGTTTCTTCTTCATTCAATGTATAATTTATTTGGTTATTTATTCGTGGTATAGAAAGATTTGAACATTAAAAAATTCACAAATGAAACATACCATTTACATAAGCATTCTATTCTTTATTATTCTTGCCTTAGCCTTATTACCAATAATAAAAGTCCCAATTTCCTCTTCATCAAGAGGTATGATACGATCTGTTCAGGAGAACACTAAAATTTCTGCCATTGTTTCAGGGAGAATTATTTATAGTAAACTGGAAAAAAATAATCAGGAACTCAAACAAGGTGATACATTGCTCATCGTAACAGCAGAACAGTTGAATACTCAAAAGAATTTACAGAACAGCCAAAGTTCAGATTATTCAGCACAATTACAGGATTTAAATAAGCTTACTAAAGGCCAAATTTCAGGTTTACAAACCGGGCAATACCAGAGAGAATTATCTGCCATGCAGGAAAAAATTGCTCAGGTACAAACACAATTGTCTTTAGCTCAAAAAGATTTTGACAGGGCAGCTACCCTTTATAAACAGGGAGTAGTCCCCAAAGCAGAATATGAAAAATTTTTCTATAACCTTCAAGGACTTAAAAACCAGATTGCAGGGATAAGAGAACAGCAAATTGCTCAATGGCAAACGCAGAAGAGAGAAGTAGAAAGGCAAATCCGTTCTTTAGGCTCAGAAGTACATCGTATTAATCAGGAACAAAAAAATTATATCATCACAGCACCCATTTCCGGAAGGCTTGTTAATTTCTCCGGAGTACAGAAAAATAATTTTCTGACGCAAGGACAAGACATAGGGGAGATTTCACCGGAAGTTTCCCTAGTTGCAGAATGTTTAGTTTCACCAAAAGATATAGGTTTTATTCACAAAGGACAAAATGTAAAATGCCAAATCGACACTTATAATTATAACCAATGGGGATTATTAGAAGGCAGGGTTTCTGAAATAGATCAAAATATTAAAATTAATGAACAAACCGGCGAGGTATTCTTTAGGGTTCTCTGCCAAATGAACAAAAACTACTTACAATTGAAAAACGGCTACAAAGGGCAAATTGATAAAGGAATGACTTTTACAGCACGCTTCCATTTAATTAACCGCACGTTATGGCAATTATTATTTGACCGTGTAGATGATTGGTTTAACCCAAAATTGAAATGATGAAATCAAAGATTCCATCTGCCCAATAAAAATAAACATAAGCACGTGAAAAAAAATATATTGATAAAACAGCATGATATTAAAGATTGTGGTGCTGCTTGTCTTGCTTCCGTAGCGATTCATTACGGACTTAAAATGCCAATTGCCAAAATCAGGCAAATCTGCCATACCGATACAAGAGGGACAAATATTTTAGGTTTAATACAGGGATTGGAACAAATGGGCTTCAATGCAAAAGGGGTAAAAGGTGGTGTTGATGCCTTGCCGGAACTTCCATTGCCAGCTATTGCCCATGTTATTGTTAATGAACAAATGCATCATTATACAGTTATTTATAAAGTTTCGAAAGATAAGATAACCGTGATGGATCCTGCAAGAGGGAAATTGGAGGAACATAAAATAGAAGATTTTTCAAAAATGTGGACAGGTGTTCTTATCCTATTGGAAACCAATGAGTATTTTGAACAAAGAAATGAAAAAACAGGCCTCTACAAAAGATTCTGGAACTTAATTCAACCGCACAAAAGTATCTTAATCCAAGCTTTATCAGGAGCATTAATGTATACTATTTTAGGGTTGTCAACCTCTATTTATATTGAAAAAGTAACAGATTATGTTTTGATAGACGGAAATAAACGTCTGCTCAATTTACTTTCTGTTGGAATGATTGTTATATTGTTCTTTCAGGTTTTTATTGGAACAATAAAAAGTGTATTAGTATTGCAGACAGGGCAAAAGATGGACAAACACCTGATTCTCGGTTATTACAAACATTTATTAAAACTTCCGCAGCGCTTTTTCGACACCATGAAAGTCGGAGAAATCATTTCAAGGGTGAATGATGCTGTCAAAATAAGAACATTTATCAATGATGTTTCTATACAGATTTTTGTAAATTTATTTATCATTATTTTTTCGTTTACTTTAATGTTTACCTATTATTGGAAGCTGGCATTAATTACAGCGCTAGTAATTCCTTTTTATTTTTTAGTCTATTGGATTACTAATAAATTGAACAAAAAAGCAGAACGGCAATTAATGGAGGAAAGTGCAGAGTTAGAATCTCATTTGGTTGAATCCATCACTTCTGTGAAAACGATAAAACAATTTGGAGTAGAAACTTTTGCAAATAATAAAACAGATAATGCTTTTTCGAAACTATTAAAAACAATTTATACTTCGGTTATGAATACCTTATTTTCAGGCAATTCATCCGAGTTTTTATCAAGAATATTCACTATTATATTGCTTTGGGCGGGTTCAGGTTATGTTATTGACCGGGTAATAACTCCCGGAGAATTACTGTCTTTTTACGCCTTGATTGGATATTTTACAAATCCTGTATCACAGTTAATAGGAATGAATAAAACGATTCAGAATGCTTTGATAGCTGCAGACCGTCTCTTTGAAATCATGGATCTGGAACGGGAAGAAAATACCGAAAAATTAGATCTTACAAAAGATAATATTGGAGATATACAATTCAAGGAGGTAAGCTTTAGCTATGGTAGCAGAACCGAAATTTTCTCCAACTTTAATTGTCTCATAAAAAAAGGACAAACAACAGCTATTGTTGGAGAAAGTGGTAGTGGTAAAACAACTTTAGCTTCTCTGGTTCAGAATTTATATCCGCTCAAAGCAGGGAAAATTATGATTGAAGATTATGACATCAGTTATATTTCCAACTATTCTTTAAGGAATTTAGTGTCTGTAGTTCCACAGCAGATCGATTTATTTTCAGGAAATGTAATAGAAAACATTGCTTTAGGAGAAGATTTTCCCAATGTACAGCGAATTTTACATATTACAAAGAAGCTTGGGATACTTACTTTTGTAGAAAATCTTCCCAACGGATTTCAAACATATTTAGGAGAAAACGGAGCATTACTCTCCGGTGGCCAGAAACAAAGAATTGCCATTGCAAGGGCTTTGTATAAGAATCCTGAAATATTAATTTTAGATGAAGCTACTTCTTCATTGGATACAGAATCGGAATTAATTATTCAAAAAACTTTACAAGAATTCAGAAATCAAGGGAAAACTATGATTGTTATTGCCCATCGATTGAGTACTATCGCAAATGCTGATACTATTTTGGTAATGAAGGCCGGGCAGATTATTGAAAAAGGCAACCACAACGAACTTCTAAACAAAGATTCTGTATATAAATCCATGTGGGAAAAACAAAGTAAAAATCTGAACTAACTTTCACAAATAAATAGATATATTAATTGATGAATACTTAAACTGCTTTTGCTTATTTTCAAATTTCTATAATCAGTAAAAATCATAAAAAAAACCTCCTTCTGTACGAAAGAGGTTTTTATTTATCTTGAAAATATTCTGATTTATTTCTTTACACCGATTCTGCTCCAGGTATCCATTACGAAAAGAAGGATAAGACCAATTGCAGCAGCGGCAGCTGAGAATACGAACTTCAGGTTATCTTCATCACCCAGGATATCTGTCTGTTGCCAGTCAATAGCGTAAAGATTAATGGCGATGAATACGATGAACAGTACTAAAAATACTTTATAAAACTTCTTCATGACTCTTAAAAATTAATATAATTCTGCACCAGTTGAGCAAAATTTGCAGTGAATAATTTAATTGAAATAGCCAAAAGGATAATACCGAAAACTTTCTGAAGGATCATGAGCGTAGCATCCCCAATTTTTCGTTCCAGCCATTTCGCTGATTTCAGCACCAAATATACGAAAATTGTATTAAGAATAATTCCGCAAATAATATTAATATCATGAAATTCAGCTCTGAGCGATAGCGCTGTAGTTAATGTTCCGGCACCTGCAACCAACGGAAATGCGATGGGAACGATGGATGCGGCTTTTGCTTCCGTTGTTTTATTGATCTCAATTCCTAAAATCATTTCCAGCGCTATGACAAAAATCACAAAAGCTCCGGCAATGGCAAAGGAGTTTACATCTACTCCGATAAGTTTAAGAATTTTATTTCCTACGAACAGAAACACAATCATAATTGCTCCGGCAGTAATGGCAGCTTTTCCGGCTTCAATCTGTCCGAACTTCTGTTGAAGGCTTACAATAACAGGTACAGAGCCGATAATATCAATAACGGCAAACAGAACCATAAAGCTGGTCACAATCTCTTTAAAAGAAAAACCATCAAAAATTTCCATCTCTTTGTAATTAAAAATTTCGCAAAAATATGAAAATAAACTGACTATTTGCTAATTTGTGAATATAAATTAACAATTGTTTTCAAAAGTTCTTCAAGACCTTCATGAGATTTCGCAGGAGAATATTTCTCTATCTGAATTTTCTGCTGAAGGCTTGCATATTCTTCTGCAACTGAAGAACCTTTGTAACTTTCAAGAAAAGTCTTAAACTCCGTAACAGAGCCCTGGAAATACTGTCCTCGTACTTCCTGATCCAGCTCTTCCATCGTATCAAAGAACTTTTCATATTCTCCGTTATCTTTAAGGTTTTCCAGATAACTGAAATAATCATTAATATCTGTTTTCAGCAATTCTTTGATTTCTTTTTCTGTTTCAGCCACAGAACCCAAAGATTTTGACGCTACATTTTCTCTAACTAATGCTCGTTTTTTTTGCCAAGTTTTAAATGAAATATATACAATAAATAATCCTAAAAGAATAACAATATTCGTCAAAAGTATATTCCAATGGAATTTATTTTTCTCTTTTACTTTTAATGAAGTTGTTTTTAAAACCGGTGTATTAACCGTCTCTAAAAGGTTATTGGTATATTCATTTACTTTTTCTACAGTAGAACGGGCTTCAAGTACCTGTTCATGAGAGAAGGCATTTACAGCCAGTGTTTTCTGCCCAAGATCTATATATTCCTTATTTTCAGGATTAAAGAACGCAAATTGTTCGGTTTTAATAGAAATTACTCCCGCTTTTTTAGGGATAATTACGTAGCTGGCAAGAATTTCTCCTTTCATCCCTGCAGATCCCGGAGCTACTTTAGAGGTAATTTTAGGGGCAAAAACTTCATAATCCGGAGAAGCAGCTATTTTAGGAAGCTCCATATCCGGTAAGTTACCTTCACCTGAAACCCTTACAACCACATTCATTGGTTTTTTCGCTTCAGGTTTTTCTTTGGATGTATTGTACACATTGACCTTAAAGTTTCCGACTGCATTTTTAAAACATTCGGGAGCCCCATCCGGTAGTTTTCTTACTGTAATCTTTACTTTATTGGAGACAATCTTGTTTTTATTGGAATAAGAACTTACGGAGGCCGATACAGGCGGAACTTCTACAAAGCCGGCCTCATTCGGGAATACCATAAAAACAGCCAGTACTTGTGATGCCATATTCCCTGAACCTGAAGGATCAATTTCCGATTTATTAAAATTAACCGGGTGCACATTGATATTATCCTGTTCAGGAAGACGAATATTTTTAACCTTTCTGAGGTTGTCTACATTACGGGAGTAAACTTTCAGAACAGCTATGGTTGGCTGATCCTGATAAACGTCCCTGTCTTCTATCTCCATATTCAGATATACCTCATTGGAAGTATTGGCTGCCAAAGATTTTTTCTCGGTAACATCCTTAACGTTGACTTCGAAAGGTTCTGTTTTATAAATTTTATTATTGACTGTAACCAGCACCGAACCGATTTTCACCTTTCCTTTTTTCTTGGGTTCAAGGGCAATCCGGGATACTTTTTGAGTAATCAGGGTATTTGTTGCAGGATCAATGAATGTATTGGTAACGGATCCGCTTCCTATAATATTGAATTTTGAAAGATCCGGAAGCTGCAATCCGGTTTGCTGTACAAGATCACTGCCGTTGAGTTCTAAAATAATGGTAAGGTTAACAATATCTTTTCCGCCATATTCCGATTTATCTGCATCCAGGGAAAGATTTACCTGTCCGTAAGTAATTACGGATGCTAAAGTAAGCAATATGTAAATCAATTTGTGCTTCATCACCAATCTTTCTCGTTGCTCTCAGGCATCGAATAAGAATTCTTATTTAAAATTCTTCTGGCGGTTTCTTTTTCTTTTTCGTTTATTTTATCTAAGATTGCATTTTCAAGATTCTTTGGCATTTTGCCTTCATTCTGAGGATTCTGCTGAGGGTTATTCCCCTGATCGCTTTTTCCTTCATTCTGCTGGCCACTTCCCTGATCCTGCTTCTGGTCTTTTTTGTCACCTTTCTGATCGTCACCTTTGTTCTGATCATTACCACCACCTTTGCCTGAATTATTCTGCTGGTTTTTCTGTTGTTGTTCTTTTTCTTTTAGTTTGGCAATTTCATAGTTCTTTCTGGTTGCCTCACTATATGGATTTTGCTTCAGAGCTTTTTTATAAAAATCTGCCGCCTTTTCCGGCTGATTCATCTGCATATAAGTATTTCCTAAATTATGAAGAGCGGCTGCTTTATCGGGGATTGTTTGGGAAAGCTGCTGGGCTTTCTCAAATTCTGCTTTAGCTTCTTCATACTTTTTGTTTTTATACAGGGCATTTCCTAAATTGTAATGCGCTGTAAAGTCTTTTTCATTAGATTTTACCGCTTCCATATACTTTGAGGAAGCTCCATCATAATCTTTACCGTCAAATTTCTGATTTCCTTCATGAACCAAAGTTCTGTAGTTTTCCTGCCCAAACAAAAAGCCTGAGAACAGGAAAGCGATTATAAACGATAAAAATATGATTTTAGTATTCATCACTTGCAAAATTATCCCTTTATATGTTAATAAACAGAGTTTTATTTGTTAAAATTGGGTTAAAGTACTCATTAAAATAATATTCCGCAATACTGCAGTCTACACATTAAAATCTTTTTTAGGATTAAAAAGAAAAATGAGAAAGAAAAACAGAATAGATACTCCCAGAAAATACTGATAATAATGATTCGCGTTCTGTGACTTTACTAAGGTTTCTGATCCTGAAGATTTCCTTTTCACTGCATCAAGAATTCTATCCGGGGATTCATTGATATTATTTCCGTCGATATAAGTTCCGCCGGTGGATTCCGCCATTTTCTTTAAAGCCTCTGTCTGTCTTTTTGAAATAACCGTTCCTCCGTTTACATCAGTTTTATAGCCCATCAGCTGTCCAAAAACATATTCAGGAACCGGTGCACCTTCATCAGATCCGATACCTACCGAAGTAATACTTATTCCTTCCTTATTGGCAAGTCTTATAGCCGCATTATCATTTCCCTCATTATCTTCACCATCACTGAGCAATATAACTTTTCTGGAACCTTTGCTTACATTTTTAAATTTATCCGCAGCAGCCTGCATTCCCTTAAGAAAATCAGTTCCCTGAACCTGCATGGAATTGGTTTCAATTCCACTGATATAAGTTTCAGCGGAATTATAATCCGTAGTCAGAGGCATGATAGACATGGCCTGTCCTGCGAAGATCACAATTCCTACTTTATCATTTTTCATTTTCTGCATTGTTGCCAACATCAGATTTTTAGCTTCTGTAAGGCGACTAGGCTCTACATCTTCTGCATTCATTGAGTTGGATACATCCAGCATAAAGATAACATTATTCAGCTTCTGACTGCTTCGTACTTCTTCAGAACCGTTCAGAAGATCAATAACAGAGAATATCAGAAATAATGTTCCCAATAAATAAAGCGCAGGAAAAAATTTTGTAAATCTTGATCTTTTTTCAAATAAATGCTCATGAAAACGGCTGTCTGCAAAAATTTTTCTCTTTTTATTTTTCCATTGTAAATAACGGATCAAGAAGGAAGCTAACAGCGGCAGAAGCAACAGTAAAAATAAATACCAATAATTTCCTAAAGACCAACTCATCAGCTTAAAATTTTATAAAACACCCATCTTAGCAATGCATCGAATACCAACATTCCAAGGGCAATCCAAAGAAATATCTTAAAGTACTCTTCATAATTATAAAGTTTCGAGATCTTCACATCGGATTTTTCCAGCTGATTGATCTCATTATATATCTCTTCAAGACTGCTGTTTGAAGTAGCCCTGAAATATTTCCCTCCCGTAGTCTGGGCTATTTCCCTTAAAGTATTCTCATCAATAGCCACTTCCGTTTCTGTAAAAACCAGATCTCCGAAAATATCCTGTGAAGTAGGCATCAGCGCATAGCCGTTGGTTCCAATCCCTATGGAATATACCTTGATATTGTTATTTTTAGCCAGCTCTGCAGCAACCTGTGGCGGAATCGCATTTTGAATATTACTTACCCCGTCGGTCATCAGGATCACCACTTTACTTTTAGCTTTACTTTTAATCAAATGATTTACGGCCACTGATAATCCTTCTCCGATAGCTGTTCCGGGCTCAAGACCCTCTGAATTCAGATTTTTAATTTCGTCAATAACTACCTGATGGTCTGAAGTAACAGGAACTTTCGTAAAGGCTTCTGCAGCATATGCAACCACTCCTATTCTATCATTGGGACGCTTCTGAACAAACTTTACGGCAATATCTTTCAGGGCTGTGATACGATCCGGATTAAGATCCTTTGCCAGCATACTGAGAGAAACATCTATGGAAAGCATAATATCTACTCCCTTGGTATCATCTCTATCCTGAGAAATGGTAAAAGTTCTTGGTCTTGCCATTGCAATGATCAGTGCAGAAAGAATGACATACTTTGATATTTTTAATAAAAAAAGTACAACATGAATCCCGCCACTATTGTCCATATTCTTAATAGTAGGAACTTTTACTCCTTTCTTTGTATGTTTTCCCGCATCTCTTATAAAAAGTGGGATAAACAATAAAAAAAGCAATAAAAACCATGGACTGTAAAACTCAAAATTAAGCATCCTTTCTTAAGTTTTCAAATTCTAAATCTTTTGATGATCTTTTTACAAAATCTCTGATGTTGGCAAAATCTTTTTCCATAATCTCCTGATCCGGAAAGGTTTTGGCAAATTTCACAAGATCTCCCCTTAAGAAAACATCCTCTACTATTTTTTCATTCTCCAAGGAAATGGTATTGTTTTTTTTCATGACATCAATAAGGTCATCCGTAAGAAGTACATCCGCAGGCAGATGATATTGTCTGGTAATAAAATTCCTGGAAATATCTATCAGTTCCACATAGAACGAACGGAAATCCCCACCTTCAATATACTTTTTCTTTTTAAGGGAATCCAGTTCTTTTAGGGTTAGGTTAGTCGCTATCACGGGCGAGATTTTGGATTTTCTTCCCCATTTTACGATCATAATAATCGCAATAATCAAAGCAATAAAAGCCAAAGCAGCCAGGATATAGAATTTATAAAGTTCCCAATAATCCTTAGCATCCAGTTTTACCTCTTTATTTTTCATAATATCATTAATCTGATCAGCTTTTTGAGCGGTATTAATGACATCTATTTCATAAGGTATGGTTTTGAGGATTTTATTTCCTACTTTAAATTCCAGTTCCGGAATGGTAAACTTTCCTTCTTCAAAAACTGCAAATTCTATTTTTCTTTCATAAGAACCGGCATTCTGCCCGATACTGTCTTTGGTTTCTTCAAAATGAAAAGGGAGCAGTTCATTTTTAGGAGCAGAACTCACCTGCTCATTATGGATATTATCAATCTTTACTACAAAATGATTGACTTCACCCAATGCAATGGTTTTCTTCTCAACATTAGAAGATAATACCTGTGAAAATGCATTAACACAGATAAAAAAAGATAATATTAATAGTATTTTTTTCAATGCTCAAATAATATATTCCGGCTCATTGCCTCTATTTCATTTACAATTCTAACGTTTCGTACTGCATTATTTTCTCTGGAAATAATTATACAGTAATTTTGAATAGTCTGAACCTGTATTGATGTTCATAAAACCAGCTGAGCTTCCGGAAAAATCTTCTTCCAAAGCTCTAAGTTTCTGTTTTTGGGCTTCTGCAAAGGTATAGCGCCACCTTGCACTGGAAGTATTTGCCCATATCTGTTTACCCGTTTCCGCATCATATAAAAGCGCATATCCTACATCGGGAATCTCATTGTCTTTTTCATCATAGATACGCATTCCCAGCAACTGATGTTTTTTTGACGCCACCCGCAGTATTTTAGAATCATATCCATCCTCAAAATCCGAGAACAGAAATACGAGAGATTTTCTTTTAAAAATTCCCATCATATATTCCAGCGCCTTATCTATTTTAGACTCCGCAGGAATATAATCAGCTGTCAGAATATTACTGATAATAGAAAGAATATGTTTTCTTCCCTTTTGCGGAGGAATTACCTTATATACTTTATCAGCAAAAAGGATCAGTCCTACTTTATCATTATTCCCTGCCGCTGAGAAACCTAAACTGGCCGCAATTTCAGCTACATATTCCCTTTTCAGCTGGGTCTTTGTCCCATAATCCATTGAAGCAGAAATATCCACCAGAATCATCATCGTCAGTTCTCTTTCTTCTTCCATTACCTTTACAAAAGGCTCACGGAAGCGTGCTGTTTTATTCCAGTCGATTCTTCTGATTTCATCACCAAACTGGTATGGGCGAACTTCCGAGAAGGTCATCCCCTGCCCTTTAAAGGCACTGTGATATTGCCCCATCAAAGCAGCCTCCGTCTTTTTTCTGGTACGGATTTCAATCTGCTTTACTTTTTTTACAATATCTTTTATCTGCATATTTTAGTTTAAGATTCAAAGTTCAAACTAGCTTCTAAACTCAATGGATACATTCAGCCATTCGTCATCAAACTTCGGACTGTATTTTTTATAAAAATTAATAGCCGGCTCGTTCCAGTTTAATACCTGAAAAACCATCCCATTATAGGCATTTGATTTGCCATACTCCAGCGTTGCATCAAATAATTTCTTTCCGATCTGCATTCCGCGCAGCTTTTCAGTGACAACCAGGTCCTCAAGATAGAGCCTTCTTCCTTTCCATGTTGAATATCTGTCATAATACAAAGATATTCCAACAATTACTCCATTTAATTCAGCAACAAAAGCTCCCCACACAGGATTTTCGCCAAATCCATCTTTAGTAAATTCCTCAAGGCTTACCGTGACTTCATGAAGTGCTTTTTCGTATTCAGCCAGTTCTTTAATTAACCCCAGCATTGAACTGCAGTCCTCCAGAACTGCTTTTCTGATGATTAGTTCGCTCATTATGGTGCCTGGATTTTTGCTAAAATTCTGTTGATAATTTCTTCTGTTGAAATCTCTTCTGCTTCTGCTTCGAAAGTTAAGCCCATCCTATGTCTTAAGACATCTTTTGCCAGTGCTTTTACATCTTCAGGAATTACAAAAGCTCTTCCTCTCAGGAATGCATAAGCTCTTGACGCAATAGCAAGGTTAATAGAAGCTCTGGGAGAAGCTCCGAAACTGATATAGTTTTTAAGCTCAGAAAGACCGTAATTTTCCGGATAACGTGTTGCAAACACCATATCCAGAATATATTTTTCAATTTTTTCATCCAGATAAATCTGGTTGATCAGTTCTTTGGCATCTACAATATCCTGAAGAGAGATTACGGGTTTTACAACCGGTTGATGCGAGGTTGAAACCATTCTCATTACCTGTCTTTCATCTTCAAAAGAAGGATAATCTATAGTACATTTCAGCATAAAACGGTCGCTTTGCGCTTCCGGTAAAAGGTAAGTACCTTCCTGGTCAATCGGGTTCTGGGTAGCAAGTACCAGAAACGGTTTTGGAAGCTTCATGGTTTCATCACCAATAGTTACCTGTTTTTCCTGCATGACCTCTAAAAGAGCAGACTGTACTTTTGCCGGTGCACGGTTGATCTCATCCGCAAGTACGAAATTAGCGAATACAGGACCTTTTTTTATTGAAAAATCATTGTCTTTGATATTGTAAATCATTGTTCCCACCACATCTGCAGGAAGCAGATCCGGAGTAAACTGGATCCTTGAAAATTCACCATGAACAGCATCTGCCAATGTTTTGATGGCTAATGTTTTGGCAAGACCAGGAACGCCTTCAAGAAGAACGTGACCATTTCCCAAAAGCCCTACTAAAAGACGGTCTATCATATATTCCTGTCCAATAATAACTTTGTTGATTTCCTGTCTCAGAAGAGAAAATAAATAGTTTTTTTCTTTTACTTTTTCCGTCAACTGACGAATGTCTTCTGCTTGATATGTATCTGACATAGCTTGATTTAAAATAGTTGGTAAATTTCTGATAAATACTTGCATTAATCAACACAATGAATGCCATTTTTGAGTTAAAGTTTGTTAAATATTCCGTATAAAAAAGCGCTGCGGTACTATACCTCCTGATTTTCTTACAAATAAAACAAAATCCGGATGACTTCTACTGTAATCTGCCAGATTTGCAACATTCCCATCGAAAGTAAAACAAAAATGTTGCGATAATTATTATCACAACATTTCTATTGTATGGCAACAGATTGATTAAAGTTTAGTAATGGCAATCGTAAATGTACCTTCCGGAACATCTACTGTTTCTTCATAAGACCCGACATTGATAAAATATTCTGTTCCGGCTGCTGTTGTAATGGTACTGGTTTCAGCACCGCCTGCCCCTGCATTATCTACATTATCCACACAGACCAGATTAGCACAGGTTCCACTGTAAACATCCAGTTGAGCATCAAAAGTACTTCCTGAAGGCATCGTGATTTTAATGGTAAACTGACCTCCGTCTCCTACAAACTTAAACCAGGTCCCATCGTTCATTGCATCAGCACAAACTGTTATAAAGCCGCCATTATTTGTAGCTGAAACTGCATCATCCTGCGTATATGTATAAGGAAAAGCCGATGCCAGTAATGCTCCGGAACAGGCATCATTTACGGGTACCGGAGGAATTGTTTTAAACACAATATCTGCACATCCGGAGGATGCCACATTTGATGAAACAGAAGTCACTTTCAGATAATAATTGGTACTGGGATTAAGAGCTACAGACGGCGTAAAATTAGTTACCGTTACCGATTGTTGATTAATCACATCTGTTCCTCCCGGGCTTGTTCCCAATGAAATTTTATAAGAATCTGCTCCTGAAACAGGAAGCCAGCTAAAATTTGGAGCCAAAGGAATCAATTGGGCATTATTTACGGGATAATTCACAAAAGGACAAGCAGGAGTAGCGCCCGGCGTAAGTCCTAAAACACTGATTGCAGATTTATAATCCGCTCTTATTCCTCCCGGAGGAGAAGCGGGATCTACCACAGCACGATCTCCTTTATAATAAAGGGTAGAATACGGCATATGCGGATAAACATAAAAAGCTTCATCAAAATTATTAATATCAATACTTGGCGAATTTTCTTTCGTTGCTATCACTAAATTGTCCGTATTATTATAAGCAAACGGTGTTGTAAATATCACCTGCACTTTACCGTTATTTTTAGTAACAATCCCCGAAAACACCTGAGTCAGCTGCGAAGAGGGAATCCAGTCTGCACCTGATGTAAAAGCTGTTTTAGCAGTATGTCCGAGATAAATCGTCCAGTCTGAAGAATCAGTAATAGTAGATGAAGGATTTAAATAAAATGAAAGTCCGGTGATATTTCCGGCCGCATTGGTATTGAGTTCCTGTTTAGGATAAATCTGCTGAACATAGGAGTAGGAAAAAAAACTACTCACCGGTGCCGTACCTACACTTGTACTCCCTATGTTTAAATTAATCTGAGATTTAAACATCAATACTGATAACAATAAAAACAGAAGTAAACTTTTCTTCATTATTAATTAAATTATGATTGGATTCGATGCTAATTTAATAATAAAAAACCAAATTTTACAACAAAAAAATTACCATTTTAAATACTTCTTTAATATATTTGCATCAAACACCAATCATATGTACAAAAAGCTATTTTTTTTAAGTCTATTTTGCGCAGGCCTTTTCCAGTCACAAACAACCGCCGTGAATCTGATTTCACAAGCTGTTTATTATGACGGATATGCAGGTCCTGTATCGGATCCCGTTCCTTCAGGATTAATCAGGCTGGCCAATACAAGATATGCAAGAAAACTTACAGACACTGAGCTGAATTCATTTAAAGCAAAAATCGCCATGAGAGTCACTATTGGTGCCCTTTGTGACAATTATGACCGTTTAGGAAGTGTTTTTTTAGCAATGGTTCCGAAAAACCAGCCAACTTATGCGTTAACCGACACAAACGTTAAAAGGATTGAGGTAGGCAGATACATCACCCCTTTTATGAATAAGAACCGTTCTCCTCTTGAAGTACCGTATACTTATGATCTGAGCAATTTATACAGCGTATTTCATAACACGGAACTTCGTAATCTGTATGATATGTACATGGAGCTGGATGTTTTTGGAGTACCTTATGCAGCACAAACTCAGGTTTCAGGATGTACAGGAAGAATTGATGTTTTTACGGGAACCCTTAGTTTTTTCTCCACTGATGCAGGAGCAACGCCGAGTGATTCCAATACACTCATCCCTATTCTGAGCTACAGCAGATTAAATAACTACAACAGCACCGATACAACAGGTGAAACGGTAAGAATTGTCAGTTTTAATTTGCCAAACGCAGTTACTGATGCACGCTTTTTTGTCATCTCAACACCTCACGGTGCCAACGCCGGAGGTGAAGAATATATAAGAAGGCAAAATTATACCTATATCGATGATGTACAGATGCTCACTTATACTCCGGGAGGAATTTCCTGTGAACCCTACAGAGTATACAATACCCAGGGTAACGGAATTTATGGTGCCACCCCGAAAACATTTGACGACTGGACCTCATGGAACAACTGGTGTCCTGGAAATTCTGTACCCATCAGAGGATTTAGCCTCCCTACCATGACTGCCGGCAATCATACTTTAAAGCATACGATACCTACTGCTGTTTTCAATCAGCAGCAAGGAGATGTTTATTTGTCTGTTTATATGCAAAGCAAGAGCAGTACGACTTTAGATGTAAAAGATATTAAGACAATTGATGTCAATATATATCCTAATCCTACTTCTGATTTTGTAACGATAAAATCAAAAATAGATGTAGCCTCTGTCACTCTGTACAGCATGGATGGACGAAGACTGTCAGAAACATACAGGGAAAACAAAATAGATCTTTCCGGATACACTGCCGGTGTTTATTTTCTAAACATCAGCATGAAAGACGGAACGACATTCAGACATAAGATTATCAAAAAATAAACAACAGAAAAACGACTCACCTGATGAGTGACCTGAAACTAAAAACCCTCCTTTTAAACATTTCTAAGGAGGGTTTTATATTTATATTTTATGGACAAAATTATATATTAAGGGCAATAAATAACACTTTTTATCAAGAATTAAAAAACTTTAACTTTAATCCTCCTTACAAAAAATTGTCATTTCCAGTTTATTAAACTATTTTTGGAGATTAAAAATTTCGCAAAATGAATTATCATTTTCAAGCGCACAGACAAGTAAGAAAAAACCTTTTAGATATTCTGCAGAATACTTCTCACGAGGACCTTCTGTTTATTCCTGATGGGTTCAACAATAATATATACTGGAATATTGCACATACCGTTGCTACCCAACAACTTTTGCATTATTATCTGAGTGGTAATCCTTTCCGAATTGATAAATACTGGATTGAGACTTACAAAAAAGGAACGTTACCTAATCTTAATGTTCAAAAGTCGGAAGTGGAAGATCTGGAATTCCTGCTTACAGAAACATCAAAGATTTTAATGAAAGACTATGACAGTGATTTCTTTTCAGATTACACGCCCTATACCACAAGTTTCGGAATGGATCTGAAGAGTATTCAGGATGCTATTATTTTTAACAATATGCATGAAAGCCTCCACTATGGATATGTGATGGCACAGAAGAGGGCTATTTTAGGCGAAAAGTATTAAATATTTAGGATTCAGGGGGGTAAAGATATGGGGGGAAATACCCTATCAAACAACTAATCTTAACAATAATTTTAAACAGTGTAACGCCATTAATGGTTTTCAGGAGCCGGAATGAATACTATTGCTGAAAGGTCTGAAAGAAACCGGATTACAGTTTCACCGGGATTCTGACAGGAATTTTATTTCCGGGAAAAATTTGAAATACCAATTGAGCCCACAGAAACATTAAGTAAAAAGATCAGCTCTTTTATAAAACATTTAAATACAACAGATTTAAGAGGTATAAAGTACAAACTTTACACCTTATATATAAACCTTATACAACTCAATGAAAGACGATTTTATTTTCGGGCTGCGTCCCGTGATTGAAGCAATTGAAGCGGGAAAAACGATTGACAAGATCTTTGTGCAGAATGCACTTCAGGGTCCTATTTATGCTGAACTGAAAGCCATTTTAGCGAAAAATAAAATACGTCCCAATTATGTACCGGTTGAAAAACTGAACCGCTTCACAAGAAAGAACCATCAGGGAGTGGTTGCTTTTATTTCAGATGTTCCTTTTCATAAAGTAGAAGACATTGTTCCTCAATTATTTGAAGAAGGAAAAACTCCATTCTTATTAATTCTGGACAGACTTACTGATGTAAGAAATTTTGGAGCCATCTGCAGAACTGCAGAATGCGTGGGAGTGGATGCCGTAATTATTCCTGAAAAAGGAGCAGCTCCTATCAACTCTGATGCCATTAAAACTTCTGCAGGAGGAATTTATAATATCAAGATCTGTAAAGAGAATAATCTTGCACATACGGTAGACTTCCTTCAACAGAGCGGAATCACAGTGTATGCGGCAAGTGAAAAAGCTCAGAAACTAATTTATGATGTCAACTTCACAGAGCCTTGTGCTATTGTTATGGGAAATGAAGAAACAGGGATTTCCAAAGAAGTATTACACCATGCGGATGAAAAAATCAAGCTGCCTATTGAAGGAAAAACTCAGTCTTTAAATGTTTCCGTAGCATGCGGAGCAATTTTGTATGAAGCAGTGAGACAGAAGATTTTGAAATAAATTATTCGATAACACAACATTAAAAAAATAGACAATGAAAAACATAGCAGCAATAGCTCTCATCTCATCTATAGCCCTTGTATCTTGTAAAAAAGAAAAAGCCACCGTAACTAAAGTAGATCCTAAAACCGGAAAAACAGTTACGGTAGAAGTTCCGGCTGATTCTGTAGCAAAAGTAGCAGAAAACCCTGCTATCAGAGACTCTGCAGGAATCGTCACCCAGACTTTTAAGCTTGAAAAAGGAAAAACATACCCTCTTACAACGTATCAGAGAGATGTAAAAACAATGACAGATCCTCAGGGGAAATCTATTACGGCAACCAGCGAATCTACGGATGAAATGAATTTCACGGTAAACGATATCAAAGGAAATGTATATGACATTACTCTGAATCTTGTTGCTAAAAGAAGTTCTCAATCTGCACAGGGAAAAACCATTGTTGTAGATACCAAACAACCTATTCCTAAGGAAGATGACCTTAAAATGATCTGGAATATCAACCGTGCTCTTACCGGAAATAAGCTTGATATGAAAATGGACAACAAAGGGAATGTAATTTCCATCACAGGTTTTGATGCTGTTTATACCAAGGTATCCACAGCAGTAGGAACTCTTATCAAAGATGCCAATCAAAAAGCAAGTGTTGTATCAAGCCTTAAAGAAACTTTCAATGAAAAAGTATTGAAGGATCAGTTTAATAAAAATTTAACGATTATTCCTAAAAAAGGAGTTAAAATCGGAGAAAAATGGACAACTTCTGAAAATGCAGACGCAAGCGGAGCTATTAAAGTAACATCCAATTATGTTCTAAAAAGTTTAGGAAACGGAGCTGCAGAAATTACAGTATCCGGAGGAATTCCTAAGAAAACAGAAAAGAAAGCTCAGGGGCCTCTTACGCATAGTTTAAGCAGCGAGCTTGTTCAGAACGGGACCATTAAGTTTGATCAAAGTTCAGGATGGATTACTAACCAGAATATCAATGTAGTGACTACACAAATCGAAACGATTTCGGACGGAAAACAATCTCAGTCTATGAAAAGTGTTTCAAAATCTTCTGTGATGGTAAATCCTTCTGCAAAATAATTCAAAAAAGTATTTGAAGACTGTCATGTTTAAAGTTTGAGATTTTACACTCAGACTTTAGACTTTACCTCTTCAATTTTAAATTTTAAAATTATGAAGTACATTCTTGAGCTCGTACTCACTGCCATTATTATTTTCTTTGTCTGGAATATTCTGAAAAGAATTTTCTTCAAGACATTTTATAGTTATCGGTTCAACAATAACAATAATGAGAATAATAAACAGCAGGACCTGCACGGTTCAAATAAGAATAACCAAAACCTCAATTGGGATGCGGAAACCGTAGACTATGAAGAGGTAAAAGAGAATAAAGACAAAAGGTAAAAATTCCAAGAAATAAAGATAATAACCAGCATGGCTAAAAATAAAAACTTAATCTACATTGCAGCGTCATTAGTTGTATTTATAGTTTTAGCATTTTTATATTCTACTCCTGTATTTACAGGTAAACAGCTTTTCCAGCATGATATTGTGCAGTACAGAGGAGGAGCGAAAGAACTGCTCGATTACAGAGCCAACACCGGAAATGAAACCTACTGGAGTGATTCCATGTTTGGCGGTATGCCCACTTACCAGATGGGTAGCCAATTCAAAGGTGACATCATTAAAAAGATTGACAGCAATCTGAATTTCATGCCAAGACCGGTTAATTATCTGTTTTTGCTTTTTGCTGGTTTTTTCCTTTTGGGAATGGTGGTTGTCCGAAACTGGAAGTATGCCTTACTGGGTGCCACTTTTTTTGGACTTTCAACCTATTTTTACATTATTATTGCAGCGGGACACAACGGTAAAGTAAATACCATTGAATACTTTGCTCCGCTTTTAGCCGGTATTTTACTGGTATATATCAGAAAACAATACATCTGGGGGTTCATTGTCACCACTCTTTTCATGGGACTACAGGTAGCAGCGAATCACCCGCAGATGACCTATTATCTGTTTTTAGCCTTAGGATTTTTATTCCTTTCAGAGCTGATCAGGGCCATTCAGAAAAAAACTCCGATGAAGCATTTTCTTATTTCTTCGGGAATCATTGCAGCATCTTGTCTTATCGGGGTGGGAATGAATTCGCAAAGAATTATGGCTAATGCTGAATACATCAAAGAAACGGTTCGTGGAAAGCAGATCTTAACCAACGACAGTCATACTTCAGGAAAATCCGGAATGGATAAGGAAAGTATGCTGATGTGGAGCTATGGAAAACTGGAAACTTTAAATCTTTTTATCCCAAGGCTAATGGGAGGAGGAAGCCAGGAACCTGAAGCTAAGGAAATGATGAATAAAGTTCAGGAACTTGTTCAGGAGAATGTAGGCTCACAAGCTGAAATGGATAGAATTTCAAAAGGGTTTAACGGAATGACCTACTGGGGCGATCAGCCGGGAACATCAGGACCGGCTTATCAGGGAGCTATTGTATGTTTCCTTGCAGTATTAGGGTTCTTTTTTGCGTGGAAAAAATACCGTTACTGGATTCTGGGCGCTTCAATTCTGACCGTTTTACTGGCTTGGGGAAGTAACTTTATGCCGTTGTCAGACTTCTTTATAGATTATGTTCCCTTTTATAATAAATTCAGAGCTCCGTCTTCAATTCTTGTGGTGGTAGAGCTATTATTTCCTCTTATTGCTATTTTGGGATTATACAGGTTTTTCACAGATGAGAAACTGACAGAAGAATACAAGCAGAAGATTTTAATGTACGTAAGTGGCGGAACATTAGGTTTATTGCTTATTCTTTTAATATTCGGAAAATCGTTATTGGGATTTGCAACAGAGGGTGAAAAAACATATTTTCCTCCTTTCCTTCTTGATTATCTTGTAGATGAAAGATACAAGTTATTTAAAATAGATGCCATTAAAGCATTTATTTATGTAGCCATCGCGGCAGCTGTTTTATTCTTAAGCTTAAAGAAAAAACTGAATCAGAATATCGCTTTAATTGTTATCGGAGTGGTAAGTTTATTCGATTTATGGTCTGTTAATAAGCGTTATCTGAATGACGACAATTATGTAGACAAAGTTTTTGCCGAAAACCCTTTCCAGACGGAAGGTTCTGATTTACTGGCTGAAAAAGTTCAGGCAAACCCAAGCTTATCGTCCATTCTAAGTAGTGTCAATGTAAATAAAACATTGGAAACCATTGCTGAAAAGGATAAGGGACACTACAGAATTTTCAACAATATTTTAGGAACATTCAGCGAAACCAATACTTCTTACTTTAAATCTTCCATTGGTGGGTATCATGCAGTAAAACTGAGACGATATGATGATGTAATTAATGAATATTTCCAGATTATGGATTCTGTGAAAGTTCCTAATGTTTTAAATCTTTTAAATGCGAAATACTGGGTAGTAGGCGGTCCTGAAAAACCTCAGGCAATGCCCAATCCTAATGCCAACGGAAATGCATGGTTTGTAAGTGACCTGAAATTTGTCAATACTCCTAATGAAGAAATTAAGGCAATTGGGGTGATCAACAATAAAAAGACCGCTGTCATCGCTTCTTCTGATAAAGAATATTTCAGTAACAAACCTGTTCAGGCAGATTCTACAGCATTTATCAATCTGACGAAATATCAGCCAAACGAACTGGAGTTTAAATCTCAGTCTAAAACACCACAGCTGGCTGTTTTTTCTGAAATTTATTATCCTCACGGCTGGAAAGTTTTAATTGACGAAAAAGAAGTTCCTTACATTAAAGCAGATTATTTGCTTCGTGCGGTACACGTCCCTGCCGGAGACCACCATATCAGAATGATATTTGAACCTGAAGTCATTGAAAAAGGAAAGTGGATCTCACTTCTTACATTCGGATTATTTATTCTGTTATCTGCTTTCGGAATTTTCTGGATGAATAAAAACAAGAAAAAGGAAATTGCTTCGGAAAAAGGATAGCATTCAAAAATAAAAAATTAATGTTGATTACTTAAAGTAATGGAACAAAAAAAAATATTGATTATCACCTATTACTGGCCTCCTGCGGGAGGTCCTGGTGTTCAAAGGTGGCTCAAGTTTGCCAAATATCTTCCTGATTTTGGCTGGAAACCGGTGATCTATACTCCGGAAAATCCGAGTTATCCGTTGGTGGATGAAAGCCTGATAAAAGAGATTCCTGAAGATATAGAAATCGTGAGAACCAGAATATGGGAACCTTATCAGTTGGCTGAAAAGCTTAATAAAAGCAATAAAAAATTTAAAGCGGGCCAGTTTGATGTAGGTAAAAACCAGAGCTGGAAATCTAAACTTTCCATTTGGGTGAGAGGTAATTTTTTTATTCCTGACGCCAGAGTTTTCTGGGTAAAACCTTCCATTGCATTTTTAGAAAAATATTTAAAAGAGAATAAGATAGACACAGTGGTCACTTCAGGCCCCCCCCACTCTTTGCATCTGATCGGCTTAGGACTTAAAGAAAAGCTTCCGGGTCTTAAATGGGTTGCTGATTTTCGTGATCCGTGGACGGAAATTTCTTATTATACGCATTTAAAATTGACAAAGAGCTCTGATAAAAGACACCGTCAGCTTGAAAATGCAGTATTTAAAAATGCAGATATTACACTGGCAACGAGTTATACCGATGCGGAAAATTTCCGGAAAGCCGGAGCTAATGCAGTTTGTATTACCAATGGTTTTGATGCAAGTGACTCAGGTGAACGATCTGAAGAAAGCAACGAAAAAAAAACGTTTACATTAAGTTATATCGGTGTTTTGGAACAACTGAGAAATCCTGAAAATCTATGGAAAGTACTGGATGAACTGGTGAACGAAAATGCTGAATTGTCCAAAAATTTCACACTGAAATTCGCAGGAAGAATCGATGATAAAATTATGAGTTTCATTGAAAATTCCAGCCTTAAAAATCACATTCTCAATCTGGGCTACCTTTCTCATGGCAAAGCTGTTGAGGAAATGCAGAACTCAGATATCCTGTTAATCACTAATTTCCCCAATGATTCATCAAAAGGAATCATTCCGGGAAAAATATTTGAATATCTGGCTTCCGGAAAACAGATTTTATCATTTGGACCGGATAAAGCCGATGTAGCAAAAATTCTGGAAGAAACTCAGGCCGGAAAACATTTCGGTTATACGGATTATGAAATGGTAAAACAATTTATTCTAGACAGATTCGAGCTTTGGAAAAACGGAAAACTTTCTCAAAACCCCCAGTCTATTGAACAGTTTTCAAGAAGAAATCTCACAAAAAAGTTAACTGAAATTCTATAATACAAAAAAGCGGAGGTTTGAAAAAAGAAATTAAAATCTTTCTCCCGACCTCCGTTTTTTATTTTTAGTTATATAGTCCATTGATCATTGATGACAGCGACCAGATAATAGGTACCCTGAAATTCTTCAAATACGAAACGAAGGGTTTTCCAGTCCATTTCACCATTTTTCCCGGATCCTTTGATATAGTTTTCAGTAAAGTTTGTTTTAGGATAAATTTCCTTTAGATTATTCAGAGAGTTTCCCCCTCCTAAAAATTTATTTAACGAATACTGAGACGTTGTAAAGTCTTTTGAAAAGACCCATTTACCGAGATAATCATTAATTGTCGCTTTATACTGATCTCCTGAACCATCATGCGCTCCCCATGTAAACAAGGTTTTTGTAGGCTGATATTTTTCAAAATCAGTTTTGGAAAACTGTTTATCTTCTTTTGGATTCACAAAAGCGTACATTGAAAAACGTACTCCCTTTTCCGGATGAATGAATTCCCCAAAAGCTTTATAGTTTTTAGTTTTCAACGCCTGTAGTACCTCATCATTTACTTTTTTCAGAGAAACTTCCTGCTCCGCTTTATTCTTAACCGTTCCTATACTATCTGTTTTTTTTGCCTGAGCAACAGAATCAATAACATTAGGAACCGGTTTTCCGGCTTCTTTCTTACAGGCTACAGCAAGGCTCAGAACGAACAGAGAAATGAGTAGTTTTTTCATATTTTTATTTTTGTAGTTCATAAAAAAAGTCCAAAACTGATGCCATTACAAAATCCCCTCTGGTAAAGCTTTTATTAAGCGAGCTAAAGCCCGTCTCTATTGATAAAGAGCTCCGGTATTGATATCTGTACTCTAGCATCTTGGCTGTTGGTTCTTAACTCTCATATCCATACTTTACAAATTACATCGTACCTTTGTTATATGGAAGTATTGGATATTCTTATTATAGGAGCGGGCCCTATTGGTTTAAATTGTGCTATTGAAGCAGATAAAAACAACCTCAGCTATTTGATTATTGAAAAAGGGACTATTGTGAATTCATTATATCATTATCCTTTATATATGAGATTCTTTTCTACCGCAGAAAAACTTGAAATTGACGGGATCCCTTTTATTTCCACTGCTCCAAAACCGGGAAGGCAGGAAGCCCTGGAATATTATCAGGGAATTGCCAGACAAAAAGATCTGAATATTCACCTGTATGAAAAAGTATTGAAGGTTCTTAAAATTGATGATGTTTTTGAAATTGAAACCACAAAAGGAAACTATTTTGCCAGGAACGTAGTCATTGCTACAGGATTTTATGACATTCCGAATCTGATGAATATTCCTGGTGAAAATCTTCCTAAAGTTAAACATTATTATACAGAGCCTTATCCTTATGCCAGACAAAAAGTGGTGGTGATAGGATCCAGTAATTCTGCCGTTGACGCAGCTCTTGAAACCTATAGAAAAGGTGCAGAGGTAACAATGATTGTTCGCCATTCTGAAATTTCAAAAAGTGTTAAATACTGGGTAAGACCTGATATTGAGAACAGAATTGCCGAAGGGAGTATCAAAGCCCACTTTAATGCTGAAATTCTTGAAGTAAAGGAAAAAACGGTCTCTTTTAGAGATCATAACCATGACATCCGTGAGATTGAAAATGATTTCGTACTCGCGATGACAGGTTATCTCCCTGATTTTGAATTCCTGAAAAATTCAGGTATAGAACTGAATGGGGACTGTCTCAATCCTTATTATAATATGGAAACTATGGAAACCAATGTTCCTCATCTATATCTGGCCGGAGTTGTCTGTGGCGGTAAAGATACCCATCTCTGGTTTATTGAAAATTCAAGAATACATGCTGAAATAATTCTGAATAATATCCTTTCGAGATAACAGTTATCTTTCTTTATATGATATCAAAAAAAGTCACAAATTCTGTGACTTTTTTTGTATATTATTTTGCATTGACTTCTTTATCTTTCAGCATCCATGGAACAATAAAGTAAAAGGCTACTGCAATAGCTACCGCTAATGCCCCTGTTCCGATCCATAAGGTATTAAATCCTAACTGATCGGCAATTAATGTTCCTATATAAGGCGTGATAATAAATGCTATTGAAAAGGACATTCCGTTCAGCCCCATATAAGCTCCTTTATTGTTTTCTCCTGAGCGTAATGCCGTAATCGTTGACATAAAGGGTAATGTCCAGATTTCTCCAATACAAAGCAGAGTCATTGAGATCAGCAATGCGACCATACTATAATCAAAAGCGAGCATGGCATAGGAAAATCCACAAAGGAAAGTACCCAGTAACATTGTAAAGCCTAAGGTAAAATACTTTTCTGCCAGTTGTACAAATCCCATTTCAAGCAATACAATCAGAAATCCGCTATACCCCAGAATGAATCCTATATTTTGTTGACTCAGATGAGCGGTGTCTTTATAAAAAATCGTCAATGTACTGAAAAGCTGGAAGAAGCATATTGAAAACAACATACAAAATACACAGTACATCAAAAATTTACGATCCTTATAAGGGGAATGTTCTTTTTTAACGGCTATAGCTTCTTTAACGTTTCTCGCTTTTTTCTTAGCCAATATTGTTCGTTTTCTAAAGAACCAGATATACATTAATCCGGCCAGTAAAGCCGCTAAGGCATTACTGAAAAATAAGAACTCATAGGAGATTGCCGAAAGAATTCCACCTAATGCAGGCCCGATGGAGAATCCTAAATTCACCGCCATCCTGTTTAAAGAAAAAGCCCTTGTAATATTCTCCGGTCTGGCATATTTTGTAATTGCAACTGAATTGGCCGGACGGAAAGTTTCACTGACAATACTTTGCAGTAAAATAATACATGCCAGTCCTGCTTCAGTTTTAAAAAGAGGAATAAGACAAAACAAAGGTACACTCAGTAGCAGGCTTAAACTCTGCACTTTATATTCACCGATCTTATCGGTAATCATTCCGCCAAACCATGAACCTATCACTGAACCTATTCCAAAAAAGCTGAGAACAATTCCCGAATTTTCAATGCTAAAATGTAAATGGTCTGTCATATAAACTCCCAAAAAAGGAAGTACCATAGAACCCGCCCTGTTGATTAGCATTACCAACGCCAGCATCCAACTCTCTTGCGAGAGCCCTTTGAAAGAACTCGTGTATACGTTAATTAATTTCACAATAATATTTGGGGAAAATTTTAAAATGCAAAGTTAGAGAAAATAGCTCATATCCCTCTGTTGTGAACCTTAGAAATTTCATTCTTCAGCTTGTTTTTAAAGGCTTTATGATATTTAACAAAAAAGATTTTAAAATAAAAAAGCCGGAAGAAAAACTTCCGACTTTTATAAGGTAAACCTTTATTTATTCCGAATTCAATAATTTAAAAATCAGGAAATACAAAGTATATTGGTTTTAAATTCTGAATTTGAATCTTAAATTTTAAACCCATTATGGATTTGTAGAGAAAATAGAACCATTGGCAATCAATGCTCTTCGGTTCATTTTAAGAATATCTCTCACCCATTCTGCAAAATCTTCAGGTTGTAAAACTTTATCAGGGTTTCCGTCTGTAAGCCCTCCCTGAATACTCATATCTGAAGCGATAGTACTTGGCGTCAATGTAATGACACGGATGTTTTGTTTTCTCCATTCCGCCATCATCGATTGAGATAAAGACACGACTGCTGCTTTGGAAGCGGCATAAGCTGACATATTTGGTCCCCCTTTCAAACCTGCTGTGGAAGCTACGTTCACAATATCACCCTCTCCTTTGGCTTTCATGAACGGGTGTACTGCTTTTGCAGCATAATATACACCGAATAAATTGGTTTTGATCACCTGTTCCCAGGTCTCAGAAGACATTTCTTCAATACTTCCGAAATCTCCGATTCCTGCATTATTGATCAGGATATCTACTCCGCCAAGTGTTTCAGCTAATGAGCTGATTCCTTCTTTTACAGCTGCTTCGTCGTCAATATTAAATACGGCATATGCAGAATTTACGCCCAGTTTCTGAATTTCATCCACTGTATTTTTTAAGTTTTCTTCGTTTCTTCCTGTAATGGCAACGTTCACCCCTTCATTCGCTAAAGCTAGTGCCACAGCTTTTCCTAATCCTCTTCCGCCCCCTGTTATGATGGCATTTTTTCCGTTTATATTCATAATAGTAATACTTTTCGTACAACAAAGTTACGAAACATCATTTTTATGGAAGGGCAGCAATGCGGATTTAATAGTTTTTTAATGGTTTTAAAATTCTACCTTACAGCAGCACAAACCAAACAGATCAGACCTTAGTTTTTTTCAACGACAGCATTATATCCTATGTTGCTAAGTGGTTACAGATAAAAAGATGTATTGTTCTCTTTTACACGCAAAAATAAAAACCGGCTCATGATGAACCGGTTTCAAAAATCTAAAATTAGTATCGTAAAAAAAAATGAAAAGATTAAGGAATCTGGATGGAGCTCTGTACTTCAAAATCTTCTGAAGCGGAGAACTGATTTCCATACATATCAGAAGCTCTGACCTCAACTTTATGTTTTCCCTGTGTCAATTTTTTTGGAAAATCAGCTTCCCAGATATGTTTTGACATTTCAGGATTGGAAGGTCTTCTTCCCGGAAATATTTTTTCTGTAGTGTCCCATTTAAATACTGAAAGCGCAAAATTAGGATCTATGGTTTCATCATACGTCATTGTTTCCCAGACTCCATTGTCTATTCTGTATTCTACTTTATCTTTTTTGCTTCCCATAAAAAAATTAGCCATTATTTTCGCTGAGGTTTTTGACGGATAAGGAATCACCTTCGGAACGTATAATTTGATCTGATAATCTTCCGGTTTTCCGGCTGTTTTATATTTTACCTTATATTGATTATCTGTAAAACTGATGAATGAATATCCTTTTGCTGTTCCGTCTCTCATAGTAGAAGTAGGCAGTCCTTCTTCATCAGCCGTACCGGAATACCAGTCACCACAGGTTGTTCCCACGTTATATTCATGCAGTTCCTTAACGCCATTCCAGCCAGCTTTTTTACCGTAGAAAATCTGTTGTTGAATATGAGTGTGTGCCGATAAAAGTAAAACATTCCGGAAAGGGTTTAAAAAATCAAATAATTTCTGGCGATCTGCATTTCTAAAATTATCTTCATTTTTATGCTCCAATGGAATATGAAAAGAAACCACGACAAGCTTGTTTTTATCTACCAGTTTTAAATCATTTTCAATAAACTGCAGCTGATCTTCACGGAATCCGCCCCAATATCCTTTTCCGTCTCTCGGATCCGGATACAGAATATCATCCAGAATGATAAAGTGAACATTTCCGTAATTAAAAGAATAATTGGCCGGCCCGAAATTAGACTCAAAAGTTTCATCAGACAGACGGTCTTCTTTTGCATCATAGTTCATATCGTGATTTCCCATCACATTATACCAGGGCAGCCCTACTTCTTTCATGACATCAGCATAAGGCTTTTGAAGACTTAAATTATCACCTACCAGATCTCCCAGACTGATTCCCAATACTGCATTTTTTTTCGTGTTTTTCACTTCATTGACAATTCCTCTTTTAAAATAGTCAAGTTCTTTTTCCGTATACGGCTGAGGATCGCCAAAAACAAGAATTTCGAAATTTTTATTTTCATTCTGCCGATACAGGGGAAAATTCAGTTCTTCGGGAAGATCTCCGGTAGGCGCTACTCCTTTATATTTAAAATCAGCCGGTGAGCCTTTCGTTTTATGGTGATAATAAAACTGGGGAAGATTATTAGAATTGAGAGCCGTCTGATACCCTGAAGGTTTAATGACAAAAATAGTCTGATCATCCTGAACCGGTAAGCTGTATCTTCCGTTTTTATCGGTAAGTACAACCTGAATTCCGTTGGAAACCGCTACCCCTTCAATTCCTTTTTCACGGCTTTCTTTTTTTTGGTTTTTATTACTGTCTTCGTATATATAACCGGAAACAGAAGTTTGGGAAAATGCCATTGCAGTAATCAGCATACAAGGCATTAAAAATTTCATTCTGGTATTCATTTTCTTTATTCTAAAAATTAATTTGACAATACGTTTTGGCTAAAGCCAATGGAAAGATTCTTTTATGTTTGGACGGGCTAAAGCCCGCCCCTATTGATAGATATTATCACTACTCTTCTTTATTCTTGGCTCTAGGCTCTTGGTTCTATTTATTCCACCACATTTTTACATTGATATTATCCCCACCCATTGATTGTACCGCTGCATTATAATTCTCCGTATTCATCACTTTTGTAGTGGTAGGATACATGAATCTGACAGGCATCTTACCTCCGTTCTGAAGTCCTCCGTTATTAGGCAACACGGGTAGTTTTGTACGTCTGTACTCATACCACTGCTGATGATCTACAAAAAACAGGGAGATATATTTCTGAAGCATAATTTTTTCCAGAGAACCGTCATAAGCGACCTTCATATTACTGAAATAATTTGCAGGAACAGTTGCTCCCCACTGCTCAATAATAGATTTAACACCAGTTTCATAATAGGTCTGCTGATTTCCTGCGATAATTCCTCTGTTTACCAATTCTGCCAGGATAAACTGAACCTCGGAATAGGTCATGATCAGTATCTTTAAAGGGGCTTTTGCAAGATTCTGATTCAGATTGGAAGGCTGATAGCTGAAAGCTGTTCCCAATGCATATCCGGACGGAGCTCCTTTATATCCAAGATCTTCTCCGGTGGTTGCTTTAGCTTTAGTAAAAAACATAGCCAGCCTTGGGTCATTATTATCTTTCAGGGCATCCACAAAAAACTCACCTGCAGCCCTGTAGGCGGTAAAATCCTGTGGTCGTGCAATGGGAGGTAAATACGGTGACACTCCGGAAAGCGGCAGTACAGCACTGTCCGTATTATTTTGAAAAACAGGATATTGTGTAGGATTATTAACAATTTCCTGAATTCGTTCATACACATTCACTTCTCCGTTTCTGCTAAGAATTCGGGTCAATAATCTTAATGAAAGCGAGTTACAGAACTTTTTCCATCCCAGAATACCTGTCTGGCTGTTGGTATTGGCATTGTAAAACAAATCTGTTTCTGATAATGCCTGTGCTGTATTAAACAATGAGTTGGCAGTTTTCAGATCATTGAGCAGCTGGATGTAAATATCCTTTTGTTTATCATATTTTGGTTTCAAAATATTGTCTTCAATTTTTACAGATTCAGATAAAGGTACATCTCCGAAAGCGTCGGTAAGGTTAGAGGCAATCCATGCATTTAAAACCATTGCGATAGCCAGATAATTGGTATTCTGCTCTTTGGTTGCATATTTTTTCAGATCACTTACCTGTTTAAGCCATTTATAGGAGGTATTCCAGTAGCCGTTGCCACTTTTTTCGTCCATATAATATCTGCTGTAAGTATTTCCTTCACTCGGAAAGTCTAATGCGATCTGCATGATATCGAACGTAAAATCATCGGCTCTATTATATCCGTAGCTTCCCATTTCATACTGGATCGGGGCAAGAAGACTTCCTACTGAAGGGTCTTTAATTTTACTGGTATCTGTATTGATTTCCTCGAATGTTCTGTCACAGGACTGAAGCATGAAAACAGAAACAGCCAGGGTCAGATTTATGATTATTTTTTTCATTTTTTTAAAATTTTAGAATTTAAGATTTAACTGAAAACCGACAGTTCTTGCCGTAGGCAGCTGTCCCATTTCAACTCCCGGAGTAATGGTGGCATTATCCAGAGTAGCTACTTCAGGATCGAACATCGGAAACTTGGTCCACATCCAAAGGTTCTTTCCGAAGATTGCAATGGTAAGATCATCAAGCCCCAGAGATTTTATGGTCTCTTTCGGAAAAGAATAAGCAATTCTGGCATCTCTAAGTTTAATAAAATCTGTACTGAAACTATTGGTTTCTACATTGGCCCTTCTGTAATAATCTCCGTAGTAAGATGAGGCTGTTACTCCTTTTGTATTCGGGCTGTAAGATCCGTCAGGATTCTGAATTACCCCTTCTCCTACAATCATTCCTCCGGGATTATCCCTTCCGGGAAGTGTAGATTTCAGTTTTCCCTGTTCAGACATTTTGTGATGGGACTGGGAGTAAGCAATACCGCCATACTGACCATCGAATGAGAAACTTATGGTAAAGTTTTTAATCTTGAAATCGTTCTGTAGACCAGCTCTCCATTTTGGAAATGCATTTCCTACTTTTTCAATATCTGCCGGTCTTGCAGGAAGTCCGTTGTCTCCATAAATAACTTTTCCGTCCGGTGTTCTCAGTAATTTGAATCCGTACATATCTCCAAGAGAGCCTCCTACTTCCATTTTGTAGAACACCACATCCCCTACATTGGAAACAATTCCGTCAAAACCTTCAGGTAAACTTATCACTCTATTTTCGTTGGTAGACCAGTTTCCTCCTACTTTCCATGAAAAGTTCTTAGTTTTTACAGCAAAGAAGTCGGCTGAAAGTTCCAGACCTCTGTTGCGGATTTTGCCTGCGTTGATGACTCTTTTGGAATATCCGCTCTCATAAGGCAGAGATACAGGAATGATCTGATTTTCACTTACGTTTTGATAAGCAGTAAAGTTGAGATTCAGTCTGTTTTTAAAAAGGCTGAAATCCATACCGGCTTCAATATTGGTATTTTTTTCAGGTTTAAGGAAAGGATTGTTAAAAGTACCTGGTGCTACTACACTCCCTGTAATATTACTTGCTGTATAATAGTTATCCAAAAGATACGGATCGCTGTCTATTCCTACTTTTGCCCATGAAGCTCTTAGCTTCCATAGATTAAGAGTATTAGTTTTCAGATTAAAAATATCTGAGAGAATGAAACTGGTACTTACGGAAGGATAAAAGAATGATCTGTTCTGTTTTGGAAGTGTGGAACTCCAGTCATTTCTTCCGGTAATATCCACAAATATCTTATTATCATATCCCAGGGTAAGCAATCCGTAAACACTATCTACATGTTTATCTCTTGGTATCGGATATTTAACCGGAATGGAAAGTGCATTGGTAAGATTGTATTCGCCTGCTGTTTTTAACCCGATGGCCTGATAATCTGTCATCAGGTACTCATTATAGCGGATACTTCCTCCTACTGATGCGGAAACACTTAATTTGTTCCAGTCTGCTTTATAAGAGAACAAAAGATCATTATTATATTCGTGGTTTTTGATAAACTGTTCTCTGTAAAATCCTTTCAGGTAGTTGGCAGAGCTCCATGGTCTTTTGGTTGTTCTCTTTTCATTCAGAATTTCTATTCCTGACCTCAGCATTAAGCTGAAATTGCTGTTAAACTGATAATCTGCAGTGATATTTCCTGTAATGGTTTTCTTTCTGACACCATTCAGCATTTCGTAAGCGATCAGATAAGGGTTATCAATATACGAACTGAATGGATGGATCTGATCAATCTGTACCTGTCCCGGTTTCCAGATTGGCTTATACCATTCAAGGTCCACATTCGGATTTTGGAAAATCATGAAATAAGAAATCGACTGGTTATTATATCCTGTCGCAGGAAGATTATCACTGGTAGTAGTATTATAAGCAAATTTTGTTGATATTTTTAATTTTTTGGTAAGCTGATGGGCAAATGATAAAGCAAAGTTGAACCTGTCAAATCCTGTATTAGGCATCATCCACTCGTTGTTAAGGTAAGTAAGTGAGGTTCTGAAACTGGTTTTCTCGTTTGAGCTTTCTACGGAAATACTGTTTGAGTAGGTAGAGCCTGTTCTCCAGAAACCTTTGATGTTATTTTCATAAGGTCTCCACAATTGTCTTCCATTACTTTGTCCCTGTAGATTGGGATCATACTGGAAGTAATATTGTCCCGCAAATTTAGGTCCGAAAGCACTGCTTGTTCCGCCAGTACTAGGTCCATCTGCAGAAAGACCGTAAGAATAATAGAAATCACCGGCTGCATTTTTTGCCTGTGTTCCCTGTCCGTATTCATATTGCCAGTCCGGCCATTTCAATACCGTATCAAAACTCGAAGAGGAATTAAAGGAGACCCTCAGTCTTCCGGATTTTGTCTTTCCGGATTTTGTAGTAATCATTAATGCTCCGTTAGCAGCACGGGATCCATATAATGCAGCAGCAGAGGCCCCTTTCAATACGGTTACAGATTCAATATCATCCGGGTTGATGCTGTTTAGTCCGTTTCCAAGATCAATAGGAACATCACCTCCGGAACCGGCTCCATAGGCTGCGGTACCAGACCCCGTTGTAGAATTCCCCATCGGTACTCCATCTACTACAATCAGGGCATAATTATGGTCCATCATAATCGATTTTTCACCTCTCAATGTAATTCTGGAAGTCCCCAGAGGTCCGGCTCCTGCAGTCTGAATCTTAAGACCTGCCACTTTACCTTCCATCGACTGGGCCCAGTTGTTGTTCTGGGTTTCTTCAAATGTTTTGGCCTCTACCTTTTCTGCTACATACCCCAACGCTCTGTCGTGCCTTTTGATTCCCAAAGCAGTGACCACTACCTCATCAAGTCCTTTAATAGTGTCTTTTTTAACTTTCTGCTGAGCTGTCAGTTTCACACTGATCAATCCTAACAGTGACAAAACCAACAGCTTTTGTGTCTCTTTACGCATATCCTTTTTTGTTTGCGCAAAATTAAAACGACATTATGATTGAGATTTTAACAACATTTTAACATTTATTAAAAATTTATTTAATTAAATATTAAATTATTATTAACGAAAACAAGCATAACATTGACTCATAACCGTTTATGTCATTAAGAATTTTTAACGCTTTCCTCCTGTTTTATTTGCGTATCTTTATTGTCCGCCCCTGAGAAAATAGAATCACAAGCAATTAAAACACTTATTTACAACAACTTAAATAAAAACCTGATTTTAAACACAATCCGCCAGCCTGTTTTTCAAAATTTCGGGATACAAAAAGGGCGTTAATTGCATCCATGAAGTCATCTGGCCTGATCAGAATAAACAACGTCAGGAAATAACAATTCTGGCCATAAAAAACGATATCCTTCTTTGTTTATCGTGGAAATAAAGTACAACTACTCTTTTGATTGTAAGCATAAAAAAAATCTGCCTCTTAAAAGAGACAGACTATACACATTGCAATATTTATTTTTTAATTTAAATCATCCGGATTAATGATTGTAAGTTAAAATAATATTTATTTATTTTTCAGCTGTTCAGGAATATTAGTGGTCACAAAACCAATTCCCTGCTTTTTTAATTCGTCATACACAGCCACATCATTTACCGTCCAGGAATTGGTGATTAAACCTAATGCCTTCGCTTCTGAAATCCATGTAGGATTTTTCTGGAAAACACTATAATGATAATCCATACCGTCAAGGCCTTCTTTTTTGATTTGCTCAGGTGACAACTCTCCATTCAGATACTGAACTTTAAATGCCGGCTCAAGTTTCTTGATTTGCTTACAAATATTCAGGCTGAAAGAAATAAACTCAGTCTGAGATTCCAGTTTCATATCCTTGATCATTTTGATCGTTTTCTGAGTAATCACATTCTCTGTTTCAGGAGTCTTATCCGGCTTAATTTCAACAATCAGTTTCACAGACGGATCTTTTTTCCCTTGTTTCAGGTAATCTTTTAAGGTAGGAAACTTTTCCCCATTCGATAATTTTACAGCTTCTAATTCTTTGAAAGAAGCATCAGAAATCTCCATATTTCCGTGGTGCTCATCATGGTTAATGACCAGTACACCGTCTTTTGTCATTCTCACATCAAATTCAGATCCGTAAACCTTTAATTTTTGAGCATTTTCCAATGATTTAAGAGAATTCTCCGTTGTAGGCGGCTGAGCCTGGAAATAACCTCTGTGTGCTATGATCTGGGTTTGTGCTTTCATTAAAACTGTACTTAAAACTGCTAAGCCTAAGATAAAATTTTTCATAATATAAATTGATAATTAAAAAACCAAGTCCTGAGACTTTCGGATAAAGGTAATTATTTTAAAAAGCTTTAAACTACAAAAGACGCAAAACTTGTCAATTCTTCCTACATCTCGTCTTTTATAGTCTATATTCTGTATTTTCCTAGAAACTGTACTTCGCTCCGATCTGGATCTGATACGGGTTTCCTCCTAAAGGTGCTAAACCACTGGTATTTCTATCATATTCAAACTGTTTGGTAGTCTGGTTAAATCCGGTAATTCTATAGAGTGACATTGTGTTGTAGGATTTGTTTACTCCCCATTCTTTATTAAGTAAGTTGGCTACGTTGAAAATATCGACGGAAAGTTCAAATGCTCCGATTTTATCAAATTTAATTTTCTTAGCGATACGTAAGTCCCAAACTCCGTAGAATCCATTCTTACCACCGTTACGCTCCGCAATTTTATTATTATATTCAGAGATATAATCTTTCAACGCCTTTCCTACTTCAGGATCATTTAAAAGCGACCGCGTAAGATTATTAGGGAAGATATAGGCCAGATCATTGGAATCTACGAAATCTCCATTAATATTTCCTCCGGCTGTTACAGAGAAACGGGTTCCTCCGATTCCCGAATACCTGATTCCTAAAGTGAATCCGGCAATGGTAGGTGAATTACCATAGATCACTACCTTATGGCGGAACTGGTTATCAGAATAGGTCATTCTTAAATCTCTGGGATCGCTCTGAACCATTGTGGACAATGTTGCAGAATTGGCAACGTTACCGTTGTATGAAGTATTATCTCTAATATCAGACCATGTATAACTGGCTGTAATTTCTCCGTCTTTCCAGTAACGGTAGCTGGTATCCGCTACAAATGAGAACTGGTTGACTTTACCGTCACTTACCAATTCCAATACTCTTCCGAAATTATTGTTGATTCTTCCATCCTTCCAATCCACTTTACCGTCACTTGTTATTTTATATGCCGGAACAAATACTCCTCTGTCTCCTTCATTCGCCAGAGTGAAAAATGGAGTGGTTTTCATATTTCTGTCGTAGTAATAGTAATTGTTTCTACCCAAAGCCATATAAGCGGCCAGTCCTGCCCTGAATCTTTCATTAAAGAAGTGGGTATAGGAAATGTTTGCTTTGTAAACAATCGGGATTTTAGCATCTTTACCCGTATAGTTAATCGTCGGAATCTGCTTATCGGAAAGCGTAGGCACAGTGTTATAATCGTTTCTGTAGCTCTTGAAATCTGGGAATGGAACATCATTACCGGTTACATCAACTGTTGCCAAATGTTTTCCGTCAAATACAAGATTATTGATAATCATATAATTGTTGATATCCGAAGAGAATATCCCGGCTCCGAATTTTAAGAAGTCTTTATTCTGCTCATTGATATTCCAGTCAAACTGAAATCTGGGCTGGATGACGAAGGATTTGATTTTATTATCCGTTCTGATTCCCATTTCATCAAATAATTTCTGATTGAACTCCGCCTTTGGATACCCACCATAGTCTAATCTAAGACCTGCCATTAAATCAAGACCTTTGCCAATTTTAGTCTGGAACTGTCCGTAAATACCGATATTCCAGATATTAGATCTTACTGACGGATCATCCAGCAAAGGAACTTCTCTGTAAAATCTGTAAGGAATGAGATTTTGGAAATTATAAAGGTTATTATCTGGATTTTTTTTCGGATCTTCTCTAAAATGAAATCTTCCGTTCACCTCACTTCCGTAAATCGATTTTGAAGTCGTATACATTAAATCAGCACCGAATGTATATTTTACTTTATCGGTATTGTAATATACGTTATCTACTACCTGAAACACATTATTTCTGAAATTTTCCTGACCGAAACGATGGCCGCCGATCTGAATATTGGTAGCCCCTACTCCCGGAGAAATGATATTTTCTACAATAGCTCTTGGAACTGGCTTTCCTAATTCCGTATTCTGGTAGCTATTCTGAAAAGTATAGAGATACTGAGCTTTCAATTCATTGGTTAAGTTGGACTTCAGATTGGATCTTAGGGTTAGTAGCAAACTATTATCCAGGTTTTTATCATTTCCGTAAGACTCAAAGAAATTAATATTGGTATTATCAGCTAGCCCATTCTTGTTAAAATCATAAGTAAAGTTATTCCTTAAAGTCAATAAATGCTTTTCATTGATCTGCCAGTCTAAACGCAGGAATGCAGCATCAGAATTTCTTACCCTGTCAAAGCTTCCGAATTGCGGATTGTTGCTTACCCCGTATTTAGCTCTTGCAATATCCAGAAATTTATTAAGAGTTGCCGGTGTTGTATTGAATCGCTTTTCGTCATCCTGAGATCTGATATCTGCAATGATCAGCGGTCTTGAGTCCAGCTGATGATCCCAGGCTACGAAGAAGTGGAGTTTATTTTTGATAATGGGCCCGCCCAATGAAAATCCGAACTGAGAGGTTGAGAAATCGTTTTGTCTCTTATTTCCTCTGATATCGTACGGGCTGGACAGCCAGTTGGTTCTTAAATATTCCCATGCGCTTCCTGAGAATTTGTTGGTTCCCGATTTGGTAACGGCACTGATGGTACCCCCTCCGCTTCTTCCTAGTGTCACGTCATATTGGTTGGTTGTGATTTTAAATTCACGTACTGCTTCGATGGAAATAGAAAAAGGGGCACCGCTTCGGCTGGTTGTAGATCCTGCAGAAGTAGGATTTTTAGCCGTCATCCCATCAATAGTAAAATTGGTGGAAGAGCCAAGTTGTCCGGATAAGTTCCCTCCTTTTCCGCTCAGCGGAGATAATTCCGCAAGGTTGGTAAAGTTTCTGCCGTTTACGGGAAGGATCCCGATATTTTTTGCAGAAATGGCGGTAGCTGCTCCAAGGTTTCCGATTTTGTTTTTAAGGTTTCCGGTAATTTTTACTTCTTCAATATGCTTTTCATTTCCCAAATCCATATTTACTGTAACCTGATCTCCAAAATTAACGTTGTACCCTTCCTTTTTATCTTCATTTACGATAACAGTATAAGGTCCGCCAAGAGGAATTTCTTTAAAGATATACTCCCCTTTTGAATTGGTTTCCGTTTCCGTTCTGAATCCTGTAGATTCGTTAACGATCGTTACTTTCACTTTTTCCTGAGCCGTACTTCCTGGCCCGGTTACTTTCCCTACAATAGAAGCTTGTGTTGTCTGTGCGTACGACAGCGTTCCAAGTCCTAAAAACAATAATCCCAGTACAATCTTTACTTTTTTCATTACCTCAAATTAGATGTGCAAAGGTATTTTGTCTTTAAGAGCTGCCTGTTTAAGATAGTTTTAACATTTTTTTAATTAAACTGAAACGTTATGTTAATTTATTCTAAACGCTCAAAATATCCCACACAAAATCATACAGTTGCGATATATTACCAATTATTAATGTTCATACATAGTTTAATTCTGTTATTTTTTAAATAAACGGGTTTGCAAAATCTTTTTTTGATCGCATAGTCTATAAGTTCATAAAGATTATTAAAACTTAGCTAAAAAACTTATGACATCCCGCTAAATAAAATGGCTTTGTGCGTGAAGGCAGTCTGAAAAATGTTTATAGAAATCCCATTCGTATTCTAAGTGTTTTAAGATTTTCATGCCGAATTTCACATTACTTTTAGTTATTTTTGCTTAAAAGATAGAACTGCAATGTCTGAAACCATTCAACAAAAGATAGAACAGCTCCGTAAAGAGCTCCATCAGCATAATGAAAACTATTATCTTCTGGATACTCCTACTATTTCAGATTTTGATTTTGATATGCTCCTGCAGGAGCTTCAGGATCTGGAAGCCAAACATCCGGAATTTTATGATGAAAACTCTCCGACCGTACGTGTAGGAGGCGGAATCACAAAAGTTTTCCCAACCATTCAACATAAATTCAGAATGTATTCACTGGATAATTCCTATGATTTTGACGATCTGGAAGACTGGGAAAAAAGAATCATCAAAACAATCAATGATCCGGTAGAATTTGTAGCGGAACTTAAATATGACGGGGCCTCTATTTCCATTCTTTATGAAAACGGAAAACTGACACAGGCAGTAACCAGAGGAGACGGCTTCCAGGGGGATGAAATCACTCCGAATGTCCGTACCATTTCAGACATTCCACTGACTCTGAAAGGTGATTTTCCTTCTCAATTCTTTATGCGCGGAGAAATTTATTTAACAAGAAAGAATTTTGATAAACTTAATAAACTGCGTGAGGAAGAAGGATTTGACCCGTTCATGAATCCAAGAAATACGGCAAGCGGAAGTTTGAAAATGCAGGACAGTGCTGAGGTAAGAAAACGAGGTTTATCTTCTGTATTGTATCAGTTCATTGCTGAAGATGTTCCGACTGAAACGCATTGGGAATTGCTGCAAAAGGCCCAAAGCTGGGGATTCAAAACGTCTCAGCAGGCTCAATTATGCACCACCCTTGATGAAGTAAAGGAATTTATTACCTTCTGGGATACGGAACGTCACAACCTGCCTTTCGAGATCGACGGAATTGTTTTAAAAGTAAATTCTCTGCAACAGCAAAGGCAACTTGGATATACAGCAAAATCTCCCCGTTGGGCAATGGCTTATAAATTCAAGGCTGAAAAAGTAGAAACGGAACTTCAAAGCGTTTCATATCAGGTGGGAAGAACAGGAGCTATTACGCCGGTTGCGAACCTTAAACCTGTTTTACTGGCCGGAACCATCGTAAAAAGAGCTTCTCTTCACAACGAAGATATCATCAAAAAGCTGGATCTTCATGAACATGATTTTGTATATGTGGAAAAAGGCGGTGAAATCATTCCAAAAATTGTCGGTGTGAATACAGACAAAAGAACGGAAGAGAGCAAAGAAATAGAATACATCAAACACTGTCCTGAATGTGGAACGGAGCTGGTAAAAATTGAAGATCAGGCGATTCATTTCTGCCCCAATGAACTTCACTGTCCGCCTCAGGTAGTAGGAAGAATGATTCATTATGTGTCCAGAAAAGCACTGAATATTGAAAATCTGGGAAGTGAGACCATTGAACAGCTTTACAGAGAAAAATTAATTGAGAACCCTGCGGATTTTTATGTTTTAACAAAAGAACAGCTTCTTCCGCTGGAAAGAATGGCAGAAAAATCGGCACAGAATATTATAACAGGAATTGAAAAATCAAAAGAGATTCCTTTTGAAAAAGTATTGTACGGAATCGGGATCAAACATGTGGGAGAAACCGTTGCCAAAAAACTGGTAAAGAATTTTCCAACTATAGAAGAATTGAAAAATGCTTCTGTAGAAGAGCTTTGTCAGGTAGAAGATATCGGAGTTAAAATTGCGGTAAGCATTGTTGAATTCTTCAATAATTCTGAAAACGTACTGATGATTGAACGTTTAAAGTCTTATGGGGTACAACTTGAGAAAGGGGAAAGCACCAGCGAAGTTTTATCCGATATTCTTGTGGGAAAAGCATTTCTGTTTACCGGGAAACTGTCTTTATTTACCAGAGAACAGGCAGAGGAAATGGTGGAAAAACATGGCGGAAAAAACATTTCTGCGGTTTCTAAAAATCTTAATTATCTTGTGGTAGGAGAAAAAGCAGGAAGTAAGCTGAAAAAAGCGCAGGATATCGGAACGATTATCATTCTGGATGAGCAACAGTTTCTGGATCTTATTGAGAAATAGTAAATATTTTTTAACATATATTAAATAAACCATTGAGAAATAGCCTCAATGGTTTATTTTTGCATTTTTTAAAGAAAAAAATAAACCAAAACAAACTAATCCATGAAAAAATTCTACTCAGTTTTATTATTGACTGTTATTTCTGTATTTCATGCGCAAATCATTAGCATTCCGGATAACAATCTCAAAAATAAACTTCTTTCCTCCAGTACTTCCAATTATTTTGCTGTCGACCAAGCCGGAAACAGCATTAAAATAGATGCCAATAATGACAATGAAATTCAGGTTTCAGAAGCCCTTGCCGTATACAAATTAAGGATTGAGAATGCTGACGTTTCCAATGTCTCCGGACTTGATTCTTTTTCAAATCTGAAAGAGCTTGTTCTTTCCGGAAATAATTTAACTTCATTTAATTTAGGCTTTCCTGTTCTTGAGTTCCTGAACATTGATGGTAACCAGCTGACTGCCATCAATCTTCTCAACTGTCCTCTTCTTACAACCATTCAGATCTATGGTAACAATTTTACGACCTTAGCGCTCGTCAGTAATTCCCTAGCCAATCTGTTCACGGGAGGAGACAATTTTCAAACGATAAACTTACAGGGCACTCCCGCTCTTAAAAAAGCATATATCTCATATTCTAATGTTCAAACCATCAACGGAAGTAATATGCCATTGCTGGAAGATCTTTCGATCAGCGGCACGCCATTACTGTCACAGCTTAGCCTGAGCGGTTCTCTGCATCTTAATAAACTGACAATAAAGAATACAGGACTGGTGCATCTTGATTTGACCGATCTTACAGGTCTCCAGACACTGGACTGCATGAACAATGAATTTCAATCTGCCATATTGGACGGTTGCACTTCTCTTTCAGTGGCGAGCCTGGAGTCTTCAAAACTCTCTTCTGTAAGCTTTAACAATGCCAGTTCAATCTATATGTTTAATCTTTCCAACAATAATCTTACTTCTATCAATTTAAGTAGTCTGCATTATCTTGGATATTTTGACGGCAGAAACAATAAGCTCACCAGTATCAACGTCAATAACCTGCCTAATCTCTGGTATTTATATCTTACCTCTAATCAGCTTACCCAGCTTGATCTCTCAACCTCTACTCATATTAAAACGTTATTATGCAGTAATAATAAACTATCAGGTCTGGATACAGGCATGCTGACCAATATAATGACCCTGGAATGCACAAACAACCTGTTTACAGAGCTTGATTTTTCCAATAATAAAACCCTGGAATACCTTCAATGCAACTACAATCCCAACCTGCAGAGAATATCAATAAAGAATGGCGTCCTGCAAACTCCCAACACTACCTTTTTATTTCCTAATACCGCTCTGAAACATCTTTGTTGTGATGAAAATGAAATAGACAGCTTCAATGTTTATAACATCGCCTACAATAACAATACTGAAATTAATTCTTATTGTTCCTTTGTGCCGGGAGGAAGCTTTTATAAAATTCTGGGAAATGTAAAAGTAGATATTGATAATAACGGATGCACTACGAATGATCCTGATAAAGCATTTCAGAAATTTACGATAACAGGAGGGGGCATAACCGGAAGTGTGATCGCCAATGCTTCCGGTAACTACAGTATTCCGGTCCAGGCTGGTACATACCTAGTCACGCCTGTCCTTGAGAATCCTGTGTATTTTACGATTTCACCGGCAAGCTTTATGCTTAATTTTCCTCAGCAAATGAGCCCGTATACTCAAAATCTCTGCATGGCTCCCAATGGCATTCACAACGATCTGGAAGCCATTATTATTCCTTTAACCTCAGCAGCTCCAGGTTTTAATGCCCAGTACAAAATCATATACAAAAATAAAGGTACAAATACACAATCAGGAAATATTACATTCAATTTCAATACTGCTTTGGCGAGTTATCAAAATGCAACACTACCTCCTAACTCCCAGTCAACAGCAGGTGTGAGCTGGAATTTTACAGGTCTTCTTCCTTTCGAAACCAGAGAAATCACCGTTACATTAAAATTAAACTCACCAACACAAACTCCTTCTTTAAACAGCGGTGATATTTTACATTACACAGCACAGATCAACGGAGCCACAGATGAAACACCTGCAGATAATAACTTCGCATTACATCAGACAGTAGTCAACTCTTTTGATCCTAATGATAAAACATGTTTAGAAGGAACCTCTATTTCACAAACTCAGGTGGGTGATTATGTACATTACCTGATCCGATTTGAAAATACCGGAACGGCCAACGCCCAGAATATTGTCGTAAAAGATATCATAGACACTTCAAAATTTGATCTTTCTTCTTTAATTCCATTGAGCAGCAGTCATAGTTTTATAACAAGAATAACCAATCCGAATGCTGTAGAATTTATCTTTGAAAATATTCAGCTGCCTTTTGACGATATGCATAATGACGGTTATATTGCCTTTAAAATTAAAACAAAATCTACATTAACAGTGGGAGGCAGTTTCAGCAATACGGCCAGTATTTATTTTGATTACAACCATCCGATTGTTACCGATACTTACATTACGACTATTCAGACCGGAAGTAATCTGGCTATCCAGGAGACTAAAAATAATAATAACACAATACTTGTTTACCCTAATCCGGTAAAAGATGTCCTTTTCGTTCAGTCTAAAGAGGAAGTAATTAAAGCTGAAATCTACGATGCTTCCGGAAGAATTGTATCTTCTGCAGGATTACAGGGAAATTCAATACAGGTTTCTACCCTTGCTAAAGGAAGCTATATTATTAAGATATTCACGAAAGGACAAACCTCCGTTCAGAAGTTTATCAAAAACTAACGGAAGAAGATTCCTATAAAAAAGCGGTGAAAATACTTCCGCTACTTTTTTATCTCTGATCTGATTGACAATCATCATTTTTTTCAGAAATCATCATATAAACAATACAATCTGCAATAGAGCTGAAGCCTTGAAAATTCAAGGCTTTTTTATAATCTAACAAAATAAGACCCTTAACAACAATAGTAAAATTTAAAACATCTATTAAACAAATGTTGATATTTTAATGAAATAAATACAAAACAGTAAATATTTTTCATACATTTACAAAAAACTAAACATCACTAAACCATGAAAAACATTTATCTTTTTGTGCTGCTCCTGGCACAAATATCTCTCGGTGCACAGATTGTTAATATCCCGGATCCTTATTTCAAGGCCAAACTTCTTTCTGCAAGTCCGGCCAATCAGATCGCTCAGGGTACCGGCAGCGCATATGTTTCCATTGATACCAACAATGACGGTGAAATCCAGGTATCTGAAGCGGAAGCTATTACTACCATTTCTCTGTATGTTTCCAACGGTCCCAACGGAATTCAATTTCCAATTCAGTCCATAGAAGGAATAAAATCCTTTATCAACCTGAAGTATCTTACGGTTTCGGACTGTCCGAATCTTTCTTCCGTGGATGTAAGCGGGATGTCTAAGCTGAGGCTGGTTTCCTTTGACAATAATACATCAATGTCTTCCGCCAATTTTTCAAATTGTGATCTTCTGAATAACATCAGTGTCAGAAACGCGAATATTGTTCATCTTGATATTTCGAATCTCCCTAGTTTAGGCAATGTCAACAGTTCGGGAGGAAAAATACAGACGTTCAATTTCAGCGGAAGTACAGGAATACATACTTTTCTGTGTTCGAATAATCATATAAACACCATCGATCTGAGCTCACTGGTTAATCTTACAACGTTGCATATTTATGAAAATCCGCTTACCAGTCTTAATCTGAATAACCTCACCAAACTTCAGACACTGAATACTGATGGTTGCCAGCTTACCTCACTTTCACTGCAGAATACGCCAAAGCTTAAATACATCGAAGCGATGAATAATAATTTATCCACAATAGATTTAAGCCAGTCGCCGGTCTTAGGTACTTTATATCTCTCCGGCAATCAATTTACAAGCATAGATCTTTCTCACTCCCCACAGTTAGTTACCCTTGGAATGGGCAATAATCATCTGACGACTATTGATATTTCACATAATCCTCTTTTATCAACGCCCGGTTTAAGTTATAATAACCTCCAAACCATGTTTATAAAAAATGGTTTAGTGGGTGGTGGCGGCCTCTATGACAACAATCCTAATTTAAGCTATATCTGTTGTGATGAAGGCGAAATCAACTCGATTCTCAATGCTAATGCTTTATTCGGATACAACAATGTGGTAGTGAATTCATATTGTTCGTTCACTCCCGGAGGTACTGTATATAATGTTAACGGGAATACCAAATATGATGTCGACAATAACGGCTGTGATCCTACTGATATCAACAAAGCATTTCAGAAATTTACCATTACAGGTATCGGAACTTCAGGAAGTCTTATTTCTGATCATTCAGGAAATTATTCTATTCCGATAAATTCCGGTCCTCACACAATTACTCCGGTTGTTGACAATCCTGCTTATTTTACTATTTCGCCAGCAAGTATAGCGGTTAATTTTCCACTTCAGACCAGCCCTATGACTCAGAATTTCTGTATGTCGGCCAACGGTACCCATCCTGATCTTGAAGTAGTGATCGTACCGGTAAGAGCGGCAGTACCGGGATTTGATACAGGGTATAAAATTGTTTTCAAAAATAAAGGAACAACTACACAATCCGGAACGCTGACTTTTGATTTTGATGACAGCCTGATGAATTTCCTGAATGCTACTGTAACTCCAAATTCGCAGTCAACGGGAAATCTGACCTGGAATTTCGCCAATCTCCTTCCGTTTGAAACCAGAGAAATTAAAGCGGTATTCACTTTAAATACACCTACCCAGACACCGCCTTTAAACGGTGGAGATATACTTCATTACACAGCACAGATCAACGGAGCTCCGGACGATACACCTGCGGATAATCTGTTTACCCTGAATCAGGTTGTTGTCAATGCTTTTGATCCTAATGACAAGACCTGTCTTGAAGGGCCTTCCATCAATCAGGCTAAAGTAGGTGATTATGTACATTATCTGATCCGATTTGAAAATACGGGAACGGCAAATGCCCAGAATATCGTAGTAAAAGATATTATTGATGCTTCGAAATTTGATTTATCCAGTCTGGTACCACTTACAGGAAGCCATACTTTTGTAACAAGAATAAGCAATCCTAATACGGTAGAATTTATCTTTGAAAATATCCAGCTTCCTTTTGATGATATGCATAATGACGGATATGTTTCTTTTAAAATTAAAACAAAATCTACATTAACGCCGGGAGACAGCTTCAGCAATACGGCCAATATCTATTTTGATTATAATCATCCGATTATCACCAATACGTATACGACGGCTATCCAGACTGAAAATAATCTGGCAACTAAAGAAACTAAAAACAACACTGGTACAGTTCGTGTTTATCCTAATCCGGTCAAAGAAGTTCTGAACGTTCAGTCCAAAGATGAAGTGATCAAAGCTGAAATCTATGATCTGTCCGGAAGAATTCTGACTTCTATGGGAGCTCATGGAAATTCAATGAATGTTTCCAGCCTGCCTAAAGGAAACTATATCATTAAGATATTCACTAAAGGGCAAACAACTGTTCAGAAGTTTATCAAAGACTAACGAAGGATTATACCAATATAAAAAGGCTGCGAAAATATTTTCGCAGCCTTTTTTATCTCGTAAGTGAATCTCAGTTTATTTAAAAACCAGAACACTGTAAGGGCCGTTCTGATTCTCTTTAGGCAGAATAAATCTGATGTGTTGCTTTCCTTTATAATAATCTACATAAGGTTCTTTCGTAATAATCTTTCCGGTTCCGGTTTCTTTATAGCCTGCGCCTATTACCGCTGAAAGATATTTATGATAATCTCTCTGTTCAGGAAATTCACATTCGATTCTATCCTGTGATTTATCTTTTGAATAAACAAATTTTCCGATTTTAAATTTATAATCCGCACTTTCATATTCATTCAGATTAAATTCAGCACTTTCTGTTTTATCATGAAATTTATAATTAATCTTCTTCATTTCATTTTTAAATTCAGGCATACTGATTTTATTATATTCTGCCAGTTTTTCTAATGTGAAAGTCTGAGCTGATACCTGAATACCTAATAAGACAAAAAATAATGATGCTAATAAAGGTAAAGTTTTTTTCATTGTTCAATTTTAAGTTAACAAAAATTAAAAGGGGCAATATAAGCCGATATGTCTTTTGTTGATTACTTTTCTTTTAGCCGTTCCTTTATATCTCGCTTTCGGCCAATAAGATCAGTTTTTAAATCTGACATACGCGTCTTATGTGAATTTCATTCAAATTTAGAAATTTTATTTATATAATTCTTAACGTAACCCACCTTTTATTTCTTATTTAACAGAATATGAATCATAATTCTGTCATTAACCAATATAATAATGGATTTAACACTCAAACGCCGGTTGAGAGAGTATATTGTATCGAAAAGTAAAACTTTAGGCGACAGGCAATCTGAAATAAAAAGTACTTCCATGGTTCAGGGAGCTTCTTACTCCTATTTCGCCATTTTGTTTTTCAATAAAATTCTTTGAAATAGCCAATCCAAGCCCTGTCCCGTTCTGGTGTTCTCCCGGAACCTGAAAATAGCGGTCAAAAATCTGACGGTGGTATTTTTCATCAATTCCGCTTCCCGTATCCGTAATGCTGAACTGGATAAAGGAGTCTTTTTTTTCCACCGAAATCCGGATTACTTCATCCTGGAATGAATGTTTCACTGCATTCGTAAGGAAATTATTCATTACCCAGACCGTTTTATCAAAATCGGCAGTTACCAGATCATTTTCCTCCAGATGATACTCAGCAGCAATGGTAATATTCTTCTGCTCTGCCAGTTTTTCAACATTCTTCATTGCAGTCTGAACAATATCTGCTGGAGAGCATTTGTCAACAGTTAACCGGATATTTCCGGACTCCACCTGCGAAAGGTTAAGCAGTTCTCCGGTAATATCCAGCAGACGCTGCCCGTCTTCATTGATACTCTTAAGCAGTTCTTTCTGCTGATCATTCAATTCCCCGAATTTTTGATTTCCCAGCAGCTGAACTCCCATTTTTATAGCTGAGATAGGAGTTTTCAATTCATGGGAAATGGTAGCAATGAAATTGGTCTTTGCAAAATCAAGTTCCTTGAAAGGGGTAATATTTCGTAATAGAATAACTTTTCCGATATATTTTTTTTCTTTTTCACCTGTTTTTGCAATATTGATCGGGATAATATCCTGTTCAAAGTAATTCTCTTTATTATCCCGGACAATTTTAATGGGATCTTTCACCGGATGGTCAATATTCTTAAGCAGCTCACGCATCAAATCATTGTTTACGGCTACTTCATGAGCTGTCTTTCCAATAATTTCTTCTTTATGAAGATTGGTAATTTTCAGAGCCTCATCATTAATCATATAGATGTAATGGTTTTCATCCAGACCAATAACTGCATCATGCATATTATTCACCAGGGTTTCAATTCTTTTTTTCTCCATAAGCTGCCTGGAAAGGCTGCTGCTTTCATACTCCTGAAGCTTTTCAGCCATCACATTAAAGGACTCTGCGAGGCTGTTAAATTCTTCGCTTCCTTTAAAATGGACCCTTTCGCTATAATTTTTGTTCGCAATCTGTCTGATGCTAAAGGTTAACTGATTGATCGGCTCGGCAATCGTCTGCGGGAGATTAAAAAGTAAAGTAAATGCGATCAGGAAGCATACCGTTCCTAAACTGACGATCCAGAAAGTTGCATTTTCAGCTGTAATAATGGCGATATCACTTTTCCGTTCAATGCCTTTCATATTTAAAGACATAATTTTGGCCAGATCTTCGCGGATCAGTTTTTCTTTTTCACGGGTAGCACCTTTTAGATAGCTGTTGAAATGCAGATTCAGATTCTGGGTAGCTTCTCTTTCTCCAAATTCAGTAAGATTTTTTTCCTGCTGTTTATTATTTTTCTGAAAATCTTTTACCGCTACAGCACTGTCTGTATCAATATTATCCAGAGCAAGGAGCATATTTTTGGAAAACTCCAGACTGTTATAATTGGCCGTAAGGATTTTCTCCGTATCGGATTTTAATTTATTGATATATACAGATCCTATCACCGAAAGAAGAACGATCAGTAAAAATAAGAGTCCTACCCCCAGGGTGAGCTTTGTTTTAAGTTTCATTGCTTTTAAGATAATATAATAATATCTACCTGCCTTTCGTTCAATCCGTTCATGAGCGAATAAATCCAGCTGTAACCGAATAACCGCTGCCAGAACTTTGCGTGAGGTTTTCCCATGCAAACCGTTGTAATATTATGGGCAATCACATATTCTAAAATTCCATTATGAACACTGCTGTCCTTAATCCGGACTACTTTCGCCCCTAATTCCTGTGCTAAATTAAAATTATTAATCAGATAGCGCTGCTTATCCAATGCTATTTTTTCAGGATTTTCCGATGGTTTCTGAATATATAAAACAATCCACGGGCTATTATAATAGCTGGCCAGCCTTGCCGTTTTCCTGATAATGGTTTTTGCTATTTTCTCATTACTGCTGATACAGGCTAAAAATTTTATCGGTTTAAAATTTTCGGTCTTGATTTCCGTTTCCACCTTTCTTTCAACATGGGTGGCTACTTCTTTTAATGCCAGTTCACGAAGCTGCAGAATATGTCCGCTCTGAAAGAAATTACTTAATGCAGTCTGAATCTTTTCTTTTTTATAGATTTTCCCTTCCTTCAGACGGGTCAGCAATTCATCTGCTGTTAAATCAATATTCACCACTTCATCAGCCAGTGCCAGAATTTTATCCGGTACTCTTTCTGCTACTTCAATTCCTGTGATTTTTTTTACTTCTTCGTTCAGACTTTCAATATGCTGGATATTCATGGCACTGATTACATTAATCCCGTTATCCAGAATTTCCAGAACATCCTGCCATCTTTTTTTATTTTTAGACCCCTCTACATTGGTATGTGCCAGTTCATCCACAAGTACCACTTCAGGATGTTCATTGATAATTGCCTGAAGATCCATTTCCTCCAGATTTTTACCTTTATAAAAAACTGATTTCCTTGCGATTTCAGGAATTCCTTCTGCCAGAGCCTGAGTTTCTTCCCTGCCATGGGTCTCAATATAACCTACCTTTACATCAATTCCGTTTCGTAAAAGAGAATGTGCTTCCTGAAGCATCCGGAAAGTTTTTCCCACACCCGCACTCATCCCGATATAGATTTTAAATTTTCCTTTCCGGGATTTCTGGATCAGTTCTAAAAAATGTTTTGCAGATGACATTTGATGATTCGTTTTTACAGTATTAAGTTATTATAATTTTTGTAGAACCACAATTCTTCTGATTGGGTTGATGCAATATTTGTGAGAGACAAGAAAAATCTAAATTACATAAGTGAGCCAAAGCCCACTTCTATTGATATATAAATGGATAGCTGCTATCCTCACCAACACCGGACTCTCATTTAAAACCAGACAGCCAGACTTGTCGTTAAAAAGAAATTTCCCTGCCTGAAATCTCCGTTCTTCACAAAAATGGCATCTTTCGAGGTAAATCCTCTGGCCTCTGTGCGGAACACTACATTTTTTAAAACGGCATAATCTATATTCAGAGAATAGCCAAAAGTCTGAAATCCATTTGGAGTTCCCGTATTGATAATGACTCCGTTTTTATCATTATAATATTCTAAACGTCCTGCTAAGGCCCATTTACCGTCTATCTGATATTTCATTTGAAGATTTGGGCTATACCAGATATTATATTGGTCACTTCCTTTCAATTTCTGTTCAGCTCCTATATCAAATCCCAATAATGCAGAGAATTGATCTGTCAGCTGAAAACTTCCGTACAAATCATGGAAGTAGCGCATTCTCTTGTCTTTTTTCACTTTATCATTTCCGATAAACGAGCTACTGTTCAGGGTAATTTTATCATTTGGCTTATAGGTAACCTGATGTCCGAAAGAAATACTTTGGTTTCCTTCAGGTTTTGCGATACGTTGCCATCCGTTTAAAATCAAACCGCTCAAAAACCATTTCCCGTTATCCGAGGTATAAGAAATCTTAGCTCCCGTTTCAAAATAAGGCGAATTTTCTGCTGCCAGACTTCTCGTCAGGTTCATATTATCTTTTCCTATAGCACTTTCCCAGCCAATATGAGAAGGCATGATCCCTGCGTCAATCCATAAGTTTTTATTTTTAGAAATTTTGAGACCTATATTCGCTTCATTCACATATCTCAGTCCGTCCTGCTCTGCCGCCATATTATCCTGTGCATATGCTCCGGCCATTAAGGCTAAATTAGCCCGAAGATTTTCTGTCTGATAAAAAGCTTTTACAAGTCCCAGATTAAGATTCACTTCATTGTGCCTGTTATATGAATATAAAAAATTTTGTCGCAAATGATCGGTAGGATCATTAAAATCATAAGTATAAAAAAGCTCTGCGTATGCAGAAAAGGTAACTTTATGATTTGTTTTTAATGAGTCTGCTGACTGTGCTCTGGCTAAAAATATTCCCAATACAGCACTTATAAATAGATATTTTTTCACGTTGATTTTGAATTATCTGAGTACACGATATGCAGACTAGCCGTTGATTTATTTTAAACCATTAACAAAAACAGAATGATATGACTTTAAAAGCCGTGGATTTTTTATCCCGGTTTCATTTTTTCAATTTTCCTAATGGTTTAATCTTATCTTCAGAATTTCACCTATTCTGCTATGTACTGAATTGAACTATTTTAATTGATCCAAAGCGATGTTAAGCTTCAGTACATTTACTTTTGAAGGTCCGAAAAGTCCTAAAAAAGGTTTTTCAGTCTGTGTAGTAATTAAGTTTTTGATTTGATCTTCTGAAAGATTTCTTAGTCTGGCAATTCTTTTTACCTGATATAAAGCTCCTTCCTGAGAAATATCCGGATCAAGGCCGCTTCCGCTTGCCGTAACCAGCTCTACGGGAACTTTAGTACTTCTCATGTCCGGGTTTTGTAATCGTAATGTATCTATTCTTTTCTGTACGATTTCCAGATATTCTTTATTACTTGGTCCTTTATTACTTCCTCCACTTCCGGCTGCATTATAATTTACAGAGGAAGGGCGACCATGGAAATACTGATTGGATTTAAATTCCTGCCCGATATTTGCATAGAATTTCTGCCCTTTATAATTAATAATCTCGGCATTTCCCTGAGTAGGCAAAACTTTTGAACCGCCATATACGATGATCAAATAAATCCCTACAATAACCAGCATTACAAAAGTCAGTCTGAATGCTGAAACAATATGATTTTTCATTTTTTAAATTTTAATAGAATAAACTAATCACCAGATCAATGATTTTGATTCCTATGAACGGAACAATAACACCGCCCAACCCGTAAATCAAAAGATTTCGTCTCAATAATGCACTTGCTCCTATCGGCTTATAGGCCACTCCTTTTAAAGCTAACGGAATCAGGAAAGGAATAATCACGGCATTAAAGATAACAGCAGACAAAATGGCTGTTTCAGGGCTATGAAGATTCATGATATTCAGCTTTTGAAGGGAGGGAATAAATGTGATAAACAGGGCCGGAATAATGGCAAAATACTTGGCCACATCATTGGCAATACTGAAAGTAGTTAAAGTTCCACGGGTCATCAGAAGCTGTTTCCCGATTTCTACGATCTCTATCAGTTTGGTAGGATCATTATCCAGATCTACCATATTTCCGGCTTCTTTAGCTGCCTGTGTTCCGCTGTTCATGGCAACTCCTACATCTGCCTGAGCCAGAGCCGGTGCATCGTTGGTTCCGTCTCCCATCATGGCCACCAACTTACCTTCCTGCTGTTCTTTTTTGATATAATTCATTTTATCTTCCGGTTTAGCTTCAGCAATAAAATCATCTACTCCGGCTTTTTCAGCGATAAATTTTGCAGTCAAAGGATTATCCCCGGTTACCATTACCGTTTTCACACCCATTTTTCTCAGTCTCTGAAAACGCTCCTGAATTCCGGTTTTAATAATATCCTGAAGTTCAATGACACCCCATACTTTTTCATTGACTGATACCACAAGCGGAGTTCCCCCGTTTTCAGCAATTTTGGTAACTGCGTCCTGAGTTTCCTTCGGAAAGGCATTTCCTGCTTTTTCAGTCAGTTTTTTTATCGTGTCATAAGCCCCTTTACGGATTCTTGTATTCTCGAAATCAATCCCTGAAGTTCTGGTCTCAGCCGTAAAATCAATATAGGTGGGATTAGGAACCAATAAGTCTTCTGATTTCAGCTGGCTCAATTCAATAATTGATTTACCTTCCGGAGTTTCGTCCGCTACGGAACTTAAGGCAGAAGCCTTAATAAACTCGTCAAGCAGGATACCGTCTGCAGGATGGAACTGGGTTGCTTTACGGTTTCCTATGGTAATTGTTCCTGTTTTATCAAGCAGTAAAACATCAATATCTCCTGCTGTTTCTACAGCTTTTCCACTTTTAGTAATAACATTGGCTCTTAAAGCTCTGTCCATTCCTGCAATTCCGATTGCAGAAAGCAGCCCCCCGATCGTTGTCGGAATAAGACAAACGAAAAGTGAAATAAATGCTGCAATCGTAATCGGTGTCTGCGCATAATCTGCAAAAGGTTTTAAAGTGAGGGTAACAATGATAAAGGTCAGGGTAAATCCTGCCAGCAGTATTGTTAATGCGATTTCGTTAGGTGTTTTCTGTCTTGATGCTCCTTCTACAAGAGCGATCATTTTATCCAGGAAAGATTCTCCGGGTTTGGTGGTTACCTTTACCTTTATTCTGTCTGAAAGTACTTTTGTTCCTCCGGTTACAGAACTTTTATCTCCGCCCGCTTCGCGGATAACAGGAGCACTCTCTCCGGTAATGGCAGATTCGTCAATGGTGGCTAATCCTTCGATAATCTCGCCGTCCATCGGGATCTGATCTCCTGCTTCACAGAGGAAAATATCTCCTAATTTCATTTCGGCAGACATTTTCAGCACAGTATCTACCTGAAATCCCTGTTTATTTTCTGTCACCAGCTTAGCCGGTGTTTCTTCACGGGTTTTTCTAAGAGTATCAGCCTGTGCCTTTCCTCTTGCTTCTGCTATAGCTTCCGCAAAATTGGCAAACAGAACCGTAAAAAATAAGATAATGAAAACTAAAAAATTATAAGAGAAACTACCCTGAGTTTTATCACCCGTCAAACTAAACATACTGACGATAAACATAACTACGGTTCCGATCTCTACCAGAAACATCACTGGATTTTTAAACATAATTTTCGGATTCAGTTTTACGAAAGACTGTTTAATAGCCTCGTTTACCAAATCTCTTTGAAACAATGTTTGTGATTGATTTTTCATTTTTTTGAAAGAGTTTATATCATTGGAAATCAATATCAACCATTAAGATTAACTAAAATGATAAGGATTATAAATGGATAATAAGTGAACGTTTCAGTAAGTTTTAGATAGGTTTCCTGCAACATTTCAACTTCCTTAATGGTTTATTATTGATTTTAATTGAATGTTCGCATTTATTTGGAAAAATATTGAATCTGCTCTGCAATAGGACCTAATGTCAATGCAGGGAAGAAAGATAGTGCAGCGATCAGAAGAATGACTGCCAGAGTCATAAAGCCAAAAGTAGCCGTATCCGTTTTTAATGTTCCTGAACTTTCCGGGATGAATTTTTTCTGTGCCAGTAAACCGGCAATTGCTACAGGTCCGATAATCGGGATGAATCGTGATAGCAACAGAACAATTCCCGTTGAAATATTCCACCACGGAGTATTATCTCCCAGTCCCTCAAAACCAGATCCGTTATTCGCTGAGGAAGAAGTAAACTCATACAGCATTTCACTGAATCCGTGAAAGCCCGGGTTGTTCAATGTTTTAGTTCCAAACTCAGGTAAATAAGCCGTTAAAGCAGTTCCTACAAGAATAAGGAACGGATGAAACAAAGCGACGATCATTGCAATCTTCATTTCTTTTGCTTCAATCTTTTTACCCATAAATTCCGGGGTTCGTCCTACCATCAGACCACTTATAAATACAGCAAGAATAATAAATATGAAGTAATTCAGAATCCCCACACCACAACCGCCATAGAAACAGTTGATCATCATGGCCAGTAATTCATTCATTCCCGAAAGAGGCATAGTGCTGTCATGCATTGCGTTGACAGAACCGGTTGAGATCACAGTCGTGGCAATACTCCAGTAGCCCGAGGCCGCACTTCCGAAACGGATTTCCTTACCCTCCATCGCTCCCAGACTATGATCAGCTCCCATTTTTGTAATCAGAGGGTTCCCTCCTGACTCATTAACAATATTAGGGACAGCAAGGGCAAGAAAACCTATCGTCATTACACTGAAGATTATCCATGAAAGTTTTCTCTTATTCAGATAAAAACCTAAGGCAAATACCAATGCAAACGGAATAATCATCTGAGTAATCATTTCCGTCATATTGGTGATATAATTGGGATTTTCAAGCGGATGCGCAGAGTTCGCTCCGAAGAAACCACCACCATTGGTTCCTAAATGCTTGATTGCAATAAAAGCTGCAGCAGGACCTCTTGATACATCTACTTTACTTCCTTCCAGACTTGTAATATGATCTTTACCTTCAAAAGTCATAGGACTTCCGTTGGCGGAAAGAATAAGCGCTACAATCACACTGATCGGGACCAGAATTCTGATCATTGATTTTGTAAAATAATCATAAAAGTTCCCTAACTCTGTAGATGTTTTTTCTTTAAATGCCTTGAAAAGGACGGCCATTGCTGCCATACCCGTTGCTGCAGTGACAAACTGTAAAAACATCAGATACAGCTGACTCAGATAACTCACTCCCGTTTCTCCCGAATAATGCTGTAAATTACAGTTCACCAAAAATGAAATAGTAGTATTAAAAGCAAGATCAGGTGACATATTAGGATTTCCGTCCGGATTTAAAGGAAGCCAGGCCTGAGTCAGTAAAAGAATAAATCCTATAACAAACCAAACGAGATTAATGGTAAGCATTGCATACATATTCTGCTTCCAGTTCATCTGGCGATTCGGATTAATTCCCGAGATTTTATAAATTAACTTTTCAACCGGTCCAAAAACAGGATCAAGAAAAGTTTTTTTGTATCCATAGACATTAGCAATGTATTTACCTAAAAATATCCCGATCACTAATGTAATAGCAAACATTGCTACGATGCCTAAAATTTCTGTATTCATGATCTATTAAAATTTTTCAGGTTTCATTAAAACATAACAGATATACACAAAGGCAAGAATTGAAAGGAAAAATAAACTCCACATAATTTATATTCTATCAAAAAATTCAACTGATTTATATAAAAGCCAATACAATACTGCAAACAGCAGAATTAAACTTATAAGCATCATATCTTTATTATTAAAGTTAAAAGAATCAATAATACCTGTGATACAATCAGCAAACTCAAAGTGGAATGCTCCCGTTTTTTAAACGTTTTTCTTGAAATTGTCATTTTTAAATATTTTATCTGTAATAGAAATGCCAAAATCAATTCCAAACAAAACAAAATACAATCAAAATATTGAAATACAAAGTGTTATACTAAGTTACGGAAAATATATAAACAAAAAAGCCTATCAAAATGATAGGCTCTTTACTAAAATGATAAATTTATTATTTTAATCCGTATTCTTCCAGTTTACGGTATAGGGTGGCAATACCGATTTCCAGTAGCCTCGCTGCTTCTGCTTTATTCCCTTTTGTATACTCCAATACTTTCTGGATATGAATTTTCTCCAGAGACCTGATACTTAAAGGATCACTGTCTGCTACAGTTTTTTCTGAATAATGAGGAAGACTTTCTGCATTCAGAACATGATCATCCATTAAAATCAGACTTCGTTCTACGGCATTTCTCAGTTCCCGGATATTTCCTTTCCAGTCGTTTTTCTCCAATGCTTTATAATAGTCTGCTTCCACCTTAATAGCAGGTAAATGAAGCTTATGAGAAAATATATCTATAAAATTCTTGGCCAGCATCTTTACATCCTCTTTTCTTTCACGCAGAGACGGGAGACTGATCTCAAAAACATTCAGCCTGAAATACAAATCCTCTCTAAAATTTCCCTGTTTTATCTCTGCTACAAGATCTCTGTTTGTTGCTGCAATTAGCCTGAAATCAGACCTTGATACTTTAGTCTCACCCATCTTGATAAACTCTTTGGTTTCCAATACTCTAAGCAGCTTAGCCTGAAGTTCTATCGGCATCTCTCCGATCTCATCTAAAAATAATGTCCCCCCATTAGCTTCCTCTATTAAACCTTTTTTATCTTTTAACGCTCCCGTAAAAGCACCCTGTTTATGCCCAAAAAGTTCACTTTCAAGAATTTCTTTACTAAATGCTGAACAATTAATAGCCACAAAACTATTTTTCTTTCTCTCACTTCCTTCATGAATTGCGTTCGCAAAAACTTCCTTTCCGGTTCCGGTTTCTCCGGTTAATAATACAGCAGCATCTGTTAAAGCCACTTTTTCAGCCAGTCTTTTAGCCTGCAAAATCAGAGGAGAAATCCCGATAATCTCGCCAAATCCTTTATTTACACAAACCTGTGGAACAACTCTGGACTTGTTATCTTTCACCTTATCCAGTGCCTTATATACCAGCGGAATTATTTTGTCATTATCATCCCCTTTTACAAGATAATCATATGCACCGTTTTTCATTGCCTGAACAGCATCCGTTATATTACCAAATGCGGTCATCAGAATAACTTCCAGATGCGGATATTTCGTTTTGACAGACCGCACCAGTTCCACACCAAAAGCATCAGGAAGGCGTACATCACTCAATACCACATCAAAATCATACTGCTCCAGCATTGTCATTGCAGAACGGGCAGTAGAGGCTTCTTTTACATTAAAATTTTCTTGGGAAAGGATCATTCCTAATAATTTAAGGAGCTTGATCTCATCATCGATAATCAGAATATTTCCTGACATTGTAATTATATTTGGAAAACTAATACAAACTTATTGATTTTATTTGACTAAAAGCCTATTTATACAGGGAATATCTTTCAGGAGCTATTTCCCGCTATCCACTTCTACTCCTCGCATCCTAGCTTTCCAATGCTTACTGCCTCCACTTTCCTTTCCCCTGCTGCGGGGTAACCGTTTCTATCGGGGCTAAATATGAGAAAAGAACCAAGAACCAAGAACCAAGAATGAAGAATGAAGACGAATAACGACGCTACCATCAATAGGGACGGGCTTTAGCCCGTTCAAATCATAGATGGTCTCGTACGGCAAGTATAAAGCAAAAAAAAATCCTTTATCATAAAGATAAAGGATTTTTAAAAATAAAATAAAAACTGGCGGCGGCCTACTCTCCCGCGTTAGCAGTACCATCGGCGCTGGTGGGCTTAACTTCTGTGTTCGGAATGGGAA
>NZ_JAFAJM010000006.1 GCF_019236175.1 Chryseobacterium sp.
CCGAATCTCTTTCGTTTTTCAGTGGGGCAAAGATAGAAACTTCTCCATTACCCCGCAAGTTTATTTAACTTAAAATTCATATAATCGTAATATTTAAGGCTAATATGCTGATCAGCAAGTGGAAAAATTTTAAACAAATGTTTGGGCGGGCTATCCGATACACGGAGCGGAACAGATATTAGTCTATATATATAAGAATAACGGATGTATGAAGGTGTTTTCGAAAATGGGATATGACCCGGACGGAGATGCATACATTATATATAGGGTAAGGCGAAAGCCTTATCGAATTGGAGAATGTATTTTTAAATGAACGGGCTGAAGACCGCTCCTATGGATGGGTATTATCGTTATTTATCCTGGTTATTGGCTCGCTTCCCATATTTAGCCCCGATAGAAGCGGGTACCCCGCAGTAAGGAATGGAAAGATGAAAGGTATGGTGAGGGAAACCCGGCACGAGGAGTATGAGCGGATAGCGGGTATAAGCTCCTGAATATACGGGAAGGGACAGGAAAAGTCGGAAAAATCAAATGTGAATTTTTTTTCAAAAAAAAGCTGGTTATTATTCTCACGTAATAACCAGCTTTTTAATGGCGTTTTTACAAGGTCTCTTCCTGATAAATAGTGCTCAAAAATTCGGCGTAAGATTTTTCTAAACCAATAATATCACCTGATTTCAGATTCAAACCTCCGTTTCCGGAAGTATCCGATTTAATTTTAAGAGAAGAAATCTGAAAATACATATTCTCATTATTATCTTTTGGCTGAACTCTGATTGTTGAGCCTAATAATTTTTTTGTTGAAATTGTATAAATCTGCCCGGGAATAATTTTAAATTTTAAAAATGATCTGGGTTTTAAGATATAGTCTTTTTGATTTACACTTATTTTCTGATCTTTTTCAGAGGAAGCAAATATATACATGGCCCCATCACTAACCACTAATTTTTCTTTTGGTGTATAGTAAAGCGAAATTTTATAGTTGGCAGGATTAAACGGCTCAACTGTACCATCAATTTTATCAAAAGGTTTTAATGCAAATGTATTGGCGCCAATTTCTTTTGCTTTTTTATGAATTAATGAAAAAACAGCTGCGTCGTCTTTTGAAAATCCCTGGACTCCTATTTCTCCTAAATAAATAGCATCTGCAATTGCACCGTCTTTTTTATATAAAAATTTATCTTTATTGTCGTTGACTTTCTCAACTTTGTTCAGATAAACATTCTGTGCACTCAAAAGCTGAACACATAATGTCGAAATGATGATTGCAAAGTTTCTCATATATTTTAATGCTATTGTTGTGAAAGTATGTTTACACATTCTTCCAGACTATTTTCCCAATGTTTAGGTTCTATTTTATAGATCTGCTCTATTTTGTCTAATGCCATGGTACTTCTTACCGGTCTTTTGGCAGGGGTAGGATACTGATCCGTTGTTAAAGGATTCAATTTTATGGAAGACTTTGAAAATTCTGCAATTTTTTTAGCGAATTCAAACCAGGTTGTTTCAGGATAATTGGAGAAATGGAAAATTCCAAATGTTTTTTCCGGCGTTTCAATAATATCCATTATGGCTTCTGAAAGGTCGTTAGCATTGGTAGGCTGTCCGAACTGATCGGCAACGATGCCTAATTCTTCTTTTTGCGAAAATAAATTCAGCATGGTTTTAACAAAGTTTTTATTGAACTCTGAATATAACCAAGATGTTCTCAGGATAATGGATCTCGGGTTAATTTCCAATGCAAGCTCCTCTCCTCTTCTTTTTGACTCTCCGTATACTCCTATCGGATTGGTAAAATCGTCTTCGGAGTATGAAAGGTTTGTATCTCCATCAAAAACATAGTCGGTAGAAACATGAATCAAAATTGTTTTATATTCTGCGCAAGACTGAGCAAGATTGGCAACCCCATCGGCATTCACTGCGAATGCTTTTTCTTTTTCAGTTTCAGCGAGGTCGACAGCTGTATAAGCTGAAGCATTGATACAGTAGTCTGGTTTGTTATCGTAAAAGAAATCGTTTACCTGTTCTTCGTTTGTAATATTTAAAGTTTCTGAATCGGTAAATAAAAATTCATATTTATGTTCAAAATCAGGGGCTATTTTTCTAATGCAATTTCCCAATTGGCCATTGCTACCTATTACCAGTATTTTTTTCATTTATATTATTCTTTAAAATTGACAAAAGATTTACTTGGCTTATTTAAGAGTTTCTTGCATTTTGAGATCTCAAAAATTTCACTCTTGGCTGAAAATCTTTTTGTTCTAAGTTTACATAAAATTTATGGAAAGTTTCTTTGATATCTTCAGGATGAATTTCAGATTTTCTTGTTTTTACATTAAAGTAAATAACGGTTACCCATAATACTGCATGAATCGTTTTTTCGTCTAAACTTTTCATCAGAATTTCCACTTTAGCAGTTCTGTCCTGTATATCGATTGTTTTACTACTAATAACGACCTGTGTATTGTACCGTACTTCTTTCAGATAAGCAATTTCATTTTGAATGGCAATCCAGGTACATCCTGTTTGCTTTGTATATTCTTCATAAGTAAATCCGTAAAATGTTTCTACATGATCTTCTCTTGCGTTGAACATATAATCCAGATATTTCACATTATTAAGATGTCCGATCGGATCGCAGTCACTAAATCTAACCTTTACCTTGGTTGATACTTCTTTTTCCATTCCGCAAAAATAAAAAAACCACCTCTAAAAGAGGCGGTTAGTTTTATAAATCTTTGTTAATTCGCAGAAATTATTGAATTCCTAATTCTTTTTTTACAGCTGCAGTAGCATCTGGTCCTGCTTTATAAACGAATGCTGCTGAATTGGCATCCATGATGTAGTCATATCCACTAGCTTTAGCTACTTTTTCTACTGCATCGTTAAGCTTTTTCTCAATAGGTCCGAAAGCTACATCTTGTTTAGCCTGTAGATCTTTTTGAGCTTTTTCCTGCATTTGGCCTATTTCTTCCTGAATTTTTTGTAATTCAGCTTCTCTAGCTTTGTTTTCGTCTGCAGTTTTCTTAGGAGCTTCTTCACTGTACTGCTTTAGTTTAGCTTGTCCAGCATCTGCCTTTTTCTTGATCTCAGCTTGTTTTGTATCTAAGAATGTTTTAAGATCAGCATCAGCTTTTTTCTTTTCAGGCATTGCATTAAGAACTCCCATTACATCTAAAGTAGCAATTTTTTGAGCTTTTGCCATACCTACTGATACAACCATCATTACCGCTGCAAATAATACACTTAATTTTTTCATAACTGGTAAAATAAATAATTTAATTTGTTTTTAGATTTTAAATTTAAGTAAAAGTTAATATAAAAAATTACTTTTTACTTTTATTATTAGTTTTTTCTTTCTTCTCGGTACCCTTTAACAAAATGTCCAGGACCTTATCTGTAAAATCATATTTTTTCTGAAGAAAAATGACACTAATGTTATTGCTTTTATCAAGAACTATGCCCAAACCGTTTTTCTCGGACATTGTTTTGATAGCATTCCAGATCTGATCCTGAAACGGCTGCACCAAGTTTGTTCTTAACTTTGTGATTTCGCCGTTGGCACCAAAACGCAAGCTGGTTGTTGTTTTGATATTTTTATCAAGATCTACGACTTCTTTTTCTCTCAGCTTTAATTGATCTCCTATCAATAATACTTTTTCACTTTCAAAAGCAGCTTTTTTTCTTTCGTACTCAGACTGCAGATTTTGAAGTTCTGACTGCCAGGTATCAATCTGAGAGTTTAATCTCGCTTCAGCTTCTTTGTATTGAGGGAGTTTATTTAAAATATAATCAGTATCCACCACACCTATTTTCTGGGCATTACTTAGTCCAAAAAACAAGAACAAAACGAATGTGAAAGCTACTTTAAAATTTTTCATATGTATAATTATAATGATTGGTTCATCAAGAAGTGAGTCTTCCATCCGGATGGTTCAGTACCGTTAAGAACTTTATCAAATCCGTAAGCGAAGTCAAATCCAATTAATCCAAATGCACCCATATATACTCTGACACCAACACCTATAGATCTTTTTAACTGGAACGGATTGTATCCACTCCAAGAGTTCCATACGTTACCTCCTTCAGCAAATGTCAATGCATAGATTTTAGCAGTCTGATTCATGGAAATCGGGTATCTTAACTCCAGGGTAAATCTGTTGTAGATTGTTCCACCTCCTTTTGGAGTAATATCACCCTGAGAAACATCTCCTCCATAACTGGAAGCATTTTCATAACCTCTTAAAGGGATCAGTTCTCTACCATCATATCTACCACCGAATAGCCCTGTTCCTCCCATATAGAATCTTTCAAAAGGCGGCGCTCCCAACTGGCTGTTGTATCCGTCCATGAATCCCATTTCAGCAGAAGATCTTAGTACCAATTTACCAATGATCTCATTATAGACATCTGCTTTGAACTTGATTTTATAGAATTCCATCCATTTATACTTGTCAATCGGGTTCATTGTAGAATAATCTTTATTGCTAAACAATGAATATGGAGGAGTCAGTTTTGCCGAAAGTTCGATATTAGAACCCATTGTCGGGAAAATAGGGTCAATACCTGCCGAGTTTCTGCTTAATCCTAAGTTAATACTAAAGTTATTTGCATTTCCATAGTTTTCTGTAGTATCTCCGAATTGGAACGGATAGTTACTAAAGTTATATTTCTGGAACTGAATTCCTGTATATAAGGAGAAATAATCATCCGGCCAGTTTAACAGTCTGTTTAACCCCACTGAAGCAGAGAAAATATTCAATCTTGACGGATCTGAACTTGTACTGGTAATAGAGGTACTATATCTGACAACAGAGTTGTTAATACTTACAGAAAGTGCTGTAGGTCTTGTTCCAAATAACCATGGTTCAGTAAATGAGATCCCGTAATTCTGGAAATATTGTCCTGCCTGCACCTGAATTGATAACGTTTGACCATCACCCTGAGGGACTGGTCTGAAGTCTTTAAATTTAAGGAAATTCTTTAACGAGAAGTTGTTAAATGTCAATCCTAATGTTCCGATAAAGCTGGAACCACCATAACCGGCCTGCAACTGAACTTGTGAAGATCCTTTTTCCACTAATTTCCAGTTGATATCTACCGTATTGTCCTGTTGGTTGGGCTGAATATCCTGTCCGATTTGTTGTGGATCAAAGAATGACATCCCTGCTAAATCAAAATAAGTTCTTTTGATTTCTGTTTTCTTGAACAAATCACCGGGTCTTGTTCTTAGTGCTCTCAAAATAACGTGGTCATGGGTTGTTGTATTTCCCTGCCATGTCACTTTATTCCAGGTAGCCTGCTCGCCTTCGTTAATTCTAATTTCAAGATTAACGGCATTCCCTGTTACAGATTTTTCTACCGGTGTTATATTTGAGAAAAGGTAACCATTGTTCATGTATACAGATTTGATATCTGAATCATCTTCTTTACCTCCGTCTTCTCCTACTTTTTTATTAAATCCTACGGCATCGTAAATATCACCCTTCTTGTATCCAAGAAGTCTTTGCAACATTTCCGTATTGTATACTGTATTTCCGGTAAACGTAATATCTCCAATGTAATATTTTTTACCTTCGTTAAGTTTTACATTGATTTCGTAATTATTTTTCTTATTTCTCCATACAGAATCTGAAACAATTTTTGCATCTCTGTATCCTAATGAGTTATAATAATTGATTAAACTACGTTTATCTTCCTGATATTTGTCTTCGATAAATTTTGATGATTTCAAAATTCCGCCGATACCAAAACGCTTTTGTTTGGTTTCTTTGAAGGCTTTATTTCTAAGCTTTCTGTCCGTTACGGTTTCGTTTCCTTCAAATTCAATATGGTCGATCTTTACTCTCTTCCCTTTCTCTACATTGATCGTCCAGTCTACCAAAGCAGGGTCACCGGCATTAGCCTTATCCTGAATACTGATTTTAGCATCTGCAAAACCTTTTTTGATATAGTCTTTCGGAATATTTGTTTTAAGACTTGAAATCAGATTCTGAGTGATTTTTGTTCCGGGCTTCAGGTTATTATCCTTGGCCAGTTTTTCACTTTTAGATTTACCGATTCCCTTTCCTTTGAATTTAACTTCTCCAAGTTCTTTCAGGTCTTCCAGATAAAATCTCAGAATGATGGTTTGTCCTTCAATACTCTGAACATAAACTTCCACTTCAGAAAAAGATTGGGTATCCCAAAGCTTTTTAACAGCATTGCTGATTTTCTGTCCCGGAATATCTACACTCTCTCCTTTGGATAAGCCTGTAAATCTTAAGATTTGAGCTGGTGTATATTTTTTTACCCCATCTACTACAATGTCTTTAAGTGTATAAGTGCCTACTTCACTTTCTGCATGTACAGCATTATTTACTTTTGTGCTGTCTTGAGGAGTTACTTGTCCATAAAAATGTGCAGAAGCAGCAAACATAATGATGGGTAATAGTCTAAACTTCATTTTATCGAGTCTTTCTTTTCTTAAAAATTTATTGGCCTTGTATCTGTTCACCGGTTAGTCCGTATCTTCTTTCTTTGTTTTGAAAATCAACAATACATTGGAAGAAAATATCTTTTGTAAAATCCGGCCACAGGACATCTAAAAACTGAAATTCCGCATAAGCAATCTGCCAAAGGAGGAAATTACTTATTCTTATTTCTCCGCTGGTTCTGATCAGTAGGTCTACAGGAGGAAAATCTTTTGTATAGAGGTAGCTTTCGAATAAATTTTCATCAATATTCTCTACGTCTATTTTTCCTTCTTTTACATCAGAACTTATATTTTTTACAGCATTTAAAATTTCATTTTGCGAGCCATAGCTTATCGCCAATACTAAGTTTCCTTTTGTGTTTTCTTTTGTGAGCTCTACCACATGTTGCAACTGCTCTCTTACTAAAGTCGGCAGTGCATTCAGATTCCCTATCACATGCATTCTTAACCCTTTGGTAAAAATCTCTTCTGCTTCAAGCAACAAAGTCTCTACAAGCAGATTCATAAGGGTATTTACTTCTTCAGCCGGACGATTCCAGTTTTCTGAAGAGAATGTATATAATGTTAAATAAGGAATATTGACCTCATTACAAGCATTAATGGCATTTCTTACTGCATTAATGGCATTTTTGTGACCGAAAGTTCTTTCTTCGCCACGAGATTTTGCCCATCTTCCATTGCCATCCATAATGATAGCCACGTGTTTTGGTAAATTCTCAGAATTTATTTTATCTTTAATCAACGACATATTAATTAATCACAATAACATGGAGGTCTTCCGAATGAAAATGTCAGTCCTAAACTGAAAGTATTCATCCAATCATTAGATTTATCATCTCCAATATTTCTACTTTTCACAAACGCATCTTGTCTTTCTTTAGAGACTGCGTAATAGCTTCCTGACTGTAATAATGAACCTCCCGTTGCAGGGTCTAAAATATCTGCATTATAAGAAGTTTTTACATCTTTAGATAAAATTTTACTGTGATCCAGCTGATCAGTCAGTGTATATCTGAAGGTAGCTTCTGCAAATATAGCCCAAGTATGGTTAAATTTATACTTTAAACCAACTCCAAAAGGAATATGCACTGTTACTTTTTTTCCTAACGAATATTCTGTTCTCGTCTGGAAGTCTAATTCATTAATAGGCGCTTGCGCCACTCCATCCGCATCTCTTCTGAAGTCATTCACAAGGGTAGCTTTGGGAGCATCAAACATTAAAGCACCAATACCTCCGAAAATGTATGGGCTTACCATGCTCACCTGTTCATTATTTATTGGGAAAAAGTTGTATTCGAACATTAAACTTGCTTCGTATACATTATTCTTTCCGTATGAGTTTCTGTTTTTTCTATATTCTTCTTTCGCAGCTTTATCACTAAACTGGATCTGATTATATCCTAGATCCAATCTAACAGTTTGATGCGGGTTAAAATTAAATCTGTATAACAATCCTCCATAAAACGGGACACCCCAATCTGATACTCTGTTTAAATCCAACGGCTTTTGTAAAATATAATTTGTCCTTCCTACATCTCCCACTAGGTTACTCATCCCTAGACGAACTCCCAATTCGTTTCTTTGTGCTTTAACACTCACCACTCCAAGGAAGGCGAGGAAGCTAAACAATAATTTTTTATTCATAAAAGAATATGGATTTATGGTTATTTTAAAATTTAATTTTTGCAAATATAAAACATTTTTATATTAATGATAATCTTAATGTTTAGTTAAAAATAAACAAAAAAACATAATTTGTTATAAAGTAAACGGCAAAGTGGCAAAAATATTCTTTTTTTCTCAGATTGAAAATAAATAATATATGAGAAAACCCCCATTAGATGAGGGTTTAAGGCTCTAATTTTTATTAAACAATGTTCGTACTCTGTTCCTGATCCTAATTAATAGGGGTTCTTTATAATTTTTATCATCATCAAAATAACCGTATCCATAGCCATAGCCGTATCCATAGCCATATCCGTAACCATATCCCTGTTTTGTATTATAATCATTATAGATAAGGCCTAAATGATCAATTTCATTGTTATGATATTTATCGGTTACCATCTTCAGCATATATTTTTCTGTGTATTCATGGCGCACAACATAAAGATTGGCATCAGAATATTTCATTAATTCATAAGAGTCCGCTACCAGACCTACAGGTGGTGAATCGATGATGATAAAATCATACTTTTCTTTCAATTCTTCTATAAATTTGATATTTCTCTGACTCATTAAAAGTTCAGACGGGTTGGGTGGAATGGGTCCCGAAGTTGCCACATCCAGATTCGGAATTTTTGTTTTATTAAGGATCTGATCTATTTCTACTTCTCCGGTAAGATAATTTGAAATACCATATTTATTATCAATTTTAAAATCACCAAAGATTTTAGGTTTTCTAAGATCCATTCCTAAAAGGATTGTTTTTTTATCACTTAAGCCTATTACAGAAGCCAAGTTGATGGAAACATAAGTTTTACCTTCTCCACCGATGGAAGAAGTTACCAATATCATTTTTCCTTTTTCACTTTCATTATCGATCAGGAACCTCATATTAGCCCTGATTCCTCTAAACGCTTCCGAAACGGAGGACTTAGGCTGTTCCAGTACGGTAAGCATACTTTCGTTGCTGTTGTTTCCGATAACTCCCAATAATGGAATTTTAGTGGCACTTATCAGCTCTTTAATATTTCTGATCTTACTATCAAGTAGTTCTCCGATGAGAATAAATACCAAAGGCAGCAGAAGCATTCCTGATATGATACTGATCCTTGCCAGTCTTACATTAGGGCCAATAGGATGTTGTCCCAGATTTTTTGCAGGGTCAATGACACTGATATCAGATTGATTGGTTGCCATTCTCATCTGGGTATCATTTTGTCTGCTCAAAAGACTGTTATAGGTAGCTTCAATCATATTATAACCTCTTTCCGCATCAAGATATTTCCTTTCTTTTTCCGGATAGGAAGCAAGATCAGCATTGGCATTACCTACCTCACGATCAATTTTATTGATTTCATCATAATATCTGCCGTAATAATTTCTCAGACTATTCGATGCTCCCATTTTAGCTTCGTTAATCAATCTGTTCACCTCTTTCATGGGCTCAGAGTTAGGCTTATAGATCGCAGCCATTTCTGACCTTTTGGTGTACAATGCTTTCAGTTCAGTAACTGTTGCCGTGAACATTCCGTCTTCAAAGCCAGCAGCATTGGTACCGATCATTTTATCAAAATCCTGAGACTGGAGGGTATTTTTAATGCTATTTAAAGAACTTATTTTACTGACAATATCAGCTTTTTTTGCTTCTAACTCTTTGATTTTATCCAGTGATTTTTCATCCCTGTCCTTAATGTTATAAAGTTTTTCCGAAGTCTTTAAGTAATTCAGGACATATGCACTGGAGTCCAGTTTTTTACGAATTTTATCCAGATTTCCCTGCAGATAAAGATCCGTATTTTTATTCACTATGTTTTTATCAGCAAGTCTCTTTTTCTGTAATTCTGCGACAGATTTATTCAAAAAGTTAACCGTACTGTTAAGATTGTACCCTTTTTTAGTAATAACCATAATACTATTAATCTCTTTATCGAAATCAACGGCAATGGTAGAAATAATTTCATTAACGCTTTGGTTTACTGAATTCAGACTTACAATAACATTATCCAGTTTGATTTTAGGACTAACCGGGTTTTGAAGTAATCTGAATCTTAAATTAGGTGAATTATACCATTCATTGACTCTGATGATTTTATTAGCAGGTCTGGCATATGCATTAATTGTCTGAAATCCTTCGGTTTCGAAATTATATAAACTTGTAGATTCTCCTTCTTCCGGCAAAACGACTTCATAAGTTCCACCACCTTTTGGAACCAGTGTAAAAGAATAATTAATCTGCTGAAGATGTTTCTTATCTATCTGTAAAAAAACAGGAGAATCATCTTTATCCAAGTAGGTAGATTTTATCAGTCCTTTTGTGGAATAATTAACAAAAAGATCCAGCTCTTTCACCAAAAACTCGTTATGAGATCTTGATAAAAGCATTTTTTTTAAGAATATACCGTCCTGATTACCGTTTTGTCCCCAGATAAAGTTAATAGATTGACTTGCCTGGGTAGGTTGTAAAAAGCTTGCAGTATTATTAGATGTACTTAAGGATATATCTGAAGCAAATATACTTTGTGCATAATATTTACTATAAATCCAGGAAATAGCATAGCCGATAAACAGCATAATCACAAACCAGTACCAGTTTTTAAGTAATCTTCTTAAAAAATGTTCAATATCAAATAATGCAAACGCCCCGTACTTATCTTTGGAGGAGTTGCCTTGTCCTGCTTTAATGTCGTTTTCTGGAATCATGAGATTAAAGTCTTTGCAGGATTGTGTATAAAGTTAACGCAGTGGTAATTGCCGTCACACTGGTAAGCAATGTCTGAATAGGATCTTTTCCGAAACCATTCAGACTCTTCTTTCTGGTATTCAGATAAATCTCATCACCATTTTGTACATAATAATACGGTGAGTTCATAAGATCCTCACGGGTAAGATCTATTTTGGCTATTTTAATTCCTTCAGGTAATTTTCTGTGAATCACAACACTCTTTCTATCAACAGTTCTGTTTAAACCACCATTAATAGCTAAAGCTTCAGTGATTGTCATTGTATTTTTGTGAGCTACTTTTTCACCGGAAAGACCTGTAGTTTCCACATCTCCGAGAATATAATACGTAATACCGTCAGTATTTAATCTTACTTCTGATTTACCATCCTGAAAGTTTTCATTGACTTTAGTCTGTATCTCTGTTTTTACATCGTCCAATGTTCTTCCTTCTGCCTTAATATACCCGATTCCAAAAACATTAACATCTCCGTTGGAGTCTACTTTAAGTCCGTTAAAATAGAAATTAATATTTCCTCCCATGCTGGCCCCTCCTCCACCTCCGTTTCCGCCAAGGGCTCTTCCTCCGGCAATGGCGCCTGTATTTTGCGGAGGAACTCCCACTCCTCCCGATGTATTATTGGAAGAATAGAATTGTGCGGCATCTCCTTTTGGAGTGGTAACAATATTAAGATTGAGGATGTCATTTTTTGTAATCCGATAAACAGGTATATTGTAGGGAACAAGACCTTCTTCGTTAATGACAAGACTTTCACTTGGCTGCAGATACCTTACATCTTTTGGGGTAATGCAGGAAGTAAGTAAAAAGGGTAGGATTAAAAATAAATATTTAAAGTTCTTCATCATATTTAGATATGTTTACAAAAGTAAAGATTAAATTATTAATTTTTATTGTTTTTTAAACGATACAGCAAATCAGGTAAATAAGCTCCTAAAAAGCCTAGTAAAATGATAATCAGCAATAAGATATTCACATTTGTGTGTCTTAAATAATAAGCTATCGCCACAATCATCAGATAATAAACAATGATATAAAACGATGATCTTCTGTGTGTGAAGCCAAGTTTTAACAATTTATGGTGAATATGGTTTTTATCCGCATCAAATGGAGATTTTTTATTCAGAAGCCTTACTACGATTACGTTTAATGTATCCACAATGGGAAGAATCAGGATAGCAACAGCAACCACAGGAGCGGATTGTAAATGATACCTCGGAACATCTGCCATTTTTTTATCAATAAAAATATCGATAAAACAGATAGAGGTGAAAGCCAGCAAGAAACCCAGCAACATAGAACCGGTATCCCCCATAAAAATTTTATTCGTCCTATAATTTGACAGATTGTAGTATAAAAATGCCATGACTGTACCTATAATTACGACAGATAATATAACCAGCGGATAATTGTATTCCCCCAGTCTGTAGTAACTAATACCGAAAAACGCACTGCAAATCACAGAATACCCGCCTGCCAGACCATCAATACCATCTATCAGGTTGAAAGCATTAATCAGCACAATAAATGTTATAATACTGAAAACAATGCTCACAAAATATTCGAGTTCATATACTCCGAAAATACCAAATAAGCTTCTTATCCTGATATCTGATCCGATAACCACTAATGATGATACAACTATTTGTGCGACCAGCTTTTTATAGGCTCTCATCACCACAATATCATCCATTACCCCCACATATAAGAGAATAATCAATGAAGCAAATAAGAATTTATAGAGATCAAACAGCTCATAAGCAAATATGGAAGCACAAATCCCTATGGAATAGAAAATGGCAATTCCGCCAAGGTTAGGAATTTTTCTGAGATGGGAACTTCTTATTCCCGGTTCATCCATAAGGTTTTTCCTTCTGGAAATTTTAACAATAGTAGGGATGGAAAAAAAGGTTATTAAAAAAGAGAATACAAAACCTAATCCTATTTTCAAGTAGAAAATAGGGATCCCCGACCCGCTTAAGAACAATTCAAAATTTTTCATTCTTTTTCTTATCCAGTACATCTATGCTTCAAATGAAAAATCATAGTGCAGATTCATCGATAATCTTCATTATAATTTTTCTAGTGTTCGAAACAATAGCACTTACATTTGTGTTTATATCAATTTTCTTATCAATTTCTTTTGTCCTGCAAAAAATAAGAGATAAAAAATCTTTTTCTTCACTGGCAAAGATAAAAGATAATTCTTACCAAAACGACTATAGTTCAATATATCTTGAATTTTTATCTCTCTTTTTTTAATAAAAACGCTCAGCTGATCAGCCATTTCATAGAAGACTTTCTCTTCTTTTACAAAGGCCAGATAGGCCAGAAAAGAATACACTCCTTCAAAAATCTGAAAATTTTTCAGTTCTTTTCTTTTATTTGAATATACGGATCGCTCAAAAGCGTGTTCCACATCAGCTACTGCTTTAAGAATATCGAGTCCCTTCTCGGTATGAGTTTTTGTAATAGAATCAGTCCGTTCAAGATACTGATAATGGAAATTTTGGGTCTGGGCAATATGAGTACAGTCCAATAAAAGCTGGGGAATGAGCTGAATATCCTCAAAATGCACTCCTTTTTTAAATCTTTTCCCGGTAAAAAGGTCTCTTTTAAATAATTTATTACAGGCAAAATAGCTCAGATCTGCAAATACGGAAAAATTTTCTTCCAGACAGATGCTCTCAGACATATTGGGAATCTGAGTCAGCTTTTGAGTAATCTTTCCGTTTTGATCTACTTTCTGAATATTGCAGATCACCATATTAGCCTGATGTTTTTCTGCCAGAAACAACATATCTTCAAACATAGTTTCCGTAACATAATCATCACTGTCTACAAAACCTATGTAATCCCCTGTTGTATGATCAAGTCCGAAATTGCGGGCATCACTTAACCCTCCGTTCTCTTTGGTAAAAGCTTTTATTTTTTCAGGATATTCCCTGGCAAAATTCTGAATAATCTCTTCAGACTGATCCGTACTTCCATCGTTTACAACAATAATCTCAATATTCTGAAGACTTTGATGAACTAAAGAATTTAAACATGTTGCCAAATAATTTTCGACATTATAAACGGGAACAATGATGGAAACTTTTGAGGGAACGTTTATCATACATTAAAATTTCATCAGTCTTGCATTCAGCCAGCCTTTTTTGGCATCATCAAAATCCCTTCTGGAACATGGGACACAGTTTTCTATATTTTCATCTTCACCAAAATACCACAAATTGCTGAAGGTATCCCTTTTAAAAGCATATTGTCTGTCATCTACCAGAACATAGAACAATTCGTAATGTCTTTCTTTCGGATGTGACCGCTGAATATTAATACCTTCAATCAGATACCATAACATCTGCGCTAGCAACTGATGATTCAGCTGATTTTCCGAATAAATATTATAATTAAAGATACCTACAGATTTCAGGTTTTCACTTAATCCGATTTCTTTCATATAAGCGCAGACCTCTCTTCTGTTTAATCCATTTACCTGCGGATTCATTGAAAAAGGCTCACTAAAACTTTCGATAGCATCACAATTGACAGTCACCAGATCTGCTTTTCTGAAAAAAGGCTCTGTTTTCTCAGTGGAATTCATCATTTCGGCCAGACGAATGATATCGAACTCTACTTCTTTAATCAATCGTACAGAATCCATTTCATTCAAATGTTTCTGATATCCTAGATGATGATAGTTTTTAATAGAAAAATTCTTGGCTCCGAAAATTTTACTCAAAAAGGTATGTTCATTAATATTTTCACCTTGTTTAAGAGAAATAATATTGCTTACCTGGGTATAATTGATCTCTTTTCGATGAAAATTCAATGCTGAAAAGAGAGAAAATGCAAAGTCGTTGGATCCGCCGATAATCACCGGAAGTGCTCTTTTATAATGACAGGCAGATAAAACTTCCTGCAGAATATAATGAGAATCCTGAACAGATTTTCCGGACACCAAATCCCCAAGATCCACAACCGGAATGTCAAAATCCAACTGTGACAGTTTGTAAAATTCCTTTCTGACCGCTGTAAAATCCTGTACTTCCGCCTCTCCGTTTGCTCCTCTGTAGTCCGACACGAATAAAAGCACAATACTGTCTTCTTTTATATCTTTTGTGATACGATTACCGATTTGCCAGCTTTCTGTTTTGAAATTTCTTGGTGAAATGATAAAGTCTTCAAAATCCATATTCTAACTTAAAATGTAATAACTTATTAATTTCTTGATATAACAAACATACAAAAAAACCATAGGAAGACATGAGGCTGTGATACTTTTGTTCATAAAAAAAACCGTCAACATTTCTGTTAACGGCTCTATGGTATTTTTTGATATTATTTCTTTTTGGCGGCAGGCTTTTTTACAGCAGTTGTTTTCTTGGCTGCAGTTGTTTTTTTAGCCGCTGGTTTTTTCTTTTCTGCAAAAGCATTTTTATCCTGATCCGTGATCCATTTTTTTACTTCATCCAGAGAAACCTCTTTCAGTTCTTCCGCATCATATTTGGTGTCATCACTTTTCTTTGGAATTTTAAACATTGCTTTTCCAAATTTAATGAAAGGACCCCACCTCCCGTTTTCAAGGGAAATCTTTTCTTTCTCCCATTGTTGGATATAGCGGTTGGCTTCTTTTTCCAGTTTAGCATCAATCAGCTCATTGATATCCGTTTGAGAAAGGTTATCAAAATTGTATTTTTTAGGAACATTTACAAAAATATCTTTGTATTTAATAAATGGTCCAAACCTTCCTGTTCCTTTCGTTACCGGCTCACCTTTATAAGTAGCAATCGGGGCATCAGCTTTTTTCTTTTCGCTGATGATTTCTTCTGCGCGGTTTTGGTCTACCGAAAGCGGATCTTCACCCTTTGGAATACTGATATATGTTTCTCCCCATTTTACATAAGGACCAAATCTTCCTACTCCTACAGAAACCGGCTGTCCGTCTACTTCACTTAAATCAAAAGGTAATTTGAACAGCTCAAGTGCTTCTTCAAAAGTAATGGTTGCAATATTCTGACCTGCCATTAATGAGGCAAAAATTGGTTTTTCCTCATCATCTGTTTCTCCGATCTGAATCATTGCTCCAAATCTGCCGATTCGGGCATGTACATTTTTACCTGTTTTAGGATCTACTCCTAACAACCTGTCTCCGGTTGCACGATCAGCATTTTCCTCTACATCTTCAATTCTCGGGTGGAATTTGGAGTAGAAATTCGTCATCATTTCTTTCCACTTCTGATCTCCGCTCGCAATTTCGTCAAAACTTTCTTCTACTCTTGCTGTAAAACCATAATCCAGGATTTCCGTAAAGTTATCTGTAAGGAAGTCATTCACGACTTCTCCTATATCGGTAGGAATAAATTTATTTTTATCACCTCCGAACTTTTCGCTGAGAACCACTTTCTTGATTTTATCTTTCACCAGAGACATTTTAATGACTTCACGGGTGTGTGGTTCAATCTCACGTTTATCAACATATTCTCTGTTCTGGATCGTCTGAATCGTAGGCGCATAAGTAGAAGGTCTACCAATCCCTAATTCCTCAAGTTTTCTTACCAGACCCGCTTCCGTATATCTTGCACTTGGTCTGGTAAATTTTTCAGTAGCGGTGATTGTTTTATAGCTTAGAATTTCACCAACTTTTACTTTTGGCAATAGCTTTTCATTGTTTTCTTCATCATCTTCTTCCGTCTTTACAATACCATAAGCTTTTAAAAATCCGTCAAATATAATTACTTCTCCCTGTGCTTCAAAATGATGCGGTAAGGAAGCATTTCCGATTTCAATAACTGTTTTTTCAATCTTGGCATTTGCCATCTGGGAAGCAAGTGTTCTTCTGTATATCAATTGATACAGTTTGTTCAGCTGAGCATCACTAATACTTGTCACGCCAAAATCCGTAGGACGGATCGCTTCGTGAGCTTCCTGTGCAGATGCAGACTTTGTTGTATAATTTCTTGGTGAAGAATATTCGGCACCGTATTCTGAAATAATTTGTTTTTTTGCTCCTTCAATCGCTTCCTGAGAAAGGTTTACCGAGTCTGTTCTCATATAAGTAATAAACCCTTCTTCATATAATCTTTGCGCCAGACGCATCGTATTAGTCACATTATACCCTAATCTTGAAGAAGCTTCCTGCTGTAATGTGGAAGTGGTAAATGGAGCCGATGCAGAACGCATTCCGGGCTTGGTTTCAACATTGAGAACTTTAAACTCCGTTGTTTTTGCCTGTTCAAGGAATTTTTCAGCATCTGCTTCTTTATCGAAGTCTTTTTTAAGTTTTGCGGCAATTTCCTGTTCTGCATTATGTAAGAAAATTCCATCCAGTTTAAAGCTTGCTTTTGGCGTAAACTCACGGATTTCTTTTTCTCTTTCTACTATTAATCTTACAGCAACAGACTGCACCCTTCCTGCAGACAACCCTGGTTTTACTTTCTTCCACAATACCGGTGACATTTCAAAACCTACAATTCTATCTAAAACTCTTCTTGCCTGTTGGGCATTTACGAGATTCTGATCAATATCTCTTGGATTATCTATTGCTTTTAGAATGGCATTTTTAGTAATTTCATGGAAAACAATTCTTTTTCTGTTTTCAGGCTTCAGTTTTAATTCATCGGCTAAGTGCCATGCAATAGCTTCTCCCTCACGGTCTTCATCGGAAGCCAGCCACACCATCTCCGCTTTCTTTACTGCTGCCTTTAATTCCGTTACTAATTTCTTTTTATCTGCGGAAACTTCGTAATCAGGGCTGAATGTAGCAAGGTCTATTCCCATACCTTTTTTAGGCAAATCCCGGATATGTCCGAAACTGGATTTCACTTCAAAATCCTTTCCTAAATATTTCTGAATAGTTTTTGCTTTTGCCGGGGACTCGACGATTACTAAATTTTTCGACATTCTAAAAATTTTTTGCAAAAGTAAAGCTTTTTTATTATATACTTTTTATAATCAAATTTTATTTAGCAATTCTAAAGGGGCAACAAAGACCCTGTAAAGGATTCCTTCGAATGTAAAACCCCATCCTGACATCTCCACTCTATATAGTAATGAGAAGATTATGATACTTAGCACCACGTAAAACTTCTTGTTGACCATGATGGGTTCATAAACATAAATTGAGCGCCCATTCCTCAGCACTAAAGCAAAAAGCACAATCATAAGCATCATATGGATATACATCCACCTTCCCCAGTCTATAGCCAGATAAAAGAGTGGTAATGAAAACAAAAGTGCACCGATCAACAAAATAGATAAAATCTTTCGGTTATTTAGATATTTGAAATAATACCCTATATGAAAAACACTTATTGCCAGACTTACAAAATAAAGTCTATATTCTTTGGCATGTTCCTTTATATATTGTCTTTCATCAATACTCCAATAAAAAATACCATAGGTAGGGTGTACTCCTCTTTTATTTAAAATCTCCAGAGACATACCCTCATTGACATTTTTACCAAAAAGGATAATCAGCACAGCCGGTACTCCAGCGGCTATAAAATATTTTATATATCCGGCATACTCCAGCTTTCCTCTTTTTAAATAAAGTGCAATGGCAAAATAAGGAATATAAAAGAGTGTCACCTCATGCAATAATGTACTGATACAAAGCAATACGCAAAAAATATACTCTTTTGTTTTGGAAAGTTTATCATGATCCAGTAAGTAAACAAAATAAGTAAACAACAGAAAGACAATGAATTCTTTTTTTCCTACATAGGTTACCGTATTTAATAATCCGATAAAACCTATAGCAGACATCAACAATGACAGATAAAGAAAGTCCGTTACCTTATACCGGATCAGCTTTGTATAGTACCAGAAGAATCCGGCAATAATTAAAAATTGAAAAAAGTAAACAATATAATTAAGCCTCAGTCCTGTAAGATCCTGTAAAATAAAGAAAAAACTTCCGGAAAGCCCTCTTCTTTTAAACCCGCCGTCTTCATAATTGATCAGCCAGTCTGCGAGAATATATCCGTCATCTTTAAAATTATAGATATAGGTAAAAGCGAGAGTATAAATGGCAGTAACTGCAATAAGAAAATAAATAAAGATCTTAATATTAAAACAGTGTATAAATTTCTCTAACCTCATAGTGTATTTTTAAAACCTGTAAAAAGAAACAACCTGGAAAACTGGCTGCTGCTCATTTTTTATAAGTCCTAAAATTATGAATTTACAAATATTCATAAGCATATATTTCTTTTTTTTAACAGGATTAATTCATGATCATTGTTTAAGAGTGAATGACATGTTCAGCCTACAATACACAACCATAAAGCCGGCCCCATATGGAACCGGCATATTTTCAGTTCTGCTCCCGCACATTTATTTTTTTTCATTAACCTCTTCTTCACGAAAAGTTATCAACTCCCTTGTCAATGCAGATGAAACCGTGACCTGATCTTTAGGAATAGGCCCTGATTCATTACCATTGGCATCAGATTTCATTTTTACACATCTGCAATTCATTCCGAAATAAGGATCATTATTATCATGAAAAGCAATCATCCGGTTTGTGGAAGAAGCCGCATCCCACAGAACACCAATGGGCCTTCCTATGTAATTTGAAAGCAGAGCTCCCGTCCAGATTCCGGGATATTGGAAATTAATAACATTATAATTTCCTGCTGCGCTTTGATTACCGGTCACACTTCTGAATCCTCGCGAGCCTGAATTCGGATATGTCCCGATTCTGTATGACCGGTCATCAAAGGTATATCCAATTGTAGTTGTCGTACTGGGATTTCTTACCCGTGTCCCTAAATAATCTGTAAGTATACTATACGACGTTGCTACATTTTTATCTTTTTTATACCACGGGGAAATTCCAAAATCCTGATTCGCTGTAATGGCAGTCCCTATGACATCCGGAATTCTCCATCCGTCAGGACACGGATCAAAAGGTGATTTTTTAGTTGCTCTTCCCCATCTGTCGGGCGCCAGATTAGGTTCATTGGCCAGCCAGTCTGTTCCGTTTGTAAAATTGGGAGCAGCACTGTTAAAAGGAGCAAAAGTACTCGGAATCATGTATACCAAAGGATTTCGTACAGAATAAGTTAAAACTTTTGAAATTTTATCTGCAATTTTATCTGAAGTCACCACATTGGCATTGGCAGCATTTGTATAGGTATTAAACGGCACAATATAGTTTCCGGGGAAATTATTATAAGTTGCCGAGGTCAGGGTCGTATAGCTTACCGTTCCGTCTGCCGCTGTACTTCCTAAAAATATATTATAAGAAGCTCTGTTATCAGCATACTGAAAAGTGGGAATCGGATCTTTTCTTCCCCATTGATAGTGCATTCCTGTTGAAGCCCGAATTTTTGACAGTTCTGCCGCGGTAGGAGTTAACGGATTGGCAATTAACGGAAAAGCATCGGTAGCACCAAGGTTCCGGTCCATAAACTCTGTCTGCAATGGACCTGATCCTTTATCAACATAATTTACGTAATTCACAGCATCCGTATTCGGCAGTTCGGTGGTGTAAGAAATGGAAGCGACCGGAGTATCCGTAACCCAAATATGCCAGCTCCAATAAACAGGATTTGCAATACTTCCGTTATGCAAAGTTACTACTGCATTTCCACTTTGATTGGGGGTAACCACAACAACAATTTTAGTATTTGAAATTCCGGAAAGTGAACCTGGCGAAGCATTAGGAATTGTTATTTTACTTATCAGGCCTGAATTTGTACTCCAGAGAACGTTAGCTTTTAAATTATTAAAATTCAGCGGAGAAAGAATATCTCTATTATTTAAAATTTCACTTTGAACAGAGAATGCCTTGTTTACAGGAATCTCAAGAGTAGTGGCTGTTGCGCTTTTTACAATCTGATAGGTATTCGGATTATTCATTCCCTCTCTGAATTCAACAACAGGAGGTAAATATTCCGTGGGAAAGTCATAATTATCCAGCACATATAAAGGATCTTTTATACACCGGCATGCATTAGCTCCCGAAGTTTCTCCGGTTGCTAAGGGCATATACCAGTACCTGCCTTTGATAGCGGGAAAAGCAGCATCAGGAATATCCGGCTGATCTTTATCTGGAACCATAAAAAGTGTTCTTGCTCCAACTACCGGCGTATTATCGAAATGCTTGGCCATAGTTGCCGTCCACAAACCGGTATGGTGCTGATCTGTATATTGTCCTAAATGAACCGTAAGCCCCAATTGCCCCGTCCCCGGAAACACACCCATATTCAAACCATTCACACTGGACAAATCAAACCCTGTGTTGGCATATAATTTAAACCCCTTCATATAATCCGGAGTATTGGCATCCGTTGGCTTGATTATATGATATTTATTAGTCTCAAAAGTATTTTTACTCATATTTGTTCTCACTCCAAAGGGTGAAAAGTCTATTCTTACATCATCTATATAAGTTTGAGATGCCAGATTGGCTACCAGTACTGAAGGAATTCGCCAACCATTCGGACAGGGGTCATAGGAAGATTTATCCCTGTAGGGTCTTGCATTTCCGTCATCATTATAATTAACATCAATTTTTCCCTGAGAATTATCTGACCATAAATTCAGCTCAGAAAGCTGTGCATCCGGGATGGAAGCTGATTTTCCGAACCAGTTGACCATCAGCGCTGTATTGTTATTATAATAAGCAGGCCCTGAGTTATCGTCTTTATTAACATAAATAAGGCTTAGCGGATTTTTGACAGACAGCCTGATATTATTACCTACTTCAGCATTGGAAAGCAGTACAAATTTTCTAAGATCATCAATTTTCACAGCCCCTGTAAAATTTTTAGCATCTCTGTGTCTTACTCTTCCTATTGATCCGGAAACTTCATAAAAATCATTCCCTTTTAAAGCCAGTGGCGGAATAGGATCTTTTCTTCCCCATTGATAAAGCAAACCTCCGTTTTTATTCCATTCTGCGGATGTGATTGAATTGCCGAGAGCACCCAGATTCCTGTCCATCCACTTCCATTCGGCGTCCGGAATCTTCTCTGTAACTCCGTTCGTCCGTTGTCTTGATACTCCGGTAAAACTTTTGTAAGTTGAACCATTCTCAGGAGTATCCGTTACCCAAATATGCCATGACCAGAAGACTTCATCATTAATTTTCAAAGCAACAACAGCATTTCCTTCTTTAGATTTATTAATGGGGACTTTTATTTTAGCATTTTCTCCGGAATCTATTATTTCCAGGACATATCCTACACCTGACTTTATCAGCCCCGGATTATCTTCCCAAAGAACATCTGCCGTAACTTTTCCGGCAGGAATTCCCGAACCTCCGAGGATTTTATCCTGCAGCCACATGACATATGCCTTCTTTACAGGAACATACAAACCTTCATTATTCTGACTTGGATCAAAAAAATAACTATTAGGAGCTTTTGTCCAGTCTCTTCCATCATCATAAATCTTTCTGCTGACCTTCTGATTATTTTTGTAGTCTGAAAAGCCTACATGCATCGCTTTCTTATCCCGCTTTATACGGAAGTGATCAGAATTGCGGGTATTTCCATCCTTTGACCGAGAGATAACGGCAATCGTATCCGTATAATTTTTGTGAAGTTTCTCAACCCTAACCTCCCGTTTTTTAAGCTCTATACCATAAACAGAGCCTATACATATCAACACTAGGCAAATCATTGCCACTAACGTTTTAAACACTGATTTTTTCATCTTACTGATATTTATACAAACACCAGCACACCTTTACACCTTTAATATAAAATACGCTACGTTTTCATAAACAAACACAACATAAACCGAACTAACACCAAATAGTTCAATTCAATCGCTTTATGAATAAAAAATCAATAATTTAAAATTAACACGATCAAAAAATACACCAAAAGAAAAAAGTGGCATTAATACCACTTTTTATTTTATATTTTTAATGTTAATAAGCTTTTTGTAAAAAAATAAGACAACACTATGGAAGTAAATAATTTTTATATAAATCAATAGTAAATCTTCCTGCTTTTATATTATTGAAAGCGGAGAAAACTACAAAATTGAAAATAGTAAGCGCTATAATAAATGCATAAATCATTCTTTTAACATTGGCTGAAACTACATACATAGCATTAGGAATCAGCAAATAGGAGAATCCGATAAACGCTCCGGCCAATCTTGATGAAAAGATAGGATTATTTCTAAAGATAAAATAAAAGCAAATCCCGATAACAGCATAGGCTCTATGATATTCATAATAAGGATAGAGCTCTTTCATTTTGGTATCAAAAGCAAACAGGAAAAAAGTCAGAATAGCCATCATGGCTTCGGGAATTCCAAAACCGCCGTTCAGCCTCTGAATAGATTCATCCATATACCCGTTAAACCCTTCCACCAGCATCGTACTTCCGGCGACACCATCCAGAAAACTTCCAAAAGTTCTGTATACTTCAAACGGAGATAAAAATATCGAGGTAATAATCAGTATCAGCATGGTAATCTTATTCAACGGAATGCGAACAAGCCAGTACATTGGTAAAAACAAATAACTGACACTATGTATTCCGGCTGCCAGTAATATAAAGAAAAGGTAATGCCAGAATTTTCGTTCTTTAATATACCGTATGGCAAAATACACCATAAAGGTCCCTAAATTCTGCCTGATCTGTCCGCTTTCACCAATAAAAAATCCGGGAATAAAAATCAACAATGTAAAAGTAAAGGGATAGAATGTATTATCATCTGTATATTCTACTTTGAAGAATACTGCAAAAATAGCAATGACCAGGGTAAGCATATAAAAAGGTGCGTCAAAGACGTTAAGTAAAATCTTATTTATCAACGTATAGAGCCATTCCACATCCAAATGCTCAGGTCCTTCCATATGAAGGGCTTTCATAATAATACTTAGATAACTTTTTGTATCAGAATAAATATAAATTCCCCGATAACTTCCATAATCAGGCCCTACATTATCACGAAGACCCGCAATAAGAATCAGATAAACCCCTAGAAACCAGAACCACTTCTTTTCCACCTTTCTGCCAAAGACTTCCTGAATACTGAAAAACAGCATATAAACAATGGCGATTATATAATATGGATGCAATAAACTCATTGATTCGGTATAAAATTTTTAAACTGATGTGAAGCGATCACAATTCCTGTAAGAATTAAGGGTAAAAACAATCTTGTTTCCCAAAAAAGGCCTACCATTGTAATCATGGCAAGGTAAGGTAACGAAAAGAAAAGAAATTTTTTAAAAACAAGTTTAGAGCCGGATTCGCTGCACAGTATATAACTAAAATAAAATCCTATAATCCCAAAAAGCAACCCTGCCAGATTATAAAAACTTGTAAAGTTTTTAAGAAAATAGATCCCCTCAAAAAAAGAAGACTTCTGAGAGATGCTCAGCCTCAAGCCTATATAAGCCACACAAAATGCAGCGAAAACAAAGAAAATATCTCTTACAGACCTGTAGTCTTTATTTTTAAATGTATTCCAATCAAAAAATACGGCGGCAAAAAAAGCAATATTCAGGCAGGCCGTTTCCCTTACGAATGTTGAAACAAAAATCACTATACACAAAGTAATTAAACTCATGGTCTCTCTTTTATGAAAATATTGTAAGCTAAGAAAAATACCCCACAGGTAAAAGAAAATAGCAATAAGATCACAATTGGTCGGAACATACTGAACGATTACAATCAGAAAAACCGCCAACAGATGAACCAACATTCTGACTCTGGAATTTAACAGCAACCCTGCTGATTTCAGTTGTAAGATTTTATCTAAAATAATAGATGATAGAATAAAAAAGAAAGCATTGATGAGAAAGGTGCTATGATAAAAATAAGATCCGCTTTTTGACAATGTTTTTTTCAGAAAAGGAGTATAATTTTCAACAACATACGTGAAAATCTCCGTCACGTGCACACTGAGAAAATTTGGAATCACCCGGTAAGCATATACGGAAGTAAACATAAAATCCGGAGCCTTTTCTGCAGATTTTATCCACAAAACATACGAAGTTTCAAACCCGTAGTATGCCATAGCGAAAAGCAGGAAAGGGAAAATTATGACCAATAAAAGTCCGTTTATTTTTTCATCAATTTTTTTAAACATATCAAAATCTCAATTTCTTACTCAAGAAGTTTTTTGTTTTAAAATACATTTTATCAAAAGGGAACTTTTGCAAAAGTAGATTTTTTTTTCATTCCTGCTAGAATATTTTATTGATTTTCAGCCAAAACTTACCCCTAAACTATTTTGAACTAATACTTAAAAATTTAAATTTGCAGACTTGACTTTATAATGTAATGCATCGTTTTTTTATATTTTTATATTATCTTATTTCCAGAAACAAAATCCTTTCTGTATTTATTGCATTAGGGATCGCTGTAATGTGTATCTTTTTTGCTTCAAAAATCAACTTTGAAGAGGATATCAATCAGATCATTCCCAAAAATGAAAAATCTGATCTTACAGCAAAAGTTCTCAAACAGTTAAACTTCTCAGACAAGATTATTGTTATCATACAGAACAAATCCGGTGATGACAGCTTTCAGCTTTCTGAAACAGCGGACTCCTTCCTGCAAAAGATTGAGCCTTTGAAAAAATACATCGGTTCTGTACAGGGAAAGGTAAATGATAATGAAATTTCCGAAACGTTTGATTTTGTCAATCAAAACCTGCCTTTATTCCTGAATGAAAATGATTATAAAGAAATTGAAAGAAAACTTCAGAAGGACAGCATTGCCCAACAGGTAGAAAATAATTATATTTCTCTGGTCTCACCAACGAGTCTTGTCACTAAAAATTTCATCAAAAAAGATCCTCTTGGATTAACTTTTCTGGGAATAAAAAAACTGAATGCCCTCAACATCAGTAAAGACTTCAAACTTGAAGACAGCTATATTGTTACCAAAGACGGAAAAAATCTATTATTATTTATAGACCCTAAAAATAAAAGTAATGATACCAAATCTAATGAGGCTTTTATTGACGGATTAAATTTAATAAAAGAGAACATCAACAAAGAGTTCAGAGGCAAAACAGAAATCAGTTATTTCGGTTCCCCTGTAATTGCTGTGGCCAATGCCAAACAGATCAAGAAAGATATTCAGAATACGGTAGTCATCTCCATGACCGTTCTGTTAATCTTACTGATTTATTATTTCAGGAATTTCTTCACACCTGTGATCGTTTTTCTTCCTACTGTATTTTCCGTTTTACTGGCTTTACTGATTCTATATTTCATTAAAGATAAAATCTCAGCAATCTCATTAAGTGTAGGAGCCATTCTTATCGGAATTACTATTGATTATGCCCTGCATATTCTTACTCATTATAAGCACAATAACAATATTGAAGAACTTTATAAAGAGATTACCCAACCAATTGTTTTAAGCAGTGCTACTACTGCGGTTTCTTTTCTCTGCCTGGTTTTTGTACGCTCTGAAGCATTAAAAGATCTGGGGCTTTTTGCAGCCATTACCGTGATTTTATCTTCTGTCACAGCATTGATTATTGTTCCGCAGCTCTATAAACCTAAGGAAACAAGTGAAAAACACAGCACAAATTTCATTGATAGGATCGGCTCTTATCCCTACGAAAAAAACAAACCCCTGATTATTGGCTGTTCTGTAATTATTCTGGCCTGTTTATTTGGATTCAGACATGTAAAATTCAACGAAGACATCGGGGACCTGAACTACATTCCGAAAGAATTAAAACTCAGCGAAGCTAAGCTACAAAAGCTTTCAGATATCACATCCAAGTCTATCTATACTATTTCTTACGGAAATTCTGAAGAAGAAGCTCTAACCAGAAATTCACAACTGACAGATTTTCTTGAAAAAGAAAAGAAAGAAGGGAAAATATTAAGTTATAATTCCATCGGAAGTATTGTGCTTTCTGAAAAAGATCAGCAAAAGAAAATTAATGAATGGAAGGCTTTTTGGGATACCCATAAAAAACAACAGACCATTTCCGAGCTTATCACCAATGGAAACAAGTTCGGATTCAACAGCGCAGCTTTTGATAATTTCAATGATGTTCTGAATAAAAATTATTCCGCGTTACCGCTGAAAGACTACAAAAAAGTAAAAGCTCTGCAGATTTCTGAGTTTCTGAGTAATGAAAACGGTTTTTACACAGTATCCAATGTCGTGAAGGTGGATGAAACAAAAAGAGATTCCTTTATCAAAGACATTGAAAAGAAACATGATGCAATTGCTATCGACCGTCAGCAAATGAATGAAAACTTTCTGGGATTACTGAAAAGAGATTTTAATACACTGATTAATTATTCTCTGCTGGCTATCATTTTAACAATTATTGTCTTCTTCAGAAACTTTGAACTGACTGTACTGACTATGTTTCCCATAGTATTAACGGGAGTTGTAACAGCAGGGATTTTATATTTCCTGGGGCTAGAACTCAACATCTTCAGTACGGTAGTCTGTACATTAGTCTTCGGGGTAGGTGATGACTTCAGTATTTTCCTGACTCAGGCAATGCAAAAAGAACACACTTCCGGTAAAAACGAACTTCCTACCTATAGAATTTCAATTATCCTGGCTGTTTTCACCACCATTCTTTCCATCGGCTCTTTGATCTTTGCCAGACATCCTGCTCTCCATTCTTTAGCATTGGTGGCTCTGATCGGAATGTTCTCGGTAATCATCATTACCTCAACATTATACCCGTTCTGGTTTAGGCTACTGATTACAAACAGAGCAAAAAAAGGACTCTCCCCGATTACCTTCAGGTTGCTTGCCAATTCACTTCTTTCATTTTTATATTACGGAGTGGGAGGCTTTTTATTTTCAGCGTTCGGAAGCTTCTTTGTTAAAAATTCCAGGGGTAGAACACTCAATATTATTAAACTGATTCTTGCAAAATTTTTAACCTCGGTATTGTATTCAAATCCTTTCGTTAAGAAAAGGATTATCATAAATCCGGAAGAAGACTTCAGCAAACCTGCCGTTATCATTGCCAATCATACGTCATTTCTGGATACATTAGCTATTGCAATGACGACTCATAAAATCATCTATCTGGTCAACGACTGGGTATATCAATCCCCTATTTTCGGGAAACTGGTAAGAGCACTGGGATTCTTTCCTGTATCTCAGGGTATTGAAAACGGGATGGATAAACTGAAAGAAAAAGTGGCACAAGGCTACTCACTTGTTGTTTTTCCTGAAGCAGAACGATCTTACACCAATGACATTAAAAGGTTTCACAAGGGAGCATTCTATCTTGCAGAACAATTTAATCTGGATATTCTTCCTATTTATATTCACGGAAACTCTGAGGTATTACCCAAAGGAGATTTTATTATTTACGATGGAAGCATTACGGTAAAAATAGGCGACAGAATTAGTAAAGACGATATCAGCTTCGGAAAAAATTATTCTGAAAGAACAAAAAAAATCAATGCCTATTTCAGAGATGAGTTTGCCCGACTACGTGAAACGCTTGAAGATGAAAATTATTTTAAAAAGAAACTGTTTTTAAGTTATTTATACAAAAACAGTGATGTGGTAAAAGAAGTAAAAGAAGATTTCAACACCCATAAATCTGTCTACTTCGAACTGAATAAACATATTCCCAAAGATGCTAACATTCTTCATATTGCCAATGATTTCGGGCAGAAAGATGCTCTTCTGACTCTTTATCAGGCAGGCAGAAGAATATTCAGCATTATTAAAGATGACGAGAAAAGAGAAACCGCAGCACACAGTTATCTGGTTAAAAAAAGAAAACTGCATTATATTAAAGACTTTACGGAAGTGAATAAAGACATTGATGTACTTATTATTTCAGATCCGGACTTCAACATGAATGACATCCGGATTTCACCTGACACCATCATTTTTGTTAATACTCAAAATACTCCGTTGTTAAGCCAAAACCATTCATTAAAATTCAGTTCTGAATCATTAAAAGTATTTAAAGTCTCATAATAAATATGAAAAACATATTTTTGTAAACGCTAATAAACAGTAATGAAAAAAAATATACTTGTCATATACTATTCTCAGACCGGTCAACTGGAGGAGATTGTACGAAACATCGCCAAGCCTTTTGAAGCCAAAAAGGAAGAATATGATATCACCTATTATAATATACAGCTAAAGGAAGACTTTCCTTTTCCCTGGCCGGGAGATGTTTTTTTCAACACTTTTCCGGAATCTTATCTACAGATTCCAAAAGAAATTCTGCCACCATCAGAAGAAGTACTGAATAAAAAGTATGATCTCATTCTGTTTGGATATCAGGTATGGTATCTCACACCATCCATCCCTATCATCTCCTTTCTGAAAAGTGGCTATGCAGAGAATATCCTGAGAGACACTCCGGTTGTAACCATTTCAGGAACCAGAAATATGTGGATGCTTTCTCAGGAAAAACTGAAAGTATATTTAAAGGATCTTAAAGCAAAACTTGTAGGAAATATAGCACTGGTAGACAGACATGACAATTACACCAGTGTGCTGACTATTTTACGGTGGCTGACCACGGGACAGAAAGAAAAATCAGGGATGCTTCCTGCTGCCGGTATTTCGGATGAAGAAATTACAGGCTCTGTAAAATATGGGAAAATCATTGAGAACCACTTTAGAAATAACGACCTGGGGCAGCTACAGCCGGATCTTGTTAAAAACGGAGCCATAGAAATTCGCCCGTTCCTGGTGCGGGTTGAGAAGGTTGGAAATAAAATTTTCACCGTGTGGTCTAATCTGATTATAAAGAAAAAAGAAAAACGCCCATTGCTAATAAAATTCTTTAAGGTATATTTGATGGCTGCGATATGGATTATCTCACCTGTCGTGTTGGTTTTGCACCTCCTTACAACCCCTATATTTTGGTTTAAAAGACAAAAGCAAAAAAGATATTTACAAGGAATTAATTTAAAATAGAATGTACGACGTATTTATAACAAAAGCATCAAAGTTCTTACCTAATGAGCCGGTATCGAATGATGAAATGGAAACTTATCTCGGGCTGATCAATGATGCGCGATCTAAAGCGAAATCACTTATTTTAAGAAATAATAAAATCACCACAAGATATTACGCTCTGGATAAAGAAGGAAACCCTACGCATACCAATGCGCAGCTTACCGCAAAAGCAATTGAAGGACTTTTTGACGAAAATTTCAAAAAGGAAGATATGAAATTATTATCTGTAGGAACTACTTCTCCGGACCAGATTCAGCCTTCCCATGCCTCCATGGTTCATGGTGAGCTGAACATTGGAAAATCTATTGAGATCAATACCTCAACAGGTCTTTGCAATTCCGGAATGAATGCACTTAATTACGGTTTCCTTTCTGTAAAAGCCGGTGTACAGCAAAATGCAGTATGTGCCGGCTCCGAAAGAATGTCTGCATGGATGACTGCAGACAAATTTAATCACGAAGCCGAAAATCTAATATTACTGGAAGAAAGACCTATCATTGCATTCAAAAGAGAATTCCTAAGATGGATGCTTTCTGACGGCGCAGGTTCTTTTCTGTTAGAAAATAAACCCAGAGAAAACAGCACTTCTTTAAGAATTGAATTTATAGATTTTTATTCTTATGCTCACGAAATCGAGGCATGTATGTATGCAGGATGCGAAAAACAGGAAGACGGAAGTCTAAAATCATGGGCAGATTACCCTTCAGATGAATGGCTGAAGCAATCAATCTTCGCAATAAAACAGGACACTAAAATTCTGGATAAATACATTCTGGTAAAAGGTGCTGAAAGCTTAAGAGCTTCTTTTGACAAGCATCAGCTGGATCCTGACAAAATAGACCATGTACTGGCCCATATTTCTTCCGGTTATTTTAAAGATGGACTGAAAGAAGAATTTGCTAAAAAAGGAATGGACTTTCCTGCGGAGAAATGGTTCTATAACCTTTCTGACGTTGGAAATATTGGTGCAGGTTCTATTTTTGTTGCTTTGGAGGAACTGATGAATTCCGGAACATTAAAAAAAGGAGAAAAAGTGCTTCTTTGTGTTCCTGAAAGCGGAAGATTTGCCTATTCTTGTGCATTATTAACTGTCTGCTAATGGAAAACAGACTCCCCACATCTGATCAGGACTTTATTGAAGGTCTTATTCCACAAAGATTCCCCTTTGTAATGGTACACGGGCTTACAGAATATTCTGAAAATCATCTTATTTCTGCATTTGAAATAAAAGAAGACAACCTTTTTGTACAGGACGGAAACTTTCAGGCTTCAGGAATAATTGAACATCAGGCACAAAGCGTAGCACTACACACCGGTTATAAATATTATTTATCCGGAAAGGATGCTCCTACAGGATATATTGGAGCCATTAAGTCCTTCGAGGCGGAAACTCTGCCTAAAACAGGAGACCATCTCACCTCCGAGGTCACTATTCTTAATGAAGTAATGGGAGTAACACTCGTAGATATTATCACCAGACTGAATGGTGAGGTGATTGCAAAATCTCAAATGAAAACTGCCGTAAAATAAGCCTAATGGAAATCAGGGAAGAACATATTATCAATATACACAATTTTTTACCTCATCGTGATCCCATGCTGATGGCAGATTACATTCTGGAATTAACGGAAGAAAAAGTTGTGACTTCCTTTGAAATAAAAGAAGATAATATCTTTGTTCACCGGAATGAATTTGTGGAAGCCGGCCTGATTGAAAATCTGGCACAAACCTGTTCTTCTATTCTGGGGCAAAGTTTCTTTGAAAATCCGGAAGCAGATACCAGAGTGATCGGTTTTATTACCCATATCAAAAAAATCGAGATCTTTGCTCTTCCCAACGTAGGTGATACCATTATCTCAAAAGCATCCCTTGTTTCACAGTTTGAAAATATCTGTCATATCTTCTGTGAGACGTTCAATAACGATGAACTACTGATCAGGGCAGATATAAACCTGTTTATTCAGGAGGTAAAATCTTAAGTATAAATTACATTCAATTTAAAATAATAAAAGCTGTACATTCTGTGCAGCTTTTTTCTTCTTATGATACTTATTTTGAGTTTAAAAATAAGCAAATGAATCCCGGAATTGATATTATTTTTTATTGAAAAATCCGTAAAACATACAGGACAGCCACTGAACACAAATAAAATAAACATCTAAAAAACAACAACTTAACCACTTAAAAAAGCACTGTTAATTCTGATAAAAAATATATCAATCCGATGCATTTCACGTGAAACATTATACAAATCCGTGAAACATTCATGATCAGAGGTAAGCTCATGTTATTAATAAAAAAAGTGAGGCGTTTCCGCCTCACTTTTTACATATTATGGACTAAAAAGAGATTAGTATCCGAAGATCTCTTCAAGAGACACCTCCTGGAACTCACCCATTTTATGAATAGATTCCATATTCAGATTTTCTTTCTTTCCGATAATTGCCGTATTGTATTGTACAGGTTTTACTTCAGTATTGTAAAATCCTGTAAGCTGAGGCAATGTCAGACCCTGAATTTCCGCGTAGGTATCCTTTCTGATATCATAATCAATTCCTAGCTTTTTCAGCGCCAGCTGGCTAAAGAAAATATTCGTTCTGTTGATTCTGTTCGAAGCAATTTGTTTTAATGCGGAACCTTTCGCATTTTCAAACTGTGCCGGAATTTGTGGCAATTCTTCCATCAAATCATTCATCGCAGTTACCGCCTGCGGAAGTTTATTAGACTGCGTTCCTATATAATTGGTAATATAATTGGCAAGTCCTTTTTCCGAAGCATTAGCATAAGAGACATAAGCAGTATAAGCCAGAGATTTACTTTCTCTGATTTCCTGAAAAACAATAGAGGAAAGCCCCCTTCCGAAGTATTCATTGAAAACGTTGGCTTTTCCGAAATTACTAAGATTCACCGTACTTCCTTTTGCTACTTTAGACATCTCCATCTGTACCATATCATAATTCGTAAAGTATACTTTTCCTATGGTAGCAGGCTCTGTATATACTTTAGCTTTTGCAGGCTGAAGGCTTGTATTAACGATATAAGGTTTCACTGCTTTTTCCAATCCTGCCTGATCTTGTCCGTAAAGAAGGATCTGGTAAGGATATTGGGTTAATGTTTTTGCCTTTTTCATCAGTTCGGCAACATCAATCTTTTCAAGACGGTCTTTAGAAACAATATCCGTCATTCTTGAATCTTTACCATACTTAGCATAATTAGTAAGAGCGGCCATGATTTTTGTTTTATCCTTTTTAGCAACAGCTCTTGCCTCTAAAATAGTCTTCACCGTTTGATCATAAACCGCTTTATCGGCTTTTACATTTGTCATCCAGTGGTTCATAAGCTCTACCCCTTTTTTCATATTGCTTTCAAGACCTGTTAAAGTAATAACCATCTGATCATTGGTAGTTCTGATGTTGGTGGTGATCCCAAGTTTATAGAATTCTTCCTTCAACTGTTCCGGTGTGTATTTATCTGTCCCAAGATATCCGAAAAGAGTTCCTGCAATAGAAAGCTCTTTATCATTGTCTGTTCCAAAAGGGAAAATATAGCTTACCTGTGCAACTTCGTTATATTTATTTTTTACAAAGCTTACCGTCTTATCTTTGATCTGAGAAGTCTGGATTGCTGTTTTATAATCTACAAACTCAGGTTTGATCTCTGCAACTTTTGTATTTAGAATATCTTTCAGGAAAGGAGACTGAGCCTCTCTGTTTAATTTAATCGGTGTAATCCCGGGGTTTTCTACACGGACAAGCTTATCATTCACCCCTTTCTCTTTATAAACGACTACATAATTATCTTTAAAAAAATCGTTGGCAAATTTCACAACATCTGTTTTTGTGATCTTCTCATACTGATTAATATCATCAAGCTCCTGTTCCCAAGTTCTTCCCTTGATATAAGCACCATAAAGCTCTGTAGCCAGCCCGTCTGCCGTTTCCCAGCCTTTCATACGCTGAACCTTCTTATCATTAACGATCGCCTTAAGCATCCAGTCCGGAAATTGTCCTTTTTTCACAAGATCCAGCTGATCCATCAATAGTTTTTGGGCTTCATCAAAACTCTGCCCTTCTTTAGGAGTAACTACCAGAGCAAACATTCCGTACATTTTAAACGGAGATTCATAAGCGCCCGCTCCAAGGGTCTTTTGTTTCTGATTGATATTAAGGTCAATTAATCCCGCATCTCCCCTGTTGCTTAAAATTTCAGAAACGATGTCTGCCAGTCTTGCTTCCTGACTTCCGTAAGAATCTGTTCTCCAGGCCATGGTCATTCTTGGTGTAGAAGGACTTTTTACAGTTCTGGAGACAATCTTAGTCATCGGTTCTTCTGTCACCATCTTCTTCATAGGAAGCTCTTTGTATTTGAAAGAACCGAAATATTGATCAACTAATTTTATAGTTTTGTCAAAATCAAGATCACCTACCATTACAACGGCCATATTATTAGGAACGTAATAGGTATCAAAATATTTATGGATTGCAACCATTGAAGGGCTTTTTAAGTGCTCCGAAGTTCCGATAGTTGTTTGCTGTCCGTTCGGGTGCTTAGGGAAAAGAGCTTCCATTAATGCATAATTAACCAGGCGTCCGTCATTATCCTGCGCTCTGTTATATTCTTCATATACTGCTTCAAGCTCTGTATGGAAAAGGCGTAATACCAGTTCTGAAAAACGCTCTTTCTCTATCTTAAGCCATTTTTCGAGCTCATTGGATGGAATATTATTTTTATAAACTGTTTCATCCAGCCAGGTATGAGCATTCGTTCCCGTAGCTCCTAATGAAGAAATTACTTTATCATATTCATTAGCAATCGCATATTTCGAAGCTTCCTGAGAAACCTCATCGATTTTTTTATAAAGATCTTTCTTTTTAGCAGGGTCTTTTTCAGCCTTGTGTTGTTCATAAAGATCAGAGATCTGTTGCAGCAAAGCCTTTTCCTTTACCCAATCCTGGGTTCCCAAATGCGAGGTTCCTTTAAAAATCATATGTTCCAGATAGTGGGCCAGCCCTGTATTATCACTTGGGTCATTATTTGACCCTGTCCTTACAGGAATATAGGTCTGGATTCTCGGAGCATCCTCATTTTTTGCAAGGTATACTTTCAGTCCGTTTTTCAGCGTATACACTCTTACACCGGCCTGATCATTCTTTACCGTTTCATAGTTGTATCCCTGAGCATCCGTCAGCTTTTGGGTATCGAATTTCTGGGCCATTGCACTCAGCATACAGAAAAGCGAAACAGAAATAAAAAACTTCTTCATAGTTGTTATTTGTTAATTAATTTTTCAATCCAAATTTCTTAAACATTAGTCTTATTCTAGGATATACTTGTTACAGCCGACTGCTTACAAGTAGGAATAACAAAAATACTAATATTGTTAGTTAAGATTCTATTCCACCCCATTAGTTAAACATAGAGCCCATCACAACTGCTGTAAAAATAAATACTCAAAGCCTGCCGGTAACCGGAAATGATATAAGCTCAGCCGATTATAAATTTCCACAGGTTTCAAACGGAAGTAAATACAATAATATATCTTAAATGAATCTGCATTTTATCCCAAATAACCCCTTTTTCTCTCACAATAACTCCTCAGAATTTAATATGATTTACATATAATGTATTTTCACTATTTTAGCCACCTGATTAAAATAATCAAAACAGGTGAACCATTTTTCATCTGGAATCTAAAAAATAATATTATTTAGATGAAAAAACAAGACCTACCTCAAGACGAAAGCAATCTTAAATCCGCCAATATGACGGAGGTTCTGTATGTAACGGATGAAAATGACAATTATACTACCGCCAACAGCACAGGCTGGGATGCAAAGAAAGCGGCTTTGGATGAATCCATGGAGCTTATTCATGAAAGAATTCAGGATGCAAAACAAAATGTAGCCAATAATATAGCCAGTCCGATCGTTTATTTTATGGAACTGAATAAAATGGACCTGCCTGTTCTTGCTTCATACGTAGGGATGTGGCAATGGAGAGTGAAAAGACACTTTAAACCCGGAAAATTTAAAACACTAAGTGAAACAACACTGAAAAAATATGCCGATGCATTTGGAATTTCAGTAGATGAATTAAAAAACTTCGATGGAAAATAAATGGAATCAGATTCCATTTCCCAATGAAAAAGATACAAGCTGCAAATGAAATTAAACTTTGAACACCATCAGACTGCACATTGCGAAAACGGTGTTGCCTCTAATCTACTGCTTAATAAAGGACTCAAACTAAGCGAACCTATGATTTTCGGAATCGGTTCCGGATTGTTTTTTGTATATCTTCCTTTTTTAAAAGTGAATTTTGCCCCCGGTTTCAGCTATCGCCCGATGCCCGGCGCTATTTTTAGCAAAGCAGCCAAAAGATTAGGAATTAAAATAAAAAGAGAAAAATTTTCAAATCCTAAAGATGCCCAAAAAGCCCTGGAAAGAAATCTTGAGCAAAATATTCCTACAGGATTACAGGTAGGAGTTTTTAATCTGACCTATTTTCCGGAAGAATATAAATTCCATTTTAATGCCCACAATCTTGTTGTTTATGGGAAAGAAGAAGGAAATTTTTTAATCAGTGATCCGGTAATGGACTATGTCACTTCTCTTTCAGAATCGGAATTGGAAAAAGTAAGATATGCTAAAGGAGCACTTCCTCCGAAAGGACATATGTATTATCCTATTTATGTTCCCGAAAATATCAATCTGGAAGAAGCCATTAAAAAAGGAATTAAAGATACCTGTAAAAATATGCTGGCTCCTGTACCTCTTATCGGAGTTAAAGCCATGAGATGGGTAGCCAGAAGTATCCCGAAATGGGCTGAAAAAAAAGGTTCCAAAGTGACCAATCATTATCTGGGCCAGCTGATCAGAATGCAGGAAGAAATAGGAACCGGAGGCGGAGGATTCAGGTTTATCTATGGCGCATTTCTTCAGGAAGCTTCTGTCATCCTTAAAAACGACCAGTTAAAAGAGCTTTCAAAAGAGATTACAGCCATCGGAGATCTTTGGAGAGATTTTGCCGTGGATATTGCCAGAGTATATAAAAACAGAAACTCAAAAAGCAATATTTATCAGGAACTTTCAAAAACAATGCTTCATATAGCCGATCTGGAAGAAGCTTTCTATAAAAAACTGAGAAATGCAATCTGATATGACGGACACGATGATTGAGGTTAAAAATTTATATAAAAAATACAAAAATTCTGATGAGTTTTCTGTAAATGATATCTCCTTGACTATTGATAAAAATGAGATCTACGGAATTCTCGGTCCCAACGGCGCAGGAAAAACCACACTGATTTCTATGCTCTCCGGATTAATCAAGCCTACTTCAGGGCAGTTTAAGATCAATGGTATGTCTCCACAAAAAGATCATTTCAAAATCAGGCAGATCATTGGCATTGTTCCTCAGGAATATGCTCTGTATCCTACCCTTACCGCCCGGGAAAATCTCATGTTTTTCGGAAGTTTATATGGCTTAAAACACAGAACACTAAAAAAAGCAATCGATGAGTCTCTGGAAATCATGGGTCTTTCAAAATTCGCAGATAAGCAGGTAGGTCAGTTTTCCGGAGGAATGAAACGCCGTTGCAACCTTATCGCCGGAACGCTTCACAATCCTAAAGTTTTATTTTTGGATGAGCCTACCGTAGGCGTAGATGTCCAGTCAAAGAAAGTGATTATTGATTTTTTACAGGAACTGAATAAAAACGGTACCTGTATTATTTATACCTCTCACCACCTTTCTGAAGCGGAAGAATTCTGTACCAAAATCGCTATTATCGACAGAGGAAGAATTCATGCTGTGGGAACTCCTGAAGAGCTCGTAGCTCAGATTGCCCATGCTGAAAACCTTGAGGATGTTTTCATTTCATTAACCGGAAAAGAACTAAGAGATGTTGTTGTATAAACTGTGGAGAAGTTTTGTTAAAGAAATTCTTCTTCTGAAAAGAGATATCGGAGGAATCGTCATCATTTTCGTGATGCCCCTACTTTTGATTGTCACCATTACCCTGATTCAGGATTCTACTTTTAAAAACCTTGAAGGTTCAAAAATCCCTATTATCTTCATTGACAATGATCAATCAGAGGTTTCAAAAAATATAAAAGGTGAGCTGGAAAACAGCAAAACCTTCCAGCTGCTCACCAATTTCAATGAGAAATCAGCTCAGAAAGCGGTGTTTGCCGGAGATTATCAAATGGCTATCGTTATTCCTGAGCATCTTACCCAGGATTTAAATTCAAATATTGATTCAAAAGTTCAGGCCATCGTCAGTTCTTTTGGGCTTGAAAGTGATTCAACGGCCACTAAAAAGCCGGTTTCCAAGACCAAAGAGATTCATTTGTATTTTGACCCGGCCACCAATGCCGGATTCAAAAATTCTGTGATGAACTCTGTCAACAAAATGGTTTTTGAAATCGAAAATAAAAAGATTTACAAAGCATTTCAGGATCAGCTCGGAACTACAGAAAATCTTGATGAAAATAAAAACCTGATCAGCTTTAAAGAGATTAGCCCTAAAAAAGGGACCATGGATGTCATTCCAAACTCTGTTCAGCATAATGTTCCGGCCTGGACATTATTTGCCATCTTCTTCATTGTAGTTCCTTTATCTATTAACCTTGTCAAAGAAAAAAGCCAGGGAACGAGTGTAAGGGCAAGAATAAGTCCTACTCCGTATTTTGTACATATTTTAGGAAAAACATGTACCTATCTTATCATTTGTATCATTCAGTTTTTACTGATGGTTGCAGTAGGCGTTTATCTTTTTCCTTATATGGATCTTCCGGCATTTGATGTTTCCGGAAAAATGGCTCAGCTGCTTACGGTAACCTTATTTGCAGGACTTGCAGCCATAGGCTTTGGAGTTTTACTGGGAACTATTGCAGATACCCAGGAACAGTCTGCTCCTTTTGGAGCCACTTCTGTAGTGGTATTAGCCGCTATCGGAGGAATTTGGGTGCCTGTATTTCTGATGCCCGAATTTATGCAGACCGTAGCAAAATTCTCTCCCATGAACTGGGGACTGAATGCTTATTACGACATTATTTTAAGAAATAGCGGAATCGGCGGAATTGCCAAAGAACTGGCATTTTTGCTTCTATTCTATATAGCTACCGTATCCATTTCTATTTTTTACGAAAGAAAACTCCACAACGTTTAAACACAATGCAATCTAAAGAAAACAGATTAACCTGTACTGAAGAGGTAAGAGTAAGATTCAATGAGACAGATCCACTGGGAATTGTCTGGCACGGTCATTATATCGTTTATTTTGAAGATGGCAGAGAAGCTTTCGGACGTGAACACGGTCTGACTTATCTTGATATTCAAAAAGCAGGATATGTAACTCCTATTGTAAAAAGTACCTGTGAGCACTTTCTTCCTCTTAAATATGGTGAAACTTTCAGCATTGTCACTACCTTTATCAATACCGTTTCTGCAAAACTGATTTATAAATACGAACTTTTCAATCAGGAAGGCAAACTGGTCTGCAGTGGAGAAACGATTCAGGTATTCCTGGATGGAGACGGAAATTTATGCTTATATAATCCGGAGTTTTTTCAAACCTGGAAAGATAAAATGGAACTATCATGATGAAGGAAATTTATATCACCGGATACAATTGCGTTACTCCTCTTGGATTTAATGTGGAAGCCAATTGGAATTCTCTCTTAAAAGGAAAATCAGGAGTAGCTTTACATCAGATTATAGAAAACTCAACCGGTAATCCTGAAGATCAAAATGAGGGTGCTTTTTATGCATCCATGATTGATTCTGAACAACTGAACAAGACATTCAGCAGCAGCTTTGAAAATCAGGACTTCACAAGACTGGAAAAAATGCTGCTTCTCAGTATGAAACCTTTAGCTGAACAGTATGAATTTACGGAAGAAACTGCTTTCATCCTATCCACAACAAAAGGAAATATCAGCTTATTAAAAAACCAAACCGAATTGCCTGAAGGAGTTTATCTTTCAGTATTAGCAAAAAAAATAGCAGATTTTTTCGGATGTAAAACCCGCCCTGTCGTAGTTTCCAACGCCTGTGTTTCAGGGGTAATGGCTATTGCTGTTGCTAAAAATCTTATTCAGGCAGGAAAATATAAAAATGCTTTTGTTATCGCAGGAGATGAGATTTCCGAATTTGTGATCTCAGGCTTCAATTCATTTCAGGCCATAGGATCGGAACCCTGTAAACCCTATGATATAAACAGAAACGGAATTAATATCGGTGAAGCTGCCGCAGCAGTGTATATCACAGCTGAACCTACCGGAAATGAAAAATTCAGATTTAAAGTCTTAGGAGATTCCGCCATTAATGATGCCAATCATATTTCGGGTCCCTCAAGAACAGGAGACGGTCTGTATGCAAGTATCAGAAATGCCATGACAGAAGCCGGCCTTTCTCCGGAACATATTGGCTTTATTTCTGCCCATGGCACTGCTACCCTGTACAATGACGAAATGGAAGCCATTGCATTCAACAGAATGAATCTTCAGCACATCCCTTTAAACAGTATGAAAGGGTTCTACGGGCATTGTCTGGGCGCTTCCGGATTGCTGGAAAGTATTATTTCTATGGAAAGTGCACGCCACAGCATCCTGATTCCGTCTAAAAACTTCGAGGAAACAGGAGTATCCCAACCTTTAAATATCATTAAAGAAACCCAGCCTGCAACGATCCGGTATATCCTGAAAACAGCCTCAGGCTTTGGAGGATGTAATGCCGCACTTGTATTGGAAAAATGTTAGAAAAATGATGAAAACCAGTACCTGCACTATAGAAAATTCAAAAATAACGATTGACGGAAACCTTATTTTTGAAAGCGAAAATCTTAGTTTCCCCGACTTTGCAAAAGAAGCATATAAGCATCTGGAACTAAGCTATCCGAAGTTCCATAAAATGGATAATCTGAGTAAACTCGCTTTCCTTGCCTCAGAAATGATTTTAAAAGATGAAGACCACAGCAGAACAGCTCTGGTTTTTGCCAACAGATCATCCAGCCTGGATACCGATCACAAATATCAGGAAAGTATCAATTCTCAGGACAGCTATTTTCCCAGTCCTGCCGTTTTTGTCTATACATTACCCAACATCTGCGTGGGAGAAATCAGCATTAAACACAAAATGCAGACAGAGAATGCTTTTTTTGTTTTAGATCAGTTTGATGAAAAATTTTTAAATGATTATTCTGAACAGATCCTAAGTTCAGGAAAGGCAGATAAAGTATTATGTGGCTGGGTTGAATTGTATCAGGAAAATTACAAAGCTTTTGTATATTTGCTAACCTTATAATAAATGTAACAATATCACAATATAGCAATGCAACAATAATTGATAAACTGTTACATTGATACATTGGAAAATTAAATTAATTATGGAAAACTTAAAAACTGAATTGAAGCACAAAATTATCGATGTTCTTAATCTTGAAGATGTTTCTGTAGAGGAAATTAAAGATACGGATCCGTTATTCGGAGGCGGATTAGGCCTTGATTCCATCGATGCCCTGGAGCTTATTGTTCTTCTTGATAAAGACTACGGAATAAAATTAGCTGATCCTAAAAAAGGAAAGGAAATTTTTCAATCCATCGATACCATGGCTGCATTCATCGAAGAAAACAGAACAAAATAATTTTTTTAAACGCTAGGTTCCCTAAGCTTTTTAAACATTAAAAATATTTTCGGGCGCAGGGGCGCTTCGCTTAGCAATGAATACCAATTATGTTTTCTTAGCTGAGTGAAACGTCCTTGCGAACTTAAAACGCTTTGATCATACAAAAGCTTTGCGCTCATTGCGTTTAAATAATTCATAGAAAACTAATTAATGAGTCAAAAAATTGCCATAACAGGAATGGGCATCATCTCCTCCATTGGAAATAATGTGGAGGAAAGCTTTATTTCTCTTCAATCCGGAAAACATGGAATTTCAGACATTCAGATGTTTGAAACCCGTCATGCCGGAGCTATTAAAACAGGAGAAATAAAATTATCCAATGAGGAGCTTGTACAAAAACTTCAGCTTCATGAAGACAATAACGTTACAAGAACTTCTCTATTGGGAATGATTGCTGCAAAAGAAGCCATAGAAAGTGCAGGAATTTCAGAGATTAACGAATACAGAACCGGTCTTATTTCTTCTACCAGTGTGGGAGGAATGGATATCACTGAAAAATATTTCTACTCTTACGAAGACTTTCCTGAAAAGCAAAAATATATTGACGCTCACGATGCCGGAAATTCTTCTCTGGCTATTGCCGGTTATCTGGGATTAAAAGGCATGGTTTCTACCATAAGTACAGCCTGCTCATCAGCCGCCAATGCTATTATGATGGGCGCTAAGCTTATCAAAAACGGTGTTCTGGACCGTGTGATTGTCGGAGGAACAGATTCTCTTTCAAAATTTACGCTAAACGGGTTCAATACCCTGATGATCCTTACGGATTCATACAATACTCCTTTTGATAATGACCGTAAAGGACTCAATTTAGGAGAGGCCGCTGCTTTTTTAGTTCTTGAATCTGAAGAAGTGGTAAAAAAAGACCATAAAAAAGTACTGGCTTACCTTTCCGGATATGGAAATGCCAATGATGCCCATCATCAGACCGCTTCGTCAGAAAACGGACAAGGCGCCTTTTTAGCCATGCAACAGGCTTTGAAAATCTCGGGTTTGGCAAAAGAAGATATTGATTATATTAACGTTCATGGAACAGCTACCCCCAATAACGATCTGTCGGAAGGAATTGCCATGATCAGAATTTTTGGAGAAAACCAGGTTCCTGAATTCAGTTCCACCAAAGCATTTACAGGACACACTTTAGCTGCAGCAGCCGGAATTGAAGCTGTGTTTTCAATTTTAGCGATGCAGCATAACCTCATTTTCCCGAATCTGAATTTTAAAACGAAAATGGCAGAATTTGATTTAACACCTGTTACCGAACTGAAAAAGAAGGACATTCATCATGTTCTTTCCAATTCATTCGGATTTGGAGGCAATTGTTCAACTTTAATATTTTCGAAATCATGAATCCGGTCTACATCAACAGTGCATCCTGCATCTCTGTTCAGGACACTTTAAATAAAAATATTCTTCAGAATCTTACTCCCGAAAATTCAGTACAGATTCTAAAAGCCATAGAACCGAATTATAAGGAATTTATTCCTCCTGCAATGATCAGGAGAATGTCTAAAACAGTAAAAATGAGTTCCGTAGCCTCCCATTATGCTTTACAGGAAGCAGGCATTGAAAAACCGGATGCTATCATTGTAGGTACCGGAATGGGCTGCTCCCAGGATTCTGAAAAGTTTCTGAAAAATGTGATTGATAATAATGAGGAGTTTTTAACACCTACCTTTTTTATACAATCTACCCATAATACAGTTGCAGGGCAGATTGCACTTGGATTACAATGCCATTCCTACAACTTTACCTATGTAAATACTTCTTCATCACTTGAGTTTTCATTACTGGATGCACAGCTTCAGATCAATGATGATGAAGCGGAAAATGTTCTGGTAGGTTCCACCGATGAACAAACCGACAGAACAATGGAACTTTACCGTCTTAACAATACCATTAAAAAAGAAGCAGACCTTCCTGCCGATTATTTATCCTCTACTACAAACGGAGTGATCTGGGGTGAAGGGGCTAGTTTTTTCGTGGTTGGTAAAAACAAAACTGAGCAGTCTTATGCTGGTTTAAAAGACATCCGGATTATTAATACATTGGAACCAGACCATATTCAGAATTGTATTATTGATTTTTTAACCCGAAATCAGCTCTCCGGTAATGATATCGATGTTGTTATACTAGGCTTTAGTGGTGATGCAACTTCAGATATCTATTACGCCGAAGCAATGGATCTATTCCCGGATTCAGCAATATTATATTACAAACATCTGAGTGGCGAATTCAATACAGCCAGCGGATTTTCAATGTTTACGGCCTGTCATATTCTTAAGGAACAACAGATTCCGGAAATAATGATGATTAATCAGGTGAATAAAAATGAAGTGAAGAATATTCTCCTTTACAATCATCTGGCCGGTCATGATCACAGCCTGATATTATTGGAAAAGGTATAACCGAATAAAGGAAAAGCGGCCGATTTCTAAAAACAGACTTAAAACAGCGAACGATGAGACATTATTCATTCATCCTATTTTATCTTTTCTGTAACGTTTTTATTTATGCGTTTCAAGGGAGCTTCTGGGTATATATTTTTTGTTTTCTGGCTTTTTCTGCTGTAGTAGTCTGGGGCTCTTTTCATATCGAACTGGGCTACTTTGTTAACAGTATTATTCATAAACGTACCCGGATTAAGGAAATTGCCCTCACTTTTGATGACGGCCCTACTGAATTTACCCCTAAATTTCTGGATCTGTTAAAAGAACATCAGGTAAAAGCGACGTTCTTTTGTATCGGAAAACAGATTGAAAAATATCCGGAAACCTTTCAGCGGATTATTGCTGAAGGTCATTGCATTGGAAATCACACACTATCTCACTCCAATTCAACCGGTTTTTTATCTGTTTCCAAAATGGTTCAGGAAATTGAAAAATGTGATGATATCATATACAATACCGGAAATACACAAACGAAACTCTACAGACCTCCTTTCGGGGTTACCAATCCCAACATTGCCAAAGCCATCCGGAAAACTCAAAAGATAAGTATCGGATGGAATGTCCGTTCTTTAGATACCATTATTGATAACGAAAAGAAAATTTACGGAAGAATTACAAGGAACCTTAAAAAAGGCAGCATCATCCTTCTCCATGATACCTCAGAAAAAACGTATCGTGTTCTGATAGATTTATTAGTATTTTTGAAAGATAAAAAGTACTCAACTTTTACCATTGATTCAATTATAAATTCAAAGAAAAATGATTAAAAATATTGCTTTTGGAGCATTTTTATTAGCATCCAGTCTTTTTTTTGCTCAGAATACGGCAATGTCAGGAGCTGAAGCAAAAGCATTTGTCTCCAAAGTTTCCTCAGAAACCAAGGAGATCAAAACTTTACAAAGCGACTTTACCCAAACCAAAAAAATGGATTTTTTGGACAAAAGCATTGTGACTTACGGAAAAATGTCATTACAGACACCCAATATGCTGAGCTGGAAATATACCAAGCCTTACCAATACAGCATTGTTTTTAAAAGCAATAAAATCTACATTAACGATCAGGGCAAGAAATCGTCTGTGGATGCCAAGAGTAAAACTTTTGAAAAAATCAATAAACTGATTGTCGGAAGCTCAAACGGCACGATGTTCAATGATCCTGAATTTACGGTCACTTATTTCAAAAACGGAAACTACAATATGGCTAAGTTTGTTCCTAAGACGGCACAGCTGCTGAAATATATCAAACAGATTGAACTGTATTTCCCTAAGAACCAATCCACGGTTTCTCAGGTTAACATGACAGAAGCATCCGGAGATACTACCAATATTATTTTTAAAAATACAAAGATCAATGCTTCGATACCTGCGTCTGAGTTTAGTTTGTAGTCTGATAATCATCCTGTTTGCTTCCTGCAAATCGTATCAGCTCACAGGGGTAAAACCGGTTTCCGATTCAAAAAAAATGGTGGAAAATCTATATTTTTCATCTTCTGAAGATTATGTATACAAATGTCAGATGGACATTTATAAAAATCATGTCAGCGGAATTCTGATCATCAAAAAAATAAATGATACGACGCACCGTGTCGTATTAACATCAGATTTTGGAAACAAACTGATTGATTTTGAAATTTCAGATCATGATTTTAAGCTCAACTACGTTCTTCCGGATCTCGATAAAAAGATTGTTATTAATTTTTTAAAAAATGATTTTCAACAACTTTTAAAAAAACAATATCCCGTAAGTGAAAGTTTTGAGAATGAAAATGCAAGGATATACCTTTCAAAAGAAGATCATAAAAGCTATTATTTATTTTTCAACAAAGAAAATAATCTCCTGAAACAGATTATTTACACGAAAAACAACAGGGAAAAAATCGATTTTACTTTTGAAGCAAAAAAGCATATCTTCGCGGACAGCTTACATCTTATACACAAAGACTTTAAGATCACTATCAAATTATTTCAAATAACCGAAACGGAAACCGATTCAAATTAAACATGAAAAAACTCTATTTCTTAGCCTTGATTTTTTGGGCAGCCTTATCATCTGCACAGGTAACCTTTAATCCGGGAATAAGACTTGGCGCCAATATTTCGCATCTTTCCAACGGTCCTACCACAGATTATTGGTCTTATAGCGACAGCAATGGTTATTATCAATACGGAACGAATAAATTTGACATCAAATCAAAAGTCGATTTTTATATTGGTTTTCAGGCCAATATCCGTTTTGCCAGATTCTATGCATTGCAGCCTGAATTATACTACAGCCGTCAGGGAGCTAAGTTTGAAAGCCAGAATCCGGCTGTAGAGTCTAAAACAGTAAACCTTTCTTATGTAGGGGCAGCCGTTGTGAATAAATTTTACTTTGACCGGTTTAATATTCATTTTGGTCCCACACTAGAATTTTTAACAGACAGTGACAATATTCCTTCCCCTACCGCTGTGGATATGGGCATTTTATTGGGCGCCGGATATGATATTACCAAGAATATCGGACTGGAAGCCCGAATCAAAAAAGGATTTGTACACGCTTATAACGATCATACCAATGTGACATTCCAGGCGGGAGTGTATTACACCTTTACTCTTAAAAAATAAGATCATGCAAACTATTCTTACAAACTTTTATACCTTAGAATCTTACGAAAAAGCAGAAAATGGAAGTTTTACAGCCTTTATCCGTTTAAATAAGGACCATGATATTTTCAAGGGCCATTTTCCGGGAAATCCGGTAACTCCGGGAGTTTGTATGATGCAAATCGTAAAAGAACTGACTGAAGAATTCACCGGATCAAAATTATTTTTAAAAACAGCTTCCAATGTAAAATTTATGGCGATTATCAATCCTTTTGAAACGCCGGATTTAAAACTTCAGCTGGATATTAATGGAGACGGGGAAGATGTTAAAGTCAAAAATACCACTTCTTTTGGCGAGACTATTGCATTAAAAATGTCTGTAAGCTATAAAAAATTACCATCATGAAACTTATTTTATCATTCTTAGCCGCATTTGTCTTTTTCTTTCAGTCTGATCTGGAATCTGTACGAAACAGTTATGCAAAAGCGAATGAATCTAATACCAATACGCAGACATTTATAGATATTGCCGAAAAGCAGCCCGGATCCGATGCCGTAACGGTTGGGTATAAAGCTGCCGCTAAAATTATGGAAGCGAAAGTTTCGAAAGGAAACAGAAAAGCATTGGTAAAAACAGGAGCCACCAGTCTTGAAAGCGTCATCAAAAGCAATCCGAACAATGCTGAGCTCCGTCTGATCAGATTAAGTGTTCAGGAAAACATTCCTAAAATTGTAGGATACAGAGGAAGTCTGAAGGATGACAAGGAATTTCTTCTTACGCATTACAGCAAACAGAATGCTGCCTTGAAAAACTATATCAAGAGATTTGCCATGCAGTCTAAAACCATCACCGAGGCTGAAAGAGCCACTTTAAAATAAACCAATGCCTTTTGCTGAAGTACAAAATGCAATTTCTGAGAAGAAAATTTGTGTTTTAATACCCACATACAACAATGAGAAAACTCTGAAAAGAGTAATTGACGGTGTTTTATACTATACCGAAAGTATTATTGTGGTCAATGACGGGTCTACTGATTCTACCCCGGATATTCTTTTACAGTATCCTCAGATTACGGTGATTACACTCCCTGAAAATAAGGGAAAAGGAAACGGGTTAAAAACAGGCTTCAGAAAAGCAAAAGAACAGGGCTATGCTTATGCAATCACTATTGATTCTGACGGACAGCATTATCCTGATGACATCCCTGTATTCGTAAATGCACTCATTGAGGAAAAGGAAGATGTTCTTCTCATCGGAAACCGGAATATGTCTCAGAATGGTATTCCAAAGAAAAGCAGCTTTGGAAACCGTTTTTCTAATTTCTGGTTTTGGTTTGAAACCGGAATTAAGCTGGAAGATACGCAATCAGGCTACAGAATGTACCCTCTTCATAAAATTCCGAAGAAATATTTCACCCCGAAATTTGAATTTGAAATTGAGATTATTGTCAGAACTGCATGGAGGCATGTTCCGGTAAAAAATGTACCTGTCAAGGTATTGTATGATCCGGCAGAAAGAGTTTCTCATTTCAGACCGTTCAGGGATTTTACGAGGATCAGTATTCTGAATACCGTTCTGGTAACCATTACCCTGTTTTATATTATTCCGAGAAACTTCGTGAATAATTTCAAAAAAAAAAGCTTTAAACAATTCATTCAGGAAGATGTCTTAGAAAGTGACGGCAGCAACCGTACCAAGGCTTTTTCCATTGCATTGGGGGTATTCATCGGTCTCTCTCCTTTTTGGGGATTTCAGACCCTTCTTGTCATCAGTCTATCTGTACTTTTCAAATTGAATAAAGTGCTTGCATTTGTAGCATCCAATGTAAGTTTACCTCCGTTCATTCCTTTCATCATTGCAGCTTCTTTATTTCTGGGAGCTCCGTTTGTTCATGGAGACAGCAATATTCTTGGCCAGGATTTGAATTTTGAACTGATTAAAAACAATCTGCTTCAGTATATCATCGGCAGTTTTATTTTAAGTACCACTTTATCCGCAATTTCCGGGGTTGCAACATTTCTTTTCTTAAACAGACTAAATCCGGAGAACAATTAAATCTAGCACCTGTTCTCAGCATTCTACTTATACACAACATCGGAAAACGATAAGGGGCTCATCATAATGGTCACAAATACAGCAAGGATGACCAAAGCCAGCTGTGTGGTATGGTATATTTTTTCCTTTTCATCTTCCTTTATTTCAAAAGTAAATGCAATTTTATCCGGTCTTTTGATAATCCGCCATGTAAAAATAAGGATGGCTATATTCAGCAATACAGGCAGAAACAGGAATACTTTACTCCCATAGAGATCGGGATTATTTCCGTAACTGTGAATAGGTATTGTTTCAGGTATTGATCCGTATACCACACATAGATAAATAAAATAGCCGATAATGATTAAGACAGGAATACAGAACAGGAATTTAATATGTTTAGGAATCATTTCAGTTTCTTCAAAGTTTTCTTCAGATATTTTTCAACATTCTTTTGATCCGGAATTGTTGTAATTTCTTTGGATAAGGCCACCTCAAATTCAGTTTTTGCCTTTGAGTATTCTTTTCTGGAAAAATAATATTTCCCAACCAGATAATATCCTTTCCAAAAATAAGGATTTAAAGATACATAACGGGCAAGAAATTCATCCGTGAGTACATTCTTACTGTCAATAGCATGATTTACTTTTGATTGCAGAATTCTGTATTCTTCATAGTCTTTAAATTCCCGGGTATCTACAAAAGGATCTCTGGCAATATTGAGTTCAGGTTTCGAAAAATCATGTGACAAAATTCCATCTGAAAAGATTGTATTCAGATCATAGCATACAAATTCGCCCAGCTGATAAGGATTGGAGGAAACCCAGACCAGTTTTTTCTGTGGTGAAAATATAACGGCATGGTGTGCCAGTAGCTGATTCAGTGCTTTTTCATTTCCGTACCCTATTTCTTTATCTTTTAATCCTGAGCGGTTTCTTAAAATGGAAGCCATCTTTTCAGGAGTCAGCTTCGGGTTTTCCTGTAAAAGTTCCTGTAACTTTTCGTAGCGGTATTCCGAGTGGCTTTCCTCAATATGCCTCTGATTTCTTTTATCCTCTTTATAAGGCTCAGACTGGAAGTGATTGGTACAAACTACCTGCGCCGTATTCTGTACACGATAGACTCCGAAATTCTTAGGAGACACTTCAATGAGCACTGCACTTTTATCATGGGCACTCCCCACCAATATAGATTCGGAAACAAAAACTTTCCTTTTCCGGGCTATTGTAATCGCTTCTTCAATATTTTTAGCATATTGAAGAATTTCTCTTGTAACCAGAGAAATAGGAGTTTTTGCCGTTAAAGGAATCTTTGACTTTCCTGCATTGATTGTCACGGTGACTCCTTCTTTATTCATCCCCGAAACTACCCCGATCATTCCAGGCCAGCTTACTGACATATAAGGGATACCATCTTCAGGCACTACAAATTCCACCAGTTTATTTTTAGCAAAGTCATCTCCCACATAAAAATCGAAGTTTCTTCCGATCAGAAGATCCCCGTCTTCTGTATTTTCATTCCAGACAGCCAGTGAAGAACATCCTACTATGGCAAGGTCCTGCAAGGCATGTCCTATATCATGAGCCCCATGGAGATAGAGGTTTCTTAAATATTTAGGTGCAATAAAATCATACTGGTCTGAAGAATACTGTGACAACCCATATAATTCTGCCTGATAATCCTCACGTATATTAAGATACATTTTTCTGTTGTACCATTTTAAAAAGCCTCTCAACAGTCTTTGTCTGAATTTTGAAGGAACAAAACTTTCCACTTTTGAAAAGAATATCGCTTCCTGTTTCTGCATCAGATCTTGAGTTAAAGCTCCATTATTATAGCCTAACTGCAGGGGATTTCCTTTAATGTAGAGTTCCCAAAGCTGTTGCTTATTTTTGGTTAAATAATTTTGCTGATAGCTGAACGTAGTATCATTAATTTTTTTCACCTGTGGAACTTGCAGGGGATATTGGCTGACTTCAGGGATATGATGAACAGACTTTGAAATTCCGCATGAAATAGGCATCAATGCAGGTAGTGAGTAAAAAAGGAGCTTTATAAATAAAGGGTAGGTTTTAGTTTTTTTCACGGTAGGTTTATTAGGTCATTTGCCGAAGACGAAGATCAATAATCTCTTTTCCTAAAATTTCAGCACAGGTATTAAATGCACCGATCGTTACTCCGAGTATTCCATGCATATTGACTGACTGCCCTGTCAGAAACAAGTTCTCAATCTTAGTCCGCGGAGAAACCATTGTTTTAAGGGGGTTCTCTGAACTTTTCATATAACCGTACATATTTCCGTCAATACTCCCAATATAATCCCGATAAGATAAGGGTGAGGATGCATATATTTTCTTTACCGCATGTCTGAGATTGGGAATCTTCTTTTCCAGCGCAGTCAACATTTTTTCAGTTTTTTCCAGCTTGAAGCTTTCATACTGCAAACCTCTTTCATGCTCGTCTGCTATCGTATTAAAAGTAGCCTCCCATTCTCTGACCTCATCAAAATCCATATAAGAAATCGCTGTTAAGCTTTCCGCAAACTCAGGATGATGCTTTGACGGGGAAGAGGACAGCATATAGGTTTCCGGCCATGCTTCTTTCCTGTAGCGAAAGGCATTCCAGACCAGCTCTTCTGATGAATAATGGTATATATTATAATTAAAATTAGGAAGACTCTGAGGTTTTAAAACCACATAAATACTGAAACATGATGAGACAGGCTTCCAGCTTAATACCCTGTTAAGAAATGATTTTTTAAGCCTTTCTTCTCCAATCAGCCTGATTATAGAGCGAATTTCAATATTCGAGATAAACTGTTTTGCGGCATATTCCTTTCCAGAAACCGTTTTTACTGAAGACAGAATATTATTTTCATTAAAAATAAATTCCGAAACTTCCGAATGTTTATGAACTTCAGCTCCGTACCGGCGGAGTTTCCTGATCAGCAGCTTAGAAATCTGGCTTCCTCCTTTTACACACTTATAGGCACTTTGAATATAAGAGTTAACCGTTAAGGCATGAACATAAAAAGGAATATTTTCAGAATCTCCTGCATACAGAAAATTAGAGCCTAATAAAATAGACTGAAGTTTTTTATTCGGAGTCACCGATTCTATAAATCGGCGGGTATTTAAATGTAGAATTTCTTCATTATATTCCTCTTTTCCCACGACATTATATCTCGGAAAATGACTGCATACATACTGAATTTCTTCACAGTAATTCTCCAGATTTTCTCTTTCCTCCGGAAAATAGGCAGAAAGTTGTTCCACAAAATTCTGATATCCCTGAGCATGGGGATATTCTACATGATCTTCACCAAAGGAAATTCTGTCATAGCCGTCCTCATCCATTTGCTGAAGCTCAAGCTCATCCATAATTTCGAGATAAGAAAAGAAACGGTTCAGATTCTGACCTTTAGAAAGGCCGCCCAGATAATGTACCCCTGTATCGAAAATAAGCTTGTCTCTCGAAAAAGTCTGTAAATTTCCTCCATACTGATTATTCTTTTCCAGTACACAGACTTTCAGACCTTCTTTCGCTAAAATAAGAGCTGAAACAAGACCTCCCAATCCACTGCCGATTACAAGTATGTCATATTCTTTTTTCAAAAGAGCCTGTGTTTTTAAAATTAAGAAATGTTGAAACTAAAGGAGCCGGAATGAGATGATCGTCCCACAATACGATCCGGCGTTCTTACATTCTCAAAATCTTAAAGGTTTTTAGTTTTTTTGTTAGTTTTCGAGGGTAAAAATAGAAAAATTAATCAATATCATCCCAAAAATCAAAATAATTAAACCATTGAAACGGGTATTTTTTTACCATAGTCTCAAGATTTTGAACATAAGAATGTAATAATCCCTGTGAATCACGATTTTTGATATTTTGAGCAATTCTGGCATACAAATGATAATGAAGGTTATTTTCTTTCATTACATACACATATACTACAGGTACTCCTAATCTGGATGCAATAAGAAAAGGACCGGCCGGAAATTTTGCTGTTTTCCCCAACAGCTCAGCTTCAAGGTATTTTGATCCTTCAAAATAACGGTCACCGGTAAAACAGATCAGCTCGTTATTAGCCAATGCCTGATTGATCTCAAAGATATGAGACATATCTTCTTTGACATAAATGAATTTGATATTACTTTCTTTTACGGCAACACTTTCGAGATATTCTTTGATCACCGTAACTTCCTGATCAGTAGTCACCAGATTGATCTGGCAGTCAAAATCAATATCGGCAAAAAAATGCTCGGCAATTTCAAAATTACCAATATGAGCACTGATCAGAACCCCGCCTTTCTTTGCAGCCAAAAGGTTTCTGAGATTTTCAATACCATCGAACTCATAGGTATATTTCTCTCTCAGCCCGGCAGAAATAGCCGTTTTGTCAATAAGAACTTTTCCAAAAGTAAAATAGCTGCTGAAGATGGAACGCCTGGCTTTCCAATAGTCATACGTAAGTCTTTTCTGAAAATAATAAAGGATATACCGGTTACTCTTTTTCTGGAACAGAACGTAATAAGTCGCAACAAAATAAAGGACAACATATGAATTTCTGATCCCGATATTTCTAATACACCAAACGAATATTCTGTAGCCCAGAACCGTTCCTTTAGATTTACCTTTCCACTTATTCATATGTAAAATTTGTCAGTATAACGATATACCAATGTAACAATCGTTGTATGAAATATGCACAGCACGGTTATGCTGCTGCATTATGTATTACATTGGTACTTTTTAAGAATAGAGATCTACTCGATATTAAGCGTTTTTCTCAGCAATCTTATTCTCAATAGTTGTATAGAAATCATCAAATGTTACCATTTTTTTGAAATCTGTCTCTCCTAATTTCACTCCGAAATTAGATTCGATCACAACGACCATATCAATATAATCTAAACTGTCTAAGCCTAATGTATTTTTAAGGTTAGCCTCATTGCTGATTTCATCTCCGTCTACTTCAAATTCATTGACAAGAAAATCATTAACAATGGCCACTATTTTTTCCCTTTCCATGTTTTTAATCAAATTTTTTAACTATTAATGCAGAATTGGTTCCCCCAAAACCAAAAGAATTCGACAAAAATACATCAATTTTTTGATTTTTTGTTTTCGAGATCAAATTTATACGTTGAGCCTCATTATCAGGGTTTTCCAGGTTAATATTCGGAGCAACAAAATCATGTTGCATCATCAGAATTGAGTAAATAACTTCACTTGCACCAGCCATCCAGCATTCATGCCCTGTCATGGATTTGGTGGAACTTACCGGAACCTCACTTCCGAAAATTTCATAAATAGCTTTTGCTTCATTGGCATCTCCGATAGGAGTAGATGTTGCGTGAGCATTAATATAATCAATATCTGAAGCCTTTAATCCCGATTGTTTTAAAGCTCTCTCCATGGCCAAAGCGGGTCCGTCAACATTAGGGGTTGAAATATGCCCGCCATTGGAAGAGAATCCATAGCCAATAATTTCAGCCAGAATCGGAACCCCTCTTCTTTGGGCGGATTCAAGGCTTTCGACAATCAAAGTTGCTGCTCCTCCGCTGGGAATAAGACCGTCTCTGTCTGCATCAAAAGGTCTTGATGCTTTCGCAGGCTCCTCTTCTCTGGCTGAGAAAACTCCTAATCCATCAAAACTTGCCATGGAATATTTGTTGGTTTCCTGAGCGCCGCCGCATATAATCATATCCTGAAACCCGTTCTTGATCATCATATAGGCAAGTCCTAAAGAATGCGAACCACTTGCACATGCAGCACTGATGGTAAGATTAATTCCTTTCAGTTTAAAAATCGTAGAAAGGTTCATCGTTACCGTTGAGTTCATTGATTTAAAGATCGCTCCCGATCCCATCAATGTAGTATCTTTCTTTTCCCTTGCAATATCAATAGATTCTACCACTGCCTGGGAAACACTGTCGTTTCCATATAAAATCCCAACTTCGTGGGCGTCTAAAAAAGTTTCATCAAGATGAGCCTGTTTCAATGCATTAACGGTAGCAAGATAAGCATATTCACTTTCTTCTCCCATGCTTACACGCTGCCGCCTGTTCAGGAGGTTTTTCAGATCCGGTTTTGGTACAACACCTGTAAGCCCTGATCTGAAACCAAATTCCTTTCTATCCTGGTCTAAAATGATACCTGATTTTCCTTGATATAGGGATTCCCTGACCTCTTCTAAAGAAGTCCCGATGCAGGAATAAATCCCCATTCCGGTAATCACAACCCTATTTTCCATGCTTTTATATTTAAATGTAACAATGTATCAGTATAATGGTAACAATCATTTTATTCCGTTCAAATAGAAACTGCTACACTGGTAAATTGCTATACTGTTAGATTGTTTATGAGTAAATTCCGCCGTTGATATTAATAACTTCTCCGGTAATATAGGACGCTTTTTTAGAGGCTAAAAAGGCAACCAGATCTGCCACTTCTTCCGCTTCGCCAAATCTGTTGGCCGGAATCATTGCTTTAAGATCATCTTCATTGAATTCCTGGGTCATATCCGTTTTAATAAAGCCCGGAGCTACTGCATTTACAGTAATATTTCTTTTAGCCACTTCCTGAGCAAGCGCTTTCGTAGCACCTACTAAAGCTCCTTTTGCTGCTGAATAGTTCGTTTGACCGGCAGTTCCCTTTACCCCGGAAACAGAGACCATATTAATGATTCTCCCGTATTTATTACGTAGTAATTTCTGAATAAAAAAGTTCGTTACATTAAAAAAACCATTCAGACTGGTATTGATTACACTGTTCCAGTCTTCTTTCGGCATCCACATAAAAAGGCCGTCTTTTGTGATTCCTGCATTATTCACAATCACTTCTACCACAGCACCGGAATTTTTCTCCTGCCACGCGGTAAGAACTTGTTGGGTTTCTTCTGTATTTCCTACATCAAACTTAAGAATTTCTCCTGTAGCACCCAATTCTTCCACTTTAGCCAGCGTTTCTTTGGCGGCAGCTTCATTGGAAGTATAATTGATCAGAATATGATAGTTCTTTTCTTCGGCCAGTTTTATACAGATAGCTCTCCCGATTCCTCTGGAGCCTCCTGTTACAATTGCACATTTCATGCGTTAGTGTTTATTTCGTTTTTAGTTTTTTTAGTTCGCTATAATATAATGACAATTAATGTTAATTGTTAATTACATTGCTTTTAAATATTTTTTCACCTCCTCCAGATAAGGATACATGATCATATCATCTGAAAATGCAGGAATAATTTTTCTGATTTCGTTATAAAGTTCTTTCGTAGAAGAGGAAACTTCATTTTGAAAACCCAGGTATTCAATAGCCTGAACAATAGTAATTGCTTCAATAGCCAGTACTTCAAAGGCATTTTCAATCACTTTTCTGCAGATTACGGCAGCATTGGTTCCCATACTAACGATATCCTGATTATCATTATTATTAGGAATACTGTGAACATACATAGAGTTAGACAACATCTGGCTTTCTGCTGTAGTGGAAGTTGCCGTAAACTGTACTCCCTGCATCCCGAAATTAAAACCTAATTTACCTAAATTTACAAAAGGAGGCAAAATTTCATTGATTTTAGCGTTCAGAAGATAATTCAGCTGTCTTTCTGCAAGCATTGTCAACTTCGTCACCACAATTTTAAGCTTGTCCATTTCCAGAGAAATATAATCTCCATGGAAGTTTCCGCCGTGATAGACATGTTGGTCTTCCACATTGATAATCGGGTTATCGTTGGCAGAATTGATTTCATTTTCAAGAACCTTTTCCGTGTATTCCAATGTATCCAGTACGGGTCCTAAAATCTGCGGTACACATCGTAACGAATAATATTCCTGTACTTTTTCTTTAAATACTTTTTCCTGTTCTTCAAAATGGGTATACAGATGGTCTGCTCTTTTTCTGATCAGTTTACTGTCTGCAAGATGAGCACGCATTCTTTCTGCTACTTTCTGTTGGCCATAATGTCTTTTTGTACCATTCAGTGCTTCAGACAAATGATCATCATAGGCCTGAACAATTTCATTGATTGCACAGGAAAGTTTAATGGAAATTTCAGTCAGCTGCTCCGCTTTATAGGCATTCACAATACCGATACCGGACATTACCGAGGTTCCGTTCATCAAAGCAAGACCTTCACGGATTTCCACTTTTATAGGCTCCAGTCCTTCCGTTTCAAAAACTTCTCTAGTAGATTTTCTTTCTCCTTTATAAAATACTTCTCCTTCACCTATCAGTACCAAAGCGAGGTGAGCCAGCTGAACCAGATCACCACTTGCTCCTACTCCTCCATGTTCAAAAATCAACGGAATAATATCTCTGTTGATTAATTCCTGAAGCAGGTAGATAACAGACTGGTGTACTCCGGAATTTCCTAATGATAAAGTATTCATTCTGGCCAGCATACAAGCCTTTACTTCCTTTGCAGGCAAAGGATTTCCGATTCCAGAAGAATGGCTTCTTATCAGATTGTACTGAAGCTGATGAGTATCTTCATCACTGATTTTGAATTGAGCCATTGGCCCAAAACCGGTATTTACACCATATATTACTTTATTTTTTGAAAACTCTTTCAAAAACTGGAAGCTTGCGTTCACTCTTGATAAAAGTGATTCATCCAGTTCGATTTTTTCATTCTCAATGATAATTTTTTGAAAGTCTTTCAGCTCTAAAAAGTGGTTTATTTTCATTAATCAAAAGTAATAGTTGATAATTTTGTAAAATATTAATTAATTGTCACTAATTTTGCGGCAAAGATAGAAGTTATTATTAAAATAAAAAATCAAAGATGAGCAAAGAATTTGTTGACGTTCTTGTAATCGGGGCTGGACCTTCCGGATGCGTATCTTCTTCATACCTAAAGAAGAATAACGTCAACGTAAAAGTGGTCGAAAAGACAAAATTTCCAAGACTGGTAGTCGGAGAAAGCTTAATTCCAAGGGTAATGGACCACTTTGATGAAGCCGGCCTTTTTCCTGCTCTGGATAAAATGGGCTTCGAAAAAAAACTGGGGGCCCGCTTTCTTCGCGGTGACGAAGTATGCATTTTTGACTTCAGTAATAAATTCGGAGAAGGCTGGGACTGGACATGGCAGGTTCCGAGAGCTGATTTTGACAACACTCTTGCTCAGGAGGTGATTAATAAAGGTATTGATCTTGAATTTGAGACAGAAGTTATTGATATCAAATTTCAGGGTACCGATTCAATTACCACCGTCAGAGGTAAAGACGGTGAGACTAAAGAAATCCACGCAAAGTTTGTGATTGATTCCAGTGGGTACGGAAGAGTTTTACCCCGCTTACTGGATTTGGAAAAGCCTTCGAAATTGTCTCCGCATTCTGCAATTTTTTCACATGTGAAAGACATTAACAGGGAATCCGGAGAAGAAGGAACACTGATCTCTTTTGATATTATTGAAACTGAAGTATGGCTTTGGGTAATTCCTTTTTCTAATGGGAACACAAGTTTAGGCATTGTAGGGCCTACAGAATATATTGAAAAACTGGCTGAAAACGGAGATACGGCAGAAGCTTTAAGAAAAGCGATTTCTCTTTCGGATTATTACATAAAACGTTTTGGTGGGGTAGATTTCCTTTTTGAGCCCAAACATCTGAAAGATTATTCATGCTCTGTAAAAAGTTTATTCGGGGACGGATTTGCTTTAACGGGTAACGCTTCTGAATTCCTTGATCCGGTTTTCTCATCAGGAATGGCTTTTGCCACAGAGTCCGGAATGCTGGCTGCAAAACTGGCTTTAAGACAGCTCAACGGAGAAAAAATCAACTGGCAGACAGAGTATACGGATTACATTCTTTATGGTGTAGATGTATTCACAACCTATGTTAAAGAATGGTACACCGGAAATCTTCAGGAGCTGTTTTTCCACCAGCCCGAAAATCCGGATGTAAAGAAAAAGATCTGCGCAGTATTAGCAGGATATGTATGGAATAAAGACAATCCTTTTGTAAAAAAACACGATACGGTTATTAAAAACCTTGCCAATCTGATTAAAATGGAAAAGCAGGAACAACAATAAAAAAAACGGTCTGAAATTCAGACCGTTTTTTGTTTTATTTGATATTTTTATTGATCTCTTTAGCCAGCTCTTTTCCTGTTTTTTCGTAAGCTGCGGATATTCTTCCATACTCCATTCCGTAATCTACTTTGCTTCCTACTCCTTCAATTTTATCCGTTTGGATTTTTGTTAACCCTTTCCCGGAATTATCTGTTTCCACAAACGTTATCACAGTAGATAATTTAGCAGGCTGCATGATCATTCCGCCACTCCATCCCGGATAAATCCATTTTGTTTCTACAATCAGCGTATATTTTGTTTTTATATCCTTTCCAAATCTGATTTTCTTTGATTTAGCATTCAATCCCTCAATAAACTTATTCATAAACACAGATTCTGTATGCTCTTTCCATTCTTCGATCCAGCTCTTCCACGCATCTTCACCCTTCTTAGCCAGTGTTTCAGTCTTTCTTCTTTCAAGATATTGTTCTTCGGTATAATGATCTACCTGAAACAAAACATTTTCAAATACATACTGAACATTTACTTCCTTCTGATCTTTAAGGAAATCAAAATTTCCATATTCATAATTAAATTTACTTTGTGCAGAAACAGAAGTGACAACCGCTATGAACAGCAGTAATAATAATTTTTTCATATTTAGTTTAGAATTTTAAAGCGTAGCGTATTTTATTTATTAGCGTAATGATCAACTTTAAGGGCCAGCATTTTTGAGGTCTTTGCAAAGCATTCGGCAATACGGTCATTGTGGTTAGGAATTCCGATAACATTATCTCCTGTAGCTTTCAATCCTTCAACAACCATGAGAACATGATCGGGATTTTCTGTTTCCACAAAGGTCATTTTAGAATTCATTTCAGCTGGAATACTGCCCACTCCGGCAAAGATACCCTGAGAAATCCAGGTAGGTTCTACAATCAATGTATACCTGGTTTTTTCGAACTTAGTCGCTGCTCTGATGTCTGTATTTTTATTCCAGGAGGCCAGAAATTTATCCTGAAAAGTTTTGGCTTTTGAATATTCCCAGTCGTTTTTCCATTTTTGGGCTTCCTCTTTTCCGCTTCTTTTCTCAATCTCATCCATTCTTTCAGCAATATACTGCTCTTCCGTTATTTTTTTCCTGTTAAAAGTTACTCCTTCAAACCGGAACACTACTTTAATGAATTTTTGGTCTTTTAAAAAATGATAATCACCGGAAGCCAGCCTGACTCTTTGTGCTGTTACACAGATGGAAACAGCGATCATAAATAGAAATAATGTTTTTTTCATGGTTATTCTTAGTTTTTTTATCTTAAATCTACAAACGTAATAGGTTTTCTGCTGTTTGGATTAAACACGGTTTTAGATAAAATATCAAATTCAATGATTTCAATTTTAGGACTTACCCTAAGTTTTGCCCGAAAATGGTCTCTCACTTCATTGACAAAATTTTCATTTTCTTCGTCTGTACTCAATCTGATGATAATTTCGTCCAGACCGATCTCATTAGCCTGAATAACGATCTGATAGCATAGAATAGTATTAAAATCATTCAGAATATCGTTCATGGCAGGCGGATACAACGTCGTCCCTTTATATTTGATCATCTGCTGTTTCCGTCCCACTACGGGACCCAGCCTCATCGTGTTTCTTCCGCACTGACAAGGCTCATAATGAGCTTTTACAATATCTCCTGTTTTAAATCTTAACAGCGGAATCGCCTCTACTCCCAGAGTAGTAATCGTCAGTTCGCCACTCTCATCATCTTTGACAGGATTCTCTTCATCATCAAGGATTTCCGTAATGATCAGTTCAGGGTGATGATGTCCTCCTGTCTGGAACTCACATTCTGTAAAAGCAGTGCTCATTTCAGTAGAAGCATAAGTGGAAAAAAGCTTAATATTCCATTTTTCCTTAATTTTTTGTGAAAGAATATTGTCTGTAAAATCCTGGTTTTTGATGCTTTCTCCAATACAAACGGCTCCGTAAACACCTGAATTTTTATAGTCTAATCCATGTTTTTCGGCATAATCAATCATTTTCAGCAAAAAAGAAGGAACAGTAATTAGATATTTAGGCTTATATCGGAAAATAGAATCCCACTGAAGTTCGGGGATTCCCGGCCCCATTCTCACCACACTTGCACCCATTTTTCTCAATCCTAAAAAATAAGCAAGTCCGGCCATAAATCGTTTATCAATTGTAGTAATCATCTGTACCACATCTCCCTTTTGAATTCCGGCACAGGCAAAAGAGATCGCCTCATTATAAGCCAGTCTTTCGAGGTCATTGTCTGACAAACCAAAGGTAACAGGATCGCCCAATGTTCCTGAGGTAGTACTGTAATCTACAATCTTATCCGGTGGAATACAGAAAAAATCATGATTATGCTGCTGCAAATCATTTTTTGTGGTAGTGGGAATTTTCTGCAGATCTTCTAAGGTCCGGATATCCTCTGCCTTTATATTATTTTCACTGAATAGCTTCTGATAAAATGGTGAATTGCCTTCAAGATAAATCAATAGCTCACGAAGCTTTTCCTCCTGAAACTTTTTGATTTCCCGAATATCTGATCTTTCGATGGATGGATAGAATTCCAATGATTTTAATTTTTAAAAGACAAATGTATTTAAAATTAAAAGACTGCAACATGAAAAGGCTAAAAGATTAGCTTGTTCTTTTGATTTATCTCTGAAAAGTAAAAGTCTGGATATTGATATTCCCTGCGGTATTCACCGTTGTCACCTTTAACGTATGTGCTCCTGAACTTTTCGGGCATTTTTCATCAAAAGTATAAATGAAATCATCTTTTGACCGGGCAAAACGCAGCCATCGCCCATCCAGTTCAGCTCTGAATGAAACAATATCGCCAACTTTTGTTTTCCCTTTAAGGCGCAGAATACTGCTGTTTACCATTGCTCCGTCCTTCCAGTCCGTATAAACGGAAGGCAGGCTATCATCCACTATCAGCTTGACCATTCCCAATCTGTTGAACTGCCCTTCTGCCTGATCGCCATTCCATTTTGCTTTTACCACATCTTTATCACTTCCGTAATCAAGCACCATCACGACTTTGCCTTGTTCTTCTTTCGTCAGTTTTCTATTGGGATTAATTTTCAAGGTATAATAATCATGAACAGGAACATAAGGAGTGTGGAGTACAATAATATCGGAAACCGGATTCACCTCAGCATCTGTTTTTTCGTACGGATTAAGATGTACCGCATCATAAAATGCATTTTTGCTAAAATTCATTTCGGCATGATCTGTAGTGATGGTTTTGGCCTCACCGGACATTATTGCTTTTGCTGAAGGAGCAATGGGTATCCCCGTTGTATTAAGCTGAACTTTTGTAATCAGTCTGCTTGTATTTCCTCTGACATCTTTTAAAACAACTTCAATAGTATGAAGGTCTCCGTCCTGAAGACTGATAACTCCAGATAAACCGGGGATACTGTAGTTCTGCAGCTTCATTCCCGGCAATGCGGATAAATGCTGGATACTTGCTTTATCTCTTATAAATTTGGTATAGTCTATACACCCGTTCAGATAACGGGTATCATCATAGCTTATTTTATCGATAGAAAAGCCATAAATAAGTTTTCCGTCCATCAGCAGTTCCGCCCGGTAAATACCAAGATTGAACCCCTGATTTGCCTTATCAAAAGCTTTAACCCCGAGACTTATCATCGGTGAGTTTACCTTAATTACATCAGTTGTATAGGTATTTCCGGATTTCTTCACGGCAATTCCGTTAGCACCGGGCTCATAGGTACTGAATCTTCGGTCATACCAATATAACCCGCTGATAACAGGTGCAACATTATCCGGAATAGCAAAGCCGAATAACAGCGGATTGAGACATTCCTCGGTGTTAGTATCCCGGATTTCAAAATGCAAATGAGGTCCTGCAGAACCGCCTGTATTTCCACTTAATGCAATCAATTGTCCCTTTGTAACAGGAAATTGCCCTGGCTGAAAAGTGATATCCTGCTCCCATTTTTCATCTTTATATTGTCTTTCTTTGACATACTCATCAAGTGCATTAAAGTAGCTGTTCAAATGAGCATATACAGTCGTATATCCATTGGCATGGGTAACATAAACTGCATTTCCAAAGCCATACCTTTCCACTTTTATTCTGCTTACATATCCGTCAGCCGCAGCCACTACGGGTAAATTTTCCTGGCTATTGGTCCGGATATCCAGTCCCATGTGAAAATGATTTCCTCTTACTGCTCCGAAATTGGCAGCCAGCTGTATAGGAATATTCAACGGATTACGGAAATAATTCTGTGGATAATTATTCTGAGCCTGTACGGAGATGATATTGATGAAACACACAATCAACATCAGTTTAGAAAAGATTTTCATACAACATTTGGTTTTTCGTTAATTTAAATATACGAAAATCCGGAGAGACATTTATAAAAACATCTTTATAACCGGTGAAGATCTGCAGGGAGCTGCCGTAAATCTCTATCGACTAAAGGATGATTATTCTTGTAACATAAGCGGATATAGAGCCATTTCTGGTGAAGAAAAAATTCACATAAAGTTCATTTACGAGACTCTTTTAACCCTTTTTCCGTTTATATTTCTGAAATTGAAGTTTTTAATAGAAATTACCTAAATAAAACATATATTATAAACCGACAAAATTTAGTAAATTTGCAGACTTAATTAATCAACGATATTGAGATATTTACAATGAGCCAATTTAAAGAATACAAAAACCTCAACCTTATTGACATAGCTGACAATGTAGCGGAATTTTGGAAACAGAATAATACGTTCAGTAAAAGTGTTGAGATTCGTCAGGGTAATCCTGAGTTTGTTTTTTATGAAGGTCCGCCTTCAGCAAACGGTATGCCTGGAATTCACCACGTAATGGCAAGAGCATTGAAAGATATTTTCTGCCGTTACCAGACGCAAAACGGAAAACAGGTTTTCCGTAAAGCGGGTTGGGATACGCATGGTCTTCCTGTGGAACTGGGTGTAGAAAAAGAATTAGGAATCACTAAAGAAGATATTGGCAAAAAAATCTCTATTGAAGACTACAACAAGGCTTGTCGTGAAGCAGTAATGCGCTATACAGACGTCTGGAATAACCTTACCGAGAAAATCGGATATTGGGTAGATCTTAACGATCCGTATATCACATACAAGTCAAAATATATGGAAACGGTTTGGTGGTTACTGAAACAATTGTACGATAAAAGCTTATTGTACAAGGGTTACACGATCCAGCCTTACTCTCCTAAGGCAGGAACAGGACTTTCTTCCCATGAGCTCAACCAGCCTGGAACCTATCGTGATGTTTCAGATACAACGGTTGTGGCTCAGTTTAAAGTTAAGAAAGATTCTTCAGCATTATTCAATGATGTTGCCGGAGATGTACATATCCTTGCATGGACGACAACTCCATGGACGCTTCCTTCCAATACGGCTCTTACCGTGGGTAGAGATATTGAATATGTTGTAGTGAAAACTTTCAATCAGTATACATTTGAGCCTGTAACTGTTGTTTTATCAAGAGTTCTTTTACCTAAGGTTTTCGGTAAAAAATATACAGAGGGCACGGATGAGGATTTTGCCAGCTACACTCCTGAAACTAAAGTAATTCCTTTTAGAATTTTAAAGGAATTTACGGGAGAAAAACTTGTTGACACAAGATATGAGCAATTAGTTCCCTGGTTTACACCCAATGATAATCCTGAAAATGCATTCAGAGTAATTTTAGGAGACTTTGTAACGACTGAAGACGGTACAGGTATCGTTCATACAGCTCCTACTTTCGGTGCTGATGATGCAAGAGTATCCAAGATGGCTCAACCTGAGATCCCGCCAATGTTGGTGAAAGATGAAAATGACAACCTTGTTCCATTGGTTGATTTACAGGGTAAATTCATTAAAGGAGAAAATGTTCCTGAGGTTTTCTCCGGAAAGTATATCAAAAATGAATATTACGATGAAGGAACTGCCCCTGAGAAGTCATGGGATGTAGAACTTGCGATCCTGTTGAAAACAGAAAACAAGGCTTTCAAAGTAGAAAAATATGTTCACTCCTATCCGCACTGCTGGAGAACAGATAAGCCGGTATTATATTATCCGCTGGATTCATGGTTTGTGAAAATGACTGCTGTAAAAGACAGATTAGTTAATTTAAACAAAGACATCAACTGGAAGCCAAAAGCTACCGGAGAAGGGCGTTTCGCCAACTGGCTGGAAAATGTAAACGACTGGAACCTTTCCCGTTCAAGATATTGGGGTATTCCGTTACCGATCTGGAGAACGGATGATCTGAAAGAAGAAAAGATTATCGGTTCTGTAGAAGAACTTTACAATGAAATAGAAAAATCAATAGCGGCAGGACTGATGACCGAAAACCCGTTCCAGGGATTCATCATCGGAAATATGGCAGAATCTAACTATGAACTTGTGGATCTTCACAAAAATGTAGTAGACAAAGTAATATTGGTTTCTGATTCAGGAAAAGCGATGAAGCGTGAAAGCGACCTGATTGACGTTTGGTTTGACTCAGGCTCTATGCCTTATGCTCAATTGCATTATCCTTTTGAAAATAAAGAATTAATCGACAACAATAAAGCATTCCCGGCTGATTTTATCGCTGAAGGAGTTGACCAGACCCGAGGATGGTTCTATACGCTACATGCAATTGGAACTGCTGTTTTTGATTCTGTTGCTTATAAAAATGTAATGAGCAACGGTCTTGTTCTGGATAAAAACGGACAGAAAATGTCTAAACGTTTAGGAAATGCAGTAGATCCTTTCGAAACACTTTCTGTATACGGACCTGATGCGACACGTTGGTATATGATCTCCAACGCAAACCCATGGGAAAACCTGAAGTTTGATATTGAAGGAATCGACGAGGTAAGAAGAAAGTTCTTCGGAACGCTTTATAATACTTATTCATTCTTTGCTTTATATGCCAATGTTGACGGCTTCAACTATTCTGAGAAAGAAGTGGAAAACCGCCCTGAAATTGACAGATGGATCCTCTCCGAACTGAACCTTCTGATTAAAGAAGTAAAAGCCTTCTACGAAGATTACGAGCCAACGAAGGTAGCAAGAGCAATCAGTACATTCGTTAATGACAACCTGAGTAACTGGTATGTAAGATTATGCAGAAGACGTTTCTGGAAAGGAGAATATTCTGATGATAAAATCTCTGCTTACCAGACTTTATATACCTGTCTTGAAGTAGTGGCGAAATTATCTGCACCGATTGCTCCGTTCTTTATGGATCAGCTGTATCAGGATTTAAATAAGGTAACAGGTAAAGATCAGTATGAGTCTGTACATTTAACGGATTTCCCTGTAGCTGATGAAAGTTTAATCGATCAGGATCTGGTTGAAAAAACACACCTGGCTCAGAATATTACCAGTATGGTTTTCTCTTTAAGAAAGAAGGAGAACGTAAAAGTACGTCAGCCATTACAAAAGGTACTTGTTCCTGTACTGGATTCCAAAACAGAAGAGCAGATTCTTGCGGTGGCAGATCTGATCAAACAGGAAGTCAATGTAAAAGAATTACAGTTAATCAATGCTGAAGAGGCATCACACTTAATTGTAAAACAGATAAAACCCAACTTCAAAGCGCTGGGTCCTAAATTAGGAAAAGACATGAAGGTAGTGGGTGCAGAGATTGCGAATCTTACCACAGAACAAATTGCCAGCCTTGAAAAAGAAGGAAAGCTTGATATCCAGGGGTATGAAATTACTCTTGAAGACGTGGAAATATCAACAAAAGATATCCCGGGGTGGACAGTCACTTCCGATGGTAAAACAACTGTGGCATTAGATTTGACGTTAACCGATGAGTTAAAATCTGAAGGTATCGCAAGAGAATTTATCAACAGAATTCAGAACCTGCGAAAAGAAAAGAATTTTGACCTGACAGACCGGATAAACATCTCCCTTGAAGAAAATTCACCGTTTATGGAAGATGTTAAGAAAAATGAAGAATATATTTCTTCCGAAGTCTTGTCAAATAAAATAGAAATTGTATCTTCACTTTCAAATTTTAACGAAATCGAAATAGATGAGGTTAATTTTAAGATAAATATCGAAAAAAATTAACATGTAGTTATTGTATTTCAAATTCCATTTCATAATTTTATTAAAAAAGAGAAAGAATATGTCAGACGAAAGAGTTAGATACAGCGATGCTGATTTACAGGAATTTAAAGCGATCATTAAAGAAAAAATAGAAAAAGCAGAAAAAGATCTTCAGCTGATCAGAGAAAGTTTCATCAATGACCAGAATAACGGAACAGATGATACTTCTCCTACATTCAAAGCTTTTGAAGAAGGGGCTGAAACACTGAGTAAAGAACAGAACTCTATTTTAGCAGGAAGACAGGAAAAATTCGTACGTGATCTCAAGAATGCGTTAATCAGAATCGAAAACAAAACGTATGGTGTTTGCAGAGTAACAGGAAAGCTGATTCCTAAGGAAAGACTTTTAGCCGTTCCGCACGCTACGCTAAGCATCGAAGCGAAAAATATGCAGAAGTAACCGGAAGGTTTGTAAAATAATATTGGGTTTATATCGTATTCAAGGATACTTTATAAACCTAATTTTTAATGTATACCCATGAGCGAATTATTAATTTTAGGAATTATCATCGCAGTTGTCATATTGTTTTTCAACAGAGACCGGATCAAAAACAGATTCTTCCCTGACCGTCAGAAAAACTATACAATTGATGACAAATTCAATTCTGATAAACGTGAACGGGAGAAAGAAATTGACAGACTTTTGAGTAAGATGGGCAAAAACGGGATCAATGATCTGTCTCCTAAAGACAGAAAAAAGCTTAACGAATTGTCCAAAATGTAAAATTTAAATATAAGAAATGGAATCTATCATAGTACATCCTAAAAATTCTATGGAGCTTAACGCACTGAAAAGCGTTTTAAAAGAAATGAACATTAAATTTGAAAAAGCTCATGTGAAGAGTTCTTTTAATGGCCAGAAAGTGATTAAAAAAGCAAGCGATAACAAAAATGTAAAAGCGCCAAGACCGTCAAAACCTAAAGGACTGTAATGAAAAAGATTTTAGCTATCACATTTTTGGTATTGTTAATTGACCAGGCTTCAAAAATTTATATTAAAACCCATTTTAATCTGGATGACAGTATAACTGTTTTACCTGGTTTTAAACTGACTTTTGTAGAAAATCCCGGAATGGCTTACGGATTTCATTTCGGTGGAATTATCGGAAAATATTTCCTGGTAATCCTGAGAGTCTTCCTGATCGGAGGGATGGTATACATGTTTAAAAAATGGCTAAAGGAAGGGGCTTCTAATTATCTTTTAATTCCAATGGCTATTATTTTTGCCGGAGCGATAGGAAACCTTATCGACGGAATGTTCTACGGAATGATCTTCGATAGCGGAACTGTTTATGATCCTAGTATAGACCGATGGATCGGATACGGAGGAATTTCCAAATTTGCTCCTTTCGGAAACGGATACTCTACTTTTATGAAGGGCTGTGTCGTAGATATGCTCCACTTCCCGTTGGTAGACTGGTATGTTCCTGAAAGCTGGCCTTTAATTGGCGGAAAACATATTGAGTTTTTCAAATATATTTTCAATGTTGCTGATTCTGCGATTACGGTAGGCGCTGCTTTCCTTTTAATCTTCAGAAAAAAAGCATTTCCGAACGGCCTAGAATTTTAAAGGGTATATCCTGATGAAAAGAATAATTAAAAATATTTTAAAATTTTTCCTGCTTCTCTTTGTGGCGGGAATTATTTTTATCGCCTGGGCGAATTACAGTATTAAAAAGGACAGCGAAGCATTGGTTTCCTTTGCTATTGCTGACGTGCCGGAAGCAAAAACAGCAGTACTGCTGGGAACCAGTAAAACATTAAATAACGGAACACCTAATGCTTATTTCTACAACCGGATAAAAGCAGCTACCGATCTTTACAAGAGTGGAAAAATACAGTACATTATCGTAAGCGGGGACAACAGTACCAAGGATTATAATGAGCCGGAAGATATGCAGACTGCCCTGATTCAGGAGGGAGTTCCGCAGGATAAAATCATCCTGGACCATGCCGGATTCAGAACGCTTGATTCTGTAATACGGGCTAAAGATATTTTCGGACAGACGAAGCTGATCATCATCTCTCAGAAATTCCATAATGAAAGAGCTGTTTTTCTGGCTAAACAAAATGGAATTCAGGCTTTCGGATACAATGCCGCAGATGTTAATAAATACGCAGGATTAAAGACCAATATGAGAGAATATCTGGCCAAAGCAAAAGTATACTGGGATTTAATCTTTGGAGTAGAACCAAAATTTGGAGGGGAGAAGGTTGTAATTCCTTAATCTTTTTAACCACGGATTACACACACTTTCATACATCATTATGATAAAAATCTGCAGGAGTCTATTTTTAAGTTTGGGCTAAAGCCAATGAAATGGTTTCTTTATTATAAGGCGGCCTAAAGCCCGCCTCTATTAATCGAACTGAGCCTATATTGAAATTTTGAAGACAATCTTTTGCTCTTTTAATTCATTATTCCCATTAAACCTCGTAAATTTGCAATTCATGAATTTTTAAATATAAATTATAAACAAATGTCAAGAATTCTTACCGGCATTCAAGCCACCGGAACCCCCCATCTTGGAAATTTATTAGGGGCTATTATTCCCGCGATTGAACTTTCAAAGCAGGAAGGAAATGAATCATTCTTATTTATTGCGAATCTTCACACTCTTACACAGATTAAGGATGCGCAGACTTTGAGACAGAACACCTACGAGATTGCTGCGGCTTGGCTTGCTTGTGGATTAGATACCGAAAAAACATTCTTCTACAGACAAAGCGATATTGCTGAAACCTGTGAACTATCTTGGCATTTATCATGTTTTTTTCCTTATCAAAGATTAACATTGGCACACTCATTTAAGGATAAGGCAGACCGTCTTCATGACGTCAATGCAGGATTATTTACTTATCCTATTCTGATGGCAGCAGATATTTTATTATATGATGCTGAAATTGTTCCTGTAGGGAAAGATCAGCTTCAGCATTTGGAAATTGCGAGAGATGTAGCCTCCAGATTTAATAATCAGATGGGTGAAGTTCTTGTATTACCGCAGGCAGAGCTTCAGCAGGACACAAAATATGTTCCGGGAACAGACGGACGCAAAATGTCTAAATCCATGGGAAACATCATTAATATTTTCCTTCCGGAAAAGGAACTAAAAAAACAGGTGATGAGCATTGAATCAGATTCAAAATCTTTAGAAGAACCTAAGGACCCTGCAACAGATAAGACCTTCCAGATTTATGAGCTGATTGCAACACCTGAACAAACAGAAGAACTGAGAGCAAAATATCTTGCCGGTAACTTCGGATACGGCCATGCCAAAAAAGAGCTCTTAGATCTTATTCTGGGACGTTTTGCTAAAGAAAGAGAAATATTCTCTTATTATATGAACAACCTTGATGAACTGGAAGCTAAACTGCAACAGGGAGCAGAGAAAACCCGTCCAATCGCTATGGAAACTCTTAAAAGAGTAAGAACAAGCTTAGGATTGTAATCCTGAACGCTGTATCATAAAAAAGCTGTATCAAAGGTGATACAGCTTTTTCTTTATATCATCAGAGCTGAAGGAATTGTTTTTATCACGTTGTATTCTTTGTAAGGATAAAACAATGTTTTCCTTCTTCAAATTCGTAACTCACATCCCAGCCCGGATACTGCTTTGCAATTGTTTTAACAATGGACAGCCCCAAACCCGTAGAGGTATGATCAGAGCCCTGTTTATAGAAACGGTTAAAAATTTTTTCCGGATCTAAGGGAACTGATGAACCGGTATTTCTAAAGGCGATCATATCATTTTCAATGACAATGTCTAAACTGCCGTTTTCATGATTATACTTAACCGCATTTTTAAGAAGGTTAGACAACAGGATATCAGCAAGATCAGGATTAAAATCCGCTATAAAATATCCTTTTTCCACTATACGAACATTCACTTTTTTAAATTCTATAAAATCTTCATAATTCTGAACCAGATGGCCAATAGCCTCATTAAAATCAACCCCTGATGTTTTATGAAACTGGCTGTTCTCTATTTTGGAAAGCATGAGCAATGATTTGTTCAGCCCTACCATTCTTCTCATATCTCCTTTTACTTCGGTAAGAAAATTCAGGCTTCTTTCTTCAAGATCTTCATTCTGAATAAGGAGATCAATTTTATTAATTACAATAGCTAAAGGAGTCTGAAGTTCATGAGAGGCATTTTCAATGAACTGTTTCTGCTGATAAAATACAAGCTCATTACGTTCAATCATCTCATTAATCTCTGTGTTGAGTTCTCCGAATTCTTTGATGGAATACTCCGTGTTTTCCTTCTTTGACGGAATTCCAAACTGATATTGTTTAAGTTTTTGCAGAATGGAATAAAACGGGCGCATGGCTTTATTAAGCAGATATCCGTTTACGGCTACAATACTTATCACTAAGAGAATATAGAGAACAATTAAGGCTGTTGTCAGATCATAGATCAACTCATCTTCTTCCACAGTAGAAGTTCTGATGACCAGTCTCTGATGCTTCCTGAACTGATCAATAAAATCGGCTTCCAGTACACGATATGGCTGATCTTTATCATCGTATTCCATATAATACATCTTATTGTAAAGCCTGCTTTTATTTTTATACTCACCAGCCTTAATAGGTATAATTTTAAATTCATTGAATCCGAAATCATTGTTCTTCAACAATTGCGGATTCAGATACACCGCCTTAATAATCTGTATCTTTCTGTTTCTTAACCCATCATCTACATTATCATGAACCTCATCCAGAATATAAGCATAAAACAGCCCCGCCCAAACTGCAATAATTAACAGCAGGACCATAATCAGGTACTTTATGGTGTAATATTTTAATGAAACTTTCATCAGATAAATTTATATCCTATTCCATATACAGCCTGAAAATCGGCTTCTGCATGAAAAGTCTTTAATTTTTTACGAAGGTTTTTAATTTGTGAATAAATAAAATCCAGACTGTCAGCCTGGTCGATATAATCTCCCCAGATCGCTTCAGCCAGTGTAGTTTTCTGCAGTGTTTTTTCCGGATGAATAACAAAATAGTACAGAAGGTCATACTCTTTGCGATTGAGAACAAGCTCTTTTTTACCTACCGTTACTTTCCTGTTATCAGGATCAATACTGATGTTTTTATAAGTGATCTTATTTTCCCCGTCCTGATGGTTTCTCCTGATCACAGACCTTATTCTGGCCATCAGTTCTGCAAGATGAAAGGGTTTTGCCAGGTAATCATCTGCGCCTATTTCCAGACCGGTCACTTTATCATCCACCGAATCTTTGGCAGAAAGGATGATCACAGGATCTTTTTTGTGCAGTTTTTTTAATTCTCTGAGTAAATCGATACCGCTTCCGTCCGGCAGCATAATATCAAGAAGAATACAGTCGTATTCATAAGAAATAATTTTATCCAGACCTGTACTGTAATTATGGGCATATTCTACAATAAACTGCTCTGCTTCCAGAAATTTCTGTACAGTTTCTTTTAATTCCGGTTCATCTTCTACTATTAAAATCTTCATATGACTGGATTTATTTTACTTTAAATACGATCAAATATATAAAATTATCAAGGAATATTGAGAAGTGAAGCCAGATACTCCTGAAAGCTTATGAATACATCATCAGTAACAAAACAATATGATACAGTACTGATACAATGTCTGCCATATACAGGTAATCGACGGCTTCATTCCCCAGACTTTCTTTCATCATCCGTTAAGTTGTTTTCACATGGCGTCCGTCCGCATCGAAAATAAGACACAGCCCGTTCATCAGATGAATTTTATAGGCATTATATTTTTTCTCAATAGATTTAACTACACTACACGGATGATGCTTTGTCATAAAAGAGACAATACTTTTTCTAATCTTGCTGGAAGCCATTTTTCTTCCGTTACTTCTTATTACACTCCAGTTGACCATAATGTTAAATTTTAGTGTTAAACTTTAATAATGAATTAGTCATCAATTTTCTTAAAATTCCCGCTTCGGTCAAATTCTGCTTCCAATCCATTGGATAATTCAGCGTTGTAAGACCACCTCTTTTTTTCTATCTTAACGATATACGTATTCGGGAAGTTTCTTACAGTGTAATTTCTGATAGCTACAGGAATAAAACCGTAGGGCAACTTCTGATGTTTCCCGTCTGCTTCCTTCCAGTTTCCATGACTATCAAATTCCACTTTCATTCCGTTTCTCAAATACACTTTGTATTCATCTACTCCGTAAATTTCTCTGTCTTCTATAGCTGAGCTTACGGATATTCCTTTAAAATGAGCTGCTAAAAATACTTTGGCAGTTTTCGGCAGTTTATTAGGATGAATAGCTCTGTCTTGTGCCAGAGTAAAGCTTCCCGTCAGCAAGAAAATTAAAATAAATACGTTTGTGATTTTCTTTACATTTTTCATAACCTTAAGTTTTTTAATCTATATTCTGAAGCAAAGATCACAATCAATTTGGGAAAGAATTGGGAAAAAAACGGATGGATACAAGTCAGTAGTAAAAAGAAGAAATAACAAATTTTGTGTACCTTTATGCAACTACTATAGTTTGTTTTATGAAACCAGTATATGAAAAAGCAACCCCAAAGGATTGTGAACTTCTTTCCGAAACAGCAAGAATTGCGAAAGGCCATTGGGGCTACTCCAAAGAATTGCTTGAACAATGGCATGATGACTTAACTGTAACTCCTGACAACTTTAAGAATCATGTCATATATAAAGGTTTCTTTGAGAATGATTTTATAGGTTATTTTTCTTTGAAAGACCATGGAATGTATACCGAACTGGACGGCATGTGGATCTTACCCCAATATCACGGCAAAGGATTAGGTACAGACATGATACTAAAGGCAAAAGAAGTTGCCCGGGCATTGCATTATAAATATATTGAGCTTTTTGCTGATCCTAATGCGGATGGCTTTTATGAAAAGTGCGGAGCAAAAAAAACAGGTAAAATACCCACCATTATTGAAGACCGTTTTTTGAATACCTATCATTTTATTCTTAACGAATAATCCTGTATTATCCACTCGGCCAAGTTATAATGTCGGGGGTATTTTTGTATAATCCGTTTCAAAAGCCTGAACAGCAGGCTTCTGCAGCTTTTCAGCTGAGCTGAAAAATCAAAGGTATTCCTTGATCTGCTGAAGATGAGTGATTGCTTTTATGCCTTCCTTCTGCTTATCTTCCTTATAGACATCGAAAAAGATAGCATCCATTCCGAAATCTGTGGCTCCCATTGCATCAGCAATCCAGTCGTCCCCAATCAGAATACTTTCTTCTTTTCGTGCATCAGACAAACCCAGAGAATATTCAAAAATCTTAGGATTGGGTTTTCTTACGCCCACAGCATCTGCACTGGTAATTGTTTCAAAATAAGGGGCAATACCGGATAGTGTACATTTCCTTTCCGTAACCTCCTGAAAGCCATTAGAAATAATGTGCAACGTATAATTCTTAGCTTTTAAATAATTAAGAATATCTTCCGCACCTTCTACGAGTTCATTATAGCTTACGATATTATCCAGGAAATGCTCTTCAAAATAAAGAGCAAGCTCTTTATTATCTACTCCAAAATGTTTAAAAGAGTCATAGAATCGATGTTCTCTCAGGTACTCTTTACCTATAATCCCATCTCTTATTTTTTCCCAGAGATCTTCGTTGATCTCATGGTAAACAGCGTGAAACGCTTCAAAGTCTATATTGTACTTTGAAGTTACTTCCTGTTTTTCAAAAAGTTCCTTGATGGTCAGATAGGCATTTCTGCGATGATCCCAGAGCGTATTGTCCAGATCAAAAAAAACGTGCTGCATTTTCATACAGCACAAAGATAGTGATTTTTAATTTTTTAAGATCGTATAATTCTTAGTCTTGCTCTTGATTACATCAAGACTTTTGGAAAAATTCAGCAAGAAATCTATGGTTTGTTTTTTTGGTTTCAAAGTTTTCACTTTTAAGGAATCATTTTTTTTCATAGGCGAAGCATGTTTTCCTTACAACGTGAATTTTTATGAAATATTATCTATCTGGTTAATATTATATTATTTTCATCCATGATTTTTCTCAGGTTTATTAAAGCGTAACGTACTCTACCTAAGGTAGTATTAATACTCATATCCGTATGATCGGCGATTTCTTTAAAGCTGAGCCCGTCGAAAAATCTTAGTTTTATCACCTCCTGTTGGTTTTTAGGAAGAAACTGCAACATTCTCAACAGGTCTTCCTGAATTTGATTGGTTACAAGCTGATCTTCAATATTCTCAGAAGGCTCTCTGATTAAATCAAAAATAGAATATTCATCTGTTTCAAAAGTAGTCTCTGAAACTTTGATGTTCTTGGCTTTTGATCTAAAATGGTCAATGATTAAATTGTGAGAAATTCTCTTAGCCCAAAGAATGAATTTACCTTCCTCGTTATAACGTCCTTCTTTTAGCATCACAATAATTTTCATAAAGGTATCCTGAAAAATATCGTTGGCTAAATCTTCATCATTAATTTTATAAAAAATGAATGTAAACAGTTCTCTCTGATGGCGGTGAATAAGGGTCGATAATGCGCCCTCGTCGCCTTTCTGATAAAGCGAAATTAGTAAACTATCCGATTTTGATTTCATAACTCTTCTCAATATAATATTTGCAGACCAGCCCTCGTCCAGATACATTATCTGGCTTTTGCTGTATACACAAAACAGTTCTTCAGAGTAGAGTCTCTTCGATAGGCGGCACAATTATATTATGACGTAAATATAATAATTTTTTAATAACTGTTAATCAATTATTAAATTTTTGCAATAAAAATTTAATAAAAATCACTTAAACATGTCATGAATAAACACAGTAGGGATATTTAATGTAAAATTAATATTCAACCCTTTCATTTCCTTTCCGTTTAAACGGGTATCTCCGATAGGAAAAGCATATCCGCCTGTAAGGTCTAACATTCCGAATAAGGTAACTCCAATTTTCGGAGCAATATATTTATTGGTACCTTCAGCTCCTACCAGAAAGTAATATGAATGGTAAAAATCCACGTTCTTTTCAAAGTTAAGCAATACATCCGCCTGTAATTTTGGCATGATGGCAAACTTTGAATCTGCAACTCCCATTAATGCAGATCCACCTAACCTGTAAATAACATCATCATTCTTAAGAAAAAGCAATTTACCTCCAAGCTCCCCAAAGCTTTGATTCTGATAGGTATATCCTACACTAATCATCTTATGCATGGTTAACTGCGCTTTTACTAAAGTACTTAGAAAAAACAGGGACAGGATTGCAAATGCAGTTCGAAAATTCATCATCTTTCAATTATTAAGATGTAAAAATAAAAAAAACTGCCTTATCAAAAAGATAAAGCAGCCATTTATTCTGTAAAGAAAAAAATTAAATTCCGAAAGCGGCTTTAATTTCTTCCACTTTGTCAAGTTTTTCCCATGTAAAGAACTCAAGATCTTTTAATGTAATCTCGTTTTTCTGCCCTTTATTGAAAGTCTTATCAGCTACATAATGCTCTTTACCCATATGTCCGTAAGAAGCAGTTTCCTGATAGATAGGATTTCTTAATTTTAAGTTCTGCTCAATAGCATAAGGTCTTAAATCAAAAATAGCAGATACTTTTTTAGCAATCTCCCCATCGTGAAGATCTACTTTTGAAGTTCCATAGGTATTGATATATAAACCACAAGGCTCAGCTACCCCGATAGCATAAGAAACCTGTACCAAAACTTCGTCAGCAACTCCTGCAGCAACTAAGTTTTTAGCGATATGTCTTGTAGCATATGCAGCACTTCTGTCTACTTTCGAAGGATCTTTTCCTGAGAAAGCACCTCCACCGTGAGCTCCTTTTCCACCGTAGGTATCAACGATGATTTTTCTTCCTGTAAGACCTGTATCTCCGTGAGGACCACCGATTACAAATTTACCGGTAGGATTGATATGATACTTGATCTGATCGTTGAATAAAGCTTTGATTTCCTCAGTCTGTTGTGCAACAACCCTAGGAACCAGAATATTTTTAATATCTTCACGGATCTTGTTCAGCATTTCTTCTTCAGTTCCGAAGTCGTCATGCTGTGTAGATACAACGATAGAATCAATTCTGACAGGCTTGTGGTCATCAGAATATTCAATAGTTACCTGGCTTTTTGCATCCGGACGAAGATAAGCGATCTCTTTATTTTCTCTTCTGATGGCAGAAAGTTCTTTAAGAATAGTATGGGCTAAATCTAATGCAAGGGGCATATAATTAGCAGTTTCGTTAGTCGCATACCCAAACATCATTCCCTGATCACCAGCTCCCTGTGCACTTGCTTTTGCTTCAAAAGACTCATCTGTTACAGCTCTATCAACACCCTGGTTGATATCCGGAGACTGCTCATGGATGGCAGAGATAACTCCACAAGAATCTCCATTGAACATATACTCTCCTTTGGTGTATCCAATTCCGTTGATTACTTCTCTGGCAATTGTCTGCACATCAAGGTAAGCATCAGATTTCACTTCTCCTGCCAATACCACCTGTCCGGTAGTTACAAGAGTTTCACATGCCACTTTTGAACTTTTATCGTATGCTAGGAAATGGTCGATTAATGCATCGGAGATTTGGTCGGCAATTTTATCCGGATGTCCTTCTGAAACTGATTCAGATGTAAATAAATAAGACATATTATTCTTTGTTTTTTAGATTAAAAAAATTTATTGACGAAAAATAAGAATAAATTGCCCAGAAAAAGAATACTGTTTTAGCATTTTTTTATAGAGGTTGCAATCAGGTCAAATTTTTCCTCGTCTGTAAACGTCAGCAAATTTAAGCACTATTTTCGTAATACTCAAAATTTTTGTTTACTAATTATAATTTTCTTTAAATTAATGATTTGTATCCCTTTAAAGCATCCCGATTACTGTGGCTTGATGCTTACAAATTCTTTCGGACTTTCATGATAATTCAATTTAAGTTCTAAAGAATTTTTGATAGAATGTGATAATTCATCAATGATTTTTTGTTTGAATGTTGGTTTATAATAAATAATACTGATCTCACGATAAGGGAAAGGCTTCTTGAATCTGAAGACATTTTTCTTCTGTTCATCCGAAAGCTGGCTTAAAGCAAGTTCAGGTAAAATACTGATTCCTCCTACTTTATCTACCATATGTACCAAAGTCTGGATATTTGAAGCCAGGAAATCCAGATTCTTAGGCTTTAATGTATTTTCTTTCAGATGACAAATGTTTTCAAACTGATTTCTAAGGCAGTTTCCTTCCTCCAGCAACCAGACCTTTTCAACATTCAGTTCTTCAGGGATAATGTATGAATTCTTTTTATTAGCTTCAGTATTGGAGCTGTAAATCATCAACTCTTCATTGAACAGGAAATCCTGATAAAACTCATCCGCCGTATCATAAGGAGTAGAAATAATTCCTGCATCCAGTTCTCCGGCTTTTAAAGCTTTAATAATATTATCCGTTGTCATTTCTTTCACATTCATCTGAATCTTCGGATTTTCTTCAAGGAACTTAAAGATTTCCGTCGGCAAAATGAAAGAAGAAACGGTAGGAATAATTCCTAAATTGATGGTTCCTCCTAAAATATTATTCAAAAGATTGGCTTTATTTTTCAGCTCATTAACCGATTCTATAATGACTTTAGCCTGATCGATAATCTGAAGTCCTACATCTGTAGTACGGATCGGGTGTGTTGTTCTGTCAAAAACCTTCACATCCAGCTCATCCTCAAATTTCTGTATCATGGCACTTAAGGTAGGCTGGGTAATGAAGCATGCCTGAGCTGCTTTACCAAAATGTTTATACTTATCAACAGCGATAAGATACTCCAGTTGCTGAATGTTCATTTGATTAATATTATCTATTACAAAGATATAATGTTTTTGCTATTAGCAATTAAAAATTCAAGTAAATTTGATATTCACTACCTTTACACAGAGATTTAAAATAAGAAACAATTATTCAAATCATCAATATATGGATTCTAAAAAATTAACGTTAAGTAACGGCGCACCTTATTTTGAGCATCAGGATTCCCAAACGGTAGGACCAAGAGGCCCGGTATTGTTACAGGATTTTATACTTCAGGAAAATCTTGCACATTTCGTTAGGGAAAGAATTCCTGAGAGGATTGTACACGCCAAAGGAAGCGGTGCCTATGGGACTTTTACAGTAACCCATGACATCAGCAAGTATACAAAAGCAAAACTATTTTCAAAAGTAGGAAACTCGTGCAGAATGTTTGCAAGGTTTTCAACCGTAGGAGGAGAAAAAGGAAGTGCAGATACAGCAAGAGACCCTAGAGGATTTGCTTTGAAATTTTACACGGAAGACGGAAACTGGGATCTTGTAGGAAACAACACACCGGTCTTCTTTATTAAGGATGCAAAAAAATTTCCGGATTTTATTCATACCCAGAAAAGAGTTCCTAAAACCAATTTAAAAAGCGCCACTATGATGTGGGATTTCTGGAGTTTAAACCCGGAGTCACTTCATCAGGTTCTTATTTTAATGTCAGACAGAGGAACACCATATGGCTACAGGCACATGCATGGTTTTGGTTCTCATACATTTTCTATGATCAATGACAATAATGAGAGGGTATGGGTGAAATTTCATTTTAAAACCAAACAAGGGGTAAAAAATTTCACCAATGAAGACGCGGTGAAAATGGCAGGAGAGAATCCTGATTTTGCACAGGAGGACCTGTGTAACGCTATTGAAAACGGAGACTTCCCGAAATGGACACTCTATATTCAGATAATGACCGAGGAGCAGGCAAAAGATTTCAGATGGAACCCTTTTGATGTAACTAAGGTATGGTTCCATGATGATTTTCCTTTAATTGAGGTAGGTGAAATGGAGCTTAATGAAGTTCCTGTCAATTACTTTGCCCATGTAGAGCAGTCTACCTTCTCACCAAGCAGTCTGATCAACGGGATTAGCTTTTCACCGGACAAAATGCTTCAGGGAAGATTATTCTCTTATCCTGATGCTCATCGGTACAGAGTGGGAGTAAATGCTCACCAATTAGAAGTAAACAGGTGTCCTTTTGCAGTGAATAACTACCAGAGAGACGGCTACATGGCTGATTCAAGCCAATATCAGGACAAACCCAACTACCACCCTAACAGTTTTGATGATATCCAGGCTGACCCAGCCTATAAAGGATACGAATATGAATTAGACAGTGCACATGTTGCCAGCTACAATAGAAATGAGAATGATAGTGATCATTATACACAACCCGGATTATTGTATTCAAAAGCAATGAATACTGAAGACAGAAACCATCTGATTCAAAATATTGTCGGAAGTATGAATGGAATCACCGGACCTAAGAGAGATGAGATTATCAACCGACAGCTATGCCACTTTTTTAGAGCAAACATAGAGCTTGGCATGAAAGTGGCTTCTCAGCTAAATGTTAATATTGATGCAAATATGATGAATCATTCGAAATAATCATATCGAACAATAAATCAAAAAAAAGGAAAAAAAAATAATATTTTTTCCTTTTTTTTGTAAAAAATTCATAATTTGCAAGGGATGATATTTTAAAGTGGAAAAATGAGTTACGAAAATATATTATTAAAAAAAGAAGATAAATTATCTATCATTACTATAAACAGACCTGAAAGTTTAAATGCTCTAAATGCAAAGACTATTCAGGAAATCAGTACAGCACTGGATGAGCTTGATGCAGACAGCACCTGCAGAGTTATTATCCTTACAGGGAGCGGAGAAAAATCTTTTGTAGCTGGAGCTGACATTAAAGAATTTAGTGATTTTGGACAGGAAAAAGCGGAAGAGCTTGCGAAAAACGGGCAAAACGCTCTGTTCAATAAAATTGAAAATATGACTAAACCTGTTATTGCCGCCGTCAACGGTTTTGCATTAGGAGGAGGTTTAGAGCTTGCTATGGCATGCCACATCAGATATGCATCGGAAAACGCCAGATTAGGACTTCCTGAAGTAACCCTGGGACTTATCCCTGGATACGGAGGTACCCAAAGACTTCCAAAGCTTGTAGGAAAAGGTATTGCCAACGAAATGATCTTCTCTGCCAAAATGATTCCCGCTCAAAAAGCAAAGGAAATCGGATTGGTTAATGAAGTATACCCTATTGAAGAATTATTAACAAAAACGAAAGAATTAGCGAATATTATTGCCCACAATTCACCAATGGCAATATCTAAGGCTATCCACGCCGTGAATTTATCTGACACGGATAAAGGTTTCGAAACTGAGATCAAGTATTTCGGGGAACTTTTTGAAATGGAAGATAAGAAAGAAGGAGTGACTGCTTTCCTGGAGAAAAGAAAGCCGAACTTTTAATCTTTCAAGCTTTTAATCCAAATTATTTCGAAAAACTAATGCTGCGGTATGAATAAGTTTGACAAGGCTTATCTAAAAATGGCCCAGGAATGGGCAAAACTCTCCTACTGTAAGAGAAAACAGGTTGGAGCTCTTATCGTAAAAGATAGGATGATTATTTCAGATGGTTACAACGGAACTCCTTCGGGGTTTGAGAACTGCTGTGAAAATGAAGAGGGAAAAACGCACTGGTATGTTCTGCATGCGGAAGCTAACGCGATATTAAAACTCGCAGCTTCCACTCAGTCTGCAAAAGGCGCCACGTTATATTTAACGCTGTCGCCATGTAAAGAATGCAGTAAACTGATTCTGCAGGCAGGAATTACAAGACTGGTGTATATTAATGAATATTCGGATGACGACGGGATATCGTTCTTGAGAAACCATAATATTGAAATAGAACAAATATCGGACTGTGAACTAAAAAAATAAGCACAAATGACTTGGGATGAAAAGATCAAAGATTTTGAAATATTTCTTCGTTTCGAAAGAAATTTTTCAGACAATACTCTCGACGCCTACGTTCGGGATATTAAAAAGTTAAAAGATTACGCAGAAGAAGATCTGGCAAATGTCGGCCCAGATTCTATTGACTACGAAAACCTGCAGGAGTACATCTTCAATCTTTCCAAACAAAAATTCAGTGAAAGGTCTCAAGCGAGATGGATTTCTTCCATCAAGGCCTTTTTCAAATTTCTGCTGGAAGATGAATTTCGTGATGATAATCCTGCTGCACTACTCGAAGGACCTAAATTAGGGCTGTACCTACCGGATACTTTAAGCTTACATGATATCAACAAAATCATTACGGCAATTGAAGTGGATACGGATCTCGGAAAAAGAAACCAGAGTATTATTGAGGTACTCTACGGTTGCGGACTTCGTGTATCTGAACTGATAGATCTGAAAATATCAAATATCAACTTCAAAGAGCAGTATATCAAAGTCAACGGAAAAGGAAACAAAACCCGTTTCGTTCCTTTGGCAGATTATACAGCCGAATTGCTGGAAAGCTACATCAAAGATGTACGTTCTAAAGGTAAAATCAATAAAAAATATGAAGATACTCTGTTTTTAAACAGCCGCGGGACTTCCATGTCCAGAGTCATTGTATTTCTTATTATCAAAGAACTTACTGATAAAGCAGGGGTTAATAAAAAAATATCACCGCATACCTTCAGACATTCTTTTGCAACACACTTATTGCAGAATGGGGCAGATCTTCGCTACATACAGGAAATGTTAGGTCATTCCAGTATTACCACAACGGAAATCTATACCCACCTGAAAACGGAAGAACTTCGGGATGTTATTTTGAGTTATCACCCGAGAAATATTAATATTGCTCAATGAAACTATTGAAATATTGCCCAAGCTGTGGCAAGGAATCTTTACACTGGGATGGCGAAAAGAAATGGAGCTGTCCCAATTGTGGCTTTACACTCTATAATAATGTTGCAGGCGCAGTAGCGGTAATCATCAGACATGGTGACGACATTTATCTTACCCGAAGAAACAGAGATCCTAAAAAAGGAAAGCTGGATCTGGCAGGAGGATTTGTTGATCCCGGAGAAAGCGCAGAAGAGGCCTGCAAAAGAGAGCTTTTTGAAGAGCTTCAGCTGGATGTCGATATTTCAAAACTGAAATACCTCACAAGTCTTCCCAATGTATATCAATACAAAGAGATTGATTACAACACAATTGATCTCTTTTATGAATATCGTGTAGCGGAGAAGTTTGAGGTGAATCTTGAGCTTTCAGAAATATCAGAAGCGATCTGGATTCCTTTACGGGAACTGAACACTGAAGATATTGCTTTCGATTCTCAGAAGAAGTTTTTCAAGGATTATTTAAATAAGTAATGCCTATAATATATCCGCTCGCAGATTTAGAAAATCTGCGAGCGTTTTTTTACGATCAAAGTTAATACGTTTTTGATTTCAGCATTTCTTCGAAATACTGAGTCAGTAATGATCTTTCAGCATCTGAAAGATTAGCTTCCTGATGATAGACAATATATCCCGGCATAGGCATTGTCTTAGCCTGAATAGCCTGAATGGATTTGCTGAGCATATTTACTTTTAAATCCTTATTGTAAGTCTCCCAAACAGAAAAATTAAGATGTTCTCTTCCTTCATTGATATGGCTTTTTACAGACCATGAAACAGGGGCTATAAAAGCATATTTAGGATATATCGTTTCGTTGGAATGACAATCATAACAGGCTCCTTTAATCAAGGTTTTAATTTTCTCCGGAGTCTTTCTGGAGTCTACAAAATTAACTTTAACATCCACCGGCTTATTTACCCTGTCAATAGGAATAAACTGGATCAGAGCAAAGGCAACCAAACTCCAAAAGATTATTTTTTTTGCCGTCTTCATAAGCCTACTACTTTTTTACGGGAGTTACAATAGCATTATCGGATTTCAATTCTTTTTTCACATTCTGTTCAACAGCCTCTTTCTTTTCGTCAGCAGAAACAGGCGGAGCCGCAGACGGAGCAGGAACAGCAGTTCCTTTCGGATTATCCAGCGTTCGGGTATCTTTCAAATCCCATTCTTCATTCGTTTCCCATAATCCTTTAACAATAGCCTTCTTGTAGAATACATAGGCATCTTCCGCAAAGGTCTCGGTGGCAAAGTCAGCTTCATCCCAATATTTATTTTCGTTGTTATCTACCAGTATTCTGACAATATACTCATCGGGCTTCAGGATATTAAATTTCACTTTATCTCCTTTAGTATATTTCTGATAGATTACCTTTTCGGAAGAATCGAGCAGCTGAATCCAGTAGCTGGTTGCAGGACCATTCAAGAGAGTGAAAGCAAGACTTCCAAACTGATCTATTTTAGCCACATCAAAATCAAAACGCTTAGACTGCGTATTTTTAGCATAGAATGAGGATACAGTCTCTTTAGGAATAGTCAGCTGATATTTCTTTCCGTTTACAAAATCCGAATGAACAATAATCTGGTACGGATTCACTTCCGAAATTTTTGCAGTGAACTCCTGAGTCGTTAAACTATCGCTTTTCAAAATCCATTTTGAAGGATCAATTTTGTCAAGCATATAATTGGACAGGATTTTAAAGTCAGCTTTAGGTTCTAATGAACCTCCTCCGTTATCACTGTTAATATCCATCACGTTTTTCTTATTGTATTTATAAAATACTGAAACCGTGTCTTTTTTTGTTCCGATATCATAGCTGAACAAAAGCTTTTCCGTTACCGTCTGCCCTACATCGGCTTTTACTGCATCAAACCAAATTCTTACCGAATCTGATTTCGGCCCGTGGGTTACTTTGATATCTTTAAGCTTATCTGTTACAGACTGTACTTTTACATCAGACGGATGCCCTTCAAACGTCATGAGAACCCCACCGGGAGCTTCTTTCATTTCTGAATATTTCAAAGGTTTTTTAGAAGGATATACTTTGAGGTTTAGTCCTGAAATAGATTTCTCAACATCTATAACTTCTTTTTTAAATCCTATCTTTTCTTTTCCGGGATCATATACAGAATTGCCATTCTCGTCATCAAAAGCGATAATCTTATATTTACCCGGGCTCAGGTAATTGAGTTCATAATAGCCGTCATCATCAACTTTTGTGATATAATAAGGTTTCTGTTTGTAGTTCATCGTATCTTTTAGCTGATACAGCCCTACAACCAGTTTATTTTCATTACTGCCTGTTTTTTTCTTGATTTCCAGGGCATCCTTTACTTCTCCACTAATGTAAAGGTCATCCAGCTTTTCTCCGGTAGAAAAAGCAAAGTTAAAATACCTGAGCGGATTAGATTCATTATTATCTACAATTGAATTTCCAAAATTGAAATTATAGGTGGTATTGGCCTGCAATGTATCAGCCCACTGGATCAATACAAATTTATTAGCAATATTGGAAGGCAGAATTCGCTTTATATTTTTAATAGGTGGAGAAATGATCAGGTTTTTATTGATATCCTTCAGGGTCACATATTCATCAAAATCCAGACGGAGTTCATGAATATCTCTTTTCACATTGATCCTTGTCGTATCAATATTAGAACTTAAAAATTTAGGGGCCAGAGTATCTTTAGGCCCTCCTACAGGAGATCCTACTCTCGCACAGGAATGTACAAGAAAACAGATAACGAATAATAAAAGAAACCTTTTCATGAAAATGTTTAAGCAAAAGTAAACATTATTCTCCAAAAACCTCCTGTCCGGAATTCAAACTATCTTTATTGTCATTCATAACCGTATGAAGCTTATCCTTTTGCAAAGGGAAATCCTCGAATAATCCCGACAATGCAAGTGCTGTATATACTTTGTTCGAGTATTTATTTCCAATAGCGACAATGGTAACTTTAGATTTGAGAAGGTGAGCAAATACGGAATTCGTTCCATGCCACCATCCGTTATGATAAGTTAATTTCTCTCCGTTGTCAAAAATTTTCATTCTGAATCCCAATCCGTAATTATTCATCCCGTTTTTTTCATTGCTGTAAGGAGTAAATACCATCTGCATCAGCTCTGGTTTTAAGAAATTCTTTGAAAACATTGCTTTCGAAAAATTATACAGATCTCTTGGTGTTGTATATACATTCTTATCACCATAAATAAGATCCAGCCTGTCTAGCGGATATAATTTATTTCTTCCATAATAGAAAGACTGTGAAGCCGTAGGAATATCTTTTTCCTGAAAAATGTAGGTATGTTCCATTTTCAGTGGAGTAAAAACCATTTCCTTCATTGCCTGAGGAAAAGGAGTTTTGGTCACTTTCTCAATCAGTAAAGCCAATAAAGCAAAATTGGTATTACAGTACATAAAACCGGTATCTGTATCTCTGGCCAGATCAGGTTTATATTTGATGATCATATCCAATACATCCTGATTGTGAAGAAATGGTTTGGATAGTTCTGCCGGTGCAGGTTGTATTTTGGTAATAAAATATTCATATTTAGGGAGCCCGCTTCTCTGATCCAGCAAAGTCTGAACGGTAACATTAGGATACGGAAATCCCGGAAAATACTGGGTAAGATGGTCTGAAAGTTTTATTTTTCCGGCTTCTACCAGCTTCATCATCGCCATAGCGGTTAAAGTCTTTGAAACGGAAGCCACATGCAAAGGTGTATTTTTATCAATTGGCATCTGATTTCCTTCTCTTCCGAAGCCTCTGTAATTTTCGTACAGAATTTCATCCCCTTTTGCCACGAGAATTCCACCACTTAAATCTCCTGCTTCCCAGACTTTTTTGTAATACTGGTCAATATAATTTACCGTATTCTGTTTATTTAAAAGTTCCCCGTCCGCTTTGTTGAAGATATTTCCCAGATCCACACTTCCGTAATTAGGAAGGTTGGTTGCATTTTCGGCCGAAGCTGTCTTTGCTTCAGACTTTTTTTTACAGGATAATACAGATAAAAGAACTGTTAAAATAAATAGAAAATTACGCGTCGTCATGAGATTCAAAAATGAGCGGCAATTTAATAAAACTCAAAAGTAAATAGTAAATATGAGCATGACATTATGAATTATTTAACACAAATGGAGAAAATTGTAAAAAGGAGGAACAACAAAAAAACCAGAAAAGCTTATCCCTCGTTGATAAACTCCTCCGGCTATATTGTCAAAAAGGCAATCTTATTGATTAACAATAGGAAGCAACAATTTTATCTACAATAAACTGTGCCAGTTTTTCTTTACTCTGATGGGTCCAGCCAGCAATATGAGGTGTTACGATAACGTTTTCCGAATCCAGTAAATATTTTAAATCTTCATTTTCAGTTTCCAGATGCTCAAAAGATGACTTTTCATATTCCAGAACATCCAAACAGGCTCCCTTTACTTTTCCTGATTTCAGTGCATTAACTAAACTTTTCGTTTCTACATTTTTCCCTCTTGCAGTATTGACAAAGTAAAAGTCATTCTTCATCTCCCCGATAAATACCTCATCAATAAGATCGTGTGTTTCCGAAGTCAGAGGAATGTGCAGGCTTATAACTTCCGAAGATTTTTTCAATTCCTCGAATGTAACTTGTGTGGCAAATTCGTCAGAAAGTCCGGGAAGAATATCATAAAAAATCACTTTACATCCAAAACCTGAAAGTCTTCTGGCTGTTGCTTTTCCCATATTTCCATATCCGATAAGCCCCACCGTTTTCCCCAGCAATTCGTCTCCTCTGTTTTCTTCACGTTTCCAGATTCCGTTTTTTACTTCCTGGGAAGCAATGAAAAGCCGGTTCATAATCAGCAGCAGCATTCCTAACACATGCTCCGCCACAGAATCCCTGTTTCCTTCCGGAGAATTAATTAACTGAATACCTAATTTTTCAGCTACAGGGATATCAATATTTTCCATTCCGGCACCTACTCTTGCAATAAATTTCAGATTCTTCGCTTTCTCAAGAAAGTTCTGGTCCAAAGGAATTCTGCTTCGGATGATGATCCCGTCGTAATTTTCGATTTTATTACAAACCTCATCATATGGAGACGTAAAGTCTTCTTCCAGTATAAAGTTTTTTGCCAAAAGCTGCTCGGTGATAAGAGGATGATTTTTATCTAAAAGGAGAATTTTCATAATGTAAACATAAATAACACTAACGATTTCACAAATAACACTATTCCCGTCTGGGATGAAAGTGTTCTTAATTCTATTGTATGAATATAAAAATAAAATGCTTTTAATTTGGAAGTCCAGTATTAAAAGCATTTTGTTTTTATTTTTTATCTTTTTTAGAAACCTGTGGTTCTTCCTGCGGCTCCTGGAATAATTTTTTAAGTTCCACGGATTCCAGCGGCTTCATTCTTCCAGAAAGAATTAAAGAAAGCTCTTTTCTTCGGAATGCAGCAGCGAATCTTTCTTTTTCCTCTTCTGTTTCAGGAATCATTTCCGGAATCGGAATCGGACGGTTAAATTCATCTACAGCAACAAAAGTATAAATACCTGAATTGGTATGAATTTTTTTCTGATTAATCGGGTCATCTGACCATACATCCACATAGACTTCCATGGAAGTAGAAAATGCTCTGGACACTTTAGACTCCAGTACCACAACGCCCCCCTCAGGAATCGGATGGTTAAAAGAAACGTGATTAACAGAGGCCGTCACTACTCTTCTCTCACAATGTCTTGCTGCAGAGATAGACGCACAACGGTCCATTTTTGCTAAAAGCTCACCTCCAAAAAGGTTTCTTAAAGAATTTGTTTCGTTCGGAAGAACGATATTAGTCATAATGGTCAGGGATTCTGACGCTGTTTTTATTTTTGCCATTTAGTCTTAGTGTTATTTCGGGGAGCCGGAGCAGATTTCACTGCTTTTACGGCTGGTTTTGTTAATGAATCTTTTTTCAGAGAATCAGAAACCGGTAATTCCGGAGTATGGGCTACTACTTTTACAGTGTCTTTTACAATTCTGTGGGTAGAAGTCTGTACAGAAACATTAGTAAAGGATTTTTTTCCAAAAATAAATTCCTGATTAGTAAATACAAAGTATAAGATTCCTAAAACCGGAATAAGAAGAAGGAAAATCCAGAGAATTGTTTTCCTGAATTTATAATCTTTTTCACGATTTTCTGAAGCATTTACTTTTTCGCCATTATTAATGTCTGAGAATCGAATTTCTTCCAATCCGTAAAAATCCGGGTGGCCTGATTCTATTCTTTTTCCTTTAAAATGGGTATGCCCATCTTCTATGAAAATGGTCCCAAGACTCTGGATGTCCAGAACTTGCTCTGCCTGAAGTTTTTTCTTCCAAAAATCAGTCTGGATTTTTAAATCACTTCTTGAAGCTTCCAAAGACATTTGTTTTTGTGCTGCTATAAAAGCGGTCAGTTCATCAGACTGTACTTCATAATCTATGGTAAAATCAATCTGGCTGGCCGGAGGAAGAATACTTCCGTTTTCAGAATTGATAATTGCCTTAGAATTTTTCAGAGAAAATACGCCAAAGCCTGGAACTGTAGCAGTTCCAAATTGTTTCAAGTATTCTAAAATGTAAGCTGAAATATTCATTTGGTGGCAAATTTATAACTTTTTCATGACTTTTTAAGACATTTAATCTGATATAAAAAAGACTGCCGAAACAGTCTTTTGATTATTTTGTAGTAAAAAGGAATACCCGTATGAAATAATTAAAAGGTAAAAAGATAAAATAGCGAATTTATAAATGATCCTCTTCATCTTCTTTCCAATCTTAACATTTATAGTTTTCTTCTGATCCGTTATTGAATCTTCCAGCTGATTCCAAACATAAAATTGGTGCCCGCCTGTGAAAAATAATAAGGCTGCCCTTCATAAACAGATCCGTTATTAACATATTTCTTATTAAAAAGATTATTTACCAGCAATTTTAAAGCAATATCATTATTAGCAATTTTAAACTGATACTGTGCATTAAAATCTGTAAGGAAATAATCTTTCAGCTGAAGATTTTTATCTTCCGTATTATCCAGATACTGTTTCCCAACATACTGATTCATCAGGGCAAACTGGAAGTTTTTATTTGGATTGAATTTTAATCCCAGATTCGCAATCACATTCGGAGAGAATGAAATCTGCGTATTGCCCAGACTTACAGGTACATTTCCGTTCTGAATATTAAAGTCTTCATTTCTGTTCTGACTCAGACTCAGGTTTCCTGAAACTTCCCATTGTTTGGATAGTTTTGCCAATGCCCCTACTTCAATTCCTCTTCTGTAGCTTTTTCCCGAATTGGTTCTGATAAATGCCCCTACGTTATTAAGTTCTCCGTTCAGTACCAGCTGGTTCACATAATACATATAATACACGTTCGCAGTCACTGATAAAAAACCGAACTGCTTTTCCAGACCGGCTTCAAAATCATGAAGTTTTTCTGGCTTAACCTCGTTGTTTGCCATCAGATCGTCTCTGTTCGGTTCACGATGGGCATGGGCATAAGATAAAAAGACCTTTCCACCATTGATTCTGTAATTCACCCCTGCTTTTGGATTAAAAAACAGCCAGTTTTTATCGAGATTGGCTCCTTCTTTATCTCCGGCCATGATAATCTTAGTGTTATAATTAATACTTCTAAGCTGCAGATCACCGAAGAATTCAAAATTGTTCATTCTAAACAGCGCCTTTGCAAAACCGGAAACCTCATTCTTCACAGAGCGATTTCTGTAGTATTCACTTTCATCAATCTGAGGATAAAATACGCCGGTGACATTTCCGTAATGTCTGCCATAGTATTGGTTAGCAACGGCTCCAAAGTTCAGATCAAGATTTTCAAATTTTCCGTACAATGTTGAAACCACTCCGTAAAAGTCATTATTCAGCCATTTTTTTCTGATAAAATCTGAAGATTTAATAATCTGGCCACCTTCAATGATATCAGGCAGATTATATTTTGAAAAAGAACTTCCCTGTTTATAATTTTCATAATACCCTTTTCCTTTGGTATAATGAAAAGTGGTTTCCAGATTCCAGCGGTCATCAAATTTCTGCTCCCAAAGCAACTGATAATGGTTCTGTCTGTAGTTATCCGTTTCATTATTATAGAAGCCGACGATATTTTCAAAACCGGCATCATAGATGGCGCCAGAAATATTGAACTTAGGATCTGTTTCCCACATATCCCTGCTGATTCCGTTCCAGGCCTGATATGTTTTTTCTTTTCCTCCAAAAGCCATTAAACGCAATTTGGTTTTTCCTTCTTCAAACAGGGCCGTGAAATTATACGAATGTAAATCGGAAGAAGCTCTGTCTATATATCCATCAGAATGAATACGGGTATACCTACCCATGACCGAAAGACGGTTTTTCCAGAACTTTCCGGAACCTGCTTCTGCAGAATATTTGTAGGTATTAAAAGAACCGTAGCTATCGTCTGTTTTAAAGTAAAACTTTTCTTCGGGTTCCCTTGAAATCACATTGATACTTGCCCCGAAAGCTGAAACCCCATTATTAGAAGTCCCCACACCCCGTTGAATGACAATCTGAGAGGCAGAACTTGTTAAATCCGGAACATTGACAAAAAATGTGCCCTGGCTTTCGGAATCATTATAAGGAACCCCGTTCATCATAACATTAATTGCTGATCCTGATACTCCACGAATTCTGAAACCGGTATATCCGACCCCGTTTCCGGCATCTGAGGTAGAAATGATTGACGTCTGATTTTTTAAAAGAACCGGAAGATCCTGTCCGAGATTTTTACCGTCCAGATCTTTCTGAACGTTAATAATTTCTTTTGCTACAGGAAGTCTTTTGGTAAAGTTGACCGCTTCAATTTCCCTGGTATTCAGAGAATCTTTATGTTGAGCCTGGATAAAGGCCACAGAGCCTACGGTAAGCCCTAAAAAAAATAATCCTTTCATTCTATAAATTTTAACATTTAATGAATAAAAGGGGATCGATAAGATATTATACAATTCCGGCTCATGGCAGAGCCTGGGCGTCCCTAAACGGCATTATCCGTTCCAGGTTCATCGGGTATAATCTCAGCCTGTTAAAGCACCCCTTTATTTCAGCGGCAAAATTACAAAAAATATATGAGATCCATCAAGTGAAGCATTCCGGCTTGCAAATACCAGATATTCAATTAATATTCAATATATTATATCCCGAAATAAATATTTCATAAAATATGAATTATTATCAATAAGTCATCCCTTCTTAGTATTCTTTGTTGCGAGCATCAATGTAATAATAATTTTTCCCGTCTTGGGTCACTTCAAACATTTTTCCAAGTTTCCAGCTGAAATTACGCTTGATATTGGAATATTCAAAAGGGATAATAATCTTGTTATTCACATCAATTACTCCGAATTTATCGTTGATGGATGCTACAATCATAGGATTGGTCACATCATTTCCTTCCATGATGTACAGATACTGATACTGAGGATAAATCTGATATTGCCTGTAATCAGCTTCATTCACAAATTTTGATTTTTCAATCACTCCGTAAAAACCATTTAAAACATAGGCCTGAAATGGCTGCTGTTTGTATTCTTCAAATTTACATTTCCCGAAATCTGCATCTTTGAATTGATAGACTCTCTTTCCGGTCTGGTCAATTCTGTAAGAAATCATATCTTTTTCAACGGTTGCATATTGATCTGTTCCGAATTTTCTGACCTTTTCATTAGGAGAGTTCAAAAGGTTACAGTCTTCATAAAAAAATACGGCAATATGATATTCGGGCTGAATAATCCATTTACCGTTCTGATTTACATATCCGAATTTATCCCCCTTTTTTTTAGGGATAAGTACCGGAAGATCTTTATAAATAACAACCAGATCAGGATTAGGCTTAATCGTTGCAATTCCCTTTTTCATCGTGGTTTTTGACACATTTTTAACGTTAATTTTCTTCACAGATTGAGTCTGCGAGAAAACGGATATCGAAATAAAAACACACAAAACGTTAAGGATATTTTTCATATTCATCATTTGCCTGCAAAAATACGACCAAAAATAGATATTATAAAATTCATATTTATAAAGAATCTAAATAATTTCATTCTCATAAAATAGTAAAATTTCGTAATTTTGGGGAACATTTTGAATTGTTTAATAATTTTAAAACTTTTAAAAAAAGTGTAGATTATACTGACTTTACTCCGGTTCATGTTGCGTATTAAATTGCGAAAAATCAAAATGTTATTATTGTATTGCACAGTTCCGGTAAAAAGTGACAGCATTCATCGCTGTTTTATACATCTGCCTTTAAGAGTGAAAGACTTCTATTATGAATATTTATAAGGATTACATCAAAGAGATTGAAGAAAGAAAAAACCAGGGGCTTCATCCAAAGCCAATTGATGGTGCTGAATTACTAAGCGAAATCATCGCACAAATTAAAGATTCAGAGAGTGCAGACCGATCGGATTCTCTTAAATTTTTCATCTACAACACCTTACCGGGAACTACCAGTGCAGCAGGTGTAAAAGCAAAATTTTTAAAAGAAATCATTCTGGGTGAATCCGTAGTAGAAGAAATCTCTCCGGCTTTTGCTTTTGAATTATTATCTCACATGAAAGGAGGTCCTTCTATTGAAGTATTACTGGATCTTGCTTTAGGAAATGATGCTGCAGTTGCTAAAGAAGCGGCGAAAGTCCTTAAAACACAGGTTTTCCTTTATGAAGCAGACACAACCCGTCTGAGGGATGCCTTTAACAGCGGTAATGAAATCGCTCAGGAAATCATCGAAAGCTACGCAAAAGCCGAATTCTTCACAAAACTTCCTGAAGTAGCTGAAGAAATCAAGGTGGTTACTTATATTGCAGGTGAAGGTGACATTTCAACGGATTTACTTTCTCCGGGAAATCAGGCGCACTCAAGATCAGACCGTGAACTTCACGGAAAGTGTATGATCACTCCTGAAGCTCAGGAAGAAATTAAAGCTTTGCAGGCACAATATCCTGATGCAAGCGTGATGCTTATTGCTGAAAAAGGAACAATGGGAGTAGGTTCTTCAAGAATGTCGGGAGTAAACAATGTTGCTCTTTGGACAGGAAAACAAGCCAGCCCCTATGTACCATTCGTAAACTTTGCTCCGATTGTTGGAGGAACTAATGGTATTTCTCCGATTTTCCTTACAACGGTAGACGTTACAGGAGGTATCGGAATCGACCTTAAAAACTGGGTGAAAAAAGTAGATGAAAACGGAAACGTTGTTCGCAATGAAAACGGTGAAGTAGTTCTTGAAGAAGCTTATTCAGTAGCTACAGGAACTGTTTTAACAATTAATACAAAAGAAAAGAAATTATATAACGGAGATCAGGAATTAATTGATCTTACCAGATCTTTCACACCGCAAAAGATGGAATTCATTAAAGCTGGCGGATCTTATGCGATTGTATTTGGTAAAAAGCTTCAAACATTCGCCGCAGAACTTTTAGGAGTAGAAGCTCCTCAGGTTTTTGCTCCGTCAAAAGAAATTTCTAATGAAGGACAAGGACTTACAGCGGTAGAGAAAATCTTCAACAGAAATGCTGTGGGTTCTACACCGGGTAAAGTATTACATGCAGGATCAGATGTTCGTGTAAAAGTGAATATCGTAGGTTCTCAGGACACAACGGGCCTTATGACTTCTCAGGAGCTTGAATCCATGGCAGCAACAGTAATTTCTCCAATCGTTGACGGTGCTTACCAGTCTGGTTGCCACACCGCTTCAGTATGGGATAAAAAAGCCCAGGCTAACATTCCTAAGCTGATGAAATTTATGAACGATTTCGGTCTGATTACTGCCCGTGATCCGAAAGGGGAATACCACGCCATGACAGACGTAATTCATAAAGTTCTTAACGATATTACAGTAGATGAATGGGCCATCATCATTGGTGGTGACTCTCATACCAGAATGTCTAAAGGAGTTGCTTTCGGAGCCGACTCAGGAACAGTTGCTCTTGCACTGGCTACCGGAGAAGCATCCATGCCAATTCCTGAATCTGTAAAAGTAACTTTCAAAGGAAATATGAAAGAACACATGGACTTCCGTGATGTTGTTCATGCTACACAAGCTCAGATGTTGAAGCAATTCGGAGGGGAGAACGTATTCCAGGGAAGAATCATTGAGGTTCACATCGGAACGCTTCCAGCTGACCAGGCATTTACCTTTACAGACTGGACTGCTGAAATGAAAGCTAAAGCTTCTATCAACATTTCTGAAGATAATACCCTAATCGAATCATTGGAAATTGCTAAAGGCAGAATCCAGATCATGATCGATAAAGGAATGGATAACCACAATAAGGTTCTTCAGGGATTAATTGATAAAGCAAACAAGAGGATTGAAGAGATCAGATCTGGTGAAAAACCGGCTCTTACTCCTGATTCCAATGCTAAATATTACGCTGAAGTAGTTGTAGATCTTGATGTAATCGTAGAACCAATGATTGCTGACCCGGATGTAAACAACGACGATGTTTCTAAAAGATATACTCACGATACCATCAGAGATCTTTCTTATTACGGAGGGGAGAAAAAAGTAGATCTTGGCTTCGTTGGATCATGCATGGTTCACAAAGGAGACCTTAAGATTGTTTCTCAAATGTTGAGAAACCTTGAAAAGCAACAAGGAAAAGTAGAATTCAATGCTCCTCTTGTAGTAGCAGCACCTACCTATAACATCATTGATGAATTAAAGGCAGAGGGTGACTGGGAATTATTAGAAAAATATTCCGGCTTTGAATTTAATGATAACGCTCCGAAAGGAGAAGCCCGTACAGAATATCAAAATGTAATGTACCTTGAGCGTCCGGGATGTAACCTTTGTATGGGTAATCAGGAAAAAGCAGCTAAAGGAGATACTGTTTTAGCAACTTCCACCCGTCTATTTCAGGGAAGAGTGGTTGAAGATTCTGAACGTAAAAAGGGAGAATCTTTACTGGCATCTACTCCGGTTGTCGTTTTATCCGCAATCATTGGTAGAATTCCAAGTATTGAAGAGTATAAGGCAGCTGTAGAAGGCATCGACCTTACCACTTTTGTTCCTTCTATCAAAGAACTGACAAGTACACACGCTCACTAACAGAGCTTAGCTTTAAGTCATAAGACTTTTGAAAGAAATTAATATAAATTGAAAGATTTTATTCCTTTAGGATATAAGATCTTTCAATTTTTTTGTTTAGAATGTTTCTATTTTAAGGGATATACTATTTTTTTTGCGATAAATCAAGAAAATAAATTCTATTTTTTCTTAAATTGAAAGTGATAAAATCACTTGATTTCATCACTATAATTATCCCTGTTTAAGGATTATAGGAACGTTTTTTGATGTAAATAAAAACAGAGTTTCTATTCCCAACAGGGTAAGAGACGTAATGAAAAGAAATAAAAATTACAATTAGATATGACTTTTGATATTGATATGATCAAAAAAGTGTACGAGCGTTACCCGGAAAGAATTGCTGCGGCAAGACAAATTGTGGGAAAACCTCTTACCCTTTCAGAAAAAATCCTTTACACCCATCTTTGGGAAGGAAATGCTACACAGGAATATGAAAGAGGAAACTCTTATGTGGACTTTGCACCGGACAGAGTTGCGATGCAGGATGCCACAGCACAAATGGCACTTTTGCAGTTTATGCAGGCAGGAAAAGCTAAAGTAGCTGTTCCTTCAACCGCTCACGCAGACCACCTGATTCAGGCAAAAGTAGGTGCTGATAAAGATTTACAGGAAGGTATCAACAAAAACTCAGAAGTATTCAACTTCTTAAGTTCTGTATGTGATAAATACGGAATCGGATTCTGGAAACCCGGAGCAGGTATCATTCACCAGGTTGTATTGGAAAACTATGCTTTCCCTGGAGGAATGATGATTGGTACTGACTCGCACACGGTAAATGCCGGCGGACTAGGAATGGTCGCTATCGGTGTCGGAGGTGCTGATGCAGTAGATGTAATGGCCGGAATGGCCTGGGAACTTAAAATGCCTAAACTTATCGGGGTTAAATTAACCGGTAAAATGAGCGGATGGACTTCCGCTAAAGACGTAATCCTGAAAGTAGCAGGAATTCTTACCGTAAAAGGAGGTACAGGATGTATTGTAGAGTACTTTGGTGAAGGTGCGGAATCTCTTTCTGCAACAGGTAAAGGGACCATCTGTAACATGGGTGCTGAAATCGGAGCTACGACTTCAACTTTCGGATATGATGATTCAATGAGAAGATATTTATCTGCAACGGGAAGACAAGATGTTGTGGACGCAGCTGATAGAATTGCAGAGCACTTAACAGGTGATGCTGAAGTCTATGCAAACCCTGAAAAATATTTCGATCAGTTAATCGAAATTAATCTTTCTGAACTGGCTCCACACCTGAATGGACCCTTCACTCCTGACTTGGCAACTCCTGTTTCTGAATTCAGAGCTAAAGCTGAAGCTAACGGATGGCCTTTAGAAGTTGAATGGGCTCTTATCGGTTCTTGTACCAACTCTTCTTATGAAGATTTATCAAGAGCTGCTTCTATTGTAGAAGATGCGGTGTCTAAAGGAGTGAAACCTAAAGCCATTTTGGGAATCAATCCTGGTTCTGAGCAGGTGAAATTTACCGCAGAAAGAGACGGTTTCTTAAATTCTTTCAGAAAATTTGAAAACGCCAGAATCTTTACCAATGCTTGCGGGCCATGTATCGGACAATGGGACAGAGAAGGTGCTGAAAAAGGAGAGAAAAATTCCATCATCCACTCTTTCAACAGAAACTTTGCGAAAAGAGCTGATGGTAACCCAAATACCCACGCTTTCGTAGCTTCTCCGGAAATGGTAGCTGCAGTAGCTATCTCAGGCAGATTAGATTTCAACCCGATTACGGATACTTTAACAAACGAAGCCGGTGAGCAGGTAAAACTGGATGAACCTAAAGGTTTCGAACTTCCTGCAAAAGGATTTGCCGTAGATGACAACGGATATCAGGCTCCATCAGCAGATGGTTCCAGTGTTGTTGTGAATGTAAGCCCTACTTCAGACAGACTTCAGTTGTTAGAAGAATTCCCGGCTTGGGACGGTAAAAATATTACCGGAGCTAAGGTATTGATCAAAGCTTTCGGAAAATGTACTACCGACCACATTTCCATGGCGGGACCTTGGTTGAAATACAGAGGTCACCTTGATAATATTTCAAACAATATGTTAATCGGAGCAGTAAATGCTTATAACATGGAAACCAACCATGTTAAAAATGAATTAACAGGTGAGTACGGTGAAGTTCCTGCTGTACAAAGAGCTTATAAGGCTGCAGGAGTTCCAACCATCGTTGTAGGAGACCAAAACTATGGTGAAGGTTCTTCAAGAGAACATGCTGCTATGGAGCCAAGACACCTTGGAGTAAAAGCTGTACTGGTAAAATCGTTCGCGAGAATTCACGAAACCAACCTTAAAAAACAAGGAATGTTAGGAATCACTTTCGCCAATGAGGCTGATTATGATAAAATCCAGGAAGATGACACGGTTAACTTCTTAGACCTTGATCAGTTTGCTCCAGGAAAGCAACTGACCTTAGAATTCGTTCACAAAGACGGAACTAAAGACATTATCATGGCTAATCATACTTATAACGATCAGCAGATTGACTGGTTTAAGGCAGGCTCTGCGCTGAACTTAATTAAACAACAGGAAAAATAAAATTAATTGTTAGATCGATTAATAAAAAAAGGCGGCTTCTATCGGAAGTCGTCTTTTTTTGATCAATATGGGAAAGCTATATAATAATAAAGCCCCACAAATCTTATGAGGCTTTGTTTTCTATTAATAAACTGGAATGATTAGATAATATTTACTCTTTGCTCCGGTTTATTCTTTTCCGGATTTTTAGGTAAGACCACTGCTAAAACTCCATTTTCATATTTTGCTGAAACCTGATCATCAAAAACTCTATCCGTCAGCTGAAATCTACGTTCAAAAGAATCCGCATAAAATTCCTGATAAACAATTTTTGAATTTGGTATTTGATCTTCCTGAGTGTAAGAAATGATAAGAATCTGATCTTTTACGGAAACCGTGAAATGTTCTTTCTCTAAACCGGCAACATAAAGTTGTACCGTAAAATTATCCTCATTTTCGATAATATTGACAGGTTTATGCTGATTCATTTTCCGGTCAAACATTTCTTTTAGCGTTTGATTGCCTGCTATAAAATGTTCTTTAAACTTCTTTCCGAAAGCGCTTTTGTCAAAAGCTCCGCATTGTCCTTGTTTCCCGAATGGGTGGTGTGTATGATTGTGTTGTGTATACATGATCTAATTATTTGATAGGTGTTATATAATGATTGTTTATTGGATTGGAATAATGGCTAGGTTTTCTTTAACCACGGGTGAAAATGTTTTTTCCTGTTGTGAATATTTGTTGTGATAAGGAAGAAATTCTATCATATCCTTCCCATATCTCATTTGTTTTTCCCGTTTTTTACCGATCATCTTTGCAACAAATGTTCCGATCCCGGCTAATACAAGCCCTGCCAGCAATAGTTTGAAAATGATGGATAAGATCAATACTGCTGCTCCTGCCAATACCGTTAATCCTAATAATCTCGGCAGAATAAATTTTATTTTGTTATTCATTTTGTTTGATATTACATATTATTTCTTTTGATGTAAGACAAAGCAGATCCGGATTTACTTTTTAATTATCAATTGTTTATATGTTTAATTGCTTACATAGTACAAGACGGCAACTCAATTAATTTTACTTTAATATTTTTCATTTTATATTTAATTAAAATTATTTTCCGCCCTTCCAACTTCGATTGTTTCGGGGTTTTTATAATAAAAAATCAAGTCAATATTTACCTAAGTTGTAACAAAAATTATTTTTTGGCGTCTAACCGAGTAGTAGTAAAAAGCTTATGAAAAAAACTATACTCACTTTATCGTTTTTAAGTTCTGTGTTTATTTTTTCACAGGAAAAAAGCAATAATCAACCAAAAGAAAAACAAATTGACGGCGTTGTCATTACCAAAACTAAAAAAGCCGTTGAACAAAAAGCCGACCGTACTATTTTTGACTTTTCGGAACAGCCTCAACTGAACAACGGGAATGTTCTGGAAGGGATAAAAAAACTTCCGGGACTTGTCGCAACAGACATTGCGGGAATGATGTATCAGGGAAAAATGCTGGATGTTTATCTTAACGGAAGACCGTTAAACATTACTTCTAATGACCTCAACTCTTTTTTGGAAGGAATGCCTGCCAATTCAGTAGAAAGAATTGAAGTTATCACACAACCCGGAGCGGAATTTCCGGCCACTTCCGGAGGTGCTATTATGAATATCATTACGAATAAAAATGCCAATAAATACCTGACGGCAACCTATTCCGGAAATTATACGTTTACCAACTACGACAAATACAGAAACAGGGTAAGCAACTCACTGAACCTCAATGCCAGAAACAAATTTTTCGGGTGGCAGCTGAACGTGGGCCAAAATTACCGTGAAAGCATGCTCAATACCCAACAGGACCAGCTTTTATATTCAAATACAGACAGGTATGCACGAGGATATTTTGCGAAATCCGGAATCACTTTTGAACTCGGACAGGACAGATTATTACTGAATTACGATATCTATCACAACAATAATGACAACTCAACCCAAAGTAACGGTTCTGCGATAGAAAAAGTTCTTGATAACACAAAACCTGACGGATATTATTACAGAGACTATAATTTTAATTCTGCGGACAATGCCAACACCCGTACTTTGAGACAGGAAGCTGTTGTAACCTATCAGAAGCGATTCAGTGATAAGTCTCAAAAACTGGATTTCCAGTTTGGATACACAAAATCCACCAGCAAGTTTGCTCAGAACAACCTGCTTTTAGATAAGATGTATCCCCCTTCCACAGACCATAATTTTTCAACATTGGGAAATGTACTCAATAACAATTCCGATATGAGAATAGCCAACCTCAAAGTGGATTACGCCCAGCCCATCAAGCTTCTTGACGGAGGGAAAGTAAGCGCCGGAGGATTATATGAAAGACAGGACTATGATACGGACAGTTTCGGAATTACCAACCTGGAGTATCACAGACAGACTGCATCCACTTATCTGGAGTTCCAGGCAAAGCTCAAAAAATTTGATTTTACACTAGGAGCAAGAGCCGAAAACTATGATATTTACGGAATTACCCGATATATCAAAGATAAACAGCTCGTTCAGGATAATTTAACACCATTTAATAAGTTTAAATTATTTCCGAATGCAAGTATCCAGTATAATATGATGAAACAGGTCTATGTAGCGGCTAATTATAATAAAAAAATCAGCCTGCCAAGTATTTCAGCATTAAACCCGAATAACACAACATTCGGCGGACCTAATACACAGATTACCGGTAACCCGAACCTTCAGCCTACAATCTTTGATAACTATGAGCTGAAAATTTCTGCTTTCGATTATGCCTTTATCGGATACAGCGTAAGCTCGGCAAGCAATCAGGTGGCACAGATCATCAGAAAAGACGGCAAAAATCTTTATAACCAGCAGATCAATATCTCCAGTATGAGGATTCACAATTTCAATGTGGGACTTCCTATTCCGTTTATGATCTTCAGCAAGCCGATGAGCGAAATCATGAAGTTTGATTTCAACCCTGATAAAATCAACTTTATGTATCTCTATGCAGGATATCAGAAACACGATATTGACAACCTCAACAACAGAGGGTTCTGGATCTTTAATGTAATGACCCAGATTATTCTTCCAAAGGAAATCAATATGAATGTAAATTACAGCTACCTAACACCCAAAGGAGGATATTTTTACTTTACAGCAGATAAGCCATTCAACAACTCCCTCAATATTACACTGACTAAGAAGTTTATGGATAAACGTCTGACGGTTTCCGTATTTGCCAATGACATTTTCAACAGTCAGGTGATGCAGGCTTATTCCAACCCACCTGAGGGAGAAAGGGTCCTGATAAGAACCAAATATGACTCCAGGAATTTCGGTATTTCCATCAACTATAAAATTCCTACCAGAAATAAACTGGCCAAGGAGGATCCAAATATTCTGAACAGCACTAAAAAAGAAGATAATGGCGGAGTAATGCAGCAGGGACAGTAATTTTGTACATCATACAAAAGGCGGTAAAGAAATTACCGCCTTTTTTATTAGCAATACCAGGTTTTGGCTGAATAGAAAAACCTGGCTAAAAATCCAATGTCTGAAATCTCCATTCTAAAGCATCCATCAGGGTAAGCTGATTTACGTTAACAGACAATCCGACAATAAGTTTCAGCGCCTGAAGTGCCATCATACTTCCAATGATTCCCGGCAAAGCACCTAATACCCCCAGACTGTCACAATCGGGCATCTCTTCAACAGGAGGCTCGGGAAACAGATCTCTGAGATTTTTACTTCCGTCATGATTAAATACAGCAACTTGTCCTGAGAATCCCAGAATACTTCCATAGACCAACGCTTTTCCCAATTTAACACAGGTATCATTCATCAGGTACCTTGTTGTAAAATTATCAGATCCATCCACCACAATATCATATTGAGAAATGATCTCCACGGCATTGGAACCATCTATTTTCTGACCAATTCCTATAAAATGAATCTGATGATTGAGCTGCTCCACAAACTGTTCTGCACTTTCTATCTTTAATTTCCCAATCCCGGTTTCAGTATGGATGATCTGCCGGTTTAAGTTATGGAGCTCCACATGGTCAAAATCCATAACAGCCAGCGTTCCCACACCAGCCGCCGCCAGGTACTGGATAACAGGACTTCCAAGTCCTCCGGCCCCAATGACAAGGACCTTTGCAGCTATAATTTTTTTTTGTCCCTCCAGACCGATTTCATTTATAAATATCTGACGGCTGTATCTTTTAAAAGTATCTTCGTTTTTCATTCCAAATGGCTTTATTAAACTCCGCTGTATACGGAATCCCAGTCTTTCATGACAGGATCATAACCTGCTTTTTTGATCACAGCTCTGATTTGCTCCATGCTACGTTCATCACTGGTTTCAAATTGTTCCAGAGATTCTTTATCAACAGCATATCCGCCGGGATTTGTTTTGGAACCGGCACTCATTGCTGTAGCCCCAAGGGTCACAATATTATTTCTGAAAACTTCATTTTCCCTTGTAGAAATTGAAATTTCCAGATCTTCATTCCAGATTCTGTACGCGCAGATCAACTGTAATAAATCTTTATCTTCCATAATAAAATTAGGTTCAATAATACCTTCCGCCGGCCTCAACCTTGGAAAGGAAACGGAGAATTTGCTCTTCCAGTACTGTTTTTGAAGATAATCGATATGGAGAGCATTGAAAAAGCTGTCAATACGCCAGTCTTCAAGTCCCAGTAAAACGCCGAGACCTATTTTATGAATCCCTGCCCTTCCTATTCTGTCCGGAGTATCTAATCTAAAATGAAAATTAGATTTCTTTCCTTTCGGGTGATATTCTTTATAAACCTCTTCATGATAAGTTTCCTGGTACACCAAAACCGAATGAACTCCTTCTTCGTGAAGAAGCTGATATTCACCTTCCAGTAAAGGCTGTACCTCTATGGAGATATTGGCAAAATAAGGTTTTAATTTACGGACAGCATTCTGAAAATAAGGTACCCCTACAATTTTATTCGCTTCTCCGCTGACCAGCAGTACATGACTAATGTCCATAGATTTCAGGACGGAGGCTTCTATCATCAGTTCCGTATCGGAAAGTGTTTTCCTTTTCAGCTGATTATCAAGACTGAAACCGCAGTAAGTACATATATTCTGACATTCATTACTGAGATACAACGGAGCATAAAGCTGAATGGTTTTTCCGAATCTCTTTTGAGTTAAAGCCCGGGTCATCCCTGCCATCTTTTCCAGTTCCTGAGCTGCCGCCGGAGAAAGCAGATTGAGAAAGTCATCCAGTGTTTTATTTTTCTTCTGAAGACTCGTCTGAACATCGGACAGGCTTACCTGATCCAGTTTCTTCTTTACTTCTTTCCACTGATATTTTTCAAAAACATCTTTAAAACTTCTCATGATTCTGATTTATTCAAATAAAAACGAAGTAAGCGGACTTGATGCTTCTGCATGATGAGCTATTGCACTTAACCCTGATTCAAAGGCCCGTCTTCCGGCAATAACACCTTCTTTAAAGGCTACAGCCATATTCACCGGATTTCCTGCTACAGCAATGGCAGTATTAACAAGTACTGCATCTGCTCCCAGTTCCATAGCTTTTGCCGCATCTGAAGGCGCTCCTATTCCTGCATCTACGACAACGGGAACATTAGTCTGGCTGATAATAATTTCCAGGAAATCCTGGGTTCTGAGGCCTTTGTTGGTTCCGATAGGGGCTCCTAAAGGCATTACGACGGCTGTTCCTGCGTCTTCAAGCCGTTTACACAAAACCGGATCAGCATGAATATAAGGCATTACTATAAAGCCCAGCTTTGCCAGTTCTTCAGTAGCATACAATGTTTCAATGGGATCAGGTAGTAAATATTTCGGATCCGGATGGATTTCGAGCTTCACCCAGTTTGTTTCCAGAGCTTCTCTTGCCAGTTGTGCAGCTAATACCGCTTCTTTCGCCGTTCTTGCTCCGGATGTATTGGGAAGAAGATGAACGCTGGTTTCTCTTAATGAATCCAGCAATCCTTCTTCATGAGCCTGAGCATCAATTCTTTTCAGCGCCATTGTTACCATATCTGTTTCTGAAGCGATTACAGATGCTGCCATATCCTGAAGACTCCCGAATTTCCCCGTTCCTAAAAACAATCTCGATTCAAAAGTTCTGCCTGCTATTACTAATTTTTGATTATCCATATCTAAATATTTTTTTAACCCTTCATTTTCTTATTCGTTGATGATCCTAACATTTTTAATACCGTTTCAGATCATTGCATTTTTAAATTCATGAATGACGGTGGGTTGCTTTGTAATTTCTCCCGACACCGAAACTCCATAAATTCCGATTTGCCGTAACGTTAAAATATCTTCAACCGTCACGCTGCCAATAGCAAATATCTTTGGGACCGGCAGTGATTTTCCTCTGAGACTTTCTATAATTGCCCGATATCCGTCAAAACCCAGAACAGGGCTCAGTTTTTCCTTTGTTGATGTAAATCTCAAAGGCCCTAGACCAATATAATCACAGGATTCATCCAATCTCTGAAGAACATGCGTCAAAGTATTGGCCGTTCCTCCTATGATCTTATGATCTCCCAAAATTGATCTTGCTTCTTTCACAGACTGATCATCCAGCCCTAAATGAACTCCGTCTGCATCAATTTCTTTAGCCAGGTACACATGATCATTGATGATAGATATGGCCTGATATGAAGAACATAATCGCTTAGAAATCTCACACAGGGATATTAATTCTTTTTCCGGAGCATTTTTCCAGCGAATTTGCACCCATTGTATCCCATGATCCAGAGCTTTACGGATATTCAGTTCCTGTTCTTTTTTTGTATTTCCCTGGGATATGTATTGTAATTTTTCCATAGATATAAATAGTTAGAGCTTTAAGCATTGTTTAAAGACAGATAGCGGATTGTCATTTCCCCAGATTGCTCCTAATAAAGCGACACCATCCACTCCTGTCTCCAGGACCTGCTGAATATTATCCGGATGAATTCCTCCTAAAGCAATCAGTTTTACATCCGGATTATTGCGTTGTCCGATATTTTTCATCACCATTGAATTTTCACCATATCCTTTTTTAGAAATACTGGGAAAGAACGGGCTGATAAAAGCATACTCCCATTCTTTTTCCAATGTATTATAAGCTGAAATATCATGTACAGAAGTTGAAATGATGTTTTTTCCGTCCTTACAAGGCTTATATTTCTTTTCTTTTCTGTCTGCTTCCCTGTAATGAATTCTTGAAATACGATTATCCTTTCCGAGATCATGATGGGTATGCAGGGCCAGCCGAGGATAAAAAGCTTCATCAATTTTACAGAGGAAATCAATCATTTCATTCCGGCTGATCAGAGGTTTACGGACATGGAGCACATCCAGCCCTTCTCCGAACATTTGATTAATAACAGTCGTTTCATTCGGAACGGTAAATTCAGAAGTGATAACAAGGATCATATATAAATTTCTTTTCCTTTTTCAATAAACTCCTGTGATTTATCCAGCATTCCTTTTTCAGCAGACTCCCGGATTTCCTGAGTAATCTTCATGGAACAAAACTTGGGTCCGCACATGGAACAGAAATGAGCAATTTTTGCTCCGTCTGCCGGAAGTGTTTCATCATGATAGGCTCTTGCGGTATCCGGATCCAGTGAAAGATTGAACTGATCTTCCCATCTGAATTCAAATCTGGCCTTACTTAAAGCATTATCTCTGTACTGTGCTCCGGGATGTCCTTTGGCCAGATCTGCAGCATGGGCTGCTAATTTATAGGTAATCACTCCTACTTTTACGTCCTCTTTATTCGGAAGTCCAAGATGTTCCTTCGGTGTTACATAACAAAGCATGGCACAACCAAACCACCCGATCATGGCGGCTCCGATTCCTGAAGTAATATGATCGTATCCCGGCGCAATATCTGTAGTCAGGGGGCCGAGTGTGTAGAATGGGGCTTCGTGACATTCCTTCAGCTGCTTATCCATATTTTCTTTGATCATATGCATGGGAACATGTCCCGGTCCTTCGATCATTACCTGTACATTATGCTTCCAGGCAATTTTAGTCAGTTCACCCAGCGTTTCCAGTTCTGCAAACTGAGCGGCATCATTGGCATCAGCAATAGAACCGGGACGAAGGCCGTCTCCAAGAGAAAATGCGACATCATATTTTTTCATGATCTCACAGATCTCCTCAAAATGCGTATATAAAAAATTTTCCTTGTGATGGAAAAGACACCATTTCGCCATAATAGATCCCCCTCTGGATACGATACCCGTTACTCTATTAGCAGTCAAATGAATATAGCGCAGTAAAACCCCTGCATGAATTGTGAAATAAGAAACACCCTGCTCTGCCTGTTCTATCAGAGTATCTTTGAAAACTTCCCATGTCAGATCTTCAGGAACTCCCTTCACTTTTTCCAGCGCCTGATAAATGGGAACGGTTCCAATTGGCACCGGGCTGTTTCTGATAATCCATTCTCTGGTTTCGTGGATATTTTTTCCTGTGGAAAGGTCCATAATGGTATCGGCTCCCCATCTGCAGGCCCAGACTGCTTTCTCCACCTCTTCTTCGATACTTGAAGAAACGGCGCTATTCCCTATATTAGCATTGATTTTCACCAGAAAATTACGTCCGATAATCATCGGTTCACTTTCCGGATGGTTGATATTATTAGGAATAATAGCTCTTCCGGCTGCAATTTCATCTCGTACAAACGCAGGGGTAATTTTACTTTTAGGAGTATTGGCCCCAAAACTATTTCCGGTATGCTGAAAAGCCATTTCCCGGGAAACAGATTCAAGTTGTTCTATCTTCTGGTTTTCCCTGATCGCTACATATTCCATTTCAGGAGTAATAATGCCCTGCTTCGCGTAATACAGCTGAGTGAGTTCTTTTCCGTCCTGTGCCACCTTTGGCTTATGATCATATGAAAAGCGCAATTCGTTAAGGTGCGGATCTGCTAAGCGTGCTTTTCCATATTCTGAAGTGATTCCTCCCAGGACATGAACATCTTTTCTGTCCAGAATCCATTGTTCTCTGATTCTTGGAAGACCTCTCTGAATATCAATTTCTGCATTGACGTCAGTATAAGGACCTGAAGTATCATAGATCGTTACAGGAGCATTATCCTCAAAACCTCCGTTGGTAAGTTTGGTTGGACTAAGCTGTATTTCACGCATTGCTACATGAATAGGGTGTATTTTCCCCTCAACATAAATTTTCTTGGAGTTCGGAAATGGCGAACACGTAATTGAATGAGCCATAAGTATTGGTATTAAATATGAGAATTATCCGCCCTGAGTAGCGGTGATGATTAAAACTGAATCCTTGTTGTTAAGGAGTGTTTCCGCCCAGGCTGACAGCGGAATAATGCGATTGTTGAGAGCTACGGCAATACCTTTCTTTTTTCCGGGTAATTCCATAGCCAGTAGTGCCTCCAGATTTTCAGGAAGTACATCAAATGTTTTTCGGGTGTGGTTAATTATAAGCTCCATTCCTAATAATTTAAATACACTTTAGGAATGGCTGTTATTGTACAATAGAATGTACAGCAAAAGTCATCTACTTTTCCCTACGCTGGTATAATCCAGATCAGGTTCAAAGGGTAAAGTCTCAGTCTGTTGTTTCACAGACACCCCTAAAGTATGGGCCGAAGTTAGGTATTTTTTCAGAACAGGCAAAATCAAATATTGGATTAAAACAAAAAACCACCTCATGATAGAGATGGTCTGTTTTATTTTTTTTGATATACTGTGTTGAAATAGTTAATGTTTTCGTCTATTCTTCGCATGCTCTCCATACCGCATCATTTTGTGGGACGGGAGCTGTAATTTCAATTTTTTCTTTGGTAACAGGATGAATGAACTCCAATTTTCTCGCATGAAGATTTATTCCGCCATCCGGATTGGAACGGGGTGCTCCGTATTTAAGATCTCCTTTGATCGGCACTCCTGTTTTTGATAGCTGGGCACGGATCTGATGATGTCTTCCGGTTTCAAGATCAATTTCAAGAAGCATATAATTCTCCAGCGTTTTAATAATGTGGTAGGTAAGAATGGCTTCTTTTGCTCCTTCGGTAGCTTTAGGAAAAACGATTGCTTTATTATTTTTTTCGTTCTTCTTCAGGTAATGAACCAGCCGCTGACTTTGAGGAATCATTTCTTTTCCTACTACTGCCCAGTAGGTTTTTTTGACCTCGCGGTTTTTCACCATCTGTGTAAGACGGGAAAGCGCCTTGGATGTTTTAGCATAGATTACGAGGCCTGATGTGGGACGATCTATACGATGAACCAGGCCAAGGAAAACATTCCCCGGCTTGTTATCTCTTATTTTAATAAAATTCTTAATGGATTCCAATAGAGATTCATCACCGGTTTTATCGCCCTGTACAAGCTGTCCGACTTTTTTGTTAATCACCAAAAGATGGTTATCTTCATATACAATCTGCTCCTTCATAGCTTTCAGCCTATCTGTTTCTATTGGACAGTGATAGTATAATTCCGGCCAGAAGCCCCAATGTCTTCACCCATGCAAGATTAGAACTTTCAGGTAAAAATGCACCTATTACACAAATTCCGGCCGCCGCATACATTCCGTATACAAAATTCTTATTCGTAAGCATAGGTGCCTGAATAAAGAAACTGGCCCCGATCAGAATATAAAAGACCTTTCTGGAAAGCAGATGATTAATTTCCGGTGTGAATAAATTAAACCAGCCCACCGCAAGGCAGATCAGTGCTGCAATAGATAAAATTCCCTGAAGAGATTGTTGTTGATTATTCATGTATTATTTAATAACTTTCATTTTCGTTAGGAAACTCTACGTTTTTCACATCTTGTACATACTGGGAAACAGCTCCTGTAATTTCAGTGTAGAGATCAAGGTATCTTCTCAGGAATTTTGGACTGAATCCTTTGTTCATTCCTACCATATCATGGTATACCAGAACCTGGCCGTCACAATCTGCTCCTGCACCGATTCCGATAGTAGGAATAGAAATGCTTTCTGTAACTTTTTTAGCCAAATCAGCAGGGATTTTTTCTAATACTACAGAGAAACATCCTAATTCTTCCAAAAGTTGTGCATCAGCAATCAGCTTTTCAGCTTCAGCTTCATCTTTTGCTCTTACTTTATAGGTCCCGAATTTATAGATTGACTGAGGTGTTAACCCCAAATGTCCCATTACCGGAATTCCTGCATTGATGATTTTCTTGATTGATTTTGAAATTTCTTTCCCTCCTTCAATTTTTACCGCATGAGCTCCTCCTTCCTTCATCATTCTTACCGCAGACTCTAATGCTTTTTCCGGATTACTCTGATAGGTCCCAAATGGTAAATCTGCCACAACCAAAGCCCTGTCAGTTCCTCTTACCACACTTTGAGCGTGATAGATCATCTGCTCTAAGGTAATGGGTAATGTAGTTTCAAAACCAGCCATTACATTTGCTGCAGAGTCTCCAATCAAAATAGCATCTACCCCGCCTGCGTCTACCATTTTTGCCGTGGTAAAATCGTAGGCTGTAAGCATTGTTATTTTTTCCTTGTCGAATTTCATTTTACGCAAGGTTTCAGTCGTAACTTTTTTAATTTCAGAGTGAACAGACATAATTTATCTTTTTACGTTTTATTGACTATGTTAGAAATATATATAGTATTCTCTTGAAGAATAATTTAAAAAATCAGGATTTGTGGTCTGCAAGATACGAACAATAAAGCAGTAAGCATGATATATAGAAACTATTTTCGTTATAATTACCGTCTAAATAGAATCAAAACTAAAAGAGGTCATTCAAGCAGAAAAGTTTTATATAGAGAATCTTTTTGTTTTCTTCCAATTGGTAAAAGTTTCAAATCTTCTATTGACATTTTAGATTCATTCCAATAGATTGATTTTTTATTTCTCCCTCTATAAAATACCTTATTTGTAATGGTATCTTTTAGCTGTATAACACTGAACCCCTTAGCATCAGTACTGTCTATTTTTGTACAAACTACACCTCCATAACTATAAACAGTTTTACTATCTTTAATATACCCTCCGGGAAGAATCTTAGATTCAGAAACATTTAAATCTAAAATTAAATAAGGATAATTGCTATTTCGTGAAGTAGCATTATAATAAATATTATTTTTATCCTTGTACAAAGTATTCTTTTCCATTTCAGTATAAGTAGGTACATCGATAATATTATCAACCAGTTGATACGAGCCGATTTTTGATGAATAAATAGAATCTTGTAATAAGAAACCTTTCTTTTCAAAATTTATTTTCTCATCATTTCCACCAACACCAATAATGTAATCAGAAACAATATTTAATTTATTTTCATAACGAATCAGATTTAATTTAATTTCTTTCAGGTCTTTAGTATTAGAAATTTGATTAAAATGTGAATCATAATATTTTTTCTGACTATCACATCCTAAAAATAAAAATACCAGAATAACTAATACTATTTCCTTTGTATTTTCCATATTCCAAATTTTGTTGATGCGGTTTTATCTCTTGTTAGGCTGGCTGCTCCAGACCAATTATTAGTATTCATTTCTAATAATTTATTATCTACCTCTAAGAGAGAAACATATTCCCCTCTATCTCTAAGTTGATCATAAATTTTGAATTTTACATCACAAGGATTCTGATTGTTAATAACAAGAGTAAGAACATGATATCCATTTAGAATTGTAAAGTAAAAAACATGATATCCTAATTTACCGTTAATAGAAGCTTTTAAATAATCAGAAACGGCATGCTTATTTTCTTCACTATATTCTTTAGGTTGATAATTTCCTCCGCCTTTAAAAACATATTGAGAAAATTTTTTTTCATTTGCCAAAAAACCTTTCTTCTTTATTTGCTCAACTCTTTTATATGCTGTGTATACATCAGCATTATTATTAGAGCTATTCGTGATAAAATCACTTGTATTATCTAATAGTTTACCTAATTGTTTATCAGCAGCTACAATACACGCAGTGTGATCAGCAATAGATATCTTATTTTCAGCAATTAACCTCTTCACATTCTCCTCTGAAAACACATCCTTGTAATCAACACAATGTATAGTAATACTGTTTAAGGTCTTATCTTCTACCTTTACCGTGATAACTGTTGTACCATTTTTCTTACCTGTGATTTTTGTCCTTAAGATCCATTCGTTTTCCGCCTTCCAACTGGATGTGGACAGAGATATATTTGAATTGCTAAAATCAAACTTTATACTGCGTTTTTCATCGTCATTTTTGCCCCCTACTTTAAATCTTACTTCACGGGTTTCATTGACACCTATATTGTATTCGGTAATTTTTGTGCATTCAAAATGTACGGAAGTTGGAGTTCCTTTTCTTTCTATCTTTTGATATTTTTCAAAGCTTACTCCAACTCCCATAGGGTGTGTATTTTATGATTTATAAAACTACGTGACCGAGTTTCATGAGTTTGTCGTGATTTAGAATTTTGATATTTCTTCCGTCTACCTCAATCAGGCTGTCCTGTTTAAATTCAGAGATCAGACGGATGGCACTTTCCGTAGCAGTACCGATAATATTGGCGATTTCTTCCCTTGTCAAAGAAATTTTGATAAACCCTTCAGGATCTACTCCCAGCTTCTGTTCCAAAAGCAATAATATTTCAGCAAGTCTTTCTCTCACTGTTTTCTGTGCAAGGAAGGTAATGGTATTGGAAGATTCTCCTAATTCGTAAGAAATTTTCTGAAGCATTACGAAAGATAATTGCGGATCCACCTCTAAAAGATACATAAAGATATCTGCAGGTAAGAAAACACATTCAATATCTGTCATTGCTTCTGCTTTTGCCTGGAAGTTTTCACCACAAAGCAAAGAACGATAGCCGATAATATCCCCTTCTTTGATAAATCTTAAAATCTGGTCTTTCCCGAATGCTCCTGATTTGGATAATTTGGCAGCTCCTTTTTCCAGAACAAATACTCCTTTAGGAGTTTCGCCATCCTCGAAAATGGTATCGTGTTTCTGAAAACTCAGTTTCTTTTTGCCATTAATGTATTTTTCAAAATCTGCGCTAGAAAGTCTTTCCTTAAATGATTTATCATTAAAAACTCTGGCGAACCTCTCTTCAATTGCTATCTGTTGTTCCTGCGGCATTTTATATGATATTTATCACAAAAATAGAACTTTTTAACACGATAAACAAAAAAAATTGTTATAATTTTGTAGTTCAATATTTTATGGTGGTGAGCGAGAACTGTTTTCATTGTGGTCAAGGGATAGAAAAAGAAAGAATTTTGTTTGATGAAAAGACTTTCTGCTGTAACGGCTGCAAGTCCGTATATGAAATTCTTAACATAAACAATTTAAGTAATTTCTACGAGCTTAATAAAGGAGCCGGAATTCGTCCGAGTGATGACAATTCTACTCAGTTTGATTATCTGGACACTCCTGAAATATTCGAAAAGATCACTGATTTCTCTGAAGGAAGCACCAGCCTTGTCACTTTCAAAATCCCTGTAATCCACTGTTCATCATGCATCTGGTTATTGGAAAGTTTACATACTTTAAATAAACACATCAAGTATTCTCAGGTTAATTTCACACGGAAGACCTTACAGATCTCATTCAACCATAACGACCTGAAATTAAGCGAACTTGCTAAATTTCTAACTAACCTTGGTTACAAACCTGTTATCAGCCTTGAAACTGCTGATAAAAACGAAGATCATCTCGACAAATCCTTATTAGTAAAATTTGCTATTGCCGCCTTTGCCTTCGGTAACGGAATGTTCCTTGCCTTTCCTGAATATATAGGAGGTGAAGATTATTGGATGGAACATTACAAAGGCTTATTCAGAACCTTAATATTCCTTCTGGCAACGCCTGTTGTTTTTTACTCAGCTTCAGACTATTATAAATCTGCGTGGTATGGTTTAAAAAATAAAATCGTCAACATTGATGTTCCGATTGTCTTAGGAATTTTTGTTCTATATGGGAGAAGTATTTATGAAGTTGTGACCGATTATGGTCCTGGGTATTTCGATACTCTTTGTGGACTTTTATTTTTCATGCTTCTCGGAAAAATTTTCCAAAAAAGAACATACAATGCACTTTCCTACGACAGAGATTATAAATCTTTCTATCCAATTGCTGTAACGAAAGTTGATTTTGAAGGAAAACAGGATAATATTTTACTTTCTGAAATAAAAGTGGGTGATAGAATTCTCGTTAGAAACCAGGAAATCATTCCGGTAGATGCCATTCTGATCAACGGAGAAGGAAACATCGACAACAGTTTTATCACAGGAGAAAGTGAAAGTATCAGCAAACAGCCCGGAGATAAGATCTTTGCCGGAGGTAAGCAGATAGGATCATCACTGGAGTTGGAAGTCATCAAAGACGTAGATCAAAGTTACCTTACCCAGCTATGGAACAAAGAGGCCTTTAAAAAGCATGAAACAGGACTGGACACGCTGACCAACAACATCAGTAAATACTTTACATTCATTATTTTAGGCATTGCTCTTGTTGCGGGAATTTATTGGGCATTCATTGATTTAGAGAAAATGTTCCAGGTGATTTCAGCGATTCTGATCATTGCGTGCCCTTGTGCGCTTGCCCTGTCGGCACCGTTCACTTTCGGTCACATTATGAGAATCTTAGGCCGAAACAAGTTCTATGTAAAAGATACTTTAACGATTGAAAAAATTGCCCGACTTGACACCATTGTTTTTGACAAGACAGGAACCATTACGCATAGAAAAAAATCCAACATTAAATATGACGGTACTGAAATCGGAGAATTTGATTCACTGAATATTAAAACATTATTAAAGAACTCGAACCACCCGCTTTCAAAATCATTATATGAATTCATAGATGTACATGATGATTACTTCCCTGTAGAAAATTTTGTTGAAATTTCAGGAAAAGGATATGAAGCCAATGTACGGGGAACGCTATATAAAATCGGGTCTGCCCGCTACAATAATCAGGAGCCGAAAAATCTTGAAACAGCGGTTTATATCAGTAAAAACGATCAGTTCCTAGGAAAGTTTATCTTTAAAAACGAATACCGTCCGAAACTCAAAGACCTCTTCCAAAAATTAACCAACTACAAGATATTCATCCTCAGCGGAGACAATTCCTCAGAAGAGAACCAGCTTAAAGAACTTATTCCAAATTATAAAGGAATGGCCTTTAACCAGAACCCTGAAGACAAACTCAATTATATTAAAACCCTTCAGGATCAGCACATGAAAGTTGCGATGCTTGGAGATGGCCTTAATGATGCCGGAGCTTTGAAACAAAGTAATGTAGGAATTGCAATTGCCGACGATACAAACAGTTTTACACCATCCTCCGATGTGATTATGAACGGTGATAAAGTAGTCACACTGGACGATTACCTGAACGTTTGCAAAGGCTCGATCACCATTGTGAAAATGACATTTATAATTAGTTTCCTGTACAATATTGTTGGTTTAAGTTACGCTGTTACAGGGCATATGCATCCGCTCTTCGCTGCAATCATCATGCCAATCAGTTCGATCACAGTAGTTACCTTTACTACAGTTTCAACCTGGATTTTAGGTCGGAAATATTTTAAAAAACGGGCTTAAAAGCCCTTATTTAGACTGATTTTAAATTAGCTGAAATCAGCATTTCGTGATGAATGTCATTATTTTTCACTAAATTTGAACCCCGAAAATAGGTTAATTTTGTTGTCCAATGGATATTCTATATTTAATGATCCTCTGCAGTGTTTCTTTAGCTGCGATTTTCTTGGTCGTATTTATAGTGTATGCCAAAAAAGGACAGTTTGAAGATGATGAATCTCCGGCTGTCAGAATCCTTTTCGACGACGAGAGAGTCCAAGAAGAAGATGAAACTGGCGACAAGAATAAAGACGAGAAAGAAATAGGAGAAAATAATAAAAATTGAGAAAAATAGTGAATAGTTGATATGGAAACACAAAAGTTTAGTTATGACAATAGTATTGTCCGTGCGTTCCTTTATGCGACCTTAGTTTTCGGTCTCATAGGATTTACGTTCGGGCTTACGGCGGCATTAATGCTTTTCTACCCTGAATTACCTGAATTCTTTTTCGGGACGGATGATACAACCATTAAAAGTCTAGCATCTGGTAATATTCAAGGTTTAATAAACACTCATGGTGCATTTGGATTTGGTAGAATCAGAATGTTGCACACCAATACCGTAATCTTTGCATTCGTTTGTAACATTGTTTACACGGGTATTTATTACTCATTACAAAGATTATTAAAAACGAGAATGTACAGTGATACATTGTCTTGGTTACATTTCTGGACTTGGCAGTTTATGATCGTTGCTACGTTCGTTACATTCTTTATGGGGATCAATACTTCTAAGGAATATGCTGAACACGAGTGGCCGATCGACATATTGATTGCATTCTCATGGATCATTTTCGGGATCAATATGTTCCTGACTATTTCAAAGAGAAGAGTGAGACACCTTTATGTAGCGATTTGGTTCTACATAGGTACTTGGATTGCTGTAGCAATGCTTCACATCTTCAACAACCTTGAAGTACCTTTATCTTTCACTGGCTGGAAATCTTATTCAGCATATGCGGGAGTAAAAGATGCTATTGTACAGTGGTGGTACGGACACAATGCGGTTGCATTCGTATTGACAACACCGGTTTTAGGTTTAATGTATTACTTCCTTCCGAAGGCTGCAGACAGACCGGTATTCTCTTATAAATTGTCTATTATTCACTTCTGGTCATTAATTTTCGTATATATCTGGGCTGGTCCTCACCACCTTCAGTATACCGCTCTTCCGGCATGGGCTCAGGCAGTAGGAACTGGTTTCTCTATTATGCTTATCGCACCGTCTTGGGGAGGAATGTTAAATGGTCTTCTTACCTTGAGAGGAGCCTGGGATAAAGTAAGGGAAAATCCTATCCTTAAGTTCTTCGTTGTAGCTGTTACCTGCTATGGTATGGCAACATTTGAAGGTCCGCTTTTAGCAACAAAAAACATCAATAAAATTGGTCACTTTACGGACTGGGTTATCGGTCACGTACACTTAGGAGCTCTTGGATGGAATGGTTTCATGGCATTCGGGGTTATCTATTACTTGGTACCCATCATGTGGAGAACAAAAATCTGGTCTGTAAAATTAGCTAACTGGCATTTCTGGTTAGGTACATTAGGAATTATTTTCTATGCAGTACCAATGTATATTTCAGGATTTACACAAGGATTAATGTGGAAACAATTCAACCCGGACGGAACCTTATTATGGAAAAACTGGTTGGATACTGTAACGGCAATTATTCCTTATTTCAAAATGAGATTCGTAGGAGGTTTATTCTATATCTCAGGATCTATCCTAATGATCATTAACGTTATTGCTACGGTAAGAAAAGGATCATTCCAGAAAGAAGTTCCTGCTGAAGCACCTGCATTGGCCAACATCAGTAAGAACAGAAAAGAGGGAGAAGGTACTCACCTTTGGCTTGAAAGAACTCCGGTATTACTAGGTATTTTATCTTTCATTACAATATCTATCGGTAGTTCAATTGAAATTATCCCTACCCTTTCTCTTAAGAAGAGTGTCCCTACGATTTCTGCGGTAAAACCATATTCACCGCTTGAATTAGAAGGTAGAGATATCTATATCCGTGAAGGATGTAACGCTTGTCACTCTCAGATGATCAGACCGTTCAGAGATGAGATTACAAGATTCAACGGTAAAAACGGACAATACTCTAAAGCTGGAGAATTTGTATACGACAGACCGTTCTTATGGGGTTCTAAGAGAACTGGACCGGATTTGCACAGAGAAGGAGGGAAAAACCCAAGTTCTTGGCACTATAAGCATATGTACAACCCAAGATCTACTTCTGCAGGTTCTATTATGCCACGTTACCCTTGGTTAATTGCTACTAACTTAGACCGATCTAAAATGGTAGACAAAATGAAGCTGATGAAGAATGTATTTGATGTACCTTACACAAAGGCTCAGATAGATTCTGCTGACAATTGGGCAAATAACCAATCGGCTAAAATTGTAAAAGATATCTTCTCTGAAGCAAATGACCTGAAAGTGGCATATGCTAAGAGACCTCAGGGAGAATTAGAGAAAAAAGAAATCGTAGCTCTTATTTCTTATCTTCAGAGACTGGGAACTGATATCAAAACAACTGAAATCAAAACAGCAAGTAATAACTAAAACATTAAAAGGTTCATATGATTCCTCAGAACTTTAAAGATATATTATCCAATACAGAAAACGCTGGTCTCTACCAGACGCTGGCTCTGATTTTCTTTATGCTGTTCTTCGTAGCTTTAGTAATTTATGTTTTTAGCAGGCCTAAAAAATATTACAAAGAAGAAGAAGAGGCTCCACTTGGGGATGAAGAAGATGACGATTTTAATTTAAAAAATTAAACTATTTTTATGAAACAAAGAACACCTGTTATCGTAAACATCTTAATAATAATCGGGCTTTTAATCGTTTTTTATTATTTGTTTGTACAGAGCTACGCGTTCCTAGCTTCGCCTTACTTCTGGGGAACTGTTGTGATCGCTGGTATCTTAGCATATATCCACAGTTCTATTGGAGATCTTATTGAAAACAACAAGTTTAAAAAATTATCTCCGGAAGAAAAAGCAGCCTATTTAGCTGAAAAGAAAGTTCCTTTCTTAAGAAGAATGTATGATGCAGCATTCAAAAAGCAATCTGAAACGGAAGAAAAAGATATCCTTATCGACCATGGTTTTGATGGAATCATGGAGCTGGATAACCAGTTACCAAAATGGTGGGTAGGTTTATTTTATTTTGGGACTGCTTTTTGTATTGTTTATATTGCCGCCTTCTCTTTCACAGATTTCGCACATCCGTTGAGCGAATATGAGAAAGAATATAAAGAACAATTGGCAAGCATTGCAGAATATCAGAAAAATCAACCTCCTGTAACCATTGAAACAGCAAAGTACTCTGCTGATAATATTGCAGAAGGTAAAGAATTATTCAAAACAAACTGTGCATCTTGTCACAAAGAAGACGGTAGTGGAGGTATCGGACCTAACCTTACTGATAATTACTGGATCAACCAGCCAGAGAAGACGTTATTCAAAAACGTATTCCATATGGACTGGAATGGTTCTCCTACTAACCCTGCGATGAGACCATTCGGTAAAAACGGCGAGGTTTCAGGAGCAGAAATTGAGAAGATTGCAGCCTATGTATATCATATCAACCAGGAACAGCCACCAGTGACTCCGGCTCAGGGAGGAGCAGCTCCTCAGGGAACTGAAGCACATTGGGAAAAAGAATAATTTAGAAAATTAGAAACATATGAAAAAAACATAATTTGTTATTACCTTAAAAATAGTAACGAATTATGTTTTTTCTTTTTTAAACACATTACAATATGTCAGACATAGAAGAAATAGAAGTACGCGGCGGACAGGGACAGGTTCTGGACCCTGAGACTTACAGAGATTCTATAGGGACAATGGAGCAATCCGGAAAAAGAAGATGGGTATTCCCAAGAAAACCTAAAGGAAAATACACCAACTATAGAAATCTGGTAAGTTATCTTTTATTAATTATTTATTTTACACTCCCGTTCATCAAAATCAATGGTAACCCACTATTGCTTTTTAATGTTATAGACAGAGAGTTTTTTATTTTTGGGCAGCCATTTTATCCACAGGACTTTTTTATTCTGACTCTGGGAGCGATTGCCTCTTTAATATTTATTATCGTTTTTACGATTGCATTCGGAAGAATTTTCTGCGGGTGGATTTGCCCTCAGACAATTTTTATGGAATCGATTTTCCGTAAAATCGAATATCTTATTGAAGGAGACCGTAACAAGCAGATGAAACTGGACAGACAGGAATGGAATACTGAGAAGATCTGGAAAAGAAGCTTAAAATGGTCTGTTTATATTGTTATTTCACTGATCATTACTCACTTCATGTTTATGTATGTAGTGGGATATGAAGAAGTGTTTAAAATTGTATCTGAAGGACCGTTTGCCCATCCTACTAATTTCATTGTAATGATTCTCCTTACCGCGGCATTTTACTTTGTATTTGCATGGTTCAGAGAGCAGGTGTGTACGCTGGTTTGCCCCTACGGAAGACTTCAGGGAGTATTAATTGATAAAGATACCATTAATGTTTTCTATGATTTTAAAAGAGGAGAAAACAGATCGAAATGGAGAAAAGGGGAAGACCGGAAAGCAGCTGGTAAAGGTGACTGTATCGACTGTCATCAGTGTGTGGTGGTATGCCCTACGGGAATCGACATTAGAGACGGCCAGCAACTGGAATGTGTAAACTGTACCGCATGTATTGATGCCTGTGATGAAGTAATGGAAAAGGTAGGATTACCTAAGGGACTGGTAAGATATGCTTCCGAAAACGAAATTGAACAGCAGACTAAGTTCAAATTTACGGGAAGAATGAAAGGATTCAGTATCTTTTTATTACTTCTTGTAGGTTTCTTAGGATATCTTCTATACAGCCGTGGTGAAATGGAAGCTAAATTCATTAAACCTGCCGGAAGTACATTCTTTGTAAGAGACGGTAAAATTACCAATACCTACAACTATACTTTCTTAAATAAAACAAACGAGAAAAAAATAGTTACCATTAAAGTAATGGAACCGGCACACGGTGAAATTATTTACAGTGCATCAAGCAAAATCCAGGTAGACAGAGATAAAATTTCTAAGGGAACTATTAATATCAGTTTCCCTGAAGATGAAATGAAACTTTCCAAACAAAATATTACGATTGGTGTTTATGATATGAAGGGTAAGCTGATTGATTCTTACCAGACCTATTTTGAAGGACCATTCAAACTACAATTTTAATTTAATACGATGAAGAACTTTAGTTGGGGACACGGTGTTGTAATTGCATTATTGGCATTCATAATTTTTATACTCTCTATGATGTTTCTTTTCCCGAACGGGCAGAAAAACTCTGAAATGGTTACAGATAATTATTACGAAGAGGAATTGAAGTATCAGGATGTGATTGACGCCAAAAAAAGAGCTGATGACTTGCAGGAAAAGCCTGTATACAGCCAGGATACCAATGGAATTAAAATCACTTTTCCTAAAGAATACGATAATTCTAATACTACGGTAAAATTTGTTTTGAACAGAACCGACGACCAGAATTTAGATATCAAGAAATCTGTACAGCTTGACGCCGGCAAATCTTTTATTATCCCTGCACAGGTATTGAAAGCAGGAAATTATACTTTAAGACTGAACTGGACGAAAGACAAAACAGACTACAGAATGGATTATGATGTGATATGGAAATAGGACTTGTCATATCGGCTATTGCTTTAGGCTTTGCTTCCGGTTTTCACTGTATCGGAATGTGTGGCCCTATTGCATTGTCAATGGGATTAACAAAAAAACAGGCTGCCAACTTTTATCTTCAGAACCTTACGTATCAGTTCGGAAGAATTTTCACCTATTCTCTTTTAGGTGCGCTTCTGGGAATTATCGGGCAGGGTTTTGAAATGGCAGGCTTTCAGAAATACCTGACAATCACTGCCGGAGTACTTCTGATTGTAATGGCTGTATTTTCTTTTGGAGGAAAAGATTTTGCCTCTAAGATTCCTTTCCTTTCCAAATTTCTGTACACCGTTAAAGTGAATTTAGGGAGACTTCTTCAGAAAGCAGATTACCGCTCCAGGTTTACAACCGGCATCCTTAATGGTTTTCTTCCCTGCGGAATGGTGTATATGGCTCTTACCGCCAGTCTGGCAGGCGGAGGAATATGGCAGGGAGCGTTTTATATGGCCTTATTTGGTTTGGGAACCCTTCCGTTCATGTTTGCTGTTGTTTTAGCCGGAAATCTCATGAATCAGGCTTTCAGAATAAAAATTTTAAAAGCCGTTCCCCTTATTATGATTATCCTTGGCGGATTATTCATTCTGAGAGGCCTGGAACTCGGAATTCCTTATGTGTCACCAAAAGCAGAAGCGATGACTATAACCCGAGACCATAACGGCGCCGTAAATTGTCATTAAATATCTTTTTAAATAAACCGTGAAAAAAAAGCTTATCTTATTTTTTATAAGCCTCCTTGTGATGCAGTCCTGTGTAATGAATTCCGAAATTGTTTATCACCGCGACGCCGCATCAACCTCTGTGATTGATTTTGATACCAGAGAATTTATGGCAGAAATGAAAGCAATGACTCCTGATTCATTACAGCAGAATGAATTTAAAGACTTTGATAAGCTTCCCACATCCTGGATAAGCCTCTACGATCTGGAAAAGCAGGAAGGAAAACTAAGTACCCACAATCAGGATTCCATTAAAATCATGAAGAAGATTTTCATGAAAAATAAAAAAGAAAATAATGAGTCTGTAGGTTTTACATTTAAAATGGAACATTTCACCCGTGATGATTACCAGATAATGAAAAGCTTCAATAAAGAAGAAAAACTTCCTGCAGATCAAAATATCTTTAATGAATGGGACGGTAAAACACTGGTAATCAATTCCGAAAGCTTTAATCTTAAAAATATTGAAGAAGCTCTTCGCAGCAAAAGTCCGAAAGAAGAAGCAGACAGGATTCCCGGAATGATGGGTATGTTTTTCAGAAAAATATCAACCACTTTAAGATTTGAAAATAAAATAAAATCGGTAACAGGCCAACATGACTGGTTGAAACAAACAGATGATTACTCCGTAAAAATAGACTACGATCTGAAAGCGATGTACAATAAAAAAACAAAATTAAAGCATGCTGACGAAAAGATCATTATTGTAACAGAATAATAAATAACCCCATCGAAAAATCGATGGGGCTTTATGTTGCGCTAAACTGAGATTAATTAATTACATCAAATCTCGCATATTCAGCAATCTTCTTAGGAAGTTTAATTCCTTCTTCTGTCTGATTATTTTCAAGCAATGCTGCCATAATTCTTGGCAAAGCCATTGCTGATCCGTTTAAGGTATGTACAAGCTGAGATTTACCGTCGGCTTTGAAACGACATTTCAGTCTGTTGGCCTGGAAAGTTTCAAAGTTAGAAACAGAGCTTACTTCCAGCCACATTTCCTGGGCTGCACTCCAAACTTCAAAATCGTATGTCATGGCAGATGCAAACCCTGTATCGCCGCCACAAAGTCTTAATACTCTGAAAGGCAATTCAAGATCGGTAAGGATTTCTTTGATATGTTCTACCATTTCTTCCAGAACAGCATAAGAATTTTCCGGTTTTTCAATTCTTACGATCTCTACTTTTTCAAACTGGTGAAGACGGTTCAGCCCTCTTACATGCGCTCCGTAGCTTCCTGCTTCTCTCCTGTAGCACTGAGAGAATGCGGTATTCTTGATCGGAAGATCTTTTTCATCAAGTAAGACATCACGGTAAAGATTCGTTACAGGAACTTCCGCAGTAGGGATCAGATATAATTTATCTTCGTTGATATAATACATCTGACCTTCTTTATCAGGCAGCTGCCCTGTTCCGAAACCGGAAGCTTCATTCACAACATGAGGCGGATTTACTTCTGTATATCCTTTCTCTACGTTTTTATCTAAGAAATACTGAACTAAAGCTCTTTGTAACCTTGCTCCTTTTCCTAAATACACAGGAAAACCTGCTCCGGCGATCTTCACGCCCAATTCAAAATCAATAAGATTGTATTTTTTAGCCAGCTCCCAGTGAGGAATAGCTCCTTCCCCAAGACCTTCTACCGTGTGAGACTGGAAAATAATTTCGTTATCATCAGCAGAAGCTCCGCTCTTTACCAATTCGTTCGGAATGTTTGGTAATTGATACAAAATATCAAGTAAAGCCGTTTCTTTTACTTCCAACTGGGTTTTCAATTCTGAACTCGACTCTTTGTACTGTGCTGTTTTAGATTTTGCCGATTCCGCTTCTTCTTTTTTTCCTTCTTTCATTAAAAGTCCGATTTCTTTGGAGATTTTATTGATTTCGGAAAGCTGGGAATCTAATTCAAACTGGATTTTTTTTCTTTCTTCGTCAGCAGCGATAGCTTCGTCCACCAACTCAAGATTCTTGAATTGTCTCTTCTTAAGACCTTCTAAAACGCGTTCTTTGTTGTCGCGCAAAAAATTGACTTGTAACATTTTATTTAGATGTTAAATATTAGATGTTTAGCTCAATACGAGCTAACAATTTTACAAATTTAAAACTATTTTGTGATAGTAACCCTATTTATCGAAGTTGGTGCTTCAGCTTCTTTTGAATATTCCAAAACATCATTGTAATACACCTTTGAGACCTGAAATAATGTCGGGCTCATGCGGTATACGATTCTTAACCGGTCAAAGATGGTATCCGCAACATTATTAGTGACTGTTCTCAGCCCAAGAGTCATTACAGAATAATAGGCTGTCCCTGAGGAATCGAGCTTTTTTCTCTTTGCACCGGCAATATACTCCATATAAAATGTGGAATCCGGAGCCATTTTCAACGGAATACTCACCGGGGAATTTTCTCTGTCTCCCAAACTATCATTAATAAAATAATTGGTATAAGATCCTGTTTTCTGACTATTCAATAAATCCTGTCCTGAACTGTTTTTCATATAGATATTCAGTATCTGATCAATTCTCTGCAAAGAATCATCATCACTTCTATTACAACTTAGAAATGCAAAAACAATAATCAGTGCTCCAAAAACAATGTTTCTCATGTACAGCAAAGATAGAATTTATTTTAATTCTCTAAAGCATTTAAAGGAACGGATATTCATTCAAATATAAAAATAATGCGCTGATTTATTTTTTTAAAAGTTTATTCATTAGCAGACTAAACTCATTTTTGGAGATCATATAATCCCGAAGATGAAAGGCTGTCAGCTGATAAAATCTCCAGAACAAGATTCCTGAAGAAAGGCAATACGATATTGAAGTAATGAGACAGGCGCCTGTAATTCCCCAACGTGGAATAATATAAAAAGAAGAAATAAGGGTAAAAATCAATCCAATAATAGATTTTACATTTAAAATTTTCAGTTTATTGATCCCGGCAAAATAATATCCGATAATATTACTGACTGCAATAGCCAGGATTCCGGGTGATAAAAATAAAATAATCTGTTTTGTCTGATGAAAATCTTTCCCGAAAATCAAGGTATATAATGATGCGGGAACCAGTAAAATCCCGGCAATAAAGACTAATGTAATCCAGAAGCTCATCTTTAGTGAAATCTTAGTTTTTTCAATAACAATATCAGATTCTTTATTATTAACCACATCGGAATATAGTATGATTGACAAACTTCGGCTTACCGTCCATATCGCTTCAGAAAAAGCAACTCCTATTGAAAATATTCCGACGCTTACTATGCCTTTAAAATATTCAAGAAAATAAAACGACATTCTGTTATTCAAAAACTGCAGAAAAGCACTTAGCTGTGTTTTCCACCCATATTCAAATAAGCTGTACTGAACCTTCAGGGAAAATGAAATCTCTGAAAAGCGGCAATTTCTCAGCAACTGAAAGGCACTTATTATAAACAGAATGGTGAAACATCCTATCTGAGCAATAAAATAAGCCTCCACAGAAGTCATTTTAATCACATAAATAATAACGGCAAGGAATACGATATGGACTGCCTGCTGTAAAATCGTATACAGATTAAACATTTTGATTTTCTGCTGTCCGACAAATAAATTGACATGGGCTGCCAAAAGAGATGATACTATAGATAAGGCCATTAAATAACCCGAGTATTCTGAATTGTGACGGGTAAGACCAAAGATAACAGGAACCGAAATCCCTACTAGTAACGACCAGAGATAGGCATATCCCAGGATTTGTTCTGTTTTATATTTAGGAGCAAAATAGGTTACACTGCTCCCCACAAAGATATTACTGAAAAAAGAAATAATCGTTAAATCTGCAATTACAATTGAAATGACTCCTTTTCCTTCACTTCCCCACATATTGGTGGAATAAATAACGAGTCCGAAGTTTAATATCAATATTAAAAAACGGGAAATAAAAGTTTTAAAAAAAGTATTTTGCTTCATTTTTTTAAGGCTTGTCCAACGAAATCTATGAATGATTTCCTGATGCTCTTCCAGTTATATTTCTTTTCGTATTCTTCCCGTGCATGATGGGCATGAGCATCATATAATTCAGGAGTTTCTACATATCTCAGAATGATGTCTGCAATATTTTCCGCATCTTCAGGATTGACTAAAAATCCAAATTTTGCAACATCCACATACTTTCTTGTCGCTTTAAGATTTGTATAAATAACAGGCTTCCCCGAAGCGGCGTAGTAAAATATTTTAATAGGAAGACAATGATCATTTTCAAAATTAAGATCCCTAAGATCAAAACAGAGGTCTGCTTCTGCATACGACCGGGTAAATGTTTCAAAAGATGCTGTTTTACCTATTTTTATATTCTTCCAGGCAAACTTATTCAGCAACCCCGAAAAGTAGAGCTCATCCTGCTTACTTCTGGTACCGCCTACAAGAAGGATCTCGATGTCTAAATCCGGTTTTCTTTTACGTACTTCATCAATGGCATTAAAAAAATTTTCAATTCCTTTTTCTTTAGACATTTGACCTGTATAGCACAAGGTTATTTTACCCGGAGTCAGCCGTTTAATATGAGGATACATATACCGGTCATCCGGAAAATAAGGTAATATGAGGTTCTTTTTAAAAGGGAAGAAATACACCAGAGGAAATTTCTTTGTAGACTCCCCAAAAATAAAATGGGTACTTATAAATCCTGCATATAACTGAATCAGGAAAAATTTAACTGCATGAAGAAATTTTAGAAGCCACGAGGAATAAATACTCACCATTCTCATGGAAGGATACCATTCTGTGATATCATAAATACATTTGATACGGTATTTCCTGACAAAATCTTTTGAGCTTATTACCGCTAATGGTTCGGAACAAATAATAATATCCGGCTGAAAAGAATGACACACCTCTTGAAATACTTTTCTTTTCTCTGCTATGCCTGCCGTTAAAATAGAATAAGCTTCAATTTCAATACCGTCAATAACACCTTTATAATCAGCATATAAACTACATATTTTAACCTCGTACCCTTCATCTCTGAGCGCTATGGCCTGGTGATAAAAAATCCGGTCATCGTTATAACTGTGTGAAGTTGTTAAAAAAAGTACTTTCGGCATTAGCTTTTACTCAATCTGTGCAAAGATACATTAAAACAAAAAAGTGGAACTGAATTCCACTTTATGATTATTTACGGTATTATTCAAAATACTTATTTGATAGATGCTGCCCAGCTTTTTTCTAATGGCAGAAGAAAGTGGCTCAAAAAATCCAGGTATGTATTTTTGGAAAAATCAAAAACCTGAATATCAGATGAAAGTTCTCCGTTTCTCAGCTGAGATTTAAAGTCCTGAAGTTTCAGTGTTTTGACTTCACCGTTTTCTACAAAACTTGCCTTCATTCTGTCGAAAAGTCCCAGCTGATACTCTTCATCAATTTCTCTCATTATTTTCCCTAAAGCATCAATACTACATCCTGAAGCACTTTCTTTCTCTTCATCTACACAGATGATGATAAATTGATTTTTTTCAATTTTAAAAGAAGAAGAAAGTGGCTTTCCGTGAGCAGCCCATGTTGCAAGGAAATCAAACAGTTTTTCTGTAATTAATTTCGCTTCTTTTGTCTCAAAAGGCCTTGAAGCCGGATATATAATAACTCTGTAGTCGTTGGTTTCTACAATATTAGATTCTTCAATTTTCATATCTAAAACATTTATTTTCTAAGGCTATACCCCTCCGTCTCCCATTTCTGTTTAAGGTCAGAAAAAGATTTACCGGAATTCTATATCCTGTTCATTTAAAGTATCAAAATTAAGAAATATTCTTGAGTTTAAAGCCATTATATTTTGGGCTAAAAGTATAAAGCACCATTATAAAAAGAGGAAAAACCAGCGGGAAGAAAAATCTTAATGCTCCGGATTGCGGAAAGAATACGAATTTAATGTAAACATTCAGCAGAAAAAAGACAGAAATCATTCTGACCCAGGCATCTTTTGATCTCCAGAAAATGAATATTGTCATTAATACAACAGACAAGGTCACTTTCTTAAAGTAAATAATCTTCACATACAGAATTGGAAGATAGTCATGAAGAGTTACTTCAACAGGTTTTGCCGAAATAATGGGCCTTCTTTCTATAAATGAATCATAAAAAAGATCTTTCCAGCCCGGATAATGGTAGAATTTGATGATAAACAGATACAGAAGTAAAATAGCGATTCCCTGTGGAATAAGGAAAACATCTGTTTTCTTTTCTTTATAATACCTGAAGATAAAAATGGCAGCGAGATAGGTCAAAGTGAAAGTAACGTAATCCGGACGTATGAAAGTAATACTTAAAAGGATAAGAAACATAACCCACGAAGTCCATTGCCTGAAAAGCCCTATTATAAAAATGAGAAGAAACGGAAAAATAAACATATCCGGTGCCGGAACCCTTGCCATATAGGTCATGGGAGGAAAAAGCATCACTGCGATTGTCACTAATGCCGTAAGCACATATTTTTCAGGAAAAAGGATTTTAAAGATATAAAACAAAAGCAGCCCAGAAAAAAAGTAGGAAATAAGACTCACCAGTAAAACAGACATTGGAGATGAAAAACCCAATTTGTAAAAAAAGGTAATCATATAAATATACCCTACTTTTATTTGAAAATAGGGTAATTGTTCTGTAAAAGCCTGGGTATTTTTTTCGAAATACTGCCTTGATAAGTTAAAAGGAGCTTCCCCTGTAAGATACTTATAATCTTCAGCTGAAGCTTCTTTTTGTATAGATGTAAAAGTAAGCTGACGAACTTTATCCGGGGAATCAGGGAATTCTGAGGTATATAGACATCCTATATATCCCGGCATATCCCAATCATATACTCTATTGCTATAATTCCAGAAACTAAGGAATGTCAATATAGATATTACCACCAAAAAGGATAATCTCCATTGCATCTTCATAGGAATATGTCAGATTACAAGTCTTCTGCTTCAGCAAGAAGTTCTACGATATCTTTTACGGCAACTTCTGTATTTTTGTTAAAGTGTTTTACCCCGTCTGTCATCATGGTATTACAGAAAGGACACCCTGTAGCGATCACTTTAGGCTCGAAAGATAAGGCTTCCTCTGTTCTTTCGATATTGATGTCTTTATTTCCTTTTTCAGGCTCTTTAAACATCTGTGCACCTCCTGCTCCACAGCAAAGACCATTGGTTCTGCAACGTTTCATTTCTACCAGCTCAGCATCCAGTTTTTCAAGTAAAATTCTCGGAGCTTCATATTCATCGTTAGCTCTTCCCAGATAGCATGGATCATGGAATGTAATTTTCTTTCCTTTAAATGCTCCGCCTTCAATCTTTAATCGGCCCTCTTCCATTAATGTTTTAAGGAACTGGGTATGATGTACCACGTCAAAATGTCCACCTAAACTTGGATATTCATTTTTAAGTGTATTGAAACAATGCGGGCATGCCGTCACGATTTTCTTTACTTCATAAGCATTAAGGACTTCAATATTCGTAAGGGCCATCATCTGGAAAACAAATTCATTTCCGGCTCTTTTTGCAGGATCTCCGGTACAGCTTTCTTCCTGTCCCAATACTGCAAATTCAACGCCTATTTTATTTAATATTTTGCAAAATGCTTTTGTAATTTTTTTAGCACGGTCATCAAAACTTCCCGCACATCCAACCCAAAATAAAACTTCCGGGGATCTTCCTTCGGCAGCATATTCTGCCATTGTTTTAATTTGCATTTTCTTTTCGTTTAATTAATAAGTTAGCATAGTATTCCTTTGCCTTTTTCATTACTTCTACAGGAACGATAGAAACATACAGGGGATTGGCCTCGTCATAATTCAGATACTTCCAGGCATTACCTGTTGTTTTATCTTTAAGGGCAAGGATCATACTTTCCTTACTCATTTCTAAAGAGGTATCATTTAAAAACCTGGCTTTCATACCTTGCGCTTCCAGAATTCCCAACATCATTTTCTTTTTGGCTTCATCAAACTTTTCCTTCAGAAAAATCATTTTCATTTTCATAGGATAAGTACTGAAAGCGTATTGGGTATTTTCTGTAGTGGTAAAAATATCAGAAACACTAAATGTATTTTTATCAGCATCCACCATTTCTACCTGAAACTCGTCATTACCTTCAAACAGTTTCCTGAAACCGTCCGTCATGGCTTTTCTGTCTACTTTCTCAAATATTGCAGGATGAGTCATATCCAACATTCCGTCGTAGTTTCTTTTTTGAAACATAGACATGAAAGCCTGAGAGTCTTCAAGAATTTTCTTCTGGTCCGCAGATTGTGCAAGCACCCAGCCGGAACATACGAATAGTAATAGTAATACTAGTTTTTTCATGGTTTAATCATTTGCCCAGTTCAAACGGTCTGCCTGATTATACTGCCAAGGAGCGGCATTGTTTTCCACGTTTGTCATCATCAGGTTCAGTTCCTGCGGAGCAGCAGACTGTTCCATCACCAGAAATCTTCTCATTTCGAAAATAATGGAGAGCGGATCCAAGAGTACAGGACAAGCTTCTGTACAGGCATTACATGTTGTACAAGCCCAAAGCTCTTCTTTTGTAATATAATCGTTAAGCAGTTTTTTGCCGTCATCTACAAATTTCCCGTTCTTATCAATATTCTTTCCTACTTCTTCAAGACGGTCTCTTGTTTTCATAAGAATAAGCCTTGGAGAAAGTTTTTTCCCTGTAATATTGGCCGGACAAACTGAAGTACAACGTCCGCATTCCGTACATGAATACGCATTGAGTAATTGTACCTGATTCAGATCAAAGATATCTTCTGCACCAAATTTAGAAGGAGCGGCATCTGCTTCCCCTTCAGCCGGAGCGGCATAAGGATCAGCATTCGGATCCATCATCAGTTTAATCTCTTTCGTTACAGAATCAAGATTATTGAATTTTCCTTTTTTATCAAGATTAGCATACCACGTACTTGGGAACGCCAGAATAATATGTAAATGTTTTGAATAGTAAAGGTAGTTCATGAAGAAAAGAATTCCTACAAAGTGAAACCACCATGCTCCTTTTTCTGTAAAAAACAGGAAGCTACTACTAAAATTACTAAAGATCGGTCCTAAGACAATAGAACTGATTGGAAAACTTCCGTGTGCCGGTAAAAGTTCTCTTTGCTGTAGCACCCAATCAGCAGCATTCATTTTAAAGAATGCCATCATCAAAGCAAATTCGATGATAAGAATCCAGTTGGCATCATGCTTAGGCCATCCGAAAAGTTCTTTCATGGTTAATCTTTTCACCCCATAAAAATTTCTTCGAATAAAAAACACCACTACTCCGATCACTACCAAAAGAGCTAATACCTCTAATGTTGCTGTAAAGAAGCTGTAAAAACTGTTCCCGAAAACGGAAGCCAGAAACCGGTGAGTGCCGAACAATCCGTCAACGATAATTTCAATAAGTTCTATATTAATAATAACAAAACCTACATAAACAAAAATGTGCAGTATTCCGGCAACAGGACGTTTCACCATTTTGCTCTGTCCCATCGCTACTCTAGCCATGGTACTCCAGCGCTCAGATCTCCTGTCGTTTCTGTTAATTTCATGACCCAGTCTGATATTTCTATAGATCTTTAGCAGGCTTTTGGCAAAAAGGCCAAATCCAGCTACTAATAGAATCAGGAAAATAATATTATCGATGTACTGCATAAGGTGTATTAGTCTTTGTTATTTTTACCGAAAACCGAGAAATTGATATATCTCTTAGGGTTCGCTTTCATATCTTCGATTAATGAATTCAGATTAGACGATGCCGAATTCAGATTATTATAAAGTTGTTCATCCTTCATCAGTTTACCTAAACTTCCTTCTCCCTTATCTATTCCGCCGATTACCTGATTCAGCTTTCCTACCGTAGCATCAAGATCGGCAATTGTAGCATTTAATTGTTTTGTATCAATACTTTGTGCCAGGTTTCCATATTTATCCAATGTCACTTTTCCACTCTGCATGGTAAGACTGGCATCATCCAATACCTTTTGCAGCTTCGGGTCATTGTGGCCTACTAAATTATTGACACTTCCTGCTGTAGTCTGTAATGCACCTACAGTTTTATTAAGGTTAGATAATAACGCTTTGATTTCTGCTCTATTCTGGGCATCAAACACCTGGTTGGCATTAGTCATTAAAGAGTCTACTCTATGCAACACCACCTGTAGCTGATCTTTTACAGGACCTACCTGAGAAGAAAGGCTTCCCAATGTTCCCAATTTGAAAGCTCCTTTTAAAGTGTCTCCGTCTTTTGCAGTAGCGCCTCCGTATTCAAGATTGACTCTCATTTCTTTTCCGGACATGAGTCCCGGTTCGAAAATTTCCAGAGTTGAATTTTTTGAAAACTCAAATTTGTTATCCACCGTAATTTTTACAACAAAACTAATTTTCCCGTCTTTACCGGTCTGAGGGATAATCTTATCTACCTGACCTACTTTAAGACCATTAATAGAGACTGCTGAAGACTGCGCAAGGCCTTCCACATTGTCATATTTTGCGTAAAATATATTGTCGGTAGTAAAAAGGCTTTTCCCTTTCATAAATTGAAACAACACCACAAAGCCTACGATAGCCAGAAGTGTAATCACACCAGCTTTTAATTCTTTACTGAACTTCACTTGCTAATATTTTTCTAATAAGCAAATATAGTACATTTTAAATAAATCCCTTCCTTTATTGTTCTGCGTTAAATACAAAAAAAGCGACAAATAAATTTGTCGCTTTTATATTGATGAAACTCATTTCTTATTGTTGCTGATTTCCCAGCTTATTCCAGATCTCAATTCTATAATCTTTGATATCTGCATTATCCTGAAGACTTTTTAACCAAGCCTGTCCGAACATTCCTGCATTTCTCTGTGTAATAGATTCTGTGAACTGTTTAAGATCTCCAGGTTGCTTGTTTACAGTTTCTGATTTTTTAATCAAAACATACACCCCTGTACCTCCTTCAACCGGGTTAGAAAGTTTTCCTTTCGCCACTCCGAATGCAGCACCTGCTACTTTAGGTTCCATTGCTCCGGCCACTGAAGGATTTAGCAAATTAACCTGAGCGGATTGTTTTGTTGCTGCAAATAATTTAGCAATCTGATCTAAGTTGGAAGCCTTAGCTGCTGCAATTTTATCAGAGATTTGTTTTGCAGCTAATTTATTTTTAACAACCACTTCAATCTGGTCTCTTACAGATTCAGGATCAGCAAGACCTGCTTCCTGTTTTCCGTTAAGATAAACCACAATTCTATCACCCGTACCTTCTACAGTAAATAATTCCGTATCTCCTTTAGATCTTTTCTTATCGAAAGCCCAAGTTAAGATATCAGCATCTTTTTCAGTTCCTAAGCCCTGAAGCTGACCTTCAAATCTTTTAGCAGCCTTCGGATTAGAGAACTGGTAATTATCTTTCTTAGCAATGTTTACGAAATCGTTGAAAGATTTCCCCTGAACCTGCTGAATGAATTTTCTTGATTTTTTATCTGTTTCAGCTTCTGTTGCATCAGAAGGCTTGATGGCTTTCACTAAGTTAGCTACCTTATACCCCATTGATCCGGATTTTTTATCTTCAATATTGATGATATGATATCCGAACTGAGTTTCCACCACTCCTGTAGCCCCTTTAGGGTTGTTTGCCAGATAAGTAAGGAACTCAGGAACAAAAGGCGTTTCCGGAGTTGTCCAACCTAAACTACCTCCCTGTGCTGCAGAGTTAGGATCGTTTGAAAGCTTAAGGAATTCTGTAAATCTTGCAGGAGTAGCTTTTACGATAGCCCCGATAGAATCTGCCAGTTTCTTAGCCTGTTCTTTAGATCTCGTCACTCCTTCTCCGGCAGGACTTCCTTTGAAAGCGATAAGAATATGTCTTGACAATGTAGAATCTGAAGTCTTTTTGTTAACCAGTTTAGACACTACATAAAAATCCTGCTCTTTGTACGGACCAAAAGTCTGCCCGATTGCTGCAGTAGTGATTTGCCCCTGAATTGCCGCAGGCAGCTGAGTAGGCTTCACATACTGAGGATTGAATGGCATATCAGAATTGGCCATCACAAACATAGAATCATTCTTTGTATTCTGGAAGTTTTCTGTACCTCCGCTTGCATCCGTACCTCCTGAGTATAGTTTTGTAATTTCTTTCAGAGTTGCCGCATCATCTGCCGCACTAGGTTTAGACGGGAAATATACGATTCCTATATTTCTGCTAGGCTCTGCTTTGAACATTACCGGATGCTGCTTGATATAATTTGCAAGATCTTCAGTAGTCACATTGATTTTAGTTTTCTGAAGATAGGCAGCATAGTCAACTTTTACGAAGTCGATATCAGCAAGCTGATCTCTTTGCTTCATAAGTTCCTCAGCTTCTTTCTTACCTGTAGTAATTCCGGAAGAAATATTGGTAAACACTTGTCTTGCCATCAATCTGTATTCAATGGTCTTCCTTGTTTTCAACCACTGGCTATACCCTTGAGGATTAGTGTTTTGTAATGTTTCAATTTCTTTTTTAAGCTCTTGAGTTTTAAAATTACCTTTCTCATCAAAAAACTGCTGGTTTTGAGCAAACATCTGATCATACTGAACCTGACTCCAGAAATAATCATCATTCATTTCAAAACCTAATTTTTCAAATTGTTGTTTGATAAGCTTAGATTGTACAAGTAACTGCCAAGCCTGCTCCTCAAGACCGTTTTTCGGACGACCCTGCTGTTCAGCCTGCTGCTGCAACACGAAAAGCTGATCATTGAACTCTTCGCGGGTGATTTTCTCACCATTTACTTTTCCTAAAACGTCAGGATTTTTTCCAAAAACCTTGTCGATACTGTCCGGGTTCACCAAAAACGCTAAAAGCGCTAAGGCTATTACTCCCATTAAAAGCCAAGGCTTACTCCTAATCTGTCCTAAAATTGCCATTTTATAAATTATAGTTTTTTATCAGTTTGCGAAAATACACATTTTTAAGAAATTACAGAAACAGAAGTTCTTTATTTTACTTTTTAATCCTAAAGATTATTCAAAAAAGGAAATTTTGACCATATTTTCAGCCAAAAAACAAATGGCATAAGTATTGTGCAATTTAAGATATTATAATATAACACACGTTTTCAAGACGTATTATAAAAAATCACTATAACGATTAAAAACGAAAATGACAATTTGTCATTCGATTGACTATGACAGAATTTGAAGATATTAGTTTAGAAGAAATGATCAGCGATGGATTTGATATTGTGGCTGAGGAAATCAATCTTTCCGACTTTTCGGAAACTGATAAAAATTCCGAACAAAAAATATTCCCGATACTTCCCGTAAGAAATATGGTAATGTTCCCCAATGTGGTAATTCCTATTACCGCAGGGAGAAAAACCTCAATACAACTTCTTGAAGAAGCTCAGAAGAACGGAGATTTCATCGGGATTGTAAGCCAGAAAAACTCAGATGTAGAGCAACCTACCGAAAAAGATATTTATCTTACCGGTACTTTAGCCAAGATCATTAAGATTATTAAATTACCGGAAGGTAATATCACAGCCATTACCAAAGGTTTTCACCGTTTTAAAATCAAAAAAATTGTTGATAACCAACCTTATTTTAAAGCTGAAATATCAAAATTAAAAGATATAAAGCCTAAAAATCAGGATGAATATGAGGCATTACTTGAAAACATCAAGGACCTTGCCTTAAAAATTATTGAACTCGATCCCAATATCCCTAATGCAGCTAACTTTGCCATCAAAAACATCAATAATAATGATGATTTACTGAACTTTATCTGTACCAATTCCAGCTTCCCCTCTGTGGAGAAACAAAAGTTACTGGAAGAAAAAAGCATGACAGAAAGAGCCAATAAATGCTACGAAATGATGCATGAGGATTTCAGAAAACTGGAATTAAGAAGCCAGATTCATCAGAAAACCTCTAAGGATCTTGACAAACAACAGAGAGAATACTTCCTTAATCAACAGATCAGAACGATCCAGGAAGAATTAGGTGGTGGCCCTGAAAGCGATGTGGAAGATCTTATCGCCAAAGCAAAAACAAAAAAATGGAGTCAGGAGGTGGAAGAGCACTTCCAGAAGGAAATCGGCAGATTACAGCGTCAAAATCCTAATTCTCCGGATTATAATGTCCAGAGAAACTATCTGGATTTCTTCACTGATCTTCCTTGGGAAACTTATACAAAGGATATCTTTGATATAGCAAAAGCTGAAAAGGTATTAGACAAAGCTCATTTCGGACTGGAAGATATTAAGAAAAGAATTCTTGAACACATGGCTGTTTTGAAATTAAAAAACAACATGAAATCTCCCATCCTGTTATTGGTAGGACCTCCGGGAGTTGGGAAAACATCTTTAGGAAAATCTATCGCGGATGCGTTGGGAAGAAAATATGTACGTCTGTCTTTAGGAGGGCTTCATGACGAAAGTGAAATCCGTGGACACAGAAAGACCTATATCGGTGCAATGGCCGGAAGAATCTTACAATCTATCAAAAAATCCGGAACGTCTAATCCCGTAATTGTTTTGGATGAGATTGATAAAATCGGACAGGGGCTTCACGGAGACCCAAGCTCAGCATTACTTGAAGTGCTTGATCCTGAACAAAATAAATCATTCTATGACAACTTCCTTGAAATGGGATACGATTTGTCTAAAGTAATGTTTATCGCTACCGCCAACTCACTTTCTACAATACAGACTCCTCTTTTGGACAGAACTGAGATCATTCAGATTGCCGGGTATACAATGGAGGAAAAAATTGAAATTGCAAAAAGACATTTAATTAAAAAGCAACAGGAAGAAAACGGATTAGATACAAAATCATTTAAACTTGGAAATCCTGAGCTTAAACATATTATAGAAGCTCATACCTCAGAAAGCGGCGTAAGAACTTTAGAGAAAAGAATAGCATCCATTGCAAGATGGGTAGCTTTACAAACAGCTTTAGTAAAGGACTATGATCCAAAAATTTCACTGGAAAAAGTAGATGAAATCCTTGGAGTCCCAAGACCTAAAAGTCTTTCTGAAATTACAGGAGTTCCTGGCGTTGTAACAGGTTTAGCATGGACAAGTGTGGGCGGAGACATCCTTTACATCGAAAGCATCCTGAGTAATGGAAAAGGAGCTCTTACTATGACGGGTAATTTAGGAACTGTCATGAAAGAGTCTGCAACGATTGCTTTAGAATATATCAAAGCCAGACATGATGAATTAGGTATCCCTCAGGAAGAACTGGATAAGAAAAACATCCACGTTCATGTTCCTGAAGGAGCTACTCCTAAAGACGGACCGTCTGCAGGTATCGCGATGTTAACCTCTATGGTATCTTCATTTAAAAACAAAAAGGTAAGACCACATCTTGCAATGACAGGAGAAATTACCTTAAGAGGAAAGGTACTTCCTGTAGGGGGAATCAAAGAAAAACTACTTGCCGCAACCAGAGCCGGAGTTAAGGAGGTTATTCTTTGTGAAGCGAACAGAAAAGATGTAGAGGAAATCAAAAAGGATTATCTGAAAAACCTGACCGTTCATTATATAAACAGAATGGAAGAGGTCATAGATATTGCTATCGAAAAATAACTTATATAACATATCAACTTCTCAATAATGAAACACGTCACGATGATCCGAGGCGTGTTTCTGCTTTATCATCTTTATACCGCATCAAACCTGTGGTATCCGCCATTTCAATGGAATGAAATTTGCTGCGTTAAAAATAAAAAACCATGTTGATTAAATAAAAATTTCTCAATTCAGCAGGTTTTTCCTATTTTTATTTTTACACTGCATATTTTAAATTATGAATTTTCTTAGACTTCCTTTCCTTGTCAAGTTTACCCTCATTGTGATTTCTCTCATAGGAGTCGGCTATCTTCTGGCATTAGGGCAGACTATTTTAGCGCCTTTTTTCTTTGCTTTTTTAATGGCAATGTTATTTTTACCGGCAGCTACTTTTATGGAAAGAAAACTAAGATTTCCCAGATCGGTTTCCACCATGACTTCAGTTTTTATTATGCTGGCCATTCTAAGCGGACTGATTTATTTTTTCACCACTCAATTATCTGATTTCAGTAAAGATCTGCCTCACCTCAGAGAGCAGTTTACTACCGTCTTCAATAGTCTTCAGCACTGGGTTTCCAGAACCTTTAATGTAAAAGTGGATGAGCAGGTAGATTATATCAATCAGGGACTGAATAAGCTGCTATCTTCTTCCGGTGCAATTTTAGGTTTTACTTTCGGAATATTTTCAACAGGATTCGGATTTATTATATTCTTCACCCTGTTTTTCATTTTCATTTTAAATTACAGAAGAGTTTTAAATAATTTCATTGTTACTGTTTTTAGTGAAAGACATAAAGCCAGTGTCCAGGAAGCTGTAAACGAAATCCGTGTCATGACCAAGAAATACATTTTTGGGTTATTTCTTCAGGTGATTATCGTCTCATCCCTTACCTCCATCCTCCTTACTGTTTTAGGTGTAAAATATGCTATCCTTTTAGCGGTATTAACCGGTTTATTAAATGTAATCCCTTACCTCGGAATTTTTATTTCGTTACTGATATCATGTTTCATTGCATTTTCCACTTCAACACCTTCCACATGTATCTATGTAATTATCGGATATATAGGTGTACATGCTGTGGATGGAAATATTGTCCTCCCTTTTGTCGTAGGCTCAAAAGTAAAAATAAACGCTTTATTTTCATTCATTGGAATTCTTTTGGGTGAGCACCTTTGGGGAATTGCAGGAATGTTTTTATGTATTCCGGCTATTGCCATCATCAAAATCATCTGTGAAAAAGTGGATGATTTAAAACCTTGGGGAAGGCTGCTTGGGGAAGAACAAAAACCCAATAAAAAGAAAAAAACCTACAAAATTTCAAAAAACATTACCCTGAAGGAAATGGATTAAAAAACTTCTGCCGGCATTTATTTTATAACTGGCATTGAAAAAAATCACACCCTCACTTCAGACAACACGAACATAAAAGACAGATGCGGTATTAATTTTTAATTTTTATCAAAAATAAATACATTAAATTCATTTTAATCTTACATTTGATGTAAAATTACCAATTATGAAAATCGTAAAATTCATCCTTTGTCTTTTGTTTGCCCTCACTTTTATCAATGCAGGTTTAAACAAATTCTTTCAGTACGCTCCTATGCCCAAAATGACAGATGAGCAAATGAAAATATATGCCGCATTTACCGAGATAGGCTGGCTGATGCCTTTGGTGGGAGTCGTGGAAATCGTGGGCGGAATTCTGTTTATTTTTCCGAAAACCAGAGCTTTAGGCGCTATCGTCATTCTTCCTGTTATGGCAGGTGTATTTCTTCAAAATGTTTACCGGGACCCTTCTCAGATGGGAATAGGAATGGCTGTGGTGCTCCTTTTAATAAACCTTTGGGCAATTCTTGATAACAAAGAAAAATATAAAAGTTTAATCAGCTAATGATCTTGAATAATGGCTGACAGTTGATAGCCTACGGTTGGTTATCAACTGTCAGCTCTCCTGTTTACACAAATGCACTAAATCCTGTAATTGATCTTCCCACGATAAGCGAGTTGATTTCTTTTGTTCCCTCATAGGAATAAATAGCTTCAGCATCTGCTACAAATCTTGCCACATCATACTCCAGCAAAATCCCGTTTCCACCCATAACCTCTCTGGCTCTGGATACGATATCTCTGGTTCTCAGGGTACAAAACACTTTGGCTAAAGAGGCATGTTCATCTTTCAGGATACCCTCATCCTGCATTTCAGATAGTCTGAAAACCATGGTCTGCATTGCAGTAAGATTAGACAACATTTCAACCAGATGTCCCTGAATCATTTGGAAAGAAGCAATAGGTTTTCCAAACTGTTCTCTTTTTCTGGTATAATCCAAAGCGCTTTCATAAGCCCCTCTGGCACAGCCTGTAGCCATCCAGGCAACACCTGCCCTTGTCATTCTAAGCACTTTTCCGGTGTCTTTAAATGAATTGGCATTTTGCAGGCGGTTTTCTTCAGCAATCAGACAGTCTTTTAAAGTAATCAATCCATTCTGAACGATTCTGAGTGCCATTTTACCTTTTATTTTTTCCACGGAAAATCCCGGATTATCTTTTTCTACAATAAAACCTTTTACTTCTCCACTGTCCAGATCTCTCGCCCAGATAATCACCAGGTCCGCAAATGTTGCATTACCTATCCATTTTTTCTGTCCGTTCAGAATCCATCCGTCAGCTGTTTTCTTACAGGTTACCGTAAGGCCTCCAGCGGCTCCGGATCCCACCTCGGGTTCTGTAAGACCAAAGGCTCCTATTTTCTCAAATTTCTGCATCTGAGGCAGCCATTTCTGTTTCTGTTCTTCCGAACCGCAGATATAAATAGAACCCATGGCCAGCCCGGACTGAACGCCGAAAAAAGTAGCAATGGAAGCATCTATTCTTGCCATTTCCATAGCGATGACCCCTTCCATCAGAAAAGGCATTCCCGGACATCCATAACCTTCATAGGTTACCCCGCAGATATTAAGTTTTTGAAATTTAGGAATCAGTTCAAAAGGAAATTCATCTCTTAACCAGTAATGATTCACCAGCGGTTTCACTTCTTTTTCCATAAAATCTCTCACTTTAAGCTGAATTTCTCTCTGCTCCGGAGATAGTGTATGGTAGATATCATAAAAATCACCATCAATAGGGGGAAGCTCTTTCTTTTTCTTATCCGGATCCAGCATTTTCATCAGGCCGGCAAGCTGCTTATCGTCTAATTTTGAAAAATTATGCATCAGTCTGGGCAGATCTACTTTTTTAGAAATAGTACTCAACTGTTCAAAATCTATGGAAGTGAACAGCCCTATGGCGTTTCTGATTTTGGAAAAAGTATTTGACATAATGATTTTTATGATTTTGGTTTGTAAAAAGATAAGCAAAAATTACTCCGAAAATAAGTTAAGACCTATAGAACAATTTTACAAAATACTCGTTTTCAAATATTTGCACCGTAAAAATTTCTTTACAATTCTTTTACTTCAGTTTTTCAAGCATTACAAAAAATCCTGCCTGAACTTTGACCTAAGCAAACCCATAAAACCCATACTATGAAAACCACTTACTTACAATTATCATTATCAGCAGTTCTGTTATTAGGAATTTATTCATGTAAAAAAGGAGAAGTATCCGCGAGTGAACTTGAATCATATGCTTCTGCAGATTCCACATCCCTTATAACATCCGACAGTATTTCATCGGTTGCCACAATGAAAGTAAAGGATAAACAGTTTATCAAAACTGCTGATATCAATATGGAAGTGAAAGATGTCTATGAAGCAACAGTCTCCATTGAAAAATCCGCTCAGGATCTCGGAGGATTCGTCACCAACAGCAATATGAAAAGTAATGTCATTTCTGAAAATACCTATGACACTTCGAATGAAGAAGCGGTACTTGTAAAAAAATATCAGTCGGAGAATACCATGAAAGTGCGTATCCCTACTGAAAAATTAGGAAACTTTCTGGAACTGATCAATAAAAACAAAGTCTTTCTCAACTCAAGATCCGTTAATGCGGAAGATATCACTTCAAGTATCAAATATGCGGAACTGGAAGGAAAGAGAAATAAAAAAACATCCGAAAACATCAGCCAACTTAAAACAAACAAAGAAAAAGTAAAGCTGGATGATGATAATATGGCTGAAAGCAATCTTCAGAAAATGTACAATATGGACACTACAGATAATCTGAAATACAGCAGCATTGACATTTATATCAAAGAACCCAGACTCCGTATTGCAGAAATACCTGTTACCAATACCAACAGCACTGATAATAAATACAAATACAATTTTATATATAATGTAAAAGACGGTTTCGTATACGGATTCTACCTTATTCAGAGAATTATTGTAGCCCTTATCAATATCTGGCCACTTTTATTCATTGCAGGCGGAGTGATTTACTTCATCAGAAAAAGAAAAAAATCAAAAATACAATCCAAAATCCCGGAATAAAAACTATCCTAACCAGCCGGTTATCATCATAATTTTAGATTTTACAGCCTCCTGTTTCTCAGGAGGTTTTATTTTTTAAAAAAAACTGTAACGATTATTATGCTGCCCTTACCTACTGTGTAAAGAATATTAAATCATAAAAAATAATACGATGAAAAACTTATTACAATTGGGATTTGCAGTGTTATTATCATTCACATCCATAGCTATACCCGCTCAAAACAAAAACAAAGCAACCTATCAAAGCCTCTTATGGGAGGTTTCCGGAAACGGACTTTCAAAACCATCCTATATTACCGGAACTTTTCATATCTTATGCAGTAAAGACTTTGAAATAAAACCGAAAGTACTGAAAGCTCTCGAACAATCGGAAAATTTCGTTATGGAAATCAACTATACAGATCCTTCTGAAATAGCTGCCTTACAGAAAATGTATCAGACAGATAAAAGAATTTCTGCCCGGCTTTCTCCCGATGAAGCCAAAGAACTTGATCAAATTCTTGCTGATTATGGTACGAATCTGAAAAATGCAGACCAATTAAGTACTCAGGGACTTTATGCTCTCCTTGCACTGAAAGCCGTACCTTGTCCTCAGGCCGAAATGAAGATGTATGAAATGGAACTTCTCCAAAAAGCGGTAGCAGAAAAAAAGAAAATCAGAGGTCTGGAAAAAGTCGGAGATCAGATGACAGCCATCAACAAGGCTTATGACCTTAAAACCATTATAACACAATTAAAATCAGGCAAAGATTACGAAATACTTTTCAGAAAAATGATTAAAGCTTTCAAAAATGAGGACACACAATCATTATATACTCTTTTTAAGAATGAAAAGTTTATGAATGCTCAACAGGAAAAAGCAATGCTTACAGACAGAAATATAAACTGGGTAAAAGCAATGCCTGAAATAATGAAAAAAGAAAGTTCATTTTTCGCTGTCGGAGGTTCTCATCTGATGGGTGACAATGGTATCATTCCACTTTTACAGTCAAAGGGATATACGGTAAAACCCATTTCCGGCCTATAACCATAAATAAACCATGAAACTATTGTGAGTAGCTCTACTGAAACTGCTTTTTTAAAGCTCATCAACCAGCATAAAGGCATTATATACAAAGCTTCCCGTATGTATGCTGATTCTGCAGAAGACCGTGAAGATCTCCAGCAGGAAATCCTTATCCAGCTATGGAAATCTTATCAGAATTTCAAAGGAAACAGCGAATTTTCCACCTGGATGTATCGTGTCGCCATAAATACCGCCATTACATTTTTAAAAAAGGAAAAGCAGAGAGTTCATTATCACTCAGAGGCACCACTTCATTTTGAAGTACCACATGAAGATTATAACCCGGCAAAGGATAAGCAACTGGAAATCTTTTATAAGGCAGTACAGGAACTTCATGTCCTGGAAAAAGCAGTTATATTTTATTTCATGGAAGGAATGTCACATAAAGATATCGGGAGCAACCTTGGCTTAAGCGAAGGAAATGCCAGAGTAAAACTTAACAGAACCAAAGAAAAAATACAGCAAATCATAAAAAAATCAGGTTATGAATTTTGATCAATTAAAAGAACAGTGGAATAATGAAGACAATAACATCAATATTCCTGACAATATACAGCAACTAAAAGAAAGTAAACACCCTGTTGAAAAAATACAAAAGACTATGAAAAAAGAATTTCCGCTGCAGGTGATTTCTATCATTATGATTGGATTCTTTCCGTTTATGTTCAAATTTAGCCCATCGGTATATCCCCTATATTACACCTCCTATGTCATATTGGTGGTTATCTCTTCCTATTATTTATTTGGATTTTATAAATTTTATAAACAAACCGAATTCTATACCGGAAATACCAAGAACAGTCTCTGGAGAATCTATCATGAGCTCCGTCTGAATATGGAACGGTATCAGTCATTCGGGTTTTTATTATTACCTCATATTTTGCTTACCATAGGTCTACAGGCCTATTATACGCTTGAGAAAAAAGGAAGTTCTTTACTTGACCTTACCAGCATCTATCATCAGTATTTAACGATATTGGTACTAATCACCACTCTGGTGTATGTAGCGGCTATCGTTTTATATACAAAATACATCTATGGACGACATGCTAAACAACTGGAAAGCATTCTGAATGAAATAGATGAATAAAGTTCAAAAAAACCTTTTGTTCCTTAAACACTCAACTTCAGATGATTTCTGAGGTTGAGTGTTTAAAAAATTGTTATTTATCACGTTCAAATTTAATTGAGGTTTTATTTTTCCTTAAATTTGCAGATCAGAAATAAAGTATTATGGATTAAAAATAGTATTGATCCCAAAAATTATTCTCTGAACACTATAAATCCTCAAAAATATGTTATCAAAAATAAATCCTATACACACTGACAGCTGGAAAGCTCTTGATGAACACTTCGGAGGAAACGACTTTGATCTGAGAAGTCTTTTCCACTATAATCCTACCCGTTTTGCAGAATTTTCTCTACAAAAGGACAATTACCTTTTTGACTATTCTAAAAACCTGATTGATTCAAGAACAAAAGAACTTCTTTTACATCTGGCTGAAGAATGCCAGTTGAAAGATGCAATCTCTAAAATGTTCTCAGGCGACAAAATCAATGAAACGGAAGGAAGAGCAGTATTACATACGGCATTAAGAGATTTTTCAGATCGGGAAATTCTTGTGGATGGTGAAAACATCAAACCGCAGATCAAAAGAGTTCTTGATCATATGAAGGCTTTTTCCGAAAAAATTATATCAGGGGAACACAAAGGCTTCAGCGAAAAAGAGATTACGGATGTGGTTAACATCGGAATCGGAGGTTCTGATCTGGGACCTGTAATGGTATGTTCGGCTCTGAAACATTTCAAGACAAGATTAGACGTGCATTTTGTATCCAATGTGGATGGTAATCATATTGCAGAAGTTGTTAAAAATCTAAATCCTGAGACTACATTATTTATCATTGCTTCCAAAACGTTTACCACTCAGGAAACCATGACCAATGCCAACTCGGCGAAAGACTGGTTCCTGAAAGCAGGCAATCAGGAAGATGTTGCCAAACATTTTGTGGCTTTATCTACCAATATTGAAGAAGTTAAAAAATTCGGAATCGCAGAAGAAAATATTTTTGAATTCTGGGACTGGGTAGGCGGAAGATATTCCCTTTGGAGTGCCATAGGGTTAAGTATTGTTCTATCTGTAGGATATGAAAACTTTGAACAGCTTCTTAGAGGTGCTTTTGACACCGATCAGCATTTCCAGACTGCCGATTTTTCTGAAAACATTCCTGTTTTAATGGGGCTTTTAGGAATATGGTATCGCAATTTCTATGCAGCAACCACCTATGCCATCCTTCCATATTCTCAATATCTGGACAGGTTTGCAGCCTATCTTCAGCAGGGAGATATGGAAAGTAACGGAAAATGTGTGGACAGAAGCGGTGAGTTTGTGGAATATGAAACAGGACCCATTATCTGGGGGGAACCCGGAACAAATGGACAGCACGCATTTTACCAGCTGATTCACCAGGGTACGGAATTGATTCCTGCAGATTTTATTGCCTATGCAAAAAGCGCTAATGTAGTTTCAGACCATCAGGATAAATTATTAGCCAACTTCTTTTCTCAGACAGAAGCCCTTGCTTTTGGAAAAACTGAAGAAGAAGTGGAAGAAGAGCTTCGAAACGCAGGAAAATCTGATGAAGAAATTGATCGTTTATTAAACTTTAAGGTCTTCCATGGAAATACGCCTACCAACTCTATATTATTCAAAGAATTAACTCCTTTTTCATTAGGACAATTAATCGCTCTGTATGAGCATAAAATTTTCGTTCAGGGAGTGATCTGGAATATCTTCAGTTTTGACCAGTTCGGAGTGGAATTAGGAAAAGTACTGGCCAATAAAATCCTTCCTGAGCTTGAAAACAATGAGGCTATCAGCTCACACGACAGCTCTACTAACGGATTAATTAACTACTATAAAGGAAACAGATAGCAGATGTCTGCATTACGATCATATTATTATAAATTACCTCCTGAACTGAGACTTTTGGGGAGAAAAATCTATTATTTCCCAATAGATCTTTATGAAGGAATTACCGGAAAAAGATCTAAAAACGAGCCTAAAAAAGGGGATATTTATGTAGGAAGCAGTGATTTTCTTCCTCACGGAATCCGGCAGATGAATGTCTTGCAAAAGTATATAGGCTTAAACAATACTCATCATGTATTGGATGTAGGATGTGGTATCGGAAGAACTGCCGTAGCATTAACCGGACTTATTGACAAAGGAAGTTATGACGGTTTTGATGCGGTAGAAAAAGGAATTATGTGGTGTAATAAAAATATACATCAGAAATATCCTAATTTCAATTTTAAGTTTACGCCGATTTATAACGATTTGTACAATACTTTCAGCCAGAAAGCTGATCATTTTACATTTCCTTATGAAAATGCGGTATTTGATAAAGTCTTCCTGTTTTCAGTATTTACTCATATGCAGATTCCTGAAATCAAAAGATATCTGCAGGAGATCAGCAGGGTTTTAAAAAGTGACGGGCAATGCCTGTCTACCTTCTTCTTATACGATGATTCTAAAACTGAAGGCGGCAGTATGGCTTTCCCTTACCAGTTTGAAGGCTATAAATTAATGGATGACAAGGTAACGGCTGCCAATATTGCGGTAAGCATCCCGTTGTTAAGCCAAATGGCTCATGATGCAGGTCTGAAAGTAACCACCGTACAAGAGGGATTCTGGAGAAATGATGTTGAAAAAGAAGGCGCTGATGAATTTCAGGATATCGTTGTATTCAATAAAATCTAAATAAAAGTAAAAAAAGTAAAAATGGCAGAAATTCTTGACGGACTTAAAGTATCCAAAGAAATTAAAGCAGAGATCAAGGCTGAAGTGGAAAAAATCCTTGCAGGAAAAAGAAGGGCTCCGCATTTGGTAGCAATTCTTGTGGGAAACAACGGTGCAAGCAAAGCTTATGTAAATGCAAAAGTGAAAGACTGCGAAGAAGTAGGATTTCAATCCAGCTTGATTAAATTCCCGAGTACAGTTTCTGAGTCTGAATTATTGGAAAAAATTGACGAATTAAATAAATCAAAAGCAGTTGACGGATTTATCGTTCAGTTACCCTTACCGGACCAGATTGATCAGGAAAAAATCATTAATGCTATTGACCCGAGAAAAGATGTGGATGGATTCCACCCTGAAAACTTCGGAAAAATGGCATTGGAAATGGATACTTTCTTACCGGCAACTCCTTTCGGTATCTTAACATTACTGGAAAGATATAATATTGAAACAAAGGGGAAAGACTGTGTAATCATCGGAAGAAGTAAAATTGTAGGTAGGCCGATGAGTATTCTGATGGGAAGAAAAGATTTCCCGGGAAACTCTACCGTAACCCTTACCCACTCATATACTAAAGATATCGAAGAATATACCAAGAAAGCAGACATCGTTATTACAGCATTGGGAGATCCTCACTTCTTAAAGGGAGAAATGATCAAAGACGGAGCTGTAATCGTTGATGTAGGTATTACAAGAGTAGATGACGACTCTCCAAAGGGATATTATCTGGCGGGTGATGTAGATTTTGACAGTTGTGCTGCCAAAGCAGGCTGGATCACACCGGTTCCGGGCGGAGTAGGTCCTATGACAAGAGCGATGCTGATGAAAAACACTATCATTGCTTATAAAACTTCGGTCTATAACGACTAATTTTAAAATGAATAAAGAACAAGATATTTTATTAAAAGAAGGTAAAATGCTCCCTGTGATGGAGCATTTTTACACTTTACAGGGAGAAGGAGCACACACCGGAAAAGCAGCCTATTTCATCAGATTAGGAGGTTGTGACGTCGGATGTCACTGGTGTGATGTAAAGGAGAGCTGGGATCCGGATTTACATCCTTTAATGGATGCTACGGAAATTGCTGAAACAGCAGCCAGGCATTGTAAAACCATTGTTCTTACAGGAGGAGAACCTTTGATGTGGAATCTGGAAATACTGACTTCAAAACTGAAAGAATTAGGATGTACAATCCATATTGAAACATCCGGAGCATACCCGATGAGCGGGCATCTGGACTGGATTACTCTTTCACCAAAGAAAACAGGACTGCCTAAAGAGGAAATTTATCAAAAGGCTAATGAGCTGAAGGTCATTGTTTTCAACAATCATGACTTTACATTTGCTGAAGAACAGGCTGCCAAAGTTTCTGAAAGCTGTAAACTTTATCTTCAGAGTGAATGGAGTAAGAGAGATGACATGTATCCTAAGATTACAGATTTTATTCTTGAACATCCGGAATGGCAGGCTTCAGTTCAGACTCACAAATATCTGAATATCCCATAAAAATACGTACATTAGCAGTATCTGATATAATACCGATAGATGCAGAGAATTCGATACTCTAGATACCTGAAATCGATCATTATTTTGCTTGACCTCATGGTTATTGCATCTATCTTCATATTTTTTTTTATAAGCAGAAACGAAAGTTTAAAATATCATGAGGAAACGTGGTATCAGAATATTTTCTCTCTGATTTTGTTGTTTTTGTTCTGGGTACTTCTAAGTGGTAGGACAAAAATTTATAATATCCCGAGAAACCTGACCTATACCTTGTTTCTCGAACGTCTTTTTATCCATTTTCTATTTTTTATACTGGGTGTTCTGCTTATTGGAAAAGTAAGTAAAAATGTTTTTTTCAATTCGGATATTTACTGGCTTTCGTTCTATTTACTGATATTTATTTTCCTGACAAAATCTCTTATTTATTTCTCTATCAAATATTTACGATCACTGGGAATCAATCACAGAAATGTTATGTTTTTGGGAAACAGCAATTCTACAGACATCTTAAAAAACATATTTCAAGACCGTAAAGACTATGGATACAGAGTATTTGAATACAAAAAAGAGGACATCAATGCATACGATCTGGTTGATTTTTGGAAGAAAAACGGAATTCATACTTTGTTTTTATCCACTGAAAATTCCTTTAATGAGGATATGGAATCAAAAATATTCAAACTGGCGGAGTACAACAAAGTTCATATTTCATTGATACCCAGCATTACACAGAGTGATTTTTTCCTTTATGATCTGGGGTATATTCAGACACAGCCGGTTCTTAATCAGGCCAGGTATCCTTTAGATTATTATTCTAATTTTCTGGTAAAAAGAACATTTGATATCATCTTCTCTGTTATGATACTGGTCTTTGTTTGCTCATGGGCATTTCCACTGATTGCTATTTTAATCAAGACAACTTCCAAAGGTCCGGTTTTCTTTTTACAGGAAAGATATGGTTTTCATGAAGAAGTCTTTAATTGTATTAAATTTAGAACGATGGTAGTGAATGATGAGTCTACCACCAGTACTACCCGTGAAAATGATACAAGAATTACCAGAATTGGTAAATTTTTAAGAAAAACGAGTATGGATGAACTTCCTCAGTTCATGAATGTTTTAAAAGGAGAAATGTCTGTTGTAGGGCCACGCCCGCATATGCTGGCTGTTGATAATTATTATAAACCAAAAATAGGGAGATATAGTTTAAGAAGTATGGTAAGTCCGGGAATTACAGGTCTTTCGCAGGTAAGCGGATTGCGTGGTGATTTCGGTGATGTGGAAGTAGAAATGAAAAAAAGAGCTCTGGCAGATGCCTTTTATGTAAAAAACTGGAGTTTTGTATTGGACCTTGTGGTGATTTTAAAAACAGTTCTACTGGTTATCGGCGGTGATAAAAATGCAAAATAAATAGCATACACAGTAATCATTGAGATAATTTTAACACTCAACTAAGCCTCAGTCTTACCTTCAACCTTAGCCTAATTAAATAAAAAAGTCTAATTTAGCGGTATGTTAAAAAAGTTTTTTACAGCGGTAGGAGAATATATGATCCTTCTGGGTAAATCCTTACAGAAACCTCAGAAAATGAAGGTATTCTGGAAGCTGTTCATGAGAGAAATTAATGATTTGGGAGTCAATTCTTTTGGACTCGTGGTCTTCACTTCTATATTCGTAGGGGCGGTTGTGGCCATTCAGATGTTCAATAACTTTGATGCTTCTTCCTTTCCCATTCCACCATCGTTTGTAGGGTATGCAACAAAAGCAGTTCTCGTTTTGGAGTTTGCGCCGACGATTATCAGTTTGATTCTGGCCGGGAAAGTAGGGTCTTACATCGCATCCAGTATTGGAACAATGCGGGTTTCCGAACAGATTGATGCGTTGGATATCATGGGCGTTAATTCTCCTAATTTTCTGATTTTTCCTAAAATAATTGCCTGTATGCTTTTTAACCCTCTTCTGATTGCCATTAGTATTGTATTTGGTATTGGCGGTGGTTATATTGCCGGAATTCTGACGGGAAACTGGACAGAAAATGACTATATTATCGGAATTCAGATGTATATGCCCAATCTGTTTATCTATTATGCTTTTATAAAAACTACCGTTTTTGCCTTTATTATTGCCACAGTTCCTTCCTATTTCGGATACAATGTGAAAGGCGGATCGCTGGAAGTAGGTAGAGCCAGTACGCAGGCCGTAGTTTGGACAATGGTATTCATTATCATTTCGGAATTAATTTTAACCCAATTAATATTAAGCTGATGATTGAGGTAAAAGATCTTAAGAAAAGTTTTGGCGATGTTGAAGTACTTAAGGGAATTTCAACTTCATTTGATAAAGGAAAAGTAAACCTGATCATTGGGCAGAGTGGATCCGGAAAAACAGTATTTCTTAAAAGTTTACTGAATGTTTATATGCCTTCTTCCGGAGAAATTTTATTCGATGGAAAGGATATCAATACCATGACCCGGGATGAAAAACAACATCTCCGTTCAGAAATCGGGACGGTATTCCAGGGAAGTGCTTTGTTCGACTCTTTAACAGTGGAAGAAAATATTATGTTTCCACTGGATATGTTTACCAACCTTACCTACAAAGAGAAAAAGAAAAGAGTTTTTGAAGTTATAGGCAGAGTACATCTTGATAAGGCTGATAAAAAATATCCGTCTGAAATTTCAGGAGGAATGCAGAAAAGGGTTGCAATTGCCAGAGCTATTGTAAACAACCCAAAGTATTTATTCTGTGATGAACCCAACTCCGGGCTGGATCCGTATACCTCTAAAATAATTGATGATCTTCTCTACGAAATCACCAAGGAATACAATACAACAACGATCATTAATACCCATGATATGAACTCTGTAATGACGATCGGCGAGAAAATTTTATACCTGAGATTAGGAGTAAAAGAATGGGAAGGAAACAAGGACATCCTGATTACTGCAGGCAATAAAAACCTGATTGACTTCGTTTATTCTTCAGAACTCTTCAAAGAACTGCGAGAATATCTGCTTGAGAATAATAAAACAATTGAAAATACAATTACAAAAATAGACGATAATGAAAAAGGTACTTAGTATAGCGTTAATAGGGTTTTCAATGTGGGCTTCTGCACAGATCTCACTGGCAGGTAAAGCCAATTTAATATTCCCTACAGGCTCTCCTTCATGGTCCAATATTAAAGGAACCGTGAATGATGCTATTTCGGGAACAGGAAAAAATAACGTAGGTTTCAATGTGGGGCTTTCGCTAAAAGTAGGATTGCCTACCTCTTTGTTTGTAATGCCTGAAATTTATTATACCCACTTCAAAAATGAGTTCACTACGGAGAATACTACTTTTGATGTAAAAAGTAATCGTATTGATGTTCCGGTTCTTTTAGGCTATAATATTTTAGGAAATATGCTGGGTGTATTTGTAGGTCCTGTCGGAAGTTTTAATTTAAACAAAGACAATACTTATAATGATTTTAAAGAAAATGCCAAAAACGATTTTACAGTAGGTTATCAGTTTGGAGCACAGCTTGAAATCAAGAAACTTATTGTAAATGCACGTTATGAAGGGGCTTTCAGCAAAGATGAAAGAAATTTCATCAACAGAGTTTCCGGATCGGAAATCAGGTATGACAACAGACCTAACTTATTTATGCTAGGACTGGGATATAAGTTTTAAGCTACTATCGAAAATAACACTATACAAAAGAGTCCTCAAATTTAAATTTGAGGACTCTTATTTTGATTTTCAATTTCTGCCTGGCGTTTTGCAATTTCAGCAGCTTGTTTTTCCAGTTCTTCTTTTTCTTTTTGCAGCTGTTTGAATTCTTTTTTCTTCTGCTCTGCCTTCATCGCGCTTCCTTTACTTACATATCCTACCATTCCGCCAATGATTAAGCCTATTCCCACTCCTGCCATCATTCCCATAACATGAGAAATTTTAATCTGTTCGACCGCAAAATCTGTGGTAAGATAAAAGAGTAAAGCGGAAACCGCTAAAAGGATAAGTCCGGTAATTGATAAACTCTTCATAATATTGTGTTTAGGTGATTACATTAAAAAGCCTTACCAAATTTACTAAAAATTTAATAAGGCTTTACTCAAGATTAAAAATTCTATATTATTATATTTTCCCTCCTGCTGCCTTATAATATTCTAAAGCTTTTGGAAGGTCCTTATTAATATCTGAAATTCTGGTTTCGGGATTCGGGTGAGTAGAAAGGAATTCCGGTTGTCTGCTTCCTGAAGAAGCGCCTTCCATTCTGTTCCAGAATGGGATAGCTGCTCTAGGATCATATCCTGCCATAGACATCAGATAAAGCCCCATTTCATCAGCTTCTGATTCCTGATTTCTTCCGTATTTTAATAAAGCTACCTGAGAACCGATAGGATAAACCTTTTGGAAAACTCCTGCCCATTGTGCATTTGAAATTGTTCCTCCAAGGATAGCACCTCCATATTGGGCAACCATAGCCTGAGAAATACGTTCATTTCCATGCCCTGCCAAAGCATGGGAAACTTCATGCCCCAATACCACAGCAAGTCCGTTATCATCTTTTGTAATAGGGAGAATTCCTGTATATACAGCTACTTTACCTCCGGGCATACACCACGCATTCAATTCACTGCTTTGAAGAAGATTAAACTCCCAGTTATAACTGGCAAGATCTGCTGAACGCCCTATACTCTGGTAATATCTTTCTGCAGCATTTTTAATTCTGCTTCCTACATTTGCCACTCTTTTTGCATCTGCCGTACCGGTAATTACTTTACCCTTAGACAATGTCGTTTTATATTCCTGTGCAGACATTGTTAAAATTTCAGAATTGTTGGCCAGCTGTAACGATGATCTCCCTGTAATAGGGTTTGTTGTACAGGCAACAATCGACAGAGCTATAGCTCCCATACCAAATAGATGTGTAACTTTCATATTTTGAGTGTTAATAATTCAACCTTAACAATTTTTATTCCAAAATATTCCGGAAAGAATATATTTGCATACATTTTGCTGTTTAAATTTAATAATTATTATTTCAATCATGAAAAAGTATATTTCTCTATTATTAATTTCCGGATTTTTGTTCTTTTTTCAAAGTTGTGCATCTCAAGGCTCACTGGATTCCAAAACAGTGGATACCTTAGTTACTTCACAAGAGTTTACATTCTATGCGCAAAGAGCAAATCCTACGAACTATGATGTTATTAATATCATGAATTCGATGCCTAATGCGACAGCTACAAGAATGCTGGACCTGAACGGAAATTATACGATTGATGTGAGTAAAAGCAATATTGTGGTAGTTCTGCCCTATTTCGGAAGAATATATAACCCAAGCTTTGGAAACCCCGATCAGAATAGCTATCGTTTCACATCAAAAGATTTTACCATTAATCAGTCTCAGAATAAAAAAGGAAACTGGACTATAAAGATTAAGACTAATGATATTTCGAATGTCAGCGATATCAATATTGAGGTTTATAAAAACGGTAAAGCATTTGTTTCTGTAAGAAGCAGTGACAGACAACCGATCACTTATGACGGCTATGTTTCAAAAACTATGGTAAAACAGGATAAAGAAAAACCTTAACCGTTATATTCTCCTGATAAAAATTTTTCAACAAATAATTTTGCTTCAGTACTTGGATTAGAAACCATTTCTGAAGCATTTTTTTTGTGCATAAAGTAGGCCTCTTCCATGGAATTGCTTTTTTTCATCAGGGATAAGATATATTCCTGAACCCAGTATTCAAATCGTTTTTCTGCCTGATGAGTACGTACTTCTTCAAAACGCCCGTTTTTCTTCTTCAGATCAATAAATCCGGCAATGGACTCATAAATCTCTTTCAGCCCTTCATTGTGTAGTGCTGACCCTAATAAAACAGGAATTTTCCAGCCTTTCTCTTTAGGCGGAATAAAATCTAAAGCCCGTTTTAATTCCAGTCTTGTATTTTTCGCTTTCTGAAGATTATCCTGATCCACTTTATTGATAAAAATAAGATCTACCATTTCCATGATTCCCCGTTTTATTCCCTGAAGTTCATCACCACCGCCAATAATTTTAAGAAATAAGAAAACATCAGTAATATCGGCAACCAATACTTCAGATTGACCTACACCAACGGTTTCGATCAGAATATAGTCATATCCTGCCGCTTCACAAATCATCATGGTTTCAAAAGTGGTATTGGCCACTCCTCCTAAAAAACCTGAACTTGGTGAAGGCCTGATAAAAGCATTTTCTTCTTTGGCCAGCTCTTCCATTCTCGTTTTATCCCCCAGAATACTTCCTTTATTAATGGAAGAACTCGGATCAATAGCAAGAACAGCAACTTTCTTACCTTCAGCAATCGCCAGTCTGCCGAAATTTTCAATAAAAGTAGATTTTCCTGCACCCGGTACACCGGTCACTCCAATCCTGACAGATTTACCGGTAAGCGGCATAATGTTTTTAAGAAGGTCTTCTGCCTGTACTCTATGCTCGGCCTTTTTACTTTCAACTAATGTAATAGCTTTAGCAATCAAACGTTTATTGCCTGATTGTATTCCTTCTATTAGCTCTTCTGTAGAAAATTTCATTGGCTCAAAATTAATAATTAAAAAGGGAATGATCAATAGAGAATTACGGGTCATAAGCTAAGAAAACAGATTACTGCTCTCCCATTATTTAGTTTCCGTTATTCTAATTTTTATTTCTTCTAAATTAAAACTAGCTTCCGTCAGATCAGCGCCTTAGAGAATTTATTACATTTGTTATATCTCAAAAATAAGAAAAATGAAAAAATTCATCGCTGCAGCATCATTCACGGCTGTTCTTTTGGTATCCTGTACCCCTAAAGCTTCTACAGCTACTGCTGCTGCAGGATCTTCAACCTCAACGGCAGAAGAAATTGCTCAGGGAAAAACAATCTTTGAAAGCTCATGCGGAAGATGTCACAAATTACCGGATCCAACCTCACACAATGCCACACAATGGGTAGGAATTATGAATGCAATGGCTCCAAAAGCTAAATTAACTGATGACCAGCATAAATGGGTTTACGATTATATTGTTTCTGTGAAAAAATAATCACCAAATAAAAATAGGGATATGAAAAAATTAATTTTAAGTAGTATTGCAGGATCAGCACTTCTTCTTTCCTGCGGCCCGAAAAGTACGGCAGTGACCGGTCCAAAATACACTTCAAGTGCACAGCTGGCTCAGGGAAAAACCATTTTTGAAAATTCCTGTGCTAAATGCCACAAATTACCGGAACCGACTAAACATGACAACCAGGGATGGATCAACACACTGAGCAGAATGGCTCCCAAGGCTAAGCTTAGTGATGATCAGCATCAAATGGTTTATGATTATCTTATTTCTGTCAACAAAAAATAAGCTTTCAAATGAAAGCTTATTTTTTTTACATGAATGAAAAGGGTTAAAGCGATACGTCTTCAGCTTTTTTTCGGGTTCGTGTTTTAGGCATTTTAGCTTTAATAAACTTTTCCCTGTCTTCCACAATTTCAAGTGTCGTCCTGCAATAAGTGAATTTTTTTGCTTCTTTAAGATCCTGCAGTGCATTTTTATAATCTTCTTTTCTTTCCGATAAAACCGATTTACAACAAAAAATCTCTGATTTATCAATACCCTTGATTCGCAAAGCAAACTCTATAAGTTTCATTGCCTCATCATAATCTTCATTATTTAAAAGGCAATCTATATAGTATTTGGGTGTATTTACATTGTTTACATTATACAGCATTGCCTCTTCAAAATATTTCTTTGCTGTTTCATAATCCTTTAGGATTTCAGAATATACCCTTCCCATCAGACAAAGACTGTCCGCATCTTCAGGTTCGTAGGATAATGCATAATTCAGAGAATCCAGACAATCAGAAAGATTATATGGAAAATGGTCTAAAGCCTCGAAATAATATTTATTTTTAGTTAAGGTCATTTTTATAATTTTTAAGTTCATTTTTAAGGACATTTCTTTGTTTTTTGAAAGATCTGTCCTGGTAATTCTTTTTAAAATCTGTTCCTGAAAAAGTACGGACAGGATTTCCGCGCTGAACCTGCATATGCTGAGACCATGTTTCCTGCATTTTTCTCTCCAGCTGTTGAAGATAAACTCCTGTTACTTTTTCTTGTAATCGTAGAACGGATAATTTTTTATTTTCAAGCTGTGATCTTGAATCCTGCACGAAAACACTTTGTCTGCTGGGAAGATGAGTGGCACGCACTGCCGTATTTACCTTATTGACGTTCTGTCCTCCGCTTCCCTGGCTTCTTGCAGTCTGAAATTGAATATCTTTTTCATGAAAATCAATCGTTTTCAGATTTTCAAGTTCAAAAATCCCAATAAACCAGTTACTTCTTTTATGGAGTTTTCTAAACGTACTCTTTCCAGTCCAGCAGATACTTCCTAACCAGCTCTTTAAAAAGCCGTCCAGCTCTTTTCCTTTCAGAAGTAAGGTTACCGACTTCAGGGTCAGATTTTCATCCCCGTTTTCGCGGTGAATGATTTCATATTCTATTGTATTCTGTTTTGCTTCTTCAAGAAAGGTCTTCAGCACTTTAGCTACCACCCACTGGCATTCCAAAGGGCCTCTTCCTGAAGTGATTTGTATTAATTTTTCCATTGTTACTTAGGCATTTTGCTTAATTGGGGATGTCCTACAGGATCTGTCCCCTTTTGTAATAAATCTTTTGCAGCCATCACCGCCCAGCATTTATCACTGGAATGAATATTTCTGTAAAATGAGAGCAGTACATCAGGTTTCACAACCGTAAAACCATAGATTTCAATTGTTTTCAAATCATTTCTCTCGAAAAAATCAAAAGTAATTCTGTGAAACTTTCCATAGTCCGATTCCACTGTTTTCTCATATCTGCGGAAATTTTCTTCACCGGGCAGATGATCATAGCGGGTCCATACTTTCTGAAATCCTTCGTGCTGAAGAATTACCACCGCTTCGGCCACATTTTCTTTTTTTACAAAAACATCAATATCTTTATGGTCGTGGGCATGCTTATATTCCGTATGTCCGGTTTCAGACATAAAATGCCATGCCCATCCGCCTGATATGATGACTTTATTTTTTAATTTTTCTAAAATTTCAAATCCGGACTTAATTCTGAATTCCGGCCATACTTCTCCGTATCTTTTTATAGTATGTGGAGTTCCCATTTGTTTAAATTTTTGACTTTAGTGTTAAAGGTTTATAGTTGACAGATAAGCATTCATTGGATTTTATCTGATCCGTAAAATAGTATTCATTGCCAACTATAAACAATCCGCTCAGTTTATCTGTCCATCCTTACAATTCTTGGCTGAAATGTTCCCAGGATGTCTACCATTTCACTTTGCGCATTCATCACTTCATGAATGTCTTTATAGGCCATAGGAGCTTCTTCGGCATTCCCGCCCATTAAGGTGACATTCTTCAGTTTCAATTCATTTTTAATATCATTCTGAGTGAAAAGGGTTCTGCACACTCCTCTTGAATATGCCCTTCCGGCTCCGTGTGACGCTGAGTTCAGTGCATCAGGATTTCCTTTTCCGCGAACAATAAATCCTTTGGCAGTCATAGATCCGGGGATCATTCCCAACTCATTTTTATGAGCCGGGGTAGCTCCTTTTCTGTGAACAATTACTTCTTTTCCGTTATGAATTTCTTTCCACGCAAAATTATGGTGGTTTTCAATTCTGGCTTTTACTCTACCTCCAACGGCTTTTACCAGTCTCCTGTGAATATCATCATGACAGGCAGAGGCATAATCTCCTGCAAGATTCATCGCCGTCCAGTATTCCATTCCCAGGTGTGTACTGAGGTCCAGCCACGCAAAATTCTGGGCTTCCTTTGGCAAAGGGCATTGTTCTGTTGCCACTCTTGAGTAATATTGAGCAATTTCAGCACCCAGTCCTCTTGATCCGCTGTGTGAGAGAATTCCCAGATAATTTCCTTTTGGTAAACCAATCTGTTCATCTTCTTCCGTAATCTCTACTTCTCCGAATTCCACAAAGTGGTTTCCACCTCCGGATGACCCCATCTGTTTAATTGCTTTTCCCTTTAATCTCCTTAGAACCGGGATAAGATCGAAAGTATCTCTTTCAAAAATTTCATGGTCAATATGAGACTTATGGGTTTCGTACATTCCGAATTTCGTATGCTCTGCAAGAGCTTTTTCATACTTATCTCTTGCTCCGTTGAGATAGGAAACCGGGGTATCCAGGATACTGAGGCTCATTCTGCATCCGATATCCATTCCTACCCCATAGGGAATTACTGCATTTTCTACTGCCAGTACTCCACCGATGGGAAGCCCGTAGCCACTGTGTGCATCAGGCATTAAAGCTCCCTGCGTTGATATTGGAAGTTTTAAGGCAGTATACAGCTGATTCTTTGCTTCTTCTGAAATATGATCCCCAAAGATCTGAAAGGAGGCACGCTGTGTATTCAGCATTCTTTTTTCTGTTTTTCTGGACGAAAGCAATGCTTCTGCAATTTGTCCAAAGGTCAGATCCTTTTCAAAATTCTCAGGACTGATCAGAATTTCCTTTAAAAGAGATTTCACATGATGGATATTTTTAGTGGCAAAATTTCTTTTCATGACTTCCAGAGCCACATTGACACTTTGATTATTCGGATAACCGAGTTTTAATATATCTTTTCCTTTTAGTTTTAAATTTCCCATTGTTGTTGTTTTAAATAACAGCCGGACTATAAGTCCATAAACATTTCTGCAAGTTCTGTTGCAGTCATAGCGCAGGAAACATACTTCCTGCTTTTGATAAGATCCGTTTTCTACATCTTTTCTAATTGTTCTTTTTCTGCTTCTTGCGCTTCTTAGGCCTAAGAACAGCAGGTTATCTTATTTTCCATGTTAAGACACGGGATATCAGGTACAAATTCCAGAATTCCGGAAGTTGTTATGTATCCTTTTTAACTAAAATATTAGTTGATAGTTTTAACAATAATGAACAGCATGAATTTTGAATCGAAAAAATTCTTTCACTTTGTTCTTAATAACACTGAAAAGATTTCGGGGAAACTAAAGTTTGAAATATTGCGCAATAAAAAACCCGAAATCTCTACGACTTCGGGTTTTGATATTTCATTGTACTGTTATTCTAAGAATGTACCAAACCACGAAGCCTTACCACCATAAGCGGTAATCCAACTGTAGAATTCTGTTTTGTTCTGAACATTGCTTCGTTGTTTTTTTATTGGTTAAACTTGATTTTCAGATGCAAATATAATAATTTTTTTGAGAATCAAATTTTTTTTTTCACTTAAGGTGAATTAAGCTCATAAAAATTCCGTCAGTTACCCTGGTCATTCTTTTTAGATCAAGGGTTTCTAAAGTCCCCGTAGACTCATGATAATTTTTATTCCTGAAGAATGAAGTATCCGTGATCATTATTGCCGGAAAATCAAATTCTCTGTAATTAAGATAATCAGAAAAATTCACCCCTTCTGCAAAATCCGGAGCCGGAAACAATGCTGCTTTGGTCTGATTTGAATTTTTAAAATTTTCTATAAACCAATTAACAAAAGGTCCTGCTCTGCTGAATTTTTTCACCAGGGTAATAAAGTCTCCTTTATCTCCATCAAAGGGATGATAAAAAATAAGCCTACGAAAAAAACAGCTTTTTCTTCGCAGGCTTTATGGTTTTCAGATTTATATCTGTTTTAGTTTTCTAAAAATTTTTCTAAAATTTCTACTGCACATTTTGGAAGGTTAGTTCCCGGTCCAAAGATAAAATCGGCTCCGTTTGCATACAGAAACTCATAGTCCTGTTGTGGAATGACCCCGCCTACGACTATGGTAATATCATCTGCACCCAGTTTTTTTAACTCTTCAACGACTTGCGGAACCAGTGTTTTATGCCCTGCAGCCAGGGAAGATACTCCTAAAATATGAATGTCATTTTCAACGGCCTGTTTGGCAACTTCTTCGGGAGTCTGGAACAAAGGTGCTACGTCTACGTCAAATCCCATATCGGCAAAGGCTGTTGCCACTACTTTTGCTCCTCTGTCATGCCCATCCTGTCCCATTTTAGCAACCATCAATCTTGGACGGCGCCCTTCTTCTTCTTCAAATTTCTGACTAAGATGAAGAGCTTTTTCAAAGTATTCGTTTTTACCGGCATTCATAGCATATACACCAGAAATTGTTTTAATATTTGCTTTATATCTTCCGAAGGTTTCTTCCATAGCATCACTCATTTCGCCAAGAGTTACTCTTCTTCTTGCAGCTTCAATACATAATGCCAGAAGATTTCCTTTTCCAGTTTTTGCACTTTCGCGGATCTCATTCAGAATCTGATCTACAGCTTCCGTATTTCTTTCAGCTTTAATGGTATTTAATCTTTCAATTTGCTTTCTGCGAACTTCTGTATTATCAATATCAAGAATTTCAATTTCATCCTGTTTCAAGGATGTTTTAAAAGAATTAACTCCGATAATGAATTCTTCTCCGCTATCAATTTTTGCCTGTTTTTTGGCAGCTGCTTCTTCGATTCTCATTTTAGGAATTCCCGCTTCAATTGCTTTGGTCATTCCGCCTTCCTGTTCTACCTCATCGATATACTTCATGGCTTCTTCAATCATTTGCTGGGTAAGGCTTTCCACAAGATTACTGCCTCCCATCGGATCTACAACATCGCAGATTCTACTTTCCTGCTGAAGAATAATCTGTGTATTTCTTGCAATCTTTGCAGAATAATCTGTAGGGAGAGCAATAGCTTCATCGAGTGCATTGGTGTGTAGCGACTGTGTACCTCCTAACGCTGAAGATAAGGCCTCAATAGCTGTTCTTGTGATATTATTGAAAGGTTCCTGCTCAGTCAGAGACCAGCCGGAAGTCTGTGAATGTGTTCTTAATGCTAAAGATTTCGGATTTTGAGGATTAAATTGCTTTAAAAGATTAGCCCATATATATCTTGCGGCGCGCATTTTAGCGATCTCCATGAAGTGATTCATCCCGATAGCCCAGAAGAATGAAAGCCTTGGTGCAAAGTCATCCACCTTCATCCCTGCCTTAATTCCTGTTCTTACATATTCTAATCCGTCTGCAAGGGTATAGGCCATTTCCAGTACCGGAGTAGCTCCTGCTTCCTGCATATGATAACCCGAGATAGAAATAGAATTGAATTTCGGAATATTCTGTGAAGTATATTCAAAGATATCTGCAATAATCTTCATGGAAGGAGCCGGCGGGTAGATATAGGTATTCCTCACCATGAATTCTTTCAGAATATCATTTTGTATGGTTCCTGAAAGCAATTCCTGTTTTACACCCTGTTCTTCCGCGGCAACGATATAGAAAGATAAAATAGGAAGTACGGCTCCGTTCATTGTCATAGACACTGAAATCTGATCCAACGGAATTTCATTGAAAAGGATTTTCATATCTTCAACAGAGTCTATGGCTACTCCTGCTTTTCCTACATCCCCAACCACTCTGCCGTGGTCAGAATCATATCCTCTGTGTGTTGCAAGATCAAATGCCACTGAAAGTCCTTTTTGTCCTGCAGCCAGGTTTCTTCTGTAAAAGGCATTGGATTCTTCGGCAGTGGAAAATCCGGCATACTGACGGATTGTCCATGGTTTTTGAACATACATCGTGGAATACGGCCCTCTCAGATAAGGTTCAATTCCCGGAGAAGTCTGGGTTAATTCTTGATTTTTAATATCTTCTGCTTTATAGGAAGATTTCAACTGCAGTCCATCTTTTTCGAACGGATAGACTTCAGTTTTCTTTTCAGTTATATTAAATTGAGGAGTTTTATTTTGAACTTCCCGTCTCATACTTTCGGATTTATTAGATGGCTAAAATTACACATTTTTGAAATAATAGATTTAATTATAAAATTCGCTTGTCAAATAGATTCTCAATCATTCTAATGTTTATTTTTGTCTCTTAAAAATTAAACATGAAAACACTATTTTCCTTTATGCTTTTTACAGTTATGCAGCTTTCTGTATATAGTCAAGAGACCATTGATTTTGAATTTAGCTTTCCTGAAAATTCTCATTTTACAATAGAGCAACATACTGACAATTCAGGAACAATGAAAATTACGGGATCTGCTCATGATATTGAAGCTTTAAAAAAAGCAGCCTATAATCAAAACAGGAAATTGAGATACCTCATGAATTATACTTCGGAATATACAACAGGCAAGAAGACTACAGGAGCTTTTCCTTTTGATTTCTCTTACAGCAGTATTAGTTTTGATATTGACAGTGACGGCAAAAAGCAAAAGAAAGAAGGAAGCTTTTCATCTTCCATTCTAAAAGGAGATGTGGTGAAAGGTAAATTATCTGTTGTTGCCCCTGCCAACACGGGCTCTTCATCTCAAGATCAGTATATAAATTCATTACCAAAATACTTTTCCCTTGATTTTCCTACAGTAAAAAACATGAAAACAGGAGCGTTTTTCACCGTAAAGCGGGCTACAGATAATAAGGCTGAAGGGTATTCCTTTTCAGGAAATGTAAAATATATTTTAACTAAAATTGAAAATGAATTAGCCTATTTTTCAATAGAAGTGATCTTTAAAAATGATCCGAATTCAGTTTTAAAATCTTCAGGATATGGTAGCGGCGAAATGATTACAATCATAAAGAAAAATTTATCCAATCTGAAAAGATGAAAATAAGCTTACACAGTTCACAAAATAAAGATGTAAAAATAATTGCTGAAAATACGGTGATCACTTCTTATGAATTAAAAAACCTTGTCAAAAATTAAATTCAACAAGGTTTTTATTATTATTTTTTTCAGAGGAATTATTTTTCTAATTTCTTAATTCCCATTTCATATAATGCAAACGATAAAAGGTCTGCATTTTCACCGATCACCTGATCAGTTGATCTTCCGGCGCCGTGTCCTGCATTCTTTTCTATTCTTAATAAAATAGGATTTTTACAGGCTTGTTTTTCCTGTAGTTCAGCGCCAAACTTAAATGAGTGGGCCGGAACGACTCTGTCATCATGATCACTGGTAATGATCATGGTTGAAGGATAGCATGTTCCTGCTTTTACGTTGTGTACCGGAGAATATGATTTAAGATAATCAAACATTTCTTTACTGTCTTCTGCGGTTCCGTAGTCATAGGCCCATCCGGCTCCAGCCGTAAACTTATTGTACCTCAGCATATCCAATACGCCCACTCCCGGAAATGCCACCCTTGCCAGATCCGGACGCAGCGTCATCGTTGCTCCTACCAGTAAGCCGCCGTTTGATCTTCCCGAAAGGGCCATATATTCTTTTGAAGTATAGCCTTTGCTTTGCAGATATTCTCCTGCTGCAATAAAATCTTCGAAAACATTTCGTTTCTGCATCTTTGTACCGGCATCATACCATTTTTTACCATACTCACCTCCGCCACGAATGTTGGGAACGGCATAAATACCTCCGTTTTCCATCCATATAGCATTGACTACAGAAAATCCGGGTTGTAAACTGATATTAAAACCTCCGTAAGAATAAAGAATCGTTGGGTTTTTACCATCGAGCTTCGTTCCTTTTTTATAGTTGATCATCATAGGAACTTTTGTTCCGTCTTTTGAGGTATAGAATACCTGCTCTGAAATATACTCATCAGGATTAAACTTCACTTTCGGCTTTTCATAGATTTCGGATTTACCTGAATCGACATTAAATTTGTAGATCGTTGCCGGCGTAATATAATTGCTGAAAGAATAATAGACATCTTTTTCCTTTTCTTTACCTTCGAAATCCGAAATATTTCCTTTTCCCGGAAGTGTAATTTCTCTGATTAACTTTCCGGTTTTGTCAAACTGTTTTACCTGATCAATAGCATCAATCATATAAGTGGCAAAGAAATATCCTCCTCCTGAAGAAATTCCCAGTACATGTTCTGTTTGCGGAATGATATTTTTCCATGTCGCAGGTACCGGGTTATTGATAGTAGTCTTGACAAGGCGCATATTAGGTGCCTCTTTATCTGTGAAAATAAAGAGATCATCACCTTGGGTATCAACAATACTTGCATTGATATCAAATCCCTTTGTAATCTGAACAAAGTCACCGCCTTTCTTAAGATCTTTGATGTACAGTTCATTACCATTCGTAGCATTTGCTGCTGAAATAATCAGATATCTCTGGTCTTCGGAAACGTTAGCCCCCAGATACCTTCTTGGTGTTTTCTCTCCTCCGAAAATCAGCTGATCTTCTGATTGTTTTGTTCCCAGTTTATGAAAATAAACCTTATGTTTATCCGTCATTCCGGAAAGTACCGTCCCTTCTTTTGGTTTGTCATAGCTTGAATAATAGAAGCCTTCGTCTCCCTGCCATGAAATTCCACTGAATTTAATATCCATCAATGTTTCATCAATCTGTTTTTTTGTAACTGCGTCGATGATCATAATTTTATTCCAGTCACTTCCGCCTTCAGAAATAGAATAAGCGGCAAGTGTTCCTTTTTTGTTGAATGACAGATTGGAAAGTGAAGTAGTTCCTTTATCTGAGAATGTATTAGGATCTAAAAAGACTTCTGTAGCTTTTGTTTTATTATTTGTTCTGTAATAAACCGCCTGTGCCTGTAATCCGTTATTTTTTGTGTAATAAGTATAGTCGCCTTCCTTGAAGGGCGCCGTGATTTTTTCATAATTCCAGATATCTTTCAGCTGATTTTTTATTTTATCTCTGAATGGAATTTTTGAAAGGTAATTCTGACTGTAGGCTACTTCTTCATCCACCCACTTCTTTGTTGCTTCGGAATCATTTTCCAGATCTCTGAAAGGGTCTGCTACGGCAGTACCGAAATAAGTATCTGTCTGACTTCCTTTTAATGCTTTTGGATAATTCATTTTTTGAGAATAAAAAGATGCTGAAAACAGAACTCCAGCAGTTAATAACATAGGTTTAAAATTCATAGTGAACGGTTTTATCAAAAATACGCAAAGTATGTGAAATAAAAAAAGCCCTGTAAAACAGGACTTTTTGAATTTTTTAATTAAAACTATCAAAATAGAAATCGGTAAGATTTGTTACGATTTCATCCGGGCTTCCGTTCCAGTAGTATATTTTATCTCCTTCTTTAAGTTCGTACAGGCTGAATTTCTGATCTGTAGAAATCACTTTATCTGCATTTTTAAAACCATCGATCAATGCTGCTAAATATTTTTTCAAATCCTCAGCTTTCACTTTTTTCGGATCTGTTCCCGGTTGTGCCGGTGTTTTTGAAGGAACTTTAAAGCTTACGGTATACGTTAATTCTGCAATTTTTTGACCCTCAACATATTCGTTAGGAACCACTTTTACGCTTTTTATCATGAGTTGCCCCTTTCTGAAATTATCAAACATAAGTCTGACATACTCCTCTGCCTCTTTTTTACATGCTGTAGCAGCGGCTTTAGGAAAAATAGCAAGGAAACCTTCTGTTGTACTCGTAACAGCTTCTTCAGAAGTCTCTTTAAAATCGACCTGATAAGCATCCTGGCCTTCTACAGTAGGCCTCAGATAGTCATTAAGTTTCATGCGGACAGCGTCATCATTTTTCAAAAAGGTATCGAAAAATAATTCGAACACTTCTTTAGGTTTCTTTACCTCTGTTTGTGCTGAGACATATTGCCCGGCTACGGTAAGCAATACCAGTAAAATAATTTTGAGATTTTTCATAGTTTATATTTTGTTTATGTTATGATGTATGTAAAAAGAAAAGCCTCTGAAAAAATCAAAGGCCTTTTATCTATTTTTTTAAACTTTAGTAGTTTTCTTCTTCTCCCTTCATTTTTTCTGCATTTTCCGCCATGATTACGGCATCAATCATTTCAGAAATATCTCCGTTCATATAAGCATCAAGGTTGTACATCGACTTATTGATTCTGTGGTCGGTAACTCTACCCTGCGGATAATTGTAGGTCTTGATTTTTGCAGAACGGTCTCCTGTAGAAACCATTGTTTTTCTTTGAGCGGCAATATCTCCCTGAACTTCCTGCAGTTTGATATCATATAATTTAGCACGGAGCATCTCCATTGCCAATTCACGGTTTGCCAGCTGAGAACGAGCCTGTTGACAAACAACGACAAGTCCAGAAGGTTTGTGGGTAAGCTGAACTTTAGTTTCAACCTTGTTTACGTTCTGACCTCCTGCACCTCCTGAACGCGAAGTCTGCATTTCGATGTCAGCCGGATTGATTTCTACATCCACTTCCTCTGCTTCCGGTAAAACCGCAATAGTAATTGCAGAAGTGTGAACTCTTCCCTGAGATTCCGTTTCCGGTACACGTTGTACACGGTGAACTCCCGATTCGAATTTCATGATCCCATACACTCCTTCTCCTTCCACTTTCATGATCAGTTCTTTGTATCCTTTTGCAGCTTCATTAGAATCGGTCACTTCATGTCTCCATCCTTTTGTCTTGAAATACATGGTATACATTCTGTAAATATCTTCTACAAAAATGGCAGCTTCATCACCTCCTGTTCCGGCACGTAATTCAACAATAACGTTTTTATCATCTGCAGGATCCTTAGGAATCAACAATACTTTAAGGTCTTCTTCCAATCCTGGAATTTTGGACTGAGCTTCCAGCTTTTCTTCTTTAGCTAAGTCTACCAAATCTCTGTCTGACCCATCAGCGATGATTTCATCAGATTCTTCAATAGCATCCAAAGCTCCTTTATATTGATCGTAAACTTTTACAATTTTTCCCAAATCACTATATTCTTTGTTCAAAGAAGAATATCTTTTTTGGTCTGAAATGACATCAGGCTGTATAATAAGGTCTGCAACCTCATTATATCTTTGTTTTATAGCTTCTAATTTTGGAATTAATGATTTAGACATTCTGGAATTTTTGTGGGTGCAAAGATAAGCATTATTAATTCAAAATTAAAGTATAAATTTTTGAGCATTAGAGGGAAATTAGCAAAATGGGTAATTTATGAATCGGGGCATCCTGCTTTTCACGTTCTCAGCACTCCTCCTAAACTTCTTTGGAAAGTCTCCTGTCAATTATATATAAAATAATTCCTACAGCCACAATTCCCAATCCTATAAAACTTTCTTTAGGATTATGAATCAATGTAAAATAGAGAATATAAATACTGAACAGCAGAAAAACAGCCGGGAAAATATAAAAGGCATTGGATTTAAATATTCTTCTGTTTTCTTTTTTAAGGAAAAATACGGTAGAAATGGCCAGGCTGGCAAACAGCTGAAGGATGAAAGCAGTATAGACAAAAATTTCTTTAAAGCTTCCGGTCAGGATAATAATAGCAGCAATCACAGCATGGGCAAAAATAGCCCTTACCGGAATTCCTTTTTTGTTTCCTGCTGAAAGAGGTTTCCATAAATAGCTGTCTTTAGCAAAGGCCTGGGTTAATCTGGACCCCACCCACAAATAACCACTGATGGTGGCAATGAGCTGAAGTGCTATAAAAACGTTTACGACTTTCCCAAAGGCAGGGCCCAGCATATTCACGGCGGCTTCTCCCATTACATCTTCTTTTCCGGCCAGCTGGCTTACGGGAGCATGTTTCAGCATAATGTAGTTCACCAGAATATAGCTCACTGTCACGAAAACGGTTCCTATAATAAGCGATTTAGGTAAATTTCTCTGTACATTTTTTATTTCTCCGGCAATATAGGACGCTGAATTCCATCCGGTATAAGAATAGGTAACAAAAACCAGAGAAGTAGCAAAAGCGGGTAGCATAATTTCGTTCTTCCAGCTATCACTGAAATTCAGGCTATTTCCAATTTGTGAGGATCCCGAAAGCCCTACTCCCAAAATAACAAGGACAATAATAAAGGCTATTTTAATGAATGTAAAAAAATTATGAAAGCGGCTTGATGTTTTTAGGCTGAATGATAGTGTGGCTGCAACAAAAAACAGGGCTGCAATGGCAAAACCGTTTCCAAAAGTATAATCAAATGCGGAAAGATATTTCGACATAGCCAGTGCAGCCAGTGCAACGGGTGACGAAAATCCTATAATTAAGGAGATCCAGCTGATCAGGTAACCGAATAAAGGATGGTAGGTTTCTTTAAGGTAGATAAAGTCTCCGCCATTGCCTTTAAAATGAGAGCCCAATTCGGCATAGCAAAAGGCACCGAATAATGCTAAAATTCCTCCTATAGCCCATAATAAAAAAATGCTGTAGGTATTTGTAATATCGGACAACTGGAACCCAAGCGTGGTAAAGATGCCTGTTCCTATCATATTGGAAACAACGATGGCAGCGGCAGTCTTCCAGCCGATCTGATGTGAAGCAGTACTCATGAATGATTAAAAATTAAAATTAAGTCTCCCAAAAAAGTAGCTTCCCAATGTTCCCATCTGTACCGGTGCATATTTGAATACTCCGTAATATGAGTTTTCATAGATCTGCAGATCCGGAAAAACATCAAAGACATTGTTTGCTCCCATGGTAAAATTAATATTTCTGGTGATATCATATCCTACACTGATGTCTGTAACTACCTTTGGTGTAAACTCCTGAACACCCCCAAAAGGATATCCGTCTCTTATCACTTTACCAAAATAAGTATTTCTCACGAGAAAATTAAATTTTCCGATCCCGTAATTCAATCCGAGTGATGCCTTCGTTTTCGGAGACAGGGTCTCAATGATATTGATCTGGTCAGGTCCAAAATACTGGTCTCTCGGAGTATTGATATTTTCAGGAAAATGAAAGTCTGTAATTTTTGTTTCCGTATAATTTCCGGCAAGACTGACATTAAGATTTCCGCCCCCTAACTTCCAGTCATAGGAAACCACTACATCCACTCCTTTTGTTTCGGTATCGATAGCATTGGCAAAAAACCTTCCGCTTTCTACCTCATTCCCTTTCCCTACAATAGTAGGATCAGATAATCTCGGATCTGTAATATTGCCCGTAATAACAATTCTGTCTTTTACTTTAATGATATATCCATCCACTGTAATAAAGAGTCCTTTTGCCGGTTTTAATGTAAATCCTGCACTTCCGTTTACGGATGTTTCCTGTTTTAAGTGATCAAAACCAAGAACCTGTGCCGCTTTACTGTCATTGCTAAAAATCCCTTTGGTTACAATTTTTGAACCGGTGGTTGAAATATCAGCATAAGAGTTGTTAAAATACTGCTGCTGAAGGGAAGGAGCTCTGAAACCTGTTCCCACCGCTGCTCTTACCGCATAATTCTTTATAAACTCGTATCTTACGGCCAGCTTTCCGTTCAGTGTATTTCCAAAGTCTGAATAGTTTTCATACCTTACTGCGGCATCTATATTCAGTTTTTTATCGAGGTCATAGGAAACATCGGCATACACTGCTGTTGAATGCCTGTCTTTCCTCAATGCATTACGCGGAGAAAAACCGATAAAGGATTGCGAGCCTCCCGCTCCGCTCACATTAGAACCCTCTACGGCTATATTTCCGTTGGTATCATATTGAGTATATGAAGCTTCATCTCCTCCTTTAATCTGGTATTGTTCAAATCTGAATTCTCCCCCGAAAGCGATATTAAACCGGTTTAAGTTTTTAGAAACATCCAGGTTAACCGTATTTTGCAGGAAACTGTGCGCACCGGCATAAAAGCGGGTAGGTGATTTTGCTCCTAAGGATGCATTATTAGTATTGCTTACATTATAAGTGAATGTATTGTTTCCAAATGTATTGCTCAGATCAAACAACCAGTTATTCATGTTATATTTTGCACCGACAGCATAAGAGATATCATATACCTGAGATCCTAACACTGCCTGAAAACCATTAGGATAAATTGAAGAAACCACATTATATGTTTCACTCGGCAGCCTTCTGAAACCAAATCCTTTTCCCTCTTTGATACTGAAACCACCAAAAGAATAGAACTTCAACTGATCATTGAGAGGATATTCAGCATTAAAAAACAATTGAGCCTGTTTAATCTGTGCATCGCCGATCTGGAAATTGAAGTCATCGCGGGTTAATCCCCTTTTTTGGATTTCTGCATCATCTGCAGCTCTTGCAGCTATAGGATCAGGAGCAAATTCATAGGCAAAATTATCTCCGAAGATATCTAAATTATGATTTTGAGTTCTCGTTGTTTTTCCTCTGTGGCTCAGCTGTAATGAAAGATTGACATAGCCGTCTTTTTTTCCTAAAGATGTTCCGTAATTAATTCCCGCCTGATAGGTATCTCCGTCATTTCTGCCACTTAGTCCGTAGGTAAGGCTTGCAGTAGCCCCTTCATTCTTCTTAAGAATAATATTGATTACCCCTGCAATCGCGTCGGAACCATACTGTGCTGCTGCTCCGTCTCTTAATACTTCAATTTTTTCAATAGCAATCACCGGAATCGTACTCAGATCTGTTCCTACTGAGCCATTTCCTACCGTGTTCTGATAGTTCACCAAAGAAGTGGTGTGTCTCCTTTTACCGTTCACCAGGACAAGTACCTGATCCGGCCCCATACCCCTTAAAGTTACAGGATCAATATGTTCTGTTCCGTCTGATGCTGATTGTCTTACGGAATTAAATGACGGGATCACATAGTTTAGTAAATCCTGAACAGTAATCTGTGGGGAGTTTTTTTGTATTTTATCAATATTGATTACATCTACAGGAACGGGGGTCTCAAGCTTTGTTCTTTTAACATTCCGGTTTCCTACGATAATGATATCTTCAATCTGTTTTCCTTTTTCTTCCTGTTCCTGGGCTGCAACACGTATAGTTCCAAGCAGTAGTACAGCGATGCCTAATTTTTTCATCTTTTGTTCTTGCAAAATTATTAATACAGTCCGAAGGTTTAATCCCCGGCTCCACAAGACTTCAAGAAATGGAATTCATAATAGAATATTGACTTCACTTATCTCCCCCATCGGGTTGGAATTAGCACCTTTACACTTCTGGAATCGTGCAGGTTGCTAAGGTTTCTTTGGGCCAAATCCCTCCACCTTTCTTGATAAATCTACTGCAAAAGTAGACTATTTTTTTTAATATACAAAAAAGCAGATCCGTCAGCCGACAGATCTGCTTTTTAATTATCTCAATGACATATGCTGTTAGATTGTGATTTACTTTACAATCATTTTCTGAATAGCCACACCCGTATCTGACTTCAGATAAACAAGGTAAACTCCGGAAGGATAACCCACCTTCATTTCAATACTCCCGCTTTCACGGTCTAATTTGAAATTATTGATCCTGTTACCGTTTAGATCATAAATAAAAAGTTCCCCGTTTTTTGCCTTATTAAAAATGAATTTCACAGAACGGTTTTTTACGGGATTCTCTGCAATTTGCAATGATAATTTATGATCTGCATTCACATCCGATATAGATAAAGTCCCGTTGTAATCTCCAAAAATTCTAAATTCCCCGGGTTGCAGCGTGATAGGAGCTGTTGTAGAAGTTACAGACATCACCGTATTGTCCATCAGATTCTGCCATTCTCCCGGATAAGGAAAGTAAGGGACAACATTCTGAACTGAAGTTCCGTAATTAGCCAGTACTACAATATTTTTTATCCCGTTAACCGTAGTATCATACACGTATATTCTCGTGACCAGTCCATTAGGATCATTAGCCAGATTATTGGATTCTATACTGTATGTTTTAGATTTAAAAACCTGATGTGCATTCCTGATACTGATGATTTTAGCCCATGTATCATAGACTGCTTTTCTATTGGCATCTGCATCATAGCCTAGAATAAAGGCAGTGGGTTTCTCGTCTGTCCTGCATCCGTTACTGATGGTTCCGTCTGCACATCTGTTGATGCTGAAATCATATCCCAACTCTCCAAACTGCCAGATCATTTTCGGACCCGGAATCGTAAAAAAAGTCGCTCCAAAAGTTTTCATTCTCTCAAGAGCCGTATTTAGGTTTTTGACATTGTAACTTCCGTTTACAGCTCCATAGGCAAGATTTTTAAATATCAGTCTTTCCTCGTCATGACTTTCTCCGTAGCCTACAGCCCGCATACCTGTAAAACCGTGAAGAGTGTGGTTCATTCTGTCATAATTGCTGTTATCTTTATACCCCATCGTGTTCTGATTGTACGGATCTGTCTGTTTATTCCAAAGCAATACTCCTTTTCCTTCCGCTAGTCTGTAATTCGCCCACTGTTGTTCTTCCGCATCTGTTCCCAGATGTTCAAAGATCATATATGAACTCGGATCAATAGCCCATTGTCTGTCGGCATAATGTTTCATAATATCAACTCTGTCCTGTTGATAAGCATTGGTACAGGTCTCATCATTCTCAGAGCAACTTTGCGTAAACCCTTTGGTTAAATCCCACCTAAAACCATCGATATGATATTCTGTCAGCCATTGCTGAAGACATCTTTCAACGTAATATTGAGTTGAAGGGCTGGTGTGGTTAAAATCATTAAATACATTATAGGAATGTTTTGGAGTCTGGTTAAAATAAGGGTTATCAGCTGCTACCTCACCATATCCGTCGCCGTCCGGATCTATATTCCAGAGCCTTACCAAAGGTGAACGGCCTGTAGCATGATTCAAAGCAATATCCAGAATAACTGCAATTCCGTTCTGATGACAGAGGTCAACGAATTCCTTAAATTTTTCGGGCGTCCCGTAAGCTTTATCTAAAGCATAATGAAAAGAGGTATTGTACCCCCAGGAAAGATTTCCGTCAAATTCCATAATAGGAAGCAGCTCAATGGCATTCATTCCCAGATTTTTTATATAAGTGATCTTATTGATTAAGGACTGCCAGTTTTTCTCCTGAGTAAAGTCTCTCAATAACAGTTCATAGACGATTAAATTTTCTTTAGCCGGCCTCTGGAAGCTGGTGGTCTGCCAGTTGTAAGGAGTCTGTCCTGTTTTAAAAAAAGACACTTCAAAGTCCTGCCCTGCAGGAAATATTGGCAAACCGGGGTAAGTGGATGCAGAAATCCACGGATCATCGTAAGAAGACAGGATCTGTGGAGAATAAGGATCTGCCACTTTTTTCAGATCATTGGTTCTGTATTGAAAAGAGTAAACCTGCTGTGGTGTTAATCCGTTTAATTCGATCCAGTATAAATCAGGATTAGCCGTGTCTCTTTTCATTAAATAGCTATCATTTACCGCCCAGTTATTAAAACTGCCGATGACATGGACAAAATTTTTGTGAGGTGCATAGAGAGCGAGCCCCACTTTTGTCTGGTCTGTGGGATGATAATTGATTCCCTGCCTGATCCAGCCCGGAACAGCTTCGGAGATAACATTTCTGGGCACCTGTAAAATAAACGAGGCTTTTTTAGAATTTGCCCCGGAATTTGCGGTCAGTTCCATCGTGGCATCCTCTGAAACCGTGTAAGAATAAGCATAGGACTGCGAAGATATCGATGTGGAATGTACTGTAATGCCGTTTGCTTTTAACTGGAATGTAGCATTGACGTTCGTAGTTGCGGTAATATTTATTGAGGCTCCTGCCGGAACAGATGTCAAACTATTGACTAACGGACTGGTCAGATTTAAATTAAGAACACCTACATTAACAAAAATATCTGGTGATGTCTGATGAGATCCTGTTTTATCTTTCAGCAGAAACCCAAACCTTCCGATTCCTGTTCTTCCGAAAAAAGAAGTTGGAGTAAACGTAAAAGAATAACTATCTGCGGTTGCATTATAATTAAGTTTATTAACATCATTTGAATCATTCCAGCTTCCATTGGTAGGACAGTCCTGACTATTCTGATGATTTGTATCAAAAGACCATGACCAGATATAAACGGAATGATTGGAAACTCCCCATGCCGTTTCATCTATCTGATCTCCGGGAATAGTCAAGGTTATACTATCTGTTTCGTTAAAAGGATCAGGAGTGATGGTATAACTAATCTGCCCCGAAATGCATATCGCAACCAGCAGAAAAAGGATGGAATAAAGTTTTTTCATTTCTTAATTTTTATCGAATATAATTATTAATTTTCTTTCACCTGAGGTATTTCTTTATATCCCTGTCTAAAAAATTTCATTTCCAATAAAAAAGACCCATGAAAATTTTCATGAGCCTGCTAATAAAAGTAATTGTAATGAACTATATTGTCATCAGCCGATTCTAGAGATAAAACAGTTTATTCTTTTATGATTTTCTTAGAAACGGTCTGTCCGGTTTTTAATTTTATTTTCAATATATACAGGCCTTCGGAAAGATGATTCAGGTCCACCTGATTATTCGAGTAGGGTATATTGATCTGTTGTCCTGCAATATTAGTTATCTGTATACTCTCTATTGAAGTATCTGCTTTAACGGTAACGATTCCTTTCGTGGGATTAGGATAAATTTCCAGTGCTCCGGTATGTAACCTGATCTCTGAAGTTCCTAATGATGAAACATTTTTGATGCAGCGTACTGAAGCACCCTGACCTCTGGATGCCCCCGCAGATGGATTCGACATAATAGTACCTACGTACAGATATTTTCCTCCGAGCGAGCCTGAATCTGCGCTCCAGAAATACCCTCTAGCCCCAACAAATGTAAATCCTCCATCAGACGCACTTCTATATCCTCCTGCAGGTAATTTCAAATGACTGTTATAGGCAGTAGCCGGAACTGTAATATTTTCAGCATTCACAATCCCTGCCCAGTCTGTCTGAGAAGGCATTTTCCATTCTGCTCCAATTGCTTTACAGGGATCAACTCCATTAGTCTTTCCTATATCACTGATGCTTTTTGCCGTCCATTCATCACCTGTACCAATGACAGCCCACCATGCCGGTGACCCTGTAATAAATGAACCGTTTCCCGCAAGCCCGTCCGGCCTGTTAACAGACGGCGCAGATGCTGTAGATGAATTTCTTAGCTGATGCCCGTCATCCCATCTTCCCCATTGAAAGAGGTCTCCGAAAGCCGCATCATCTCCCATTGATAAAGCAACCTGAGAGCTGCCTAAATTTTGCTGAAGCCAGATTTTCCCGTCATTTCCTCTCACGGTAGTATAAGAAACAGAATGCCCCTGATAGGTAAAGCTTACACATCCTATATCTCCGGGAGTATTTCCGGGATCCGTATTGTTACAATTCTGTGATATCCCCTGAGCATATAATGAATGAAATGCAATGAGCATCAACATTATTCCCACAGCCTTTCTGCTCATCGCAAAATATAAATTTCCAATCATAACGAATATTATTTTTAATTATTCTAAATTTAATTTAATTTTGCGCAAAAGTACTTGTGTTGATTAATTCTTAGTTATCATTTTCCAACTTTTAGTTATCCAACATCCGGCTTTATATAATTGTACCGTTGAAAATAATGATTGTATGACGGATTTATCAGAAGATAATGTATGGTTTGAATCAGAAAACATCCGGATAGACTTTTATGACGGAAAGTCTTCCGACTTGTATATTACTGAAACAAAATCAAGTTTTAATTTGTTTTTTATACTAAGTCCGGAGGTGAATCTGAAGGCGAATGATTGCGGAACTCAATTTATTTTTTCCAAAAATCAGTATATCCTTCATTATTCAGATGAAAAAAAGAAGAGCAGACTCTGGTCTGGAAGCGGAGAGTCCTTAAAATATTTTTTAGTTCAAATTCGTTACCAGTATGTTTTTAATTTGATCAGTCCTGAATCCAGTATTGAAAATGGTGAGATACTGGAAAAAATGATTCACAATAGTTTTATTTTCCTCCATAAAGCCACTCCTCCCGGAATTACGGTTGAAATGCATATGATTATTAAAGAAATCATCGGGTATTCAAAAAAAGGGATAATGCAGAAACTCTTTGTGGAAGCTAAAATTATAAAGCTGCTTATTCTTATTTTTGATCAGTTTGGTGAAAAAGACACCTTACAATCTGCACCAAAGACTCCTGAAATGATTAAAAAATTCATTGATGAAAATTACTACCGGAGTATAAAGGCAGAAGAAATAGGAAAACTGATCGGAATCAATCAGAACATTATCAGAAAAGAGTTTAAAGCTCAATATCACATCACCATTGCTCATTATATTTCTGAACTCAGGATGCTGAAAGCAAAAAAAATGATTACCGACAGCTCTGTGATGATTAAAGAAATTGCAATTGAATGCGGATATGAATATCTTCAGAACTTTACCCGGGCTTTTAAGAAGAAATTTGGGATTTCTCCTGAAAACCTGAGAAATAATAAATAGAAAAACCGCTTAAAAAATTAAGCGGTTTATATATGTTGTTTTGCTTTGATATTACTTTTTCAGAATTCAGGTGAAAAAGCAATGACAATCAATTAATGATGATGTCCGTGATCGTGAATGAAAGGTCCGTTACCTTTAGGCTGGTTGTAAATAACCTCTACACCTTCCTGCTCATAAATGTTCTTTCTTCTGATATCTTCAGGATCGAAAGGCTTTACTTTTCCGAAGTACTCTTTCAAACCTTCTGTCAACCACATTGGGATTACCAATCCGAAGAACATAAAAATACACCAGAATCCTACTAAGAACATCGTTATGAAGAATATAGTCCATAGGAACTGGTAGAACGGCCAAAATGCTGATAAAATCGTTATCATTCTCTTAAAGATTTTAGGCAAAAATAAAGCTTTTTTCTTTTTTACACAAAAGATACAAGCTCTATTTTTTAATTTATTTTAATTCTATATAGATTTTTAAGACAGGAGGCATGAATCCATACGTTGAAATAGTGATATCAAACCTCTTTTCTTAAAGACTTTTTGTTTAATTAGTGGGCAAGATCGGCGAAGAAATCATTCCCTTTATCATCCGTAATAATAAATGCAGGGAAGTCTTTAACTTCAATTTTTCTTACAGCTTCCATTCCTAATTCCGGGAAATCCACAACGTCTACAGATACAATATTATCTTTTGCAAGAATCGCTGCAGGCCCTCCGATAGAGCCAAGATAGAAGCCTCCATATTGATGACATGCATCAGCAACATCTTTACTTCTGTTTCCTTTGGCCAGCATAATCATACTGCCTCCGTGGCTTTGGAATTCGTCAACATAGACGTCCATTCTTCCGGCAGTTGTAGGTCCGAAACTTCCTGAGGCCATCCCTTCAGGTGTTTTTGCAGGCCCTGCATAGTAGATCGGGTGATTTTTAAAATATTCCGGCATCGGTTTTCCACTGTCGATCAGTTCCTTGATCTTCGCATGGGCAATATCTCTTGCTACAATCAAAGTCCCGTTAAGTTTTAGTCTTGTTTTAATCGGATATTTCGAAAGCTCAGCCAAAATCTCAGGCATTGGCTTATTTAAATCTACTTCAATGGCTTCTTCCAGATGCGGCGGTGTATCCGGTAAGAATCTCTTAGGATCCTGTTCAAGCTGTTCAAGGAAGATTCCGTCTTTTGTAATTTTCCCTTTAATATTTCGGTCTGCGGAACAGGAAACTCCCATTCCTACAGGGCAGGAAGCAGCATGTCTCGGAAGTCTGATCACTCTTACGTCGTGTGTAAGATATTTTCCTCCAAACTGAGCTCCAATCGCACTTTCCTGGCAGATTTTCTGAACTTTAGCTTCCCACTCAAGATCTCTGAAAGCCTGACCTGCTTCATTTCCTTCTGTCGGAAGATGATCATAGTATTTTGCTGAAGCTTTTTTTACAGCGGCAAGGTTGGCTTCTGCAGATGTTCCCCCGATTACCAGTGCAAGGTGGTAAGGCGGGCAGGCAGCTGTTCCTAAATCCGAAATTTTTTCTTTGATAAATTCCTCAAGAGATTTCTCGTTCAATAAGGATTTTGTTTTTTGGTATAAGAATGTTTTATTGGCTGATCCTCCTCCTTTTGTTAAGAATAAGAATTCATAATAATCTCCTTTTTTGGCATAAATATCAATCTGTGCCGGAAGGTTTGATCCTGAGTTCTTTTCGTCAAACATTGTTAAAGGAACCACCTGCGAATATCTTAAATTTCTTTTTTGATAGGTATTAAAGATTCCACGGCTTAAGAACTCACCGTCTTCTACTCCGGTGTACACATTTTCTCCTTTTTTTCCCATCACAATGGCTGTCCCAGTATCCTGACATGAAGGAAGAGCTCCCTCAGCGGCTACAGCAGCATTCTGTAACAGGTTATAAGCAACGAATCTGTCGTTATCTGTAGCTTCAGGATCGTCTATTATTCTTCTAAGGCTTTCTAAGTGAGAAGAACGCAGCATGAAAGAAACATCTGCCATAGCTTCCTCAGCCAGTAATTCCAAGCCTTTAGGATCTACGGTTAAGATTTCTCTGTCTCCTAATTTTTCAACTTTTACATAATCTGATGTAAGCTTCTTATACACCGTATCATCTTTCTGAATTGGATACGGATCCTGATATCTAAATTCCATTCAATTTTTTATTTGTACAAAAATACGGCTTCCATTAAAAAAATATAAGGAAAACAGCCTATTAAAACTGATATTTATAATGATTATAAATTATTATACGTTCACAGATTTGCTAATGAATTTTCTGAAAACAATGAAAAATTTCAAAATCACACATACCAATTGGTATGTTCAATAAAAAAGATGCATATATTTGCAAAGAATTATGAGAGAAACATTAGAATTTATTGTTGAAAAAGTAGCGCCGATATTTAATAAGAAAGGATACACGGCAACTTCACTGTCTGAGATTACAAAAGCCACGCAACTAACAAAAGGGGCCATTTATTTTTATTTTAAAAATAAGGAAGATCTTGCAGTAAAGGCATTTCATTATAATATTGAAAAGATTATCATGCCTTTAAGACGTTCTCTATTGGCCAAAGAAAATAGTATCGATAAGCTATTGGCTATTACAGGGTATTTCAGAGAAGATTATTATAAAAATACCAGAGAAATAGGAGGATGTCCGATGCTTAATCTAGGCGTTGATGCCCAGTTTAACAATAAAGTTCTTTTTGATGAAGCACAAAAACTCTCTAAAAAACTGATCAGCACCATTTCCGGAATTATAGAATCCGGAATTAATAAACAGGAAATTAGTAAAGAAGTGGATTCGAAAAAGATTTCGATGATGGTCTATGCGATGATAGAAGGAGGTATCTTTATGTCTATCACCCATGATAATCATAATTTTCTTATCCATCTCTGCAATCATATAGAAGAGACAATCATCAGGCCTATTCGGGTCTAAAATTTTTTTAACCCAAACATACCAATTGGTATGTTAAAAACAAAAAGAAAATGGAAGCAACAATTGAATCTATCGGAATCTATATTCCCGAAAATAAAGTTTCTAATCAGTACTTTGAAAAAATCATTGATACTACCGATGAATGGATAGTATCCAGAACCGGCATTAAAACCCGGTATTTTAGTGCTAAAGATGAGTTTACAAGTGATCTTTGTGTAAAGGCAGTAGAGAATCTGGCCGCTGATTATCAGAAAGAAATTCATGATATTGATTTTATCATTGTGGCAACCAGTACACCGGACCAGCCATTCCCCAGTGTTGCCAGCAAAATACAGGATAAGCTGAAAATTCAGAATGCCGGTTGTATCGATATTTCTGCCGGTTGTGCAGGATTTGTTTACGGTCTTATACTTGCACAGGGCCTGATTGCCAGTGGCAGCTATCGTAAGGTATTGGTTGCAGGAGCCGAAACACTGTCCAAAATATGTGATTTTACAGACCGAACAACCTGTATTTTATTTGGTGACGGAGCAGGTGCTGTTCTAGTGGAAGCTTCTGAAGAAAGACATATGCTTTATTCCACAACCACTACGGAGGGTTCTTATGGCAAAGATCTTTATAAATCGGAAATGAATGCTCCGATTGGAGGGGCAGCCGTTATTAATGATGGTAAAATTCATCAGAACGGACGAAGTGTTTTTAAATGGGCTGTATCCGCTCTTCCTGTAGAAATACAAAAACTATTGGATAAAAATAATTTAACATTACAACAAATTGACTGCATGATTCCCCATAGTGCCAATATAAGAATTTTGGAAAATGTATGTGAAGCGCTGAAATACCCAAAAGAAAAATGTTTACAAAGCGTAACCAATTATGGAAATACCTCTGCAGCCTCCATTCCTATTGCCTGGTATAATGGGATCAGAGATAGAAAATTAAAAACGGATGATCTGCTTGTATTAGCTGGTTTTGGAAGTGGACTTACTTTTTCAGGGATTTGTCTTAGGCATCAGATTAAGAATCCGGATATCAAAAAAGAAGTCTGATTTCTTACAGCATATTCCGCTCCGTTTATTCATAATTATTTTATCAATTATGATTATTATCAATTGCATACCACCTGTTGTTTAGCTAACTTTATAAAAAATTACATCACAATGAATTACAGAATAGAAAAAGACACCATGGGAGAGGTACAGGTACCTGCTGACAAATTCTGGGGTGCACAGACGGAACGTTCCAGAAATAATTTTAAAATAGGCCCCGAAGGCTCAATGCCTCACGAAATCATCGATGCATTTGCCTATTTAAAAAAGGCAGCGGCATATACCAATACTGATTTAGGTGTACTTCCGGCTGAAAAAAGGGATATGATTGCTAAAGTCTGTGATGAAATTCTGGAAGGAAAACTGAATGACCAGTTTCCTCTGGTCATCTGGCAAACCGGCTCAGGAACACAATCCAATATGAATGTTAATGAAGTGGTTTCAAACAGGGCTCATGTTAATAACGGCGGTATATTAGGAGAAAAATCAGAAATACATCCTAATGATGATGTCAACAAATCACAATCTTCCAATGATACCTATCCTACGGCTATGCACATTGCGGCTTATAAAAAAGTAGTGGAAGTAACAATTCCTGCTGTAGAGAAGCTAAAAAATACACTTACAGAGAAATCTAAAGCATTTAAAGATATTGTAAAGATCGGAAGAACACATCTTATGGATGCAACTCCGCTGACTCTTGGACAGGAATTTTCAGGCTATGCTGCCCAGCTGGAGTTTGGTCTGAGAGCATTAAAAAATACTCTACCCCATCTCTCTGAACTTGCATTGGGAGGTACTGCCGTGGGCACAGGTCTTAATACCCCCAATGGTTATGATGTAAAAGTAGCAGAATATATAGCTAAATTTACCAATCAGCCTTTTATCACTGCAGAAAATAAATTCGAGGCACTGGCTGCTCACGATGCCATTGTGGAAAGCCATGGCGCTTTAAAGCAACTGGCAGTCTCTTTATTTAAAATTGCACAGGATATCAGGTTACTGGCTTCCGGACCCCGTTCGGGAATTGGTGAGATTCATATTCCGGAAAATGAACCTGGCTCATCAATCATGCCGGGAAAGGTAAACCCGACACAAAACGAAGCTATGACAATGGTTTGTGCTCAGGTACTGGGAAATGATACCACTATTTCCTTTGCCGGAACTCAGGGAAACTATGAGCTGAATGTTTTTAAGCCTGTAATGGCCTATAATTTCCTGCAATCTGCTCAGTTAATTGCAGATGCCTGTATATCCTTTAATGATCACTGTGCAGTGGGTATTGAACCTAACCATGAAAGAATTAAAGAACTTGTTGACAAATCTTTAATGCTGGTAACTGCTCTCAACACCCATATTGGGTATGAAAATGCGGCAAAGATTGCAAAAACAGCCCATAAAAACGGAACCACATTAAAAGAGGAGGCTGTCAATCTGGGATTGTTAACCGCTGAACAGTTTGATGAGTGGGTAAAACCTGAAGATATGGTAGGAAGTCTGAAATAAATCCTACAATAGCAATTAAATATAAATAATGATAAGGATCAGAAGTGACTTCTGATCCTTTTTTATTTTCAAAAATGAATGATTTTTTTTACCCGATAAGCTCTTTGGCCTGCGCCAAAGCCGCTTCTGTAATTTTACTTCCGGAAAGCAGCTGGGCAATTTCCGTCAGTTTTTCGTCATTATTTAAAGGTATAATGGTAGATTGTGTTCTTCCTGAAATATCCTGTTTCACGACCTTATAATTATCATTTCCTTTTGCAGCTACCTGAGCCAGATGTGAAATAACAATCAGCTGCATATCTTTAGACATTTCCCGCATCAGATTTCCGATTTCTTCTGCGACCTTTCCTGAAACTCCGGTATCGATTTCATCGAGTATCAATGTCGGAAGATCATCACTTTCAGCGATAATTTTTTTCACCGCAAGCATGACCCTTGATCTTTCTCCACCTGAGATAGCTGTCTGAATCGGACGTAAAGGAAATCCCGAATTCGCCTGAAATAAAAGCTGTATATTTTCTTTCCCGAAAGGAGTAAAATCAGCAGTATCCTGTAGTTCTATATCCACTTTAGCTTTTTCAAGTCCTAATTTTTTAAGAAGACTTTCTGCTTTTTTTATAAAAACGGGAATATTTTTTTTCCTGTTTTTAGATAATTTTTCCGCCAAAGACTGAAGTATTTTTTGCTTTGCAGCAATGCTTTCTTCTGTTTCAGCAATCTGAGCTTCCAGTTCCGTTGCCCCTTTCTGATCTCCGGCAAGAGCATTCCTTATATCAATCAGCTCACTGAAATCTGCAACGCTGTGCTTTAGAAGCAATGCATTGATTTTATTATTGAGGTCTGTAAGCCGCAATAAATTCTCCGGGTTACTTTCTACTCTTTCAGCTTCATTCTCAAGCTCAGCAATGATATCTTTTATCTCCACAAAAGCGGTTTCAAGACGTGCATCCAATTCTGCAAAACTGGTTGAAATTTCAGAAATCCTTGAAAGTTTATTTTTAGCTTCATTAAAAAAAGACAGAATACCAATTTCTTCCTGGTGAAATCTTGATAAAATCTGCCCCAGATTTTCAGATATCATTCCTGCATTTTCCTGAATGGCAAGCTGATTCTGCATATCCTCATAATCTACATCATCCAGCCTCAGTTCTTCAAGCTCATTGAGCAAAAACTCTTTATAATCACTTTCTTTATTGGTTTCGGAAAGCTGCGTCTGAAGTTTTTTAAGTTGCAGTTTTAAATTTTGAAAATCAGAAAATTCCTGCTGATATTCTTCAATCAGCTGTTTGTTTTCAGAAAGCCCATCTATAATTTTAAACTGATATTCTGAAGTAAAAAGATTGGATGTTTCAAACTGTGAGTGAATATCGATCAGTTGAGACGAAAATTCTTTAAGAACATCCAGAGTTACCGGAACGTCGTTAATAAATGCACGCGATTTTCCGGAAGGCAGAATTTCTCTTCTGATAATCGTCTGAAGTTCATAATCAAGATCATTTTCAATAAAGAATTTTTTAAATTGATTATTCAGGGCAAATTCAGTCTCTACAATGCTTTTTTCTTCGGCATTTGAAACAGATTTGATATCTGCCCTTTCCCCAAGGATAAGTCTCAGAGCTCCTAAAATAATGGATTTACCTGCTCCCGTTTCACCGGTTATTACCTGTAAACCATTCTTTAATGATACTTCCAGAGTATCAATTAAGGCAAAATTTTTAATGTAAATTCTTGAGAGCATGGATTTATCGCTGATTACTTTAAGCAATGCAAATATAAAATTTTAGAGATCAGTATTCAATAGTATCTTTTCTCAATTCTACTATTTCCACTTATTCCATTTATTATCAATATTTTTCGGTGAAAGGATAATCATCGTTTGTTTCAAATCATTGATATTAACGGGACCATTATTTGTCGAGTTGAAAATATTAAAGATTTCATCGCTCTTATTATCCATAAACAGATTGAAAAAATAAGCCTGCTGGAATGAGTTTTCATACATTTTAAGCTGCATCAGGGCATCAAAAATCACTTTCTTGGCCATTCCCTGATCCTGATTAAACAAATTATCCAATCCGGCTCTGTGGTAGGTATAAATAGTAGATCGCAGCTGGCTCCAGTTCGGGTTCAAGATTTCATTGACTAATATACTGCGGCTTCTTGGCTCATTCACTGTATTCCATCCTTCATAATTCCTGTTCTGTGAATTCTGAGCAATCTGCTGGGCTTTTGAAAACCATTGAGATCCTCCCATAGACTGAAAACTATCTGCATCATATCCCAAAATCAGGTAGATATAATAACTGACCACATCGGTAAGATTCTTTCCGGAAAACTGTCTTTCATTAAAAATAAGATTTTCATTCTCAATATACTCAAAAGAGAAAAGCTTATCCTGAAGGTTGATCAGAGGAGATTCGTAGGTTGTATTATAAACAGGTCTTACAGCTTGTATGACGATACTTCCTTTGAATTTATTGTCCGTTCTTTCAGAAATAATGATTGAAAAACCACATTTTATTTTTTCAAAGTTCTGAAGCTTTTTCCCGGTCCAGCTGGTATTATTGACAAAGTCTCTAAGACCTTTTTCCAATGACTTGTAAGCCTGCTGATTACTTCCTCCTATTTGCTGAGAGTTCACCTGAACCGTTGCCAGCAGTTCCTGAGAAAAGCCTGTATTATATATCAGTAACAGAAAAAATAAACTTATAATTCTTTTCATTGTCTATTAAAAATTGAGAACGGAAATTTATTAAAATTATTTTAAAAGCCGAGACTCAACAAAATTGAGAATATCTTTAGCAACTTCGTCTTTGGATTTAAGGTTGAATTCTTTCTTTTCCGTTCTGGTCAATATTTTGATTTTATTGGTATCGTTTTTAAAACCGGCCCCTTCATCACGAAGAGAGTTCAACACAATCATATCCAGATTTTTCTTTTCAAGCTTAGCTTTTGCATTTTCTTCTTCATTTTGTGTTTCCAAAGCAAAACCTACCAGAAACTGATGGGTTTTCTTCTCGCCCATAGTTTTAAGGATATCAGGATTTTTAACCAGTTCAATGGTCAGGTTCTCATCATTTTTTTTAATTTTTTCTTTGGCGACTTCTTTCGGTGCATAGTCTGCAACAGCAGCACTTGCAATGCCTATATCTATTCTATCATAAAATTCAAAAACTTTTGCCAGCATTTCTTTAGCCGAAGTCACTTTATACAGCTTTACATTCTGATCATGAACGGACTGAAAAGTAGGTCCCGAAATAAGAATGACTTTGGCGCCTCTTTTTGATGCTTCTTCCGCCAGAGAAAATCCCATTTTCCCGGAAGAATGATTCCCTATGAACCTTACGGGATCTATAGCTTCATACGTAGGTCCCGCAGTAATTAAAATCGTTTTTCCTTCCAGACTCCTTGTTTTACTTCCATCATTAAAATGATCTTCAACAATCGTACAGATAGTTCCGGGCTCTGCCATTCTTCCTTGCCCTATCAGTCCGCTTGCAAGTTCACCATTTTCTGCAGGAATCACGATATGACCGAAACTTTCTGCCAGTTCAAGATTTTTTCCGGTAGAAGGATGGGCATACATATCAAGGTCCATTGCCGGAGCAATAAATACAGGACATTTTGCAGACATATAAGTGGCAATCACAAGGTTGTCACACATTCCGTGTACCAATTTAGATAAAGTATTGGCTGTACAGGGTGCTATAACCATTACATCAGCCCAAAGGGCCAGTTCCACATGACTGTTCCAGTTTCCGTTATCCCCATAAAAGTCAGAGTATACAGGCTTTTTCGATAGGGTTGATAAGCTTAGTTTCGTTACAAAATGTTCTGCATCAGGAGTCATAATCACCTGTACATCGGCCCCTTTTTTTACAAAGTCTCTTATCAGGAAATGAATTTTATAAGCCGCAATTCCACCGGAAACTGCGATAAGTATCTTTTTACCGGAAATACTCATTTAGTTTTAATTTTTGAAATACTAAAATACTTATTTTTTCGCACAATCAGGGTTTAAAACAACAAAGGTCATAAAAGAATTCAATTCCTTTATGACCTTCATATATAAAAAACACAAATGATTATTTTCTGTCTTCTGTTTTTCTGAAATAAACATCATCGTTTAGCCACTCTTCAATTGCAATTGAAGTTGGCTTTGGAAGTTTTTCGTAATGTTTAGAGATTTCAATCTGCTCTCTGTTTTCGAAAACTTCTTCTAATGTAGAATTGTGAACAGCAAATTCATCTAATTTATTGTGAAGTTCCGTACGGATCTCCGCATTGATTTGCTCTGCTCTCTTTCCCATGATAACAATAGCTTCATAGATTGAGCCTACTTTATCTTCAATCTTATCTTTGTCGTAAGTAATCGTATTTACTTCTGCTTTTGTATCTTTTACACTCATTTTGAGAAAATTATTTTTATTTTAAGATGGCAAATTTACAAATTATCTTTTAATTTTGAAAGTCGCTGCCGGTGGAGGGGTCTGAAGTGCTGCACTATCCCTCTGCATCTGCATTGCTTTCTTTTCATTGCTGATCTGATCTTTGATTTGTTGATCAGTTTTATTCTTTTCTGCCATTTTAGCGGCTTCTTTCTTTTGCTTTGCCGTTAAAGCTGCGATTCTGGCTTCTGTTTGTTTCTTAACAACAACAAAATTAGTTTTCTCTTTTTCTAACTTTGAGCGCATGTCTGCTGCTGTCTTTGAATATTCCGTATTAGGTAATTCCTTTTCCACCACTTTCGTATAAGTCAATGCACTTTCAATACGCTCGTCTTTAAGATCATATACAGAATTCATTGCCAATTCATAACGGGCCTTCATGATATAATCATAAATTTTTGGACGAAGTTTTGTACTCGGGAAATCTTCCAATACATTTTCCAAAGCTACATTAGCGGCTTTATACTGCCCCATTTTGAAATATTGTCTTGCATTTTCATACGCTTTAAACTCAAGTTTGTAAGACAATTCTTCAATAAGTTGGTTGATATTTTTAGCTCTTTCGGAGTTAGGATAATTATTCAGGAAATCCTGAAGCTCATTCAGAGCCAGTTCTGTACTGGACTGGTCGAGATTATAATCCATAGACCCTTCATAATAACATAGTGCAGACATATATGCTGCCTCTTCTGCTCTCGGATCTTTTGGAAAATTGACTGCAAAATTTTTAAACTGATGTCCTGCCAGTTTATAACTTTTATCATAATAGTTTGCATAGGCCGTATTAAAACCTACGTTCGGGAAATCATCTGTTCCTGCAACCAAATTGGCTAGTCTGTCATAGAGAGCTAAGGCATTCTTCCATCTTTTTTTAGCAAAGTTGTCATTCGCTGCTTTTAAGATAAACTCTTTGTCAGCACTCTTCATTGCTTTTTCCTGACGGCTTGCACATGAAGCGACTACTGCTACTGCAAACAGACCTAAAATATATTTTTTCATATAAAAAATTCAACAGTTTTCGGATTATACAGCCGATTTACTAATTTGCAAAAATATAACTTTTTTGTCAATAGATTTTTTTTTATGAATATTTAACGTAATTTTAGTCTGCAGCGTATCCCAAAATTGCAAAAACACTCAATAAAAGATTCATCCGCACCTTTTTTTCTGCTTCTTTGGTATAGGTTTCTTCATTTTTACTAGGCACATACAGCTCGTAAAAATTTTTATTCCTGATCACAAATAAAGTTGAACCAATAATCATGGTCAGAATATCTTCAGGTTTAGGAGTAAATGTAAAGACTCCTGAAGCAACTCCTTTTTTAATAACCTCATCCAGTTTTTTTACAAACAACTGATAGAAATCCAGCAGCTCATCTTTTAAATTTTCTGTATGACGCAGCTCCTGAGTAACAAACCCATGGAAGTAATTGTATTTAAATAACTGGGAAACAATGTACTTGATCATTTCTCTCATCTGCATTTCGGGTTTTCCTTCCTTAATGGTATCTGCAAATTCCGAAAAATTCTCTCTTGTTTTTAGTACCCTGTATTGGTAAAGATAAGACATCATCTTTTCTTTAGAGCCGAAGTAGTAAGAAATCATTGCAACATTGATATTAGCTTTGGAGCATATATCGCGGACAGATGTTCCTTCGTACCCTTTTTTAGCAATTAACTCTTCAGCAATATCCAGTATGTGTATCTGTTTTTCTGTAAATTTTTTCTTCATGAAGTGTACTTTGAGTAAAGTTAAGAAATTTTTAACACATTTATAAACGATCGTTTAATAATTTTACATTAATTCTAAATAATAGTATTTTTGAGGATGGATTTTTTTGATTTTCATCATCATAAAAAAAATACTGAAAATGGTATTTATAATCTGAATATCGGAGAGACACCCCCGGACTTCCCTTATTCGGCAGGCATTCATCCGAATGATATTGATGTAAATAATGAGAAACAGCAGTTTGACTGGTTGCAGCGTATCCTTTCTCCCAACTGCTTTGCTATTGGAGAATGCGGCTTAGATTCATTGGTAAGTGTTGATCAGAAAACTCAGGAAGATTTTTTTTTAAAACAGATTCTTATAGCCAACGAAGTCAAAAGACCTATTATTATTCATTGCGTCAGAAAATTTTATGAGGTTATTTCTTTTAAAAAGAAAGCCGGACAACCTATGATTATTCATGGTTTTAACAAAAAAAGACGGATTGCCGAAGATCTGTTAGCCAATAATTTTTATCTGAGTTTTGGAAAAGCTGTTTTGTATAATCTATCTTTGCAGGATATTTTAAAAAATACTCCAATAGACAAAATCTTTTTAGAGACTGATAATGAAGATTTTAACATCAAAGAACTCTATCAGAAAGTTTCGGAGATAAAAGAGATTTCTTTGGAACAACTTAACGAACAAATTTTAGAAAATTTACACACGATAAGAAATGGATAAATACTGGCTGGAAAGAACTGAACTTTTAATCAAAGAAGACGGATTAGAAAAGCTGATGAAAGCAAATGTTCTGGTTGTAGGTCTTGGCGGAGTAGGCTCTTTTGCTGCAGAATTTCTTGCCAGAGCCGGTGTCGGAAGTATGACAATTGTAGATGGTGATACGGTGGACATTACGAATATCAACAGACAACTCCCGGCTTTACATTCTACCGTTGGAAAACATAAAGTGGAAGTGGTTGCAGAGCGCCTGCTGGACATCAATCCTGAACTTAAGCTCATCAAAATTAATGAATTTCTGAATCCTGAGAGAATGGATGAAGTACTGGACTCCGGAAAGTTTAGCTATATTCTTGACTGTATCGACAGTGTAACTCCAAAAATATGCCTGATAAAGGCTGCCAGAAGAAGAAAAATAAAAGTGATCAGCTCAATGGGCGCCGGTGGAAAAACCGACCCTAGCATGGTAATGGTGAGAGACATCAGCAAAACCCACAATTGTTTTCTGGCCAAGCAGGTCCGAAAAAGGTTAAAGAAGGAAAAAATCAATAAGGGTTTCAGATGTGTATTCTCCAATGAGATTCAAAAGGAAGAGAGCCTGAAAATGACGGACGGAAGCAACTTCAAAAAGTCATTTTATGGCACCATCAGCTTCATCCCGGCCATCTTTGGGCTATATGCAGCTGCCGAAGTAATCAATTATTTAGTGAAACAAGATTAATGCAGAATTTCAAATATCCTACCGCAGAAAAGCTCAAAAAAAACACTGAAATCAGTTTACTTTTCGAAAAAGGTAAATGGAGAACATGTGGAAATCTGAGAATCATTATTCTGAAAAATAAACCGGGATTACCCATAGAAAGCGGCAAATTTGGAGTTTCTGTATCTAAGAGGTATTTTAAGAGAGCAGTGCATAGAAACCGTTTAAAAAGGCTTTTGAGAGAATGTTACCGATTGAATAAAAATTTATTCAGAGAAGCTTTTGGAGAAAAAACTCTAGCCATGCTTTTTTGGGTTTCTTCCGAAATGCCCCAAAAATATCAGGATGTTGAAGCAGAGTTTATCAAACTTTGTGAAGCACAGAAAAAATAATTTTTCAATCATTGTTTACTTCAAGCCTGTTCCTGCAGATTTCAGAGGTTATATTTTTTGTTTTTACTAAATCCGGAATTTCATTACATCTCGGATACTTTTTGTAATTTTAGGGAAAACAATAAATCTGAAAGTTAATATGTTAGACCATGTTCCTTACTTTTCTTATGTCATCGGCGCATTTATCGGAATCGGATTGGCGGCGGCTACAGGGTTTCGGGTTTTCCTGCCTCTGTTTATTGTAAGTCTGGCTTCTTATTTTAACTGGATTCCCATGAATGAACAGTTTCAGTGGCTTGCAGGCTTACCTACCCTCATTACGACAGGAATTGCTACCATTGTTGAAATTTTAGCTTATTATATTCCTTTTATAGATCATTTATTAGATACTATTTCTGTTCCTATGGCTACTGTCGCCGGCTCTATATTATTTGCCAGCCAGTTTGCGGATCTGGGCACATTTCCACAGTGGGCACTCGCTCTGATTGCAGGAGGAGGAACAGCAGCGACGATCAGCTCCGGTTTTGCCGGAATACGGGCTGCTTCTACGGCTACCACGGGAGGATTAGGAAATTCTGTTGTAGGAACGACTGAAACAGCAGGAGCCGGCATTATGTCGATTCTGGCAATGGCAATGCCTGTAATTGCCGCAGTTTTAAGTATTATACTGATTATCCTGGTTATTGTTTTCGGGCGAAAAGCCTGGAAGAAATTACGGGGCAACAAAAAGATTCATAAAACCCCGGTTTCATAAAAATAAAAGGTACTGTTTTTAAGCAGTACCTTTCTATTTTAATTTTTACTTCTGAAATCTTTTATTTCCTGAATTTTAGACTCAAAATACTCTTTTTTCTCAGGTGTTTTCCTGATTAATATTTCAAATGCCTTGACGGCCTTGGTATAGAGTTTCTGTTCAAAATAAAGGTTAGCCAGCGTTTCTGTCATTAAATGTGAAATATCATCATTCTTTTCTTTAACGACATAGGTACTTTCTTCTTTCAGCTGGCTGATTTTAGGATTATTCTCAATAAAAGAATCAATCACTTTTTCTTTATTTTCAACTTTATCTTTTTCAACCTCTTCCGTTCTGTCGATTTTAAGCCAGCTTTGCCATGTATTGATAAAGCCGGGAACGTTACTGTCCAGAACCTGTTGCGCAGACTCTTTTACAGAAGCCTGAGACTCTTTTACCTGTATTGATTTCTCCTTCTCTTTTTCTTCCACTCTCAGACTGGAAATATCCGTACCAAAGAATGATACATTCATTACAGGAACTTCGTCTTTTACTCCTTCCGTTTCATCTTTGATATTTTCGGTATTTTCAGATTCTACCGGCTCAGAGATTCCTTCCGGTTCGGAAGTCATTTTCTCAGTAGTATCTTCCGTCTTATTTTCATCTTTCTCCTCAGTTTTAGCAGCTACGGGTAGCTTTTGATGTACAGCAGCATCTTTTTGGGGGTCAGACGTCTGTACAGATTTACTGATCAAAGAATCCGGCACATTGGTTTCAACACTCATGGGCTTCCAGGAAGACTGAACTTCAGAAACGGCTTCTTTTTCTTCTTCCGCACTTTCTCCGGTAGCTTCATCTTTTACAGGGTCAGAAAGTTCAGAAATACCCTCTGTGGAATTTGTCTCTGCCTCTTCAGCTTTTACCGGCTCTTCTTTTTCAGTTGACCAGAAATGAAAACTTTGGGTTTCCGCAAAACTAATTTCAGCATCAGATACCGGCTCAGGCTCTTCTTTTATCTCCTGAGGAACAGTTTTTGCCTCTTTCATTTTTTTCTCCACCTCTTCAATCAGGCGTCTCATTTCGTCTTCATGCTTATTAACATTTGACTGAGTACCTTCAGGGGTCTCTGGTGTTACCTCTTCAGTATTATGTGTCTGGATTTTAACATCAGGCAGAAATGCATCAGTTCCGTGGAAGCTAAGTTCAGCATCAGGCTGCTCAATATTATTCTCTTCTACTGAATCCAAAATCGCATCACTTTCAGCAGTTTCCTTTATTTCCTGAGCCTCTTCTTCAATAGTAACTTCAGGTAATAAAGCTTCAGTCTCATGGAAACTCAATTCTGCTTCCTGTTCTACTTCTCTGACTTCTGCTTCTGAAGAAATTTTATCTTCATCAATGATCGTTTCGGGCGTAAAATCTTCACCTGCATTTTCGTCTTTTACTTCCTCCTTTTCCGCATCTCCCAAAACAGGCGCTGTTGTCTGAGTTACCAGAACCCCCGATTCCATTGTAGATTCAATATCTATTTTTTCCTGATTTTCTTCATCAAGGAAATTTTCTTCTCCTTCAAAAAGAATCCGGTTTCTTTCACCGTTGATATAAAGATGTTTAACCTCCTGCGGAGTCTCTACTACACAGGATATATTTTCTTTTTCTTCCTCTTTTACAGGAGATTCATCTCTTCTGAGCGGGAACCCTTTGTCTTTATACCCGTACCGGGATGCTTTGTCAGCATTTTTAAGGATCTGTTTCTCTTCAGCAAACTCCTGCTTCGGGCTCTTTTGAATGATCCCGTTGATCAACTGATAAAGAATCTTTTTATCTGTAGTATAGGCTGCTGTTGTAGAAAGTTCTTTCTGATAATTACCTTGATCATAAAGATGTACCCCATACAAATGGAGCGCCCTGATATTTTGAATATAAGGAAAAGCATGAATCTCCTCTTTCAAAAGACCAAGATCTTCTGACTGAATATTTTTCGGATTTTTTATTAATTCTAAAACTCTTGGATTCATCTTACCAATTCGCTACAATGTCGTTAAATATCTTATTAATAATTCTATCGGTAACTATCTTCACCTGAGTACTTTCTATCATACTTTGTGATAAATCACTGTTAAAAGCTGCTTCATCAGAATAGGTTCTGTCAAAACTTGAATCCGGATGTACTTTATTTTCATAATGTACCTTCACAGTGATGGTAAGTTTGTTCTGAGCCTGCTGCACTACTCCTCCCGAAGGAGTGGTCTGTGTAGTGGAACTGATGGTTGTAGGAGTAATACTATAATCTGTAATTTCTCCTTCTATCAGAATATCAGGATTTTCTTTGGTTCCTTTCAATGTTGTTCTCTGCAGAAATCTGTTCTGAATATCTGTAGAGAATTGCTGGGATAATGTAGGGTTCACAAGAGCGGCATTATTAGGAAACTCGTTGATCTGAACTGTTTTTTCATCTGTTAATGATGATCCCGTAAAGCTATAACATGAGTGTAGAACTCCCAGCAAAACGAAAAGCATCCCCACTAATATTGGCCTTTTCAGACTAATATTTTTAATCTTAATATTCATTTTTTTATATTATTTCATGGAATTATATCAAAAGCTTTTTTACAAAAGCCGGATATTAATCTTCCAGATTATACTGTTTTATTTTTCTATATAACGTTCTCTGTGAAATTCCCAGTTCATCTGCTGCTCTGTTCCTGCGGCCCTTATGTTTTTCCAACGCTTTGATGATTAAATCTTTTTCATTATTCTGAAGAGACAGAGATTCAGGTTTATTTTCCTCTACCTCAATGTCTTCAATATCTTCATAAGTATCATCCGGTGTTGAAATAATCGTAGGAGTCTGGACTACCGGGGCATCATTATTATTTTCAAAATACAATAAAGATCCCTGATTGACCTGCGGCTGGCTTTCAGGAGTATAGATCCTGTTGATCAGATTTTTTTCATGACTGCTCAGGTCGCTTGTTCCTCTGTTCTTTATCAATTCCGAAGTTAAGGATTTTAAATCATTGATATCATTTCTCATATCAAAAAGAATCTTGTACATAATCTCCCTTTCACTCCCGAAGTCATTCTGTTTGGGAGTAGTCTGGCTGTTGACGACCATCGGAAGATGGGTTTCCATAGGGATATATTCCGCAAGTTTTTCTGCTGTTATATTCCTGTTTCTTTCCACAACAGTCATTTGTTCCACAAGATTCCTTAACTGGCGGATATTCCCGGGAAAAGAATAATTTTCAATATAATGTACTGCACTAGGCTCAAGTTCAAGCTCAGGCATTCTGTATTTTTCCGCGAAATCAATAGCAAATTTTCGGAATAACAAATGAATATCTCCCTTTCTTTCTCTTAAAGGAGGCATGTCAATCTGAACAGTATTCAAACGGTAGTACAGATCCTCGCGGAATCTTCCGTCATGAATAGCCTTCATCATATTAACATTGGTAGCTGCAACAATCCTAACATTGGTTTTCTGAACCTGTGAAGAACCCACTTTCATAAACTCCCCACTTTCCAATACTCTTAAAAGACGAACCTGTGTTTGCAGTGGTAATTCTCCTACCTCATCTAAAAAGATTGTTCCTCCGTCTGCTACTTCAAAATATCCTTTTCGGGTTGCTGTGGCTCCTGTAAATGCGCCTTTTTCGTGTCCGAATAATTCAGAATCTATAGTCCCCTCAGGAATCGCCCCACAGTTGACCACAATATACGGCTGATGTTTTCTTCTTGATTCTGAATGAATGATTTTCGGAATAAATTCCTTTCCCACGCCACTCTCTCCGATGACCAGAACGGAAATATCCGTAGGGGCAACCTGAATAGATTTTTCTAATGCCCTGTTGAGTGCCGGAAAGTTTCCGATGATTCCGAAACGATTTTTTATGCTTTGTAACTCGTTGCTCATAAGTAAATTTTTGATTATTGATTTAATGTCATCTACAGCTTTTCTATGCTCTGTAGACATTGTTAAGATAATGCGTATAGCCGTCTTTCATGGTCTTTGCCTCGTCATACGTCTGTAATGCTAACGCTTTTAAATCCAAATAATCCTTGTTTCTGATTTTAGAAACTTTACTTTTAAAGTATATATTTCCGGCAAAGTTGTATGCCTTCCTTTGTTTTTCAAAATTTTCAAGGGCTTTATCATATTTCCCCTGCTCACAGAAAGCTAATCCAGGCTGGTCATGATCAGACGTTCCCTTTACACAAGCTCTGACAGCAAATTGCATGTCAATAATCCCTGTAATTTTTTCGTTCTGTTCAAAGCCACGATAGGATATAGCTTTTACTATACCCGGGTTACCCGTTCTATTCTGAGACCTTACCGGCTCTTCAGGATAATATTTCCTCAGTATCTCAAAATCACGGATTACCCTGTTATAATCTCCCTGAAATTGAAACTGACCCCAGCTTTTGTATCCCAGAATATTTTCAGAAACCAGATCAATGGCTCTGTTGATTGCTATTTTCCGGGTAAAAAAGTTTCCGCTTTTAAAATATGGAATGCCCTTTTCTATATACCCCTCTATAAGATCGGAAGAAAGCTTGATCCTCTGATCAGCATATCCCTGAGATCCCCTTGTATCCTGCAACTCTGAAGCCCAGTTGTATAACTCACAAGCTTTTTTACAGTCTTCACCCTCTATTGCATTACAATTTACCTGTGCAATAGTATTGGTATAAACTATAAGTAACAAAAAGCTAAGGTAATACCTCTGAAACTTTTCCATCTTCAATTTTATAGATTAAATATTGATCATAATCTGCTTACCCTTTTATGATCCTTTCTTTTCTTCACAATTTACTAAAAATATGTCGGCAATATAACCGTACATTTATTTTCAGCATAATATTTTAAGTGTAATCAGCGTAATATTATTCGGCAATTCTCCCTAAAAGTGTGCCTTGTGTATTATCGTAAACAAAAACGTTCACAATGTCACCTATTTTCTGTTCTTCCGATTTATCAAAAACACATACGGCATTCTGTGAATTTCTTCCTTTCCATTGGTTTTCATTCTTTTTGGAAGTACCCTCGATTAAAATCTGATGCATTCTTCCTACATAAGATTTCATTCTCTTTCTTGAAAGCTCTCCCTGTAATGCAATTACCTCAGCAAGACGTCTTTGTTTTATATCTGCAGGAATATTATCATCCATTTTTTTGTGTGCAGGTGTTCCCGGTCTTTCTGAATACGCAAACATATATCCGTAGTCATATTCTACTTCCTGCATAAGGCTCAGCGTATCCTGATGGTCTTCTTCTGTTTCGTTACAGAATCCAACAATCATATCCTGTGAAAATGCAACTTCAGGAACGATTTCCTTCGCCTTTTTGATCAGTTCAAGATACTCTTCACGAGTATGCTGTCTGTTCATAGCCTGAAGCATATTGTTACTACCGCTCTGCACTGGAAGATGTACATATTTACAGATATTATCGTGCTTGGCCATCATGTGGAATACATCAAGGCTCATATCCTGTGGATTTGAAGTAGAGAATCTGATTCTCATTTCAGGAACAGCTTTAGCTACTAAATCAAGCAGCTGCCCAAAATTAACAGCAGTAGCTTTCTGCATTTCAGAAGCTTTGGCGAAATCCTTTTTAGGACCTCCTCCGTACCATAAATAAGAATCTACATTTTGACCCAAAAGGGTAATTTCTTTGTATCCGTTCTTCGAAAGATCTTTACATTCTTCAATAATAGAATGCGGGTCCCGGCTTCTTTCCCGGCCTCTGGTAAACGGAACTACACAGAATGTACACATATTATCACAACCTCTGGTAATGGTAACAAAAGCAGTCACCCCATTTCCACCCAGACGTACCGGATTAATATCTGCATAGGTTTCTTCTTTAGAAAGGATAACATTGATAGCATCTCTGCCGTCTTCTGTTTCCATCAATAGATTAGGCAAATCCCTATAAGCATCCGGCCCTACCACCAGATCAACCAACTGTTCTTCTTCAAGAAATTTAGTTTTTAATCTTTCCGCCATACATCCAAGAACCCCTACCGTCATATTCGGTTTTTCCTTCTTAAGATTTTTAAACTGGGAAAGACGCATTCTTACGGTCTGTTCTGCTTTTTCACGGATGGAGCAGGTATTAAGTAAAATAAGATCAGCTTCTTCTACCTTCATCGTTGTATTATATCCCTGCTCATTAAGAATGGATGCTACAATTTCAGAATCAGAGAAATTCATCTGACAACCATAGCTTTCCAAAAATAGTTTCTTAGAGTTCTCCGGTCTTTCTGCGATAGCAAAAGCTTCTCCCTGCTTTGTTTCGTCTATATATTTTTCTTGCACGATAATCAATTTAAAGTTCGGAATCTAAATCTCAGGGGTTATATGATGAATTTTATACTCCAAACAGATGAGTCTGCAAAGATACAAAATATTGTGACAGAATGGCAGGGCTAATATTCAGTATATATAACTGAAAAATTTAAGGGAAAAGAAATCCTTTCTTTAATAGGTATCTCACCATACAATGCGGGCTTCCAGGGCTTCTTCATCCTTGCAAGAGTTCTCATAAAATCAATATTAAAACTACGATTATCAATCTCAGGATAAATCCTAGGATTAGCAATCTGCCCGTTTTTATCAATATAAAACTCCAGATTTATGTTTCCCTGAACAGCGTAATCCTGAAAAATCATCATAAAATTATCATGAAAAAGGTTCTTAAATTTCTTTACACCTTCAGGATATTGTGCATATTTTACAAAATGACTGGCATTATATCCCGGTTTATAATTACTCATTATATCTTTGGGATAGAATATAAACTCTGTAACGGCGCCTATCTTTCTTTTATTAACTTCTGCAGGCTTCCAGTTCTTCAGATTTTGGATCAACAGTCTGGACAAATCGTATGCACATTTATTTTTTGCAATATTTGCCGTATCGGTATCTTTTATAAATTTAATTCCTTTTTCTTCCGTTACAATAATTCTTGGCTGATAAATTTCTCCGGCATCACATTCCTTTAAATTATTACTTACGAGATACTCATGGGCTTCTTTGTAAAAATTAACGCTTCCTCCTTCGTAAAACTCCTGATTCTTAGGGTACTCATCAAGAATTTGAGCGTTACATAAAACTGTACAGCCCGCGAAAAGGAGTACAATAATACCTTTTAAGGCAGTATACATTTTTTTTTCATTCATGGTAGTGTTTTTATTTGTTTTATTAGTCAAATATATATGCTAGTTAACGTCATAAAGATTATGCTCGAAATTGATCTTCATTATAAATTTAGAATCAATGGGAACCCCGTTTCTTACAGCAGGCTTCCATTTATTTTTCACTTTTTTAAGCGCATACTTCATATCATCAATAAACATTTCGTTGTTTTTGAACTTCGGAAGTATATCCACTTTATCAATTTTTCCTTTAGGATCAATATTAAATATAAAAGTTACCTCTCCCTGAACAGCATATAAAGCCATATCAATATAAGAGTAAACCATTTTTAAAAATTCTTTTTTAAAAGCTTCTTCTCCGCCCGGAAATTCTGCTTTCTGAAAACTTTCCTGTCCCTGATACCGGGGAACAACTGCCTGTGAAAATCCTTTAAAGCCTAAAAACAACAGCGGTAAAATTAAAAGATATTTTTTCATAGATTAATCGATGTCAGCGGATATTGAAGAAAAACTCATTTTAACTTTTATCTGGGAGGTTACGGGTAGTCCGTTGCAGGAAGCCGGAATCCAGTTTTTCTTAATCCTTCTCACCACATACTGCATATCATCAAAGAAAACCTCGCTGTTCGGAACCTTAGGAAAACCCGTTACATCAACAACTTTTCCTTTGGCATCCACGGTTAATGTAAATGTAAAATCTCCGGCCAGTGCATAGAAATCCGAATTCAGGTAGGCAAACATATATCTGTTTAAAATATTTTTGTAGACCACCACTCCGCCTTCATAAGCCGCCGGTTTAAAGTTAGGGCATTTCACGGCAACCTGCATAAAAGGTTCTTTAATATCTATTTTTAAAAGATTCTTATTATTGTCTTTGATAAAAGAATCATCTCTTTCTTCCTGGTCCTGTGCAAATGCAAAATGAGCAGCACAAAGAGCTAAAAACAAAAATATAGTTCTCATAATTTAAATTGTATTCATTAATTATTAAAAAGCAGGCAAAGGTAAATATTTACCACCTGTATCAAAAGAAAACTTTACGGAAAATATGAAGTTTTTATGTAAATTTTAAAGACTTATCGATCAGGAATACACTAAGCAACTTATATATTATTCTACAACAGTCCTTTTATATGTTTATAGTTGGATTTTACGGTTTCAAAAACTTCCTCCATTTTACCTCCCAGCATGAGCTGAGCCATAGATTTTGTCATTCCCATGACCTGTTCAAATTCTATCTTTGGCGGAAGAGCCAGTGCATTAGGATTTGTAAAGATATTCAGAAGATAAGGTCCGTTATGGTCCAGGCATTCTCTGATAGCACTCTCCACTTCTTCCGGCTCGTGAACATTTTTTCCGGGATACCCCATTGCACGGGCTACCATAGCAAAATCAGGATTAATCATATCGGTCTCATTATCCGGCATACCCCCTACTTCCATTTCAAGCTTTACCATTCCCAGGGTCCTGTTATTAAACACGATCAGTTTTACCGGAAGTTTATACTGAAAAATGGTAGCCATATCACCTAAAAGCATTGATAAACCTCCATCTCCGCACATCGCAATCACCTGTTTTTCAGGATGTGCCAAAGAGGCTCCTATAGCCATAGGCATCGCATTGGCCATTGATCCGTGATTAAAGGATCCCAGCATTTTTCGCTGTCCGGTTCCGGTAATGAATCTTGCTCCCCAGACGCAACACATTCCTGTATCTACAGTGAAAATGGCATCTTTTTCTGCAACCCTGTCTAAAGTATGGGCTACATATTCAGGCTGAATTGCATTTTCTTTACCCTGATCTTTCACATAGGTAAGCTGATTTTCTTTTACTTTTTCATAAAAAGCCAGCTGCTCATTAAGAAAATGTTCATCTGTTTTTTCTTTAAGCAACGGGAGGAGCGCCTTAATCGTTTCTTTAACATCTCCCGTCAGCCCAAGTTCCAGTTTTGCTCTTCTGCCTAATCTTTCAGTGCTTTCATCTATCTGTACAATTTTATTTTTTACCGGCATAAATTTCTGGTAAGGAAAATCTGTTCCCAGCAGGACCACCAGATCCGCTTCATGCATGGCGTGATAAGCTGACGGGTATCCCAACAGTCCAGTAAGTCCTATTTCATTGGGATTATTGGGCTGGATAGCCATTTTTCCACGAAACGAATATCCTACAGGGGCTTTCAATAACCGGGATAATTCCACTACTTCTTTATTGGCTTCTCCTGCACCTATCCCACAGTAAAGGGTTACTTTATTACTTTCATTAATAAGGCCGGCCAGATGCTTCAGTTCATCATCTGATGGTCTGATGACCGGATTGGTTTTAAATATTTGTGAAGAAGTCGTTGCATCTTCGGCATCAAGCTCCGATACATCGCCCGGAAGTCCGATCACCGAAACTCCTTTCCTGGATATAGCATGCTGAATAGCGGACTGAACGATCCGCTGTACCTGTTCAGGTCTGGTAATCATCTGATTATAATGGCTGCAATCGTCAAATAATTTAATGGTATTGGTTTCCTGAAAATAATCCATTCCCATTTCTTCGCTGGGAATCGTAGAAGCAATAACCAGCATTGGAACATGAGAACGGTGAGCCTCGTATACTCCATTGATCAGGTGTACATGTCCCGGGCCGCAGCTTCCCGCACATACCGCAAGACCGTCCAGTTCAGCCTCGGCCGCAGCGGCATAAGCCCCCACTTCTTCGTGCCTTACATGAATCCATTGAATACTGCTTTTTTTGACCGCAATATTTAAATGATTAAGACTATCGCCGGTGACTGCATAAATTCTTTTCACATTGGCTTTTTCGAGCATTTCTACAATTTGCTCTGCTATATTTTTGGCCATAATTAATAAGTTTGGTGTTCTATTTTTGTGAAAGCCGGAAATTTATTTAAAGTCATTCCCAGCTCTATCAAATTTAAATAATTAAATTGAATTTTCTGATGACTTATGCATTAAAAACTGCTTAATTCTGAGGAGTATATAAAAAAAAGCTCCACAACTGCGGAGCTTTTTATTGTATGTATTATATTATCATTTTAGATGACCTCGATCTGATTTCTCAACAAATCTTCAAATTCATCTCTTTTACGAATCAGATGTGCTTTCCCGTCTAAGAATAAAACCTCAGCAGGCTTCAGTCTTGAATTAAAGTTCGAACTCATTTCAAAACCATAAGCTCCCGCATTGTGGAAAGCCAGGATATCTCCTTCTCTTACTTCATGTAATTTTCTGTCCCATGCAAAAGTATCCGTCTCACAAATATTTCCAACCACAGTGTAGATTCTTTCTGCTCCTTTTGGGTTAGAAAGGTTTTCAATAAGATGGTAAGAATCATAGAACATAGGGCGGATCAGGTGGTTGAACCCTGAATTTACTCCCACAAAAACAGTAGCTGTCGTTTGCTTAATCACATTAGCTTTTACCAAAAGATAGCCACTTTTACCCACCAGAAATTTTCCGGGCTCAAACCAAAGTTCAAATTTTCTTCCTGTGGATTTAGAAAAATCAGCCAACACTTTTTCTACTTTCTTTCCTAATGTTCTAACATCAGTTTCTTCTTCACTGTCCTGATAAGGAATTTTAAATCCACTACCCATATCCAGGTATTTCAGATTAGGAAAATGCTCAGAAAGATCAAGCATGATATCTAAAGCCTGAAGAAAAACTTCCGGATCCTTGATCTCACTTCCCGTATGCATGTGAAGCCCCTCAACATTCAGGTTGGTACTCTTCATCACCCTTTCAATATGACGAAGCTGATGAATAGAGATTCCAAACTTACTGTCGATGTGTCCTGTAGAAATTTTATAGTTTCCTCCGGCAAAAATATGCGGATTGATTCTCACAAAAATCGGGTAGGAATTTCCGTATTTATTACCGAATTGCTCAAGAATAGAAATATTATCAATGTTAATATGAACTCCGAAAGCCATTGCTTCCTCTATTTCAGCTAAGTCAACACAATTGGGTGTGAACAAAATTTTCTCTTTCGGAAACCCTGCCTTTAGCCCAAGTTTAACTTCATTAATAGATACACAATCCAAAGAAGCACCCAAGTTCTTGACATACTTCAAAATGTTGATGTTTGTCAACGCCTTCGCGGCATAGAAAAACTTTGTGTGTTTTAAAAAAGAAGATGTAAGTTTTTCGTATTGAATTTTGATGGACTCAGCATCATAAACATACACCGGGGTGCCAAACTCATTGGCAATCTTTAATAATTCTTTTGAATTCATAATTTCATTTTAACATAAAAAAAGGCAGATTCTTACAAGAAGAGTCTGCCACATTGATTATTTTTTATGCAAGACAACTCTTTTAAATATTCCAAACCTTAGAGAACCTTACAGCTCCCTTTTTTCCAGTTTTAATTTGTTTAAAATTTTGCATTGCTTTTACTTATTTTTTACAAAAGTACTACTTATTTTTTTATTTTAAGAAAATTGCTTTGAAAAGCATCCTTATTTTCTGATCCCTGTCTCAAAACAGATTTCCCTTTATTTCGGTAACGGTAAGGTCTCAAAATCACCGCGAAGCAGCGCCAGTTGCAGTTCATTATTTAAATCTCCTGAAGATAAAGGTAAATCAATTTTAAGCTTGGCGAGCTTACTCAGGGTCTGAATCTGAGTAAATAATTCATAAAAACCAAATGAAACCACCTTTCCGTTTTCAATGATCAAAAATAATTTTTCACCCAGTTTTCTTCCGGATCCCAGCCAAAGCTCATTTCTTTTTCTGAATTCTATTTTTTGTTTTAATGCGGTACAGTCTTTAAATTCTTCCTGGGTTCCTAAAAACTCAACGGCTTTTGTTCCTTGGGTAAAGGATCTGAATTTTAAGATGGGTTTTTCTGTTTTATTGAGTTTATTCTTTTCAACAATATATTTATCATTTCTGAAATAAAGACCAAACGGCAAAACTTCTTTCTTCTTAGTATTCTTGGAGTTCAGAATTAATTTGGCAATAATATCCGTTCCGGTAAGTTCAAAATTAATCTGCTCAACCTCTCTCTGGATCTGTTCCCATTTTTTTGATTTAGAATTAAAAACTTTTTTCGAAAACTTATTAATATCCTGAATGTAATCCGAAAAAATAATTTTCCCCTTATCATCCTGAAAATAAACAAACCCTTTCTCATTGGGCAAATCCTGAGTCAGTTGCTTGATTTTGTTGATATAGGTTTTCGCATTGGTTTCTTCGTGCTGTTTCTGAATGATTTCGTTTCCGGTATCTTTCGAAATTAAAAGTTTAAAAAGCTCTAAAGTAGCTCTGGCATCTCCTTCAGCACGGTGATGGTTGGTCAAAGGAATCCCCAGCGACTTTACCAGTTTTCCCAATGAATAACTTACCTCATCAGGAATCAGTTTTTTTGCCAGAGGAATGGTATCTAAAGTATTGATTGTGAAATCATAACCCAGTCTTTTGAACGACTGACGAAGCATCCTGTAATCAAAATCGATATTATGACCTACCAATGTGGTATTTTGAGTAATTTCGATAACCCTGCGGGCAATTTCATGAAACTTCGGGGCAGTTTTAACCATTTTGGGGGTAATGCTCGTTAATTTCTGTACGAAAGGGGTGATATCACTTTCCGGATTCACCAGCGATATAAACTGGTCAGTAATCTTCTGACCATCATACCTGTAGATGGCAATATCTATAATGCACTCATGTCTATAACCTGCACCATTACTTTCTATATCTATAATTGAATACATCTGAATTTTTGCTAACCGCTTTTTTAATTTAAATTAATAATCCTCTAAACTGACATTGCCTGATCAGTAAGATAGCCTGCTAAAATAACAAAAAAATATATAAGATTTAACTGACCCCTTTCTAACAGAACGAACCTTCGAATCTATTATCTTTTCATAAATTTAAACATCTCCCGTAATGCTGTATTAGCTAAACTCTTCATAAGCGGGCTTTTCAATATTTGATCAAACACCGTTGGCTCCTGTTTCGCAGGTTTTGCACTTGAAGCAGGCCCTGAGTTCTGAACTGCCTGCCCCATTCTGGCACTCAAAATTTCATAGGCAGATTCCCTGTCAATAAACTTTTCGTATTTTGCAGCTAAAGCAGACTGGGAAGTAAGTTCTGAAATTTCAGCATCACTGAGAACATCCATTCTGGATTCCGGAGAAATAAGATAAGTATGCACCAGTGGTGTCGGAATTCCTTTTTCGTCCAGAGCCGTTATAAAAGCTTCTCCTATTCCTAAATTCTGAATCAGGCTTGATGCATTATAATATTCTGTAGTCGGGTAGTTTTCCACCGCTTTAGAGATTTCTTTTTTATCTTTTGCCGTAAACCCCCGGAGTGCATGCTGTATTTTCAATCCTAGCTGAGACAACACATTCTCAGGCACATCACCCGGAATCTGAGTAATGAAGTAGATTCCTACCCCTTTTGAGCGGATCAGCTTTACCATCGTTTCAATTTGTGAAAGAAGTACTTTTGATGCTTCATCAAAAATCAGGTGAGCCTCATCGATAAATAATACCAGTTTTGGTTTTCCGCTGTCTCCTTCTTCAGGAAACGTCATATAGATTTCTGCAAAAAGAGAAAGCATAAAACTTGAGAACAACTGCGGTTTATTCTGAATATCATCTACTCTTAAAATATTCACAACTCCTTTTCCGTCTCTTGTTTTCAGTAAATCATTAACTTCAAAGCTCAGTTCTCCGAAAAAGCCGGAAGCCCCTTGCTGTTCCAGTGCCACAATGGACCTCAGAATAGCCCCCAGAGAAGCCGGTGCTATGGATCCGTAATTCGCAGCAAGCTCCGCTTTTCCCTGGGCATTATCTGTCACATATTGCAATACTTTCTTTAAATCATTCAGATCAATAAGAGGAAGCCCTTTATCATCACAATATTTGAAAACAATAGACATAATGCTCTGCTGAGTATCATTCAGCTGCAGAATTTTACTCAGTAAAACCGGTCCGAATTCTGTAACGGTAGCTCTTAATTTCACTCCTTTCCCTCCGGAAATACTCATCAGCTCTACCGGAAATCCCTGCGGATTGTAAGGAAGCTGTGTTTTTGCATATCTTTCTTCAATAATGGCATTCATTTGCCCGGGTTCTGCAATTCCTGAAAAATCGCCTTTAATATCCAGAACAAGAGACGGAATTCCCGCATGAGAAAGCTGCTCTGCAAATACCTGCAGGGTTTTTGTCTTTCCTGTTCCGGTAGCTCCCGCGATAAGGCCATGACGGTTGATGGTCTTTAAGGGAATCGTTACGTTTACCTCGGGAACCACTTCTCCATCCAGCATTGCTTTTCCCAAAATAATATGATCTCCTTTCGGAGTATATCTAGCATTTAATTCTTCGATAAATTGTGTTTTGTCTGCCATCTAATCTCTTTTTAACTTATAAATATAAAATTTTTTATAAAACATTTCGAACCTAAAGTAATATTATACTATTAAGTTTTTGTTTTTAATCACAGTAAATTAATACTTACCTTCGGCATTGAAACAATATACGTACCCAAACATGAATTTATATAAAAAGAATTTTATTATCATCCTATCTTTTTTGTTTTCAGTTCTTTTTTCTCAACCAAGAAAACAACCGATCAATTTATCAGTAAAAGGGGATTTCACCCATGAAGCCACTTCAGTTATTTTCCCTCCCGTATGGTCCGGATTCCAGAGAGAAGCCATCTACTCTTATGATTTAAAAAACAGACACTTAGCGATCTCTTATATTCAGCAAAAAGATAAGAAAACCAAAACTACGCTTACGTTATACATATACCCCAAAATTTCGATTGATAATCAAAGACTTAGAGATTCGTTCACTTCATACGAATACGCTCTTAACCAGAACTCGGACAAGGGTACAGAGTTAAAGCCTTTATTCGGGAGCATTTCCAATGACCAGCTGAAGGTAAATTATATCTATTCTCTGTTTAGCCACTCAATGGGACAGGCAGATTTTTTTAAGGGTGTAAAATATGTAGAGAAAAATTCGCTCCTTTCCATTTATGAGTGTGGAGGCTGGGATTTTAAAATCAGAGTATCCAGTGATGACATGACAGATGAACAGTTAGCCGGACTTAAAAATAAGATTGAAAGCTATTTTGGAATTCTGCAAATTGCCTCCAGGAATCCCCTGCCCGTTAGTAAAATACCGGATATCATTCTTTCACCTACGGTAAAAAGAGATTCCATGATGGCCAATTCGGCAATTGCAGCTGCACAGGCAAAAATATACTGGCTCGGAAAAAACCTGGAACAGAAAGAGCTTTTGACAGGGTTTAATGACATGAGAATTGATTCCGAAGTATTTGCAATTGAAAAAATGGTGGAATTCTACAAACTCCATGAAAAAGACTGGCCTATGCATGATGACACCAAAAAATATTTTAATGAGATGGTAAGCATTGTTGACAACGGAAAAATTAAAGATCATATCTATGAAAAGTATAATAAAGTGATCAACTATGAAGAAGGATCTGCCGCAAGGGATGCTTATCTTAGATTTAAATCAGATCAAAACATTTCAGAAAACACCAACGAAATTTTGTACAAAATTTACTATAGATTAGAATAAATAATCACCTTATAAATCTGGTTTTCATTGAGAAAACATGATAAAAAACAGTATTTATAATTTAACATTATGTAAGGCATTATTTTTGTTGCCAAGAAAGCACTTCAGGTATTAGTGGTCTGTCTTATTGAAAGAAACTATCAATCGGATTTAACATTTCTTATACATTTCATCTAATACTTTGTATCTTTAACTATTAAATAAAATATCCAATGAAAGTTGAACAAATATATACAGGTTGTCTGGCTCAGGGTGCCTATTATATTGTATCAGAAAACGAAGCTGCCATTATTGACCCGTTAAGAGAAGTAAAACCTTATCTTGACCGTCTTGAAAAAGATAATGTCACGTTAAAATATATTTTTGAAACTCACTTCCATGCTGATTTTGTTTCAGGACATCTGGATCTAAGTGAAAAAACAGGTGCTCCGATTGTATACGGTCCCACGGCCGCTCCGGAATTTGAAGCCATTATCGCGGAAGACCAGCAAATCTTTAAAATTGGAAATATAAAAATAAAAGTTCTCCATACTCCCGGTCATACCATGGAAAGCAGTACCTATCTTTTGATTGACGAAAACGGGACTGAAACAGCAATCTTTACCGGAGACACTTTATTTTTAGGAGACGTGGGAAGACCAGATCTGGCTCAGAAAGCAACAAACCTTACTCAGGAAGATCTTGCCGGAATTTTATACGACAGTCTTCAAAACAAAATCATGCCTTTAGATGACAGCATTACTGTTTATCCGGCGCATGGTGCGGGTTCTGCCTGTGGAAAAAACATGCAGAAGGAAACCGTAGATATTCTGGGGAATCAGAAAAAAACAAATTATGCGCTGAATCAACCCGATAAAGAATCTTTTATCAGAGAGGTACTGGATGGTTTAACGGCCCCACCTAAATATTTCGGAATGAATGTAGCATTGAACAAAGGAGGATATGAAAGTCTGGATATTGTGATGAACAAAGGCTTACACCCTGTTGCGGCTGAAGATCTTGAAGGGCTTATTGAAGAAACAGGAGCTTTGATTTTAGATACCAGAGGTGCAGCAGAATTCCACAAAGGTTTTATTCCTAACTCAATCAATATCGGGCTTAAAGGAGATTTTGCCCCATGGGTAGGAACTTTGATTGTAGACATCAAACATCCGCTGTTATTAGTAACAGACGAGGGGACTGAAGAAGAGGTAATTACTCGATTAAGCAGAGTTGGTTTTGACAATGTCATAGGGTATTTAAAAGGAGGCTTTACAGCATGGAAAAATGCAGGTCTGGAAACAGATGAAATTAAAAGAATTACTCCTGCTGAATTTGCAAAACAGTTTACGCAGGATGCCAAAGTAATTGATGTCAGAAAATTAACAGAATACTCTGCTGAGCATATTGACAACGCATACAACAAACCACTGGATACCATCAGTGACTGGGCGCGCAGTATTGATGACTCTGAACATTTCTTCCTGCATTGTGCCGGAGGTTACAGAAGTATGATTGCAGCCAGCATTCTCAACTCGCACGGAATCAGAAATTTCACTGAAATTGAAGGGGGATTTAACGGGATTAAAAAAACCGAAAAATTCCCGACAACAGATTTTGTATGCCAGTCTAAAACATCATAAAATGAAGAGTAAATTTTGGGGAATTGTGTTAGCATCATCCTTTATGCTGACTGCCTGCGGAACAAACCATGCAGTCCTTGCACCAAAAGGCAATATTAAAGAAGTCGTCAACAGCTCTGATGTAATACTGGTAGATGTAAGAATTCCGGAACAGTATGCTGCCGGAACAGCTAAAAATGCAATCAATATTCCTTTGGCAGAAATTCAGAATCATATAGAAACCCTGAAAGGGAAAAAAGTTGTTGTATTTTGCAATAAAGGCATTCAGGCAGATCAGGCGATGGAAATCCTATCGAAAAACGGAGTGGACGCTTACGACGGAACAAGCTGGAAGAATGTAAAAGCGATCCAGAATGAAACTGATAAAAAATAACAGATTAAGCTAAAAACTATGTCACAAAAATTTCAGGAAATCATTAATTCCGAAAGACCGGTACTTATTGACTTCTTTGCCACCTGGTGTCAGCCCTGCAAAGTACAGTCGTCGGTTTTAAACAGTGTAAAAGAAAATGTTGGCGAAGGAGCCAGAATTATAAAAGTGGACATTGACCAGTATCCCGCTATTGCCTCACAATACGGGGTTCGCAGCGTACCAACTTTAATGGTTTTCAAAAAAGGTGAACTGCTGTGGAAAGAAAGCGGAGTACGTGACGTTAATACGCTGACCCGGCTTTTACAACAATACATATAATATTGCATAGAATATCTAAAAACATTAAGGCTGAGAAGGAATAACATCTGGCTTAGCCTTATTTATTTTATAGCCGAATGGAAAAATCATCCCGGTCATTAAGAAACTGGAAATGAGTTCTGAAATCATTCAGCTCATCCATATCCAATTCTGCCGATACTCTGTTTCCGTTTTTACTGGAAATTTCTTTTCCGTCAGCAAAGAAACAGTGAGAACTTTCCTGATAGAAAAGATTATTCCCGTCCGTCCCGATTCTGTTTAATCCAAAAACAAAGGCCAGATTTTCAATAGCTCTTGCTTTCAAAAGATGTTCCCATGCTCCTACTCTTTTTTCCGGCCAGTTGGCCACATACAATATAGCATCATAATCATCATTATTCCTTGCAAAAACAGGGAAACGAAGATCATAACACACCTGAAGCAAAAACCGGACTCCCTGATAATTTACAATCACTCTTTTGTTACCCGGAGTATAAACTTTATCTTCTCCTGAAAAAGAAAACAAATGTCTTTTATCATAAAACAGGGTTTCACCATCAGGCTGTACAAAATACATTCTATTGTAAAAATGACCATTCTGCTCTACCGGAGCACTTCCGCAGAATGCCGTATTCTTTTCTTTTGAAATCTTTTTTAAAAACTCCAGAGACTCTTCATTTCTGTCTGAAACTTCAGCGGCATCCATACAGAAACCTGTCGAAAACATCTCGGGTAAAAGAAAAATATCTGCCTGCTGGTTTTGCAGCTCATTTTCAATAATTCTAAAATTTTCCGCTTTATTTTTCCAGACGATATCTAAATTAAGCCCTACAATTTTCATCTTTAATTACTTTTAAATTATTTCAATCCGATGTATAAAAATACACCTTTTATTTTTACCAAAAAACAAGCTAATCACATCTAAATCTGATCTGCGCAACGGTTAGCGGGATCCATATTTAAAAATATTTATCAAAAACCGGATTTCTTAATAATTCATAAAGTATTTTCTTTTTATAAACTCATGCATTTTCGGTTTCATTTTTGATGTTTGGTATTTTTTATTAATATCATTAAAAATTAGAATTTATGAAGAAATTGGTTTTTATGGTGATGCTAGCCTTTTTTGGAACTGTAGCTCATGCTCAGGCATGGACCGGAAAAGGAGACCAGAAAATTCAGTTGGGACTGAGCGCCTGGGGATACGGAACGGGTATTACGGGAACGTATGATTATGGTCTTAACAAACTTATATCAGTAGGTGCCGGTATTAATGGTTATTTCGACAATTATAAGGATAATGACAAGGATAACCGCGTATTTGTTTTCGGGAGACTGAATTTTCACTTACAGGATGCATTAAATCTGCCGGCAAAATGGGATATTTATCCGGGTGTTGACCTTGGGGTTCTTGGAAAAGACTTTGGAATAGGGGCCCATATCGGAGCCCGATACTTTTTCACAGAAAGAATAGGTGTTTTTGCAGAGGTTGGTAACAACGGAAGCCTTGGTGTCTCATTTAATTTATAATCAATGTCTTTAAATATGACAAAGCTTCTCGTTTCGGGAGGCTTTTTTATTTGGCATAGTTTTGATAATTGTTACCTTTGCAAATTAAAATCTAAAATTTATTAATGGAAATAGCAATAAAACTCTTCCAGTTCATTCTGAGTATCTCTATACTTGTAGTTCTTCATGAACTCGGGCACTTCTTACCGGCCAAATGGTTTAAGACAAGAGCAGAAAAATTCTTCCTATTTTTTGATCCGTGGTTTTCCATTTTCTCAATGAAAAAAATCAACGGAAAGTGGAAATATAAATTTTTCTCACAAAATCTTCCGGACACTGAAGTAATAGAGGTAAACGGAAAAAAAGAAGAAGTTCCTATCGATATATCAAAACTTCCTGACAGCGACTGGAGAAAACATCCTGAGCAAACCAAATACGGAATCGGATGGCTGCCTTTCGGGGGATATGTGAAGATTGCCGGAATGGTGGATGAAAGTATGGATACTGCACAACTTAAAAAAACCGCAGAACCATGGGAGTTCAGAGCAAAACCGGCTTGGCAGAGATTAATCATTATGCTGGGCGGAGTTACAGTAAACTTTTTCCTGGCGTGGATTATATTCTCAGCCTTAGTAGGTAAGAACGGAGAAAATATCTTTGAAGCAGATAAAATCACTACCCCGCTTCACTATACGGAAGCTGCAAAGAAAATGGGCTTTCAGGACGGGGATAAAATATTAAAAGTAGACGGCAATACTCAGAAAGATTTCAAGAAACTGGCTTTAGATGTTTTGTTAAGTGACGAAATAACAGTTTTAAGAGACGGAAAAGAAGTGACCTTCCCTACCAGTGATGACGGAAAAGCAATTGCTTTTCAGGATCCTGAACCTAAAGCTTTCCTAACACCAAGAATGACTCCGATCGTTGATACTATTGTAACAAAATCTACGATAGATGCAGGGTTGAAGGTAGGAGACAAAATTCTTTCTGTCAACGGAAAACCGATTACCTATTACGACGAATTAAAGCCTTTGGTAATTCCTAATGCAGGAAAAGTTACAGATTTTAAGGTATTAAGAGATAATCAGGAGCAAGATTTAAAAATTCCGGTTTCTAAAGAAGGAACTATCGGCATCTTATCTTTCAAGGAAATGGAAAAATATTCTGTTCATAATGATTATAGCTTCTTCGGATCCATCAAAAGAGGATTCACCCTTACTATTGAAAGTTTAACTTATCAAATCAAACAGTTTAAGCTGATTTTCAATAAAAAAGTACAGGGATACAAGAAAGTGGGCGGTCCTATCGCGATCGTAAAAAACATGCCTGTCAACAAAGATGCTAAAGGAAATGTTTCTATTGACTGGACTGCATTCTGGGGATTCACAGCAATGTTCTCCGTATGGCTGGCATTCTTAAACCTTATTCCTATTCCGGGACTTGATGGCGGACACGTTTTATTTACGTTATACGAAATTATCGTAGGAAAGCCTGTTCCTCAAAAAGTACTTGAAAATGCCCAGATGGTAGGAGTTATCTTCCTGTTAGGCTTAATGTTACTTATTTTCGGAAGTGATATTTTCAAAATGATCACCGGAGGTTTATAATTTTTTTAAAAATATTTCTTAAAAATATTTGCAGGGTATAAATATTCGTCCTATATTTGCACCACTTAAAAACAAGGACATTCCTCCTTAGCTCAGTTGGTTAGAGCATCTGACTGTTAATCAGAGGGTCGCTGGTTCGAGCCCAGCAGGAGGAGCAAAAAGACTTACATTTCTGTAAGTCTTTTTTTTGTTTAAAAACTTTACCTATTTACAGGAAAAATACCTATTTTCATTCAAAAATAACATCATCCTTTTTCCAAGAATATCAAATTACCCATGAAAAGAGTCTTTATTTCATTATTCACTGCCTTTGCCATTATCCAGGTCTCAGCGCAGGAAAAATCTTATTTCTTATCAAGTCCTTCACTAAGCCCGGATGGAAAAACGGCTTATTTTGCTTATGACGGAGACCTCTGGAAAGCAGATACCAATGGCGGAAATGCGTCGAGAATCACTGCCCTGGACGGAGAGGAAATCAATCCCCGTATTTCTCCGGACGGAAAATGGCTTGCTTTCAGCTCCAATCAATATGGAAATTACGACGTATATGTAATGCCCGCTGAAGGCGGAACAATAAAGCAACTCACCTTCCATACCGGAAAAGACGAAATGGAAAACTGGGGCTGGGACAGCAAAACCATTTATTTTACATCCAACAGAGATAATAATTTCGGAAGTTTTAAAACAAGTATTGAGGGAAAAACTCCACAAAAGCTCTTTAATAATTATTTTAACAACACCAATGGACTTGCAGAAACTCCGGCCGGAGAATACCTTTTTACAAGCTCTTCTGAAAGCGCCAACCAGGTACAGCGTAAACATTATAAAGGAGAAAACAATCCTGATATTTTAGGATACACCCCCAAAAGCGGATCCTTTAAACAATACACCACCTATGAAGGGAAAGATTTTAATCCAAGTGTAGACAAAAACGGGACTGTTTATTTTATTTCCGATGAAAATAATAATGAATACAATCTCTATAAAATTGAAAACGGCAAAAAGACAGCATTAACCCAATTTGATACCTCGATTAAAAAACCCTTTGTTTCTGCAAACGGATCCAAAGTAATATTTGAAAAAGATTATCAGATCTATATTTATGATACTGCTGCCAAAACCACAAAGGTACTCTCCACCAGCCTGAATACAAATAAAACCCTGGGAAAGGAACAGAATTTCAGTGTAGAAAATACTATTTCTTATTATGACATCTCTCCGGATGGCAAAAAAATGGCCTTTGTAAGCCGTGGCGTTTTATTTGTTTCTGATATCGAAGGAAAGTTTACCCAGCAGATTTCGGACGGTAAGGAACGCGTCATGGAAGTTAAATGGCTCAAAGATAACCGTACCCTTCTTTTCAGCCAGACCGACAAAGGCTATCAAAACTGGTTCAGTATTCCTGCAGACGGAAAAGGCCAATCCAAACAATTAACACATGATGTACGCAACAACCGTAATATAACCTTTAACAATGATCTTTCAAAAGCGGTATATCTAAGTGGCCGTGATGAAGTAAGACTGATGGATCTTAAGAACTTCAGCTCTACGACAATTGTAAAAGATGAAATCTGGGCATTCCAAAACTCTGCACCTTCTTTCTCACCCAATAATGAATATGTGCTGTTCTCGGCAAAAAGAAATTTTGAACTGGATATTTTCGTTTATAATATCAAAAAAGGGCAGACGATAAACCTTACCAACACCGGAGTTTCCGAACAGGATCCTTGCTGGTCTCCCAATGGTAAGTATATCTATTTTGCCAGTGACAGAACCAACCCGTCTTATCCTTTAGGCATGCAGAAATCTAATATTTACAGAATGGCGCTGGATTGGTTTGATGAGCCTTATAAATCTGAAAAATTTGACAAATTGTTTACCGAGGAAGAAAAGAAAGAAGAAAAATCTACAGAAAAAAAGAAAGACGGCAAGGAAGACAACAAGGATAAAAAAGAAAAAACAGAAGAAAGCAAAGAGAAAAAAGAAGAAAAGGAAAAAGAGCCGGTTGTAAAAGAGCTGAAAGTCAATCCCGAAAATATTCTGGAAAGAATTGAGCTGGTTACAGACAGATATGGCTATCAGGATGACCCTGTTGTTTTCATGGATGACAAAAAAGAAATTTTGTTATTCAATTCCAATCAGGATAACGGCAAAAGACAGTTATTTAAAAAGGTTTTCACTGATTTTGAACCTGCCAAATCCGAAAAAATCTTCGACAAAGCAGCAGATTATATCACAAAAAATGACAAGAATCTTTTTAGTCTGATAGAAGGTAACATCTATAAGACAACTCTGACTGCTTTAAAACCGGAAAAAATCAACATTCAGTTTACTTTCAATAAAGATCTGGCTTCCGAATTCACCCAAATGTACGATGAAGCCTGGACCGGCGTTGAAGAAAACTTTTATGATGAAAACTTTCATGGCATCAACTGGAAAGCAAAAAAAGAACAATACGCCCGATATCTGCCTTATGTACATAACAGAAATGATCTGCGGGTCTTACTTAATGATCTTTTGGGTGAACTCAATTCTTCGCATACAGGATTCTCTTCAACCGGAAAAGAGGAAACCAGATACCTGAATTATTTCACCAATGAAACCGGAATTATTTTTAAGAAAGATCAACCTTACACAGTAGAACGGATTCTCCGAAAATCTCCGGCATTCCGTTCAGGTGTCGATATCAAACCGGGAGATCAGTTACTTAGTGTCAATGGAAAGAATATCGACCCTAATGAAAACCGGGATACTTACTTCACCACTCCTAAAAAACAGGATGAACTTGCTCTTACTTTTAACCGCGGAGGAAAAAATATAACAACCAAGGTACACCCGATTTCCTATACAGAGTTAAAAGGATTGCTTTACGATGACTGGATTTTCAACAACCGCCAACGGGTAAATCAGCTCAGCAATAACCGTATTGCTTATTCATACATGAAGAATATGTCTACTGATGAACTGGACCGTTTTCTTCTGGATATGGTGGAACAGGAAAACAGAAAAGATGCCGTGATTCTTGATCTCCGTTACAATACCGGTGGAAATGTTCATGATAAAGTATTAAATTTCCTTGCCCAGAAGCCTTATCTGCAGTGGAAATACCGCGAAGGGAAAATGACAACCCAGCCGAATTTCGCGCCTTCCGGAAAGCCTATTGTCCTGTTAATAAATGAAAGTTCATTAAGTGATGCTGAAATGACCGCAGCAGGCTTCAAAGCGCTGAAATTGGGAAAAATTATCGGTCAGGACACCTATCGATGGATTATCTTTACATCCGGAAAAAGCCTTGTAGACGGTTCATATTACAGACTTCCAGCATGGGGAACCTATACACTGGATGGGCAGAATCTGGAAAAAACAGGGGTCAAACCGGATATTTATATCAAAAACACATTCATGGACAGGCAACAGGATAACGATCCTCAACTGGAACGTGCTGTCCAGGAAATATTTAAAGATTTGAAGAAATAGAAAAAATAAGACTTGCAGAAATGTGAGTCTTTTTTACAGTCATTTTTATTGATTAAATAACTTTATTAAATATATATTCCGGTTATCGGAAAAACTAAAACTGAATTACAATCAGTTCCAAAAACCCCTGAAAAACTATAAAATGATCCGTTAACAACGGTCATTTATCATCCTCATAATGCTATTTATGATCTTTATTGGAAAATATTTGTAATGTTATAAAAAAATAATCGAAATATTTCTAATTGAAATTCAATACATTTAGTTAAAAATATTACAGAATAAGGAATAAAACTTGCTTGGTACGGATATTCCTGTTATATTTGCACCACTTAAAACAAAGGAAATTCCTCCTTAGCTCAGTTGGTTAGAGCATCTGACTGTTAATCAGAGGGTCGCTGGTTCGAGCCCAGCAGGAGGAGCAAAAAAGACTTACAGAAATGTAGGTCTTTTTTTTGGCTATTCATTTCCCGCGCAGGAGAATATTTAAAATGGATACAAGCCTTCAAAACCTTCTCTGATATTCAATTTCGGAGACTCTATAAATCCCTGACGGTACGACATTTTCAGACAGGATTAATTCACTGATCCATCATATTTTAGATCCTGGAATTTCCTGTTTATTTTTAATAAATACTAGACTTATTTTCGTTACATTTGCTGTTTCACCTTAAATCACGGAAATATTTTATTTTTTAATTTTTTTTATTAAATAAACTGCATACTTTTTGTTTGTGCTAATTGCTTGAAGAAACGAATGATGTTAAATTATAATTCTAAACACAATTTTTTATTTTTTTTCCTGACTGCCACCAGTTTTATGTGGGCTCAGAACAAGGCCAGTGGTAAAATTGTTGATGAAAAAAACAACAAAGAACTTAGTAAAGTTGATATCTTTATCAACAATGACAAAACACCTGCATTAACGACAACTTCCGGGAATTTCAGTATTCAGTCTGACAGTATTATCTATAAATTGAAATTTTCCAAAAAAAATTATACTCCGGAAACGCTTGATATTACTGCTGAAACTGCTGACAATATTTTCGTACAGCTTTCACAGGCAAAGGTGAGCAATATCCAGGAAATTGTCATCAGTACTTCCAAACCCAAATACAAAAACAAAAAAGAAAACCCGGCTTATGCTATTATGCAAAAAGTATGGGACCGTAAAAGAAATAACGGATTAGAAAAATTTGATACTTACTCGTATAAAGAATACGAAAAGACACAATTTGATCTTAACAACATAGACAGTACGTTTATGAAGAAAAAGATCTTCAAAAAGCTTGATTTTATTTTCGATTATGCAGACTCCACCGCCAGCGGAAGACTGGGGCTTCCTATATTCCTGAATGAGGCAGTATATGAAAATTACGGAAGAAACAAACCGGACAAAGACAGCAAGAGAACATTGGTAGCCCAAAAAACATCAGGCTTTCAGGACAATCAGGTGATTACCGTTTCTGCCAAAAACCTGTACAGGGATATCAATATATACGACAATACCCTTAATTATTTTGATATCGGCTTCCAGAGCCCCGTAGGATCCGATGGATTCAGTACTTACGACTACAGTCTTGTAGACACTATTGCTATTCACGGAGAGAAAGCTTTTCATATCAGATATCAGCCTAAAAGAAAAGATGTTCTGGCATTTCAGGGAAACCTTTACATTGATACTGATACTTATGCTGTTATAGGAGCAACTTTAAAATCAACACAAAAAATCAATGTGAATTTCGTTAATAGCGTTTCTACTCAACTTGAGTATGATAATCCTGATGAAAACACATTCCTTCCCAAAAAGCTTGTTACGGAATTTGAAATAAGCCCTTTTTCAAAAAAGAAGGGCTCTAAAAGTATTATTGCTAAAAGATCAGTAGATTACTCCGATTATCAATTCAATAAACCTTTAGATCCGAAAGTTTTCAAAAGAAAAGAAGAAGAATACGAAGACAAGTTTGTTGAAAAAGATGAAGCTTACTGGACCAAAGCCAGACCTGATACATTGTCCAAATCCGAACAGGGAGTATACAATATGCTTGATAAGCTGCAACAGACTCCCAAATTCAACAGAATGGTAAAGTTGTTTGAAACCCTGGGATCACGCCACTATAATGCCTTTAGAGGATTTGATTTCGGGCCCATTTTTTCAATATACGGAAGAAATAAAGTAGAAGGAGACAGAATAAGACTGGGAGGAAGAACTTATTTTGGGCTGAACGATATGTGGAGGGTTCAGTTTTATACTGCCTACGGATTCAAAGATCAACAGATAAAATATGGCCTTGAAGCCAGATATATGTTCAATAAGCTCAACCGGTTTATGGTTGGAGCCGGAACAAGCAGAGATATTCTCCAGCTTGGAGGCGCATTAACCAGCGGAGACGGAGTGACAACCAGAGCTCAGTCTGCATCAACATTTTTTGCAAGAGGAGACAATAATTCTTTAAGCTCAGTTAATCAAACTAAGGTATTTGTAGCTATTGAACCCTGGAAAAACGTGCAATTAAGGCTAGACGGGGTAATGCAAAGTATTAAATCTGCTAATCTTGAGCTTTTTAACCTTATGTATTATAAGGATGGAAACTTAAGAAAAACGGTCAATGATTCTCATATTACATTCAGTATTATTGCAAAACCCGGCGCACGATTCTCTCAGACCGGAATAGACAGATACCAGGCTAAAAACCTGGCTCCTACTATTGTATTGAGGTACACGAGAGGCATTGAAGGCCTCTTCAATGCTGACTTTAATTATGACAAACTTCAGTTTATGCTTTCCAAACCATTCCTCATCGGAACACTAGGAAAAACGATTGTGAATATTGAAGCCGGAAAAAACTTCAACACCGTTCCTTTGGCATTACAGAATATAATCCCCGCCAACCTTTCATACGGGCTCGTTCCTAATACCTTTGCACAGCTTAATTATTATGAGTTTGTAGCAGACACTTATGCAACGCTTAACCTTGAACATCATTTTAACGGGAAAATACTTTCTTACATCCCATTGATCAAAAAACTGAAACTTAGAGAAGTAGCTTTCATCAGAGGTGCCTATGGAACTTTAAGTGACGCCTCCAAAGCCATCAATGTTGAAGGATTTAAATATTCTGCACCAAGCGATCATATTTACTATGAATACGGATTCGGTATTGAAAATATTGGATTCGGAAATATCAGACTTTTCAGAGTGGACTTCAACTGGAGAGGAAATTATTTGGACAGACCGGGAATATCAAAATTCGGGGTTAAAGCAGGAATACAGGTAGGATTCTAATAGATATACAATAAAAAGCCGGACATTATGATAATGTCCGGCTTTTTATTTCTTATTTCTTAATCAGTTTCGTTGATTGCACATCCTTATCTGACTGAAGACGTAAATAATATACTCCCGCAGACAAAGACCGGATATCGATAAAACCATTCTCCTGTATAGCTCCTGAAGCCGCTATTTTTCCGGCTTCGTCCGTTATGTTATAGGTCTTATATTGTTGATTCCTTACATATACATAATCCGCAGCCGGGTTAGGATATACTTCTGCACGACGATCCTTTGCAATTAAATCCTCCTTTACCGCCAAATTAGACGGAGTGGCAAGCCATACTACTGAATTCACCAGAAGAGGTCTGTGATTTCCGTTGGCATCTGCCGCATATCCGTTATACAATGTATCATTGGGGTCACCTGTACCATCATCCGGCACAGAGCTGTCACCCAACACACATACCTTGCCATTACCATAGGTTGCTGTTGCAAACATTACATTTGTCGTTCCCGTATTGGAAGAACCTGTAGTAAATACAAGTCCCTGTACAGACGAATTAGCACTTCTATTTAAGGTCATCGTTGCTCCGTTAGAAAATTTCATTTGTGTAGGATTCCCCTGAGGACCTGATAAAATTGTTGGATTTGTATTTACCGGGGCAAAATTAGAAGTAGACGGAGACACATTATTCAGATCAATAGAAATTCCGAAAGGATTTGAAATCACTCCATTTGATGTAAAAAAATCATTCCAGATCGCCGGAGAGTCCCATCCGTCATTATTTCTGTCACTCTGGTTATGATCCGAAATCATAAAAAGCCCCCCGCCATTGGAAACAAAATTCAGCATAGCGGTTTTTTCTGAAGCCGTAAATTTAATATTAGGCTCATCGATAATAAATACTTTATAATTTGATAAATCCTGCGGGTTGGATGAGTTTCCATAGGTGATACTTCCGTTATAGGGAAGTGTTTCCACCACATAACCTTGTCGGACCAAATCAATTCCCCAGTAACTCAAAGCTCCCTGCCAATAGGTTTCCGGAGTAGCTGCATTAATTGAGCTTTGTGCCGGAGTCGGAATTCTTTGCGGATTAGATTGTGTACCTGTAGTGGCGACCCCTGTAGATGAAAAATAAAGATTATGAACGTCTGCATCTATAACCCAGTCTGCATTTCCTGCACTTTCTGCCTTTGTAGCATCAAATAATATTTTAGTCTGCGCCTGCCAGCTTACAGAAGCCAGCAGCCCCAGCATCAGTAAAATTTTTCCTTTCATGTTCAAGTTATTTAAAATGGGCTACAAAATTACCACTTTGAAATTCACCACCATTTAAAAAAATTAAAATATAATTAAAAATAAAAACCGCAGTCTCAGCGAAACTACGGCTATTAAATTTTATCTAAGTACCGGAATCAGCAACCTCGGTAATCTTATTATCAATATCTCGTCTAAAGGCAATCTGACAGCGAACATGGTTCCGAAAGCATACAGTGCGACTGCTCCCACGGGCTCCATCTGCACCATTGATCACATGACTGGAACATGGAAGGGCAGCTTGCTGCTACTCCGCCAATAATATTTTTCAAACTCGATTTGGTTAGTTTTCTTAAATTTTTCATAGTTATTTTGTTTATTATATAGCCTAGCCTATATGCTTTTCGGCATTCACAATTGATTAGGGATTGGTTGTTAGCAAATATATAAATATTTCACTCATAATGGTATATATATAAGAATATTTACCATTATATAGACAAACAAAAAAGCCTCAGCAAATGCTGAGGCTTTAATTTTTATAAAACGCTTAAAAATTATGCGTTTGGTTCTACAGATACGAAAGATCTGTTGTTTGCTTTCTTTCTGAAAACTACTTTACCGTCTACTAATGCAAACAAAGTGTGATCTTTACCGATTCCCACGTTATCACCTGGGTGGTGTTGAGTACCTCTTTGTCTAACAATAATATTTCCGGCAATAGCTTCTTGTCCTCCGAAAATCTTCACACCTAATCTTTTAGAGTGAGACTCTCTACCGTTCTTGGAACTACCGACTCCTTTCTTGTGTGCCATTTTATTAGTGGATTATTATTACTTATTAAGTGCTTTAAATTGATCAATATTCTTAACGATAGCAGCATCTACTTCTTCGTGAGTAAGGATCTTTTTCTCTAATTCAACTTTAACTGCTTTACCTAAAGTAATTAAAGTTTCTCTGTTTTCTTTAGACTGAGACAAGTTGTTTTTCTTTAAGTGATAGTTCAGCTCGTGATCTTCACTAAAGTTAACAGTTGCGTTGTCTGAAAGAACTTCAGCTTTCACAGTTTCTTTTTTAGCAGCTTTTTTAGCTCCACCTTCAAAACCAGTAATACCAGTGATTACGATTTGAGTTAAAGATTGTCTGTGACCATTTTTTACTTTGTAACCTTTTCTTCTTTTCTTTTTGAAAACGATTACTTTATCAGCTTTTACATGGTCAAGGATCTCTGCTTCCACAGTGATACCGCTTACAGCTGGGGCGCCTACAGTGATTGCACCGTTTACAGTAAGAAGAACTTTATCGAAAGAAACTTTCCCTCCTTTGTCTCCTTTTAAACGGTTTACAAACAACTTCTGGTCTTGCTCAACTTTGTATTGAAGCCCTGCTATTTCTACAATTGCAAACATTGTTTATAAAATTTTTAGTTATTTCGAGGTGCAAATATACAAATAAAATTCTAAACTGCTTACAATCAAAGCAATGTTTTTTTTACAAATATTCTATTCACTATGTTTTGAATAATTTTTAACAATAAAGTATTCACATATAAGAGATAATTTCATACCTTCGTTTAACCAAAACTAATATTTTTATGAAAAGAACATTTAATTTCTGCTTTTTAGCAGGTATTATCGCTGTTTCCTCACTCACATCGTGCAGCGATGACAAAATGGAAGACACTGTACTTCCTCAACAAGAGGCGTCAAGTGCAAAACTGGATCAGCCAAGCGCCCTTGAAAAAGCATGCTATTATGTGGATAACAACTGGAGTTCATCATCTGTTCTGATGACCGGGCTTCAAAATTCCGCAGATACCAGCTTTATGAATGGCCAGATGACTCAAATTGCCAGCATGTGGGGAAGAAGCAACCCAACTCTTAGATTTGTAAACGATCCTTCCAACTTCAATTCGACGTACAACGCCATTTCTTACTCCACAGGAAAGATTTATTATGGCTATGCCATCTATTATGATGCAAAAGCAAAAGGTGGAGATATTGTCAACGCTATGATCCTTGCTCATGAGTACGGTCATCAGTTACAATATATCTTCGGACTTCCAACAGTCAATGAAAATACCGCCAGACCTAATGAACTGGAAGCAGACGGTTTTGCAGGATATTACTTGAGAAGACCAAACGGTTACAATAAAACCAACTTCAGCGAAATTGCAGCAGCTTACGAATTCGCACAAAGCATCGGTGATTACCAGACAACCAGCCCGGGACACCACGGAACCCCTGCACAAAGAAGATCTGCAGTGCGTTTAGGATTCCTTTTAGGTCAATATGATCTTAATGCCGCTAATTTCGACTATAACTTCTTCTATTACTATCAGGGAGTTTTAAACGGAACTTACAAGATGGCTAAGAATACGGTAAGCCCTGAAATTGATGCTTACATGAGCCAGTATATCGATGAGCTTAGAAAAATTCAGACAGGAGAAATTTCTGCTGAAGAGTTCAAGCAGTTAAAATAACACAACATTCATTTTTAGCATATTTAATAAAGGAGGCAGACAATTTTGTTTGCCTCTTTTTATGCCCTTGAAAAATAGCAGAAGTTTATTTACTTTTGAACCATAACTTCTACAATGAAAAGAGATCTCTATATTGATTTTGCTAAAGGGCTGGCAACCCTTTCCATCGTATTCATCCACACCGCCTTCTGGTCAGGACAGTTTTATATTCCGGCCGAAGTAAGGGTATTTTCTCTTGTTTTTGATGTGGCTTTGTTTTATGCATTAAGCGGAATTACTTCCGGAGCCCATATTGAAAAAACCTTTTACAGACTTCTGAAACTACAGATCACTTATATGATTTTTGTAACGTTTTTGTTTTTTCTGGATTATTTCTTTAAAATATTTGGACTGACATTCTTCTCTATGGAGTGGCTTCAGAACTTCTACTCAACATTCGGATCAAAATATTCAGCCACAAACATTTCTGCTGTCCCGCAATGGGAAAATCTCGGTAACTGGTATTTGCATCAATATACCAATGCCGATACATTTCCGGTAGTTATGGGAAGTTTCTGGTATCTTAAAGTCTATTTTATTCTGACTGTATTCGGGGTATTAATTTTAAGATTCTTTCCCAAACATATCAACTGGTTCATCGGTCTTTGTATAAGTTTAACTTTATTATTCAACATTTTCCCTGAATATTACCCCGCAGGACAAGTGGGTTATGTAGCGTTTTACCTTGCTGTATTTTTAATCGGGAACAGGATGCGCGGAAAAAAGATTCCCGGTAAAATCATTCCGGCTATCTATACTTTCATTGCCGGAGCCCTGATCTGGATGTTCTGGTATTACGGATCCGATATTTTTTACAAAATTAATAAGAATAAATTCCCGCCGAAAATTCCTTATATTATATGGGCCCTGTTTTCGCTGGCCACTTTATTTACACTTTACAACAGGTTAAAAATCACAAAGGAGAACTTCATTACTTATATAGGCAGAAATGCTATTTTTTTCTACTTCGCTCAGGGAATAAGTTCTTCGCTGGTCTATTTTCTGGTCGTCCCTTTAAAAGAAAATATGCCCTGGTGGATTCTGATGATCATGATCTACAGCATCAATATTATGCTGGCTTTCATTATTTCAGCTGCCTTAAAAAAAGTGGATACTGCAGGATGGAACATTTTGGAATTCCTAAGAAGAAAGACAGCCTCTTAGCACTTTAACAGTTAATTTGAAATAAAATCATCTTTCTTTTCTCAATTTGTTTTAATTTTACAAAAATTTATAACATGTTTAAGTTGAAACTTCCCACTGATCCCAGGTGGGCAAATATTGCAGAAGGAAACATTGAAGAAATTTTGACGGACCATGCATGGTGTGAACAAAAGGCAGCGACTAACGCAATTACTTTGATTACTATGCTTCCGGAATATCCGGAAATGGTAACAGAACTTCTTGCTATCGCACAGGAAGAACTTGAGCATTTCAATCAGGTGCATGAGATCATCAAGAAAAGAGGATATACTTTCGGAAGAGCCAGAAAAGATGATTATGTCAACCAGCTAGCAAAATTCATTATTCAGGGAAGCAGAGAAGACCTGATTATAGACAAAATGCTTTTTGCCGCCATGATTGAAGCCAGAAGCTGCGAAAGATTTAAAGTGCTTACTGAAAACATAAAAGACGAAGAACTTAAAGTTTTCTACAAGGAACTCATGATTTCCGAAGCCAACCACTATACGACTTTCATCGGGTTTGCAAGGCAGCTCGGAGAGACCGAAGCCGTTAACAAACGTTGGGAAGAATGGCTGGAATATGAAGCAGAAATTATTAAATCCTTTGGTAATAAAGAAACCATACACGGTTAAAATATAAACAGTAAAGAGTATCCATTGAAGAAACCAAGCTTTGAAAATATAGCCAATCTGTTTCTGAAAAATTTTTTTCAGGGATTACTGATTATTGGTCCTATCGGGCTTACCATTTTTGTGATCTGGTATATTGTCAGCGCTATTGACAATCTGATCCCAGCTCTTGCCCACCAGATTCCGGGCCTTGTTTTCGTTTCAATTATACTATTTACAGCTATTTTAGGGTATCTTGGAAATAAGTTTGTGGTTGGAAGATTCTTTTTTGACACCATGGACAGCCTACTGGAAAAAACTCCGGGAGTCAAACATATTTATACTCCTACCAAAGACGTGATGTCTTCATTTGTGGGTGACAAGAAAAAATTCAACGATCCTGTATGGGTAAAAACCAACGAAAATCCTGAAATATGGAGAATTGGCTTTTTAACCCAAAAAGAAATGTCAGACGTTGATAAACATAACTATGTTGCGGTATACCTGCCCCATTCGTACGCGATTTCAGGCTGGGTGATTGTGACTGAAGAAAAAAACATCAAACCCGTAGTGGGAATGACTGCAGCTTCAGCTATGAAATTTGCAGTAAGCGGCGGTGTTGCCGGATTTCATTCTGATGAAAATATATTTAAAGCTCCGGAATAACCCCTATTCCACTTTAGATGTACATTGATGAATTTGAAAATTATTTTCAAAGAAATTTTCTTTACACACAATTTAAAAACATACCAACCCATGAATTTACCGTACGCGGAACCTTTCCGCATTAAAATGGTGGAAGAAATCCGCCAATCCACAAGAGAGGAAAGAGAACAATGGCTTAAAGAAGCTAACTATAATCTCTTCAACTTAAAATCTTCACAAGTTTTTATTGATCTTTTAACAGATTCCGGAACCGGAGCCATGTCCGACAGACAATGGGGAGCACTGATGACCGGAGATGAAAGCTATGCAGGATCACGCTCTTTTGAGCAATTACAAAATACCGTTGAAAGCATTACAGGGTTTAAATACCTACTCCCTACCCATCAGGGAAGAGCTGCTGAAAACGTACTTTTTTCAGTATTGGTAAAAGAAGGCAATGTAATTCCCGGAAACTCTCATTTTGACACAACAAAAGGACATATTGAATTCAGAAAAGCTCATGCTGTTGACTGTACAATTGATGAAGCTTTTGATATCAATGATCTCCACCCATTCAAAGGAAATATCAATCTTGAAAAACTGGAGAATATTTACAAAAGTCATCCTAAAGAAAATATTCCCTTCTGCTTAATCACCATTACCTGTAACTCTTCAGGAGGGCAACCTGTTTCTCTTGAAAATATGAAAGCCGTAAAGGCTCTTTCGGATCAATATGGAATTCCGGTTTTCTTCGATTCTGCAAGATTTGCCGAAAATGCATATTTCATCAAGAAAAGAGAGCAGGGACAAGAAAACAGAAGCATTAAAGAAATCTGTAAAGAGATTTTCTCCTACGGAGACGGAATGACCATGAGTTCTAAAAAGGACGGACTGGTAAATATCGGTGGTTTTATCGCTTTAAACAATGAAGAAATCTTCAGAAAAGCTTCTAACTTCACCATTATTTATGAGGGCTTTATTACTTACGGAGGAATGGCAGGAAGAGATATGGCAGCATTGGCTGTAGGTCTTGATGAAGCTACAGAATTCGCTTATCTTGAAAGCAGAATATCTCAGGTAGAATACCTCGGAAATAAACTTATCGAGTATGGAATTCCGGTACAGAAACCTATCGGAGGACATGCTGTTTTTATAGATTCATTAAATTTCCTTCCCAATGTTTCCCGTGCAGAATATCCGGCACAAACCCTGGGACTTGAGATTTACAAAGAGGCAGGGATCAGAACTGTAGAAATCGGGACTTTACTGGCAGACAGAGATCCTGAAACGAGAGAGAACCGTTATCCGAAACTGGAGCTGGTACGTCTGGCTATTCCGAGAAGAACCTATACGAATAATCATATGGATTATATTGCAGCAGCCGTAAAGAATGTCTATGAAAGGCGTGAGGAGATTGCAAAAGGGTATAAAATCACCTGGGAGCCGGAAATATTAAGGCATTTCACCGTTCACCTTGAAAAAGCATAAAAACAAAACCGGAATCTTTTCCGGTTTTTTTATACCTTTTCACCAGATTATTATGCTGCTAATATTAAATAAATCAAAAACTTAGCACGTCAACACATATTCTATGCATTTCATTTTATTTATTGGAAATTCTAAATTAATTTAATTTATTTTTTTCAAATCATGAATGTTTTTAATTTACATTTGCACCTATCTAAAAAAATTACGAAAAGTAATTAAACACCAACTGAAAAAATCCGTTATTCCGAAATGAAGAAAATTGCTGTCGTGGGCGCCGGTATTTCCGGCTTGAGCATGGCGAATTACTTAGAAAAACATAATTTTGATTATCATATTTATGAAAGAAGAAAAAAAGAGGATCTGGCCGGACATGGTTTTCTTCTTCCACAGGAAGGTATTGAACTCCTGTCCCATATTGTAGATCCGGATCTTCTTTTTCGACACGGAAATTTTCTGAAAAAATATATACAATATTCACATACGGGAAAAATACTGGCCGAGAAAGACCTCAACAATGTATTTGTTATTTCAAGACAATCATTGATTCGTATTTTAGGGCAAAACATCGCTCCTGAAAAAATTACGTATGAAAAAACACTGGCACTTTCGGCTGACGGAAAAGGAAGTCTGACAGAACCCGACGGAACAGCTATTGATTTTGACATTGCTATTATCTCGGACGGATCCAGAAGCCGTATCAGAAAGGAAATGTTTAAGGATGAAAAAATGAAAATGGTTCAGGAAAATGAAGTAGTCAATATTATTCAAAATGAGGAAATAGCAGCCCGTATTGAAAATAACTTCATGAAATTCCACCATGAAAAAGGAGGGCTTACCTTCGGAATACTAAAAATTTCGGCAGACACTATTTTGTGGTATTCACAATTTGATAATGAAAAATATAAGATTAGTGAAGAATGTTCTGTAGGCAATCTGAAAAAATACATGGCAGAAATTTTTGAAGAATGGCATCCTCTGGTTTCATCCATTATCAGAGAATCCAGCTATGAAAACGTACATTTATGGCATGTTTATGAACTGGAAGAACTCAACCCGTTTTATAAGGACAATATAGTTTTTATCGGGGATGCCGCTCATCCGCTGATTCCTTTTACCAGCCAGGGAGTAACCTCAGCATTAAAGGACTCATTCATTCTCACTAAATATCTCGTTGAAGAAGAAAACAGCTTCAGTGCTTTCAGAAAATATGAAGCGGAAAGGAGACCGGAAATTGACATTCACATCAAAAACGGAAGAACTCTCCTGGAACAGTTTTTACTTCCTCTCGACCAACACTCACAAAATATTTTACCAATCTCATATAAATAAAAAGAATGTTTACTAATAACGATATCAATTTTGAGGCTCTGAAAAGAAAAGCTTATAACGGAAGATGGGCAACACTGGAAGACGGGATTATCCCGTTGACAGCTGCAGACCCGGATTTCAGAACTGCTCCTGCAATTGAACAGGGAATCATTGAATATATTAAAGACGGTTATCTCAGCTATGGCCCTTTTTCCGGACTTCCTGAGTTTAAGAAGACTGTTTCAGACCACTTTAACACAGAAAAATTTGGGAATTTTACTCCAGAAAATGTTCTAGCAGTCAATAGTGCCGCACAGGGAATGTTTCTGATAGCATCTTATCTCTTAAAGCCCGGAGAAGAAGCTATTATTTTAGACCCTGTAGATTTTTTGTTTAAAAAATCTGTAGAAGCCGTTGGTGGAAAGGTTGTATTATGCCCTGTTGATACGGAAACCGGAGCCATTGATTTTGAAAAAATGGTTTCTTTAATCACGCCAGACACCAGAATGATCAGCATTTGTAACCCTCACAATCCTTTGGGAAAAGTATATTCTAAAGAAGTTTTGAAAAAAATTTCTGAAATAGCTTCTGCTCACGATCTGTGGGTAATGAGTGATGAAATATGGAGTGATATCGTATACGATCAAAAAGACTTTCACACCTACTCATCGGTTTCTGAAGAAGCGAAGAAAAAAAGCTTCACAGTATATGGTTTCTCAAAATCATTTGGAATTGCCGGGCTGAGGATCGGTGCTGTTCTATGCCATGATCAGGAAATTTTTGAAGACTTTATTGAAAAATCAAATTTCAATTCCACCATAGAAGGGGTTTCCACCTTATCACAAATTGCGGCCAGTGTAGCGCTGGAAAAAGCAAAACCCTGGTACAGAGACTTTCTCAGTCATTTACAACACAACCGCGATCTTGCATTTAAGACATTAAGCCATTCTGAAGTATTGCATCCTAATCTTCCTGAAGCTACTTTTGTTTTATTTCCAAAAATCAAAAACGGACTAACCAGCGAGGAGTTCGCCAATCATGCTCTGCATCACGGAAAAGTAGCGATTGTTCCCGGATCGGAAAGATGGTTTGGAAAAGGCGCGGAAGGCCATGTAAGAATCTGCTTCTCAACATCTCAGGAGATTTTAGAAGAAGGACTTCACCGACTTCTCAAAAGCTTTTAGCGTTAAAATTTTTCATTAAAAAAATACAAAAAGTTATTATTTTACTTAAAATTAACCAAAACACAATAAACTTAAAATATTACTAATAAATAGCAAATTTTAATGCCGATTTAAACATAAAAATATATAATTTTGAGACAATCACCACCAAAAGTCTCAAATATGAAAATAAAATACATCAGCGCTATTTTTCTTTGCGCTTCTTCTCTTTCTTATGCTCAGCAGATCAAAGACACTCTTACCAAAGAATCAAAAATAGAAGAAGTTGCCATCACCGGAAGCCGGAATAAAAAGAGGACAGTCATTAATACACCGGTACCTATTGATATTATTGATATTAAACAGGTAAGCCAGTCAACCGGACAGGTAGAAGTGAATCAGCTGTTACAGTTTGCTGCCCCTTCTTTCAATTCCAATAAACAATCGGGATCAGATGGCGCTGATGCTGTAGATCCGGCTACACTCAGAGGACTGGGGCCGGACCAGACTCTTCTTTTACTGAACGGAAAAAGATACCATCAGTCTTCATTGATAAATCTTTTCGGAACGAAAGGAAGAGGAAACACCGGGTCAGATATGAATACCATTCCCATTGGGGCCATAAAACGGGTAGAAGTTCTTCGCGACGGAGCCTCAGCCCAATATGGTTCGGATGCGATTGCCGGGGTCATCAATGTTATTTTAAATGACCGTAATAAAGGTTTCGAGGGAAATGTTTTCTACGGAATGAATTTATTTAAAAGCCCCGGAAACAATGATGTTGTATCCGACCATAAAGTTGATGGTATTACCTTTGATTTTAACGGAAATTTGGGAACGAAAATAGGTTCCAGGGGAGGTTTCGGAAACTTTACCGCTGAATTTATCAATAAAGATTATGCCATCCGTAATGCCAATCCTGACAAATATACCGCGCCCAGACAACGTTTCGGCGATGCTAAGGCTCAAAATATTTATTTTTTCGGAAATATTGAGCTTCCATTGTCTGACGGGCTGAAATTCTATTCACGTCAGGGATTCTCACACAGAAATACCAACGCATATGCATGGACAAGAACTCCTGATGCGGACGGAAACATCCCTGCAGTTTATCCCAACGGCTTTAATCCGATTGAGGATACTAATATTACAGATTTCACATTTGATAACGGACTTACATTCAAAGTGGCAGACTGGGATGTGGACTTTTATAACGCCTTCGGGAGCAACAGATTTACCTATGATATAAAAAATACCATTAATGCGACTTTGGGAGTAAATTCTCCGACAAGCTTTTATGCCGGCGGACATTCTTTACTACAAAATACCACCGGCTTCAACGCAAGCAAACCATTCAAAGTTCTCGAAGGACTTAATATTGCTTTCGGATCAGAATTCAGATATGAAAAATTTGAAATTATAAAAGGAGAACAGGCTTCGTATACGATGTATGATATCAACGGAAACCCTGTAACGTCAGCCACTCCAGGAGCTCTCCTGATTACTAATCCCTTATCCGGACAGGTAAGACCCGGCGGTTCTCAGGGGTTTCCGGGCTACTCCACGGATGTCGCCAAAAGCAGAAATAATTTTGCCGCTTATGTAGACACGGAACTGGATATTACAAAAAAATGGATGATCAGTCTGGCCGGAAGATTTGAAAATTATAATGATTTTGGAAGTACTTTAAACGGTAAGTTTGCTACAAGATATGCCATCACTCCTCAGTTTGCATTCCGCGGGTCGGTTTCTACCGGCTTCAGAGCGCCTTCTCTGGCTCAGAAGTATTACAGCCAGCAATTCACTAATTTTCAGGGAGGACAGCTTGTTACCATTCAGCTTGCATCTAATGACAGTAAACTGGCCAATAATCTCGGAATTCCTCAGTTAAAACAGGAAACATCATTGAACGGGAGTGCCGGATTTACGTTCAATACGGGAAAATTTACCGCAACTGTAGACGGGTATTACATCAAGGTTAAAAACAGAATTGTTCTGACAGGATATTTCTCCAGAGACGATCTGCCCCAAACAATACAGGATGAAAACCCATACATAGATCAGGTTCAGTTTTTTTCCAACGCTATTGATACCCGCACTAAAGGAATTGACGTCATACTAAGCTATAATGAAAATATCGGTTCCGGTAAACTGACCGCTACTTTAGCCGGAAATTATAACGACATGGAAATTACCAAAGTAAATACTTCTGAACAACTGAAGGGTAAGGAAGATATCTACCTTAGTGCCAGAGAAAAAGCTTTTATCTTAGCTTCAGCTCCCAAAACGAAAATCAATCTGAATCTCAATTATAAAATCAGCAGATTTAATGCAAACCTACAATTGGTAAGATTCGATAAGATAACCCTGATCGGGTATGACGGAGCGCAACAGGTATATAATCCGAAAGTGACCACAGACATTTCTTTCGGGTATGAGTTCTCCAAAAACCTCAACTTAACATTGGGCAGTAAAAATATATTCAACAGATATCCAACGCTCCAAACTACTCAGGTAAGTTCCGGAAATACGGAATCAGGAGGTATTTTTGATCCTGTGCAAATGGGGTTTGCCGGAAGACAGGTATTCGCAAGGCTGAACTTCAGATTTTAATATTTTTTACCAAAAAACTCCTGAATAACATTTTCAGGAGTTTTTTATATTATTTTTTCGAAATCTTATAGAGTTTCCCACTGTCTGTTATCCCGTATAAGTTCCCGTCCATCCCGTTCAGTACATCCCTGAAACGTTCTTTCTGATCAACGAGCAGCCGCTCTTCACCCACTACTTTATTATCCTTCATCACAATCCTGTCAATATGCTCTCCGCTCAGGCAGCCTATAAAAAGATTTCCTTTCCACTCTTCTATATTTCCGGTGTAGAAAGCAATACCGCTTGGGGAAATCACAGGATCCCAGTAATAAACAGGCTGTTCTGTACCTTTTTTTTGCGTAATTCCTTCCCCTACTTTCAGTCCGGAATATTCAATACCATAGGTGACATCTCCCCAACCGTAGTTTTTACCGGGCTGGATAAGATTAATCTCATCCCCGCCTCTCGGGCCCATTTCAACATCCCAGAGATTTCCGTTAGGATCAATGGCCATTCCCTGTGGATTTCTGACTCCGTACGCATATATTTCAGGTTTATATCCCGCTTTTCCTATAAATGGATTTCCGGGAGCCGGTAACCCGTCTTTTGTGATTTTTAATATCTTTCCTAAATAATTATCCGTTTTCTGTGCATACACTCTGGTAACCTTATCAGATCTTTCTCCGGTACTTACAAATAAATTTCCGTCTTTATCAAATGCCAGTCTGCTTCCGTAATGCTTGTCTCCGTCATAAGAAGGTTCTGCCCGGAAAATCACTTTAACTTCGGAAATCATTTTAAGATCCGCAGATAGTTTTCCTTTGGCAACGGAAGTAAGATTTCCTTTTCCGAAGGGTTCTGAAAAACTGAAATAAATAATATGATTGATTTTGAAATCAGGATCAAGCGCCACATCGAGCATTCCGCCCTGCCCTTTTGAATCTACTTTTGGAAAACCATCTATTCTGGAAACCTGTTTTCCGTCTGTGGAGACCACATTCATAAATCCGTTTTTATCTGTAATGAGGAATCTTCCGTCAGGCAGGTTGATAATTCCCCATGGCCTCCCGAGCTCTTTATTTAAAATTTCTACCTGATAAGGAGTGGAGGTTTGCACAGCTTTTATTCTCGTCTGTCCTTTAAAGGCTGGTTGATAATCTGAATTGGGCTTATCTGTTTCTACACTGCCATCTTTTCCTAATTGCTGCGCATTAATATTATTCTTTTTACAAGAGCTCAGCATAAAAAAAACACACAGAACCTGAATATAAAATTGACTGATTTTCATAAGATTACTATTATGTGATTAAAAAATGAATGGAAAAATAATGCCATAAAATTTGTCAGGTTAAAAGTTTATTCTACATTTGTAGAACAAATTACAATATTGTAGAATGAAAGAGATAAAATTAACAGATTCTGAAAAGGCTCTTATGGAAATTCTTTGGGAAAAGAAACATGTTTTCATGAAAGATATTCTGGATTCGTACCCAGAGCCTAAACCCGCAGCAACAACCATAGCAACTCTGCTAAAAAGAATGCAGAATAAGGATATGGTGGGCTATACATTATATGGAAATTCCCGTGAGTACTACCCAAAGGTAGAAAAAGGGGAGTATTTCAGAGAGGAAATGACCTCCATGATTAACCGTTTCTTCAACAGTTCCGTGACTCAGTTTGCTTCTTTCTTTACATCCAATGCTAAACTCAGTCAAAAACAGCTGAAAGAACTCCGTGATATAATAGATCAACAGATAAAAGATTAATATATGCTTCTTATTATCCTAAAAATCATTCTGTGCTCTTCTCTTTTCATGACAGTATATTATCTGTTTTTAGGAAAGGAGAAAATTTACATATTTAATCGATTTTATTTGTTGGGCTCATTGGTCTTGTCTTATCTGATTCCTTTTATGACATTCAGATTGCCTTCCCGGGAAATCGTGGAAAACCCCCGATTGATTCTTGAAGAAACCACACAACAAATAGGTTCAATACAGGCTGAACAGGCAGAGTTTAACCGGGTTTACGTATTGGGAACAATATATGTCAGCGTGAGTCTTTTTCTCTTGATAAGAAGTATACTGGCCTTTATCACTATCAGACGAATACGAGGAAAAAAACTCATTTACCAGAATTATCAGGTTATTATTACAAAGAAAAACTTCTCTCCGCTCAGCTTCTGGAACACCATCTATATGGGGCAAAACTATGTAAAAAATAATGCTATTGATCCCAGAATTTTCATTCATGAAAAAAGTCACCTTGATCAGAAACACAGTATTGATGTGATGCTTATTGAATTTTTTACCATTTTCACATGGTTTAACCCGGTCCTATTTTTATTTAAAAAAGCAGTACTTAATAATCATGAGTTTTTAGCGGATGAGGCTGTTTTGACCCATAGATTTAATCTTAAAGAGTACCAGAGTCTGATACTCGACGAAATAATCAGCAGACAAAATCTGCATCTGACCCATTCATTTAATTTTACAAACACCAAAAAACGATTGATCATGATGAACACAAAGAAATCCAGATTCAGCCTGTTGCGAAAAACCGCAGGCATTACGGTAATCCTTACTTCTATTGCTCTGTTTTCTGAAAAAACTTATGCGGGAGAAGTAATAACTGTAAAAACTAAACTTTTTTCAGATGACAAAAATTCTGACATACCGAAAATTTCCGGTACCAGACCAATAGAAAATCCAGTACTTTCAAATGATGAACAGCAAGAAGTATTCAGAAAAAATCCGGCAGCACTGTCTGAATTAAAAAAAGAAAAAACCGGAACTATTTCAGATACAATTGCTCCAAAAACAAAAAGTAAAGAGGGTGAAAACACAGAGACTTCCGCAAATTCGATTTCAACACAAAATCTTACACAGGCAGAATATCCTGACGGAATAAAAGCATTGAGGCAAAAAATAGGACAAAATATGGACCTTTCTGAGATGACCAGCCTTAAAGGGACGATAACTTCAATGGCTTATATTCAGATCGACGAAAACGGTAAAGCAACCCATATAACAGCATCCGGTGACAATGAAGTATTCAATAAAGAATTCATTAAAACAATGACTTCCATAAGTAATGAAACAAACTGGAAGCCAGCCACACAAAACGGTAAAGCAATAGCCTCAGTGTTAAAGATTCCCGCAAAGATGTCCTTTGTTCCATAATTTAAAAGCGCTTTTCAGCGCTTTTTTCATGCTTTATTCCTTAAAAAACCTTCTACCTTTATATTCTAAGCACTGTTTTAAAAAAAACCTACTATTGAGCAAACCGGTTAAAATTTTATAATCAAAAGATTCAACATCAAAACTTTATATGCCTAAATATTTCTTTCGTATTTTTGTTGTATACATTCTTTTTCTATGGATTTTAAGCTTCAATCAGAATATAAACCAACCGGCGATCAGCCTCAGGCAATTGAAAAACTTACAGAAGGGATTGAGATTGGTGAAAAATACCAGACTCTTCTTGGGGTAACAGGTTCCGGTAAAACCTTTACTGTGGCTAATGTTGTACAGAATGTGCAACGACCGACTTTAGTACTGGCCCACAACAAAACTCTGGCCGCTCAGCTGTTTATGGAGTTTAAAGAATTCTTTCCAGAAAATGCGGTGGAATATTTTGTCAGTTACTATGATTATTATCAACCGGAAGCTTATATCGCTACCACCGGAACGTATATTGAAAAAGACCTGAGTATCAATGAAGAAGTTGAAAAACTACGTCTTTCCGCAACAGCCAGTCTTCTTTCCGGAAGAAGGGACGTGTTGATTGTAGCTTCAGTATCCTGTATTTACGGTATTGGAAACCCTACCGAATTTCATAAATCTCTGATTTCAATAGCGATTGGAGAAAAAGTAACAAGAACAGCTCTTCTTCATTCATTAGTGAGTGCCTTATATGCCAGAACATTAAATGAATTCCAGAGAGGAACTTTCCGTGTAAAAGGAGATGTCATTGATGTTTTCCCGGCCTATGCAGATAACGCCATCAGAATTCAGTTTTTTGGAGATGAAATTGAGAAAATTCAAAGTTTTGATCCGGTAACCGGAAATGTAGAATCCAGCTTTGACCAGATTCAGATTTATCCTGCTAATCTTTTTGTGACCTCAAAGGAAACATTAAACGGGGCGATCAGAGAAATTCAGGATGATATGGTAAAGCAGGTTGATTTCTTTAATTCAATCGAAAAACCTCTGGAAGCCAAGAGACTTCAGGAAAGGACCGAGCTGGACCTTGAAATGATCAAGGAACTGGGGTATTGTTCAGGAATTGAAAATTATTCCAGGTATCTCGACGGCAGGCTTCCCGGAACAAGACCCTTCTGCCTGATTGATTATTTTCCTAAAGATTTTTTGATGGTAATTGACGAAAGCCATGTAACAGTTCCACAGGTTCATGCTATGTATGGTGGTGACCGGAGCAGAAAAGAGGCTCTGGTAGAATACGGTTTCAGACTACCTGCTGCAATGGACAACCGGCCATTGAAGTTTGAAGAATTTGAAAGCATGCAGAATCAGGTCGTTTATGTTTCCGCAACACCTGCAGATTATGAGTTGGAAAAAACAGGCGGAGCCTATATAGAACAAATCATTCGGCCAACGGGACTTTTGGACCCTATTATCGAAGTAAGGCCTACTTTAAATCAGATTGATGATTTAATGGAGGAAATCCAGAAAAGATCTGATGCTGATGAAAGAGTATTGGTAACCACTCTAACGAAAAAAATGGCAGAGGAGCTTACCAAATATTTCACAAAATTCGGAATCAGAACAAGATATATTCACTCTGATGTGGAAACCCTGGAAAGGATCCAGATTATGCAGGATCTGCGTTTAGGGCTTTTTGATGTCTTAATTGGTGTTAATCTATTAAGAGAGGGATTGGATTTACCGGAGGTTTCTTTAGTAGCGATTCTTGATGCGGATAAAGAAGGGATGTTGAGAAGCAGAAGATCAATGATTCAGACCGTAGGACGTGCTGCAAGAAATATCAACGGAAAGGCGATTATGTATGCTGACAAGATCACCAAATCCATGCAGGCCACCCTGGATGAAACCGAATACCGACGAGCCAAGCAGATGCAGTATAATGAAGATCATGGGCTTCAACCCAAAGCTCTTAATAAAAAAATATCGGAAAACCTTGTCGGAAGAAGCAAAGATTTTCCGGATGAAAAATATACTCAAAAAGAAATTCTGCAAAAGGTGGCAGAAACAAAAGCAAGCTATACAGACGGAGATATAGAAAAAATGATCGAGCAGAAGCAAAAAGAAATGGAAGCTGCAGCCAAAAACCTCGACTTTATCAGGGCCGCAAAATTAAGAGATGAAATTGCAGCATTGAAAAGCTAGCGATCTTCATTAGATCCGTCTCAGGCGGTATTTTCGATACCGCCTGAGCTCGATTTTACGAAAGTTTAGTCAATGGATATGTATTTTTCCAGACTTCATAGTGGATATTAAATACTTTAAGGCATAAGCAGATGAACATGAGTACAATACTCATTATACAGAGCATCATAAATATTTCATCCACCCCTCTTAATAAAGCATCCGACAGCACTTTTTTCTGAAGGCTTCCTAGAGCCATATTCTGAGCAGAAACCATATCCATACCTTTGTTTATAAATCCTGCTGTGAGGGTATTGAGATAATCCGTTACTTTAGGATCTGTCGGTACAATATGCTGAGCAAAATCTGTACTGAATTTTATTTTATAGTAGGCCAGTTGATGTCCAAAAAAAGCAGAAGTTATAGGCATGGCCAGCATATATCTGGAAAATACACTAAAAAATACCCGGGTACTGTTATCTTTCAATTCCACATTAGAAGAAACATAATATGACAGGCTGGTCATCGTTACTCCATAGGCAGCTCCCCTTATAAACTGAGGGACAATCAGTGCTTCCTCAGGAATATCAAAAGCCACCAGTTTTTTAATCAGAAAATAGAACAGAGCATAGAGAAGGAATCCGAGCACCAATGCACCTCTTGCCTTATGCTTTTTATGAAGCCATATTCCTGTTAAAGGCACTGAAACAATAAAGGCTGGAATCATATACAGATTAGAGATATTTGCATATTTGGTATCCCCTTTAAAATTGAGAAGCAGAAAAGAAGAGATCACTGACGATGAATTATATACGACATATAATAAAAACATAAAAACTACTCCCCAGCCGATTTGTTTATATCTTACGAAGGCTGAAAGATCTATCATCGGATTTTTATGATACCTATTACTTGTAATAAAAACAAGAGTACTGAAAAAGAAGATGAAAGAGCTCAGAATAATGGAGTGATCATACCACCAGTCCAGTCTTTCTCCCATTACACAAATATAAGACAGAGAAATTCCCATTACGACTAAAGCAATATAACTCAGCCAGTCAATATCTTTTAATGTTACAGTAGATTCATCCTTATTACCGTGTAAAGCAGTCTGAACAATAAAAAGACTGATAACAATTCCGGGAAGCCATAAATAATAGATATAATACCACTCGTAGTCTACAATAAGCCATGAAGCAACGAAAGCAATTCCCTGAGCTGTCACAAAAGAAATCGTATAGTAGATGCCATAAAAAAGTCCCCGGCTTCCGGAAGGGTTAAGCCGTTGCATTAAAAGGCGTATGGCATCAAGAAGACATATTATTTTTACGGTACCACAAAAAAAGCTCAAAAAAATCACTTCATACACATTGTTGGGAGCAATCATCAGCAAAGCGATTAAAAACTCCAGTGCAAGACAGATCAGCCAGAGATTTTTTCTCTGATAAATTTTGGTCATATGCCCTGCAATAGCAATCATCGCAACAAAACCTACAGAATTGGTAAAAGACGCAAACTGAAGGAGGTCTTTTTCCTCTCCCAGCTGAGAGGCTATAGAATTAATATCTACCCCCTGCAATCCGTTGACAACAGATTGAGAAATCAGAAGAATGAGGAGAAACGGGGTTTTCATCCACTCCGGAACTGACTGATAAAATGAATCCTGCTTCATATTGGTTTGATATCTAACTTTTAATTGAAAATTATTTTATTTTTTTAAATAAAGCATCCAAAACATGAATGGTAGTGGTAAGGTCTTTTTCAGAAACGGTAGTTTCAATTTCAGAAAGAAGCTCCGAAATGATGGGCGTTACTTTTTCTTTAATCGTTTTTCCTCCATCGGTAAGAAAAATATTTTTATTTCTTTTATCACTTTGATTCTGAACCCTTACTACCAGATTTCTTTTCTCAAGATTATCAATCAGACTGGTAAGGCTTGCTTTGTCACGGTAAAGAACATCTGAAATCTCCTGTTGATTTCTTCCGTCTTTTTCCCACAGACATCTTAATACCAGATACATTTCTAAAGTGATATTGATATTCTCCCTCGTAAAGTCTGCCAAAATTCTGTTTCGGATTGCAGACTGCAGATTTGAAACTTTTCTGGGTAAAGCTTCCTGAAGTTCAGAAATATCTAAGGGTATATTCATACTGCAAAGTTACAAATTAGTTTGACATCTAACTATTAATTTAAGTAAATTTTAGGGATAAAAAGTAAAAATTTAAGAATTTCGCAGAGAGGCTCTGATAGGAATTAGAAGTTCCGTGAGTCCGTTGATTTTGATTTCATAAACGGTTGAAAGCTGCATACCAAGTTTTCCTTTAGGCATCCCATTTCTGTTGAACCATTCAAGATAACTTACCGGCAAATCGGCAAGCACTGTTCCTTCGTATTTGCCAAAAGGCATTTTAACAATACAGATTTCTTTTAATATTTCCGGATTAAGTCCTTCCACTTCTATAAATAATTAAATTAATTTTTCTTCTACATCATTCTGATTTGGCAACTCCAGATCAGGAGGAGCATTTTCGTCAGAAAATTCATTTCTGTATACCTGAATTAAAAGCAAGGTAAGCGAAATCAGAATAGGACCGAAAATAAGCCCCATGAATCCAAATAAATTCATTCCCATAATAATTCCGAAAACGGTATTAAGCGGGTGAATATTTTCAAGTTTCTTCAAAAGGGTAAAACGAAGCAGATTATCGGTGAGCCCCACAATCACAACGCAGTATGCTGCCAGTCCAAGCCCCTGTACCGTATTTCCTTCTGCAATCATAAAAATACATACCGGAACATATACAATAGCCGTTCCTACAACCGGAATCACTGAAGATACTGCTGTAAGAGCAAAAAGAAGGGCCGCTCCCGGTGCTCCGAAGATAAGATATCCGATAAGAGCCACTATTCCCTGCCCTACGGCAACAACCGGAATTCCTATAGCATTAGCCATAATAAGTTTCCTCATTTTATCTCCTATCAAAGAGATGTTTGCTCTCTTCAAAGGTGCCGAAGTCGTAAGAATTCTTTCGAACAGCCGAGGCTTTTCCAGCATAAAATAAAGAATAAAGTACATAGACATCACCACAGTAAGGGTATTAAATGTACCACTCAGTGCGGAAGTTGAAATTTTTCCCACTGAACTTTTAAGCTTAGTCATGTTTTCCTGGCTGAGAATGTCAAACCCTACTTTGGAATAGATATAAGAATGGATCTTATCCAGGAAAACATTAAACTTAGCCATATAAGCCTGTGCATTTCCCAATTTATCAATAATCAGGTCTGCAATAAAGTAAATCGGTAAAATCAGAATGATAAGACTCGCAAACATCAGTACAAATGCGGCAAGGGAGGGTTTCCACTTTTTTTCTTCCTGCAGGTAAAAATTGTATTTCCTGCAAACCACATAAATGGTAATAGCTCCTAAAACTGAAGGTACAAAGAGCGCCAGATTAAAACAGATCAATCCTGCCAATACTAAAATAATGACCAGTAATGAAATCTGTTTTATTGCCGTACTGCTTATTTGCTTTTCTTTATTCATCAATTGTTATTTAGTATTTTTTTAAGGCTGTTTAAACATAATTTGTCGTGGCTTTCCTAAAAATGCGCAATATGTAGAATACATCACGACCATCATAAACGGAGCTGTCAGAATAATTCCGATGCCACAAAGAATGATTCCGGCCATAGAAATTAATCCGCCTAAAAAGGTTGTTAATAGGAATGTTCCATAGTTCTCCTTAGCAATATTAAAAGATTTTCCTAAAGCTTCCGTAGCAGATGCATTTTCAAATAACAGAATAGGATATCCTAATAATAATAAAGGATAGACAAAAAAGAAAGGCAGCACACACAATGCCATTGCTACTGCGGAAATAATACCTGAAAGAAAACTGTAAATCAGAATATTAACAAAATTCTGACGATACCCTATAAACAGATCCGAAAATTCAATCTGGTTTTTAGTATTGTATTTGTTGACAATATAAATCAACCCTACATAAAGAGGAGCCAGCAAAATTCCAAAAACTCCTGAAAATGTCATATACAAAGGAAACCCCGGAGCATTCCAATAACTGAAATTGCCACCTGAAGATTTCATTTCTTCTACCATTGAGGCAGAATTGAAACCTGTGATGGACTGGATAAGAAAGCCTCCGATCAGATAAATGACCATGGCCACCACTCCATAAAGGAAAACTCCTTTATACATTTCAAAGGCATGCGAGATAATTGATCCCGTTTCTTTATTCGGAACAGACCCCTGCTGATCGAATTCGTTAAATTCAGACATAGTTTAATATTTTAATGATTTTACCAAAATTAACTTTTTTTAGCAAAAAAACATATTAAACAGGAATGAATTTTAGCGTTTTTCTGAAAAAACTGTTCTATAAAGAGAATATATCATCGCATTCCAGAAAGGAAAAGTGAAGAGCCCACCAATAAAAAATAAGGTAAATCCAACGTATTTAAAGAATACAGCAACAATTGTACAGACTAAAATTTCCAGAAAATACATCTTAAGTGCTTTAAAATTTAAAGAAATGGCTTCAAAAATTCTTTTGTCTGTAAAAAACATCAATGGGGCTACAAACAAGGTAATAAGGACCCAGATTACAGCCAGAATAATGGTCTGAAAAGTATATGAAAATACAAAGAACCAGAATATATAATACCCGATATATTTAAAGAAATTAATTCCATTATAACCGACAAGAAGGTCTCCCAGTTCCGGTTTTTCCTTCAGATCAATTTTTCTGTATATCTGGTAGAATCCAAGATTAAGGGGATACAGGAAAATGGTAGTTCCGATCAATGCCCACGAAAATTTCCGGAATCCGTCATTGGACATCATTTTCATAAGCTGTGCAGAATAGACTTCCATTCCGTCTTTGGCATATTGGGCCGCTTCTGCATACTGATTTAAAATATTGTACCGGGCATCGAAGAAAAAAAGAACGGTAAGAAAGATTCCAAAATAAAAAATCGAAAACATCAACTGATAAACCAGCGTTTTATTCCAGTAAAAAAATGCCTGCTTCAATATAAAATCTATTCCCGGTTTCTGCGGATATTTATTCTGCATCATAAAAATTTTATGCAAAAGTAAACATCAATAAGTATTTTTGTCGAATGTTTTCAGCGAATCATCAAAAATTTATAGAAATGGACGAACTTTCTCTTCAGAAGGTTCCCTATTTCTTCGTCATTGACTTTCTGTGTAAGAACGTCGAAATTTATAGAGAAAGCGAAATTGAAAATTCAGGATTAATGATTGATTTTCAAGGCTTTTCAATCAAAAAAAAGCAAAACAAACTGCCTGAAAAAATTGAATGGAAATCATTCCCCGAAACGCTGGAAAGCTTTAAAACCGGCTTTGCCAAAGTCCAGAAAAATATTCGTCTCGGAAATTCTTATCTGATCAATTATACCAGAAAAACAAAAATTGAGACTAATTTAACTTTGGAGGAAATTTTTTATCATTCTCATGCGAAGTATAAAGTTTTTTATAAAGATTTTTTTGTATTTTTTTCTCCGGAAACTTTTGTGAAGATTATTGACGGTAAAATTTTGACTTATCCTATGAAGGGCACCATTGATGCTTCTCTGGAAAATGCAGCGGAGATTCTGAAGAACGATAAAAAGGAAAAGGCAGAGCATTATACCGTAGTAGATCTTCTCCGAAACGACCTGAGTATGATAGCTGATGATGTGAAAGTAGATCAGTTTCAACAGATTGATTTTATCAAGACTCAACAAAAAGATCTGTATGCAATGAGTTCAGAAATTTCAGGAAAACTGAAACCTGAGTTTAATGGAAAAATAGGAAGCATTATGCAAAAGCTGCTTCCTGCAGGATCTATTCTGGGAGCTCCCAAATCGAAGACCCTGGAAATAATCCTTAAAGCTGAAGGTTATGACAGAGGATATTATACAGGTGTTTGCGGGTGGTTCGACGGTAAGAATGTAGACAGCTGCGTAATGATACGCTTTATTGAAAAAGAAGAAAACCAACTTTATTTCAAAAGCGGAGGCGGTATAACGCACATGAGTAAATTAGAAGACGAATATCAGGAAATGAAAAACAAAATCTATGTCCCAATTCATTGAAAGCATTAAAGTAGAAGATCAGGAAATTTTTCTTTTAGATCTGCATCAGAAACGTGTAAATCAAACATTCTCCCATTTCGGAAAGGAAGAATCAATTGACCTTGCCAAAATCTACAAAAACCTGCAACACGATGAAGACGGTCTTTTTAAGCTGAGAATAGCCTATGACCTTGATAAAAGAATCCGGACACAGATGATTCCTTATGCTATTCCTGAAATACAGGACTTCCAGCTGGTGGAAAATAACAGCTTCGACTACTCTTTCAAGTTTGAAGACAGAAAAGAGCTGGATAAAATGAAAATGAAGGCTAAGGCTGAAGAAATTATTATTATCAAAAATAATCATATCACTGATACTTCTTTCTCCAATCTTCTGTTCCTGAAAGGCAAAGACTGGTTCACTCCAACTACTTATCTTTTAAACGGTGTACAAAGGCAGCATCTTTTAAAGCAAAAAAAAATAAAGGAAGCAGAAATCACTTTACAGAACATAAAGCAATTTACCCACTTCCAACTTATTAATGCTTTAAATGATTTTGATGATATGTTCATTTACCCGGTAGACAGAATTATCAATCTACCCGGAAATGAAGAATATCTGGATCTTTAGTTTTATTTCAGGAAATTAAAATAATCTTTCAATACATCTGCACTGTTCTTTCCGTGGGTATTCACTTCCAGGATTTTTGGCTGTGCATCAGGTTTGAAGAAGTTTTCCAGGACTCTGTCCAGAGACATTTCATCTTCTACTTTCACATAAGAGAATCCGAAATGTTTAGCCAGATACTCGGCATTTTTACGATGTTTGGTTGCAATAAACTCATCCAATGTATTAGGATTTGCATTCCCTGGTCCCGGAATGATTTTAAAGATATTCCCTTCTCCGTTATTGAAGATCATAATTCTTACAAATGGTGGTATATACTGGTTCCATAAACCATTGATATCGTAAAAGAAACTTAGATCCCCTGTTATCAGCAAGGTAGGGTTTGCATTTTTAATAGCGAATCCCATTGCAGTAGAGGTTGACCCGTCAATTCCGCTGGTTCCTCTGTTGCAATACATTTTTCTCTTGCCAAAATCAAATAGCTGAGCATACCTGATTCCGGAAGAATTACTGACATGAATATTATAATTTTCAGGAATCGTCTGTGAAGCCTTATTGAAAAAATAAAAATCTGAAAACTCAACAGTATTCAAAAACTGTTCATGTTTTGCATCTTTTTTATCTCTCAAAACATCCCATAAATTGAAATAAGGTCTGGGTTCAAGGTTAATGAACTTTAAAAGTTTTGAAAAGAAAACTTCCGGCTTAATTTCAATTTTCTCAGTTAATGAGAAATAGGTATCCGGCTGCCAGACTTCATCCAGGTGCCAGTGTTGTTTTGGACGCGCGCTTCTCAGGAACTGCTTTACTTTTTTGGAAACCACATTCTGACCTACCGTGATCAGAAGATCCGGAGCGTATGTTTTATAGTCTTCCTCCGTAAAATTAAAAATCAAACGGTCAATATGTCTGAAAAACTTCTCATGATACAGATTTGAATTGGCTTCGCTTAATACAACAACTGAGTGATTTTTCACTAATTGCGTGAGCTGATTTTCCAGTTCAGGGCTATAATCTCTTGTTCCTACCAACAACATGATTCTTTGAGAGGTATGCCACTCTGCAATCAGATTAGAAGGGATTTCGTATTCCTTATGTCTGATAGTTTTCTCAACCGTCGGAAAAGACGGAAGTTCAGAAACCAGCTCATATAAAGGTTCTTCCAGGGGAATATTGATATGTACAGGACCTTGCTTTTCAAAACAAAGCTCAATTGCTTTCTTAATGATATCAAAATTAATATCTTCTGCATTCTCTTTACTGTCTTCCAGGAGCTGGAAATCACCATAAGAATGTTGATGAAAAACATCTTTCTGCCTGATCGTCTGCCCGTCAAAAATATCAACAAAGTCAGTCGGTCGGTCTGCAGTCAGTATCAAAAGTGGAATATTCTGATAAAAAGCTTCTGTAACAGCAGGGTAATAATTGACTACAGCTGAGCCGCTCGTACAGGTAATTGCTACAGGTTTTTTTTCGCTTTTAGCCATTCCCATTGCTACAAAAGCAGCACTTCTTTCATCTACAATGCTGAAACAGTTGAAACTATCCACTTCTGAAAAGTGAATCGCCAAAGGAGCATTCCTTGATCCCGGTGAAATTACAATGTCTGCAATTCCGTACTGCTGAAGAAGATGCGCAAGTATCTGAATACTTCTCTTAGAAGAATATTTTTTCATACAGCAAATTTAACTTATAAATAATGATTTTAAAATCATTTAATTTAAAAAATATGTAATTTTGCTGTTCGTAAATTTCTAAAAATGGATAAAATACCTAGTGTAGACCTGCGTGATTTCCTTTCGGACAACCCGGAACGCAAACAGAAATTTGTAAATGAAATCGGAAAAGCTTATGAAGAAATTGGTTTTGTTGCCTTAAAAGGCCACTTTCTTGATGATCAATTGGTAGATGAATTGTATGGAGAGGTAAAAAACTTTTTTGACCAACCAGTGGAAACGAAACAAAAGTATGAGATTCCAGGAATTGGTGGCCAGAGAGGCTATGTAGGATTTGGTAAAGAAACTGCAAAAGGTTTCAAAAAAGGAGACTTAAAAGAATTTTGGCACTTTGGACAATACCTGTCTGATGATTCAAAATACAAAACCGAGTATCCCGACAACGTAATCGTTGAAGAACTTCCGAAATTCAACGAGGTAGGTAAAGAAGCATTTCAGATGCTTGAAAAAACCGGACAGTATGTATTGAGAGCTTTAGCTATTCACCTGGGCTTAAATGAGTTTTATTTTGATGATAAAATCGCAGAAGGAAACTCTATCTTAAGACCCATCCATTACCCGCCAATTACAGAAGAACCGGACGATGCCGTAAGAGCAGCAGCACACGGCGATATTAACCTTATCACTCTTTTAATGGGAGCACAGGGAAAAGGTCTTCAGGTTCAGAACCACAACGGAGAATGGATCGATGCGATCGCAGAACCGGATGAATTAATGATCAATGTTGGAGATATGCTTTCAAGACATACCAACAATAAACTGAAATCTACCATTCACAGAGTCGTTAATCCACCGAGAGAATTGTGGAGTACATCAAGATTTTCAATTCCTTTCTTTATGCATCCAATCAGTGCTATGTCCTTAAATGCTTTGGACAATTGTGTAGACGAAAACAATCCAAAATTGTATGAAGATACAACAGCTGGAGAATTCCTACATGAAAGACTGATTGAACTCGGCTTAATCAAGAAATAATATTCAAATAGTCAATAATTCATTATTGGCTATTTTTTTTACTTTTCATTTTCTGGGTAATGAATACATTCTATTTCCTTTTCATATTTCAAGCCTCATTTCAGGGATAACTTGCTCTATTTATAGGATGGACTTTACCTGAACGGATAAACTCCTCAGAATGCCCTTTTCTGTTCACCATAAGCACGCCGGACCTGGAAATTACCATAACTCATTATTTTTTTCTTTTCTAAAAGTTAATTTTTAACATATAACAATAGAGTTAATTAAAAATATTTTATATAAATTTACATTAGTATCAATTTTTTAATTAAAACAATATGAAAAATCTAAAAAAACTAAGAAAAGACCAGTTAAAAAGTATTTCCGGAGCAGGTGTTAATCTTCCTGAACCAGAATTTTGTATGTACTATTGTAATGGTACTGTAATTTGTGCTGGTTGCAGTGATGATTTCAAATGTCCTGATGGAGATCCTAGTATGTAAGAATATTTGAAAAGTCAAAATAATAAAATTAAGCCGTTTCTTCTTTGAAACGGTTTTTTATATTTAGTGATTCTTTAAATACGGCATAGCTGCACGATGGTATTTCCAAAGCTAAAATAAGCCTGTTTTTATACCTTATTTAAGTTCCTATAAGGAAAGGCTCCAGATTAAATAATAAGTCTGTTATTTAATCTTAAAACGGTTATGAATAACGGTACATCATCAATAGGGACGGGCTTTAGCCCGTTCAAATCATAGATGGCCTCGTACGGCAAGTATAAAGCAAAAAAAAATCCTTTATCATAAAGATAAAGGATTTTTAAAAATAAAATAAAAACTGGCGGCGGCCTACTCTCCCGCGTTAGCAGTACCATCGGCGCTGGTGGGCTTAACTTCTGTGTTCGG